>DAINBY010000027.1:0-7678 GCA_036732685.1 Candidatus Cybelea sp. | reverse complement strand
GCGTGATCCGCACCTACCTCGATTGGCTCGTGACGCTGCCGTGGAACGCCGAGACCCCCGACCACATCGACATTAAAGCCGCGCGAGCGATCCTCGACGAAGATCACTACGATCTCGACAAGATCAAGGATCGGATCATCGAGTATCTGGCGGTCGGCAAGCTCAAGAAGAAGCTGACCGGTCCCATCCTCTGCTTCGTCGGTCCGCCGGGCGTCGGTAAGACCTCGCTCGGGCAGTCGATCGCGCGAGCGATGGGGCGCAAGTTCGTACGGCTCTCCGTCGGCGGCGTGCACGACGAAGCCGAGATTCGCGGTCATCGCCGCACCTACATCGGCGCGATGCCGGGGTCGATCGTGCGTGCGATCCGCGACGCGGGAACGCGCAATCCCGTCATGATGATCGACGAGATCGACAAGGTCGGCTCGGATTTTCGCGGGGATCCGCAATCGGCGCTGCTCGAGGTGCTCGATCCCGAGCAAAACATCCACTTCCGCGATCACTATCTCGATCTGCCGTTCGATCTGTCACAAGTGCTCTTTATCTGTACCGCCAATACGCTCGATACGATCTCGCCGCCGCTGCGCGATCGCATGGAGACCATTACGCTCTCGGGCTATACCGAGCTCGAGAAGCTGCAGATCGCCAAGCGCTATCTCGTCAAAAAGCAGCGGGTGAATAACGGCTTGCGCGATTCTCAGGCGCAGATCAGCGATGCCACGCTCCGCGCGATCATCAACGATTACACCCGCGAGGCCGGCGTTCGCAACCTCGAGCGCGAGATTGGGACCGTCTTTCGCAAGATCGCGCGCAAGATTGCCGAGTATCCGCGCTTCAAGGCGCGCGTCAAGCCGGAGAGTCTCGTTGAGTATCTCAGCAGGCCGCGCTTCTTCAACGAGGTGCGCAAGCGCGTCGCCTCGGTCGGCGTCGCGACCGGAATGGCCTACACGCCCGTCGGCGGCGACATTCTCTTTATCGAAACGCAAGGGGTTCCGGGCACCGGGAAGTTGGTGCTCACCGGTCAGCTCGGCGACGTCATGAAGGAGAGCGCGCAGGCCGCCGTGTCGTTTTTGCGGTCGCGGTCGAGCGAACTCGGCTTAGCCGATGATTACTTCTCGAAACACGACATCCACGTCCACGTTCCGGCGGGTGCAACGCCGAAGGACGGACCCTCAGCGGGAATCGCGCTCGCGACTTCGATCGCCTCGATGCTCACGGGCATCAAGGTCGATCCGAACCTCGCGATGACCGGCGAGATCACGCTGACCGGCCAAGTCTTGCCGATCGGCGGACTCAAAGAGAAGGTGCTCGGCGCAAAGCGCGCCGGCATCAGCAAGATCCTCTTGCCACGGCGCAATGAGGTCGATCTCGACGATATCCCCAAAGAGGTGCGCGATAGCATGAGCTTCGTGCCGGTCGACGAGCTCTCCGAAGTGCTCCATCACGCGCTCGGCAAGCGTCTGATCTCGCCGGTTCCGCTCGGCGATGACGGGAGGGCTAGCAACGTCGTACCGATTCGCCGCAACGGCGTCGTCAAGCGTCGCTCCGTGCGCAAGCCCATGAAGCGCTAGACTCTAGCGTACTTCGATCCCGGAACCTTCGCGTACTTCGCCGACGATTGCCGCGAGCGCGCCGCGTGCGTGAAGGTCGCGCACGAGTCGGTCGACCGCATCCGCCGCGACGCTGATCAGTAACCCGCCGGAAGTCTGCGCGTCGGAGAGGCCTGTCCGCACGGCCTCGGGCACCGCGCGCGCGAATTCCGTAAACTCGGCGTGCGTCTCGGCGTTGTGGCGCGTTCCGCCGGGCACGAAGCCTTCGGCGATCAGCTCGAGCACGCGATCCATGAACGGCACCGCCGCTGCATCGAGGGCGAACCGCACGTTTGACGCACGCGCCATGCCGCCGCCGTGTCCGAGCAACCCGAAGCCGGTGATATCGGTCGCCGCATGGGCTCCGGCGGCGAGCATCGCATCCGCAGCTCCATCGTTGAGCGTCGTCATCGTGCGCACGGCCGCATCGAGCTCGTGGGGCGCGATCCCACCGCGTTTGAGCGCCGTTGTGAGAATCCCCGTACCGAGGGGCTTGGTTAGAACGAGCACGTCGCCGGGTAGTGCGCCGGCATTCGTAACGATGCGTTTCGGATCGACGACACCGGTGATGGCCATGCCGTACTTCGGCTCCGGGTCTTTGATCGTGTGGCCGCCGATCACGACGACGCCCGCGCGGCGTGCGACGCTCGCGCCGCCTTCGAGAATCTGCGTCAGAATCGCGAGATCGAGATCCTCCGGAAAGGCGACGATGTTCAGCGCCATGAGCGGGCGGCCCCCCATCGCGTAGACGTCGGAGAGCGCGTTGGTCGCGGCGATGCGGCCGAAGTCGTATGGGTCGTCGACGATCGGCGTGAAGAAATCGACGGTCGCCACCAGCGCGAGATCATCGCGCAAGAGATAGACACCCGCGTCGTCGCTGCTGCCGTAGCCGACGAGCACGCGCTCGTCGGTAGCCGGCGAGACGCGTTCCATCACTGCGCGCAGCTCCGCCGCACCGAGCTTCGCCGCGCAGCCGGCACAGCTCGAGAGCTCGGTGAGGCGGATGCCTGCAACGTCCATCGAAGTGGCATTTCGATGCCCAGGCAGCTCTTATTCCTTCCGGGGCCGGTAACCGTCGCGCAACCGGTGCTCGAGGCCGCGGCGCGTCCGCTGATCAACCATCGTGGCGAAGAGTTCGCCGCACTCCTCGCGCGCATCACCGGCGCGTTGCCTGCAATCTTCGGGACGAGGCAAGACGTGGTCTTGCTCGGCAGCTCGGGGACGGGCGGACTCGAAGCCGTCCTCACAAACCTCTTTTCGCCGGGCGAGCGATTGCTTTCGTGCGCGGTCGGCGCGTTTGGCAAGCGCTTTGCCGAGATGGCTTCGGCCTATGGCTGCGCCGTCGAGCCGCTCGAAACGCCGCTGGGAGCCGCGCTCGATCCTGCGGCCCTCGCCGCGCGCCTCGAGCGCGATTCGCAACGGCAAATCTCCGGCGTCCTGCTGACGCACAACGAAACCTCAACCGGCGTTGCTTGCGACATGGCGGCGATCGGCGCGGTTCTGCGAGAGCACGGCGCGATCTCGCTCGTCGATTCGGTGAGCGGAATCGCCGCATCCGAGTTCCGCATGGACGAGTGGGCATACGATGCGGTCGTTACCGCCTCGCAGAAAGGCTTTGCGGCGCCACCGGGCGTCGCGATGGTCGCGCTCAGCGAACGTGCCTGGGGGCGTACCGCAAGCGCGCGTGCTGCGCGGTATTATTTCGACTTGCGCCGGGCGCGCGATTTCGCGCGAATCGGCGAGACGCCGTGGACGCCGCCGATATCGATCCTCTACGCGCTCGACATCGCGTTGCAGCGCTACCAAGCCGAGGGAATGCAGGCGGCCTTCGCCCGTCACGCGCATTTCGCGGCGATCGTGCGTACCGCGTTCGAGCGGATGGGCTTCACGATCGTCTCGCGCCCGGGCGCGCACTCGCCGACCATCGTTGCCGCCTACCCGCCGGCTGACGTCGATCCAAAGAGCCTGCTGAAATCGCTCCGCGAGAAGTACGGCCTCGTGCTCGCCGGCGGTCAGGGCGAGCTCGCCGGAAAGATCGTACGCTTCGGAACGATGGGCGACGTGAGCGAGGACGACGTTCTCGGAGCGCTCGCTGCGATCGAGACCGAGCTGCGCGTTACAAGTGGTGTCGCCGGAAGTACGGCATGACGAACGGACGCGCGAACCACGGAATCGTGGAGAGGATCGCGTCGTCGAGCGGCGCGTCGTAAATGACCAGGTAGGGCGCGAGCCGCGACTGGTGGAGGCCGTCGCGGATATCGCTTGAGAGCGGAAAGAAGAGCGCGATGAAGAGCACCAGCCACAAGAGAATCGCACCCTTCGCAAAGCCGACGAGGGCGCCCCCGATCGAGTTTCCAAGACCGAGAAGCGGCAGTTTGGCGATCGTACCGAGCATCCGGGCGACGATCAAGATCGCGATATAGGTGGCGAGGCCGGTTGCGAACATTCCGACCACGTGGGCGGACCCCGGACCGAGATTGAGCAGATGCTGGATCTGCCGATCGAAGCTGCCGTTATAGAACCACGGCGTGACGAGTGCGGCCGTCGCGGCGACCGCGCCCCCAAGCTCCGAGACGAAGCCCCGCGTAAATCCCTTGTACGTAGCGATGACCAGCACGATGACGACGATGACGTCCACCCACGGGGCGGCCCCAAAGATCACGCTCGAATCGTCGCTCCGAATCGCTCGCGCATCGCGTCGAGCACGCGCTCTACCGCAGCGTCGGCCTCCTCGTCGGTGATCGTTGCGTCGAAGCGCTGTAACGTGATGCGAACCGCGAGACTCTTGCGCCCCTCGCCGACTTGTGCTCCGCGATACTCGTCGAAGACGGCGACGCCGGTGCAAAGAGCGCCGAGCACTTCCGAGACGGTGCGCTCGATCTCGCGTGCGGGGAGTGCGATTTCGACCACGAGCGCGAGATCCCGATAGGTCGAGGGGAAGCGCGAAGGCGGACGGTAGTGCGGCGTCGCGTATGCCGGAAGCGCGCCCACGTCGAGCAGGCAGAGATACGCGTTTGCCGAGAGGTCGTGCGCGCGAGCGGCGCGCGGATCGACGCAGCCAATTGCGCCGAGCTCGGAGCCGTCGAGTACGACGACCCCGGTCTTGCCGGGATGAAAGCCGCTGCGAGTCCCCCGTACGACCTCCACAGCGCGTCCCGTCACGGCGTGCAGCAACGCCTCACAGTCACCTTTCAAGTGCAAAAACTCTGAATCGCGCCACGGCGGCTCGTCGCCGCGCATGGCCGAGAAGCCGAAACCGAGCGACGTCCGCTCCTCGATGGCCTCGCCCTCACGCGCAAAGACTTGCCCGATCTCAAAGACGCGCGCCGGCGCGCCGGCGGCGGCGAGATATTCGATCAATCCGGGGGCGAGTGAGTCGCGAAGAAAACGATGCTCTTCCGAGAGCGGATTGCGCACCTCGACCGCCGCCGCGTCGCCGGTTGGGCGCAGCGAGTGCGTGACGATTTCGCTATAACCGAGGCCAGCGAGTGTTGCCGCGATCGCGTTCTCTCTATCGAAGTCGGCGCTCGAGATTTCGTGCGCTGGAACCGACGGCACGACCGCAGGAATACGGTCGTATCCTTCGACGCGAGCGACCTCTTCGACGAGATCGGCCGCGATCGTCAGGTCTCGTCGCCACGACGGCGGCGTAACGGCGAGCGTGCCGTCTACATTGGCGAGCACATCGCACCCCAGCGCCCTGAGATGCTCGACAATGCGATTTGCTGCGATGGGCAGGCCCAGCAATCGCTCGACCTCGCCGATGCGTAGTGCGATCGGCTCCGTTACGGTAAGGGGAGTGCCGGCAACGTGCGGGCGATACGCGGTGGCGCCGAGCGCGCAGAGCAATGCTGCCGCGCGCGCGGCGCCGATCTCGGTCAACGCGGGCGCAAGCGATTTTTCGTGACGCGACGAGGCCTCGGTGCGCAGGCCGAGTGCCGCGCTCATGCGGCGAACGCGCGGACCGTTGAAGTTTGCCGACTCGAGCAATATCGCGGTCGTCATCTCGGTCACCTCGCTTGCGGCTCCGCCCATTAGCCCGGCAAGGCCGAGCGCCCGCTCGTCGTCTGCAATTACGAGCGCTTGCGGACCGAGCTTGCGCTCGACGCCGTCGAGCGTCGCGAGTTGCTCTCCCTCACGCGCGTTGCGCACGACCAGCTGCGATCCCGCAACCTTCGCAGCGTCGTAGAAGTGGAGCGGCTGTCCGGTTTCGAGCATCACGTAGTTTGAGACGTCGACGAGATTGTTGATCGGGCGCTGCCCCGCAAGGGCAAGGCGTACGCGCATCCAGGCGGGCGCCGCTGCGACCGCGACGTCTTCGAAGCGTTGTGCGACGAAACGGTAGCAATCGGGCGATTCGATGGTAATCGACGTTTGCTCATCGGAGGGTTCTTCCAGTATTCCCGGATTCACGAACGACGGCAACCGCAGCTCCACGCCGTACGAAGCGGCGAGCTCGCGCGCCAATCCGAGCACCGACATCGCATCGGGTCGATTCGCCGTAATCTCGACGTCGAGCACGTCGGTTGTGAGGCCGAAGAGTTCGACGACGTCGAGTCCCGGTTCGATCGACCCATCGAGCTGCATGATTCCGTCTTCGAACCAGTCCGACGGGAGTGCCAGCTCGTCGGCCGAGATCATCATCCCTTGCGATGCGACGCCGCGCATCGTACGGGCTTCGATCGTGAGGTGCGGCAGCTTCGCGCCGATCGTCGCGACCGCAATCGTCTGACCCGCGGCGACGTTCATCGCGGCCGTAGCGATCGTCAGCGGATGCTCGCGTGCGACGTCGACGCGCGCGACGAGCAGACGGTCGGCATTCGGATGCTTCTCGACGCTGGTTATTCGGCCGGTAACGACGCCCAAAATCGGCGGTCGCCGCTCGATCGCCTCCACTGGAAATCCAAGCATCGCCAAACGCTGCGCGATCGCCTCGGTATCGTCGGGCAGCGCGACGTACTCGCGCAACCAGCTTATCGGAACGCGCAAGGTCTCTCGATCAATTCAGTTGCCGGAGAAAATCGGGCTCGCTGGTGACGAAGCGTCGGATGTCGTCGACTTCGTACCGCGCCAGGCCGAGCCGCTCGACGCCGAAACCGAAAGCCCACCCGGAGTGGCGTTGCGGATCGTAACCGACTTCGCGCAGCACGTTGGGGTGCACCATGCCACAGCCGCCAAGCTCGATCCATCCCGAGCCGCCGCACATGTTGCAAGCGTCGGTCTTGCCGCCGCATTTCGGGCAGGTGGTGTCGACTTCGGCGCTCGGTTCGGTGAACGGAAAGTACGACGGCCGAAAGCGGACTCTTTGGTTTGCACCGAAGAGCTCGCGACAGAGCCCGGTGAGCATACCCTTCAAATGACCGAAATGGATGCCTTCGGCGACGAGCAGCCCCTCGACTTGATGAAACTGAAAGAGGTGGCGAGCGTCGACCGCATCGCGCCGGAAGCACTTTCCCGGCGCGACGATCGCGACCGGCGGCGCGTGCTTTTGCATCGTGCGAATCTGTATCGGCGAGGTGTGCGGCCGCAGCAGCAGCGTATCGGTCAGCCAAAAGGAATCGAAGCTTTCGCGGGCCGGATGATCGCCGGGAATGTTCAGCGCGTCGAAATTATAGTAATCCGGCTCGGCCTCGGGACCGAGGACGACCGCGAAACCGTGGCGCGTGAAATAGGCGCAGCTTTGTGCGACGATCCGGCGCACCGGATGAATCGAGCCGAGGCCCGATGCTCTCCCAGGAAAGGTGACGTCGATCGAGGCGGCGAGGTCGGATTCGAAAGCGCGCGATTCGAGACGAGCGCGCAGCGCATCTAAGTGCGCTTCCATCGCGGAGACCGCGTCGTTGATCGCCTTACCGGCCTCCGGGCGTTCGTTCGCCGGCAGCGAACCGATCGAGCGGCGAACTTTAGTAACTTCGCCGTTTCGTCCAAGATACGCGATGCGCACGTTCTCGAGTGCCTCTTCGTCGCCCGCGTCGTCAGCCGCGGCGTCGAAGCGGTCGCGAAGGCGGTGAAGCTCCGCTGCCAGTTCCGTCATCGCTCTTCCAAAGCAAAGCGCCCGGTTCGTTCTACGTTACCGGGCGCCTCCAAAACCG
>DAINBY010000026.1:0-10664 GCA_036732685.1 Candidatus Cybelea sp. | reverse complement strand
GTCTCGGCGTTCCACGGCAGCGTCACGAGCCAATCGAGGTAGGTGCGGATCACGCCGTACTCGGGACTCGCCTGCGGCACGCGCGCGAGGCGCTCCAGCTCGCGATCGGCAGCCTTCTTTACTTCTTCGGGCATCGCGGCCGCGTCGATCTTTGTGCGCAGCTCGTTCGTTTCGGCTTGCTGCGGATCTACCTCACCGAGCTCTTCCTGAATGGCGCGCAACTGCTGACGGAGATAGAACTCGCGTTGATTCTTCTCCATCTCGCGCTGAATGTCGCTTTGGATCTTGTGCCCGAGCTCGACGACCTCGAGCTCTTTGGTCAAAAGCAGCGTGAGCTTGCGCATCCGCTTCGCGGTGTCCCGCTCTTCGAGCAGAGCTTGCCGATCGGCGGTCTCCAGCCGCATCGTCGACGCGACGAAATAGGTTAGGACGACCGGATCGCTGATGTTCGCGACCTCCATCTCCATCTCGCGCGGAGCCTGCGGTAAATACGAGAGGAGCTTTTGGAAAAGACCGGCGAGATTGCGCTGCATCGCGACCAGCTCTTCGTTCTCGACTGTGCGATCGGGCAGCTCGGTATACTCCGCCACCATATACGGCGAAACTTGCGTGAACTGCTCGACCTTGAAGACCTGCTGGCCGGCGACGATGCACCGCAGCGTTCCGTCGGGAACCTTCAGCATCTTCTGAATGATGCCGATCGTTCCGACGCGCTGTACGTCGTCGGGACCGGGATCCTCGGTTTCCCGATCGCGCAAGACGACCAGCCCGATCGGCTTGCCTTCGCGCAGCGCCTCTTCGACGAGCTGGATTCCAGGTTTCTTCACGACCGCGAGCGGAATCACGGTGTGCGGGAAGAGCACCGCTTCCTGAAGCGGCAGAATGCCGATCGAATTTACGGGTACGATCGCGTTAGCAGATTTTTGGGGCATCGCTTAGGAGTGAGTCCTCTTGATCATGACGTGGAGCTCGGTTCGCGCCGTCGGCAGATACGCGGTCGCCGCAAGCGGTGCGACGACGATCAGCAGACCGTCTTCATAGCTGGCCGCGACGCCTTCGTATTCAACCGGGACGGGAAGGGGAATCCGTGTTAGGAACTCGCCGTTGACGATCTCCTTCTGAACGAAGGAGCCGCGGCGGCGTGAGGCCGATTCGAGCCGCCGGCCCGCGGCGACGAGGTGGCGCTCGTCGATGCCGACGCGCAACGACTCGGGATCGGCGCCGGCAACTTCGATGACGACGACGACGCGACGCCCTTCCTCATCGACGAAGACGTCGGCGTTCGGCTGGAACGTCCCAAGGCGCGTTCGCAATACGAATTCCATTGGCTCCTACAACCCCTCGGATTAGCAGTCGGATGCGGCGGCTGCTACATCGCAGGGTCGGGGAGCGGGCGATCGGACGGCCACATCACGCAGGGAGCGATCCCGATCTGCAGCGGTCCCCACGCGTTCGACGGAATCTGCACCCGGAAGATCTGCGGATGTTTGGTTGGAACGCCGTAGACGGTCGTCGGAGGGAATCCGGTGACGTTATAGCCGGGGACGTGGGTCGCAGAGAGCACGCGATTGATCGCCGTCGCGTCGGCCGCCGACTGATAATCCGACGTGCGCTGGCCCAGCCAGGTCGAACCGTCTTGCGTTGTGTAGAGAAAGCCGATGACCTCGCTCGGTATCATCGTCGCGGTGGAAAGCACCTGATCGATACGCACGATCTGCATCGCCCGCGAGACCGGCGCCTGGACCACCTTCGGCACGACGCGCAGCGAGTCGAGACACGGACCGTTTTGGAGCGGCTGCTGCATCGTCATGGCCCCAGGATTCTGCGGGGCCGCCTGGGGCGGTCCGGGCGGCGGTTGCTGCGCCACGGTGTTGAAGAGCGTGGTGAGGAAGAACGTCGCTAATGCAAGCATGGGAGCAATCTTCGCCTAAACTGCTGCGCCGCCTCGGTACGCGCGACGCTGCGCTGATCGTAATGGGCGGCATCATCGGCTCCGGGATTTTCATGAATCCCTCGGTTGTCGCACGCTTCGTCGGGAGCGGGATCCTCGTCATGGGCGTCTGGGCTGCAGGCGGTGTGATTGCGCTACTCGGCGCGGGCATCTTCGCGGAGCTCGCCGCACGGCGCCCGCAGGACGGTGGCCTCTACGCATACATACGCGATGCGTTTCATCCCGCGCTCGCCTTCGTCTTCGGATGGTGTCTGCTGCTCGTCTCGCAGAGCGGAGGCATGGCGGCGGCGGCGGTGACGTTTGCGAACTACTTCGGGCAGCTTCGCGGATCGCCACTCCCAGTTCGCGCGATTGCCGCCATCGCCATCGGGGTCTTCACGGGGATCAACGCGCTCGGCGTGCGCACCGGAACGACGACGCAAAATGCGTTCATGGTTCTCAAGATCCTCGCCATCGCAGCGTTTGCCGCCGTCGGTCTCTTCGCAATCCGGATGGCGCCGGCAGCCGCGCCGCCGGCAGTCGGCGCTGGGGGAACGTTTGCGCTCATCGGATTGGCGATGGTACCGGTGCTCTTCGCCTATAGCGGCTGGCAAACGTCGAGTTTCATGACCGCCGAGCTGCGCGACCCACACTCCTCGCTTCCGCGCGGGCTGCTCGCCGGTGTCGCAATCGTCGTGACGCTCTACCTCGCCGTCAACGCGGCCTGCCTTCACGGCCTCGGGATTCATGGCCTGGCGCTGACCAACACACCGGCATCGGACATCGCCGAAATCGCGTTCGGGCCTTTCGGAAGAAGCGCGATGGCGATCGTCATCGCGATTTCAACGCTCGGATTCTTGAGCAACCAAATTCTTACGTCCCCGCGCGTCTACTTTCAGATGGCGGCGGACGGCACGTTCTTTAAGCCGCTCGCCAGCGTCAATCCAAAGACCCACGCGCCGGTGATTGCGATCGTGGTGCAGGGCGCGGTCGCGGTCGTCCTCGCGCTCTTCTTCAACTACGGTCAGATCCTGAACTACGTCACCTCGAACGACTACATCTTCTTCGGATTGGCCGCGATCGCGCTGGTCATCTTTCGCAAGCGCGACGCGCGCGATCCGCAAGCGCCACGGCCATTCTTCAGCATGCCCGGCCATCCCGTGACGACGCTGATTTTTCTCGCCGCCGCCTGGTACATCGTCGGAGACACCATCTTCAACTCGCCGCACGACACGCTTATCGGTGTCGGCATTCTGCTGAGCGGCTTGCCGGTTTATTGGCTATTCGTGCGCTTCCAGCGCCGCCAGAACCCTCGGTAACGCGTCGGCTGCCGTCGCGCGCAGCACGCAGTCGACGCGATCGCTGAGCGAGGTCGCTTCCGGGTTGATCTCCGCGACGAAGGCGCGGCGGTTGTAGTGGGTCGCCAGCGCGGCGGCGGGGTAGACGACCGCACTCGTGCCTACCACGATGATAACGTCAGCGCGCGCCGCGGCGCGTTCGGCTTCGCGCCATGCCACCGGTGGCAGCGACTCGCCGAACCAAACGATCTCGGGCCGAAATCGGCCGCCGCAGGCATGATCGATTGCATCGAGCGGTATTCCGGTCGCCTCGAACGGCCGGCGCGCGCCGCAGCGGTTGCATCGCGCTTCACGCAGGTTGCCGTGCAGCTCTAAAACGTTCCGCGAACCCGCACGCAGATGGAGCGAATCGACGTTCTGCGTTGCGAGCGTGAAATCGGGGACCTCGTTCTCGAGCCGTACGAGCGCGTCGTGGCCGGCATTCGGCTCGGCCCGCGCGTGCGCGGCCTTCCGCTCGTTGTACCACGTCCAGACGAGCACCGGGTCGCGCGCGAAACCTTCGGGCGAAGCGAGCTCTTCGACGCGGTGCGTGCGCCAGAGACCGCCGACGCCGCGAAAGGTGGGCAGCCCGCTCTCGGCCGAGATGCCCGAACCGGTCAGCACGAAGACCGATCGGGCCGCGCGCAGCGCGTCGACGAGTTCGTCCACCTGCTACTCCCTTACCGAAACGCGATGGTGCAGCTTCCCAAACGGCACGTAGTGACGCAGCGGAACCTCCGCAGTGGCTGCGTGGCGTAAGCCGGCAAATGCCGCGACCAGCATCGCGATGCCGATTACGATCGACGTCCAAAACGCCGCGTGGAGACCGCCGGCGAGCGTCGGCTGCATCTCTTGCACGGCCGCTCCGACGGCTACGCCGAAGCCGATGCCGAGTTGGAGCGCGAAGCTCAGCGCCGCCGAGGCGCTGCCCTCGTCGGCATCGTCGACGTGCGCGAGTCCGGCGATCATGCCGCTCTGGTAGGCGAGCATACCGCCGAATCCACCGATGCAACTGGCGGGCAAGATACTCGTCCAGTACGGCGAGTGCGGCTGCATACAGAGCAGAATCGCCTCGCCGGCAACCATCACGATCCCCGTCACGATGCACATGGTGCGCACGCCGATTGCGCGCGCGATCGGCATCGTCAGCGGCGCGGCGACGAACGAGATGATCAGCGATGAAGGCAGAAACGCCAGGCCGGCGTGCAACGCATCGTAGCCCGAGACCTGCTGGACGTATACCGACGAAAAGACCATGATGCCCGCGTACGACATCGGCTGCAGCAATACGATCGATGCGCCGGAGAGCAAATCGGGGTAGCGGAAGAGGCGCGGCGGAAGGATGGGCTCGGCGGCGTGCCGCTCGACGACGACGAGGACCGCTAGCAGCACGAGCGTAACGACGATGCCGCCGATCGTTCGCAGCGAGCCGATGCCGCCGGCCGGAATCGACTCGATCGTATAGACGAATGTTACCAGCATCGCGGTCAGCAGCACCGCTCCCGGCGCATCGAGTTTCATCCGGGCGCTACCGCCCGTATCGTGCGGCAGGTGCGACGATGCGAGCGCGAGCACGACGACGGCAAACGGCACGTTCACGTACAGCACCGAGCGCCAGCCGAGATACTGGACGAGCACGCCGCCGAAAAGCATCCCCGCGGCAATTCCCGTGCTGCCGATCGTTCCCCAGAGGGCAATGGCGCGCGAGCGAGCCGGACCAGTCGGAAACATCGAGAGCACGATCGCCAACGCGGCCGGATTGACGAGCGCCGCGCCGAGCCCTTGCAGGCCGCGCATCGCAATTAAGACGCCGCCGTTTGGCGACAGACCGCCGAGAAACGATGCGATCGTGAAGATCAGCAGCCCGGCGATAAAGAACCGGTATCGCCCGTAGATGTCGGCGCAGCGGCCGGTCAGCATCAGGAACCCGGCGAGAAAGATCGCGTAGGTGCTGACGATCCACTGGCCCTGCGACGCGCTCATATGCAGCTCGCGTTCCATCGAGGGCAGCGCGATGCTTACGATCGAAAAATCGACGAGCAACATGAAAAAGGTCGCGCTCAACAGCGAGAACGCGACCCAGATTTTTGGTCCTTCGACTCCGTTCGCTGCGGTCACTACGCTCGCGCTGATAGAGCTACGGTGAGGATTTGACTTTCGCCATGAAGGTGTAGAAGCTGCCCTTGATCGTCGCCGTTCCCGAGATCTCCCCGTTCTCGGCGATCGTGCCTCGAACGGTGAAGCCGCCCGGAGCCTGGAGAATCAGCGTGATGTTTCCTTGGCTGACGTTCCCGCTGATCGCGATGGGACGTCCGTAGAGCGGATCGGGGCGAATCGAGTCGGAGGTGTACGTGCCGGTGATGATCCCGTTGTTGAACTTCAGCTTCATCGTTCCGGAGTGTGGGTAGCCTTGCCGGCCGAACGTCGGCTGGTAGGCCGCAACGTAGGTGGCTTCCCAAACGTGGCCGCGCATCACGGTGGCTCGCGCCGGCAGGAGCTGGAGCGCGGAAAAAGCCGCTGCGAGCGCGATCAAACGAACGCGGTTCATGCTCGCTATTCCTCTTTAGACACTCATCAGTTTCTGCCACTCGTCACGGTCGATCCGCAGCTCTTCCTCGTCGAGCTGGGCGAGCGGTGAGCGAGTGAGATGCTCGCGCTCGCAGAGATCGTGCTCCTTGGTGTCCACGTAGAGCAGCCCCGTGACGAACTCGCCGCGCGCACGCGATTCGTGAATTACCTTGAGCGCCGTGATGCCGTCGGTCGGATCGTAGTCGACATCGACCTTCCGAAGCAGGACGTGCGAGCCGTCCTCGAGTTCGACGTCGCGCACGGTGCCGGGCTCGTAGTCGACCGTGATCTCGCGTCCGCCGGCGATGTAGTCGGCCGTGTGGAGGACGACGTCGTGTTCCTTGACGTAGGCGTAGCTCTTCGTCGAGCCCTCGTGATCGTTGAACGTCACGCACGGGCTGATCACGTCGAGAATCGCGGTGCCGCGATGCGAAAACGCAGCTTGCAGCAGCGGGACGAGCTGTTTGCCGTCGCCGGAAAACGAACGCGCGACGAACGTGGCGCCAAGCTCGATTGCGAGGCCGCAGATGTCGATCGTCGAGTACTCGTTGACCTTGCCGCCCTTCTGCGTGGATCCGACATCGGCCGTCGCCGAGAACTGGCCCTTGGTCAAGCCGTAGCAGCCGTTGTTCTCGACGATGTAGGTGCAGTCGAGGTTGCGGCGGATCATGTGGCAGTATTGGCCAAGGCCGATGCTCGCCGTGTCGCCGTCACCGCTGATGCCGAGCACGAGCAAATCGCGATTTGCGAGCTTCGCGCCGGTCGCGGCGGAGGGCATGCGGCCGTGCAATCCGTTGAAACCGTGGGCCTGCTCGACGAAGTAGGCCGGCGTCTTCGAGGAGCAGCCGATGCCGCTCATCTTCGCGAGCTTGTGCGGCTCGACGCCGTACTCGTAGAGCGCCTTGATCAGATGGTTCGTGATCGAGTTATGGCCGCAGCCGGCGCAGAGCGTCGTCGGAAGCCCTTTGTAGACCTCACGCGCGAGCCCGATGATATTTAAATTGGCTGTCATTTTGTTATCCTGAGCCTGTCGAAGGATTGTCGAAGGGTGCAGTCATGATTATTCCGCGACCACCGCCGGAGGGCGTTCTTCCTCGAGCAGCGGATCGATGATGGCGTGCGCGTCGATCGGCACGCCGTTGTAGTGGCGAATCGACTCGAGCCGGCCGATCAGATGGGTGGGCAACTCGGTGCGCAAGATTCCGTAGAGCTGTCCGTCGCGGTTCTGTTCGACGACGTAGACGCGGTCGTGCCGCTTCACGAACGCCGCCACCTCCGGCGCGAGCGGAAGCGCACGCACGCGCATGTAGTTGAACTCGATTCCCGCATCGCGCAGAAAATCGCGCGCCTCGACGACCGCGTGATGGGTCGTACCGTAGGCGAGAATCGCAATCTTCGTTCCTTTCTTCTCTTCGACGACCGGCGGCGGCACCGCGGTACGGGCGGTCTCGTGCTTGCGCACGAGGCGGTCGAGATTGCGCTGCCAAACGTCGGGCATCTCGGAGTATCGCGCCTCCTCGTCGTGACCGGTGCCGCGCGTAAAGAAACCGGCATTTGGATGCTGGGTCCCCGGCAGCGTACGATACGTAATTCCGTCTTTGTCGACGTCGCGGTAACGCCCCCACGACTTCATCGAAGAGAGATCGTCGGCGCCGAGGACTTTCCCGCGATCGAAAGGCTTCTCCGGATAACGCAGCGGCGGCGTCAGCCACGCGTTCATTCCAAGGTCGAGATCGCTCAGCACGAAGACCGGCGTTTGAAAGCGCTCCGCCAAATCGAAGGCGTCCATTGCAAACTCGTACGCTTCCGCGACGGTGGCCGGCAGGAGCACGATGTGCTTGGTGTCGCCATGCGAGAGCGTGTAGGCAAACGAAACGTCGCCTTGCATCGTTCGCGTCGGGAGCCCCGTCGACGGGCCGGCGCGCTGCACGTCGAAGATCACGCCCGGCACTTCCGCAAAATATCCGTACCCGGCGTACTCGGCCATGAGCGAGATTCCCGGACCCGACGTGGACGTCATCGCACGCGCACCGGCCCAGCCCGCACCGAAGACGATGCCCGCTGCGGCCAGTTCGTCCTCGGCCTGCACGATCGCGACGTTTCGCCGGCCCGTCTCTTTGTCGACGCGATACCGATCGCAATACCCAATGAAGTACTCGCAAAGCGAGGACGAGGGAGTGATCGGATACCAAGCGGCGACGGTGCAGCCCCCCATCAGACAGCCTAGCGCCGCGGCGCGATTCCCTTCCATGAACATCAGACCTTCGGTCTTTCCGTTCATCGGCACGAAGCGGAATGGGTCGTGCTTCTCGAGGTGCGCGCGCGCGTATTCGAGGCCGACGTTCACGGCCGAGAGATTGAGTTCGACCGCCGACGCCTTGCTGCGGAACTGCGTTCGGAGCGCCTCCTCGATGGTCGCGATCGGGATATCGCAGAGATGGGCCACAACGCCGACGTAGATCATGTTCATCAAGTACTTGCGAAGGTCGCCCTTATCCCCAAAGTGCTCCTTCGAAAGCGCCGTGAACGGAACGGGATAGTACGAGAGATCCTCGCGCAGCGTATCGCCCTTGCACGGAAAACTCTCCTCATGGACGACCGCGCCGCCCGGCTTGACACCGGCAACGTCCTGCACCCACGTCTGCGCGTTGAGCGCGACGAGCACGTCGAAGTCGCGCGCGCGGCATTGATACCCGAGCGCCGAAACGCGCACGTCGAACCACGTCGGCAGCCCCTCGATGTTCGAGGGAAAGACGTTTTTTGGGGCGACCGGAATTCCGAGGCGGGCGACGGCGTTGGTCAGTACGAGGTTGGAAGACTGGCTTCCCGAGCCGTTGACCGTCGCCACGCGAATGGTGAAATCGTTAACGTTACGCGCGGGCATACTCGGTTGGTTTACTCGCCGCAGGCCGGAGGCCTGCGAGAAGGGCCGCAAGAAGCACGCCCCGGATGCTGGCACTCTCGCACGTCATCCTACACGTCGGGTTTTGCGGCGCCATCGCTCGGATGCCGTCCGATACAACCGTGGCGCTGCACGTTCATCTCGCCGATCGCGCCGGCAGATCGCAAGTGGAGAGGGTCTACCGCGGGCAGCGGGGCGACGAATCCGAAGCAATCGTCGAGTTTGACAGCGCGTTTGGGACCTATCGGCTCGACGTCGCGGCTCCGCGCTATCGCTGCTCGGCCACCGATTACCTGTTTTTCATCGCGGGTAACGACCGGAGCGTCACCGAGAAGCTCGCCGATGCGTCCGCGCCGGCCGCGCCGGCACCGGTACTGCTCTCGGGCACGGCACCTCAGTCGTTTCTCTACGTAACGCCGACCTTCGTTCTCTTCGATAAGAGTCAGAGCGTCTGCGACAAGCCCTTGCCGCAGCCGTTGCCGACGAACGTCTCAGTCGAAAACGATCAGGATGGATACTACGTTTCGCTCTATCCCGATCCGTCGGCCGCACCGGGCTCGCAACAGCTTGCGCTGCGTCTTCGCACGCCCACGCATCAGTATCACTACGTTCGCGTTCCGATTTCATTTCCGATACCGCCGAGCGGGTGGCCGGCGAGCGTGAGGCTCGACGTAACCGAAGACATGATCGATGGGCTCGCGGGCGATCCGGTCAACACCCTGCTCTGCCCAAAAATGTGGCGCACCTCGGCAGGATAAGAAAAAGAAGAGGGGCGCGTCCTTCGACGCGCCCCTCCGATGTTTGTTACCGCGCGCGGTAACAGCTACATCATGTCGTAACCGCCCATGCCGCCGCCGGGCGCACCCGCCGTCTCTTTCTTGGGCTCGGGCTTGTCGGCAATCAGCGTTTCGGTGGTCAGGATCAGCGATCCGATCGACGCCGCGTTTTGCAGCGCCGCACGCGTCACCTTGAGCGGCTCGACGATGCCGGCTGCGAACATGTCGACGACCTCGCCGGTCATCGCGTCGAAGCCGAACGGCGCGTTCTTCGTGCGAACCGCGTTCACCTGAACCGATCCTTCGTAGCCCGCATTGTCGGCGATTTGACGAGCCGGCTCCTCGAGCGCCTTGCGCACGATGTTGATGCCGATCTTCTCATCGGCCCAAGTCGCGGCGTGGCCGTTGGTCTTCGGCGGCTCGTACTTGTCGATCGCCTTGATCGCGTGCACTAGCGAAGCGCCTCCGCCGGGAATCATCCCTTCTTGGACGGCCGCACGGGTTGCCGAGAGCGCGTCCTCGATGCGGTGCTTCTTCTCTTTGAGCTCCGTTTCGGTCGCGGCACCAACTTGGATGACCGCAACGCCGCCCGAAAGCTTGGCAAGCCGTTCTTGCAGCTTCTCACGATCGAAGTCCGAATCGGTCTCTTCGATCTGCTTCTTGATCATCTCGATGCGGCCTTTGATCGCATCGGCTTTGCCGTTGCCGTCAACGATCGTGGTCTCTTCCTTGGTGACCGTCACGCGCTTGGCCTGGCCGAGCTGATCCGGTGCTACCTTGTCGAGCTTCAGACCGAGCTCTTCGGAGATAACCGTGGCGCCCGTGAGCGTCGCGATATCCTTGAGCATCTCTTTGCGGCGGTCGCCGAAGCCCGGCGCCTTGACCGCGACCGAGGTGAACGTGCCGCGCAGCTTGTTGACTACGAGCGTCGCGAGCGCCTCGCCCTCGACGTCTTCGGCGATGATGAGCAGCGGCTTTTGGACCTGAACGACTTTCTCGAGGAGCGGCAGGATGTCGGCGATCGCAGAGATCTTGCGCTCGGTCACGAGAATGTACGGATTGTCGAGCACGGCTTCCATGCGCTCGGAGTCGGTGACCATGTACGGCGAGATGTAGCCCTTGTCGAACTGCATGCCGTCCTTGGTCTCGAC
>DAINBY010000025.1:0-18398 GCA_036732685.1 Candidatus Cybelea sp. | reverse complement strand
CATCGTGCTCACGATGCTCGTGATGCTGCTCTTCCTGCACGCCTGGCGGAACGCGATCGTCATCATGATTGCGATCCCGTCATCGATTCTCGCGACCTTCGTCATGATGAAGATGTTCGGTTTCCACCTCGACACGATGTCACTGATGGGACTCTCGTTGATCATTGGAATTTTGGTCGATGACTCGATCGTCGTACTGGAGAACATCACGCGCCATCGCGACCTCGGCGAAGAGCCGATCGATGCGGCGATCAAAGGCCGCAGCGAGATCGGCGGCGCGGCCGTCGCGATCACGATGGTAGACGTCGTCGTCTTTCTGCCGATCGCATTTCTGCCGGGCATCGTCGGGGCGTACCTGCGCGAGTTCGGCGCCGTTATCGTGATCGCAACGCTCTTCTCGTTGCTGGTCTCCTTTACGCTCACGCCGTTACTCGCGGCAAAGTGGAGCGTCCTTAAGCGCTCGAAGGGCCAACCCGAGTGGATGAGCACGCTGGGATCGCTCAAGGCGACGCTCGTGCTCTGCGCGATCGCAATCCTCGCATACTTCATCCCATGGCCGATTGCCGAGCTGCGCCAGGTTTTGCCGGTCATGATCGTCGCGGTGATGGTGCTGAACTTCTTCGTACTCCGGTACGAGCGGATTCTTACCTGGTACCGAACGAAGGCGTTGCCCTACGCCCTCAAGCATGGGCTCTTTGTCGTATTCACCTGCGTGGTGTTGGTACTCAACGCGCTTACGCTGGCGATGGGTGCCGGCGCGACGACCATTTCGCTCAACGTCCTCATTCTGATCGCCGCGGTGGTCTGGCATCTGATCGGCTTTCTCTTGCGCCGTAGGATTCCGGAGAAGAACGTCGCCTATCGCTGGGCGAGTTCAACGAACGGCCATGCGCGGCGCGGGCGGCTGGTGCGCGCCGCATCCGACCTCGTGCGCAACATGCCGCGCGTCTGGGTTCGCTGGTTCTACGCGACCGGACGAAGCCGCCGCTTGACGCTGGCGACTTTCGCTTTGCCGATTGCGTGCGCGATTCTGCTGCCGCTGCTCGGTCCGATCGACTTCGATTTCGTCCCCCAAACGCAAACCGGGGAGATCGGCATGAGCGTTACGTATCCGCCGGGTACGCCGCTGCAGATGACCTCGAAGTACGTCACCGATCTCGAGAACGGCATCATGAAGATCGACGGCATCAAGTCGGTTAGCTCGACGGTCGGCCGCAAGCCGCAAGGCTGGGGTAACGCGATCGGCGACAACTACGCTCGGCTCGACGCGCAGACGCTGCCGGAACGCCGTCACGACACCTACAAGATCATCGACCAGATCCGCAAACTCGGTTACCTTGTCCCGGGCGGCGACTTTCAGGTCGCGGGAGATAGCGGCGGCGGCTCGGGGGCCTCGATCTTCTACTCGCTCTCGGGCCCCGAAGCAGAGATCGCTCCGGCCGCGGAGAAGGTCGCGCAGTTCCTTCGCAGTACGCCGGGCAGCGTCAACGTTCAGACGAGCAACGAAGCTGCCGCGCCGCGCCTGAACGTGAACATCGACCCGCAGAAGGCCGAAATTCTCGGAATCTCACCATCAACCGCCGCCAACGCCGCGCGTTTGGCGATTGACGGTGCGGTGGCGACGCGGGTGCGTGCGGAGAACGGTTTGGTGGACGTTCGCATACAGTTCCCGCTCACCGATCGCAAGACGGTCGATCAACTGCAAGACGTACGCGTTCGGGCGGAGGATGGGACGCTCGTACCCCTCTCCGACATCGCGAACCTCCAGTGGACGAAGGCGCCGCTGCAGATCAAGCGCCTAAACCGGCAGCGCGTGGTCGACGTGTACGGCGGCACTCTGCCGGGTTACTCGCTCGGCGCGGTAACGGGTCCGCTCGAGAAGCAGCTTCACCGGCCCGGTTTCCTGCCCGAAGGCGTCCAGCTCACCGCGCAGGGCGATACGCAATACATGAACGAGACGATGGCGAACATGGGGATCGCGCTGCTGACGTCCTTCATGCTGGTCTACATGCTGATGGTGATCCTCTACGGTTCGTTCCTCGAGCCGCTCATCGTGATGCTCTGCGTGCCGCTGGCGATTATCGGTGCGCTCGTCGCGCTTTCGTTCATGCACCGCGTCGAGCCGAATGCCGGTCAATCGCTCAACATCATCTCGATGATCGGGATCATCATGCTCTTCGGCCTGGTGGCAAAGAACGGCATATTACTCGTCGATTACTCGAATACGCTCTGCCGGCGCGGCATGCGCGTGCACGACGCGGTGCTGCAAGCTTCCGCGACGCGGTTCCGGCCGATCTTGATGACGACCTGTGCGATGATCTTCGGCATGCTGCCGCTCTCGCTCGGTTTTGCCGAAGGCGGCGAGTGGCGTCAGGCAATGGGTACGGTAATCATCGGCGGTCTCTTCAGCTCGCTGATTCTCACCCTGTTCCTCGTGCCGATGGTTTACGAAACGTGGATGGGTTTCCTCGAGCGCCGTGCAGACCAGCGCGCCGTGACCGCGGAAATGTCGCGGCCGGCCGAAATCGGAGTCGTTTAACGCGAGTACGGCGATTAACCCGCCTATGACCCGGCGCGCGCTGGTGACGGGGGCGGCCGGCGGACTCGCTGCCGGCATCGCTCCGCGCTTAGCACGCGATGGCTTCTCTTGCGTTGCGATCACCTATCGCACCGCGCCGCCGAACGATACGATGAACGCGATCGAAGCGGCGGGTGCCGCTACGGGCGCCGTCAGAGTCGATTTCCTCGACGATGCCGTCACGATCGAGAACGCCCTGGCGCAGGCGCGCAAGAGCTACGGTCCCTTCGACACGCTCGTTCATGCGGTCGGGCCGCTCGTTGCGAAACGCTTTGCCGCTTCGACGCTCGACGATTACCGCCAAGCCGTCGACGGCAATCTGCGCAGCGCCGTTCTGAGCGCGCACGCCGTGCTGCCCGCGATGCGCGAAGCGGGTTTCGGCCGCCTGGTGTTCTTCGGCATGCCCGGCTCGAGCGAGACGCGCCCGTTTCGCAGCTTCTCGCTCTATCAAGCGGCGAAGAGCGGACTCGTCGCCTTCGCGCGTTGCCTTGCGATCGAGGAAGCGCGTCACGGAATAACCGTAAACGTCGTCGCGCCGGGCGACATCCGCGAGAAGTCGCTCGATCGCGCGCACGCGCTGGAGCGAGAGGCGCGCAATCCGCGGGGCCGCCCCGGCAGCTATGAAGATGTCGCCGATGCGGTGCGGTTCTTGGTTGCGACGGAACGCGACTTTATCACCGGTGCGGTCATCGAAGTAACCGGAGGCCTGCAAACGGCCGCGGAGTGAGCGGCCACAGGACTGTCGTCCGCTCGGCTCGTATGCACGCGAGACACGATGGGGGACGACAAATTAGAACATCATCCGTTTGCGCTGCCCGGCGCGCACCCGCAATACGGCCCCGATAAGCTCGTCGCGGTCGAGCAGATCGACCTCCACCTGGTGCCCAACCTCGCCGACGATTCGCTGGACGGTATCGCCACGATCACCGTTCGCGCGTTCGACGAGCCGGTCTCGCGGCTGACGCTGGATGCCGTCGACCTCGAGATATCACACGTCGAAGGCGGCGCGCGCTTCACCGCGCGCGACGGCAAACTCGAGTTGGAGTTCGAACCCGCAATCGATGCCGGCGGTCAACGGAAGTTTTCGATCCACTATCGCGCCGTCAAGCCGCGACACGGACTCTTCTTTGTGAGGCCCACGGCGGCGCATCCGGAGAAGCCCGTCCACGCGTGGACCCAGAGCCAGGACGAATACGCCCGCTACTGGTTTCCGTGCCTGGACTATCCGCACGAGAAGCAGCGAAGCTCGACGACCATCGTCGTGCCGAAGGGCACGTTTGCGCTCGGCAACGGCGAGCTGGTCGAACGCAAAGAGGACGGCGATACGACGATCTTCCGCTATCGCCAGGACGTTCCGCACAGTACCTACCTGATGACGATGGTCGCCGGTCCGTTCGTCGAGGTCGCGCAAGGAACCGCCGGCCGCAACGCCGTTCCGGTCTTCTACTACGTCCTTCCGGGACGCGAGAGCGAGGGCGAGCGCTCCTTCGGCAACACGCCGCGCATGATCGAGTGCTTCGAAGAGCGGATCGGCACGCCGTATCCGTACGCGCGTTACTCGCAGATCGCGGTCTCGGATTTTATCTTCGGCGGCATGGAGAACACCGCCGCCACGACTCAAACCGACCGAACGCTGCACGATGAGACCGCGCATCTCGACTTCTCGAGCGATCCGCTCGTCGCGCACGAACTCGCGCACCAGTGGTTCGGCGACCTGTTGACGTGCCGCGACTGGTCGCATGCCTGGCTCAATGAAGGCTTCGCGACCTTCATGGAGGCCGTCTGGCGCGAAGCGGACCTTGGCCGCGACGAGTATCTCTACGACGTTTTCGAGTGCCTGAGCCTCTACTTAAAGGAGGATGCGGAGCGCTACTCGCGTCCGATCGTCTGCAACACGTTCATCGCGCCGATCGAAATCTTCGATCGTCATCTCTATCAAAAAGGGGCGGCCGTGCTGCACATGCTGCGCGGCGAGCTCGGCGACGCCCGCTTCTGGCGATCGATCGCGCGGTACGTGCGCGATAATGCCCAGCGATCGGTCGAGACTATCGATTTAATACGCGCGATCGAACACGCCACCGGCCGGAATCTTCGCGGCTTTTTCAATCAATGGGTCTTCCGAGAGGGTCACCCGCAGCTCGAGGTGAGCGTCGAATGGGACTCGGCACGGAAGGTCGCAACGGTGACGATCGACCAGAAGCAGCGCGTCGACGCCAAGCATCCGGCCTACGCGTTCGACGTCGAGGTTGCGCTGGCGCCGGCCGCGGACGCGCTCTCCAAGGAGCGGCGCATTCGCGCGCACGTCGAACGCGCTCACGAGACGATTGCCGTGCCGCTCGATTTCGAGCCGCGGCTCGTGCGCTTCGACCCCGGTGCGTTCCTTCTCTCCGACGTGACGTACGCGCTCGGAACCGACCTGGCCGCGGCCGCGCTGCGCGCCGATCCCAACGTCGTCGGCCGGATTCGGGCGGCGCGCGAGCTCGCTCGCGACGGCGGCCGTGCCGCACGCGAGGCAATCGAGAGCGCCTTCGAGCGCGAAAAGTTCTGGGGCGTGCTCGCCGAGACGGCGCACGCAATCGGCGGGACGCGCGCCCCCTGGGCTCGCGAAGTGCTGATCGGTGCGCTCTCGCACGAGCATCCGAAGGTCGTTCGGGCGGCAGCCGACGCACTCGGCAACTTCCGAGACGCCGAGGTCGCGCAAGCGCTCGTCGAGCTCGCCGGCCGGCACGCCTCGTACTTCGTTCGCGCGGCGGCCCTCACGGCACTCGGAAAGACCCGCGACGCTCGCGCATTCGACGTGCTGGTCGCGGCAACTCGCGAACGCACTTGGAACGGAGTCGTCGAAGCGGGTGCCTTGCGGGGGCTCGCCGAGCTGGCCGACTCGCGAGCGATGCCCGTCTTGGTCGATGCCTGCCGGCCCGAACGCAACGAGGGAGTGCGGCGCGCCGCAATTGCGTCGATCGCGCGGGTCGCGACCCTGGTCGAGCGCGAGCGGACACAGGGCGTGGACGTGGTCGCACGGCACTTCGACGACGAGATGTTCATGGTCGCGCTCGAGGCGACGGCGGCAGCCGAAGCGCTCGGCGACGACCGTCTCCTCCCCGAGCTCGACCGAATTGGGCAGCAAGCCTTCGACGGACGCTTACGCCGGCATGCGCTCGAGGCCGCAATACGCATTCGCAAATCCGCAGGAGTCCCGGCGCAAGTGACGGCACTGCGCGACGATATCGATGAATTACGCGAACAGCACCGTAGGCTTCAGGAGAAGATCGAGACGATCGCGCGCACGTAAGAGGCGTGCGTTCGCGGTCGTCGCGTTCCTCGCAGTCGTTGCGGTGGCACTCGCATTCGCGCACGCACGTTCGGGTTCGAGGACGCTCGCGTCGGACATCGTGTCCGCCGCGAGCTCCGCTCAATTTTCCGGAGAGCAAGCTCTGAATAACGCGTCCTGCGTTGCCGGAAAATTGAGAGGCCTCGTACCCGAACGCACGTGCGCGAATGCGAGCGCAGCATCGGTATCGTGGAGTAACGACGAGCGCGATCGGTTGGGGGGAGAGTTGCATGGGGCGTTTGCACCCGTTCTGCAAGGCGCGCAGACCTGGAGTCTCGCAGTTGTGGGGGCTGACGGGCGCACGATATTCGACGACGGTGCGCAGCGCGCGGTGACGCCTGCGTCGACGCAGAAGCTCATCGTCGCGGCGACGGCGCTCGATGCGCTCGGTCCGCAGTATCGCTATCACACGGTTCTGGCCGGTCATGACGGTATCGGAGATGACGGCGAGCTTGAGGGCAATCTGTGGCTGATCGGATCGGGCGATCCCTCGTTGCAGTCCTCCGATCTTCGCAACGGCATCGGGATGCTCGCGCGTTCGGGATTACGCCGGATTGCAGGAGGCGTCGTCGTCGACGATACCACGCTGCGCGGACCCGGGCTCAATCCGCATTGGGCCGCCGAAGACAACGGTCAAGATTACGCAGCTCCTACGAGCGCGGTCTCGCTCGACGGCGATACGATCGAGTCGCAGCAGGTGATCGGCGGGGTGGAGCAGCGGTTGTTTACGCCGATGCAGGACGTGCCGCGGTACGTAGCCGGACGTTTGAATGGGATGCTCGTCGCCCAAGGAATTCTGCCGTCCACGCCGCCGGCCGTCGGAGCGGCACCGCTCGAAAGCGTCGTCCTGTGGGACCACCGCTCCGCATCGTTGCAAACGCTGGAAAGCCACATGCTCTACGTATCGGATAACCATTATGCCGAGCAGCTTCTGCGGACCGTCGGCGAGGAATCGGCGCAAGTGCCCAACGACGCCGGGGGAATCGGCGCGGAGCGCGAGTTTCTCGAACGCCGCGGTATCCCGTCACCGGGGCTCAAACTCTTTGACGGCAGCGGTCTTTCGCCCGCGAATCGCGTCGCCGGAATCACCCTCGCGCGGCTGCTCGCCGCACAAGAGCCGTCGCTCTATCTGCTCCTGCCAATGGGTGGCCGGCAAGGAACGCTCGACGATTACGATTTCACCACGGCGCTCGGCCGCGTTCGCGCGAAGAGCGGGCATCTCTCCGGCGTTTCGGCGCTCGCGGGTTACGTGACGACTCGCAGGCACGGACGCGTCGCCTTTGCGTTTCTCATCGATGGTTCTCCCGGGGATCCCGACGCGGCCATCGTGCGCGCGGTCGATCGGCTGGCAACGTTTTGAACGGCGCGCCGATGTTCGACGAAGCCTTGCTGGCGCGGCTCGTCACTCGTGCGTTGCGGCACGGCGGTGATTTCGCCGACGTCTTCTGCGAGCGGCGCCGGACGCTCTCCTACCGCCTGCAAGACGGCCGCATTCACGACGCTTCATACGGCGTGACGCTGGGAATCGGCATTCGCGTCGTCGTGGGAGAGTCGGCCGGGTATGCCTGCTCCGACGACTTGAGCGACGCGGCGCTCACGGAGGCCGCGGACGCGGCGTCGTTGGTCGCACGCTCCGCCCCCGGCGGTACGGTGCAAAGCGTCAACCTCTCCTTCGAGCGGGTCGCCTCGTTTTACGACGGGGTGTTTGGCGACGGAGTCGACGCCGGTCGTTACGTCGCGATGCTCGCGGCGGCCGACTCGGCGGCGCGACGCTACGATTCGCGCGTCGTCGCGGTGAATGCTCACTTGAGCGACGAGGTTCAGGAAGTATGGATCGCAACGAGTGAAGGGCGACTCGTCCACGATTGCCGTCCGCTCATCACATTCGGCGTCCAGGCAGTCGCGACCGACAAGAAAGAACGCGGCTCGGGGTACGTGGGAGACGGCGGACGAACGTCGATCGCGTTCTTCGATCGTGAGACGCCCGAGGCGCTCGCGGAAGAAGCGGCGCGGATTGCAACGGTGAACCTCGAAGCCGTCCCGGCGCCCGCGGGCGAGATGGAAATGATCGTCGGCGCCGGCGGCGGCGGAGTCTTGCTCCACGAGGCCGTCGGGCACGGTCTCGAGAGCGACTTCAACCGTCGAGGTACGTCGCTTTACAGCGGACGCGTCGGCGAACGCGTCGCCAGCGAACTGGTGACGATCTTCGACGACGGGAACCTCGAGGAAGAGCGCGGCAGTCTTAACGTCGACGACGAAGGCGTTCCCGGCCAGCATAAGATCCTGGTCGAAAACGGCGTATTGCTCGGCTACATGCAAGATCGCCTCAACGCACGTTTGATGGGCGTCGAATCGACCGGAAGCGGCCGGCGGCAATCGTTTCGTTTCGTCCCGCAGCCGCGGATGTGCAACACGTATATGCCGAGCGGCGATTCGAGTTTCGATGAGATCCTCGCCTCGACGCAGCGTGGAATCTATGCCAAATCGTTTGCCGGAGGGCAGGTTGAGATTGCGAAGGGCGACTTCGTCTTCATGGTCGGCGAAGGATACCTGGTCGAAGGTGGCAAGATCACCGCGCCGGTCCGCAACGCGACGATTATCGGCAACGGTCCCGAGGCGATGATGAAGGTGACGGCGGTCGGCAATGACGGGCGTCTCGCGCGCCGCCATTATACCTGCGGCAAGGGCGGTCAGTACGTTCCGGTCGGCGTCGGCATGCCGACGGTGAAGATCGCCTCGATCACGGTGGGCGGGACCCAGCATGAATGAATCGGCCGCCATCGAGCTTGCCTCGGAGGCGTTAGCGCTTGCCCGCGCCGCGGGCGCCGAGAGCGCTGAGGCCTCGGTGTCGATTGCGCGGCGCTTCCATGCCGAAGCGCGTGCAGACGTCGTGGCCCGTCTCGAAGGGTCGACCGGCAAGAGTCTCTTCCTGCGCGTTTTCCGCGACGGACGAAAATCGACGCTCTCGACCTCCGACCTCACGAGCGACGGATTGCGCGAAGCCGTCGCGCATACGGTCGCGCACGCCGATCTGGTGGCGTCCGACGAGTATGCCGGATTGCCCGACGCGCATAGTGCCGACGATGCCGACCTGCGTCTCTGCGACGCGCGAATCGCGCAACGCGACGGCGCCGACAAAGTCGAAGAGGCGCTCGATCTCGAGCGTTTGATTCGAGCGGCCGATCCGCGCGTGACAAATTCGAGTGGCTCGCATTACACCGACGCCGTCGGCGTCACGGCGCTCGCCAACTCGTCGGGATTCGCCGCCGGTTACGGCTGGACGCGAGCGGGGCGCTCGACCGGTCCGGTCGCGCTCGACGGCGACGTGAAGCGGATCGCGCAGTATGGAACGGCGGCGCGCCATCTCGGCGACCTCGAAGCCTCCGGCGCGGTCGCAGAGACGGCCGTGCGCCGCGCGGTCGATCTCTTCGGCGCCCGCAAGCCGCCCACGATGCGCGTCCCGGTCATCTTAGAGCGTGACGTCGCCGCGTCGCTGCTCGAGGACCTCTTCGCGGCGATCTCGGCGGCGAACGTCGCGACCGGGAACTCATGGTTGAGCGGCCGGATCGGAAACCGAATCGGCAGCGAGCTCGTCAACGTCGTGGACGATGGCCGCGTATCGGCCGGGCTTGGCTCGTCGCCCTTCGACGGCGAAGGCGTTCCGACGCGGCGGACCCCCGTTTTCGAGCGCGGCGTTCTCCACTCGTTTCTCTACGATACGTACTACGCGCGCAAGTTGGGCGCGACGAGTACCGGAAATTCGACCGGCGGGGGAATCGGCCCGACGAACTTCTATCTGGAAGCCGGCGCGATCTCCCTCGACGAGCTGATTGCGGCCACACCGCTTGGCGTGCTGGTGATGGACACGATTGGCTTCGCAACCGAACATGCGTCGGGGACCTATAGCCGGGGGGCGCGCGGTTTTTTCATCGAAGGCGGCGAACTCGCCTATCCAATCGATGAGTTCACCATCGCCGGACAGTACACCGATATGCTCGCAGGCATCGACGCAGTCGCCAAGGACTTGCGCTTCGACGGCCCCGTCGTCTCGCCGTCCTTCCGCGTCGCCGAGATGACGGTAAGCGGGAACTAGGTCACGACGAGCATGCAGACACAGCCCGCGATCAGCTTGACGGTGGTCCTGCGCATCGACATGCCGAACGAGCCGGGCGCTTTCGGTTCGCTCGCCAACGCAATCGGCGATGCCGGCGGCGCGATCGGCGCGGTCGACATGCACACGGTCGGTCGAACCCGCATCGTGCGCGACGTGACGATCGGTGCTCCGTCGGAGATCGTCGCGAACGAGGTGCGCCGCGCGGTCGAGGCGATCGAAGGCGCTCGCATTATATTCTCGGCGGACTCGACCTTTCTCGCGCACATCGGCGGGAAGATCAGCATCGATTCGAAGATCGCGATCAAGAGCCGGCAAGATCTCTCGACGGTCTACACGCCGGGCGTGGCGCGCGTCTCGATGGCGATCGCCGCCGATCCCAACAAAGCCTTCCAGCTTACCATCAAACGCAACACCGTCGCGGTCGTCACCGACGGAACCGCGGTGCTCGGCTTGGGTGATATCGGGCCGCTCGGCGCGTTGCCGGTGATGGAAGGCAAGGCGATGCTCTTCAAGCAGTTCGCCGGCATCGATGCGTTCCCGATCTGCCTCGACACCAAAGACGTCGACGAGATCGTCGAGACGGTCGTGCGGATCGCGCCGGTCTTCGGCGGTATCAATTTAGAGGACGTCAGCGCGCCACGCTGCTTCGAGATCGAGGACCGGCTCATCGAAGCGCTCGACATTCCGGTGATGCACGACGACCAGCACGGCACCGCGGTCGTCATCATGGCCGCGCTGGTCAACGCTGCGCGCGTCGTCGGCAAACGCCTGGAAGACCTGCAGGTCGTCGTCTCCGGGAGCGGCGCCGCGGGAACGGCGACCATCAAGATGCTCCTCGGTGCCGGCGTGCGCGACGTGATTCCGGTCGATCGAGCCGGCGCGCTCAATCGCACCGACCGCTACGACAACCCGCATTGGCGCTGGCTCGCCGACCACTGCAATCGGGAGAACCGGCGCGGCTCTCTGCGCGACGTTCTCGAAGGCGTCGACGTCTTTATCGGCGTCTCGGCTCCCGGCATCTTGCAGGCCGGAGACATCGCGCGCATGGGGCGCGATCCGATCGTCTTCGCGATGGCGAATCCCAACCCCGAAATCATGCCGGACGCCGCGGCACCCTTTGCGACCGTCATCGCGACGGGCCGCTCGGATTTTCCAAATCAGGTCAACAACCTGCTCGCGTTTCCAGGCATCTTTCGGGGTGCGCTCGACGTGCGCGCGCGCCGCATCACCGAAGGAATGAAGCTCGCCGCGGCCTTCGCGATCGCAGAGATCGTGACGGCCGACGAGCTCAGCCCGGAGTACGTCGTCCCGAGCGTCTTCGACACCCGCGTCGTCGACGCGGTCGCGAAGGCGGTCGCGAACGCGGCGACCGAAGAGGGCGTCGCCCGCCGAACGCCGGCGGTTAACGAAGGAGACGGTTTCAGCGCAAACGTCTGACCCTTCGACTTCGCTCAGGATGACAGAACTGAAGCTCGACGCGAGCGATCCACGCCCGCTCTACGTGCAGCTTGCCGATCGCCTCGTCGAGGCGATTGAAAGCGACGATCTGCAGCCCGGCGAGCGCCTTCCCGCGATGCGAGAGCTCGCGCGGTCGCTCGGGTGCGCGATCGTTACCGTGTCGCAGGCCTACGAGTTGCTGCGCGCTCGCGGCCGAGCGATCGCGCGCCCCGGCAAGGGAACCTACGTCGCGAAACCAGCGTTACGCAGCGAGCCTTTCGCGCGCCGTTGGGAGCCCGACGTTGGGCGCCTTGCACGCGGCGCTCGACTCGAAGGTGTGATGGAGCGGCTGACGAGCGCGACGGAGCCCGGCGCGATCTCGTTGGCGAGCGGCCATCCAGCTCCCGAAACGTTTCCGCTGCACGACTTTGCGCGCGCCTTTCACCGAACGCTGCTCGACGACTCGGCCGAACTGATGCAGTATCGCTCGTCGACCGGGGATCGCGACCTCTGCGCGAAGCTCGCCGCGCTGCTGCGCGGTCGCGGCTGCAGCGCAAGTGCCAACGACATCATCGTCTGTTCGGGCGCGCAACAGGCCGCGGACATCGTAGCGACGGTCCTGCTCGACGAACGCAGCGTCGTCGCCAGTGAGAGCCCGACCTATTGGGGGAGCCTCGGGGTCTTCGACGCGCGCGGCGTCACGTACGTCGAAGTGCGCGGCGACGAAGACGGCGTTCGCAGCGACGACGTCGAGCGCGTCTTTGCCGAGTACCGGCCGCGGCTCTTTTACGTCAATCCGATCGCGCAGAATCCGACCGGTGCGGTCTTGCCGTCGCGGCGCGCGAAGCAGATCGTCGCGCTGGCACGACGGTACGACGTGGTCGTGCTCGAGGATCAGACCGGCTGGCAGCTCACCTACGACGCTTCGGCGCCGCCGCCGCTCGCCGCGCACGATACCGACGGACGCGTGATCGTTATGGAGAGTCTTTCGAAATCAATCTTCCCCGCGCTGCGCATCGGGTATCTCTACGCCAAGGGCGGCATCGCCGAAGCGCTCGAAGCGGCGAAGGTGCGCGCCGACGTCTTTACCTCGACGCTGACGCAACGCGCGCTCTGGCGCTTCATGGAGAGCCCGGCATGCGCGCGCCACTTTCGCGCCACTCGTGCTCTCTATCGAAAACGCCGCGACGCCTTCGTCGATGCGCTCTCGGAAGCCGTGCGATGGACGACGGTGCTTTCACCGGGTGCGGGCGTGAACGTGTGGCTCCCGCTTCCACCGCGCATCTCCACCCAGGCGGCCTTCGATGCATGCGCGCGTGAAGGCGTTCTCGTTATGCCGGCCGAGCCGTTCTATCCCACGCGCAGCGGTCCGCCGGCGCTGCGCTTGTCGTTCGGAGACCTCGACGACGCGCAGGCCCGCGAAGGCGTCGCGCGGCTCGGACGCGCGCTCGGAAGGCTCGCCCGCGAGTAATCCTATGCCGTGTGACGGCGGCGTTCCAAGAGCACGCGCTCTTCGGTGCGGATGCGCCACGAGAGCAGCGACGCGTTGAGGATCGAGAAGACGATCGCTATCTCGATCGCGCCGAAGGCGAGCGGCAAGACCGCAATCTCGGCGCAGACCACTGCATAGTTGGGATGCCGTAGGAGACGGTAAGGGCCGCGACGCACGAGCGGAGCGCCGGGAGCGGTGATGATGCGCGTCGTCCAATAGGGTCCGAGCGTCGCAATCGTCCAGACGCGAAGCGGCTGCAGCAGCGCGTAGAGCCCAACAAGCCACCAATTCGGTACGGTTGCAGGCGGAATGAAGGTCGCCATGCTTACCAGCCATCCTGCGTGGACGAGCACGATAAACGGATACTGAATGGCGCCGGATTCGATTCCTCCGGAGGCGAGCAGCCTGCGCGTGTTGCGTGCGGCGTAGAGAAGTTCGGCTCCGCGCTGCAGCGCGACGAGCCCGAGCACGACCCAGAGGATCATCCTTGACTGTGTTTCGGGTGACGCATTATCGTTCGAGCAGCGTAAAACCGGCAGTAAAGCCCGGGCCCAGCGCGCTCACCAGCGCCCGGTTCCACGGCTTCGAATCGCCGATCGCCTGCTCGAGGACGAACATCACGGTCGCCGCCGACATGTTTCCGTAGTCGCGGAGCACTTCTCTCGCCGTCTCGAGCGCGCCGGATTCCAACTCGAACGCGATCTCCAAGGCATCGAGCACTTTGGCGCCCCCGGGATGGCAGATGAAGACGTCCACGTCGCGCAGCGTCAAACCGCGGCGCGCTAAAAAATCGGCCGTGACGTCGTGTAGCTGCGTGGTTACGAGTTCCGGAATATCTCGCGAAAAGATCGCTTTAAAACCTTCGCCAGTCACCTCCCAGCCCATCACGTCGAGCGAATCGGGCCACGTGTACTCACCGCTGTCGACGATCTTTGCGCCCTCGGACTCCGACGAGATCAATGCCGCCGCGGCGCCGTCGCCGAAGAGCGCGGTCGCGACGATGTTGCTCTTGGAAAAATCGTCGCGCCGAAAGCAGAGCGCGCAGAGTTCGACGACGAGAAAGAGGACGAGCGCGCCCGGTTGCGTGCGTGCGATCGCGGCCGCGCGAGCCAAGCCGATCGCTCCACCCGCGCAGCCCAAACCGAAAATCGGCAAGCGCTGAACGTCTCGCCGCAGCCCCATGCGCTCCATCAGCAGCGCATCGAGACTCGGCGTGGCGATGCCGGTGGTCGAGACGACGACGATCGCGTCGATCTCCTCGGGCCGGCGGCCTGCTCGATCGAGCACCCGGCGCGTTGCCGTTTCGAGCAAGTCGATCGCCGAATCGAGATAGACTTGGTTGCGTTCCGGCCATTCGTGGAGTCGCTCGTACCACTCGATCGGCACGCACGAAAAGCGGCGGTCGATGCCCGTATTGCCGAACATTGGGAGCAGACGCACGATTTCGCGCGATCGCGGCCCGAGCGCGAGTTCGATGCGGCGCACGACGTCGGCTTGGTCGAGCTCAAATGGGGGCACGGCCGTCGCAATGGCGAGGATACGCGCATCGTCGCTCGTAGCGACGTTTCCCTCAGTCGGCAGGGGCTCCGCAGCCCGCATGATAATGGCTTACCTCCCGTGTCGTCTAGACCTATCGCAGCGGCGCTATTGGCCGCCGTTTTGTTGGGTGCGGGGAGCCGGCAGCCTCCCCTCATCGTCTATTCGGCACCGGCCGGCTCTCGGCCGACCGGCGCCGATAAAATTCATCCCACGACCGCTATTCTTCCTAACGGCAGAATCGCCGCGCCGGCGGGTGCGAGCGTCTTCGTTGGAAGCAATCCGTTGGGTTTTGCGCTGACGCCCGACGGACGGTATGCGGTCGTCTCCAACGACGCCGCGCCTCCGAACTCGTCGCTCTCCGTCGTGGACACCAAGACGATGCGGATCGCAAGCGAGTATAAAGATCCAGGCTCCGCGTTCTTCATGGGCGTCGCGGCGCTCCGCGACCCAAGCGACCCCACGCAGACCCTGGTGCTTGCTTCCGACGGAGCGGCCGGATTCGTTCGCGTCTTCGGACTCGATGCGGGCGGAACGCTGACGCCCAACGGTGCGCCGATTGCGTTGAGTACAGCGGGCGGCCGTCGCGCCTTCCCGGCACAGATCGCCGTCGCGCCGAACGGACGCACCGCGTACGTTGCCGACAATCTCGGCAACGCACTCGTCGCGATCGATATTACGTCACGCACTCTTGTGAACTCTCTCCCCGTTGGCGATTTTCCGCTCTACGTCACGGCCGGCAGCCGCGACGTCCTCGTCACTGGTACGGGCCTTTCGAACTACGCCGCGGTCGTCCCGCCCTCAGATGAGCCGCAGTTCGCGCAGCCTTCCTTCGATGCTTCGAAGTCCTCAACGCTGACGATTCTCAGTTCCGCGAGCGGAGAGGCCGGCGATCCCGCGACCGTTCGCATGGATCAGGCACCCGACGGCGCGCAAATCGTCGGAGGAGCTGCTCCTGGAGCGACGCTGTTAACGCGCAACGGCGCTCTCGCCTACGTCGCGCTCGCCAACGTCGACCGGGTCGCCGTCGTTTCGCTCGCGGGCGAGCCACGCGTCGTTCGCGGACTCGATCTTCGCCTCTACCCGGGGGCGCCGTACGGCGCCGAGCCGAGCGCCGAAGCCTTGAGTTCGAACGGCAAACGGCTCTACGTCGCGCTTGCGGGGCTGAACTCGGTCGCGGTGCTCGACGCGCAGCGGTCGACGCGCTATCGCTACGGCTTGATTCCAACAGCCTGGTATCCGATCGCGCTCGCCCTCTCGCACGACGGGCGTTATCTCTACGTTCTGAACGGCAAGGGCGTCAATGGTTGGGGAATCTTACAGCGTGTCGACCTCAAACGCACCTACCTCGTTCGCGCGACGCTCGACGCGCTGAGGTTCAATCGAACGCCCGCCATCGCGCGCTTCAATCCCGTCATACCACCGCTGCGTTCGAACCGGCGCAGCGAGTCGATCGATCGCGTGGTGTACGTCGCGATCGGTACGCAGGGCTACGATGCGATCTTCGGCGACCTCAAAGACGAGAGCGGCAACGCGCACGGAAACGGCGAGCCGAGCCTTAGCGTCTATCCCGAGAGCGTGACGCCGAATCTTCACGCGCTGGCGCGGTCGTATGCGGTCGCAGAGAACTTCTATGCCTCCGATGCGAACGCGGATATCGCCAGGTCGTTCGCGACGCAGGGCGAGCCGACGCTCTACGAACAGCTCGTGGCACCGGCAGGTTCGGCCCGCGGACCGATGGCCGATCACGGCGACGACCCGGAGGATTACGGCCGCAGCGGTTATCTGTTCAACGCGCTGGCGCGCGCGGGAATCTCCTTTCGCGACTACGGCGGCCTTCTGCAACTCTCCGGATATGACGGCGCGCAGTACCATCTCGACGTTCCGGCATTGAGCGCGCTCAACGGAAACGTCGACCTGGATTACGCCGGCTGGAATCCAAAGATTACCGCGAAAGCCCGAGCCGCCGAGTTCGCTCGCGATATGGAGCGCTACGTTGCCAACGACAGCGAGCCGGCCTTTACGTACGTCTCGCTGCCGGCGGAGGGCGGGGCAACGGGCGCCGCCGACGTCGACCGTGCGCTCGGATCGATCGTCGATTTCGTTTCGCACACGCCGCATTGGAGCTCTACGGCGATCTTCATCGTGCCGCAGGATTCTCCGAGCGCCGCCGATCACGTCAATGCGCTGCGTACCTACGCGCTCGTCGTTTCGCCGCTCGCGCGCCGCGGTTACGTAGGCGACGCGCATCTCAGCATGCCGAGCGTTCTCAAGACCGAGGAAGAGATCTTCGGTCTGCCGCCCCTGGCGTTGAGCGACCTGCTGGCGACGGATCTCGCCGAGTACTTCACCGATGCCCCCTCACCGGAGCCCTATCAGGCTCGAGGTACCCAATGACCGTGCACCATCCCCACGGCGTGAACTACGGCCCGCGATTGGTGGCGACGCCTACCGGGCGTTTGCGCGCGGCCGTCCTGGTTCGGCCATCACCGGCAATCGAGCGCGCCGCGCCGCTCATCGGCGAGCCCGGTGCCATCTACGAGCGCGCCTGCGAGCAACACGAGGTCTTGCGAAAGACGCTCGAGTCATTCGGCGTCGGAACGACGGTTGTGGAATCGCACACTGCCGATCCGTATGAGGCTGCGGCCGCCGATGCGGCCGTGGTTTTCCAGGACGGCGCCGCGCTAATGCGGCTGAGCCCGCTCTCCAGGCGTGCCGAGGTCGACCGCATGGAGACCGAGTTCACGCGAATGGACGTGCCGCTAGCCGGACACATCGCCGCTCCCGCGTTGCTCGACGGTAACGATGTTTTGCTCGCCGGCAAAACGGCATTCGTCGGAATCGGAGCGCGCGGCAATCAGCTCGGTCGCGACGGCTTCGGACGACTCGCGAACGCCCACGGCTACCGTGTCGTCGAGGTGAAGCTCGCGCCGGGTGTGACGTCGCTGCGTTCCGTCGCCGGCGCAGTGGCCGGCGATATGATCGTCGCGGCGGAGGGAAAGGTCGATCCGAGTGCCTTTGCCGGCTTTCGCACGATCCTGCTGGAACTCGGGGAAGGACAGGCGGCCGGCGTGCTTCCGCTCGACGAGCGCCACGTGATCGCGGAGATTCGCTTTCGCACGGCGCTCGTGTCGATGCGGCGCGCGGGAGTGACCGTCGAGGCCCTCGATCTCTACGAGTTCACGAAACTCGGTCTCACCCCGTCGATGCTGACGCTCGCGCTGCGGCGCGAGTGACGCATCGGAATGCGCATCGCAGCCCTCTCGGACATTCACGGTAACCTCTTAGGTCTCGATGCGTGCCTCGCAGACCTCGAGTCGCAAGGCGGAGCGGACGCGATCGTGGTCGCGGGCGATCTCTGTTTAGGCGGCCCGAAGCCGAAGAAGGTGCTGCAGCGCATCGAGGAGATCGGCGCAGCATGCATTCGCGGAAATACCGATCGCTATCTTTCGGAGAGTACGCCCGGCAGCAAGTTCGACCCGGTGGAGCTGGCGCAGATCGCCTGGACGCGGCGCGAGGTCGGCGAACGTTGGCTTTCGTGGCTGAAGGATTTGCCGTTCGCGCTGCGCATCGGGGAGGATAACAACCAGCTCCTCGTCGTGCACGCCAACGTGCAGAGCGACGACGAGCACATTTGGCCCGATGCCGATGATAGCGCGTTGCAGCGCCTGATCGGAAGCGACGGCGCGACCGCAATTGCGTTCGGCCACCTGCACATTCCGTACGCGCGAACGTGGCGCGGCAAGCTGCTCGTGAACGTGTCGTCGGCCGGCCTTCCGAAAGATGGCGATCCCCGCGCGGGCTATGCGATCTTCACCGAGCGCGACGGCGGCTGGCAGGTCAAGCACCGCCGGGTCGCGTTCGACGTGAAGAAGGTCGCAACCCAATTGGCCGATTGCGGGATTCCGGA
>DAINBY010000024.1:0-24349 GCA_036732685.1 Candidatus Cybelea sp. | reverse complement strand
ACCGCCGTCAGACCGACGACGCTCGGAGCGTGTCAAGTTCGATTGCAGCTATCGACGTTGTTGCTGCCCATGACGGCGCGAGCGAACTTCTGCGCGATATAGTTCATCTCGTTCGTCGCCTTGGAGCAGCTGAACATCCCGTACGTGCGGGTCGGTCCACGATCGCGTGCGTCGCGCAGGCACGACGCCGCCCGATCGAGCGCCTCATCCCACGTTGCACGGCGTAGGCCTTCACCATCTCGCACCAGCGGATGCGTCAATCGAACGTAGGGTTTACTCATAGCGGGATAATTCGCGTGTTATCGACCCGCTCCCACTCCGGCGCACGACGTCGGGCCGATACCTGCGCGACGTATGGCCAAAGGAGTTCTCCGGGCCGAAGGCAACACGGGCCGGGAGAGGGAGGCGAGCAGCGTGGATCTTTCGTCGATCACGGTATATGCCGAGGGCCGATTCCAACGATATGGGGACGCCAAGGTGGGATTGCTAACCCATGGACTGCAGTACGGCACCGGCTGCTTCGAAGGCATTCGCGGTTACTGGATCCCGGAGGAAAGCGAGCTGCTGCTCGTGCTGCTGCGCGATCATTACGAGCGACTCGCGACGTCGGCTAAAATCTTGACCATGACGCTTCCGAAGAGCGTCGACGAGCTCGCTGAGATTACCGTCGAGCTTTGCCAGCGAAACGACTATCGAATGGACGTCTACGTTCGACCGTTCGCATATAAGGCTGCTGAAGACGTCGGCGTACGGTTGCACAACGTACCCGACGCGTTCGCGATCGTTCCGATTCCGTTCACGCAATACCTCGACGGTACGCGTGGCCTGCACGTCTGCGTAAGTTCGTGGCGTCGTTCGGACGACACCATGGCTCCGCCCCGCGCGAAGATCACGGGGTTGTACGTCAACTCCGCCCTGGCCAAGAGCGAGGCCGTGCTGAACGGCTACGACGAAGCCATCCTCTTGTCGCACGACGGACACGTGGCCGAGGGCTCGGCCGAGAACATTTTCCTCGTGCGTCGCAACGTGCTCTACACGCCGGATCCGTCGCAAAACGTTCTGGAAGGCGTTACCCGCAGGGCGATCATGGAAATCGCGCGACGCGAGCTGGGCTTGGAGATCGTGGAGCGGTCGATCGACCGCGGCGAATTGTACTCCGCCGATGAAGTCTTCTTTACGGGAACGGCGGTCGGGATCTGCTACGTCTCCTCGATCGACCGCCGCACCGTCGGCGACGGAGCGATGGGATCGGTTACCGAGCGCCTCAGCGAGCTCTACGAAAGGATCGTCACGGGACGCGATTCTCGCTATGAAGCTTGGCTGACGCGAACGTACGCTTCAGCCGGAGTCCGAGTTTAGGGCAGGTTCCCCCTGGGCGGTCCATCGTTCCAATACGGTACGTCGGGCGAGGCCGTAATGGGCGCGGTCACACCCTGCAGTGCGAACTCCGGCGCGATTCCCATGGCCTCTCTCCAGCGCGCGAAGCGCAACTCATCGGCATACGCCAAGCGTGAGATGCGATGGATGAACGAGCGCCCGAGCTCTTGCGACGGCAACCGCGTGGTCATCACCGCGATCACGTACGGGGCGTTGCCGGCGTAGACGATCCCCGCATCGTTGAGCGTGTCGAAGAGCGAGCCGGTCTTGTGCGCAATCGCAATGTTGTCCGGAAGCGGCTCCGGCAGCAGCGTGTTGTACCGATCGGCCTCCAGAAGTGAAATCATTTCGTTCGATGACCATTTATCGACCAATTCGCCGCGCGCCATCAGCGTCAACAGGTGCACGAGATCGGAGGCCGAGGTGCGTAACGCTTGACGAATCGACCACCCTTCGGTGCGTACGTCGTCAGCCAGATGCGTGTTGGCCAAGCCCAGCTCGACCATCTTGCGATTGATGTTGCGGCGGCCCACCAGCCGAATGAGCATATTGGTCGCGGTGTTGTCGCTAACATCAATCATCTTGGCCAGCAACTGCGAAACCGGAAAAGTCGCGCCCACGGGGGCGTCGTATAGATCTCCGGAGCCGCCATCCTTGTCGCCGGCCTCTAACGTTACTCGCCGATCGAGATCGAGACGGCCGCTTTGAAGCTCCTCGAAGACTTCTACCATTACCGGAAGCTTGATCGTCGATGCGGCGGGCATGCTCCTCGCTGCGTTGAAGCTGGCGTGATAACCCGTATTGAGATCGACAACGTCGAGTCCGATGGCCGCAGGAACGTGACGTGCTACGACTCGCATATCGCGGTTTAGCGCCGCGATTGGCGGCGGAAGATTCGCAAGCGCGGGAGACGTAAATAGAGTGACGGCGGAGAGCGCAAACGCTACAAGAGACGCCGCACGTCGCACCATTACGATGACTTCGATTCGGGCGCGACGCGACTCCTGCTCCCTCAAAGCGCCGCTACGGGGCTGGGTTGGTCGCACGGTGAAGGCGAGGCGGCATGAAGGAACCGCACTCCAATCCCTGGCGAGGTTTGACCGATGCGAGCATCACGTATGCGCTGAAGCTCTTGATGGTCATCGTGCTGGCCTTTTACCTCGGCCAATTCGTACTCGAGGTGCTCGTCCGGATTCGCGGGGTCGTCTACATCCTCATCGGTGCGGTCTTTCTGGCCTATTTGATCTATCCGGCCGTGCAACGGCTGCGCCGCCGGATGCCGCTCGTCGCTTCGATCGCGCTCGTCTACGCGATCATCTTGGCCGGAATTGGGGTTGCGGGTTCCTTCATCGTTCCGCGCATCATGGAAGACGTCAGCATGCTGGTTCAACGCTATCCCGACCTGATTGCGCGACTACATTCCGTCGTCTACGATCCTAGCGACCCGTTCACGTCCCGCCTGCCTGCCGCGGCGCGCAGCGAAATCGCCCAGGCTCCGACGCAACTGGTGACGTGGCTCACGACGCGCGGTCTGGAGTCATTTGGACACGTCTTCGTTGTGCTTGCGGGAACCTTTGCGGCGATCGCGGTCTTTATCGTCGTCCCTATGGTTACCGCCTATCTCTTGCTGGATCTCGAGCATCTCAAGCGCAGTCTCGCCGCGGTCGTACCCGAGCGCCGCTGGCAGGCAACGCTGTCCTTCCTCGCCGACATCGATGAGGTAATCGGCAGTTTCATTCGCGGGCAGCTGATTGTTGCGTTGTCCGTGGGTATTCTCATTACCCTAGCGCTGCTCGTGTTGCGGGTGCCTTACCCGTTTCTCTTCGGGTTGCTCGCCGCCGCGGGGGATTTGATTCCCTACGTTGGTGCGGTGCTCGCATTCGTGCCTGCTTTCGCGTCGGCCGTGTTGACCAACGGCTGGGTCAACGCGTTGCTCGTTGCGGTTGCGTTCGTTGCGATCTATGAAATCGAGGGGCATTTGATCGCGCCGAACATCGTGGGCCGGCAGGTCAAGCTCAGCGCCTTCGTCGTTCTGCTTTCGCTGCTGATCGGTGCGGAGCTCGGGGGCCTATTCGGCTTGCTGGTCGCCGTGCCGATTGCCGGTGTGATACGCGTTCTGGCGCTGAGGGTCGTTCGAGTGCCGGAAACGAAGTAGTTTTTTTGTGAGCACGACGCTTTCGCCGGTACAGCGCGTCGACATCGTCGGCGTGCCGATGGATTTGGGTGCGAGCCGACGCGGCGTCGACATGGGGCCGTCGGCGGTGCGCTATGCCAAGCTGCACGAAAAACTGCGCGCGCTCGGCATTGCAACGATCGTCGACCGTGGCGACCTGGCCGTTCCAATTCGCGAGTCGGCCGATTCCGAAAATGCGTCGGCAAAATTTCTCAACGTCATCACGGAGGTCTGCAACAACCTTGCCGCGTTGGTCGAGCAAGCGGTTACCGCGGGCGGTCTTCCGATCGTGCTCGGCGGCGACCATTCGATTGCGATGGGAACCTTAGCCGGACTGACGCGAGCCTACGGAGCGCCTCCGGGCCTCGTTTGGGTCGACGCACACGCGGATATCAATAGTCCGTCGAGCTCGGCGACGGGGAACGTTCACGGCATGCCCCTCTACTTCGCGTTGAAGAACGGCTTTGCGCAGGCGGAGTCGACGGTGCAGATCGGCTTGCGCGACGTCGATCGAGAGGAGAAACGTCTCCTTCGCGAGTTCGGCGTAAAGACGTTTACCATGACCGACGTGGATAAGCGCGGCATGATGCACGTGATGGACCAAGCCCGCGCAATCGCCGGAAGCGATCAGCGCCCGATCCACGTTTCCTTCGATATGGATGCGATCGATCCGAGCGAGGCGCCCGGCACGGGAACGCCCGTCAAAGGCGGCCTAAGCTATCGCGAAGCTCACTTGGTCATGGAGATGCTGTACGACGGCGGACAACTCGGTTCGATCGAGATGGTCGAAATCAATCCGATTTTCGACGACCGCAATCAAACCGCGTCGCTCGCCGTCGGCCTGATCTGTTCGGCGCTCGGAAAGTCAATTCTGTAGCGCGACTCCTCTTGCGCGCTAAGGCGCTACAATTTAATTGTGGCGAGGCCTTCGCAAGATACGCCGCCCCCACAGACGGCCGGATCCCAGCTCGCATCCGCAAGGAGCGAGCGAATCCGCGTTTCGATTTGCGGATCGAGCGGTGGCTGAAACAGGATCCTTTCGGTGCGTCCGTCGTCACCGACCGTGATCAGCAGCGTTACGTGCACGCCCAAACCATCCAGCTGCTTGAGGACTGTAGGATCGAGCACCGGCTCGGGTTGTTCCGCGCCGAACGGAAGGTAGCCGCCGGTCTGATGAGTACCGATGCTTGCGACCGCCCGGGTCTCCGGCGAGGGCGTAGCGTTGGGAGAGGCAGCACCGTTCGCGTTCGCGTCGCCGGCTCTCTGTGAGGAACCGACTGTGGGAGCCGCGGGCGCGTTGGTCGCGACCATAGGCTCCGGCGACGCGCGCCGGCGCGGCGATCGGGCCACCAAATGCAGGTCCTTGGCGAAAGTGACGTTGGGTGTAACGCTGTGTTGCGGAGCCACCGCGCGGGGACGGGGTTGAACGGCACGGGGAGGCGTTAGGTGGATGTGCAGGATGTGGGCAAAGCTGATCGTTTCGACCGGCGCGCCGGCCGAGCTCGTCCAGGCAAGGGCGGGGATCGCCAGCGCCGCCAGCAGATGAAGCGCTACGGACCCTGCCGTGGCTTCGCCCATCCGGGTACGTGCGCTGAGCGCTGTCGCCATCGTGTGCACTTCCTTCGGCTTTAACGTGCAACCGCCCCGGCTCGTGACCGCTCTTTGCCCTCATGATCGACACGAAAATCGTCCTCTACCAGGCGGAATGGTGTCCGTATTGCGCGCGGGTCAGGCAGGCGCTCACCGACTTATTGCTGGACTATAAAAACGTCAACGTTCCCCGCAATCACGCGGACCGCACGCTGCTGCGCGAAATGTTTGGCACGACCGGGATTCCGTCGATGATTGACGGCGAAGTTAAGATCGCGGACGACGACGATGCGATCATCGCGTATTTGCGAGAGACGTACTCTAAACCGGCCAAGGACCGAGGGTAGCATAAAACCGCATCCAACGGCGTACTCGAAGAAGAATCTCGAGCATTTGGCGAGGTTGGCTCGGCGAGCCCCGGCGCGCGCCGCCGTCGACGTGCCGCCGTTGCCGAAGGGGCCGTTTGAAATCGTTTACGCCGATCCCCCGTGGTCGTACTACGGAAGTCCCGTCAAAGATGCAGCGGCTGCGAAGCACTACCCATTGATGTCGCAACAGGCATTGGCCGAGCTGCCGGTGCGTCAAATCATGGCGAAGCGGGCGGCGCTCTTTCTTTGGGCGACGGGGCCGCGGTTGCATCTCGCTATCGAGTTGCTGGCACGTTGGGGGCTGCACTTTCGCGGGGTGCTCTATGTCTGGATCAAAACCAATCGCCGCGGTGAGATAATTTGCGGGCAAGGCGTCCCGCCAACGTTCACTAAGCCGACGACCGAGTTTGTTCTGGCCGCCACGACGACGCCGACGGGGAGACCCTTTCCCGTACTCGATCTGGCGCAAGCGCAAGTCGTGCTGCATCCGCGCGCCGAGCATAGTCGCAAGCCGGACATCTTTCGAGCGATGATCGAACGACTCTGCGGTGAGCGTCCACGAATCGAGCTCTTTGCCCGCGAGTCCTCGCCGGGCTGGGCTTCGTGGGGAACGGCGACTACCGAATAAGCAACGCCGCCACGAGCGCGCCGCAAAAGGTAGCAGCTAAATTCACGGCGTCGTTTTCCAGCCAACTCACACCGCGCCGCAACAAGGTCGGCGTGCCGCAGCGGTGGCGTTGCGTTTCGCATTCGCTTGCGCACGCGGGACACCAGCGCAAAGCCTGAAGACTCGCGCCTAAGATCGAATCGAGCAACGCACCTGCGATTCCACCCAGCGCGACGCTCTTCAGTGGCGCGAGGTGGACGAGCGAAGCCGTGATTGCGACGCACAATGCCCCGACGAGCGTCGCGAGCGAGCCCCAAAGCGTGATGCCCCCCGAACGTCCGGCCGGAATCGGACGAAAAGTCAGAATCGAGATGGGTGCACCACCCCACCGCAGTCCCACTTCGGTTCCCCACGTATCGGCCGACGCAGCCGCAAAGGCGCCGGCGAAACCCGCCGCAAACGGCGCTCCGCCGCGCACCGCCAAGAGCACGCAGAGCGCGGCGACGCCTCCATTTGCGAGGACTTGCCAAACCCTGCGCGCGCCGTCGCGCGATCCGCCGATCCGAGAAAGCAACGACGACGGCACAAAAAACGCAAAGAGAACCGCCGCAGCGGGCCATCCGCCGGCAGCGAAGACGATCGTCCCGACTACAAACGCCGCTACCGCGCCGTCCGCAGAGAGCGCGCGGCTTCGAAGTGCGACCAACGCAACGGCGGCTGCCATCGCGGCGCCGATGCCGAGCTGCATTTATCGCGAGAAGTGCGACGCTAAGGCGTCGAGTAATCCCGCCGTGCTGTAGACGCTTGCGACGACGTCAACGGTTAGGCCGGACGCACACGCCGCCTCCGCCGTGATCGGTCCGATGCACGCCACGGACTTGCCGTACGCCGCCGACACCGCTGCATGCTCGCCTCCCAGCAGCTCGACGAAGCCTCGAACGGTGCTCGCGCTCGTGAACGTCAGCACGTCGGCGCGCGCCACTTTTTGTTCGAAGGCGTTGTCGCGGGCAACAACGGTCTTGTATGCCGCTACTACCCGCGTCGGGCGTCGCGCCTCTTCGAGCATCCGCGGCAGCGCGTCGCGTGCCTCCGCGGCGCGATAGAGCAATACTCGGTCGCCCGGACGGGACCGCGCAATCACCGCGTTGGCGGTTTCCTCGCCGATGAAGGTAGAGGGAATCGCGTCGGCTCGAACGCCGTAGCCGCGCAACCGCTCGGCGGTACGCTCGCCGATTGCCGCAATCTTCACGTTTGCGAGCAGCCGTGCGTCGGCGTTCCGGTTGGCCAGAGAATCGAAGAACGCATCCACACCGTTTTGTGACGTAAAAACGATCCAGGCGTACGATGCAATCTCGTCAATCGCATCCTCGGCGGCGCGGGGCTCATCGGGAGCTTCGATGGCGATCGTCGGTGCCAGAATCGGTTCGGCGCCCCGAGCCAGTAGTGCGCGCGCGAATGCGCCGGATTGATCTCCTGCGCGCGTAATGAGGACGCGTTTGCCGAAGAGCGGCGCAATATCGAACCAGCGCAGTTCCTCGCGAAGACCAGCGACCTCGCCGACAATGACGATTGCCGGCGCGACGACGTTCGCGCGCGCAACCTCGTCGGCGATCGTGCCTAGCGTTCCAACGACAGTGCGCTGGCTCGGCCGCGTGCCGTCCTGGACGACCGCGGCGGGTGTTTGGTCGGAGAGCCCGTGAGCAATCAGCTCGCGCGCGATCTCCCGCAGCGTCGCGGTCGCCATCAAAAGAACCAGCGTGCGCGCGGGGTCGGCCAGCTTCGCCCACTCCATTGCAGATGCGGGCTTCGGCCCGCCTTCGTGCCCGGTGAGCACCGTGAATGCCGCTGCATGCGCGCGGTGCGTGAGCGGAATGCCGGCATACGCGGGAACCGCCAGCGCCGAGCTGATCCCGGGAGCCACCTCGAAAGGAACACCGGCGGCGTGCAGTGCCTGGGCCTCTTCGCCGCCGCGCCCGAAGACGAACGGATCGCCACCCTTGAGGCGAACGACCATATTTCCGGCGTTCGCTTTGGCAATCATCAGCCGCGCGATGTCGTCCTGCGCCATCGCGTGCGCACCAGCACGTTTGCCGACGAATATTTGCTCGCACGACGGTGGCACCAGCGCTAGGATCGCATCGCTGACGAGCGCATCGTAGAGCAGCACCTTGGCGCTGCGCAGCAGTTCGGCCGCTCGTAACGTCAGCAGGCCCGGATCGCCCGGGCCTGCGCCGACGAGATGGACGCTCCCGCGCTTATTCACTGCCCTCGGCGACGGAGTCGAGGTCGAAGAGCTCGCCGAGCACCCGCGCGTTCGAGAGCGCTTCATCGCGATCGAGCGTCGCTTTCTCGCGAATGCGCAAGATCGCAGAATGCAAGAGTTTCGAGACGATCGTCATCGTCATACCGGTTACGAGCATACGCTCGCGTTCGTCCAAATCGGGACACCGCGCGAGCAGCCGTTCCAGCTCCCGCGCCCGGATCGATTCGGCCTTTTGCGTCAGCCTCGCGATCACCGGCACGGCGACGCGCGAGCGGTACCAATTCTCGAAACGCACGACGTACTCGTCGATGATTTCTTCGACGGCTGGAATCGCTTCGCGCCGTAACTCTAACCGTTCGTTGACGAGCGCTTTGAGGCCATCGATGTCGACCAACGAAACGTTGGGAATTTGCGTTACTGCGGGGTCCGCATCGCGCGGGACGGCGATGTCCACGATGAAGAGCGGGCGCCCCGGGCGCCGCTCCATTGCGGCGCGCACGCGAGCTTCGCTGAGCACGAAATGGGACGCTCCCGTCGAAGCGACAACGACGTCGGCCAGCGAAATTGCGTCGACCAGCTCCGGCATCTCCATTGCTTCGCCAAAGCCGGCGTCGGCGACAAGATCGCGCGAGCGCGAGCGCGTTCGGCTCGCGACGATAACTCGGGCCGCACCCTCTAGTCGCAATCGCTTGACCGCGGTTCGCCCCATTTTGCCGGCGCCAACTACCAAAATCGCCTTCCCCTCCAAGGTTCCCAAACGGCAACGGGCCGCAGCGACGGCGGCCGTAGCAACTGACGCTGAAGCTCCGCCGATTTGCGTCTGCGCTCGCGCCGTCTTGCCTGCAGCGAGTGCTTCGCGAAAGAGCCGGTGCAGCGAACGCCCGAGCGACTTTGCGTGCGTGGCCGCGACGTATGCGTCTTTCACTTGGCCGAGGATTTCGGCTTCGCCGATCAGCATCGAATCGAGCCCGGTGCAAACGCGAAAGAGATGCTCGACGGCCTGATGTCCGAGCAGCGTGTAGAGATACGACTCGATGTCGTAGCCGGTCGTACCGTGGCGAAAGTTCGCGAGAAACGATTTGATCTGTCCGACGCCGCGTTCGTAATCGTCGAGTTCGGCATAGATTTCCAAACGTCCGCAGGTTTGCAGCATGACCGCCTCGGCGACCGCCTCGTAATCGCGCAGCGCCACCAATGCTTCGGCCATGCGGGAGGGCGGAAAGGCATGCCGCTCGCGGACTTCAACCGGCGCGGTATGGTGCGAGAGGCCGATGCAGATTATTGGCATTATCCGATTTTCGGAATCTTGGAGTCGGTCGATTCCAGACTCAGTCGATGCGTCAAGATGGCCATCTCGCCGGCGAGATCGATGTTGCGCACGATGACGGGCGCGCGCAGGTGTAACGGCATCGGTGCGAAGTTTAGAATCGCGCGAATGCCCAGGTGAGCTACCCGTTGTGCGCTTTCTTGCGCGGCGTCTGCAGGGACGGAAATCACGGCGATGTTGCAGCGCGTGGTGGTGAGGCTGTGCTCCATCTCGGCGACGTCCTGGACGACGATGCCTTGCCAGCACTCTCCGACGACGGACGGCGCCCGGTCGAAGATGGCCGCAACGCGGAAGCGCTGCTCGCGCGCCGTGATGAATCCGGCGAACGCGCGTCCAAGATACCCGAAACCAACGATGACGATGCGCCAGTCGTGCTCCAATCCTAAAACCCAGGCGAGCTGTTCGACCAGTGGCTCGATGGCATATCCTTGGCCCCGGCGGCCAAGCGGTCCAAGCGCGGAGAGGTCCTTGCGAATCTGCGTGCTGGCGATCGTGTGTCCGAGTAGCGCGGCGAGGCCGTGTGACGTAATCGTTGCATTCCCCTCGGTGAGGGCCTGGCGTAAGGCTCGATGGTAGGCGTAGAGCCGTGGTATCGAAACCTCCCCGAGCGGCTCGCTTTCGATCATGCCGTTGCCAACAGTTGATTCAGCGCACGATCGGCTGACGCAATGGTGCGCTGCACGTCGCTCTCGGTGTGCGCCGTCGACACGAAATTCGATTCGAAGGGTGAGGGCGCAAGGTAGATTCCGCGGTCGAGCATAGCGCCAAAGTACTTCGCGAAGAGCCGGCGATCGGACTTTAGGGCGCTCGCGAGATCGACGACCGGCTCGCCGGTAAAGAAGACCGAGAAAAGCGAGCCGGCATGGTTGCACGAGTGCGCGACCTCGTAACGGCTGAGCACCTCGTCCAAACCCTGGCTGAGCTTTTGGGTCATTTCTGCCAAACGATCGTAGAGCGAATCATCCGCCGCGACGATGCTCAATGTCGCGAGCCCTGCTGCCATTACGAGCGGATTGCCGGAGAGCGTTCCGGCTTGGTAGACCGGCCCGTCGGGAGAAAGCTGCGCCATCACCTCGGCCCTACCGCCAAACGCTCCGACCGGCAAACCGCCCCCGATCACCTTGCCGAGCGTCGTCAGATCCGGCACGATCCCTTCACGTGCTTGCGCGCCGCCGCGCGCGACCCGGAAGCCGGTCATCACCTCATCGAAAATCAGCAACGCGTCATAACTGGTGCACAGCTCGCGCAGGCGTCGCAAGTATCCGGGTCGCGGAAGGACGAGCCCCATGTTTCCGGGATAGGGCTCCACGATCGCGGCCGCGATCGATCCGGCGTTCATGTCGAACGCGTGCTCGATTGCCGGTACGTCGTTGAACGGTAAAACGATCGTGTCGGCGGCGGTGCCCTCCGTAACGCCCGGCGAGTCTGGCGTTCCGTGCGTTAGGGCGCCGGAGCCGGCGGCAATCAAGAACGAATCGCCGTGTCCGTGGTAGCAGCCGGCGAACTTGACGATTTTGCGGCGGCCTGTGAAACCGCGGGCCAGCCGAATCGCGCTCATCGTCGCTTCGGTCCCGCTCGAGACGAACCGCACGCGCGCCAGCGACGGCATCATCGATCGAATGGTCTCGGCGAGCTCGCTCTCGAGCTCGGTTGGAGTGCCGAACGAGGTTCCCCGCATCGCGGTATTCACGATCGCTCGAGTTATCGCGGGATGGGCGTGTCCGAGCAGCAGCGCTCCCCACGACATCACGTAGTCGAGATATTCGTGACCGTCGAGATCATAGAGCGTCGCCCCCGAACCGCTCTTCATGAAGACCGGCGAAAGGCCGACGCTTCCGAGTGCGCGCACCGGAGAGTTTACGCCTCCGGCAATCACGCGGCGGGCGCGCGCGAATGCAGCGATCGAGCGTTCTAGCCTCATCGTGACGCGACCCAGCCGAGCAGATCGCTCGGACGATTGACGTTGTGAAATTGGGTTGAATCCATCGAAATGAACCGCGCCGCCAGGCGTTCGACTAGCGCATGCATCGCCCCGGTCGTGTTTCTCAGTTCGAAGCCTTCGCGCAGAACGGCGCGCCGGGCGTAAAGCGCAGCGAGTGGTTCGATGCGGCCGTCGTGCTCCGGCACGACCGCTTCGTCCCCCTCCCGCCAGGAAGAGGCCAATTGCTGCAGCGCCCACGGCTGCAGGCTCGGCTGGTCCGCGGCGACGGCAAGGATGCGTTCCGCGTCGATTGCGCTGCAGGCCCATACCAACGCGTGCAGCGGCCCCCGGTGAGCGCGGCGATCGATCAACAGCGGAGCGTCCAGCTGTGCGTCGATCTCGCGCGGGAACGATCCGTTCGTGGCGATATACGTGGGCCACATCGCTTGCCTGAGATTGCGGTAGCAGCGGAGTATCATCGGAGCGCCATCGATTCGATGCTCGAGTTTGCGAGGAAACCGCCGAGCTCGGCCGCCCGCGAGGATGAGGATGGCGATCGAGTGCTTCGCAAACTCAGCCATGGCGTTTCGCGTACTCTTTGGCGTGGTAGGTCACGACGACGTCCGCTCCGGCGCGCACGAACGACGTCAACGTTTCGTCGATCGCAGCCGCCCCATCCATCCAGCCCCGTTCGATTGCGGCGTGGAGCATCGCGTATTCGCCGCTGACGTTGTACACCGCGATCGGTACGTCGAACGTATCCCGCGCGGCTCGCAGAATGTCGAGGTATGGGAGTCCCGGCTTGATCATGACGATGTCGGCACCCTGCGCGATGTCGAGCGCAATCTCGCGGAGTGCCTCGCGCGCGTTTGGCGGATCCATTTGGTAGCCGCGCCGATCGCCGAACCGCGGCACGGATCCGGCGGCTTCGCGAAATGGACCGTAGAAGGCGGAAGCGTACTTTGCGCTGTACGCCATGATCGCTACGTGGCTGTAACCTTTGCTGTCGAGCGCGGAGCGGAGCGCTTCGACGCGCCCGTCCATCATATCTGACGGGGCTATCATGTCCACGCCGGCTTCGGCGTAGGTCAATGCCGTGCGTGTCAGCAGCTCGATGGTCGCATCGTTATCGACCTCGCCGCGCCCGTCGAGTATGCCGCAGTGCCCGTGGTCCGTGTACTCGCAAGCGCATAGGTCGGCGATCACGAGCATATCCGGCACAGCGTTCTTGATTGCTCGAATCGCTCGCTGCACGATCCCGTCGGAAGCGTAACTGCTCGATGCTGCGGCGTCTTTGTACGCGGGAACGCCAAAGAGCAACAGGCTGCGGACGCGCAACCCGAAGAGCTCGCGAGCTTCGGCGACAGCTTCCGTGAGCTCGAGGCGAGCGATGCCGGGCATCGCTTCGATCGGACCCGCCTGCGCGGCCCGCTCGACGACGAAGACCGGCTGGACGAGCTGTTCCAGATGCACGCGATGCTCGCGCACGAGGGACCGCACGACGTCGCCGCGGCGTAGACGTCGCGGGCGCAACGCGATCAGCGTTCCACTCCCATAACGGCCGTGGTGTCGGAAGATTTCAACTCGCTGGAGACTTCGAGCCCGAGCGCTCTCGCCTCTTCCAACGTCGAAACGCGGCGTTCGAGGCGCTTGCGCGTCAACGCCCCAGAGTCGTCGGCGGAGGCGCCGTGAACGACCATCGTTTCCCCCGCAAAGTAGGCGTGGATCCCGATCGGCGCGCTGCAGCCGGCATGCATCGCTCGCAGGCCGGCGCGCTCGCACTCGACACAGAGTTCGGTCGCCGGTTCGTTCGCGGCGGCGTGCAGAAGAGCGGCGAGTGAATCGCCGTCGCTGCGGGTTTCCACCGCGAGCGCTCCCTGTCCAACGGCCGGCACGACGCTTTCGATCGCAAACGGAACGACGTGCGCGGCGCCCGACCCCAAACGGTTGAGCCCGGCCATGGCGAGGACGACCGCGTCGTACGTTCCGTCGGCGAGCTTGCGCAGGCGCGTGTCGACATTGCCTCGCACGTCTTCGTAGCGGAGATCCGGCCGCAACGCAGCGAGTTGCGTACGCCGGCGTGGACTCGACGTGCCGACAACGGCACCTGCAGGGAGCGATTCGAAGCTCGGATACCGCTCGCTGCAAAACGCGTCGCGCGGATCCTCGCGTTGCGAAATGGCTGCAATTCGCATATCGCCGGGCAGCGAGCTGGGAAGATCTTTACAGGAATGGACCGCAAAATCGGCCTGACCGGTGCGAAGCGCTTCCTCCAGCTCCTTAACGAAAACGTTGACGTCGCCGAGCCGCTCGATCGGACGCACCCGATCGCGATCGCCGCGGGTCGTCACGCCGAGCAAGGTCGATGCGATCCCGCGTTCGACCAGGCGCCGGGCGATCCAGCGACTTTGAATTGTCGCCAGCGCGCTTCGCCGCGTCGCACAGACGAGCGTTGTGGCCGGCATCGCGGCGAGTTCGGGGATCGGCCGCTCCGCGAGCGAGCGCAAGATCGCCGCGCGTTCTTGCTCGGGAAAGGTCTCCTTGACGTACGCGCGCAGGCGCGCCAGAGTCCGGATGGCATCGCCGTACTGCGCGCCAAAGCTCTGCTCGAGCTCGCGAACAATCCGCGCCGAAAACGCCGGCGAGTTGCCGCCGGAATCGACGCTGATCGTCAGATCGCCGACACGCAGCGTTGCGGCCATGCTGAAGTCCCCGCGAGCGACGTTCGTTGCATCGGAGGCAAGAACGCGCGCATTGCGGGCATCGGCCAGTACCTGCGCGTTGACTTGGGGATCGTTGGTTGCGGCAATGACGAAGGCTGCGTCCGACAAATCTTCGCGCGCGTAACCGCGCCCAGCGAACTCGCCGCCGTTTGCCGCGAGGAACGAGCGCAAGCGTTCCTCGATTCGCGGCGCTACCACGAAAACGGGGAATCCCGCGCCGGCAAGCGATTCGGCTTTGCGTGCGGCGACGTCGCCTCCGCCGATGATTACGGCGCGACGACCGTTCGGCCGAAGAGAGATGGGGAGCATACGAACGCAAAAAGAGTTCCCCATCCGGCAGTCAAAAGCCGCCTTTCGTGCTGCGCTTGCAAGCCCCGAAGGGACCGGTTCTGGCGGCCGCGGTGGGTGCCGTGGTCGCGGGCCTCGTGACCGTCCCGGGGTTAGGCGTCGGCACGCTTTGGGACAATAGCGAAACTGCGTATGGCGAAGTCGCGCGCGAGATCTTGCTCACGCACAACTGGGTGATCATGCATCTGAACAACGTGCCGTACTTCATTCAGCCGCCGCTCTATTTTTGGCTCGGTGCGGCGTTTTCGCTGATCATGGGGCCAACGCCGTTAGCACTGCGACTTCCGTCGGCGTTGGCGACGATTGCGCTCTCGGCACTTACCGGCTACGCGGTGGCACGGCAAGCGGGTACTCGGGTCGGCGCGTACGCCGCCGTTATCCTCTCGACGTGTTTGATGCAAGCCGTGATCGGTCGCTTGGCGATCATGGATGCGTTGCTGGACCTCGCGGTGGCAATGACGATTTTTTGGTGGCTTCGTGGTCTCGAAACCGGGCGCGATCGATACAGCATCTACGGATGGATAGCCGCGGGCGGCGGTTTTCTCGCAAAAGGTCTGGTTGCGCCCGTCGTTGCGCTGCTGGTCATCGTGCCGTTTTATTTCTGGAACCGGCAGTGGGAACCAACGTACGCGCCGTCACGGCGCGCGTGGATTGCCGGTCTGCTGATCTTTTTAGGGATCGTCGCGCCGTGGCCGATCGCGCTGGTGACACACGACCACTTCTTGCCGCTGGAAAAACTGATCGGCGAGTATACCGTCGGGCGATACACGGGCATCGTCGAGAACCAATCCGGCCCCGTCTGGTATTACCTGCCGGTCATTTTCCTGGGGTTCTTTCCCTGGATAGCGTTTCTTCCGATGGCGATCGTCTATGCCGTTCGCGAACTGCGTGCCGGCATTTCACAGGACCGTCAGGTTGCGCGGCTTGTCCGATTAGGCGTTGTGTGGAGCGCGATGCCGTTGCTGTTCTTCAGCTTCGCTCGCACGAAGCTTCCGAACTACGTCGCGTTGGAGTTTCCCGCCCTGGCGGTCATTACCGCACTGTACTTCGAGGCCGTCGTCCGTAGGGGAGGTGCGCGGTCCGCCATCGTTTCGGCCGCAACCGTTCCGGCGACGATCGGGGCGTTGGCGATTGCGATCTGGATGTTTACGCGCAACAATCGCCTCACGGGGGAGGTTGCGCTGGTCGTGGCGCCACTTCTCGGAATGGCCGTCGCGATATTCGCAGGTTCGGTGTTGACCGCGCTGCTGGTTGCGCGCGCAAAAACCGTTCGCGCGGCGCCCTACGCCCTTGCGTTGGCAACGACGATCGGCGTCGTCGTGTTGGCCGTTACGGTCTTGCCGCACGCCGAAGCCTTCAAGCCGGTGCCGCGATTGGCGGCCTTGATCGTCCGCCAACCGGGCGACGTCGTTGCGATTCAGAGCGTCTCGGGAGGCAATGCACTGCTCTTCTACACGCGTCCGGTCGTGCACGTGCTCGCGCCGCCAACCGCAAGCGATCCGCAAAGCGACGGCGACGATCCGCGCACCGTGATCTGCGGTGCGCGACGAGCATGGGTCGTAGCTCCTGCGATTCGTCCTTCGTACGATCCAACGTACGGGCGATCGCGGCACGTGGTTGCGGTCGATCGAAAGGCTGCGCTATTTCTCTACGACGGGCCAAATTGCAAATAGGGAAAGACCTGATTGAGTCCGGCTCTTTGTCGCCTCGGGCTGTAGGCGTTATAGCTTATAACCGGCGACTTGACTTTCGTTTACTGGCGAGGCGTGGTTGTTGCCGAGCGATCCGCGAATATAAGTAATGACGTCCGCGATGTCTTTGTTCGAAAGCGTGACTTTCCATGCCGGCATCTGCCCGTTGTAGGTTTGACCGTTGACCGAGATCGCTCCGTGCAGGCCGTTGAGAACAATTCCAATCACCTTCTTCGGATCGCCCGCGACCACCGGGTTGTTCGCGAGCGGTGGGAACGTACCGGGCAAACCTTGCCCCTGGGCGCCGTGACAACTCGCGCAATTTGAAGAGAAGACCTTCGCGCCGCTGACGTTCGTCGTGGACCCCGTGGCGGCCGCGCCGGAGCCGGCCGCTTGCGGCGAACCCCCGGGCGGAAGCGTTGCGGCCTCGGCGCTGAGAACGACCGATTCGGGCGGCGACGGCGGCGCCGAGCCTTGCTTGATCATCGTGGTTACTTGTCCGTAGATCGTGAGGGTGACGATCGCAGCGACCATGAGCAGCGTGCCCCAGAGGAGCCGTGCGCGCCCGGCGAAACTGCGCGTGCGGCTGCGATCGAGCCACGGAATGAACAGAACCACCAACAAGAAGAGAGTCGGCACGATGATCGTCGCGATCAACTCCATGCTAATCGTCAATGGGCCGAGGTGAATTTCGGGCGGCACGAGCGCGAGCAGGCCGAAGAGCGATAAGAAGTACCAGGCCGGATACGGTACGAAGAATTTTGTTGGATCCGCTTTCGCGTCGAGGTACGGTGGAAACGCCATCGCCAAGAAGCAGATGATGATGAAAGCGATGAACGAGAATGCACCGTCCATGAAAAATTGATCCGGCCAGAAGCGTCCAGGCCGAAGCGTGCGGGGATCCTCGACGACGGGTCCGGCGGAGCCGTTGTGGCGAAAAATCGCCAAATGCGCTCCCACCAGCAGCACCAGCACCGCCGGCATCAGCCACACGTGCAACCCAAAGAAACGATTGATCGTCGCGGTTCCCATTGCGCCGCCGCCTTGTGCGATGTGCTGCATGATGGGACCAAGCCCCGGAGCTAGGCCGACGATGTTGAGCGAGACCTGCGACGCAAAATATGCGTCCATGTCCCAAGGCAAGAGGTAACCAGTCAGTCCGAGCACGAGCGTCACGAGCAGCAGCAGGACGCCGACGACCCATTGCAGCTCGCGCGGCGATTTATACGCGCCCCAAACGAGGACTTGCAGCAGATGCAGGAAGACCAAGGCGATCATCGCCGATGCGCCCCAGTAGTGCAGGGCGAGGAGAAAATGCGTGTACGGATTGAGGTAAATCGCCCGCGTCGATTCCCACGCGGTGGCGGCCGACGGCGCGTAAAAGAAGGTTAGGAAAATCCCCGTAACGATCTGCACGATCATCATAAACAGCGTCGCGCTGCCGAATACGTACCAGTACCTGGCCCCGCCGGGGACGTCTTCGGTCAAGAAATCCTTCGTCATCGAGACGAAGCCGGTGCGTTCTTCGATCCAATTCAACATGTTCGATACCTACGCTTGATATGAGACGACGATGCGTTGCGGCGTGTTCGATTGATAGACGATCCAGGTTACCTCCGCGTTCCCGCTCTGCTCGCGAAGCGGCAGCGGATCTAAGCCGCGAGGCGCCGGACCGGCAACGTGCGTGCCGTCGAAAGTATATTGCGAGCCGTGACACGGACACATGAAGCGATTCTGTGAGTCGCTCCAGTTGTAATAACAGCCGAGATGTGGGCAGATTGGGCTGAAAACCACAAACCCCATGTTGACGACGTCGTAGGGAACGTTCGGCTTACCGCCGGGTTGATTGAAGACGTCCGGGCGAGCCGCTTGGAACTTTGCCGGGTCGACTTTGATGCCCCAAACGTACTCGTCGGCGCTTTGTTCGGGAAGATATGCGTCCTGAAACTTCAGCGTAAACGTGAGCTTGACGGGTTTATCCGTCGCCTTTTGGAGCGCCTCGAGCTCTTGTGCGGAGAGTGGCGCCCAGCTCCCGGCTGACGCGTTTTTTGGCGGCAGCAGCGAACCGACGATCGGAACCGCAAGCACCACACCAACGATGCCGCCAATCGCAATCGTCGCGTTCGCCATAAACGTGCGCCGGCTGACTTCTAAGTCGCTATCCGGAACGTCCTGAGCGCTCAACGTCGTACGTGCGCCGTCGGAAGCGTCGGCATCAGAATTAGACAAAGTCGTTCTCCCAGAAGAGCGTTATGCGGGTGGCAGGCTCATTTGCCGGCATCATAAGTCATACCTTGTAGCTGTGCAGTCCTGAAATCCAGATGTTTACGCCCAGATAGCAGAAGATAATCGAGACGAAGCCGATCACGCTGACCCAGTTGGTGCGTAGCCCCCGCCAGGCGTGTCGCGTGTGCAGGTGCATGTAGGCAAGATAAATGATCCACGAAAAGAGCGCGGCCGTTTCTTTCGGGTCCCATTGCCAGTAGGCGCCCCACGCTTCCTTCGCCCACATCGCCCCCGTGATGATGCCGATCGAGATGAGCGGTAAGCCGATTGCGATGGCGCGATAGACGATCACGTCGAGCTGCGGTAGGCTCGGCAGTGCGGCGAGCCACACGGCGATCGGCCCGCCGGTTTTCGCCGGCTGCCCGTAGTACTTCAGCAGATAGATGCACGAAAACACGAAGGCCACGAGGAACGCGGCGTACGATGAGACGACGATTGGTACGTGTATCTTTGCCCAATACGATTGCAGCGATGGTACCGGCGGCATCGTTCCTTCGTACCAGGTGACGCCGTATGCGAGAAAAATCGCCGCCAGAGCCAGCACGAAACCGCCGGCAAACCACGACTTATAGCGAAATGCGAAGCCGATGTAAATCGCCACCGACATCGCAGAAAAAAGTGACAGCGATCCGTATAGATTGAGCAACGGCCACACGTGCGTTAACTCGAAGCGCGCAATGAGCTGCGCGAACTGGGCGGCGCAGCCTAGGATCGCCAACGGGATGCCTACGTCGCGCAGCCACGGCGCTCGGGAAAAGAAATAGATCAGCAAGGCCACCGCGCCCAGCGTGTACGCGCTCAGCGCGACCGCGATTAAGGCTTCATCCAAGGGCATGTGCATACCGTCCTACTCGACGCTCGGCCGGAGTTCCATCTCTCGACCCAACGATAGCACCAGTCGCGAAAACTCGCTCTCGAAAACGTCGTACCCCTTGACGGTCGTGGCGGCCGCGCCCACCCGCGAACGATGGGCGCCGGCCTCCTCGATGCGTACGTAGATCCGCGCCGGCAGGAAGTAAAAGGAAATGATCAGGCCGGCCAGGAGCACGAAGGCTCCGATCCCGACGAGCGGAACGCCGGGGTCGTTGCGGTACTGAAAGCCGCTGTACAAGACGTAGCGTTGCGGGACGACGCGCCATCCGTCCCCGAGATCGATCCAGCTGCGCAACGGCACCAACACTTCACCCAGCGCGTTGCCGGCTTGCGACACCGCGAGTACGACGGCCGGATCGTTCACCCTCGGATCCGCGGTGGGCATCCCGCTCTGCTTGTCAACGGTCGGTGCGAATCGCTCGTAGACGATGCTGCGCTGCGTTCCGGGCAAGTCAAAGGAGTCGCCTTCGAGGAACGTGCGCTGCGATAGTGCCGTTTCCGGCTTGCCGTGTCGCGTGACGAGAAACCGCATGCCGAAGCCGTAACTCGCTTGATAGTAGAGCGTGCCGTCCACGTCGATAGGATGGTTGACGCGAACGGTCATGGCCTTAGGGACGCCGTCGTTTCCCGTCACGGTCACTCGCGAGACGTAATCGGTCGGCTGATAGACCATTCCGCTTTTCGTCATAATCGGCGCGATCGAATAAGCGAAATCGTCCAAGCGAATCAGCGCGCGCGTCCGCGCAACTTCCGACGTTTCTCCCCTGAGCACCGCCATTTCTCCGGAAAAGCCGCGAGCCCAGTAGAGCGTGGTTCCGGCTGCGATGATGACGAATCCGGCGTGTGCGACCAAGACGCCGCGGCGCGCCCAGTTGTGCTTGTCGGCGAAGCTCCATTCGGTTCCGCCGAAGCTGCGCTGCCGCATCCTCCAGCCTCGCGCGGTAAAGAAGCTCTCGAGGCGATCGCGCACGGCGGCGGCGTCCTCCTCCGCCTCAAAGCTGGCGTGGAGAGGAATTTTTTCGACGCTGACCGGACGCAGCGGCGGCAAGCGGGCGGGGATGACGCGCTTGAACGTGCAGACGGCTAGGGAAAGCAAGATCAAGGCGATGATGCCGACGTACCACGGCGAGTGGTAGACATTGTCGAAGTTGAGACGCAGAATCGCGCGGGCGATCGGCGCCGCATAAGACTCAAGATAAGAGTTTGGGTCTTGGCCCTGCTCGACGACGACGCCGATTAGCGTAAGGAGGCCCCAGACGATAAAGAGCGTGACCGCGAAGAGCACGTTGCCGAACGTGCTGATGAAGTCGCGGTAAAGGGCGCGCGCGGCGATCACCTCTTGTAGGCGGACCAGCGGCGTTCGAGTGGGAGAATGATCCAGATCGAAAGCTCGTAAAGGACATACATCGGCAGCGCGAGCAGCGCCATCGTCAGCGGATTCCCATCCGGTGCCGCAATGCCGCCGGCAACGAAGAACGCGAAGAGCGCGTGCCGGCGATACCGCATCAGGGAGCTCGAGCTAAGGATGCCCAACCGCGCTAGACCGATCAGCACGATCGGCGTTTGAAAGATGATCGCGAAAAGTGCCAGCAAGATCATCACGAAATTCAGCGTTGCGGCGACGCCGAACGTGGGCGTCGCGACGGCATCGGTGATATGGATCAGGGCCGCGACGACACGCGGGATCACGACGAAGTGCGCGAAGGCCAGGCCTACCGCGGCTAGGAGCAGCGACGGTAGGATAAATGCATAGACCATGCGGCGAGTGCGCGGGTGAATCGCCGGGACGACAAAGAGCCATAGCTGCTGGAGCAACACCGGCAATCCGATGACGATGCCGCCGATCACAGAAAACTTAAACTCGGTGAAGATTACATCGGCCGGCCCGAACGCGTGAAGCTGAATTCCGCCGAAATACTCGTGCATCATCCAGCGAATCGCAAACTGCGACGGCCAAAACAACAGTACGGCGATCCCGCCGACGGTTGCGATGGAAACCAAGAGGCGACTACGGAGCTCCCGCAGGTGCTCCGTGAACGGCATCTCCTTTTGGTCCCACGTCGCCTCGTCGTCGGCGCCCAGCGTTGGGCGTTGCGCCAACATTATGCGAGGGTCGCGGCGCTACGAACTGAGGGTGCCGCGTCCCGGCGTGGGCGGCGGAATGGGTTCGCCTGAGATAGAGCCGGCTTCGACGTCGTTCATGATGTCGGCGTGCTGCGCTTCGGCGCGCAGGCGCGCTTCTTCGCGGGCCTTTGCCGCGGCTTCGTCGGCCTCGGCCTGTCCCATCAGGAATTCTTTCTTTGCCTGTCCTGCGCTACGCGCCAGCTTCGGAAGCTTTTCCGCTCCGAAAAGCAGCGCACCGACGATCAAAATGCCGATGATGATCGGCGCGTCGATGATTGCGAGAAGCGGATGTACCGTCATGCGATCGAGTCCCCTTTTGCGCCCTATTCCACGAGGGCGTCGGTGAGTTTGGTCAGCGCCTTTTTCGCCGCGCAGGCACCAATCGGCTCTAATGCGGCCTTGGCTCGGGCGACGAAGCGAGCGATCTGCTCGCGCGTTCCCGACAGGCCACCCTCACGGTCGATTCCGTCGACGATGGCGGGTATCGCATCGTTAACCCCGGCGTCGTAAAAGTGCCGCACTTGTGCCCGAAAGTTGCCATTGCCCGAAGCGAGCGCGGCGATCAGCGGCAGAGTCGTCTTACGCTCGGTGAGATCGTTTGCGACACGTTTCCCGAGCGAGCGTTCGTCGGCTGTGATGTCCAATAAGTCGTCACGCATTTGAAACGCGATCCCGAAGGACTCTCCGAACGCGCGCAGCGCCTCGATCTCGGATGTGTCTCCACCGCCCATTATGGCACCGCAAGCCGCCGACGCAGCGAAGAGTGAAGCCGTCTTCTTTCGAGCGATCTCGACGTACGTTTCTATGGGAAGGTCCAAATTGCCGAGAGCCTGCAGCTGAAGCACTTCGCCGTCGCAGATGTCCGCCAGCGTGGCGGATAAGATGTTCGGAACCGGGTGCGGATAGTTCATCGTCACGTTCTTAAATATCCAGGCGAACAGATAGTCGCCGGCAAGCACGCTGACCCGGTTGCCGTAATCGACGGCCGTCGCGTTCACGCCTCGCCGGGTCTGCGCGTTGTCGACAACGTCATCGTGGATCAAGGTCGCGACGTGGATGAGCTCCATATAGGCTGCAAGATGAAGGTGATCGAGATAGCTGCCGCCGCACGCCTCGGCGGAAAGCAGCGTGATGCGAGGCCGCAAACGTTTGCCCCCAGCCGAAAGCATTCGTTTGATGGCTTCGGTGATGACGGGGTTCTCCGTCGAGAACGTCGAGCGAAAGAACCCTTCCACGAGCGCGTGGAGTTCGTCGTACGTATCCTGCGCCGAATCGGTCAGGCTCATGCCTTCGTGCCGTAATGGATCGCGATCGCCCCGCCCATCAGACGCCGGTAACCGGCCGCAATGAAACCGGCACGCGTAAAGCGCTCTTGCAGCTCGTCGGCGTTGGGATGATGCGTGAGCGAATTCGGAAGATACCGATACGCCGTGCGCGACCCTCCGACGATTCCGCCGATAAGCGGTACCACCCCGTAGAAATAGCAATCGAAGAGACGCTTGAACGTTCGATTCGGTGCCTTGCTGACGTCGAGGTTCACGAAGCGCGCACCAGGGCGCAGCACGCGCAAAATTTCGCGCAGCGTGGCGTCGATGTTCACAACGTTGCGCAACGAAAATCCCATCGTCGCGCCGTCGAAGCTTTCGTCCTCGAAAGGCAACGCCATCACGTCACCTTGGACGAAGCATGGCGTTCGCGCTGCGCGCCGCGCGCGTTGCGCTGCTCGCTCGAGCATCGGGGGACAAAAATCTACGCCGGTGACGTCGAGGGTCGGATCGACTCGCAAGAGGTGAAAGACCAGATCCCCGGTGCCGCAGCAGCAATCCAGAATCCGCGAGTCTGGGCCCGGCGAGAGTAACCCGATCGCGCGCCGGCGCCAGCGCTCGTCGAGCCCCCCGGTTAGGAGGCGGTTTGCGAGATCGTAGCGGGGCGCGATCGACGCGAACATCTCGCGCACGAACGTCCCCTTCGATTCCGCCTTGCTTCGCTCGGCGTCGCTCAGGGCAGGCAAACGGGGCGTAGTCATGCTGACCGGGCTGCTTCAAAGCATCGTGTCCCGCTCCCCCCAACGCGTCCACAGCCTGGTTGCGGCGGCGCTCGTCGTGATGGGCGCCGGAATGGTCAAGCTCAGCTCGACCCCGGAAGTCTTGGTCGCGCTGGCCCGCGCCCAGGAGATCGACCTGCAGGGCTATACGCTTGGCCGGACGATCGTTCACGCGCTGGAGGCGGCCGCGAGTCACGGCGCGCACGTCGTCGTCGAGCTCGAGGGGCGGCCGCACAACGATCCAAACGGCGGTCTCGCTCGTGAAAACCGGCAACTGGTGAGGCGCCTGCGCAGCGCCGGCGTGGATGCGCGCCTTGCAGATCCAGTGCACGCCAAGACCATTCGTGCCGATGGGACGCTCTATCTCGACGACAAGAACTGGAATATGCCGGATCTCGTGCTGCGCGACGACGATCCCACCGACGCGAAGTCGATTCCAATGACCAAGTCGGGCGCGCTAAAGGAGGAAGGACGACTATTGCGCGCGGCGCGCGCCGATGACGGGGTGATCGTCGCCAGCGAGTCGTTCGGACGCGGCAACAGCGTCTATTCGGCACTCGCTGCGCTAGCAGGAAGCCAGGCCCACCCGCGTCTGATCGTCTGCGAGCGCGAACTTCGTGGTAACGCTCGCGAA
>DAINBY010000023.1:0-27845 GCA_036732685.1 Candidatus Cybelea sp. | reverse complement strand
GGTGCTTTTGCAATCCGATCGAAGGCAGCCACTGGGCCTTTCACTTTTCGCCGATACTCTATCCCGTGGCTGGAGCCGTCGCGCTCGTGCCGTCGCCGCTCACGCTGGTCGCGTTGGAGGCGATTGCCGGCGCGCTGGTCGCGCCGCCCGTCTACGCGCTCGTGCGCGCGCGCTGCGACGTCGATGCCGCGCGCTTGGCCGCGCTCGTCGCCTGGCTCTATCCCCCGCTCGCGGGACTGGTCTTCGGAGACTTTCACGAGAACGGATTCGCCCCGGCGGCCGTGGCGTGGACGCTCTATGCATTCGACGCTGGTCTGCTCGGATGGGCAATCGTGGGCGCAATCGTCACCCTCTCGATAAAGGAAGACCAGGCCGTCTTTCTCGCGGTCGGCGGTGCGCTGGGAGCCTGGCGCTTCCGCGGATCGCCGCGCGGGCGCGCCGCGTTTGCGATACTTCTGCTGAGCGTCCTCGTACTGATCGCGTTCTTTGCGTTCATCCGTCCGCATGCGTCGGCCGCATCGACCGCCGCATGGCAGCCGTGGCGTTTCTACGCGTGGAGTGCCTTTCCAACGACCGCCGTTCTCGCCGAGATCCTCGCTCGGATCGGGTTTCTGCTGCTGATCTTCGTGCCGTTGCTCTTTTTGCCGTTTCGAACGTGGGCGATTACACTGGCGGTCGCTCCGCTGGGGGAAGTACTGCTCTCGCGGATGTCGACCACCTTCACGCTGGGAACGCACTACGCTGGCGCTTGGGTCGGGTACGTTGTGGTTGTCTTCGCCGTTGGGGTTCGCGCCTTAGAACCAGCGCGCGCGCGCGTCGCGCTCGTTGCATGCGTCGTGCTCTCGCTAGTCGAGCTCGCGGTCGCGGATCCGCTCCATCCTGGACTGAATCTGCACCGGCCGCAAGAGCGCGATGCCGCGCTCGACCGCTTTCTCCGGACGTTGCCTCCCAATGCAAACGTTGCGACACAAGAAGAGGCGTACACGCATCTCGCGCTCGCCGATCCATTTGCGCGGCTCTTGCCGGAGAATCCGCACGCGGCGGCCGAGGCCTCTCTGGTGCTGATCGATACGGATTTTCCCAATTCGCCGCGCTTGCAAGAGTACGGCGGCGCGCTCGCGCAATCGATTCGAGAAGGGCGTTACGTCCTAGTTAGAAAGTCCGGCGGCATCACGCTCTACGCGGTGAGGTGAGCGAGCGCATCCTCGACGCGCGCGGGCCAGCCGTGGTCGGCGCGAACGATCCGATGCGGCGCCGCCCAGGGTGCCCATCGCGCAATCTGTAGCGCATAACCGCGTTGCGGCGGAAAGACCGCGACGACCGGCGTGCCGATCATTCCAGCGACGTGGATGGCGGCGGAATCGGGCGCGACGATCGCCGGCGCGGCCGCAACGGTCTTCTTCCACGCCCCGATCTCATCGAAGTACTCGACCGGCGTTCCGGTCGCATCGGCAATTTGCTGTGCGTACGTCGCTTCGTTGCGCGCCGACAAGAGACGCGGCGTGCCGCCGGCAGCAACGCGCCGAATCATCGCCACGACGTGCTCGAAGGCGATGCCGAGCCGCTCCCATTTATTGGTGACTTGCACGGCGATGCGCTCGTCGGGCGGCGGATCGCGCTCCAGTACGAGCGGACGCAGCCGGGCGAGGTCGCGGGTCGGATTTTCACCGCTCAAGAGCGGTTCGCCGAGACGGAAGAGCACCTCACACTCATGCGGCGCGTTCCGATCGAGGCCCGCGCTCCGATTGATTCCGTGGGTGAGCAAACGGCACGTCCAGAGGGCTTTCAACGGCTTTCCCCATGGGTTGACGAATCCAATGCGCACCGGTGCCCCGACCGCGGCTGCGAGACGATACCCTCCGGGATCCTCGGTTGCGACCAGTACGTGCGAGTACCCGTTTGCGTGCAGCTCGTCGCCGAGCCGTTCGATCGCGGCGAGATTCGATCGGGTGCTCGAGCGCTGCGCGAATCCGGCAACGACGATGCGTCGCGCGGCAAGCGACGTGAAGATGCCGGCGTTCGCGCGAGCCAGCACGATGTCGACCGGCAGGCCGCCCTCGCGAAACGCCGCGAGGAGCGGCGTCAACGCGAGCGCGTCGCCGATTGCATCGAGGCGGATGATGAGCACCGACGGTGAAACCTTCGGCATGCCCGTTCATTCGTTCCGCCGGCCGTGATCGCCCGCGAGGACGTCGTCACCTTCGACGAGCTCGATGGCTATCGCACGTTGCGCAGCTTCGGATACGTATCGGGAAGCGCGTCGCGTCCGCGCAATCGGTTGCGGTCGACGTTCCGCAGCCTGGGAATGCTTATCGGTCTGGCGAGCGCCGAGTTCTTGAGCGACGCCGAGCAACTGCGCAACGATGCGCTCGAAGCGCTCCGAGGGCGCGCCGATGCGCTGGGCGCCAATGCGGTCGTCGGCTTGCAGTTCTTCGTCTCGGAAGGGAGCGATGGATCGTGCGAGGTCGTCGCGTTCGGCCGTGCGGTCTCAGTGAGCAAGGCGGAGCGCGGTTAGCGTGGATGAGGCGGAACGCGCGCGCCGCACGACGTTACTCGAACGGGGCTGCGCCGCGGCCGGCGCTTGCCGCAAGTGCGAGATCGGATACGAGCGGCGCAACAACGTCTACGGCGAGGGCAATCCCTGTGCGCGACTGATGGTAATCGGCGAGGGGCCCGGCGAGACCGAGGATCAACTCGGTCGCCCTTTCGTCGGACGCGCAGGGCAGCTCCTCGACCGGATGCTTGGCGCGATCGGGCTCGCGCGCGAGGAAATCTACATCTGCAACACCGTTAAATGCCGGCCGACGCTTATGGGTCCGAACGGATTGCGCAATCGCGCGCCGGATCCGCACGAGATGGAGAACTGCCGCCCGTTCTTAGACGAACAGATCGAGATCGTTGCGCCCGCGGTGATTCTCGCGCTCGGCGCGCCGGCGGCGAAGTCGTTCTTGGGTCGCGATTTTCAGATTACCCGCATGCGCGGGCTTTGGTACGTCGGGCCGCTCGAGACGCCGCTCATGGTCACCTTTCACCCGGCTTACATCTTGCGCCAGACCGGCGGTGAGATCGAAGCGGTGAAGCGAATGGTTTGGGCCGACCTCAAGGCGGTGCGCGCAAAGCTCGACGAACCGCCCGCACTCGATGCAGAAGCCGTTGCGATCCGGCAAGCGAGTCTCTTTGAAACCACTTGATACCTGGCTTCGCGACGTCGTTGGGCGTGCCGGGTTCTCCGATGCGGACGAGTTCGTGCGTCATTACGCGCTCAAGCCGTACCGGCTGCGTCAGCTCTACCGGGCCGCAACCAAAGAACTCCTCGGCAACGTGGACGAAGTGACGACGCTTCCGAAGGACTTGCGCACCGGGCTCGTGGAGCGAGGGATCGCGTTCTCCGCGATCGAGGCGATCGCGGAGCAGCGCTCGAGCGACGCGCAGACGACCAAGGCGCTCTTCCGGTTGGGCGACGGCAAAGAAGTCGAAGCGGTTTTGATGGAACATCACGGCGACCGAACCACGGTCTGCATCTCCTCTCAGGCCGGATGCGCCTTCGCCTGTACGTTTTGCTCGACCGGGCAAGGCGGCTTCAATCGCAATCTCTCGGCGGGCGAGATCTTCGATCAGGCCTGGTACTTCGCGCGCGACTTGGCCAAACGCAAGAAACGCATTACCAACGTCGTCTTCATGGGGATGGGCGAGCCGTTCCACAACTACGACGCGGTGATGGAGGCCGTTGCGTTGCTCAACGATCCGCTAGGCTTCGGGCTAGGACATCGCCATATTACGATCTCGACCGTCGGCCTGGTGGACAAGATCGATCGCTTCGCCGACGAGCACGTTCAGGTCAATCTCGCGATCTCGCTCCATGCCCCAACCGACGAAGTTCGCTCGAGCCTGATGCCCGTCAACCGTCGGTTTCCGCTCGCCGAGCTGATGGGGGCCTGCGAGCGGTACGTCGCCAAGACCAATCGCAAGATCTTTTTCGAGTACGTGATGCTGGCCGGCATCAACGACGACGCCACGTGTGCGCGCGATCTCGCCGTGCTGATGCGCGGACGGCTCTATCACGTGAACCTGATTCCCTATAACACCACGCCGGACGGACCGTTCGCCGCGACCTCGGATTCGCGCATTTGGGAGTTCGCCGCAATTCTCGACGCGGCCGGTGTGCCCGTAACGGTCCGCCAAAACATGGGCCGCGACATCGCCGCGGCGTGCGGGCAATTACAAGCGGAGACGCAGCCGCGCGCGCACGTTGTGAAAGCCACCGCGGAGTAGACGCGTGCTGACAATGCTTGCCGCCATAACATTGCACGCCTTCGCGGCGACCGTGCAAGGTGCCGCGCTCGGTGCGATGTATGCCGATCCGAAGAGGCCGCCCGAGGTCAAGCGGATAAACGTCGTCGGCGCCGACGCAACGGTCCTGACGAGCGGTGGAAGGATGGAAGGGGCGCTGGTTACCGAGGCAATTCTCGTCGAGCGCTTCTCGTTCGGATGGCAAGCGATCGATGCGCTGAACTTCCAGTGCCGTTTGGATTCGCACGGGCTTGGTCAACACACCAATGATGCCTTGATGCGCGGAATGCCGAGACCCCAAGATGATAGGCCGTGCCGAGGATATCTCAGAGACGCCGGGCCTTTCGCCGACGTCGAGGCCGTACGGCGGATGATGCGCGGGCCATTGGTGCCGTACGTCGTCGTTTCTGGGGACTGGGCAATGGGTGAATGGTATGGTGCGGGCGGCGGGGAGTCCCTGTACCGGAGGCGCGATAGCGGTTGGCACCTCGTCGAAAGCGGCGGCGGCTCGATGGGCGTGGATTACGTGCGCAAATACGGAGTGCCGCAATCGGACTGGTGCAATTTGGTATTTTCGACGCAAAATGCCGTTAGGAAACGAGGCGCCGCATTGCTGCAGCGCCCCGCGCGTTTCGATGTGTGGCGCGGCGACCGACGACGGCTACGGCCAGCGAATCTTTAGCGTGGTGCCGTTTGCAGTTACCGCGACGAGCGGCCAGCTCGCGCGCTGATCACACTCTAGTGTCCTCTGTAGAAGTATTTGGGTGTTGAAGCCGTCCGGGCCCATCGTGTTGTTGCCGTCAAAGGTCGACGTTTTAGGATCGTCTTCACCGAGGCCCGCCGATAAGGTGCCCTTTGCCTCGCCGTGTACGGCTACCATGAGGCGGCCGTTGTCGCAGATGTACCCCATGTCGACAGCTCCGTAGCCGTTCAGAGTGTATTTGGCCCAAGTGTAATCCTCTTGAGCCGATGCCCTCGAAACGCACGCGAGCAGCAGCGATAGCAGGAGGACAATAGAAACGAAACGAGTTTGCGTCATCTGCTCTTACCTTATCCTTGGGCTAGGACTGCAATCAAAAACCTAACAACCCCTCCTAGGGTACGGCGAACGAGGGAGCCGTCCTGTGACCGCCCTCGACTCCGGAGGCCGGCAGGTTGGTCCGAACGCCCCTAAGGAACTTCGTCCCATAATGGACTTGCGGGCGCGTCGATGAACCTCGAGCTGTGGGGCACGCTCGCGTCGGTGGGGACGTTCGTCGTCATCGGCGCCACGGCGATCACGGCGGTCGTACAGCTACGGCACATCCGGCGTGCCAATCAGCTAGCGGGCCTGCAGAGCGTCTTTGCGATGCTGCAGGATCCCGGGGTCCGCGAGTTGGTCAACTACGTGCGCTACGATCTCGCGCAACGAATGAACGATCCAAGCTTTCGGGAGAGCCTGCTCGCCGTTCCAATCGATCGGCGCGTTCACCCCGAGTTGTTCTTCTGTGACATGTATAACCACGTGGGCTCGTTTGTGCGCAGCGGCTTGATCGACGAGCACGTCTACCTTCAAACGGACTGGTATAACGTCGGCCTGTACTGGGGACTTCTCCGCGACGTCGTCGCACTGGGCCGCCGAAATCGGCCGTTCATATTCGAAAACTTTGAATGGCTTGCGGCGCGGGCACGACGTTGGGCAGAGGCCCATCCCGGCGGTGACTATCCGTCGAACGAGCGCCGGATGCTGGACCCGCCAAACGCTCCGCCTTCGGAGGGGTAAAAAGATGGCTTCTTGGAACGACGTGCGGCGATTCGCGCTCGCGCTCCCGGGCGCAACTGAGGAGACGACTTCTCAAGGCCGTGCCGCCTGGATCGTCAACAGGAAATTTTTCACGTGGGAGCGGCCCCTGCGTGCCTCGGATCTAGCGGCGCTGGGCAAGAGCGCACCGTCGGGGCCGATTTTGGGCGTGCGGACCGCCGATCTCGAGATGAAAGAGGTCTTGCTGGCGAACAACCCGCGCGTCTATTTCACGACGCCGCATTTTGACGGCTATCCCGCCGTCTTGATTCGCCTGGAAAAAATTTCTGCCACGGAGCTAAAGGACGTGGTCACCGAGGCGTGGCTCTCTCGCGCGGGGAAACGAACGGTGGCGGCATTTCTCAAGAAGCGTAGTGCTTAGCATGGGTTTTTGCCGACGCGATAAAACCTAGCTCCGATGGAGACGGCCGCCTCGGCGCAACGCGTCACGATGGAGGAGATCACGGCGCTGGCCAAGCGCCGAGGCTTCATCTTTCAATCGAGCGAGATCTACGGTGGAATCAACGGATTCTGGGATTACGGTCCGCTCGGTGCCGTGCTCAAGCGCAACGTAAAAGCCGCATGGTGGCGCGACACGGTCGAGCTGCGCGACGATGTGGTAGCCTTCGACTCCTCGATTGTGATGCACCCGCTGGTCTGGAAGGCCTCCGGCCACGTCGACGCATTTCACGATGTGATGATCGATTGCAAGGTCTGCAAGCATCGCTTCCGCCTCGACCATCTATCGAACCGGTCGCAATGTCCGGATTGCGGAAGCAAAGACTCCTTCACGCAGCCACGCAATTTCAACCTCATGATGCATACTTCGGTCGGACCGATGGAAGATACGTCGGCGCTAGCCTACCTGCGGCCGGAGACGGCTCAGGGCATCTTTGTCAACTTCAAGAACATCTATCAGACCGCACGCCGGCGCCCACCCTTCGGCGTCGCTCAGATCGGCAAATCGTTCCGTAACGAGATCACCCCAGGAAACTTTACGTTCCGTCTGCGCGAGTTCGAACAGGCGGAACTCGAGTACTTCGTCCCGGATGACGGCAAAGACATGGAGATTTTTGCACAATGGGTGGAACGGCGCAAAGCGTGGTATGCGCGGTACGGGATCGATTCGGAGCGGCTGCGCTTCTACGAGTTGACCGAATCGGAGCGTCCGCACTACGCGCGGGCCGGCATCGACGTCGAGTATCTCTTTCCATGGGGCTGGGGCGAGCTCGAATCGATCGCACACCGTGGAACGTACGACCTCGACGCGCACATCGCGCTCTCGGGCAAAGACCTTCGATACTTCGACGAGCCGACCAAGACGCATTACACGCCGCTGCTGATCGAAAGCTCGGCCGGTATGGACCGCACGGCACTCACGTTCCTAATCGATGCCTACGAGCGCGAGCGTAGCGTCGACCCCAACGGCAAGGAGACGGAGCGGACCGTGCTGCGGTTTCATCCGGCGATTGCGCCGGTGCAAGTCGCCGTATTCTCCTTGGCACGCAACAAGCCCGAGCTGGTCGAGCGCGCGCGAGGCATCGAGGCGGCACTGCGGCCGGCATTTCGAACGCAGTACGACGAGGGGAACATCGGACAGCTCTACCGCCGCCAAGACGAAATCGGCACGCCGGTTTGCATCACGATCGATTACGACACGCTCGAAGACGGAAGCGTGACGGTGCGCGCGCGCGACTCGATGATGCAGGAGCGCACCGCCGCCGACGGACTCGCCGGTTATCTGCGGGAGAAGTTGGAGCGATGACGGCGCAGCCCGCGACGAAATACGTGTACTTCTTCGACGAGGGCGAGGCGCTGCGAAGCCCCTCAGATCCGAACTCGATGCGGAACATGCTCGGAGGCAAGGGTGCTGGCCTTACCGAGATGACGACGGCGAGTCTACCGGTTCCATCCGGGTTCACGATTACGACCGAAGCGTGTCTGCGCTTCTACGAAGCGGGCGGCGCGTGGCCCGCGGGTCTGCCGGATCAGGTCGATGCGGCAATGCGCGAGCTCGAGGGTCGTACCGGCAAAGGATTCGGCGAGGTCAAGAATCCGCTCCTCGTTTCGGTTCGGAGTGGGGCGCGCGTCTCGATGCCGGGCATGATGGACACGATTCTCAACCTCGGCCTCAACGACGAGACGGTTGCGAGCCTCGCGCGACTGACGTCGAACGAGCGATTTGCCTGGGATGCCTACCGCCGGTTCATCACGATGTACTCCAGCGTCGTGCTCGGCATCGGTAAGGAGCATTTCGAAGAGCAGATCGACGCGAAGAAGAAGTCGCTCGGCGTCAAGACCGACGCCGAGCTCGACGCAGCCGCGTGGCAGGGGCTCGTCGAACGGTTCAAGGGGCTGGTGCGCGAACGGACCGGACGCGATTTTCCGCAGGAGGTGCGCGAGCAGCTCAAAGGCGCGATCGACGCGGTGTTCCATTCGTGGAACTCCAAGCGTGCCGTCGATTACCGCCGGTTCAACAGAATTCCCGACGACTGGGGCACCGCGGTCAACGTCATGGAGATGGTCTTCGGCAACATGGGCGACGACTCGGGAACCGGCGTTGCCTTCACGCGAAATCCCAACACCGGCGAACGCGCGCTCTTCGGCGAGTATCTTACCAACGCACAGGGTGAAGACGTGGTTGCCGGCATCCGCACGCCCGAGAAGATCGCCGACTTGGAGAAGCATCAGCCGAAGGTCTACGAGCAGTTTACGGCGATCGCGACGCGGCTCGAGCGGCACTACCGCGACGTTCAAGATCTCGAGTTTACGGTCGAGCGAGGCAAGCTCTTCATGCTGCAGACCCGCAGTGCGAAGCGGACCGCCGAAGCCGCGGTCAAGATCGCCCTCGACCTCGTCACCGAAGGTCTGATCGACAAGCGCCGCGCCGTCGGAATGGTCAACGCGCAATCGCTCGATCAGCTTTTTCACGCGCGAATCGATCCAAGCCGGCCGCTCGCAGTGGTCTGCAAGGGCCTCAACGCATCGCCGGGCGCGGCCGCCGGCCAGATCGTCTTCTCGGCCGAAGACGCGGTAACGTGGAAAGAGCAGGGACGCAAGACGATCCTCGTTCGTACCGAGACGAATCCCGACGACGTGCACGGAATGATTGCCGCCGAAGGCGTCCTGACCTCAAAGGGCGGCGCGACGTCGCATGCGGCCGTCGTTGCCCGCGGCATGGGCAAACCGTGCGTCGCCGGCTGCGATGCACTGCTCATCGACTATCGCAATAAATCCGCGAGCCTCGACGGTGAGGTCTTGCACGAAGGCGATTGGATTACGATCGACGGCACGACCGGCAACGTCGCGATCGGTGAGCTTCCGTTGATACGGCCGCCTTCGAAGCTGCCTGAGTGGCTAGCGACGTTCCTTTCTTGGGCCGACGAACTGCGCCGCATGCAAACGTGGGCGAATGCCGACACGCCCGAAGATGCCGCCAAGGCGCGCGAACTTGGCGCGCAAGGAATCGGTCTCTGTCGCACGGAGCACATGTTCATGCAGCCCGAGCGCCTTCCGATCGTTCACGAGATGATCCTCGCTTCGACGAGCGAGGAGCGCGCGCGCGCGCTCGAGCGCCTCCTGCCGTTCCAACGCGACGATTTCAGCGGCATCCTCTCCGCGATGGAGGGACTGCCGGTAACGATTCGGCTGCTCGATCCGCCGCTGCACGAGTTCTTGCCGTCACTGGAGGAACTGCTCGTCGAAACGACCGAGCTGCGTCTCACCGAGGGCACCGGTTCGGCGGGGTACTTGGCTAAAGAAGCGATGCTGCGCCGAGTCAAACAGCTCCACGAGCAGAACCCGATGCTCGGCTTACGCGTTTGCCGTCTCGGAATCGTCTTTCCCGAGATTTACGATATGCAGGTCCGCGCGATCTTCGAGGCGGCCTGCGACCTGAAGCGCCGCGGTGCCGATCCCCGGCCCGACGTCATGATACCCGGCGTCGGCACGAAGGAGGAGATGCAGGTAACGCGCGACGCCGCGAAGCGAGTAGCGGACGAAGTGCTGGCGCAGCGTGGAACCACGCTCTCGTACCGGATCGGCACGATGATCGAGCTTCCCCGGGCTTGCGTCGTCGCCGACGAAATTGCGGCATACGCCGAATTCTTCTCATTCGGCACGAACGACCTGACGCAAACGACGTACGGCTACAGCCGCGACGACGCCGAAGCCTCGTTCATTCCCGTCTATCTCGAAAAGCGAATCCTCAGGGACGATCCGTTCCAGGTGCTCGATCGGCGCGGCGTCGGCGCGCTGATGAGGCAGGCCGTCGCACTCGGCCGCGCGGCGCGGGAAGGCCTCAAGATCGGGATCTGCGGCGAGCACGGCGGCGAACCGAGCAGCGTCGCGTTCTGCGACTCCTTAGGTCTGGACTATGTTTCGTGTTCCCCATTTCGCGTGCCGATCGCGCGCCTCGCGGCCGCTCAATCGGCAATCGGCGCACTCCGCTAGAGACGCTCGAAAAGCGCCGTTAAATCGAGCCGCAGGTCTTCGTACGCGCCGCACGTTGCGGCGGAAGGTTCGACGACCGTCGTGATCGCGCTCGCTTCGTGCATTTCCGCCGACCGGCTCTTCGGATCGACGACGATCACGAGCAGGCTTCCGTTCGCGAGGTAGATGGCGATCTTTTCGTCGAGCAGCGGCCTGCGATCGTCGGGTGAGAGAATCTCGACAGCGACGTCGGGAGCGATCGTGGGTTTTTCGCGGAGCTCGCCAAACTCGAGCGGCATCCGCTCGAACGAGAAATATGCGACGTCCGGAACGAGCGAGCTTGGCTTCTCACCCGGCGGAAGGAGATAGCAGCGCCATTCGCTTCCGACCTCGCCGCGGCCGCGCGCCCATTGGTCGAGGACCGCGCACAACCGAAACTGCAGAATGGCATGGCGTCGCCGCGGGCTCATTTTCCGTTCCCAGCGGCCGCGCACCGATTCGATTGCGGGCTTGACTTCGGGGATTCCCAACTCGGGCGCAATCTGCATCGTTGCCATCTCACGCATACTATATCACGCGTTCGTCGTGCGATGCGCAGCGACGATCTCGCCGCAGATGCGGCGCGCTTCCCTTATATCGACGGCAGGACGGCGGACGAAGAGCTTGCGCCAATAGGCTCTGCCGCTCAACTTTGCGATCAGATCCGAGACCTGGCGCGCGTCGTCCGGTCCGTTCGGCCCGTCGACCCAGACCGTCGTCTCGTCGCCGATGCCGAGTGGAAGGCGATGAAGGAGCTGCGCCTGCGTGTCGGCCCAGACGTTCGCGTCGCCGAAACGCCGGCGCAACGCACCTTCGCAGGCCTCGAACGCACTCAAGTCGCGCCCGGCGTTGAACTCCGCGGCAAGCGCGTAGATCCTGATACGATCGCGCAGCGCGCGTGCCGCCTCGCTCTGCCGGTCGTCGAGCGCGTCGAGCACCCTGAAGTCGTCCCAGCGCAAGAACTCGCCGGCGGGATCGAGCACGCGCGGATCGGGCCAGAGCTCGTGCAGCACCTGGTGAAGGATGTGTTCGAACATTCGCGTCGTGTGATGAAAGTATACCGAAGCAAACATCAAGTAGCGGGCCATCACGAACGACTCGAGCGCGACGACCCCCCGGCGATCGATGCCGACGACGAGCTTGCCTGCAACTTCGAACAGGCGCAGCGACGCGACGAGCTGTTCGGCATCGTAGCGGCCGGTCGAAACGCCGGTGAAGTACGCATCGCGCAACAGGTAATCCATTCGGTCGGCGTCCAGATTCGGACCACTGACCAGCTCGCGCAGCGCCGGATACCGGCTCTGTGAATCGCCTACGATCAGCCCGAGAACGTCTGCGGCGTCGACCTCGAGCTCGGCAACTCCACGGGCGACCTCCGGAATCGCGATTAGGTCGCGCGTGCGCGTCTCGTGGGCAACGCCGAGCACGCTCTCGCAGGAGTGACTAAACGGTCCGTGCCCGATGTCGTGAAGCAGCAGCGCCGCGCGGACGAGGCGGCGCTGATACGCCGCGTCGGCGGCATCGCCGAAGAAGGCGCCGCCTCCGCGCACTAGCTCGTCGAACGCACGGGTGCCCATGGCGAGCGCGCCGAGCGCGTGCGTGAAGCGAGAATGCTCGGCCGACGGAAAGGCAAGATATGCTAAGCCTAGTTGCCGCAGACGGCGCAGCCGTTGCATCACCGGAAGATCGAGAAGGCGCGCCTCCGCTGTGGATAACTCGATGAAGTGATGAACCGGATCGAAGATGCGCTTCACGGGAGGAAGCGCTTCGCGTACGGTCGACGCGGAAACCTCTCGTTGCCTGAAGAAGTCCCCGCCAACGAGTGAAATACGATCAAAACGTTCTGAGCGAGATCCGCGCGCGCGTCGATATCGCGGCCTTTATCGGCGGATACGTGCCACTCAAGAAGCGAGGCAACGATCTCGTCGGCCTTTGCCCGTTTCATTCGGAGAAGACTCCCTCGTTTCACGTTCACCCCGACCGCGGCTTCTTCAAGTGCTTTGGTTGCGGCGTGGGGGGCGACGTCATCACGTTCGCGCAAAAACTAGAGAACCTGAGCTTCGGCGACGCCGTGCGCGCGCTCGCATCAAAGGCGGGCGTCGAGCTCGAGCCGGAGAATCCGCGCACGGCTCGCATACGCAGCGAGCGCGAGGCGATCTACGAAGCCAATCGCATTGCAGCGGCCTACTTTGCCCGGATGCTCGCGCAGGACGGCGGTTCGGGCGCTCGCACTTATCTGCAGCGACGCGGTTTTTCCGGCGACGTGGTCGACCGATTTGCGCTCGGTTACGCGCCGGACTCGTGGAGCGGACTCGTCAACGAGCTCGAGCGAAACGGCGTCGATCTCGTCCTCGCGGCGAAAGCCGGTCTCGTTAAGAGTGGCCAGCACGGTTATTACGACTTCTATCGAAACCGCCTAATGGTTCCAACCTACTCGACGACCGGCGAGGTCATCGCTTTCGGCGGACGGGCGATCGGCGACGGCGAGCCGAAGTATCTCAACACCTCCACGACGCCGGTCTATACGAAGGGTCACCATCTCTTCGCGCTCAACCTGGCGCGCCGCGCGCCGCAGAACGAGCGAACGCTCATCGTGGTCGAGGGCTATCTCGATTGCATCGCGCTCCACCAAGCCGGATTCGAAAACGCGGTCGCGGCGCTCGGCACCTCGTTCACGGCAGAGCAAGCGGCGGAGCTTCGCAAGTACGCCGAGTACGTCTTTCTTTGCTTTGACGGGGATGCTGCCGGGAGCGCGGCTGCAACCAAAGCGATCGACGTCGCGTCTAAGGAAATCGAGCACACCGGATCGTCGGTCCGAATCGTGCTGTTGCCGCCGGAAGATGACCCAGATACTTTTCTTCGCCGGCGCGGCGCCGAGGCGTTCCGCGAACTCCTCAAAGCGGCCAAACCCGCACTACAGTTTCGGATCGACGCGGAGATCGAGCGACTGCGCGCCGGCTTCGATTCTCCCGCGCGGGCGGCGCCAAAGGCCGAGGCACTCATCCGCCGTCTGGCTCCGCGCGAAGAGTGGGATCGGTGGCGGGTCTACGTCGCCGGCCGCCTGCAGGTGAACGTCGACGACCTTCGGAATAGCCGGTTTCTCGCCGACAGCGCAAATTTCACACCGCATAATAAAGCAGCTTTCGCGCCGAGCCGTCACACCGGTGCATCCGTAGCGCCGCTCTCCTTCGAACGAGAGGTCCTGGGCATACTGCTCGAAGAGCCGGCGCTCGGCGTGGTGTACGGCCGAAGCATCGAAGCAGCGCGCTTTCGTAACGAGATCTACCGTCGAATTTATGAAAGAATCGTGGAGGCTGCCGGAACGGTGACGACGACGGCGGACGTCTTCGGGCTCTTTGGGGAGGATCAAGGCATGCTCGATCTTCTCGCCGAGATCGGAGGCCGCGACCGCAGCTCCACGGTTCGCTACGGTGACACGGAGGAACGGCGTGCGCATTTGGATCGGGTGGTCGAGCGATTGCGGCTCGAGGACGAACGGCGGCGCTATCGGGAGCTCTCCGATCTCATCGACGATCGGCTCTCGAGCGGAGAAAGGGTATCCGACGAGCTGCGCGGAGAGTTCGAGGCGCTCGTCGCGAAGTTGAAACGATAAGAACGAAACGGAGAGGAGGTGAATGACCTAAGCAATGGCACGTAAGAAGAGTTCGGCGGCAGTCGCCGAGCCGGTAATCGCGCTCACGCTCGACGATCTCAAGAAGAAGCTGATCGCGCGCGGCAAGAGTCAGGGCTCGCTGACCTATGAAGAGATCAGCGCCGCTTTTGACGTACTCGAAGAGATCAGTCCCGAGCAGCTCGAGGAGTTTTTCGAAGAACTCGCGGCCGCGGGCATCGAGCTCGCCGAAGAGCAGAAGGACGAAAAGCCCGAAGCGGAGCGAGAAGAAGAGGCCGAGGAGCCGATTCCGGACGGTCTTTCACTCGACGATCCGGTTCGCATGTATCTCAAGGAGATCGGGCGCGTTCCGCTGCTCTCGATGGAACAGGAGAAGTCGCTTGCGATGCGCATCGAGGCCGGCGAACTCGAGGGGCGCCGCGACGGCACTGCCGATTCAAAAATCACGGACTCCGGTGAGGAAGCGAAACGCCAGCTCACCGAGGCAAACCTTCGTCTCGTCGTTTCCATCGCGAAGAAGTACGTCGGACGCGGGATGCTCTTCCTCGACTTGATCCAGGAAGGAAATCTCGGGCTCATTCGTGCCGTTGAGAAGTTCGACTACCGCAAGGGATACAAGTTTTCTACGTACGCCACGTGGTGGATACGTCAGGCGATCACCCGCGCGCTCGCAGACCAAGCGCGAACGATTCGCATTCCCGTCCACATGGTCGAGACGATCAATCGACTCATCAAGGTCTCGCGACAGCTTCTGCAAGAGCTCGGCCGCGAGCCGTCGGTCGAGGAGATCGCCGAAGCGATGGCTCTGACGCCCGAAAAGGTGCGCGAGGTCATGAAGATCTCGCAGGAGCCCATCTCGCTGGAGACTCCGATCGGCGAAGAGGAAGATTCGCATCTCGGCGACTTCATCGAGGACCAGGAGGCGGTGGCCCCAGCTGAGGCCGCGTCGGTGATGCTTCTTAAAGAGAAGATGCAGGACGTGCTGCAAAACCTCACCGAGCGCGAACGCAAAGTGCTCGTCTTACGGTTCGGCCTCGAGGACGGTCATCAACGAACGCTCGAAGAAGTCGGTCAAGAGTTCGGCGTGACGCGCGAACGAATCCGGCAGATCGAGGCGAAGGCGCTGCGCAAGTTGCGCCATCCGTCGCGCGGCAAGGCGCTCAAGGATTACTGGACGAACGAATAAGGCTCGAGAGCCTAAAGCATGTTTCTCAATCTTCTAGCCGTCGTGCTGACCGCGGCGTCGCCCTCACCCACGCCGCACGAGCCCAAGACGATCATTACGGTGATCTCGTCGCCATATTGCAAATCGCTAGCCGAGCATTTCAACGGAGCGCTCGTTCCGATGCTCGCGAACGACCGGACGCTCGACGGCGTCGGCATTCAGCTCGACAATTTGAACACGCTCTTCTCGCAGCCCGACTACGTCGAGCGCTTCCTCCACGTGCGCGATCGGGTCGGACATCAGGTGGTGCAGCTAACCGAGTCCCTCGCGGCCATTCAGCGCGAAATCGACGACTTGCGCGATGCAACACGGCTGACGACCGACCCGCAAGCCGCTCAAGAGATTCACGATGCGGCCGGCGACCTTCAAACCGCCTACGATAAGCAGCGCCAGCTCTCGATCGACGTGCAGAATATGTATCAGACGATGCTGACGTACCCGATTTGGCGCGTCCACCCCGCACTTGGCGGCTTCGATCCCCAAGAGATGGCCGAGCCGGCAGACATGCGCAACGTGAAGAGCTATCTGCGTTTCGACGGACAGCGCGACGTAATCGCTCGCAACGAAGACAAGGCGACCGACGCCGCGCTCATGGCTGCCGAAAACAACTGCCTGCCCAAAAAGTAGCGGCGAGCTCCTACATGGAGTCTTTCGCTGCGTTCGCGCTGGGAATGACGAGCGGATTCTTGTCGGCGAAGGCGCCGTTCGGATTGGGCTTGATCCAGACGATGAGATCCCACAGCGACGGAAAGAGGAAGATGCGCTGGACGTCGGCGGTGCTCTTCACCGTGCCCATCTTCACGAGCGTATCGGCTTTCGGGTCGTCGACGTTTCCGCCCGCAGCGGCGAACTTCTTGACGCTCGTAGCGCCGTAGGTCTCCGTCCCATTCGGACCGGCGAGTACGTAATGGATGTGCTCGCGGAAAGAAACCCATCGGCGGTAGTTAACGCCCCACAGCGTGGGAGGCGCGGGCGACGCGCTCTGCAGCACGGAGAAATCCGCGCCGAGGAGGTTGCCGTGGACGTCGTACCAGAGTTGGCTGGGACTCTGAGGATTGCCGCTCTGCCATTGAAGGTTGGCGTAGCTGATCGCGCCGTCTTCGTCCTCGTTGCCGAACCGGAAGTATCCGGCCTTCACCGCATCCGCCGGTGTCGGGAAGCGCGCCATGAGATCCTTTTGAATCGACTTTACGAACGCAGCCTCCGTTCCTTGCGGGATTGGCGAGAGCGTTGCCTTGGGCGCGGGCATCGGAGCCGGCGTCGCGGCGAACGCAGGCGTTGTGGTCAACGCAAACGCGACGAACGCGCATGCCATTCTACTCAGCACGGGTATACCTCACTTTCTCCTGGCGAGCCGTTCGCGAGCAGCGGTCCGAAAGCATCGCGCGCTATGCGCGCGCCGTACTCGAGGCGTCGGGTGAAGGTGAGGGTGAGGGTGAGGTGGCCTGTGAGGGCGCCGGCGACGGTGACGGCGACGGTGACGGCGACGGTGACGGCGACGGGTGCGTTCGGGGGCGCGGCGTCGCGCCGTTCGGCCCGTACGGCGTTGCGAGCGGCAAAACCGGAAAGGTTGAGTTCGGAGGCTCGGTGCTCGCGTCCAAGGGATGCGGGGTGACGATCGCGATCGTGCCGTTGCGCTGCGCGGTCAACGTTGCCTCGGTATTCGCCGAGACCACCGAACCCGCGCCGAGCACGAAGTTCTTTCCCGTTCGAACGATCTGCCAGATGGAATAGTAGGGCACGAAGATATCGCCGACCGTGTCCTCGGCCCCGACGGTCGATTCGTGTCCGGCCGAAACGTTCGGCGTGAGGCGCGCGATGGGCGTACGCAGCGGAAGGCCGCGTCCATCGGGGAGCGCGAGCGGTTCGAAGAAGATATCGACGAAACCGTATTGATCCGCGATTCCCGAGGGCGATGCGTCCAAGATTCTAATTTGCGCCGGCGTGCCCGCCGCGGCAAGCGTGCGGCCGCCGATGACGAGGTCGCTCTTGAGATGGGCGCGCACGATCTGACCGCCCTTCGACGACTTCGACGAAATCGGATCGTCGAGCACGAAGAGCAGCGTCGAGTCAAACGGCAAGACGTTGGAGGGAGGCGGCGCGGTCGGTGCCTGCGTCGCTTTTGGTACGGGCGTCGGAGAGACGGGATAAGCTCCGACCGTTCCGACGCCAACCGTTGCTACTGCAAAAGAGAGTAGGCCCAGGGTGATCCCAAGCCGCGAGGTTTTAACTCGCGCGTTGCTTGCGATCGGTCGCTGCGCGTTTGCCCTCTTCGATGAGCTGCTTAACTTTTTGCCCACCCTTTTGACCTATGCGTTCGTAGAAATTTGGGCCATAGCGATCGCGAGTGGCTTCGCCGCCCTTCTTTCCACCCTTCTTACCGATTTGTTCGTAGAACTCGTGGCCGTGGGCTTCCTTCGTTGCCAATCCGCCCTTGCGGCCGATTATCTCGTAGAATTCTGCACCGTACTTTTGCTTTACGGTCTCGCCGCCTTTTTGGCCGGCTTCTCGGACCGACATGCCGCCGCTCCGCTTCTGTTCCGTCATCATGTAACTTTCGTTTCACCTATTGTTCGGGCCGCACGGGAATGGCGGCCGCTTTGTTGTCTCCACCTACTACAACGCAGGACGGGGGCCGAAAGTTTGGGTTGAAGGTTGAGGCATGATGAGAAGTGCCGGCTTCGGGGAGGAACCCAAGGCGCCCGACGCCTCTAGAACAGACGTTTGGTATCGATCAGAATGGTGACGGGGCCCGTATTGACCAGTTCCACCTCCATTTGGGCGCCGAACTCCCCATAAGCGACCGAGACCCCGGCCGCTTGGGCAATTGCTCCCGTCATTTCGAAGAGACGACGCGCTTCGGGCTCCCTTGCGGCGGCGATGAACGAGGGACGCCGGCCGTGCCGGACGTCGCCGTGGAGTGTGAACTGGGAGACAAGGAGCAGGGCGCCGCCAATTTCGAGCAGCGAGCGGTTCATACGCCCCCGGTCGTCGGGGAAGATGCGAAGTCCCGTGAGCTTCGCGGCCATCGCGTCCGCGTCGCGTTCGTCGTCTTCGACACCGACGCTAACGAGCGCGAGGAGACCAGTCTCGATCTCCCCCGTCGTCCGGTCCGCAACGCGGACGCGCGCTTTGGAGACGCGCTGAACGACCGCTCGCATTAGCGCGAGAAGATCGACGAGAACGCGAAAAGCGCGTTCTCGCGACGCTCCAAAACGCGCCGGTAGAAATAACCGGCCCAGTGCGTTCCAAACGGAACGTAGATCCGCAAGCGATAGCCCTCCGCCACGATCGCTCGTTGCACGCCCGGCCTGCATCCGTAGAGCATCTGGAACTCGAAACGGTCGCTTGCGATTTTTTGATCGGCGACGATCGCCTTTACGGCCGCGATCAGCCGACGGTCGTGCGTCGCGATTCCGGGATAGACTCCGTCCAGCAACAGCGCGCGGGCCGAATCGAGATAGTGCTCGCGAATCTCGGGCATCCGCTTGAACGCGATCTCCGGCGGCTCGTTATAGGCGCCTTTGCAGAGGCGAACGCGAGCGCCCAGCTCGATGGCGCGATCGACGTCGGAGCGCGTTCGCTTCAGGTACGCTTGAAGGACGGGGCCGACGTTACGGTGCTCCGCGTAGGCTCGGGCAAAAACGCGCAGCGTCGCCTCGAGCACCGCCGAGCCTTCCATATCGATTCGCACGAAGGGGTCGCGGTTCGCTTGCGCGCGCGTGAGGATTGCGAGGAGATTCTCCAGCGCGAAGTCTTCGTCGAGAAGCAGGCCCATCGCGGTGAGTTTCACGGAAACGTTCGAGTCGACGCCGCTTGCGGCGATCGCATCGAGCATCTCGAGGTAGACCTCGCGCTGGCGCAAAGCGGCGTCGCGCTCCCAGACGTCTTCGCCGAGGAAGTCGAGCGTCGCCGACATTCCCTGGGCGTTCAATGCGCGGACGGCGCGAATCGCAGAATCGATATCCTCCCCCGCAACGAACCGGCGAGCGAGAAAATAAAAGTTCTTCTGCAGCACGGCGCTAGTGTACGACGCCGCGCCGGAGAATCCACGCGGCGGCGAGCACCACGGTCGCAAGCGCGACGAAACCATAGCAGAGCGCGAGCGCTTCGCGCACTCCCGAGGCGGAGAGCGTCACGTAGAGAGCCACCGGAAGCGACGTCGGATGGAACGCGACTATGCTCGTCGCGCCGTACTCGCCGACCGCGCGCAGCCACGCGAAGGCGATTCCGGCCCCTATGCTTCCGGCGGCGGCCGGAAGCGCAACCCGCGTGAAGATGCGCCATTCGCTAGCACCTAACGTCCGAGCCGTGTCGCCGTAGATCGGATCGATCGCTCCAAACGCCGCGGTTGCCGCGATTGCGACGAAGGAGCCGGAGACGAAGAACTCCGCGACTCCGACCCCGAGCAGCGAGTCGGGAACGGTGAGACCGTGCGCGGCGAGCCAGGCGCCAAACGGCGCGTTGGTGCCGAGCGCATAGATGAGCATCAAACCCGACGCGACCGGCGGAAAAGCGAGCGGGAGCGCGAGCAGGAAGATCGCGGCGGCGCACAGCTTGGGAGGAAGCCGAGAGAGCCCGTATCCGGCGGGTACGCCGAGCAGCGTCGCGACGAGCGTCGCGCCGGCCGAGGCGACGAGCGAGACGCGCAACGCGTCGCCGCCGATTCGCGCGAAGGTTCGAAAGGCTTCGCCGGGCGGCATCGCCCCCACGACCGCGACGACCGGCGCGACCAGTGCTGCAATCAGAACGAGCGCGGCCATGAGAAATACGAGGCCCGGCAACCAGCGCGTCATGCAGGAAGCTTCACCGGGTCATCGCGCAAAGCGTGCTCGTGGGCGCGGCCTTCGTAAAAGTACTTATCGTCGCGGTCGCACTCGCGCTCGACGTCTTTGCCGTCAGCGTGGGGGTAGGCGTCCGCGGAATCCCTCGCGGACTCAAGATCCGGATCGGCATTACCTTTGCGTGCGCCGAGGTCGGCATGAATCTCCTGGGTGCCGGGCTCGGCCTGATCGCGGGGCACCTCATCGGCGACTACGCCGGATACCTCGGATTTGCGGCGCTCTTCGGCCTGGGGGTCTACATGGTACGCGAAAGCCGCACTGACCTCGCAGGCGCCGAGCGTCTCGATCTTTCGACCGGGCGCGGATTGACCATCGCGGCCCTCGCGATTAGTCTCGACTCGCTGGGGATCGGTTTCTCGATTCTCTACATCGGCGTTCCGATGCCGGTCTCGCTGATCGTCATCGCGTGCATTTCGGTCGGATCGACGACCTTGGGGCTCACGCTCGGGCGCTGGCTTGGCGGTTACGCCGAACGCAACGCGGCGTTTCTCGGCGGCTTACTCCTTGCGCTGACGGGTATCGTCTTCGCGACGCTCAAGGCGCTGCACCTCGGCTAGCTGAAGTGGTTGCGCGTGCGAGTCGGGTTAGAGATCTTCGAGCTTGCGCGCGCGGTGGGCGCGCGCTCCATCTTCGTCGTCGGCATCGGTAGGGACGTCGGCAAGACGACGGTGCTTCGCGCCGTCTACGCGGCCGCGGCCGAAACCGGCGTTCGAATCGCGCTTGCGTCGATGAATCCCAAACAACGACTCTGGCTACGGCCGCAGACCGTTTTCGTTACCGCGCGCGGTTTGCTGCCGCGCTATCCCGCGGCGCAAATCTTGAAGCTTTCGGGATTGCAGAGTCCTACGGGCGAGCTGGTCTATGCGCGCACCGTTTCGAGCGGTCTCTACGAGCTGGCAGGCGCGCCGACCGCATCGGGCGTTCGCGAGATCGTTACCACACTCGCCGCTTTGAGCGAGCTGGCGGTCGTCGACGGCGCCGTCGATCGGGTCGCGTCGCTTGCCGGATCAGACGGAGCAATCGTCATCGCTTGTGGCGCGGGCGCCGCGAAAACGATGCAGGAGGCCGTCGACGAGGTCGCCGCACTCGCCGCGCGCTTGCGCGTTCCGGCCGTGGATAAGGCTGCTGCGTCGATCGATCTCGACGGCGCGCTTACCGCGGCTCAAGCCGCTTCGTTCATGGCCGCACGCGAGGAGCGCCAGATCGTGGTGCGCGATCCGACGCAGATCGCGTTGAGCGGAAAGGCGGGTTCGCGCGCGCTTTCGCAACTGGCCGTTCGCTGCCGGCGGCCCCTGCGCGTCATCGCCGCCACGGTCGCGTCGATCGGAACGGAGCGCACCTTCGAGCCGCGGGCATTTGCAACGGCCGTCGCCGACGCGACCGGTCTGCCGACCTTCGACGTCTACGCCGGCGTGCGGGCCGCGTGAAAGCGCTCGAGCTGCTCGATCCGGCGAGCGCGCACGTCCTTGGCTTCGAATGGCTAACGGCCGCTCTCGCCCCGGTCTCGTCTTACGGCGATCGCCACTTCTCGGAGCTGCGGCCGTTCGTTGCCGGTGAGGAATCCCAGGCGCAGGAACGCGCGCAGGCGATCGCTCGGCTTGCGGCCGGTCTCGATGCGGAACGGCTCGACGCGCTGCACGCCGCCTTCGGCGATCTGCCCGATGCGGCCGGCGCAGTCGCGCGCGCCTCGCTCGGCGACGTTCTGGACGACCCGAACTTCTTGGAGTTGCGCCGCTTCTCTGCAACGGTCGAGCGGATCGACGGACTTCTCGCAGAGCTGACGGAATGGGCGCCGGTTTCGAACGATTCCGTTCGCGCGATCCAGGCCGCTTTGGCGCCGGGCGGGCGCGACGAAACCGGATTCTATCTCGCCGACGCGTTTGACGCGGAGCTCGCCGCACTGCGCGATGGCCTCGGGCGCGAGCAGGCGGCGCTGGACGCCGCGCGGGGGCGCGAGAACGAGCGCGCCGCGAACGCCCTTGCTCGCGAGGCGATCGAGGGCGACGAGTTCATCATCATGCGCGCCGAGATCGACCGCGCATTGCCGGCCGGAATCCGGGTGCTGCGCGAAGCCCCCACCTATTTGCTCTGCTCGCTCGAATATGGCGAAGCATCGCTGGCCGCGCTCGCACGCCGCGACGCGGCTGCCGAGGCGGTAGCGCACGCCGAAGAGCGCGTCCGCGCCGCGCTCTCCGCGCTCGTGCGCGATCAGGCCGCCGCGATCGGTGACGCGGAGCGCAGGCTCGGCGAGCTCGACGTGAGCCTTGCCGCCGCGCGCTTTACGCGCCGTTACGGCTGTACGCCGGCCGAGATCGCGAACGAGCCGGCACTCGCATTCGAACGTGGCCGTTTCCTTCCGCTGGAAGCGGACCTGAGCGCCGCCGGGAGGCCGTTCGTGCCGCTCGATCTGGAGCTGCACGACGTCGCCGTGCTGACCGGACCGAACATGGGCGGGAAGAGTGTTTCGCTTCAGACCTGCGGGTTCGTCGCGCTCTGCGCCGCATTCGGGCTTCCGGTGCCGGCGGCACGCGCGCGGACCGCGCTCTTCGATCAGATCGCGTGGCTTGGAACGGGACGCGAGGCGCAGATCGGCGGCCTCCTCTCTTCATTTGCCCGCGAGGTCTTGGAGCTCAAGGCGATCTTGACTCGCGCGGCGCCGCGGCTGCTGATTCTGGCCGACGAGTTCGCGCGAACGACGACGCCCCATGAAGGCAAGGCACTCCTCATCGCGCTGCTGCAGCGGCTGCACGAGCGTCGCGCCTGCGGAATGTTGGCTACGCATTTGGCGGGGATTGCCGGCGCCGCGGGCGCCCGCCACTTCGCGGTGCGTGGCCTCGCGGGCATCCCGCGCAGGCCGCCTTCCGAGGACGTCGTCGAAGCGCTGGCGGCGCTGGCCGAAGCGATGGACTACACGATCGGGGAAGTGACCGGCGACGAACGGCCGCGCGCGGACGCAATCGCCCTCACCGCCCTGCTGGGCATCGATCGCGAGCTGGTCGACGCGGCCTATCGCTCGCTCTCGCAATGAACTGAAACGCCGAGCTCCGAAGCGTACGCCTCTCGAATGGATCCACTCGTCATCACGTGCGCGCCGGTCGGAGCGGAAGTGCGCCCCGACCAGACGCCTTACTTGCCCTACACGCCGCAACTGCTCGGCGAAACGGCGCGTGCCGTGCGCGAAGCGGGCGGATCGATCATTCACGTGCACTGTCGCAACGACGACGGCTCGAACACGCACAGCGTCGCCCGTTTTCGGCAAGCCTACGAGGCGATTCGAGCCCAGAGCGATTTAATCGTCCAGTTTTCGACCGGCGGCGCGATCGGAATGACGCCCGAAGAACGCGCGAGCGTGCTCGAACTTCGTCCCGAGATGGCGACGCTCACGTGTGGAAGCGTCAACTTCGGCGACGACATCTTTGAAAACAGCTTTCCGATTATGCGCGGCATCTTGAAGAAGATGAACGAGTTCGGCGTCCGCCCGGAGCTGGAAATTTTCGACAAGGGACACATCGCCAACGCGCGCAAGCTCGCGCGAGAGCGACTGCTCTCGTTTCCGCAGCACGTTGATTTAGTGCTCGGCGTTCCCGGCGGTCTCGAAGCGACGGTGCAGAATCTCGCCGATCTCGTCGACGCGCTCCCGGCCGGGTGCACCTGGTCGGTCGCGGGAATCGGGCGCCAGCAACTGCCGATGGCGATGACGGCGATTGCAATGGGCGGCCACGTCCGGGTGGGCTTGGAAGACAATCTTCACTACAGCCGCGGGCGTTTGGCCCGCAACGAAGAGCTGGTCGCGCGCGTCGTGCGTATCGCGGCGGAAGCCGGCCGTCCCGTCGCCACGCCCGACCAAGCTCGGAAGTTGCTCGGCCTCGCAATGCCGGCATCGGAGGCAGCGGGCGCTTAACGTCCAATAACGGCGCGGACTTGTTCACATACGTCATGCGCCGGACGCTGCAGTCGATTCCGTTGCTTCTGGCCATATCGGTGATCCTCTACGGCATCCTTTACAACATGCCGGGAGGGCCGCTCGCGCCATACTTGCAGAATCCGCACATCACGCCGGCCGATATCGCCCGGCTCAAGCACAATCTGGGGATGGACCAGCCGGTCCCGATTCAGTACCTCAAGTGGCTCGGCCACGTGCTGATCGGCGACTTTGGATACTCGACGAGCAACTCCGAGCCGGTCTTCCAAGCCTTGATCGAGCGCTTTCCGGCGACCTTGGAATTGATGGGCGCGTCGCTCACGATCGCCATCCTCGTCGGCATCGCCACCGGAATCGCGTCGGCCGTCTATCGTTACTCCGTGCTCGATTACGCGGTCACGACGCTGGCATTCTTCGGCCAAGCGATGCCCGTCTTTTGGTTCGCGCTGATGATGCAGCTCGCATTCGCGGTGCACGGCATCCCGCTGCCCTTCGGCTACCTCATCCAACTGCCGTCGGCCGGGCTATCGAGCAGCGACACGTTCGATCTGGGCGACCGTCTGGTGCACTTGATTCTGCCGGCAGCGGTTCTCTCGATCCTCGGCATCGCGACGTTCAGCCGTTTCATGCGTTCGTCGCTGCTCGAGGTGCTCGGCACCGATTACATGCGGACCGCCGCCGCAAAGGGCCTCTCCTTCAAGGTGATACTCTTCAAGCACGGATTCAAGAACGCGCTCATTCCCGTCGTTACGGTAATCGCGCTATCGCTCCCGGGCTTGATCGCCGGAGCGATTTTCACGGAAACGATCTTCGCGTGGCCGGGAATGGGGCGCCTCTTCATTAACGCGCTGAATCAAAGCGACCTCGCGTTGCTCATGGGCTACCTGCTCATGGTCGCATTCTTGGTCGTCTTTTCAAATTTGCTCGCCGACGTCGTCTACGCGTGGCTCGATCCGCGCGTAAAGTACGACTGAAGAGATAACGATGGCAGCTCCGACCCTTCCGCTTCCCGGCAATACGGTCATCGAAGAAGATCTGCACCTTTCAAAGGTTACGTTCTGGTCGCGGCTGCGCCGGCACAAGCTTGCTATCGCGGGACTGATCGTGCTCTCGTTGATGGTTTTGGGCGCCGTTTTTGCACAACAACTCTCACCCTTCGACCCCAACGCGATCGACAACGTCCACTGGCAAGGAACGCCGCTGCCACCTTGTTTCCAAGCCGCATCGCAATGCGGCGGCCATCAGCTTGGCACCGATGAGGTCGGGCGCGATTTACTCTCGCGGCTATTCTTCGGCGCGCGCATCTCGCTGGCCGTTGGTCTCTTCGCCGTGCTCATGGAGATTTTGATCGGCAGCACGCTGGGGGCGATCGCCGGTTATTATGGCGGCTGGATCGACTACACGCTGATGCGGCTGACCGACGTCTTCCTCTCGATTCCGATTCTGCCGCTGCTGCTCGTTCTCACGGCCATCGTCGCGGCGAGCTCGACAAAAGCCGCGCTGAGCTTTGGGGTTATCGTCATCATCATCGGCGCGCTTTCGTGGATGCCGGTCGCGCGTTTGGTTCGGGCCGCCTTTCTCAGCCTGCGGGAGCGAGAGTTTGCCGAGGCCGCGCGCGCGGTCGGCAACAACGACGGCCGCATTATCTTTCGCCATCTCCTCCCCAACGCGGTCGCGCCGATCGTCGTGCAAGGGACGCTTGACGTCGCGAACGTCATCATTCTGGAGTCCGGCCTTTCGTTTCTCGGGCTGGGCATCCAGCCGCCGACGGCATCCTGGGGAAACATGCTGGCAAATGCCCAGAGCAATCTCTCGATCGCGTGGTGGGCCGCGGTCTTCCCCGGCCTCTGTATTCTGTTGACGGCGCTCGCCATCAACTACATCGGAGACGGCCTCCGCGACGCGCTCGATCCCAATATGGTGTAAATCTCGGGCCGGGCCGGGTTTTCCCCGCGGCCGAAGAAAATGAGGGCCGCCCCCTGTGCGCAAGTGGCGAAATTGGTAGACGCACTAGCTTGAGGGGCTAGCGGGAGCAATCTCGTGCTGGTTCGAGTCCAGTCTTGCGCAAGTTCGCGATTGAGCTCAGGCCCTTTGCCTGCGGCTCGATCCTTTCCTAGTAATCTTGCGGCCGAACTTACTTTGTGATACAAAGTAAGTCATGTTGCAACTGCTGAAACGCCCGACCGGGTTTCTGCCCCTCGCGATCTCCGTGGCCTTCCTAGTGCCGATGGTTGTTGGCCTCGCGCAGGGCACGCTGGTACGTGAAGGCGATGAAGGCAGCGCAGCACACCTCTTCCAGCTCCTCATGCCACTGCAGCTCGTGGTCATTGCGTGGTTCGCTGCCTCATGGCTGCCTAAGCACCCTCGATCTGCCGCTCAGGTTCTCTGCCTACAGGGCGCGGCGTTCTTCGCGGTCCTGTCCATCGTCTATTTTCGACATCTCTGACCGATGCGGTTGCTTCCCGTGACTCCAAGGCGGGTACCATCCGCGGCGGCAGGGCCAAGGCCGGGCTCCCTCGGCCCCTCTACTGAGGAACTTTTGAGGCGGGCCCTGAAACAGAGGCCTACCCCCAAGCGTAAACCTAGGCGACAATGGAACTCCTACCGTGTGGTTGACCCGATTCGCGATTAGCCGTCCCGTGATCACCGCCATGGTGTTCATTGCCTTGGCAATTTTCGGGACCATCTCGTTCTATAAGATTGGCCGAAGCGCCGACCCGCCGGGAACCGACTTCCCGATCGTGGTGGTCTACTCGAGCTATCCCGGAGCTTCGCCTCAGGAGATGGAGCGGCTGGTCGTCAAGCCGATCGAAGATCAGCTCGACGGCATCGACAATCTCGATCAGCTCAACGCCACCGCTCAAGAAGGCGTAGCGACGCTCATCGTCCAGTTCAAGCTCGGGACGAACCTCGACATCGCGGCGATCAACGTGCAGAGCGCGGTCGATACCGCCCGCGTCTATCTGCCGGTCGACCTCGACCCTCCGACCGTCGAGAAGAACGGTGCGTCGCAACCCCTGCTCGACCTTGCGATCAGCTCGAAGTCGCTCTCGCAGACGGCACTCGCCGACTTCACGAACAACAAGCTGGAGCCGATCTTCAAGTCGATTCCAAACGTGCAGACGGTCGATATTCGGGGCGCCGCAGACCGGGAGTTTCACGTCGAGCCGATGCCCGAACGTCTCATCGGGGCCAACGCCACCCTCGGCGACGTTTTTACCGCGATCGCTTCGAACAACGCTAACCTTCCCGGCGGCATCCTGCGCCAGCACACCCAGGAGACGAGCGTCTCGGTACACGCAGAAGTCAATAGCGCGCAGGACCTGCTGGGGATCCCGCTCATGGTCCCCGGCAGCTCCAACAAGAACATGAGGATCGGCGACGTGGCGTACGCTTTCGACAGCCACGTCGAGCCGACGTCAGTCTCGCACTTCAACGGACAGCCGCGGATCTACGTCGAGCTCGGCCGCAACATCAACGCCGACGAGATTACGACGACCAAAATCGCGCGAGAGCACATCAAGCAGATTCAGGCGCAATTCCCCGAGGTTACGCTAACCGAAATCGACGCCCCGGCCGATTACACGCAAAAGTCGCTCAATGGCGTCTGGCAGTCGCTCATCGAGGGCATCGTGCTCACGATGCTCGTGATGCTGCTCTTCCTGCACGCCTGGCGGAACGCG
>DAINBY010000022.1:0-28592 GCA_036732685.1 Candidatus Cybelea sp. | reverse complement strand
GAGGTCTCGGGTCCGATCGGCATGGGTCAAGTGGCCGCGACGGTTCAGGATTGGGGCTGGGGCCCGTATCTTTCACTTGCCGCGACGATCTCGTTTGCGCTCGGTCTCTTCAACCTCTTGCCGATTCCGGCACTCGACGGCGGCCGGGCGGCGTTCATCATCGCGGAACTCGTTCGGGGACGCCCCGTCGATCCGGAGAAGGAGGCGATGGTTCACATCGCCGGCTTCGCGGCCTTGATGGCGCTCATCATGCTCGTCGCCTTCCACGACATCGTGCGCATCGTCAGCGGTCAGGGGGTTATGTAAATGCTGCGCCTGCGGCGGAAGAGCAAGCCGATCTTCTTGCAAAACAAGACGGGAAAAGCGGACGCGAAGAGCGTCTGGATCGGCGGCGATCATCCGGTCGTGGTGCAGTCGATGACGACGACCGACACCGCCGATGCCGATGCCACGCTCGAACAGATCTACGGCCTCGCGATGGAAGGCTGCGAAGTCGTTCGCGTGACCGTGAAAGATCCGCCCGACGCGGCGGGTTTGCCGGCGATCGTTCATCGCTCGCCGGTGCCGATCGTCGCCGACATTCACTTCGATCACAAGATGGCGCTCGCCGCGATTGAGGCCGGCGTCGCCAAGCTGCGCTTGAATCCCGGGAATATTCGCGATCCCAAGAAGGTTGCCGAAGTCGTCGAAGCCGCGAAGGCGCGCGCTATCCCGATTCGGGTTGGGGTGAACATGGGTTCGCTCGCGCCGGATCTCGAGAAATCGTTCGGTCACACCGCCGAGGCGATGGTCCTGTCCGCGCTGCGCCACGTCGAGCTGCTCGAAGAGCACGGACAGACCGATATCGCGATATCGCTCAAGGCGCACGACGTTGCGACGACGGTGCAAGCCTACCGGCTGGCCGACGAGCGATTGCGCGAACGTGCGACGCCGTACGCGCTCCATCTCGGCATCACCGAAGCGGGGCTGCTGCGCGACGGAACGATCAAGTCGTCGATCGGACTCGGGATTCTGCTCTGGGAGGGGATCGGCGATACGATTCGGGTCTCACTCGCGGCCGACCCGATCGAAGAGATCCCGGTCTGCTGGGGAATTCTAAAGTCGCTCGGCTTGCGTGAAAAGGGCTTCGAGATCACGGCCTGTCCGTCGTGCGGACGCGCGGAGATCTCCGTGCTGGAACTTGGGCGCGCCGTGGAAGCGATCGCGAAATCGTACAGCGCGCCGGTGAAGGTCGCGGTTATGGGCTGCGTCGTGAACGGTCCGGGAGAATCGAAGATGGCCGACGTCGGCGTTGCCGGCGGCAAGGGGAAGGGCGCGATCTATCGCGCGGGCGAGCTCGTCGGCACCTATCCGGAAGAGGATTTGCTCGGGATGCTGCGCTTGGAGATCGAGAAGGTCATCGCCGAGAAGTATCCGGCGTACCTTGCCGAGATCGGCGGATCGTCCGTATGATTCGTCGCGCAGGCGAGCTGTACGGCGCCTTGAGCGTGCGACAGCTCGCGATTGTCGCCATCTTCGCGCTCTTCGTTTCGGCGCTGCTTGCCTTTTCGCGGCCGATCGTGATGCTGGTCGACGGCGAGCGCATCGACAGCGACGTGCCGCCGATCACGACCGCGAGCGAAAAGGCCTTCGTGCCGTTACGCTCGATCGCCGACGCGCTTGGCGCCGAGACGGAGGTCGACTCCAAGAGCGGTGCGATCGACGTCGTGCTGGGCGGTCAATCGCTGCGCGTTCGCGTTGGAGATCCGCACGCGACGCTCAACGGGATGCCCTTCACGCTCAAACACGCGCCGTTCCGCGTTCGGGGGCGGGTAATGATCTCACTCGACGCGGTCGCCCGGGCGCTGCGCGTGCATGCGAAGTACGATCCTCGAAACGCGCGCATCGAAGTAATTACGCCGGGCATCGGTCAAGTCCCGGCTGGCACTGTAGAATAGGGCCGTTCAATAGGCAGAGTAGCCGTCAGGCGTACTCGCTGAGACCGGCGGGCTCTTCGACGGGCACGACGTCGGCCGGATTCGATTTGCGGAAGCCGTACGCGAAGAAGAATACTAGGCCACAGACGAGCGCGATGACGAACCACGTCCAGGTCGCACGTGAGAGACCAAAGACCGCAAGGAAGAGCGAAAAGACGATGCCCAAGATCGGGAAGAGCGGAACGAACGGTACGCGGAAGCTGCGGGGAAGCTCGGGGCGCCGTTTGCGCAGATAGAGCACGCCCGCGCAGACGACCGAAAAGGCGATGAGCGTGCCGATGTTCACGAGGTTGAGCAGATTGTTGAGCGGGACGATCAGCGCGAGGATCGCGACCACGGCGCCCGTGATCATCGTGGTGATGAACGGGGTCTTGAAGCGCGGATGGATCTTGGCAACCACCGGCGGGAGCATGCCATCGCGCGCCATCACGTAGAAGATTCGCGATTGTCCGAGTAGGGAGGCGAGCGCGACGCTCGTCGTTCCAGCCAAGACACCGACGGTGATCACCCAGTTCAGGGCGGGCATGTGCAGCGGCGCGAGCGCGTAGACGAGTGGATTCTTGATCGGCACCTGATTCCACGGCACCGCGCCGACGAGTACGATCGCGGTCGCACAATAGATGACCGTCCCGATCGCAAGCGCGCCGATCACGCCGACCGGCACGTCGAACTGCGGGCGCTTACACTCCTCGGCGGTCGTCGTCGCGGTATCGAAACCGATGTAACTGAAGAAAACGAACGCGGAGATCGGGATGATACCGTAGGGCTGCGCCGAGGACGAATAATCGGCAAGACCGCCGAACGGCCGCAACGCTCCCCAACCGACCGGGTTGAAGTCGTGGAGATTGACGGCGTGAACGAGGAAGGCGCCGGCGATGACGAAGACGATCAGCGCCGAGATCTTGAGGACGACGAAAACGTTGTTGACGGTCGCCGACTCGCGGATTCCGACCGAGAGCAAGATGCTCAAGCCGATGACGAAGAGCGCCGCGATGACGTCACATTGCGAGTGCGCGAGGTCCCAGCTGGAAGGCAACCACCACGCGCCGTGTAGGACGAGATTCGAGCCTTGCGCCCAGGCCGGCAGTGCCACGCTTCCCTTGAATACGTCTTGGATCGCGGCCGAGAACTGCTGCGCGACCGGCGCGGCGCTGATGCCGTATTCGAAGATGAGCGCAAAGCCGATGATCCAAGCGAAGAGCTTGCCCATCGTGGCGTACGCATACGTATAGGCGCTGCCGGCTACGGGGACCATCGCCCCGAGCTCGGCGTAGCAGAGCGCGGCAAAGAACGAGGTAAGGCCGGCGAGCAAATACGATACGATCACGGCAGGCCCGGCGCCCTTCACGCCCGTGCCGATGGTGGTGAAGATGCCCCCGCCGATCATCGTGCCCAGACCGATCGCGATCAAATCCTTGGCGGTCAATGCCCGCCGCAGGATCTTGCGCGTGCCGATTTCGCGGAGCTTCTCCGCGTCGGTCGTCGCGAAGAGCTCGGAGAAGAACGACATTCGGGCGAGCGTTCGGATTCAGTTTTCCGGCGGCCTGCCGGAATGATTCCACTGATGCTCGGGAACGTTGAGCGCGTCGTTGATCCAACGGGCCCAGACGAAGAGCGCGTCGGAGAGACGGTTGAGGTAGCGAAGCGCCTCGTCGGCGGACGGCTCTTCCTGGTCGATCAGTGCGACGAGAAGACGTTCGGCCCGGCGGCAAACCGTCCGCGCGAGATGGAGCTGCGCGCCGGGCATCGATCCGCCGGGATGAATGAAGTTCGCGAGAGCCGGAATATCGCGCTGTGCCTCGTCCACGGCGCGCTCGAGTGCTTGGACGTCGGCATCGCGAATCGAGGCGTGACCCTCCCGGCGGTCTTTCGGGAGCGTTGCGAGCTCGCTGCCGAGATTGAAGAGCGCGTCTTGCGTCCACGCCAGCCACGCATCGAGACGAGCCGCGCGCGCTTCCTCCGAGCGAAGCGGCCGCAGTGCGGCGCGCGCGACGCCGATCGAGCTGGAGAGCTCGTCGAGCGTGCCGTAGGTCTCGATGCGGAGCGCGCTCTTTTTGATGCGCCCGCCGCCAACCAGTCCGGTCATCCCCTTGTCGCCGGTCCGAGTGTAGATCCGCGTCTGCTTCGGCATCGTCTTTCCCTATGCTCGCTCGGGCGCGAACTTCCCCGGCGAAGGCCGTTTCGTTACCGCGCGCGAAGCGGGGCCGGTCATGTCCGACGTGCTCGCAACGGGCGTCGTCAAGGAGATTCCTCCAAAGGCGGCCGACCTCTCCGCATGGTACACCGCGGTCTGCCTAAAGGCGGAGCTGGTATCGTACTCGCCCGTGCGAGGATGCGTCGTGCTGCGTCCCCACGGCTTCGGTCTTTGGGAGAATCTGCAGAAGGAGCTCGATGCGCGCTTCAAGGCGACGGGTCACGAAAACGCTTATTTTCCGCTTTTAATTCCAGAGCATCTGCTCGTGAAGGAGGCCGAACACGTTGCGGGCTTCGCCCCCGAGGTGGCGTGGGTGACCCAAGGCGGCAGCGAAGAGCTGACCGAGCGACTTGCGATTCGTCCGACCTCCGAGGCGATGGTCGGGATAATGTACGCGCAATGGATCGAGTCGTATCGCGATCTGCCGATCCTCATCAATCAGTGGGCGAACGTGCTGCGCTGGGAGAAGGCGACGCGGCCGTTTCTGCGGACGATGGAGTTTCTCTGGCAGGAAGGCCACACGGCACACGCCCGCGCGGCGGAGGCCCGCGAAGAGACGCTCAAGATTCTCGACCTCTACCGCGATTTTGCGGAGAACGTCGCGGCCGTGCCCGTTTATTGCGGGCGCAAGAGCGCCAGCGAGCGCTTTCCGGGCGCGGTTGAAACCTTCGCCATCGAAGCACTAATGCCCGACGGCAAGGCCCTGCAATCCGGTACGTCGCACGACCTGGGGCAGAACTTTGCGAAAGCCTATGACATCAAGTTCGTCGACGCCGACGGCGCGATCAAGCACGCGTACACGACGTCTTGGGGCGTATCGTGGCGTATGCTCGGCGGATTGATTATGACGCACGGCGACGACCGCGGCCTTCGTATTCCCCCGAAGATGGCGCCGATCGAAGCGGTCCTGATTCCGATCGTCCGCTCGAACGACGCGCGAGCGATCGAGGCTTGCAACACGCTCGCAGGGCGTTTGAAGGAGGCGGGGTTTCGCGTGCGCGTCGATGCGCGCGACGAGCAACCGGGATGGAAGTACAGTGAATGGGATCTTCGCGGCGTGCCGGTGCGCATCGAGATCGGCCCGCGCGACGTCGACTCGCAAACGTGCATTCTAGCGCGGCGCGATCGCAACAAGGGAGAGCCCGGGCAGCGTGAGAGTGTGGCGCTCGATCGGGTGCCGTCGCTGCTGCGGGAACTGCTCGAAGAAATTCAGCGCTCGCTCTACGCGCAGGCGAAATCGTTTCTCCAGGATCACACCATCGCGGCCGAGAGCCGCGAGGAGTTTCTCGAACTCTGCAGGTCGCGCGCGGGGATGATCGACATTCCGTGGTGCGAGCGGCCCGAATGCGAGGCTGCGGTCAAGACGTTGACCACTGCGACGTCGAGAGTCGTGCGGCCGCTCGAAGAGCCGAACCTGCGGTGCGTCGCATGCGGCGAGCCGGCAAAAGCCAGAGCCTATTTTGCGCAGTCTTACTAAGGTCGTGTTGAGCGGCGCGCTCGCACTTCAGGTTACCGGGGCCACGGCGGCGGCGTTGACGCCCACGCTTGCGGAGGTCGACGCGATGGCGCGCGCGGCGGGGAACCGGCGTGACGTTGCCGAGCAGATCGGAGCGTCGGTCTTCGCAACGCGCTGGCCGGCCGAGGTGAGCCAAATCTCGGCAAATTCCCTCGACGGCCACCTGGTCGTCGGAATCCGCCTCTGGGGCGTCAAGTTTCACCAACCGCTGACGCGCACGCAGTTCGTATCGGAAGCCGTCGACATCGTCGAACGAGCCTTTGCGGCCGCTCGCGGGGTGGAGGAGATCGATCTCTGGGCGAGCGTGCCGATCGGCGTAACGAAAGGAGAGATCGTAAGCGGCGATCTGGCCAAGCCGACGTCGCGAACCGTCTTTAGTCTGAGCGCGCGACGCGGCGAGGCTGCGGCGTCGCTGCAGGCGCGGCTCGAGGTACCGAGCGAAGGCGTCTTCTGGGACGAGCAATGGGCCCGCGAGGCCTTCAAAGCGCCGGAGTAAATGTATAAGAAGACGACGCTCCCGAGCGGACTGCGCGTGCTGACCGAGGCGATGCCCTCGGTCCGCTCGGCAACCGTTGGAGTCTGGGCCGACGTCGGTTCGGCCGTCGAGGGCCGGGAACAGCGCGGCATCTCGCATCTCGTCGAGCACATGCTCTTTAAAGGGACGCAGCGCCGCACCGCGCGGCAGATCGCCGAGACGATGGACGGGGTCGGCGGTAATCTCAACGCCTTCACCGATAAAGAGACGACTTGCTACTATGCGAAGGTCATCGACCGGCACGTTCCGTTGGCGCTCGACGTCCTCGCCGATATGTTTCTGCACTCGCTGTTCGACGCCAAGGAACTCGCCAAAGAACAAAAGGTGGTCCTCGAAGAGATCAAGATGTACGAGGATTCGCCGGACGACCAGATTCACGACGTTTTTCTTCAGACGATGTGGCAGGGTGCGAATCTCGGCGAACCGACGATCGGCTTCGCCGACACCGTCGTCGAGGTAACGCCGCGAGATTTGCGCGCACACATGTCCGCCCACTATGCGCCGAACTCGGTCATCGTCGCGGCCGCCGGTAACGTGGAACACGAGCATTTCGTCGAACTCGTCTGCGAGCAGTTCTCCGGATTCGAGGGCTCCTGCGCTCGCGTACAGCCGGAGCGGCCGGAAACGACGCCGGCGACGAACGTGCGCCACAAGGAGAGCGAACAGGCGTACGTCGTCGTGGGAACGCGCGGCATCGACGTTCGCGACGACCGCCGGTACGCGCTCTCGTTGCTCGACACGGTGCTCGGCGGAGGAATGTCGAGCCGCCTCTTCCAGGAGATACGCGAGCAGCGCGGTCTCGTCTACAGCGTCTACTCGTTTCAAGCGGCGTACCGGGCCGCCGGGCTCTTCGGCGTTTATGCGGGGACCTCGCCGGAGAACGTACAGGCCTGCATCGACGTCATCGTCGAGCAGTTTGCGCGCGTTCGCGACGTCCCGATCGCCGAGAGCGAGTTCGCGCTGGCGAAAGAGCACATCAAGGGAAACCTCACGCTCTCCCTGGAGTCGACGTCGGGGCGAATGATGCGTCTGGGACGTAACGAGTTCGCCCTCGGAAGGCAGGTGACGCCCGAGGAGATCGAGACCCGAATCGACGCGGTGACGGCCGCGCAAGTGCAGGAGCTCGCGCGCGATCTGCTCGTTACGGAGAATCTTGGCCTCTGCATTATCGGCCCCGTTGACGAAGCCGCGATCGCATGGAACTCCAACGCCGCGTAATCATCGCGTCGGCGCCCAGCGCACCTATTGCCCGCGGGGACGCTTGCTGCGCGCATCCTGCGCTCCGCGGCGCTCGCTTCGCGCGCTGCTCTCGCCATCCGTGGCTTCGCAGCGCGCTCAGACGCCCCGCGGGCAATAGGTACGCTGGGCCGCTAGGCCGGCGATGTATGTGATGTTCGCAGTGATGGTTCCGCATTTGTGGTCGGGAAAGCTGATTGGCGCGATGGCGATTACGTTTATCGTGCAGGGTGTGACGATCGGTGCGTATGCGGCGCGGTTGGCGGGAGTTCAAACAAAGCGAATTGCGACGTCGATCTCGCTCTTCAATCTGTTCGTGACGACCGGTCGCTTAGCGAACCTCTTCATGGCGTTTTTCGTCGGGCCGCTCTCGGATGAGACCGGGAACGCGGTCGCTAGGCTGCAAGGCGATCCGGTGGCGACGGCCGCGTGGCAGCACCTCTTCGAGGTCCAGTTGCGACTCATCGTGCTCGCAGGGACGCTTGGAATGATCGTCTTCGCCCTCTTTCTGCCGATGTTCACCTACCTCTTCCGGCGCGGCGTGCACTCCTTTGAGGCGCGCGGGTCGGTGCCGCATTCGCTCTTGCGGCTCTTCTCACCGACCGTCGTTGCCGAGGTTGTGCGGTCGCAACGCTGGCCCGGCCTGGCGGCTCTGCGCGCATTCGACTGGCGCGTGTTGCCGAAGCGCCTGCTCATCTTCAACACCGTCGTCATGTGCGTCTACGCCATCGGCGTCCAAGCGTCGTTCCTGGCCTCCATCCTCGACGTCCGGGTCGCCCGCACGGCGATTAGTCTCTCAGGCGTCGTCAACGGGATCGGTACGATCGCCTTCACGCTCTTCGTGGATCCGACGTCGGCGATAATCACCGACCAGGCGATCCACGGCAAGCGGAACGTCGAGGAGGTTCGCTCGATGGTGTTCTACTTATCGTTGACGGCGATCGCGGGCTCGCTGCTCTCGCAGGCGATCCTCTATCCGGCCGCCGTGGTTATCGAGGTAGTTGCACGATTTGCCGCGCATGTTCATCTCTAGGTTCGTCGCAATCGTATGTGGCGCCGCGCTCTTGAGCGGATGCGCCGGTTCGATCGAGCGCTGGATCGTTAATACGCGGATCCACCAAGGCGAACTTGCCCTGGCGCGCGGCGACGCGCGCGACGCCGAGCTCGCCTACCGGCTGGCTCTGCGAGTCGATCCGAAGAATGCGCGGGCTCGCGCCGGATTCGTCGAGGCTGCGGCCGCGCTCGCGCGGGTTGAGTATACCAAGGGAAGCTTCGAGGATGCGCTAGCGACCGTGGACGAGGGGCTCGCCGTCGATCCCCAAAGCGTCCGCCTCGCAGCGCTCAAGGAGACGATCGATCAGGCGAAGCTTCAACGCGAGATCGTGCTCTCGAACTATCCCACCTACCGCGCAGCCGCACAGGAGATACAGCACGCATATCAGCGCCTCAACGTGACCAACGCACTCTTGCTGCACGATCTGAAGCGTTTCGGGTACACGTTCGACGGCAGCAACCTCACGAGTGCGATCAAACGCAGCTACGAGCTTCAGCTCGAACTATCCAAGAACACGAACCGTCTGATCCTCTACCGCCAGCTCGTAACGTCGGGTGCCCCGGAGGCTCCATCGGAATCGACAACCTTCGGCGCGGGCTCCCTGCTGCCGCTCCCGTGATGCAATGATCGCCTGGCTCGAATCGTTGCCGACGCTCGTGGCCGGGATCCTTGTGGTCGGCGGTTTCGTCGCTTCCACGCTCGCGCTCGGCTATCTCGTCGCCAGGTTTACCTCGCAGGAGGTTCGCGCGGCTCACACCGACCGGGCAGGCTTTATCTTAGCGGTAATCGGGGTAGTCTACGCGGTGCTCTTAGCCTTCGTGGCGATCGGCGTTTGGGAGCGCTTTCAAGAAGCGGAAGCGCGCACGTTCGAGGAGGCCGGGTCTTTGGCGAACGTCTATCGCGACTCGCAGTCGTTTCCCCACTCCGAGCGCCTGCGCGCGACGCTGCGCCTTTACGTGCGCTCGGTGATCGCGGACGAGTGGCCGAAAATGAATCGCGGCGAGGAATCGGAGATCTCCAATGCACTACTCGAGGCGGCGGATCGCGACGTTCGAGCGCTCCCCGTGACGTCGGCGCGGCTTCAAAATATCGCGGCGCAGATGCTCGTAGCAATGGATACGGCACTCGCAGACCGGCAGACGAGGCTGACGATCGACTTCATCGGGATCAATTCGATTATGTGGATCGTGCTGATCGTCGGCGCATACATCACCGTGGCCTATACGTATTTGTTCGGTTTCGATCGGACCGTGATGCAGCAGCTCATGATCGGAGGGCTCAGCCTCGTGGTCGGAATCGTGCTCTTCCTGGTCATGGCCCTCGACTATCCCTATCGCGGCAGCATCTCGGTCGAGCCGCATGCCTTCAGCTCGCTGCTCCACAGTTTGAGCGTTATCGGTCCGTAACCGGCAGCCTGCAGAGGCCCCGCGCATCTAAAAACTTGCGGCCCGCGCCGGCCCGCTCGGCCTGGCGAAACGCGCGCCAAAATGCTTGCGCCCGCAGCCCAACTTTCGTGGAGTCGGTCACGTAGACGGGCCACGCGCCGCTTTCGGCGACCACCGGAAAACGTTGGAGCCACGCGCACAGCTCGAGATTGCGGCGCAGACGGCGATCCTCGATTGAGATGAAGTAACGGGCTCCCTTGCGGATTGCGCTCTCTTCATCGAACGGCGTCCAGAGTAAGGGATCCTCCTCCCACCCGAATCGGTCGATGTAGTACTGGACGTCGGGGCCGTAGTGACCGATCACGACCAGAGCGTTGCGCGCAAGGGCATGATTGAGGGCAACGGCGTTGCGATAGGCCTCTTTGTTGTAGTGATAGTAGGCGGCAACGGGAGCACGGCTATAGATCAAGGCTACGACGGCGACGATCGGTACGAGGGCGAGCAGCGCGTACCGCGGGCCGTCCGCAAGCTCGGCGCTCTGCAGCGCGCCCGCAAAGCGCGCGGCGAGCCCGCCGATCAACAGCGCCGCCAGCGGCAAAAGCGCGAGCATGTAGTAGTCGACGCGTTCGACCGTCACGACGACGAAGAGATAGACTGCAGCCGCAGCCAGCCATGCCCAAAGGAACGAACGGCTTCGCGCAGGGATCCATGCCAAAGCGACGAGCCCGACGATCGCGATAACGAACGAGATTCCCCCGAGAAGGCGGTCGCGCAGCAATCCGAGTACGACCCGGAAGTTCACGAGCTTGTTCGCGAGCGCGCTCCCGCTGGTCAACGCGTCGCGCAGCGCGGGTAAAACGTGCAGCCGGGTGATTCCGCTCGCCCAGTGCCATTCGGCATAGGAACCGATCCGCCAATCGTAGAGCGCGAGGATCGTCAGCGGCACGAGAAGGATCGCGGCGATTGGAGCCGGCCGCAGCGCTCCGCCCGTGCGCGCTCGCTCGCCGAGCATGACCAGCACCGGCAGCAAAGCTACTACCGCAACGGGCTTGGCGAGAAAGGCCAGCGCCAACAATGCCGTAACGCCGAGCGCACCTCTGATCGTCATTGCTTTGTCATCGACGAGATACCTCGCAGCGGCGAAGAGCGCGGCCGTGAGGAAGAAGACCATAGCCGAGTCCGGCATGAAGGTGCGCCCGTAGTAGACGCTCCCGGGAAAGATCGCAAAGAAGAATGCCGCCACCAAACCGGCCAGCGCACTCCCAAAGAGCCACCGTCCAAAACACGCCAGCGTAACGACCGTCGCCAGACTAAAGCAGACGGTGATCAGCCGCCCGAAGACTTCGTGAACCCCAAAAATCTTATAGAGCGTCGCCGCCAGAAACGGCACGATCTGCAGCTCGAGCTCGACATAATTTGGCGGCGGCCCGTCGTACATCGTCTGCGGATACATGATGTCGTACTGCAGCCGCGCAAAGTTCCGAGCGATCGCCGCAGTATCGCCCTGCCGCCACCCGGGATGATCCAGCATCGGATCGTGTATCCCGTGCAATCTCAGCGCCGTCGCCACCAAAAGGATGCCCGCCAACCCAACCCACCAATAAACCCTCGATCTGCCGGTCACGCGCGGCACCCATTGCCTGCGGGGACGCTTGCTGCGCGCATCCTGCGCTCCGCCGCGCTCGCTTCGTGCGCTGCTCTCGCCATCCATGGCTTCGCAGCGCACTCAGACGCCCCGCAGGCAGTGGGTGCCACGCGCGACCGGCAGACCCTACCCTCGGCTAGTTGAGATGTTTGAACGTCCAATATTTGTTGAGGAAGAAGTTGACGAAGATCCCGGCGAGGGTCGCCACGAGCCAGACCGTCGTGAAGTGATGGAATCCGAATCGCTCAGCGATCGCAAAGACGACTCTACCGAGGATGAGCGCGATCGCCGAGACCATGAGGAACTGGAGACCTTCGACGAACGGATTGCGGCGCGAGCCAAACGTCCAGATGCGGTTGAGGACGTAGTTGGAAACGCCGCCGACCATGAAACCAACCGCGAAGTCGGCGAACCAGGAGAGCCCCGTCGTGCGTTCGAGGACGTGGGCGATGAGAAAATTGACGACCATGCCGGAAGCGCCGACGACTCCGAACTTGGCGAACTGACGAACCCCGCGCCGGCGGCTTAAGCCGCGCATAATTCCAGGAGCGGCGTGGTTACGCAACCCAGTACCAGTCGGCGAATAGCACCGTGAAGAGCCCGAGCAGCGGCAGCGAGAATGCAAGGATCACGTTGTTCGCCCAGGGGCGCTCGCCCCAGCGCGCGAGAATCGCAAACATGGGAAAGAGCACGAGCGCGAAGCGCGGCATCGACATGAGATTCGAGGTCGACATAGGCACGAGAATTGAGAGTGCCATATAGGCGATGTATGAGGGACGAAGCGCGTGCCACCCCACGACTAAAACGGCGATCATGAGCAACGTGAACCCGATCTCGAGCGATTGGTTCGCGACTACTAGTGCACCCGGACCGTGGATGAGTTTGCCAAAGGCGTTTACGAGACTGACCCACGGCGGCGCGAGATGGCGATTCCAGTGGATTTGGACGTGTGAGAAGTAGAGCGGATCGGCTCGAAGCACCCAGAGGTACGCCATGTACGCGGCTAGCCCAAGCGGAATCAGGCTGCCGGCAAGGAGGTCGGCGTACGATTTCGCGCGCAGCGGACGGTCCTGCGCCCACCACTCGATGAGGAACGGCACGATCAAGAGCACGCCTTCGACGCGCGTGAGCGCGGCGAAGAAGCCGAAGAGGCCGGCGAGCCACCACGATCGCGCGCGCATGTAGTAGAACGACGCCACCGTGAGCATGAAGAAGAGCGACTCGGTATAGACCGCCGTGAAATAAACCGACGTTGGAAAGATCGATACGTAGAAGATGGCTCGTCGCGCCACCGCGCGATCGTATTCGTGCTCGAGCAGCTTATAGAGATAGAGCAGGCCAAAGAAGAACGAAGCGTTGGAGATGAGCAGGCCCGCGACGAGATGATTTGCGGCAAGCGACCCGACGATGCGGACGAGCAGCGGATAGAGCGGAAAGAAAGCCATGTCGGTGCCGTAGTATCCGTGCGTCGCGATGTCGAGATAGTGTACGGCGTCCCAGCGTCCCCATACCGCGAGTAGCACGTGCGAAGATTCCTGGACGTGGGTTCCCGCGCGTTGACCGATGATGACCGCGGCGAGCTCCGCGATGACGATGATCGCGATGCGAGTCGCTGCGAAATCGATGAGGACCTCGCGGACCGTTTGATTGAAGCGCGCGGCGATGAGCACCTTGCCGACGCACGCCAAGATCAGCGCAAGGAGGAAGAGACCCGCGCCGTGCGTGAACTGCGGCGCCAAAACGAACGTCAGCCAGAGGAGTAAAAACGGGAGCCAGGTGAGCGCGTCGTATTGAAGCGAGCGCGCCGGTATGGTTCCGGTTCGCGCGGAAAAATACTGCGAATACGCTACCCAGAGCGCGAGCGCGACCACGACGCCTAGGATGGCTCCCGCGAGCAGGCCGAACTCGCTGACGGCGCCGTGATGGCGCGGTACGATCAGCGCATACCAACCGAAAAAACCGAGCGTAAGGCCCGCCAAGGCAACGATCGACGGCGCCGGCCAGCCTGCGCCGATGAGGTCCCCGAGCGGGACGAGCCGAGAGTGTGCGGGACGAAAGAGCCGGGTGCCTGCGAACACGTCGTGCGTTCTTAACAGGAAATACGCCGCTTCCCTTTGTAGTGGCAGAGTACCGATGGCACGTTCCATGATGCGCGCCGTGCTGGACCATCCGGTTCACTCGCTCGATTTCGTCAAGGTCACCGAGAGCGCGGCGCTCGCCGCATCGCGGTGGATGGGTCGCGGCGAGCGAGACGCCGCCGATGGCGCCGCGGTCGAAAAGATGCGCGAGTCGCTGGGAGATATGGAAATTTCCGGGCGAATCGTGATCGGCGAAGGCGAGCGCGACGAGGCCCCGATGCTCTATATCGGTGAGGAAGTCGGAATCGGCGGCCAGGAAGTCGACATTGCGGTCGATCCCGTCGAGGGAACAAACCTCGTTGCCAACGGCTTGCCCAATGCCATTGCGGTAATGGCGATTGCGGAGCGTGGTGGCCTGCTGCACGCCCCGGACACGTACATGAAGAAACTGGCGGTCGGCGCGAAGGCCGCACCGTACGTGCATATCGACGCGCCGGTGCGCGAAAATTTGGAAGCGGTAGCCAACGCCCTCGAGAAGCCGATCAACGACGTGTGCGTCATCATTCTCGATCGGCCTCGCCACGCGCAACTGATCGAGGAGGTGCGCGCGGCGGGAGCGCGCATTCGGCTCATCTCCGACGGCGACGTCGATGCGTGCATCGCCACCGCAATCGAGTCGACCGGGATACACGTGGCGATGGGAACGGGCGGCGCACCCGAGGGGGTGCTTGCCGCGGCCGCGATCAAATGCCTCGGCGGAAACTTCATGGGGCGTCTGCAGCCGCGCAACGAGGACGAGGCGCAACGCGCGAAGGCAATGGGAATCGAGGATGTGAACCGCGTTTTGGCTCTCGACGATCTGGTGCGCAGCAACGACGTGATCTTCTGCGCGACCGGGATCACCGACGGCGATCTCGTTCGTGGAGTGCGTTTCTTCGGCAATCAGGCGCGGACGCACTCGATTCTCGTTCACTCCAGCGGAACGGTGCGCTTCATCGAATCCACGCACCGGCTCGGCGCCCGCCCGCCCGGGCGGTAATGCACGAATCCCCGCGTCGTCACGATCTGATCGTCGTCGGCGCCGGTTCGGGCGGCTACGCGGCCGCGAGGACGGCGCGTGACGTCGGGTGTGACGTCGCTCTCGTCGACCAGGGGCCGCTCGGCGGTCTCTGCATCCTACGCGGCTGCATGCCGAGCAAGGCATTCTTAGCCTCGAGCGACGCGCTGCAAGACGCGCGCGACGCACGCACGCTCGGGATCGGCGTAGAGGGGCTCTCCGTCGACATGCCGTTCGTCGCGGCACGTAAGCGCGAGCTCGTCGCGAGCTTTGCGGATTACCGCGTCGAGGGGATCGAGGAGTTTCCGCTCTATCTCGGCTCGGCGCGTTTCCTTTCGCCGACGCAGCTCGCCGTGGGCGATGTGGTTCTGACGGCGGCGAAGTTTGTGGTCGCGACCGGGAGCTGCGTTGACGCGAAGATACTCCCGGGCCTCGCCGCCGTCGGATACGTGGACAGCGACGGCGTGCTGGAGTTGGAGCGGATACCGAAGTCGGTGATCGTCCTGGGCGGCGGCTATACCGCTTGCGAGCTCGGACAGTTTCTCGCCCGAATGGGCTCGCGCACGAGCGTGTTGATCCGTAGCGATCATTTGCTGACCTCGAGCGACGACGATGTCGGAGAGGCGCTCACCGGCTACTTTCGCGAGGAGAATATCGAGGTCGTGACCCATGCGACGCTGGTTGCGGTCGAGCGCCGCGGCTCGACGAAGGTGGTGCGCTTTCTGCATGACGGTTTGGAGCGCGAAGCCGCAGGCGAGGAAATCTTTTACGCGCTCGGGCGCACGCCGAACACCGCCGGTCTCGATCTCGAAAGAGCAGGCGTGGAGTGCGATCTCGACGGCGCCGTCAGGGTCGACCGCCGCATGCAGACGAGCAATCCGAACGTTTATGCAGTCGGTGACGTCACCGGAGAGTATATGCTCGTGCACGTTGCGATCTATCAAGGTGAGATCGCCGCGCGCAACGCTTGCCTGGATGCCGGCGAGGACGCCGATTATCGCCTGGTCGGCGCGCACACGGTCTTCACCGACCCGCAGTTCGCGGCGGTGGGCATGAGCGAGAAGGAGCTGCGACGCGACGGAATCGAGTACGTTTCGGGTCGCTACGACTTTGCGGAGCATGGCAAAGCCCAATGCCTCGGGAAAACGAAAGGCTTCGTCAAGATGATGGCCGATCGCGAATCGGGGCGCATTCTCGGCGCCGCCGTCCTGGGGCCGCAAGCCTCGGAGCTGATTCACGAAGTCATCGTCGCAATGCGCTTCGATTCGACGGTCGATCAATTCATGCGGATTCCGCATCTTCATCCGACGCTGGCGGAGATTTGGACCTACCCCGCCGAGGAGTGCGCGGCCGCCCTCGGTCGAATGATTCCGGGCGATCAGCAGGTCGAAATGGCGACGAGCATCTCCGGTGAGTGAAAGACCGGCGCGGCTGCGCGTCGCGCTGCTGCAGACCAAGCCCGCGAAGGGCCAATATGCGCGTAATCTTGCGGAAGCCGGCGAGGCCTTCGCGCAACTTGCCGCCGATCCGCCGGATCTGATCGTTCTACCGGAAGCCGCGCTGACGGGATACTTTCTCGAAGGTGCGGTCTACGATTTGGCACTTCCAGCGGCGCGTTTCGCGCATGATTTGGCGCGCACTTGGACCGAGGCGGGCGGAGAGCGGGTCGATATCGCCGCGGGCTTTTTCGAAAACGACGCCGGCACGTACTACAACAGCGGAATCTACGTTGAGGTCGATGGCGGCCGCGAGCGCATCGCCCACGTTCACCGCAAGATGTTCTTGCCGACGTACGGCGTCTTCGACGAGGAGCGTTTTCTCTCGCGCGGGCACAAGCTTGGAGTCTTCGAAACGCGTTTCGGCACGATGGCGATTTTGGTTTGCGAAGATAGCTGCCACGCCATCGTCCCGACCATTGCGGCGATCAAGGGCGCCCGAATCCTGATCGTCCCGAGCGCTTCCCCGGGGCGCGGCATCGAATGCGACGGCGAGCTTGAAAGCATCGTACGCTGGCGCGAGATGCTGCGTGTGGCCGCCATCGAGCACGGAGTCTATATCATCTACGCGGGACTCACCGGCTTCGAGGGCGGTAAGGGAATGACCGGGTCTTCGAGCGTCATCGATCCGTTCGGACACATTTTGGTGCAAGCGCCGGCTGCAGAAGCCTGCATCGTCCGCGCCGATCTCGATCTACGCGAGGTCGATCTCGCGCGTGCCGGCCTTCCGCTGCTTGGCGACCTGCACGGCGCGCTTGGGGACCTGCTCCTGGACGACGAGCTGCCATTGCCGCAAAAACGATATGACGCTCCCAATCGTTGAGCGCCTCGCGGCGGCGCCTGCGCCGCCGGGCATCGACCCGGCCGTTACCACCGAGTGGCTCGTCGCATTCTTACGCGACGAGCTGCTGGAACGGCGTGGCATTACGCGTGCCGTACTTGGCCTCTCGGGCGGCGTCGACTCGGCCGTCACCGCCTTTCTCTGCGCACGGGCGCTCGGCCCCGAGAACGTCTACGCGATTCGGATGCCCTACAAGACCTCGCATCCGTCGAGTCTGCGTGACGCGCAACTCGTCGTCGACGCGCTTGCTATCTCGTGCCGGACCATAGAAATCAGCGATGCGGTCGACGGATACTTACAGTTTGAGCCCGATGCCGGCGCGCGACGGCGCGGCAACGTGATGGCACGCACGCGGATGGTCGTGCTCTTCGACCAATCGGCGAAGCTCGACGCGCTTCCGATTGGGACCGGAAACAAGACGGAACGGCTGCTCGGATACTTTACTTGGCACGCCGACGACACGCCGCCGGTCAATCCGATCGGGGACCTCTTCAAGAGTCAGATCTGGGAGCTCGCACGCTATCTTGGCGTTCCGCAGCGGCTCATCGAGAAGGCGCCGACTGCGGATCTGCAGGCCGATCAGACCGATGAAGCCGATCTCGGGATCAGTTACGCCCGCGCCGACGCGATTCTGGAGCAGCTCCTGGTTGGCTACTCGGACGCTCAGCTCGTCGACAGGGGATTCGCAGCGGGTGAAATCGCGCTCGTGCGCGGCCGCGTCGATTCGACGCACTGGAAGCGTCATCTGCCGACCACGGCGATGCTCAGCAACACCGCGATCAACGAATTTTACCTGCGTCCGGTTGATTACTGATATGTGTCGTCACTATGTCTCAGTCTGACGGCGCGCGCGAAGGATCGATCGAAGGCAGAAGAGCGTTCTTCCCCGTTAGTCTGAACCTCGACGGCCGCATCTGCGTCGTTATCGGTAAGGCCGACGATCGCGAAGCGATTGAGAAGAGCGTCTCCTTGGAGGAGGCCGGCGCCGAGGTGCGGCGGATCTGCGAGTGGAGCTCGCTGCGGGACGACGAGGTCGTCGACGCGTTCTTCGTGATCTCCACGCCGCAGGACGCGGGGCTGTCGGAGCGCTTGCGCGCGCTTGCCGACCGCCATCGCTTTTTGCTCTGTTGCATCGACCAGCCGCGGTATGGCTTCGTGGCGATGGCGGCGATCGCCAAGGCCGGTCCCGTACGCGTCGCGATTTCGACTGCCGGCCTCGCTCCGCGCGTAGGGAAGGCCCTCAAGAACGCCCTCCAACGGGCGATGGACGAAAAGTTCGCACGTTTCATCGAGCGGCTGGCAGAAAAACGGGCGCGTACTCGTGAGGACCATCCCAACCCGGAAGATTCTCCGGTTCGGCGCGGTGCAATGATCGAAGCTGCTCGCGGGTTCGAGGCGGAGGTGCGCTTTGCATATCCGTCCTGGTTCGAAGAGAACGATGCCGAGCGTTGAGATCATCGCCGTAGGCACCGAACTGCTCCTCGGGCAGCTCGTCGACACCAACACGGCGTTCATCGCCGCGCGGCTCGCGGAGGAGGGCATCGACGTTCGCGCAACGCAGGCGGTCGGCGATAACCTCGAGCGAATCGCGGCCGCCGTGCGAAGCGCCCTCGCACGGTCGGAGGGCGTGATTACGACCGGCGGCCTCGGACCGACGGTCGACGACCTCACAAAGGAGGCAGTCTGCGCTGCCCTCGGCGTCGATACCGAACTCTACGAGCCGGCACTACGGCAAATGGAAGCGACCTTCGCGGCGTTCGGGCGCCCGATGCGCGAGAACAATCGCAAGCAAGCCGAGTTGCCACAAGGAAGCCGGCCGCTTGCAAATCCAAACGGCACGGCGCCGGGATTCATCGCGTTTAGCAACGGCGGAAAGTTCGTTGCCTCGATGCCCGGGGTGCCGCGCGAGATGAAGCCGATGCTCGTAGAGCAGCTGTTGCCGTTTCTGCGGGGGCGTTTGGGCACGGGCGAAGCGATTTACACGCGCGTGCTGCACACGATTGGAATCGGCGAATCGGAGATCGACCATCGCATCGGCGATCTTTTTCGAGCCTCGGAGAATCCAAAAATTGCGGTCCTCGCGCACGACTATCGCGCCGACGTGAAGCTGATGGCAAAGTCTGCATCGGCGGAGGCCGCGCAGGCAGCGATTGCGCCGCTCCAAGCCGAGATCGAGGAACGCTTGGCGGGCTTCGTCTTCGGCTACGATGCCGACTCGCCCGCAAGCGCGGTCCACGCCGCATTGCGGTCGCGGGGACTGATGCTTGCCGTCGCGGAATCGTGCACCGGAGGGCGCATCGCATCGGCGCTTACCGGCGTACCGGGATCGTCACAGAGTTTTGCCGGCGGCATCGTCGCGTATGCGAACGCCGCGAAGACTGCATTCCTCGGCGTCGATGCCGGAACGCTCGAACTCCAGGGAGCCGTAAGCGAAGAAGTGGCACGTGAGATGGCGCACGGCGCGCGCTTGCGGTTCGGAGCGGATGTTGGGCTTGCGACTACGGGAATCGCCGGACCGGCCGGCGGCACGCCCGAGAAGCCGGTTGGGCTCGTATGGGTGGGGCTCGAGGATGCCGACGGCGCTACGAGAGCGACCCGGCTTCATCTAGGCGGCGAGCGCGAGGCGGTGATGCAACGCGCCACGACCGCAGCCCTCGGCATGCTGTGGCGCCATCTGAGTACCTAGGGGTTTCTCTCCTAGAGTCTAGAGGCCGTAGCCGATCGCCGCGAGCACCTCTTGCGTTGCGAGCGCCTCTCCGAAGGTTGGCAACGCGTGGGGCTCTCCGTCGATTGCTTTCGCAAACTCGTCGTAGAGCTCCATGAGCAGCGGCACGTTCCCGTTGATGGCTGCAAAACGCCGATATTGCGACGGTCTGCACTCAAGTTCGTCCGTCTCCTCGCGATCGACGGTAAAGAGCGTGAGATCGACGATGTTCGGGCCGCTCGCTACGGCGGTCCGCCGCTCGCCGTGCACGGCACACGTATAGGATTCGACGGCGGCGGTACCGTCGGCAGTGAGCCGTGCGGCGAGACCGTCACGATACTCGACGAGCGCGAAGGCACCGTCGTCGACGTTTGAAGCGAACGCTCCCGAATCGTCGATTCGATCCGGGTTCGCGGTCCGGTGGAATCCGAGCGCCCGCAGCGGCGCGGATCCCGCGAGCCAGTTCGCGTGGTCGACGATGTGCGAGAGCACCGCGCCCGCGAGTCCGCCGCCGCGCTCGCGCTCGAACCACCAGCTGCGAGCGCGGCGCTCGTGGCGACGCAGCGTGTGGCGCAGCAGCGTGATCTCGATGTTCCGAAGGTGCGCGAGATGACCGTTGACGATCAGTTCTTTAAGGGCTTGCGCTTGCGGCACGAATCGGAACTCGTGGACCACGCCGCTCACCGTACCCGCCGCTGCGGCCGCGTCGAGCATGCGGCGCGCGTCGGCAACCGAGGTCGCAAAGGGTTTCTCGCAGAGAACGTGTTTGCGCGCCTCGAGCGCGGCGAGGACGTCGTCGCGATGCGCGAAGGGCGGCGATGCAATAGTGACCGCGTCGAGCTCGCAGCCCTGGAGCATCTCCGCGCAGGACCCAAAGGCGTGCGGAACGTTCGCGCTGCGTGCGACGCCGGCCGCAGTCGATGGCGAGGCGATCGCGACCACCTCGAAGCGTGAATGGTTTTGCAGGGCCGGCAGGTGGCTCGTCGCGCCGAATCCGGCCCCGGCTATTCCGATGCGGTAGGTTTTCATTTCGACTCCATGATGCCGGCTTCGAGTACGTCCATGGCGCGAAGAAGCCGGTCCTCCTCGATGACGAGCGGCGGCGAGATGGTGATGACGTCGCCGTCGACGCCCGACTGAAGAACCATTACGCCGTCCCGCAAGGCGTGCCGGACCACCGCCTCGGCCCGCCTCGCATGGTCGAGTTGCAGCCCGATCAGCAATCCGCGGCCGCGCACCTCTCTGACGCCGCGATGCCAGCGCAGACCTTCGAGTCGCGCGCGAACAACGGTGCCGAGGTGCTTCGCGCGGCTCGCCAGATCGAGCCGTTCGAGCTCGTCGATCGTCGCGAGCGCTGCGGCGCATCCGAGCGGGTTTCCGAGATAGGTCGAGGTGTGGAGCGCCTCCCCGGTCGAGAGCGGCCACGCATCCATAATCGTCGCGCGTCCCACCGCCGCACTGATCGGCACGCCCGACCCCATCGCCTTTCCGATACAGAGAACGTCGGGCACGATCGCGTCGGAGTCGACTGCAAACCAGCGCCCGGTGCGGCCGAATCCCGTGAAAATCTCGTCAACCACCATGAGAATGCGCCGTTCGTCGCAAATGCGGCGCAGCTCCCGAAGGTATCCCGGCGGAGGAACGATCGCTCCCGCTCTCCCCTGGATCGGTTCGACGACGATGGCGGCGAGATCGTCGCGCTCCGCAAGCGCGCGCTCCGTTTCGAGCGCGGCGTCGCGCGCCGAGATACCGCCCTCGCGCGGAAAGTCGAGCAGCAGCGGCGATTGCGCGAGCGCACCGGCAAAAGGCCGCCGAAAGCGTTGGATCCCGCCGGCGGCGAGTGCGCCAAACGAAAGCCCGTGATAACCGCCGTGATAGGCGGCGAAGCGAGATTTTCCCGTCGCGAGCATCGCCGTCTTCAGCGCGGCCTCAACCGCCTCCGATCCGGTGGTCGCGAGGAAGAATCGGTCGAGGCCCTTGGGCAGCAGCGCGGCGAGCCGCTCGAAGAGCCGAATACGGATTTCGGTTGGATGTACGTCGCCCAACCCGTGGATTAGCGTCGTTGCCTGATCGGCGACCGCGCGGGTGACGTGCCGATTGCTGTGCCCGACGTTGGCAACGCCGAAGCCGGCGGTGCAATCGATATATTCGTTGCCGTCGGCATCGATAACGGTCGCTCCGTTCGCCGCCCGCCAGAAGACGGGAAAATCGTCGGCGAGATACGTGACGTTGCGTTGCTCGTACCGCCGAAGCTGCGCGGCGAGCGCGAGACTGCGCGGCCCGGGAATGCTCACGTCTCGTCGCCGAGCCAGCGTACGAACTCTGCGATGCGCGGTCTGCCGCCGTAAAACGCGCCGAGTGGCGGGGCTTGCAGCGTTCCGAAGGGCGCGACGCGCGCGGCCTTGCACGTAGCCGCGAGCTCGAGCAGATCGATGCGCTCGCCGGCCACGGCAAGTCCTTCCAGCGTGATGCCGTGGCGCGCGAAGTAGTCGGCCGCGCGCGCTGAATCGTCGACGGCACGAACGCCGATCGTTTGCGGCAGAAAGAGCGGCGGCTCTTCAAAGGGTGGATCCAGTACTATCAGATAACCGGCACCCCGATCTGAATGAATCGCCGCGCTCGACCTGAAAAGCGCGAGGTCGCGCGCGGCTGCACGCCGTGCGGCCGTCGTCGCGTCGGCGATCGCGGGCGGGAACTGACGTGCGCTCTCGCGCAGCGCCTCGGCGAGCAGTGCGGCAAAACGTTGCACCGAGATCGCGCCGCCGTTCTCGACGAAGAGCGTGTGGAGCGATAGACACCCTTCGGCCTCATAGAGGGTGAGATCGAGGGCGGCGCCGCGAGCAATCGATCGCGCAGCTTCTTCATGGCTTAGGGATTCGCGCGTTACGTAGCCGGCACTCGCTTTGGAGCCGTAGCCAATAAACCGCGTCGAAACGCGCAGCTGCGACGCGATCTCTGCGAGCGTCGCGTCGTCGCCGAACGCAACGACGGCGTCGTATGTCGCGATCTCCGCGCCGCTCGCGGCGCCGGACCACGATCGTGCCGAGATCCGCTCTTTGAGATCGGGAAGTTCTTCGGCAAGCGTCTTGAAGAACGAGGCGACGAGCCGATCCTCGCGGTCTTTGACGAGCACGTTGCACTTCGCGCACATGGCGAAGACGGCCGCGGGAATCGCAACGCCGATGGTCGTGCGACTCGAGATGATGCAGACCCGTCCGATCGGAATCGTGCGAACGTTTGGACGGCCGTTAACCGCCGTGAAGCCGTCGAGAACGTCGAAGCAGCCGAGCTCATCGACGACGATCGCCTCGATGGCGTCGCCGCGCAGCTCGCCGAAAAGCCGGTCGAAGGCGTACTCGACGACCGCTCGCGAGTAACCGGTTCGCGCGCAGGCGGCCTCGCGGGCGCGCACTCGCGGCTCGAATTCTGCATCCATCCAGCGAGCGGAGGCTGCGTCGATCGCGCCGACGATGCTTCGTGCTGGCGTCCTAATCATCGTTTCATCTCTTCAGGAGCGCGCGGAGGGACTCCCCGAGGTTCCAAGGTGCGCTGCGGCAAAGGGGTGGAGCGATGCAGAGTGGCTGGTGTGCGCGCCTTTTTTTTGCGGTCGTCGGCGCGATAGCCCTGGCCGGTCTCGTGACGGGCACCGCCTGCACCCGATGGGGCCAACCGGGACCGATCACGCCGACGATTGCCCCGCTCTCGTCACTCTTCGTCGATGCGAACGCAGGGAGCGATAGCACCGGCAACGGCAGCGTGGCCAAGCCGTATAGGACGCTTACGAAGGCCGTCGCCGTGCTGATCGCCGCCAAAACGGTGAGTACGTCCGTCACCATCACTATGGAAACTGGCACCTACGATGCGGCGATTGGCGAGATCTTTCCGATCGTCATTCCAAAGTACGTGACGATCAAGGGTTCGGGATACGGCCGCGGGCCGAAGACCGGTACGTTCATCGATGGGGCCGGCGAGGATACGATCTTTGAAAAGCTCGTCCACGCGTCGCCGCGAACGGCCTTCACTTCCTTAGAGATCGTACCTCCAGCAGTGGTCCTACCTCAGGGAAGCGTCGGCATCAGCAACGTCTATGTCGGCGCGACAAAGATTTCGCTGCCGGGCTCGAGCTCGTTCTATTCGTCGCTCGACGCCATCGGGACGGTCAATGTATCCGATTCGACCCTTGGTTCGGGCATCTTGGCGACCCTGCGAAACCTCGACGGCGTTCTGGTTGCGGGCGGAACCTTTGCCTGCACGTCCTGCGCGATTCACGGCAACGATTTCGGAATCGGCGCGCTTACGGTTCCGCTGCCGACCGCCTCGCCGTACGCTCTCGCCCCCTCGATCACGCTGAGTCACGGCGATGCCGACAGCTCGGTCGCCGCCAAGGTTTTCGATATTATCACCGACGGAAGCGTGACCGTGAACGTTTCGGGCGAGACCTTCGCCCAAGCCCAATATGCCTTTTCCGATTCGCTCTCGCCGGTGATTGCCGTACCGGTTCGCGGAGCCGTGGATTTCGGCGGTGGCGCTTCGCAGTCAACCGGCGGAAATGGTTTCATCGGAGCGCGCCACACGGAGATCGACATCATTCGACGCGACGAAACGGTATCTGCCCTCGACGATATTTGGAATCCGAACGAGCAGCGCGCGAACCTCAACGGGCGCTACAAGCGCAGAATTACCTTCAAAGAAGGCGCTGCCGGGAAGAACGTCACCATTGCTCACGATGCCACCGGCTCAACGGTGACGGTCGGACCCGCGCCGGTTCCGACGCCATCGCCGTCGACGACTCCGTCAACCTCGCCGACTGCGACGCCGACGCCGATCTAGTTTCCCGCTTCTGTTGCACCACGTGATCGATACGCTGCAGAAGATCTATGCCGCTAAAGCCGCCGCCCTCGAGGGAGAACAGGCGCGCGAGCCGTACGAGCAGCTGCGCGCGCGCGCCCTGGAGCGCACGGGCGAGCGACGCGGCTTTCTGGCCGCGTTGGAGAACGCTTTGGGCGGGGCGATTATCGCAGAGATCAAGCGTGCATCGCCGTCGAGCGGTTTGATCGCGCGCAGCTTTGATCCGGTCACGATCGCGCGCGTCTACGACGCAGCCGGCGCGGATGCGATCAGCGTGATCACCGAGCGCGACCACTTTCTCGGCGAGCTGGCCTATCTCGACCAGGTCCGCGCGGTGACGGCGCGTCCGCTCTTGCGCAAGGACTTCATGTGGACGCGCTATCAGATCGCGCAGTCGGCTGCGTACGGCGCCGACTGCGTTCTGTTAATAGTCGCGGGTATGGACGACGCGGCGCTGCACGAGACGATGGACGAGGCCGCCGCCTACTCACTCGACGTGCTCGCGGAGGCGCACGACGAAGGGGAGCTCCGCCGCGCGGTCGCCGCCGGAGCGCGCCTCGTTGGAATCAATAACCGGAATCTTCGAACGCTCGAAACCGATCTTGCGGTCAGCGAGCATCTGCTCCCGAAAGTGCCGCCGGGCATTTTTGCGATCAGCGAGAGCGGAATGCGCGACGCTTCAGACGTTACACGCCTGCGCGCGTCCGGCGCGCGCGGCTTTCTTGTCGGTGAGGCGCTGATGCGCTCGGGCGATCCGAATTCGCTGATCGCTTTGCTTCGCCGGGGAGCGCGCGCTGCGGTCGCCGCGCCCCTATAAAAGAAAGTAGAGACTCGTTCCGACGACGGTTCCCAGCACCGCGATCAAGGCCGGTGCCGCTCGGCGACCCAACGACGATGCGGCGAGTCCGCCCAGACCGATCCCGACGATTCCGGTCCCGGGATAAATTTCGGCATGCTGGAGGTAACAGGTGAGGAGAACGCCGGCCAGCCCGAAGAGGAAGACGATCAACGGCGAGTGGCGACGCTCGAGCGCCGTAGCGATCAGCAGCAAGATCGCGATCGCGAGCAACGCGTGTAACGGAGCAAACGGCTCGCCGGCCATTCCGACGCCAAGGAAGAAGGCCGCGACGGCAAGGGCGAGGAGCTGCGTCACGCGTACGACTTCGCGACCAAAGCAAGCGGCGCCCGCTGCATCTGCGTCGTCCCAGCCCGGCGAAGGGCGGAGAGCAAAGGGCTGGTACTATAGCTGCATGACGACGACAGCGACGAAGCCCGGCCTCGACGTGCCGCCCTTTCAAAACGAACAGGTCAAAGATTTTCGCGACCCGGCGGACGCCGCGGCAATGACGGCCGCGCTTGCGGAAGTCGCGCGTGCGCTCGGCAAGCACTATCCGCTCGTCATCGGCGGACGAAGAATCGAGACCGAGAAGAAGATCCAGTCCGTCAACCCGGCCGACCCCGTCGAAGTCGTCGGTCTGACGAGCGCGGCATCGAAGGAGCAGGCGAACGAAGCGATCGAGGCGGCCGCCCGCGCGTTCGAATCCTGGCGGCATCTGACCCTGACGCAGCGCGCCGCTTACCTTTTTAAAGTCGGTGCGCTGTTGCGAGAGCGCCGGCTCAAATACGATGCACTTCTGGTCTACGAAGTCGGCAAGAGCTGGCCGGAGGCAGACGGCGACATTGCCGAGGCAATTGACTTCGTCGAGTTTTATGCACGCGAGGCGCTTCGGTACGCGCAAGCGCAGCCGGTCGTGCCGATTGCGGGGGAACGCAACGAGCTGGTGTACATTCCGCTCGGCGTGGGCGCGGTAATACCGCCGTGGAACTTCGCCGGAGCCATCATGATCGGCATGACCGCGGCAGCAATCGTGTGCGGAAATACCGTGGTTCTCAAGCCATCGAGCGATGCCGCGATCGTTGCGGCCTGGTTCGTCGACCTGCTCGAAGAGGCCGGCGTCCCGCCGGGAGTCGTGAACTTCATTCCAGGCTCGGGAAGCGAGATCGGCGACTTGATCGTGACGCATCCGGAGATTCGTTTCATTTCTTTTACGGGTTCGAAGGAAGTCGGCTTGCGCATCAACGAGCTCGCCGCGAAGCCGCAGAAGGGACAGAAGTGGATCAAGCGCGTCGTCGCGGAGATGGGCGGAAAGGACTCGATCATCGTCGCCGGCGACGCCGATATCGATTCAGCGGTCGAAGGGGTCGCGCTCTCGGCTTTCGGCTTTGCGGGGCAGAAGTGTTCGGCTTGTTCGCGCGCGATCGTCGACGAGCGCGTCTACGACGAGTTCGTCGATAAGCTGCAGCGGCGAGTCGGAACGATCACCGTGGGCGATCCGAGAGATCTCGGAAACTTCATGGGGCCGGTCGTAAACCAAGGTGCGCTCGAGTCGATCGCGCGCTACATCGAACGCGGCCAACAGGAAGGCCGGCTGGTCTCCGGGGGAAAACGCGTCGGCGAACGGGGCTACTTCTTGGAGCCGACCGTTATCGCGGACGTCGATCCGAGAGCGACGATCGCGCAAGAAGAGATCTTCGGTCCGGTCCTCGCAGTCATCAAGGCCAAGGATTTCGACGATGCGCTCGCGATTGCCAACAACACCGAATTCGGGTTGACCGGCTCGCTCTATACGAGCGACGAAAAGAAAATCGAGCGGGCCCGCCATGAGTTCTTCGTCGGTAATCTCTACTTCAACCGAAAGAGCACCGGCGCGATGGTCGGGGTTCACCCATTCGGCGGCTTCAACATGTCGGGGACGGACAGCAAGGCCGGCGGCCGCGATTACCTGCTTCTCTTCATGCAGGCCAAGACGATCTCGCGCAAAGTCTAGGCGAACGAGCGGTAACAAATCTCCAGCTTATTGCCGTCCGCATCTTCGAAGAACGTCGCGTAGTAGTGCGGAGTGTACTCTTCGCAGAGATGTGGGGCTTCGAAGGCGGTGGCTCCAGCCGCACGCGCGATCTCGGCGAGACGGTCGACCTCGTGTCGATCCGCCGCCCTCAGCGCGATCCGTGAGGCATTGGGGCGGTGCTCGGGATCTGCGTCGATGCCGAAGAAAGGTGCGGCCCGGTCATCGCCCGGGCGATAGTAGCAGATCGACTCGGAGTCCTCGACAACCCGGCTGAAGCCCAGCGAAGGAAGCAGCGCGTCATACAGACCTCGTGCCTTCGCTAGGCTGCTGACCCGCAGGTCGACGTGGTCGAAGAGCATGAAAACCTCCCTTGGCCGTCGGGCGGCCCGGCGTTTGCGAGCCGGATCGGCCCCGGAAAGGGACCGGGTGAAACCAATTGACCGGCTGGGAAGTTATAATATCAGAGACGGGCCGGACATGAGCCGTTCCAAATGAACGCCGCGTAAGTGCCGGCTTTCCTTGACACGCCATATTTGCGGCGCTATGATAGCCGTCGGCCCTGACGGAGGGGCGTCCCCGCGCGAGCGGTGGACCCGCCCCGAGGCTGTCTTGGGTTTTTTGTTCGCTCCTTGAAAACTGAACAGTGCAGCAGCGCAAAAGTCTGTGGGTCTCCGACGCTCTAGACAACGTCATTCGGCAATGTCTTTTGGGTCGCGAGATTTCGTACAAAACAATTGAGTGAAGCGCTGATTTTGTACTCAGCTCTAGGAGCCGCAGGTCGAAGTTTACTAACGTAATCGAGACCCGAGGCGACGACGAGATGAGCGAGATCGAGCTTCTATTAGAGCCTCTATCAAAGGCTCCATGATTTTATTATGGAGAGTTTGATCCTGGCTCAGGACTAACGCTGGCGGCGTGCCTAACACATGCAAGTCGAACGGGGTAGCAATACCCAGTGGCAGACGGGTGAGTAACACGTGGTCAACCTACCTTCGCGTGGGGGATAACTAGCCGAAAGGTTAGCTAATACCGCATACGATCGTTTCGGGGCATCCCGAGACGATGAAAGGAGCAATCCGCACGAAGAGGGGACTGCGTCCCATTAGTTAGTTGGTGGGGTAATGGCCTACCAAGACTCCGATGGGTAGCTGGCTTGAGAGAGCGACCAGCCACACTGG
>DAINBY010000021.1:0-29452 GCA_036732685.1 Candidatus Cybelea sp. | reverse complement strand
ATCGGCGAAAAGTGAAAGGCCCAGTGGCTGCCTTCGATCGGATTGCAAAAGCACCCAAACGCACTCGCCACGGTCTGTGCGAAGATCCCAAAATCGACCAGGTTACGATGCGCCGCATACTTGACCCACCCAAGCCCGGTAAAGAGCAGCGCATACGCGAGGCAACCTATCCAAAGCAGCCGGTCGCGCACGCCGTTACCGAGGAGCTGACGGGAGCGCGCGGCGCTGCTGCAAGTACGGCCAAACGAAGGTATCGATGCCGCCGTCGAGCACGCCGGCGACGTTTCCGGTCTCGACGCCGGTGCGATGGTCCTTCACCATCTGGTACGGCTGCAACACGTACGAGCGAATCTGCGAGCCCCATTCGTTCGCTTGACGATCGCCGCGAAGATCGGCAAGTTTGCGATCGCGCTCTTCGGCCGCTCGCACGACGAGTTTTGCGCGCAGGATGCTCAGCGCGACTTCCCGGTTTTGCGCCTGCGAACGCTCTTGTTGTGAGGCGACGACGATTCCGGTCGGCAAGTGAATGACGCGCACCGCCGACTCCGTTTTGTTCACGTACTGGCCGCCGGCGCCGCCCGATTTGAACGTCTCCACTCTCAGATCGTCGGGCTTCAGCTCGATCCCGGCGCCTTCGCCCGCCTCGACCTCCGGAATGATGTCGACTGCGGCAAACGAGGTATGGCGCCGGTGCGCCGCGTCGAAGGGCGAGAGCCGCACGAGGCGATGGACCCCGCGCTCGCTCTCGAGCAATCCGTACGCGTTGCGCCCGCGAACGAAGAACGTAAGAGACTTCAGCCCGGCCTCTTCGGCCGGCGATTCGTCCACGATCTGCGTCGCAAAGCCTTTCGATTCGGCCCATCGCAGATACATTCGCGCGAGCATGGCGGTCCAATCGGCGGCGTCGACGCCGCCGGCTCCCGCGAAGATGCTGACGATTGCGTTGTGCGAATCGAACTCGCCGCTGAAGCTGGCAGCCATCTCCAGCGCCTCGATCGACTCGCCCGCGACTTCAATGCTCCGTTCGGCTTCGCTCTCCGCTGCCGGATCGTCCTCAAAAAGGGCGAGCAGCTCCCGCGCATCGGAGAGGCGGCGGCCGGCGTTATCGAGCGAAGCCGCCTCGTCGCGCAACTCCGCAAGCTCCTTCATCACCCGCTGAGCCGAATCGGAATCGCTCCAAAACTCCTGCGCGTGCGACCGCGCTTCGAGCTCGGCTATTCGGCGGCGTTTCCCCGCGTCGTCAAAGACGCTCCTTGAGGGCTGCGAGGCGTTCTTCGAGGCGGGCTATCTGCGCTATTTGCGTTTCGCTCATTCTCGCACTCGGTTTTTCCCAGCACCGTTCGTACCCTTGTCGCAGCGATCGCTCGTCGTGATACGAAGCGCAGCTATCACGACGGAGGTGTCCCATGTACGTTCAGCCGCTCGAGGGCTCGGTCAGCCCTAATTCGCTCGCCTCATCTGCTGCCGCGGGCGCGGGGCCGGAAGGCGCGCTTCTCCAGGGCGCGCTTGCGCCCCCAGCCGGCGACAACATTTCGCGCTTCGTTCCGCCGGCGCTCAACGACGGAGCGGAGCAATACGGAGCCGGTTACGGCAACTCCGGTTCCCTGCAAGGCATTTTCGGATCGCTTATGGGCGTCCTAGAACAGCTCATGCAGATGCTGCAATCGCTCACAGGCTACGGTGGTAATGCGCCGTACGGGTCGGGCGGCTGCAACCCGCCGTTCGGCTCGCCGGGCGGGCCTCCCCCGTATGGTTCGGGCGGGCCTCCCCCGTATGGTTCGGGCGGACCTCCCCCATATGGTTCGGGCGGTTGTCCTCCGTACGGGTCGGGCGGCTGTCCTCCATATGGCAACGAGCGCTTCTTTCAAAACGCAACCGGCTCGAGCGAGGGCGATCCGCATCTCTCCTTCAATGGGCAGAAGTGGAATAACATGACCTCGCAGCCCGACTTGCTCAACTCTGATTCCATTTCCGGCGGGTTTCGAATCTCGACCCAGGTCTCGCCGCAGAACGCTAAAGGCGTTACGTGGAATCAGTCGGCGACGGTTGCGCTCGACAACGGAGCGACCAAGATCACGATGAACAACAACGGCGACGCCTCGATCACGAGCTACGGCCAGTCGGTCTCGATCGCACGCGGTCAGACGTTGCAACTCGGTAACGGCGAGTCGGTCACTTGCGAAGAGAACGGCTCTTTGCGCATCACCGCGCAGAACGGGAACGGCGGCCGAATAGAAACGACGCTCACAGCCGAAGGCAAGGGCGTCAACGTCGACGTGACGGCACACGACGTCGATCTCGGCGGGACGCTCGTCAACGGCTACGAGCGGCGCGAGCCCGGTCCGACGCCGGCGCCGAGTCCGACGCCGCTCCCTGGTCCGATTCCGGGCCCGGTTCCCGTCCCAATCTCCGGTCCGATGCCGATGCCGATCGTCCCCGGACCATACCCGATTCAAACGCCGATCGAAGAGGAGCCGCAGCCGGTCTATTAACGCGGGATCGAGCGGACGAGAGATACGAACGAGACGAGCGCGCAGCCTCATGGCCGCGCGCTCGTGCTTGCTTGTATTAAGTACGCGTGAAAAAATCATCGCCGCTTCGCAGGGCGCCGCGCGCCATCCGATGAACGTCGGAGCTTTCCCTGCTAGCTAAATCCCCCTAGCTGCTTTTACTAAGAGGTTACTGCTCTATGTATAGCCACACGCGGCTCGCCGCGGCTCTCGGCTGCGTAGCGACGCTCGCAATGGTGGGCTGCGCTTCGAATGCCGGCATCGCGCCGATCGGCGCGACCCAACAACAGGCGCAAACAACGGTTCCGTCCGGTCCTGGATGGATTCAGAAGGACGGCGTTCTTTACCACGTTCCTCACTATATGCCGACGCGCCAAAACGCGACAAAAGTGAACCCGAATATTCTTTTGAACTATGGCAACGGCCCGGTGCTGGTCAAGCCCAAGGTTTTCATCATTTTCTGGGGCTACAACACCTACGGCGATTCCGATGGCGTGGCGAAGCTGCTCAAGCAGTACACCAAAGCCATGGGCGGAAGCGGCCATAACGCCATCTACACCCAGTACTACCAGATCGTTGGCGGCAACCAAACGAGCATCAAGAATCCGCGACGCCAATTCGGCGGCGCGTGGGAAGATGACACCGACGCCGTCCCGACGCATCCGACCGACGCGCAGGTCGCGGCCGAGGCCCTCCTGGGTGTCACGCACTTCGGTTACGACGCCAACGCTTCGTACGTCGTAGCGACGCCGCACGGCCGTAGCAGCACCGGTTTCGGCACGCAGTGGTGCGCGTATCACAGCGCGACCATGAGCGGTGGCAACCTCGTTTCGTACACGAACCTGCCCTACATGCCCGACGCCGGTACGAGCTGCGGATCGAACTTCACCTCGCCGCCCACCGACGAAAGTGGGACGGATGAGGGCGTGACGATCGTCGAGGGTCATGAGTACGGCGAATCGGTCACCGATCCGAACCCCCCGACCGGCTGGTACAACGGCGCGGAAGGCGAGATCGGCGACATCTGCGCGTGGCAAGACATCGAGAACGATTCGTTCGCGAAGAAGTCTTACACGAGCCAGCCGATGTTCAGCAACGCGACCCAGTCCTGCGTGCAGAGCTATCCGTAACTCGCACTAACCACCGTCTTCCAACGGGAGACGCGGACGTACACAGAGCGCGCGGTTCAAGACCGCGCGCTCTTGCTTGCTCGTGCTGTGTGCGAGCAGGGGCGAGCGAATGCCGCCGCAGGGGGGCAAGCGAGAACCGATGAATGGTGGGGCTTTCCCTTACTAGCGACTCCCCCTCGCTAACTTTCACGAGAGGTTTCTACTCTATGTACAGGCACTCGCGGATCGCCGCCATATTCGGCTGCATCGCGGTTCTCGCAATGGTAGGCTGCGCCGCAAACTCCGGCGTCGGACCGTCGCTCACTACGACGCAGCAGCAAGCGCACACGACCGCCCCTTCGGGCCCCGGATGGGTGCAGAAGGACGGCGTGCTCTATCACGTTCCGCACTACATGGCAACGCGCGAAACGGCGACGCGCCAAGTGAATCCGATGATTCTGCTCAGCTACGGCGGCGGTCCGGTCCTCGTCGCTCCCAAGACGTACATCATCTTCTGGGGCTACCGGACCTACGGCGACAGCGACGGCGTCGCGACGCTGCTGAAAGCCTACACGAAGAACATGGGCGGCAGCAGCCACGATAATATCTACGACCAGTACTACGAAGTCTCGGGCGGCACCACGACCTACATCACGAATCCGGCGACCCAATCCGGCGGCTCCTGGAACGACAACAGTGCCGTTCCGGCTCACCCGACCGACGGCCAGGTCGCGCAGGAGGCGCTCAGAGGCGTCACCCACTTCGGTTACGATCCCAACGGCTCGTACGTGGTGGCAACGCCGCACGGCCACAGCAGCAGTGGCTTTGGCACGCAGTTTTGCGCCTACCACAGCACCACCTACAGCTCGGGCCGCTACGTCTCGTACACAAACCTGCCGTACATGCCCGATGCTGGCAGCAGCTGCGGCTCGAGCATCATCAGCGCGCCCTCCGATGAGAGCGCCGTGGATGAGGGCGTAACGATCGTCGAAGGCCACGAGTACGGCGAATCGGTGACGGACCCGGTCCCGGCCTCGGGATGGTACAACAACCAGCAGGGCGAGATCGGCGATATCTGCGCGTGGCAGAACATCCAGAACGATCCGTTCAAGAGAAAATCCTACACGATGCAGCCGATGTTCAGCAACTCCACGCAGTCCTGCATTCAAGGGGACTGACCACCCTCGCAACGCAGACTGTAACGGTACCAAGGCGACGGGCCGCTGATTTCAGCGGCCCGTTTTTCTTGCTGGTTGGCGCCGTTGCGAAGCGGGGAAAAGCTCCCAATGCTCTTGCTTTCCGTACCTGCCTCGCCGGCTACCGCCGTTGCCGCGCCGGCCGATCGTTACTTTGGGCGTTTGAAGATGAGCGCGTTGCGGATTCGATACGAAACGATGCAGCTCAAGAAGCGCTACGAGACACACCAACTCTTACCCGATCAAACGATGCACCTGCTGCTGTTGACCGAAGACGGGTTCCAAGACTGGGCGCGACTCTATTCGAACGATCCATGGCTTCCCTCGACCGGCTATGCGATGGCCCAGCTTTACGAGGAGCTCCCGGGAAAGACCGCGCGTGACCACGCGGTCGCGCTTCTTGTCTACGCCAAGGCGCATTTTCCGACGACGTCTTACGCAGCGATGAGCCGCAGCGCGCTTCACCGCGGCCTTTCGGTTAGGGCAACGCCCGCGTGGGCCGAGCCTCCGCCCGCTCCACCGCCTTCGGCCACACCTCCGGCGCCGGAACCAACTCCATCCGGCGCGCCGTCTCCGCCGGCGCAAGGGGTCCGTACGCCAACGGGAAAGAACGATGACGAGGGGTTGCTTGCTCGCCATCCCACTGCCGGCATCGAGCGCGATGTCGCCGGCAACGTCCGGGATGGGACCGCACGGTTGGGATTGGTTGATCGGCACCTGGAACTGCAATAACAGCGTGCCGTCGCCGATGGGCGGACCGGCTGCGACGACGGCGACGGTCGCGCGCGCGGCCGGAGGCTCACTCTCGGTTCGCTCCACCGGGCCGAGCTTCGATGCGGTCGGCTACGTCGCGTACGCTCCCAAGACGAAAACTTGGTGGAATCCAACCGCAATGGCCGATGGCGACTCGAGCTCCGAGTCCTCGATGCAGACGGGCAAGCAGACCCTTTGGACGGGCACGTTCTTCGATGCCGAGACGGGCAAGACGAACGCGATTCGCGACACGTATACGATCGCAAGCGCGACGAGCTTCAAGGATCTTTCGCAAGCGCAGACCGGCGGCGCATGGAAGACTATAGCGAACACAACTTGCACCAAGTCGCCGTAGCGTAAGACTCGGCCTTACGCCCAAGTAGCGAGCCGGTTCGGACGCCCGGATTCTTTGCTTGAAAGCAGGAAGCGGGTAAGAACCGGTCCCTTTGTCGAATCGCCAAGCGAGCGGAGGCGCTAGGAGTGGCGGCTATGCCCGAAGGTTCAGCCGGCATTAAGAGAGCCGGCTGGTGGTTTTATGTCCCCGTCTGCGCCGGAATTGCAGGCGGCGCGTTTCTAATTCTTGGGGTCGAGCTCTTGAGCACGTTCGGCTTGATTGGTCGTACCCTTCGCGACGCCGGCCTGGTCTTCGGCGGCGCGCTCGTCGGACTCGTCGCACTCTGGTTATACGAGATCTACCTCGTCGCGCCCGAACGCCGCCGGATAGCCCGGCAGCGCGAAGCCGAGCTCCAACGCCATCAGGAAGAGCGCCGGCTCGACTTCGAGCAGTACCGCACGCTGCAAGCGGAGCTGCGCGAAACGCGCGCGCGAGCGTCGGCGCTGGAAGGAAAGCTAAACCTCGGAGGCGCGCTCGATCGGGATCGCGTCGGCGATGCACTTCTTCTCGGGTTCTACTTTCATCGCCGAAGCGAGCGGCTGCCGTCTCCACCGAAGCAGTCGATATTCAAGACCGCGGCCCAGCGACTCAAACTCCTGCGCGGGAAGACCACCGAACTCAAGCTTGACAAAGCGGCGCTGCACGACGTTCTGGAGATCGCTTACGGTCCCGTCGTCGCCGAGTCGTTCGATCTGGGCTACGTGCTCAGCCATCTCGGGCAGGAGGGATTCAAAGAGGGACATCCCGAGATGCTCGCGGAGCTCGAAGAGCAACTCAAGCTGCTCAGGCTCGATGGAAAATCCGGCGTAGCCGCGCAGCTTCCAGAAGAAATTACTGGTTTGTTTAGAAGACTCGCGGCACGCGTTATGACCATCGTTCGAGGCCGGTAATTATGGCAGAGTTGTAATGAAGAAATTCTTTGCATTTGCGGGGGCTCTTGCCGCGCTGATCCTTACTGCCTGCCGTGGTAGCGGCGGCTCCGGCGCTTCCACGATCCTGCCTATCTCGAACTCGCAAGCGGCCCGCTTTGCGATGAACCGCTCGGGCAAGCCGATCGACAGGATCGATCACATCGTGATCGTAATTCAAGAGAACCGAAGCTTCAACAATCTCTTCATGGGTTTTCCCGGCGCGAAAACGGCAACGTATGGGCACGATTCGATGGGCCAAAAGGTCGTGCTCAAACCGATGTCCCTCTCATTGAGCTGGGATATCGAACACAATCAGCAAGCCTATCTTGCGGCCTGCAACGGTAAGGGAAAGATCCCGGGAACCGAATGCCGGATGAATGGTTTCAATAAGGAAACCTGGCAGTGCGATCAGCCCGGCTATCCAAAGTGCCCGATAAAATACCCGCCCTACAGCTATGTGCCGCAAAGTCAGATCGCGCCCTACTGGTCTATGGCGCAGCAATACGTGCTCGCCGACGAGATGTATCCCTCGAACTTCGACGACAGCAGCTACGTCTCGCACGAATACATCATCGCGGGACAGGCAGCCCAAGCCACTAACTATCCCCTCACAAACTGGGGCTGCCCCGGAGGTCCGACCGACACGGTGCAGCGAGTCGGCGCAAAACCACCGCGCGGCACGCCGTCGCCGAAGCCGATGGTCGTCTGCTTCGATTACAAAACGCTCGGTAACGAACTCGACGACGCCTCGCCACCTCTGAGCTGGTCGTTCTACGCCGGCCCCTTGGGAGCAAAAGGGCCCGGCGGAAAAGCGTGCGGCAGCGGTCCGGAGCCCGACTACAGAGAGACCGGGATTTGGAGCACCTATCAGTCGATAAAGGGCATTTGTTACGGTCCCGATTGGGATAACGATGTCTTTAGCGGTCCGCCTCAGTTTTTGCGAGACATCGGAAAAGGTACGCTTCGGGACGTTACCTGGATAACGCCATACTGCAGGGACTCCGACCACCCGGGCGCGGGCTGCGCGCCCGACGGTGGTCCCTCGTGGGTAGCTTCCGTCGTCAATGCAATCGGCAAGTCCAAGTTCTGGAATTCAACGGCGATCTTCATCTTTTGGGATGACAGCGGCGGCTTTTTCGACGCCGAACCTCCGCAGTACGTCGACTATGACGGCCTCGGTATCCGCGTTCCGCTCATCGTCATCTCGCCCTATGCTAAAAAGGGCTACGTTTCGCACGAGCATTACGAGCACGGCAGCATCTTAAAGTTCATCGAGCAGCGGTTCGGTCTCGCAGCGTTGACGACGAACGGCAGCGACGTGCGCGCCAAGTCACTGGACTCGTGCTTTGACTTCTCGCAGTCACCGCGCAAGTTCGTGCCGATCAAGTCGAAGCTCGGAATCGATTACTTCTTACACGAGCCGGTCGACTACCACCCGGCCGATACGAACTAGGCGGCTACGACGACTTCGCGTTATACGCGATGCAATAGCCGTGCGGCGAGATCGTGCCGTCCACGACTTTGCAGCTGCCGTCCGACGTGGCGTCCTTTCCAGGGATGAAAAAGTTGCAACCCGAGCACTGCATGCCGTCCTTCGGCGACGTCTGGTAGTGCATCGCCTCGGGTGACGACTTCGCGTCGGCTCGGGCTCCGGTAGAGAGCAGCCCGGCAAGCGCTGGTAAGACGACAACGCCTCCGATAAATGCCCGCCGGCTAAAGGGTCGCGGTCGCTGAATCATCTTCGTTTCGCCTCCTCGTACGTCTGCGCAATTCTACCCGGAACTCGTGAAGAAAGGCTGAACCGCGACCACCGGGAATCGTCCGTCATGCGCCTCTCTTATTTGGCTGCCCGCTCGCTGGGCCTTTGCGCGATCGCCGCTTTGCTCGCGGCATGTAGCGGCTCGAACCTTCCGCCCGGGACGCCCGGAGCCAGTGCACGCGGCGGAGCGTCCACGGCGGGCGCCGCGGCGAGCGCGGAACGCATCCTCTATAGTTTTGCCGGCGGCTACGACGGCGGAAACGCGGCGACGGGCTTGACCTTCGACGCCCAAGGTAACTTGTACGGTACGACGGTCGTTGGCGGCACCGATTCCTGCGGCGTCGTTTTCAAACTCTCGCCCCACGGCCGGCGGTCGTGGCAGGAGGCGGTGCTCTATAACTTCGACTGCTTCTCCACCGGAAAGAATCCGCACGGCGGCGTCACCTTCGATCCGAAGGGAAACCTCGACGGCACGACCGTCTCGGGCGGATCGGGCGGCTCGTGCGGCAGCTACGGCTGCGGTGTCGCGTTCCAGCTCTCGCCGACGAGTGAAACCGTGCTGCATAGTTTCTCGGGCGGCGACGACGGCTTCGGCCCGGGAGGCGCCGTTGTTTACGATACGACTGGGAATCTCTACGGAACGACTCCCGACGGCGGCGCGCACGCGCAAGGCGTCGTCTACGAGATATCGCCGTCGGGGCCGAGCTCGCGCGAACTGATCCTGCATGCCTTCTCCGGCGGTAAGGACGGTGGAACCGGATCGCTCGGTCCGCTGCTGATCGATGCGTCGGGAAATCTCTACGGCGTAACCGAGACGGGCGGGGCGAACGGCGACGGCACCGTCTTCAAACTCTCGCACGTTTCGAAGAGCCGGTGGAAACTGACGACGCTCTATGCATTCAAGGGCGGCTCGGATGCGGCTTCTCCGTATGGTGGCGTCACCGCGGATGGGGCCGGTAATCTCTACGGAACGACCTATTACGGCGGTGCGAAGGCGCTCGGGACGATCTTCAAACTCACGCGACGTGCGAAAAGCTATCGCGAAACCGTCCTCTACAGCTTCCAGGGCGGGAACGACGGCAGCTCGTCGACGAGCACGCTTCTTTTTGGAAAGTCGGGCGATCTCTACGGCACGACCTCGGCCGGCGGAGGAACGTGCGATTGCGGAACGATCTTCAAAGTCGATCCGAAAACCGGTAAGGAGACGATGCTTCACGCGTTCGGCGGCACCGGCGACGGCGCGTATCCCTATTATGGCTTGACGCCCGACGGCGCCGGCAATCTCTACGGCACGACGGTTGCGGGCGGGAGCCACAACCAGGGCGCGATCTTCAAGTTCACGCCGTAATTGAACAAGGCGCGCGTGTCTAGCCGCGCGCCTTGCCATCGAGCGCCCGATGCTTATCGTTCGAGCACTTGAACGTTGCCGTCGTTGTCGTCGTTGAAATAGAGTTTCGTATCGGTGACGCTCGTTCCGGTGGCGACGATTCCGAAGAGCGTGCCCGCCGGGCCCTTGTCGATGTTGCGCACGTCGAGCAGCTTTCCGGCGGCGGAGATTTCGATGAGCAGATTCTTGCCGCTGGGATCGAGCGTGTTGCCGACGACCAGGTTGCCGTTGGGTAAAAGCGCGGTGCTGAGCGGGCCGTTCAACGGCGCTCCGGAAAAGACGATCCGCGCGTCGGCCGCCGACGGCCCCGAGAACTTCATGCCGCCACCGCTGGCCTTGATGCCGTGGCTCGGAATCTTCGAGACGTCCTTAAAGGCCACGATCGAGTTGTTCATACCGTCGGCGAAGTAAAGGGTATCGATCTTCGCGTCGTAAGCGAGACCCGATGGTGCCAGCGCCGTCCCCGGCTTGCCGTGATTCACGGGGAAGCCCGTCGCGATCACGTCGTAGGTGAACTTCGAACCGAGATTGATCCGCACGATGCTTCCGGTGCCCGCGTTCGTCGCATAGAAGGCCGATGTTGACTTCTGCCGAGCGAGAATCTGGCCCCACGGTTGATTGAAGGGCTTGCCGGAGATGTTGGTGATTAGTTTGCCGGTCGAATCGATGACCGGGTTGTCATTGGCCACCATCGACGCCGCCCATATCGTGTCGTCGAGGTCGAGCGAGAGCGCATCACATCCCTTTAACGACTTGATCGAGGAGACGTGGATCGGCGACGAGCCGGGAGCCGGATGCAGCGCAACGATCGATTCGCCCGTGCCCTGCACGTTCGACTTCGCGTTGAAGTTGCAGATGACCAAATCGCCCTTCGTGAGTTTTCCGGCCGTCAAGGGCGCGATCGCCAATCCATAGGGATTTTGCGCGCCGTTGGTTGGATCGATGGCCGATCCGACAACGACCTGCTTCTTGAGAGTTTTCAGCACCGAGACGTCGGCCGCATCTCCGGCGATCTGCCGATTCTCATTTACCGACTGCGGCGCGCCGGCCGCCGGCGGCGTGTAACCGCCCGCTCTACATCCGCTTGCGGCGAGCAGCGTTACAATTGCGGCAACGCTAAAGCGTAGCCCGTCCGTTCGCTTGTTGAACATCGAAGCACCTCACAAAGTATAAAAATAAGTTTTTATTACGGTATTGCTTCAATGTAAAGAAACTCTGAAGCGCTACGATGCGCCCGCTTGGGTTGCGGCTACGTTCGGGGGAGCGTGACGAGCCAGGACATGCTGATCAGCAAGATAACGGTGGCGATCGCGACGATAAGGGCACGTGCTCCGGTCGAGTCGAAGCGCTGGCTCAGTGCGGTAAGAAAGAGCACCGTGGCGAGGAAGACCGTTATGCGAACGTAATCGTCGGCTCGTTCGCGCGTCGTCACGCCGATTTGAAAATATTTTGTGGAGAGAGACTCGAGACGAGCGGAAGCGGACGCGTTCGCACTCCTGTACTCCCGCATGAAGATCGGTCCCGCCGGAACCTTCGGATTGTGGAGTGGATCGAGACTCCACCAGGCTTTGAACGCGACGGCGTACTCGGGCCGGAAGCGGCGTTCGAAGAAGGCTGCGACGCGATCGTGACCGGCGACCTTTGCCGAGACCCAGCCGTTGAAGGTGACGATGTCGTAGAGACGATCTTGGCCGGCTAGCGTAGACCTTTCTTGCGAGAGCACGGTGTAGCGCTCGTAGAGCGCATAATCCGTCGTCGAAATTCCTTCCCATCGCGACGCCTGATAGCCGCTCCAAGCCGTCGCGACCGCGACGATCGCCAGGACGATCGCCTCCATGAAACCAAGCCAGACGTGACGGCGTTCGCCGGCTGCGTCGCGATGCTCGAGCACGCTCAAATCGTGGGCGAGTTCGACGTTGGAACCAGTCTCCGGCACGGAGCGCGCTACTGACCGGCCGTTCCGATGCCGCGGATAAACGTCGCGGCAGAGTTTCCGTTGGTATCTTTGACTAGAATCTCTTCGACGTCGTGCTTGTCGCACGTTGTGCCCTGGGGAGTCACGGTCCAGGCGCCGTGCGTCGTTACCGGCGCCTGAACCACCCAACAGGTTCCGGCAATCGTGTCGGCGGTGAACAGGCCGGTGTATCCATCCTCCACGGCGATCAGCGTAAACGACGACTTGATCGGCTCGGTCGCGGGGTCCGTTTTCGTTCCGTTGGGCGTTAACCGGACCACGTTCGGCATGTAATTGTTGTGCGTACAGGCGGCCAAACCAAGTGCCGTGACGACGCCAAGCACGAACCCGTTTTTCACATTCGGGTCGTTGCTTTGGGCCGACCCTTTCTCCTCTCGTGCACGTCGCGTTCGCCATCGTACGCCCAGACGGGCCTTCGGCGTTGGTCCGAGAAAGACGTCGCAAGTGAGGAAGCTCGAGGTCGGTTACCGCCCCGTACGTCCAAATCTTGTCGCGATCTTCGTTTACGCCAACGCTGGCGTCTTTTGCGACGGGTACATTCTCAGCAGCATCGGCTTGGCGCTGGTGACGCTGACGCCGGCTTTCCGGCTCGACGCGTTGACCACGGGTCTCATCGGCGCGGCCACGCTCTTTGGAATTCTCGTCGGCGCGCCGCTCTTCGGCCACCTCACCGATCGTCACGGCCGCCGCATCTTGATGATCGGCGATCTCTGCGCGTTCGTCGTCGTAGCGGTCGCGCAGATTTTCGTAACGAACGCCGCCGAATTGATCGTCCTGCGTTTCGTGCTAGGGCTGGCAATCGGCGCGGATTATCCGATCGCGACGGCGATCGTCGCGGAGTTCATGCCGGCCAAACGTCGCGGTGCGGCGCTCAGCGCGGTCGAGGCGGTCTGGTTTCTCGGCGCGGCGGTCGCTTATCTCGCTGGGTACGCGCTATTAAGGACCGGACCGGAGAGTTGGAAGTGGATCCTCGCGAGTCCCGCGCTCTTTGCGGCGCTCGGGCTGCTCTTGCGAGCAACGGCGCCGGAATCACCGATGTGGCTCGCGGCGCGCGACTCCGGCGAACTCCAACGCGTTTCGTTCAAGACGCTCTTTCACGCATCGTTTCGAGGCCGGTTAGCCTTCGTCTCCGCGATGTGGCTCTTGCAAGTCGTGCCGCTCTTCGCGATCTACACCTACGCCCCCACGGTGCTCGCGCTCTTGAAAATCGGCGACCAAGGCTCGCCGGCCGGGAGCATAGCGATCACCGCGGCATTCGCGCTCGGCGCGCTCCTCGCGATGCCGTCGATCGAATGGTTCGGCCGGCGCCCGATCTGCATCGCAGGGTTTGCCGTCGCCGTGGTTGCGTTCGGCGCGCTTCCGTTTACGAGCGGAGCCGTCGTCGTCGTCGCGTTTCTGGCCTATGCGATCGGGATGGGGGCCGCAACCGTCCTCGAGCTCGTTTATCCGGCCGAGCTCTTTCCGACCTCGATTCGAGCATCCGCTACGGGTTTCGCAGCGGCGGTCAGCCGCGTCGGCGCCTTTGCCGGAACCTTCTTGCTTCCGATCGCGTTGGCGCGCTTCGGCGTGACGACCGTGATCCTCGGCGCCTGCGCGCTCTCGCTCATCGGCTTAGCAATTGCGTTGCCGTGGGCGCCCGAGACCAGGCCTCACTTATCCGACGTCGCGTAGACGGCGGCACCGATGCGGTGATGCATGAAGCCCGGGTCCACCGCCGTCCATTTGTTCGTTCTCACGTTGCCGAGATCGAGCCATCCGTGCGCGTCTCCCCAAACGGCGCGCTCGTCGCCGTTGCGGAATCCGCCCGCGACGGGTTCTCCGTGCGCGAAGCTACCCAATGCCGCCATTGGACCGAGCACGCGAAACGGAGCAGATTCGAACGACGGAGTCAAGGAATACGAATCAATGACGCCCGCTCCGTCGTCGGTAACGTTCACGACGCTTCCGCCGTCGCTGATATAGACGCCGTTGACGCCGTCGAACGTGCCGGGAGGCAGACGCTCGAGCAGCGTAAACGACGGGCTCGTCGGATTCTCTATCTCGAGCAGGCCTTCGCCGCACGTCGCGCCGGCGCACCCGCTGTAGCCGGCCCAAATATTGCCGGAGTTATCGAGGTCGAAGTACCACACGTTATTGATCGTTAAACCGTTGAAGCTCTTGCCGTAGACGTCGACGAGCGTAGGCTGCGATCGTTGATGGTGCAACGGCCAATATTCGAAGCCGGTGCCCGCCTGCGTGTTGCCGCAGGGCGGCCTCAAACCGGGGTGGTCGCAGTTCCATTCGATCTCGAAGGTCCAGTCGGAGACGAAGACTGCGGCGGCGCTGACGGCCGCGTCTAGCCCGTCGCCGATGAAGTTCTCGCACCGGCTGGCCGGCAAGTTCGACGGGCAGCCTCCCTGATACGTCGCGATGACGGAGCCGGTGCGGCGATATTCCTGAACGCTCCCGCCTTGTAAGTTGGCGCCGTCTTCGCAAGCGACCCACAAATGGCTCTCGCCATCCACCTTCAGACCGAAATCTTCATCGCATCCATTGGCGGCGGTGTTGATCGAGGAGACGATCGTGCTGCCGTCGCTCGTCACGCCGTAGATGGTGCTGGAATATGAATCGGCCGCCCAAATTCCCACGCGCCCGGCTTCGACCCGCACGCGCTGCGAGGGGTGAGAGGGGGGCGGGCTCATCGGCGAGTTGCCGGCGCAGCTGAAGAGTGCCGCATAGCAACCTGCTATCGCGAAGCGAAGGCGCATCGGCGTTCTCCTCATGGCGGTCGTTTTAGAAAATGGCGCTGAACGGCAGATCTGCCGGCGCAACGAACGAGACCCATCCCTGCGCCATGTCTTTGTAGCCCAACTGCCACATCGCTTCCAGGTCGGCCTGGTTATTGAAATCGGAACCGTGGCCGGGCAGATCGCGAGCCGGCCGGATCACGTAGGGCGTAAATGGGAGATGCGTTCGGGAAAGCGCGTACGCGAGCCGCACTTGGTAGGCCAAGATGCGGGCTTGCATCGTCGCAAACATGCCGAGCCCAACCTCGAGCGCGCTCTGATACTCCTCGTCGACGTCCGTGTGCGCCGGGCTCACCAAGATGACGTTGAGGGTGTCCGTGCAGATGAGCGCGATGTCGATCGGAACGTTCTGCGTGACCCCTCCGTCGACATAGGCATCTTTGATCGCGATATCGCTCTCGCGCGGTATGAGAATCGGATCGAAGAGTATCGGAATCGCCGCGGAAGCGAACAGCACGCGATGCAGCATGGCGTCGTCCACCGAACGCACCTTCTGCGCGTAGGCGGCGAGCAGGGCGTCGTTGGCGGCCTGCTTCGCAAGACCCGAAGCGGCCGTCGCTTTACGGACGAAGAGTTGGTTCTCTTGTCTCGTAATGTTCGTCGTCGAAATGTACAAAGGAAGGTACGTCGGAATCGACGGATCGGCGTAAGCGGTCAAGAGATCCCAAACCGGTTGCGGATCCAAGACGCCGGTAACGTTTTTTACCAAACCCGACGAGAGCCGGAAGGCCGCGGCGGCGCGATCGATCAGACCGGACTGCGGGTCGTCTATTGCATCGAACTGTGGCTTGATTCGAAAAACGTTGCGCGACGCGATGACGCTGCGCCAGATCAGCTGGAGCGTTCGATACTGCGCCGTCGCGACCATGAAACCGTTGAGCGCCCCGATCGACGTTCCGCAAACCATGTCGAAGTCGAGCGGCTGCCCGTCGGAGAGTCCCTGCATCGCGACCAAGGCCGCAATCGCTCCAGCCTGGTAAGCGCCGCGATTCGCGCCGCCGATCAAAACCAGCGCCTTGCGGCCGCTCCGCGCCGAAACGCCGGTCGCGCGAGCCGGCGAGCGAACCGCGGGCGCGGCGGCCGCCAAAGCGGCCAGACCGACAAATGACTTGCGCTTCACGACGTCACGAGCCGTCGCGAGACCTCGTCCTTAATACGAATGTACGCCTATTTTTGCTCGGCCGCTCGGAGTGCCTTCAACGCGGGGGACCAGAGTCGCTGGCTGCGAGGGCAGGCGGCGCTTTCCGGCACGACGTAGAGGCGCGCAATGCCGGTACGGCTCGTTGAGATTGCGCGTCGCGCGGCGATCGTTTTTGTAGCGATCGCGTCGCTTGGCGCATGCACGCGGAGCGGCGCCGTGCGCACCGGACCTCCGCACGTTCTGCGGATCGCGTATGCGGGCGATCCTGCATCGCTGGTGCCCTTAATTGCGATCGATCAAGAGGTCCTAGCGATCGACGCGTTCTTCTGCCAGACGCTCGTCGGTCTCTCGGCGGATAACCAGGACGTTCCGCTCCTCGTCACGCGGATTCCGTCGCGACGCAACGGCGACGTTTCGGCCGATGGAACGCAACTCACGTACCATCTGCGTCCGGACGTGCACTTTGCAGACGGCGTCCCGCTGACGTCCGCCGACGTCGCGTTTACCTACCGGGCGATCTTCGATCCGCGCAATCGTGCGACGTCGGTCGTTCCCTATCAGCGCGTCGTCTCGCTGCGGACGCCCGACGCCCACACCGTCGTGATTCGGCTACGCGATCCGTGGAATGCCGCGATCCACGTGCTCTTTGCACAGGCCGATTACCAATACTGCATTCTTCCGAAGCACGCGTTTGCCGATACGAAAGTCGTCGGAACGCCTTGGGAGAACGCGCCGTTTGGGAGCGGCCCGTTTCGCGTGAAGACGTGGCTGCGCGGCGATCGTATTATCCTGGAGCCGAATCCATACTATCGCCCCCGGCCGAAGCTCCAACGCATCGTCCTGCAAATCATACCGAATCTGAACTCAAACTTCGTCGCGTTACGCTCGGGCGCCGTCGACGTCGGCACGCTGACGCCAGAGAACGTGACCCAGGCCGCGCAGACGCCGGGTCTACGGGTCCTACGATTCCCCGAGAACGCGACGCGATTGCTCTACCTGCAGACGCAGATGGGGGCAACGCGCGACGTGCGCGTACGCCGGGCAATCGCCTCGGCACTCGACTATCCGGCGCTCGCCGCGGCTTGGCTAGACCAGTTTCCGCCGGCAACGTCATTTCTTCCGCCGCCGATCGTGCGCTGGAAGAGCGTCGTCATCCCGGCCTACCCGCACGACCCGAAGGCCGCCGCGGCGCAGCTCGATGCCGCCGGTTGGACCATGCAGCACGGCACGCGATTCAAAGACGGGATACCGCTCGGCGGCACGATCGGAGTAAACTCCGAAGACCCCATCAACGTTCGGATCGGAACGCTCGTGCAGGCGCAGCTCGCCGCGATTGGCATGCGGTTCACTATGAAGGCGAATCCCGTTCGCATCTGGTTCAGTCCCGACGGCCTCCTACGCAATGGAAAAGCAGCCATCGCCGGCGAGACGTGGGTGGGAGGGAGCGATCCCGAGCAATCTTTGAACCTTCGCTGCGTGCAGGCCGTCAAAGGCGACGAGAATCATTCGTTCTACTGCTCGAAGCGCTTTGAGGCGCTCTTCGACGATCAGGCACGAACGCCGAGTCAAGCGCAGCGCGATCGCGATTTCGACGCGATGCAGGTGCTCGTCCACGACGACGTTCCGATGATTCCGCTCTATTACGAGAGCCGGTTGATCGGCGCCGGCAACCGCGTTACGGGATATGCGCTGAACATGCTCTGGCTACCGGTCAACGCGGCGAGCTGGGACGCCCGGTAGTGCCGGCCAGTGCGTAGCGTTAACTAAAGCTGCGACTCCCAATCTTCAGGAACGCCGCCACGCGGGCCGGGAGTAGGCTGATCTGCCGGATGCCAGCGAGGCGGTGCGAGCCGTGGCCCTTCCATGAAATCGCCGGTGACGAAATTGTAGAACCACGCCTCACCGGGCTCGAAGCTCGCAATAATCGGATGGCCGGAGGCGTGAAAGTGGGCGGTTGCGTGCTTGCCCAACGATTGGTCGCAGCATCCAATGTGGCCGCACTGCGCGCATCGGCGCAGGTGGAACCACCAGCCGCCCTCTGCGATGCACTCGACGCATCCGTCGCCGGAGGGCGCCACGTCCGCGTTTATCCCGTCTTGCTTTTCGCTCATGATACTGGGCAACGATTCTTGCGCGAACCCCAGGAGCCCTTGGCTGCGCGCTGAATCGCGTAACGCTTGAGACGCGCGATACTATGGGCAACGGTCTTGGCCGTCACGCTGAGTGCCTGCGGCTCTCCTCTGTCGGCGCCGCGCCTTCCGCCCGGAACGCAAAGCGCGTTTAGCGGCGTGCTTACCTGGCACAACGACCGCGCGCGAACGGGGCAGAATCGCTCGGAAACGACGCTAACGCCGCAACTCGTCAATCCAATGCATTTCGGCAAGATCTTTTCCTATCGAGTCGACGGTCAGCTCTACGCGGAGCCGCTCTACGTTCCGCGCGTTGCCATGTCCGGTCGTGGAACGCACGACCTGGTCATCGTCGCAACCGAGCACGATAGCGTCTACGCGTTCGACGCCGCCGGCGCCACGCGTACTCCGTTGTGGCACGAGAGCTTTATCGATCCGGCTCACGGCATTACGACGGTACCGTGCACGAGCCCGCGCCAACCCGAGTGCGATCCCACCATCATGGCACCCGAGCACGGCATCACGGGGACACCGGTGATCGATGCCCCCAATGGCCGGCTCTACGTCGACGTCAAGACCGACGAGCATGGCGTCTTTGTCGAGCGCCTGCACGCACTCGACGTCGCCTCGGGTGCCGAAGTAGCCGGGAGCCCCGTCACCGTTCGCGCGACCGCCCCCGGATATCCAACCGTCGAGTTCGAGCGGCACAGCGCCTTTCAACGTTCCGGCTTAGCGCTCGATCGCGGGATCGTCTACGTGGCGTACGCTTCCAACGACGACGCGCGCGGATGGCTCATCGGATTCGATGCTGCAACGCTCGCCATCGTGCGCGTCTTCTGCGTGACGCCGACCGGGTCGCTCGGCGGGATCTGGGGGCCGGGATCGGCGCCCGCGATCGACGAGGGCGGCAACCTCTACGCGTCGACGGGCAATGGATCGTTCGACGCAGCCCGCGGCGGCCCAAACTATGGTATGTCCGTTCTTCGCATAGCGACCGGCAACCAACTGCGCGTCACCGACTACTTCGCGCCGTATAACGAGCGCCCGATGTCGGGCCGCGATCTCGACCTTGGATCGGGCGGCGTGATGCTGCTGCCCACTCATTCCGGCGCCCACCCACACGAAGTTCTAAGCGGAGGCAAAGAGGGCCGGCTCTTCATTTTGGACCGAGAGAATATGGGCGGGTTCCATCCGAGCGAAAATCGCGTCGTGCAGCAGCTCGATGCGAATCTCCACAACGGCTTTTACAGCGGCCCCGCCTACTTCAACGGTGCGGTCTATTACGCGGGCAACAGCTCGCACCTCGAGCGATACACGGTCAGAGGCGCTCGGCTTTCGGACGAGCCGGTTTCCCGCAGTACCCAATTCTTCAACTACCCTGGCTCGACGCCATCCGTCTCATCGAACGGCGAGCGCGACGGCATCGTTTGGGTTATCGGCGTCTCCGGCAGAGTTCGAGGCGGACCGCCGGCGGTGCTGCGCGCGTACGACGCGCGCGACGTCTCTCGCGAACTCTATGACAGCGCTCGTAATGCGGCTCGCGACCACGCCGGGCCGGCCAACAAGTTCGCGGTCCCGACCGTCGCAAATGGGCGCGTCTACGTCGGAACCCAGACCGAGCTCGACGTCTACGGCCTCCTCAACTCGGCGCCGTAGCTAGCCCGCAGAGGCGATCGCCTCGCAAAACGTCGCGAGGTCGATGTTGCCGCCGGAGATTAGCGCGACGATCGGACCGTCGCGAAGCCTTCCGCTCAGCGCCGCCGCGACCGGCAACGCTCCGGCGCCCTCGGCAATCACGCGCGAGCGTTCGGCAAGCACTCGCATCGCTCGCCGCGTTTCGTCGAGCGATACGACGATGGAGCCGTCGACGAGTCCGCGCATGCGTTCCCACATGCGCGGAAAGACGCTCTTGCCGCCCGCACCGTCGACAAAGGTTGGCTGCCACTCCTCGAAGGCCGACGCTCTCCCGAGTTCTAGGGAGCGCGCGTACGGCGCCGCCGTTTCGGGCTCCGCGACGAAGATTCGCACGTTCGGCCTCTTCGCGCGAACCGCGGATGCGACACCGGTGATCAATCCGCCTCCACCCAACGCCGTGACGATGGTCGCGACGTCCGGCAGATCTTCGACGATCTCGAGCCCGGCGGTCGCGTTGCCCGCGATGAAGTGATCGTCGTCGAACGGATGAACGAACGTACCCTCGATGCCGGGGAACGTTCGGCGTTCCAAGGCTTCCCAGCAGGCGTCGAATGACGCTTTGATCACGTTGGCACCGAGCGCGCGCATGCGGGCGACCTTCGTCTCCGGTGCCGTCTCGATCGCGACAACCGTGCACGGCACGCCGGCTTGACGAGCAGCATACGCGACGCCTTGCCCGGCGTTGCCGGCACTGATCGTCCATACGCCGAGCGCGCGCTCGCGCGGATCCAGGACGGCGACGGCATTGGCCGCTCCGCGAAGCTTGAACGAATTGATCGGTTGAAGATTCTCCATCTTTAGAAAGATCTTCGGGCCGGTGGTGCCTTGCAGTTCGAGCAGCGGCGTGCGGACGATGGTGCCGGCGATGCGCGCTCGCGCCGCTTCGATCGCGTCGAGCGAGATCGGCGCCACGTCGGTAAGCGGTGCGTCCATAGCGCGAAGTACGCGCCTCGCCGCCAAGACGCCTTGGGCCGCCGCGGTCCATTCGAGGCTATCTTGACTCTCTCTTGACGATTACATCGTAGCATTCGCGTCATGAGGAACGTTCTGTCAATTCTTGGTGGTGCGGCGCTGCTTTCGGGCTGCGCGCATGCCGGCGCCGGCGCGGCGTTACCTGCCCAGATGGCCCCGCCGTTGGCGGTTGGCGCCGGCGCCGCCGGCTTCAAATCGCTCTACAGCTTTAAGGGCCTTCCCGACGGTGGCGTGCCGGCAGCCGGCATGGTCGTGGTGGGCGGCACGCTCTACGGCACCACGCAAGGCGGGGGTCAAGGTGGTGCCGGCAGCGTCTTCGCGACCAGCACCGCGGGCAAGGAGCACGTTTTACACAGTTTCGGAAGCAGCGGACCCGATGGAGTTTTTCCGGTCGCCGGACTCATACTGCTTGGCGACACGTTCTACGGAACCGCCAGCAACGGCGGCGATCATGGTTTCGGAGCGGTCTTCAAAATCACCAAGGCCGGCAAAGAGAGCTTGGTCTACAGTTTCAAAGGCGGCGCCGACGGTTCGCAACCGTACGCGCCGCTCGTTGCCGAGGGCGGCGTGCTCTACGGCACAACGGACGTTGGCGGAATTCAGAACTGCACGCAAGGCTGCGGCACCGTCTTTTCCGTCACGCCGGGCGGCAGCGAGCACGTAATCTACAGCTTCAAAGGCGGCAACGACGGGGCGGCCCCGGTGGCGAACCTCGTCGTCATCAACTCGGTCTTGTACGGTACGACCGCGAGCGGCGGGAAGAATGGCGTCGGCACCATTTTCAAAACCAGCAAAACCGGCAGCGAGAAGGTTCTTCACTCGTTCGGCACAGGCTTCGACGGCGCGGAGCCCGAGGCCGGGCTCCTCAACGACGGCGGAAAACTCTACGGAACGACCAACGGCGCCGGCAAGAACTTCAACGGCACCGTCTTCGTGGCGACGACCGCCGGCAGCGAACACGTGCTCTACAATTTCAAAGGCGGCAGCGACGGCGCAAATCCCGAGGCGAATCTAACTCTCCTCAAGGGTGAGCTCTACGGAACGACCGCCGGCGGCGGAACGCCGAACCTCGGTACCGTTTTTGCCGTAAGCACGTCGGGTAAGGAGCACGTGCTCCATGCGTTCAAGACGACGTCGGAGGGATCGGATCCGAGAGCATCGCTCACGGTCGTCAACGGCGCGCTCTACGGCACGACCTCGCTCGGAGGTTCGAGCCAGATGGGAACGCTCTTCAAAGTCACGCCGTAAGGCGCACGCCGCCTGCAAGCTGCCGTGTGCTGGGACCCGCCGCCGGCGCGCCGAACGTTCCGGGCGTGAGAGTTTCAGCCGTAGGTCGCTTCGCGTTGGAAATCTGCTCGATGGCGGCGTTGCTCGCAGGCTGCGGCGGATCGCCGTCGACCTTCGCGGGTGCGGGCGCCTTGCCACACGGCAATGCGCTGGTGTCGGCCGACGCGGAGAGGGTTCTGCATTCGTTTGCAGGAGGCGCGGACGGGGCATACCCCGACGCTGCGCCGATCTCGGTCGACGGTGAACTCTACGGCACGACTAGTCTTGGCGGAAATGGCGGCTGCGTCGACGTGCACGCTTGCGGAACCGTATACAAGGTTAGCGCATCGGGGCAAGAGCGCATCCTCCACGTTTTCAAGAGCGGAAGCGATGGCGAAGCGCCAGGGGCCTCGTTGATCAACGTCGGAGGTACGCTGTTCGGCACCACAATCTACGGCGGCGGGCCGGGATGTAAATCCCGAAACACGCGGGGTTGCGGCACCGTCTTTTCAATTACCACCTCGGGCGAAGAGCTCGTGCTCTATCGCTTTGCCGGTGGTGCGCAAGGAGCTATGCCTGACGCTCCGCTAACTGCGTTCAAGGGTTCGCTCTACGGCGAGGCGTCAGCCGGGGGCACCGGAAAGTGCGCCTACACTTTCTATCGCGGGTGTGGTTTGATTTTCAAAATGAGTCCATCCGGTAACGCCAACATTCTCTACACGTTCAAAGGCGGGAAGGACGCCGGCACGCCGACTGGTGGTCTCTTGATGCTCAACGGACATTTCTACGGCACGAGCAGCTCCGGCGGGAGTAACCGCTGTTACTTTAGCTACGGCTGTGGCACCGTGTTTGAAGTAACTCCCACAGGCACAGAGACGATTTTGCATAGATTTAAGGGTAGCTCACACGACGGAGCCATCCCCGGGGGCGGCCTCGCTGCTTTGAATGGTAACCTGTACGGTGTGACCTTCTCCGGCGGCAAGAACAACTGCGGCCTCACCTATTATCTTCCGTGCGGAACCGTATTTGAGGTAACGCTCTCCGGTAAGGAACGAATCGTTTACAACTTTAAAGGTGGCGCTGACGGCGGGTTTCCCAACGCGATTGTTGCGGCGGGCGGCAATCTTTATGGAACGACGCCGAACGGAGGCGCGGGCTGTGGTTTGGGATGCGGAACGGTCTTTAAGATGACCCCGGCCGGTGAGAAAACGATTCTCTATCGATTCGCCGGACCTCCCGACGGATCGGTTCCAGAATCTGCGCTCATCGATGCGAGCAATACGCTTTACGGAACGTCAGAGGTAGGTGGCACTCACGGGAATGGTACGATTTACGCCGTCACTCCATAACGAGTCAGGCCATTCACTGATGGCTTAACCAGTGCGAACATCGAGAATGAAAGCGCGGCCTAGCAGAACGGCAAGTATCGCGTGCAGCACGGCTGCCGGCCAAAGCAGAATCCCGACCAACGCCCCTTGCACTCCTAAGTACGTAAAGAATATCGCCGCCAGAACGTTGTAGGCGAGGAGCCCGCGAGTCGCCGCGCTCTTTGCGCTGACGGGGGCCGAACCTAACCAGCAAGCAATGCCCAAGCCCGCCAGGCCGAAACCTCCGACACGTCCCACCGCCTCGCCCGCAGGGCTTAGCTCAGCGTTCAATACGAGCTGAGCCACGAGCGAAGGGCTTATCATAAAGATCAATCCGGCGGCGATTTCGACGGCGGCGGCAACCTTGGTCAGCTTCATTGGGCCAGGGTTCGGTGCCGCGCTGGGACTGGGCCTTTTGCGCGCCGAACGTACGTGCCATCGTGGATCGTCATCCCTACGCGCTTTATATCGGCACCGTTGCTGCGGTGTTGCTTGTCGCGTGCGGCGCGCTTCGACAGGCTCAGGATGACACGCTGCCGCCGAAGGGCGCGATGGCCCCAAAACAAGTGGTCGAGCCGAACGCAGAGGGGCGCGATTTGCTGTACGTCTCAGTGCTCGGCAATTCGGGATCCACCAACATCTACACGTATCCGAAGGCAAAGTTCGTCTCAAGCTTACAGCCTAGCAGTTTCAAGATGTGCTCCAACGCCGCAGGCGAGGTCTTCTTTACGGAGACCTACGGAATCGGCGAGTATCCCCACGGCGGAAGCACTCAAACCACGTTTATCAACGCTCCCTTTGGGAGTCCGCGCGATTGCGCCATCGATCCGACAACCGGAAACCTTGCGACTGTCGTTCAGACGAATACCGTCTTCGGAGTAGCCACTTACCGCCCGGAGCACCGTCACCGGTGGCACGCCCCCCGCGTTTATAATTTTACCGAGCCCCAAGAAGCGTGTAGCTACGACTCTGCCGGTAACCTATTCGTTGCCGGGTTTACCAGCAGCCGTGGGCTCTCTCTGGCCGAGCTTCCCAAAGGCAAGTCAGCATTTGAGACCATCACGCTCGACACACAAGTCACACCGCAGGGCGACATGAAATGGGACGGAAAATACCTCGCGATCGGCGATTTCGGTGACACGGTCATTCATCGCTTCGCAATAAATGGAACGGCGGGCACGCAGATTGGCTCGCTGACCCTTGCGCATGCGAAATATATCGTGCAGTTTTGGATCCAAGGCGACACGCTCATCGGGCCCGACAGCTATAACCGGGGCGTAGGCTTTTGGCGATACCCGCAGGGTGGCGCGCCGCTGAAACGATTGAGCGTAAGCGCAGGTTCCGGCGTAACCGTCAGCCTCGCACGCCGCTAAGGCAAACTTCTTCACACCAAGCTACGATCCGCGCGCGAATCTGATCGCGAATGGCCCGTGCCGTCGCGAGGCGCTCCACCAACGACCCCTGAAGGGCAGCCGGATCCGCGAAACTCCAGTGCGAGCGTCGAGCATGGCCCGGGAATATCGGACACCGCTCTGCGCTCGTCTCGTCGCAGACGGTAATGACGTACGAGAAGAGTTTACCGGCCTTGAAGAGGTCGAACGCGCTCTTTGTCGTGTTGGCCGATAGGTCTATGCCCACCTCACGCATGACGGCAACGGCGAGCGGATTGAGCACCCCGGGTTCTAGCCCGGCACTATATGCTACGAAGCCGTTTGGACAGATCTTGTTTACGAAGGCTTCGGCCATCTGGCTCCGCGCGCTATTGTGCACGCAAACGAACAATACGTCTTCCTTCATCGCATCTCTCGATCGAGTTGACGAGGCGTCCCGATCGGCGCGAGCCAGCCGAACGTAGCCGTAGCCGCCACGGCCCCCAGGAGCTGAGCTATAACGAATGGAGCAACGTCTTGCGGGCGAATACCTGCGAACGTATCGGAGAGCATGCGCGCGATCGTGACCGCCGGATTCGCAAACGACGTGGACGACGTAAACCAATATGCAGCGACGACATACGATGCAACCGCAAAGGGTGTGAGCAGCGAGCGGGAGCGAACGCAGCCCCAAATCACTGCCAGCAGACCAAAGGTCGCAACGAACTCTCCCAGCCACTCTCCCGAACCCCCGCGCATGCGATGTGAAATGAAGAATGCCGGTAGCCCAAACATTACGTTCGCAACGGCGACGCCGAGAACGGCCCCGGTTAGCTGTCCGAACCAATATGCCGGGAGCTCGCGCCACGGCAGTCCACCGTGGATGGCGTCCGCGAGGGAGACGGCGGGATTAAAATGCGCTCCCGAAATCGGTGCAAGCGCCGCAATCAAGCACATGAGTACCGCCCCGGTTGCAAGCGTATTCGCCAGAAGCGCCACGGCCTGATTCCCGCCGCTCAGCCGCTGCGCCATGATTCCCGAGCCGACGACACCGGCCAGAAGAAAGGCCGTCCCGAGTCCCTCGGCGATACTGCGCTTCAGCAAGGTCACTGGAGCAAGAGCTCCATGGCGACAACGTCAACGAAGCGGCCGTCGAGCCGCCCGTGTTCCCTGAAGATGCCCACTTCGTTGAAGCCGGCCTTGCGGTAGAGGGCTTTTCCGTGCTCGTTCACGTTTAGGGCATGAAGTACGATCTTGTGGAACCCGCGCTCTTTCGCAAGCTGCGTCAGACGTGCGAGCAATTCGTATCCTATGCCGCGCCCTCGATGATCGCGCGCGACGTAGACCGACAGATCGGCAATGTCTGCGTGAGCGCACCGATATGAAAACGGGTTGAGCGCGGCCCACCCGATTGCTTCGTCCGATTCGGTCGCAACCAAGACGCCGTACCGATCTGTGTGCTGCGACCACCAGTCGGCCATTGAGTCGCGCGACTTCGCATCCACGTCCAAGGTGGCGACCCGGTCCTCGATACCCTCGTTATAGATAGCGCGGATCGCTTCTAAGTCGGCGCTGGAAGCGTCCCGAACGGTAACCGGTCGAACCGTCACGGCAATCTTAGGCGACGCAGCAAGACGTAGAGTCGCGCTCCTCCGTCTCCTCATGAACGGTGTAGAGTTCCCACCTACGCCCAGCCGGATCGACCGCCCAAACCTTTGTCTGGTTAGCGTAGCAGCAAGTCTGCTCGCGCTCGACTGAGGAAGCGAGGCCGGCCCGTTCTAGACGGGCGATGGCGCGCTCGACCTCCTCCGTGGTTTCCATAAAGATTCCAAAGTGAGCGTCGTGTGCCGGCGACACGGAGTCGGCGAGACCAAGCGCGAGCTCCAGCGGCGGCTGGTCGGTCACGAACAGCGCATACCCCGTTCGCACCTTCTGCGGCCTTGCATCGAGCAGCGTGGAGTAAAACTCGACGCTCTCCACAAGGTCCGTTGTCGCAAGGTTCAAGTGGGTCTTCACGCGAGCACCTTTCTTCGGAAAACGCCGTTCATTGCGCCGGCCGCTCGTTCCATCGCATCGGCTGACAGCTGATAGTAGACCCACGTCCCGCGACGATCGCAGGTAACTAAGCCCGCGTCGCGGAGGATTCGAAGATGATGTGAGACGGTTGGCTGGTTTAAGGGAAGCGCGTCGGTGAAGTCGCAGACGCAAACTTCATGATCGTTGCCGGCCAACGTCGCGAGCATCGTCATCCGATACGGATCGGCGATCGCTTTGAGAAGCGCGGCGGCGGGCTCAAAGTCTGTGGTGACGACGTCGGTGGATGGGCAGCATCGTTGCATCGACATTTTTCGATGTTACTCCTTGCATCGAAGGATGTCAATACACCAAACACCCGTCGCACTGTCCGCGACGATCGCGCTTGAGCGCTAGGCTATGGCCACTCCCAAAAGAGCCCTGCCGCCGCTGGCCCGCTGCAACCGGAGAGCCCGTAAAGAACCAGCGCACCGCTGCCGATCGCGAAGGCGAGGAGCACCCACGCGGCAATGCGTAGCGGCCGAGCAGCGGGCGTTCCCTCCGTCCTGCGGTGAGCGGCGAACAACAGCGCCAGCGCGGCGACGACGAAGAGCGCAAAGAGCGCCCAAAATCTCGTCAAGAAAAGAGCTGTGCTCTGTGGACAGTATCGCGATGACAGATCCTGCGAAACGGCCACCTGCAAGTGATCTACTGCGAGGAGAACAACACTATATCCGTACGTCATACTTAAAACAAACGTTGTGATGAGCACCAAGAGAAGACGAAGAATACGAAGAAGCCGACAACGATCGCAACGAGCAGCAAGAATGCCGCACCCAGATATGACGATGCGCGGATAGCCGCGTTCCTGCCACGCAATCGAGCCCAAGCGATGAGTCCCACCGCGGTGCTGCACGACACCACCATAACCGTCCACCCCACCGCCCTCGCAAATGCGCCTTGGCTCAGGCACATGAACGCGTTAAGGCTGGCTGCGGAAATACTCGGTGTGCCTAGCCCCATCGAGTACGGTGCCCACCGATAACACCCATAAAAGGTGGTGAATCCGAGCGCGGCGGTGCAGAACGCAAAAAATAGAAGCACGGCGGTGCCGAAGCCGGCTCTGCGCCCGCACAGGGCGTAACCCGCACCGGCAAGCACCAAGAAGAGGCCCCAAAGCCACATAAAGGTGTGTGCGTCTTGCCGCACGCAATAGCGAGCCGCCACGCCCCAGATCGAATCCACGGGATTAGCCTACTGCGGCCGGGCAGCGGTCCCTTCGTGCGAGCTAAGTCTTCCAGGACGCTTTTCCCGGTCGTCGTAAGTAGCGGGCTCACAGTCCAGCGACGAACCGTATCGTCGCGTACTTTGGAGGCCCAATGTCGAGTTCAAACGGTTCGCCAGGCTCGGGCAAACGCGTGCAGCGTGAAGTGCTGCCGATCCCAGACCAGCCGTACGCCGGCTTTGTTGCGTACGACGCTAAGGATCCCGATTCAAAGTTTCCGCCCATAGAACCGTTGCGTCCGCCGAAGGGAGCCCCAAACGTACTGATCGTCCTGATCGACGACGTTGGCTTTGGCGCGTCGAGCGTCTTCGGCGGTCCATGCCAAGCGCCGACTGCCGAGCGGATCGCCAAGGATGGACTGCGCTATACGCGCTTTCATACCACGGCACTCTGCTCGCCTTCGCGCGCGGCATTATTGAGCGGACGCAATCACCACACGGTTGCAATGGGCGGCATTACGGAAATCGCAACCTCAGCGCCGGGATACAGCTCGGTGCGCCCGAACTCGATGGCACCGCTGCCCGAGATTCTTCGACTCAACGGCTATTCTACCGCGCAGTTCGGCAAGTGCCATGAGGTTCCGGTCTGGGAAGCGAGTCCGGTTGGGCCGTTCGATCGCTGGCCGACAGGATCGGGTTTTGAGTACTTCTATGGCTTTGTCGCCGGCGAGACCAATCAATGGTATCCCGCAATTCATGAAGGCACGAAGGTCGTGGATCCGCCGAAGACGCCCGAGGAAGGCTACCATTTTATGGAGGACATGACTGATCGCGCAATTGCGTGGGTACGCCAGCAGCGGCTGCTCGCGGGCGACAAGCCATTCTTCATGTATTTTGCCCCCGGGGCGACGCATGCACCGCATCACGTGCCGAAAGAGTGGGCCGACAAGTACAAAGGCAAATTCGATCAAGGCTGGGACAAGATTCGCGAAGAGACCTTTGCACGTCAGAAACTACTCGGAGTGATTCCGCAGGACTGCGACCTCACGGCGCGCCCGAAAGAGATCCCGTCATGGGATTCGCAAACGCCCGAGTTCCAACGCGTGCTGGCGCGCGAGATGGAAGTCTACGCCGGGTTCTTCTCGTTTGCCGATTATCACATCGGACGCCTCATCGATGCGCTCGAACAAATTGAGGCACTCGACGATACGCTGATTTACTACATCATCGGCGACAACGGCGCGTCCGCCGAAGGCACGCCGCAAGGCACCTTCAGCGAAATGATCCCTTTTAACGGTATGAATGCGCTCGAAACCGCCGAATTCCTTACGGAGCGCATCGACAAACTTGGCGGCCCCGAAGCCTACAATCACTATGCGGTAGGGTGGGCGCACGCCATGGATACTCCGTATCAATGGACGAAGCAGGTCGCGTCGCACTGGGGCGGCACGCGAAACGGCACGATCGTGCGCTGGCCAAAGGGCATCAAGGCGAA
>DAINBY010000020.1:0-32990 GCA_036732685.1 Candidatus Cybelea sp. | reverse complement strand
GTTCGGGCGGGAAAGAATCGCCCTAGGGCCGACCGGCCCACTCACCCCTACCGGGAAAGTCCCCCGCTCGGGACTCTCGTCCCGACTCAGTGACTGCTCTAGGCAGCTATGGCGCGCTTCGGCATCATGCCGAGACGCCCTTCCACGCACTGCCGGACCCTCGATTCCTGGGGTTACGTTGAAGCGAAGCGCGCAGCCTCCTGCTCGATTCGGCCCGCAACCCGAGCGGCCACGCGCTCGACGGTCGCGGCATCATCGCCTTCGGCCATCACGCGGATCAGCGGTTCGGTTCCCGACGCCCGAACGAAGAGCCGACCCGATTCGGCGAGTTCCGATTCGGCCGCGGCGATCGCGTCGCGCACCGCCGGTAACTCCAGCACCTCGCGGCGACTCGTGCGAACGTTGAGCAAGATTTGCGGCGCGTAGACGACCTCGCGCACGAGTTCGTGGAGCGTCGTGCCGGTTGATATCAGTAAGCCAAGCAACGTGACTGCAGTACGCGGTCCGTCGCCGGTCGTGTTATAGCGGAAGTCTATTACGTGGCCCGACTGCTCGCCGCCCAAGTTGTAGCCGCCGGCTTGCATCTCCTCGAGCACGTACCGGTCGCCCACGGCGGCGCGGACCAATCCGATCCCGTGCTTTCGCAACGCACGCTCGAACCCGACGTTGCTCATATGCGTCGCAACGATGGCGTCGCGTGCCAACTCGCCGCGTTCGTGCATCGCGCGACCGAGCGCAAAGAGCACGTGATCGCCCGTAACCACCGCTCCCGTCTCGTCGACGAAGAGCACGCGGTCCGCATCGCCGTCAAAAGCGACCCCAACGGTTCTTCGCTCGCCGGCTTCGACTCGTGCGCGGACTGCAGCTTGCAGACCCACCAGATCGGTCGCTCCACAGGCGACGTTGATCCGTGCGCCGTCGGGCTCGCAGTTGATCTCCGAAACGTGCGCTCCTAGCTTCCGTAACGCGTAGGGTGCGATCGCGTAGGCCGCCCCAAAACCGCCGTCTACGACGACCGGTAAACCGGTCAGCTCGATTGCGCCTTCGTAGAGTTCGTGATAGTAGAACCGCGCGAGATTCTGCGCGGCGCGCGCCGTGCCGACATCGGTTCCGATCGGCCGTGGAAGATCGGCCGAGTCGAGGAGGCCCTCGATGCGACTCTCCAGCTCGTCGGAGAGTTTGAAACCGTCGGATCCAAAGAACTTGATTCCATTGTCGTCGATCGGATTGTGCGACGCGCTGATAACGATGCCGGCGGCGCAATCGGCGGCGCGCGTTACGCAGGCCACGGCGGGCGTCGGAACGATGCCGAGTGAGACCACATCGTACCCGGCCGAGGTGAGGCCGGCGACGAGCGCCGACTCGAGCATGGTGCCGGAAACGCGAGTATCGCGTCCGATTGCGATTGGTTTTTGGGGCGCCCGCGGAAGCAGGCTAGCCGCAGCGCGGCCGATTCGCATCGCGAGTTCGGGAGTCAGGTCGCGGTTGGCGACGCCGCGGATGCCATCCGTTCCGAAAAGCCGGCTCACTTCGTGCTGCTGTTCCCCACCACGAACCGGCTCTGCACTCGCACCAAGTTCGGCGTGACGGAGAGTCCCGCGATCTCCGCTCCCGACCCGTCGACGGCGACCGGGCGGACCATCTCGTCGACCGTCTTCGGTTGATTCGGCAGCGCGACGTCCGCACGCACCGCCGCGACTTTGCCAAGAAGCGAGAGCGGGCCGCGAACCATCGCCAAATCCGGGGCGACCGCGGTGTAGCTTACGACGATATCGCTCGGGTGCGTGCCCATGTAATGCGCCGTGACTGGAAAGCCCTGTTGCTCGACGCGCTCGACCGTCAGCGTCACCGATGCGGGGCTCAAACTTTGAACGACGATGTCGGGTGCGACGAGCTGCACCGGGAGATTGTAGACGCCCGTCTCCTTGTTCGTCAGATCGAGTACGGCTTTGATCTGTTCCGGTTTGACGGCCGCTGCGCCGCGTTTCGACGCGACCGTAACGACCGCGTCGTGATCGGCGAACCGGGCGACGTACCCCAGCGGCAAGTTGACCGCGCTAATCGGGATCGAGAGCTGCTGGAACTCCGGCGTCGCGACGACCGAGTTGCCGGCAAAACGAAAGTACGCCCAACCGGTTAACGCCAAAGCGACCGCGAGTGCCTTGAGCGCGAAGTTCTTTCGAACGAGCTGCACGGACGCTGCGGCCTTTTACGAGAGGCTCGACGTGGGCTCTCCACGCGGCGTTCGTAGGCGTGCTCGCAAGGTGCCGATGAAATCGCCGCGCCGGCGTTGCCTTCGCGGTGGGCGCGTCACGGCGAGCAGCATCTTGACGAGGCGCTGCTCCTCGTCGACCGGGCGGGAAAGGAGACCGCCGCGGGCGATCGTAATCGGGCCGCTCTCCGAGATAACGAGCACGACGGCGTCGGTCTGTTCCGAGAGCCCCAGTGCCGCCCGGTGCCGCGTGCCGAGCCGGCTCTTGGCCAGTGATTGTTCGGAGAGCGGTAAAAAGCAGCCCGCCGACTCGATGCGCCCCTGGTGAATGATGACGGCACCGTCGTGCAGCGGCGACGCGGGGGCGAAAATCGCCAACAGTAGCTCTTCCGAAACGTCGGCGCGCAGCATCGTCCCGCTCTCGGCATAATCTTTCAATCCGCTCTGCTGCTCGATGACGATCAATCCGCCGCGCCGGCTACGCCCGAGCAAAAATGCCGTGCGGCCAATCGTAGCGATCGTTCGATCCTCCGTTCGCCCCTGGGATGGATCCCCGCCGATCTCGAGCTGAAAGAGGCCGCCGCGTCCAATCTGCTCTAGTGCCCGCCGCAGCTCCGGCTGAAAGACGATCGGAATGGTCACGGCGGCGCCGACCACGAGCAGCCGCAGAATCGTTCCAAGCAAATAGAAATGGAAGAGCGTTGCAATCCCGAGCAAACCGAAAAGGACGAGAATGCCGGTGAGAATCTGGACCGCGCGCGTCCCTCGGATCAGAAGCAAGACGTAATAAATGAGGACGCTCGTTGCGATGACGTCGATTATGTCGGAGATTCCCACGTATCCGAGTGGACTAGGCATTCGGTATCCGCAGCTCCAGGATTCGCGCCGGATCGATCTCAGGAGCCTGTAAACCGCTCGCCGCGAGCGCCGAAACGACCGAAGCGGGTAACGGCGTGAGCAACTCGGCGGTGCGCCCGCTCCCGAATCGCTTCAGTTCCAGATCGATGAGCCCTAGGATAACGGCGGGAGAGGTCGCGGCCGGATCCCACTCAACCACCACGCCCCCTTCGGATGGATAGGCGTCGAGAATCCCCGCGGGGCGGCCCGGACCGGCGAGCGCGTCCAGTACGTGCGGCAAGGCTTCGGGCACCGCAGGGAAAACAGCCAAAGCTATGATTGCCCGATCGTGCAGCGTGCCGGCGAAGACCGACGCAATCGCGTTGCGATCGTGCCGCTTCGGAAGTTCGAGCAATGCGTACGATCGGCGTGCGCCGTCGCTCGCGCGCCAGCACGCGCTTCCGCCCTGGCGAGCGACGGCATCGTCGACGGCGGCGCGTTGCGCGTCGTCGGATTCCCCTTCGATGCTTAGAGTGAGATAAACCACGGCCGTTTCATCGTTAGCCGTCGAAACCGTGCAATCTTGCGCGTAGCGTCGACGCAACGGGCGCTCGTCGTCTCGACGGGAAAGAATTCGGCGCGGATTTCAGTCGATGGCGAAAGCGGCGTGCGGACCGCACAGCTGCGGCGGATGACCGGCGAACGCTTCATGCCCGTTCCCGGCGACGTCGTCGCCGTCCGTCTCCTGGAAGATGGTCAAGCCCTCGTCGATCGCATAGAACCGCGCAGTTTCACCCTGGAGCGCCGCAGTGCCGGCGGGCGCACCAAGACGATGGCAGCCAACGTCGATTTGATGGTCGTCGTTGCGGCACTTGCCAATCCGCCGCCTCGCCTCGTGACACTCGACCAGTTGCTCGCTTTCGCCGAAGTCGAGTCGATCTCGGCGGCGCTCGTCTTGACAAAACCCGATCTCGCGGCGCCGGGCGGTATTGCCGAGCTCACCGAGATCTACCGCGGTCTCGAATATCCCACAATCGTCGTGAACCCGAAGGCGGGCGAGAACGTGGATGAGCTGCGCGCGCTTATTCGGGGTCATCGCGCGCTGCTCGTCGGGAACTCCGGGGTTGGAAAGAGCACGATCTTTCGCGCGCTCGGCGGCGAGACGTCGGTCGGCGAGGTCTCCCGCCACGGCCTGGGCCGCCAGACGACGACGGCCGGGCGGCTCTACCGGATCGGCGACGGTTTCCTCATCGATAGCCCGGGAATCAACGAGTTTGGTCTGGGGACAATCGAAGCGCAGGCCCTGGCCCAGGCCTTCCGCGAGATGCGCGATCCCGCCCGCCTCTGCCGCTTCACCGACTGCACCCATCTGGCGGAGCCCAACTGCGCGGTCCAGGCGGCCATCGGGGCCGGGATCCGGCCGAGCCGCTACGCGAGCTACCGAAAGATCCTCCTCGAGCCGGCCTAGGAGCGCCTAGGGCGCCTTTTCGCTGGACACTCGCGCGAGGGCCCTGCTATGATACTCGCCGTGCCGAACATCAAAGCCGCCGAAAAATGGGTCCTCCAATCCGAAAAGCGCACCACGCGCAACAAGAGTACGAAAAGCCGGCTAAAAACGCTCTTCAAGTCGGTGGTCGATGCCCGCGAGACCGGCGCCGCCCCCAGCGTAGAGAGCGCCTTCGACAAGGCAGCGGGGAAGGGCATCATCCATCCAAATAAGGCCGCGCGCAAGAAGTCACGCCTGGCAAAGGCGCTGCGGCGCAGCGCCGCCGCTCCCGCAAAGAGCACCAAGGGACGCTCCACCCGCAAGAAATAATTTCACACACAGCGCCTTAGCCCAAAGGCTAGGGGTCTGCGTTGAGCGCTATGCGCGTGCCGCGATCGACCCGAGCGAGCGGCAGAATCCGTTCGCGAACGAGTTCCCGTAGCTGCGCCGGCTTTCTGCCGCGCAGCGCGATTCGGTAACGCCATTCGTTGTTGAGCCGCGCGATCGGATACGGCGCCGGGCCAAGGACGTCGGCGCTCTCCCCAACGCGCAAGAGCGCGCCGTAATGCTGCGCGGTCTCTGCAACTCGCCGGCGATCGCGCCCAATTACGCCGACGTAGATCAGACGTTGCGCCGGAGGAAAGCCCGCAATCGCCCGTTCCCGCAGCTCCGCCGTAGCGAAGCCCTCATAATCGTGCCCCGCCGCAAAGCGAACCGCGGGATGCTCCGGAGCGTAGGTCTGCACGATCGCTTCTCCGCGCCGCGAACGCCCGCTACGCCCGCAGACCTGCGCGATCAGCGCGAAGCTGCGTTCGGAGGCGCGAAAGTCCGGAATCGACAATCCCACGTCTGCAAGGACCACGGCGGCGAGCGTAACCGTGGGATAGTCGAGCCCTTTGGCGACCATCTGAGTGCCTACGAGAACGTCGCCGTCATCTTCAAACGCGCCTAAAATGCGTGCGTGGTCGCCTACGCGGGTCGTCGTATCGGAATCCATTCGCAACACCCGCGCTTCGGGAAAGAGGCGATGCACTTCGGCGGCCACGCGCTCGGTGCCGACTCCGATCTCGCGGATCGCATCCGATCCGCACGCGGGGCAGAGCTGCGGAATCGGCGCCTGATAATCGCAATAATGACATCGAAGCAGTCGCTCTCCACGATGCACCGACAGCGCGACGCTGCACCGGGGGCACTGGGGCGAAGTTCCGCAGCTGCGGCAGAGCAACGCGCCCGCGCTGCCGCGCCGGTTGACGAATAGCAAGCTCTTCTCGCCACGCTCCAACCGGTCGGCCAAGCTCTGCACGAGTGCGACGCTGAAGATTCCCCGGTTGCCGTCTTCGAACTCCTTGCGCAGATCGACGACGCGCACGTCGGGCAGCGGCTGGGCCGTGGCGCGTTCTCGTAACTCGACCAGTGCGATCCGGCCCGCCTTCGCGGCGGCATAGCTTTCGAGCGAAGGAGTTGCGCTGCCGAGCACCAGCACGCCCTCCGCACGCCGCATCCGTTCGCGGGCGACCGCGACGGCGTGGTACCGCGGAACGGAATCTTGCTTGTACGATGGATCGTGCGCTTCGTCGACGATCGTCAACACGACGCGGTCGAGCGGTGCGAAAACGGCGCTGCGCGCCCCGACCACGACGTCGATCTCTCCCCGTGCGCAGGCCTGCCACGCATCGAAACGCTCGCGCTCCGAGAGCGCCGAGTGGAGTACCGCCACGCGTTCGCCGAATGCCGCTTCGAACCGCTGCGCCGTCTGCGGCGTCAACGATATCTCGGGCACCAGCACGATGGCGCGCCCGCCCTCCCGAACCACCCGTTCGATAGCCTTGACGTAGACGAACGTCTTGCCGCTGGCGGTTACGCCGTGGAGGAGCGCGCTTTTGAATCGCCTCGCATCGAGCGCCTCGTCGATCCACCGTAAGGCGCGCTCTTGTTCGGCGGTCGCGTGCGCGATGACTCCTGACGAGTCGCGTGGCCGGATTCTTGCTGACGGCCGGACGTACCGTTCGCGCAGCGCACCGGCACGAATGGCGCGGCCGATAACCGCGTTGCTAAACCCGGCGAGCAGCGCCTCGGCACGCGGGAGGCTCGACCGCTCCAGTACCAGCGCGACCAGCGCCTCCGCTTTCCGCCCTCGAATCGCTCGATCGCCCGGTTCGAGCAGACGCACGCGATACTCGCTGGTGCGCGGTTCGACGAAACGGCGCTCGCGTCGCAGCGCTCCCGCGCGGACGAGCGCCGTAACGTGGCGCAGCAACGCGGCGCGATCGGCGATTCGCCGTGCTTCGGGGTGTCGTAGTAGCTGTTCGAGCGCGAAGCCGTCTTCGAGTTCCTCCCAAATCAGCCGAAGGAGCCGCGACGGAAGCGACGGATATCGTCGTAGATTCGGCGCCTCCGCTCGGACGAACGAATCGCGCATTCGTGGAGTCGCATCGGCGAGCACGACGGCGCCCAGCGCTTCGCCGAGGGTGCAGATATAGTGCTCGGCCACGAACGAGGCGAGATGAAGTCCGGTCTCGTCGAACGCGCGCGGCACCTCGAGAGGTTCGAGCACCGCTTTGAGCGGTTTGAAGGGCGTCGCTTCGCGCGGCGCCGCTACGACGAAGGCGAGGACTTCGCGGCTGCCCAGCGGGACGCGCACGACGTCGCCGACGCGCAACTCAAAACTTCCGGCGGCATAGGTCAGCGGCAGGTCGAAGCGCGAGGACCGTATTGCTGGGAGCGCGTCAACGACGCGCACGGAACCTCTCAGGCTCTTCCTGCAATCGCGAGAGGACCGCGCGAACGCTGCGCCGCGCAGACTCGACCCCATACTCCACGTCGCCGATTGCCCGCGGTAGAACGAAGCGGAGCCGCCCGCCGCGGCGCTTCTTGTCGCTGCTCATCGCTGCAAGAAGCTCGTCAGGATCGGCTGCGGTGCGAAGCGGCAAGCCCAGCAACGCTAAGAGCGCTAACACGCGAAGGTGATCCGATTCGCTGAACCGCCCCGTTTGCAGCGCGAGCAATCCCGCTGCGCGTAAGCCTACGGCCACCGCAGAGCCGTGCGCCGTCCGATACTTCGACGCACGCTCGATGGCATGGGCGAACGTGTGACCGAGATTGAGCACCTCACGCGCGCCGGCTTCGAGGCGATCGTCGGCAACCGTCATCGTCTTCACCTTGATCGCCGCGTCGACGACGCCGATCCAAGGCCAGCGCGAAAACTGGTGCGGCGCAAGCTCTTCAAGCGAGTCGAAGAAATCGCCGCCTTCGATGATCGCCGCCTTGACGATCTCGGCTAGCCCTTCGCGGAGTGAGCGCCGCGGAAGCGTGCGTAACGCAGCGACGTCGCAAAAGACCGCGACGGGATCGCGAAAGCATCCCGCAAGATTCTTCCCGCCGCGAAGATCGACGCCGGTCTTACCGCCGATCGCCGCGTCGACCATTGCGACGAGTGAGGTCGCAACGTGCGCGTACCGCACGCCGCGCATGTAGCTCGCGCTCGCGAATCCGAAGAGATCGCTCGCGACCCCACCCCCGACGCCGAGAACGAGCTGCGAGCGCTCCACCCCGGCCGCCAGCATTCCATCGAGCACGCGCTCGACGGTCGCGAGGCGCTTCCGTCGCTCGCCCAGCGCGAAGGCGAGCACGGGCGGCGAACCTACGGCGGCCGAGACCTCCGCCGCTATCGATTGCACTTCCGGATTTGCGTCGCACAAGACGACGCTCGGCCGTTCGTTTTTACGCGCGAACGCCGCGAGCGCCGCGCGCAGTCCTTCTCCGACGACGATCGGGTAGCCGAGATCGTCGTTGACCGACGGTTCCGCGGTCACGAGGCGAGCGCGGGGAGGCCGAGGTTCTGGCGCCGCAGCCATTCGAGGATCTCGGCAATTACGTGCGTATCGCTACGGCGCGCCGCGTCGACGACGTAGTCGGCGCTCTCGTACTCGGGCATTCGCGTCGCATATAGCTCTTTGATTCGTTCGAGCGTTGGCGTCGAGCCGAGCAGCGGGCGAATCTCGCGGCTGCGCCGGACGCGTGCGAGGATCTGCTCTGGGGCGACTTTGATGAAAATGCAATGGGCGCGATCGCGCACGATTCGGCGGTTTTCAGGGAGCGTCAGCGCGCCGCCCCCGAGTGCGATGACCCTCGTCTCGACGCTCTCCAAGGCGGTCGCGATCGCGCTGCGTTCGTACTCGCGAAACGCCCGTTCGCCCTCGTCCTGGAAGATCGCCGGGATCGATCCGTGCGCTCGAGCTATCAGCGCGTCGGTATCGAAAAACGCACATACCAGTCTTCGCGCGAGCTTACGTCCGATCGTGGACTTGCCCGACGCCATGAATCCGGTGAGCGCCACATGGCGCTTCATCGCGCGAAGAGACGGTGGGCGGCCTCTTGATTGCGGCGCAGGTTATCCAGCGTCTCTCCCATGGAATCGCCGCCGTACTTCTCCAAGACCGGCGCCATCAGTGCGAGCCGAACCATTGCTTCGCCGACGATCGCGGCCGCCGGTACCACGCAGACGTCGCTGCGCACGATCGTCGCGGGTGCGTCGGATCGCGCGTGCAGGTTGACCGAGGGCAGCGCCTTCATTAGCGTGGGGATCGGCTTGACCGAGACGCGCACGACGATCGGCTCGCCGTTGCTCATGCCGCCTTCGATTCCGCCGGCGCGATTGCTCGTACGCACCACGCTCTCACCGTCGAGCGCGAAAACGTCGTGGGCTTGCGAGCCGGGCGTCGCCGCGACCTCGCCACCAAGGCCGATTTCGACCGCGCGGGCCGTTTGCATTCCCATGAGCGCTCCGGCGATAATTCCGTCGAGGCGTTGAGCCGGTTGCCGGTTGCTGCCGAGGCCGACTGGCATGCCGTCGACGCGGATGACGAAGCGGCCGCCGAGAGTATCGCCGGCACTCTTCGCCGCATCGATCGCGGCGATCATCCGTTCGGCGGCGTTTCGATCCGGACAGCGAACGTCGCTCGCCTCGACGTCGCTCTGCTCCCAATCGTTGAGATCGGAGGCCTCGACCGCACCGATCTGCGACACGTAACTGCGAGTCCGGATGCCGAGCGCCTCGAGAAACTCTGCGCAAATCGCACCGAGGCAGACGCGCATCGCGGTCTCGCGGGCACTCGCGCGTTCGAGCACGTTGCGCAGATCCCGCTGCCGGTACTTCAGTGCGCCGGCGTAATCGGCATGACCGGGACGCGGATTGGTTAGCGGAGAGCCGGCGCCCGTGAGCGGATCCATCAGCGCACGAACCTTCGGGGTAAGGTAATCCCTGTTCCGAACGATCGCCGCGATCGGCGAACCCAGCGTCTCGCCGCCGCGGACCCCGGCGAGAAACTCGATCTCATCGTGCTCGATCTTCATGCGCGCGCTTCGCCCGTACCCGCCTTGTCGCCGTGCAAGGGTCGCATTAATTGTATCCGGATTTAATTGGAGCTGCGCCGGAATCCCGTCGAGGATTCCGACGAGCGCGGGGCCGTGCGATTCGCCCGCCGTAAGATACCGAAACATTAAGCACCTGCTTCGGCGCACCGGAGCGCGCCTACTTCAGTGCAGCATTTCAAGCGTTCTAAGGCGGCACGGTGCAGCCTCGTCACGTGACGCCGCGAGTAGCCGAGGCGAGCCGCCACTTCGACGACGGTGATCCCGTCGAAGTGAATCGCCGCGACGATTCGCTTCTGCAGCGGAGTGAGCACGTCGAGGATGCGCTCGACGGTCAGCCGGTCGAGCATTTCATCGATGCCGCCGGGGAGAACGCACCCGTGGCTTGCGCCCAATACCTCGACGGAGATGACGCACTTGCTCGCGCGATAGGCCCGGATTTCGCGGGCTTGCGAAGGCGTCGCCGCCACGAGTTCGGCGACCTCGCTATCAGACGGGTCCCGCCCGAGCCGCGAGCCAAGCTCCCGCTCCGCCTGCGTCCATCGCCGATCGAGCTCGCGCAGACCTCGCGGTGCGCGCACGAAGCGTTCGCTGTCGCGAACGTAATGCATCAACTCACCGACGATCAGGAGCCAAGCGTAGGCCTCGAACGGGGCGCGCTGCAGCGGATCGTATCGGTCGATCGCTTTGATCAATCCGATCGCACCGACTTGCTCGAGATCCGCTCGATCGAGACCGCGGCGCATGAATCGCCGCGCCGCCCGCCGGCAGAGGTACCAATACTCCGCAACGACACGCTCGCGCTGAACCGGCCGGCGCAACGGCGTTGCACGGAACTGAAGAGCCACACCCAACCTCTTCTTTTAAGACCCAACGGCGACCGCGCGACCGCGCCAAGCCGTTGTTCAACGTTATATATCAGGCCCATCGAAAGTGCAATACCCTGCAGGAGTCAATGCGCGGCTCTTACTAGTCACGCGTTATGAAGGCGTCGCGCGGCGTTCTGATCGTGGCGCTGGCGCTTCTCGCGATTGGCGCGCTACGCGATCTTGCGCGCCTCGGCGATGCGCTTCCGTGGCATCAGCTCTACGACTTCGGCGATTTCTATTGCGCGGGTTCGGCCCTCGACCGCGGCGCGGATCCGTACCGCTACGAGCCGCTCCACACGTGCGAGCACCGCGTCAACACCGGCGGCTCGTATACGGTCGATCGCAAGCGCGTCATTCCCGCGCCCTTGCCGCCGTACGACTTTCCACCCTTCGCGCTCGCCGCACGCCTGAGCGTTTCCGCCGCGCGAATCGTCGACGCAACGCTGATCGTTCTCGCTCTGACTGCGGCGGTAGCGGGGCTCGCCCTGATTTCAATCCCGCTCGACGTCGCCGCGCTGGCGCTGCTGCTCCCTGCCGGGTACGTGCTGCTAGCCGCCGGACAGGTCGTCCCGTTTGCGTTCGTCGCTCTCGTCTTTTGCGGCGTTGCGCTCGCGCGCGGGCGTATGCCGCTAGCGGGCCTGCTCGCCGCGCTGACGCTGATCGAGCCGCATCTCGGTCTTCCGGTCTGCGCGGCGATGCTTGCCTGGGTGCCGCGATGCCGCATCGCGCTGGCAGCGACGACGTTCGCGCTCATCGGCATCGGGCTGCTGATGGTCGGCACCGCGGCGACGATCGAATACGTCCGCGCGGTGCTGCCCGCCCAGGGCGCCGCAGAAACGGGCTACGCCTACCAATACAGCCTGACGTACGCGTTGCGGACGCTCGGCACGCCGGCTTGGGCCGCACTCTTGGCCGGCGAGATCTCCTACGGGATCGTGCTGCTGCTCGGAGTTTGGCTCGGCGGCCGTAGCGCGCGCTCGCTGCAGCGGCCTGAGCTGGTCGCATATCTGCCCGCTGCCGGCGCCATCATCGCCGGCGCATACGTTCACATGGTCGATCTTCCGTTTGCCATCCCGGCTGCATTGGTCTTTGCAACCACGCTCCGAGGCCGTCCCCGAGCGATTGCCGTCGCCGCCCTCGTTCTGCTCGCGATGCCCTGGATTCCGGTCTGGATAAGCAAGAAGCTCTTTCTCGCGACGCTCTTCGTCGTCGCGACGCTGCTCGCGCGGCTGCGCGCGGGCCTTACATTTTCGTTCGCCGTCTTCGCAGTCGTCGCGGCGAGCATCTATCTGCTCGAGCTCGCGCCACCGGCGCCGCTGATTGCCACGACGATCGGCATCTTCACGAGCGACGACCTCGCGCAGCGCGCATGGGCCGCGTCCGTCGCATCGCTGGGAGCCCCGAGCCTCACCTGGTTCGCGGTGAAAATACCGACCTGGGCGGCGCTGGGCGGCGTGCTCGCAGCGGCTGCAGGCGCATTGCGCGCGCAAGGAAGGCCGGCGCCGCGGTGAAGCCGCTCCGGCGTCGACGCATCGTCGTTGCCGTCGCGATGGCGCTGCTCGCGGTCGCCTCGTTGCGCGACGTGAGCCGCCTGGGCGAAGCCCTGCCGTGGCGCACGATGGATGATTTTCCCGATTTCTACTGCGCCGGCTCGGCGCTCGATCGCGGCGCTGATCCCTACCGGTACGAGCCGCTCCATACGTGCGAGCATCGCGTGAACGCCGCAGAGAGTTTTCGTGGACGCCTCTTCGCAAGCAAACCCGCCGTTGCGGTTCCGGCCCCGCAACCGCCATTCGATTTTGCGGCCTTCATGCTGCTTGCACGGTTCCCGTTCGCCGGCGCGCGTAGTATTGACGCCGTCGCGATTCTGCTCGCCGTCGCGCTCTGCGTCGCGGCGCTCGCTGCGCTCGGCGTCGCGTGGGAGCTCGGCGCCGCGGCGTTCCTGCTCTCGACGGCATACGCCGAGCTCAACACCGGTCAGATCGTCCCCTTTGCCTTGCTCGCACTCGTCCTCGCCGGGCTCGCGCTCGCGCGTCGCCGCGACGCGCTCGGCGGGGTGCTCGCGGCGCTTACCGTAATTGAACCCACCGCCGGGCTCCCCGCGATCGCGGCGGTGCTGCTCTTCGTTCCGCGCGCGCGCCCGGCAACGGTTGCGACGCTGCTCGCGTTGGCTGCCGTCTCGATTGCGATCGCCGGCCCGCAAATCTCTCTCGAGTACGTTATGCAAGTACTTCCCGCCCATGCGGCCTCCGAAATCCACTTCCCATACCAATACAGTCTGACGTACGCTGCCGCCCATCTCGGGATGACCCCGTTGGCGGCGCAGGTCGTTGGGTCTATCTCCTATCTCGCGCTAGCGCTCCTCGGGCTGGTGCTCGCACGTCCTGCGAGTGCAGCCCTGCAACGCCGCGAACTCCTGGCTTTCCTACCGGCGCTCTGCGCGGTTACCGGCGGCGCCTTTCTGCATCAAGAGGAACTCTGCTTCGCGCTCCCCGCGCTGCTCGTCTTCGCAACGACGCTGCGCGGCCGCTACCAGGCCGCAACTGCAATCGCGCTCTGCGTGCTCGCGATCCCCTGGGTTGCGGTCTGGGGAGCCAAACAGCTCTTCCTCGCGAGCCTCTTTGTTTGCGCCGCGATTCTGCTCGCGACTCGTATCGACTGGCGGGCCGGAATCGTCGCCTTCTGCGCCATCGCGGCGTTGCTCTACGCACTCGAACTTCACCCGCCGCACCTCCCCGTCCCGTCGCTCGCTGCGGCGTACGCGCCGAGTGCGCTGGTCCAGACCGAGTGGCGCGACTACGCGGAGGGGCGCAGCACGGAGGACCCGCTCTGGTTCGCCGTTAAGCTCCCGACGTGGGCTGCACTGCTCGCCGCACTGACGATTGCGGCCCGCTGTGCGTTTCGATCGCCGCCCGCATTTGAATCCAGCCACGAAAGTTCGCGTGGAAGGCCGCATCTTCCGACGGCGTAGCGACGTGTTCGAATGGGCTCAAGTGCCGATCGCTCCGAAGCCGTTCGTAGAGCTCGAGATCCTTAGCGATCTCACGCGTGCCCCCGTGGGTTAGATACGAAACCCGCGCGCACCGTGCGGCCGAGATCTGCTTGCGAATCTCGACGTCGAGCGTCGCTTCGTCCGCTTGGAGCAGCGGCGTGTGCCATTGCCCATAGCCGATCGTTCGCGGACGGCTCGCGTCAATGGCCGCGCGCATGCGCAGCGCCGCCTCTCGGATCTCCGGTTGCGCGTTGACGGCGCAGCGAAGCTCGAAGAAGTTCTCCCACTCCGTCGCCGTCACGATCACCGTGTGCCAGAGGAAAGGCTCGAGGAGCCGGTTCAGCTCCTGCTTGTGCACCTTGAGATCGAGGAGCTCGCGCGCGTGGGCGACTGCATCGTCCCGCGCCTCGAGCCACGCTCGCGTCGCGGCTTCGGCGGCCTCGACCGCAAGTACGTCGCTCGCCGACATCCCGGCTTCATTGAGCCCCCACTCTAGTGGAACCGCCGGCTCTCGCTCGACACGCTCGATGAGTTTTGCCGTCGGCACCGCCCGAGAACTCGCGGAGTTTCTCGAGAGGACTCTGTGCGTGTTAAACTCCGCGAGCACGAAACGCGGAAAGGTAACCTCGAGCGTAGTGAGCCGGACTCCGGCCGGATTGACGGAGTCCAGCAGCACGCGTGCGCTATACGCCACCGCGAACGGCGCTAATCGTTAGCCGCGATAGCGTAAGAAGGCCGGGACGTCGATGTCGTCCATCGTCACCGGAGCGACCGTCTCGAGCCGTCCGGTATCGAAGGCGTGTCCGCCTTGCGCGCCCCGATACCCCCGCCGCGAACCGAATCCGGCAGCGAGCACCGTTACGCGAACCTTGCCCGACATCGCCGGATCGATCGAGGCACCAAAGATGATCTGCGCCTCCGAGTCGACGGCACGGCTGATCATCTCCGCGGCTTCGTTCACCTCGTACATCGCCATATCGGGACCGCCGGTAATGTTGAAAATCACGCCGTGGGCGCCCTCGACGGTCGTCTCGAGTAACGGCGAGGCGATCGCCTTTTGCGCGGCATCGGCAGCGCGATGCTCGCCGGTTCCTTCGCCGATCCCCATCATCGCCGACCCCGCGTCGGTCATAATCGTTTTGACGTCGGCGAAGTCGAGATTGATCAGGCCGGGTTGCGTGATGAGATCGCTGATCCCGGCGATGCCCTGACGGAGTACGTCGTCGGCATACGCGAAGGCTTCATTCAGCGGCGTCTTCTTCTCGATGACCTGCAGGATGCGTTCGTTCGGGATCGTGATGAGCGTGTCGACCTTCGACTCGAGCTCCGCGATGCCGTTCTCCGCGATCTGCATTCGCTTCTTGCCCTCGAAGGCAAAGGGCTTCGTGACGACCGCGATCGTGAGCGCTCCCGATTCGCGCGCAAGCTCCGCGATAACGGGCGATGCTCCGGTTCCGGTTCCTCCGCCCATACCGGCGGTGAGAAAGACGAGATCCGCTCCATCGAGGATCAGCGACAGATCTTCACGCGAGGCCTCCGCAGCTTCGCGGCCGAGCGTCGGGTTTGCGCCCGCACCCAAGCCTCGCGTCTGATTTCCACCGATGTGAACGCGATTCTCAGTCAACGTCGAGCGTAGCGCTTGTACGTCGGAGTTGACTGCGAAGAAGTCGACCCCGCTCAATCCACCGGCGATCATGCGATTGACGGCGTTGCAGCCGCCCCCACCGATGCCGACCACTTTTATCGTCGCTGCGTGCTCGGGTTCGGATGTTAGGCGTCGTCCTTCAGCCATTGCGTTGGGTTCCTCCATCATAAGAGCGTATCACTTAGGTCCATAGATCTGCCAGCCAACGTTGAATTTTCGTAAGTACTGAGTGCCCACGGCGCCCGCGTACCGCGTCATCGCGCTCGCCGTTCGCACCGAAGAGCACGAGCCCAATGGCCGTCGCGTACTGCGGCGCGGCCATGACCTCAGTCAACCCGCCCATTGCCTTGGGCGTACCGATGCGAACCGGGAGACCAAAAACCTCCTCCGCAATCGGTTCTATGCCGGGAAGCTGCGCGCCGCCTCCCGTCAAGACGACCTCGCCGAGCACGATGTCGCGCGGGACGTTCTCGACGATCTTCTGCTTCGCCATACGCAGCGTCTCGAGCACGCGAGGGACGACGATCTGACGCAGTTCCGCCGTGGAGTGCTCGCGCGTCGCGCGCCCGTCGAGCGTCCGAACGTCGAACCGCTCGTCCTTTTCGACCGCCCCGAGGCGCTTCTTCACATTTTCGGCTTCGGCCAACGTCGTCTTGAGCCCGAGCGAGATGTCGCTCGTGAGCACGTTGCCGCCGACCGGTATCGTGGCAGTGTAGATCGCGCTGCCGAGCGAGTACACGGCAAGGTCCGTCGTGCCGCCACCGATGTCGAGCAGGACCACGCCGACCTGCTTCTCTTCGTTCAAGAGCGTCGCCGCCGAGCTCGCGAGCGGCTCGAAGACGACGCCCTGCGCCTCCAAGCCGGCGCGATGGACGCATTTGAGGACGTTTGTGATGAAGCTCGTACTCCCGGTCACGATGTGCGTATCGACTTCCAAGCGGCCGCCGGCCATGCCGATGGGATCGTTCACACCCTCTTGACCGTCAACGGTGAAATAGCGTGGAAGCGCGTGAATGATCTGGCGATCGCTCGGGAGATTGATGATCTTGCTCGCGTCGATCACCCGCCGGACGTCGCCTGCGGTGACCTCGCGGTCGTCTCCGGAAACGGCGACAACTGCCCGGTTGTTCGTACTGCGGATATGGTCGCCGGTGATGCCGACGACGACTTCGTTGAAGTGGATTCCGGCCATGCGCTCGGCCTTCTCCGTTGCGGCTTCGATCGATTTGATCGTCTCGTCGAGGTCGACCACGACGCCTTTGCGCATCCCCAACGATGGTGCTTCGCCGACGCCGACGATCTCGAGGCCGGCGGAGCCGTTGACGGCAACGACCGTACACGTCTTGGTCGTTCCGATATCGAGCCCGCACACGGTCTCGTGTCTCATCCGCTCCGTCACACCTGTCCTTCGCCAAATAGCCCGGCCAACCACGATATATTGTGGTCGATTCGCCCGATTCCTACTACTCCTAGCGGATCCGAACGTGATTGGCAAGCCTTTGCGAGCGCCCAGCCATATCCTTGAGGAGAAGCGGCCAAAGGTGTGGAGAAGCTGTGCATCGATAAGCCGCAGAGGCCGATACTTTCGGAAGGGCTTATCAAAAATAGCTCAAATGGAGCGCGGGGAAAAAGCATCGTGGTGCTCTAGAAGCGCTACGGCACTTCGGTTATGATGCTACTTTGAATTGCACCGCCGACTAGGAGTCCGCGCCTGTGAATCGTTCTCGCCTACTCGCCGCCTTTTGTTTGGGATCGCTGTTGCCGGTCGCGGTTCATGCCGCAACCGTTGCCTCGACGAGCATCCCGGATGGGACGTATACCGCCAAGGTCGTGAAAGTGCTCGATGCTACGCATGTAGACGTCGTGCTGGAAACCGGGCAGGAATCGACGCTCACCGCCGGGCGGCCAAGCGTCAATTTCTCCAAGGTGCAAGCAAACGACCAAATCAAGCTCTCGCTGATCGGCGGCAACGTGATGGTCTATCTCGACCTCACGGCCCACTAATCGGATAACGCTCCTTTATCGGCGGTAGACGAGAACCGGCGCAGCTGGGGCTCGCAGGTCAATCGCCGAGACCCTGCGCTCTCCTCGAACGACCTGGGAGAGAATCGCATCGGCAAGAGTGAGCTTGCGTTCCATGTCGTTCGGGCCGCCGAGCAGCAGCTTCATTCCATCGCGCATCGTTACGACCAGACCCCCGAAACGGTCGAGCGCCAGCGTCGTCGCAACGATATGCGAGGCAGCGATCGCATCGTAAGAGTCTCGTAACTCGGTGGCATCTCGCGTTCGAACGTACGACCCAGGCACGAGATCGGCCCCGGGGTCGAGCACGAAGACCGGTCCTGCTGGGGCGGCGGTTGCCGGCTCGAGCACGCGCAGCTCGTGATCGACAACTGCGGCGTCAGACCCGCTCTCGACCACCGCGAACGGCGTTCGCTCCACAACAGCGATTCGGATCGACGCCGGCAACCCTCGGTGCACCGCGGCTCGCGCGATGTACGGAATCGCCTCAATTCGCCGCTCGATCGCGCCGGTGTTCTGCAACCAAATCGTCACGCGCGACGGGATCGCGGCGCGAGCGAGGATCTCGGTGCGCGCGACGCGGTGGTTGCCACTAACGACAATCTCCTTCGGGTCGAAGGCCGGCCACGTTGCGGCAACCGCGATCGCCGCCAGCAGCAGTACGGAGGCGAGTGCGATCGGCATCCAAAATGGCCGAATGCGCGCGACCGGCGACCGTTTCCGGCGCCGCTCCTTTACGCGCACTGCAGTACGTACTTCTCGATTGCCTCGGCGACGCCGTCCTGGGCGAGATCGCCGACGACCGCGTCGCTGACAGCCTTCAATTCCGGCGGGGCCGATCCCATCGCAATCCCAAAGCCCGCAGCCTCGAGCAGCGGCGCGTCGTTCCAGGAGTCGCCGATCGCGACCGTCGCGGTCATGTCGATCCCCATCCGCCCAGCGACGAAGCGCAACGCGACGCCTTTGTCGGCGGCCGGATCCAGAACCTCGACGAACTCCGGAAGACTGCGCGTTACGTTAGCCCGCCCTCTGAAGATCTCGGAGAGCTTCTCCGCATATCGAGCCGCGATCGGCTCGTCCGCAATGAGGACGCCCTTCGTCGCCGGGCTGAAGGCGAAAGCTTCGCGCAGCGACGGGACGATTACCGGTTGCGTCATGGAGAGCGCCGCGTAGAGTTCCGAGTACCGGTTGCGCGCTTCGCAGTAATACTCGTCGTTGCGATAGAGCTGTAAGTGTATTCGATCTTGCTCCGCAAGCGTAACCAGCTCCAGAACGAGATCGTTCGCGAGCGCCGAATGCGCCAGGATCTCGTCGCTTGCCGGATCGATGATCGCAGCGCCTTGATAGCAGATCAGCGGTGCATCGAACTCGAGCTCGCGGGCGAATGGTACCGTCGCGCGATACATTCGCCCCGTCACCAGACAGCCCGCGATGCCGGCGCGCTGCATCCGCGCAACCGCCTCGCGTACGCCCTTGGATATCGAGAGATCTCGCCCGACGAGCGTGCCGTCGACGTCGAACGCTACGAGCTTCGCGGGCGTGCTCAACTACCGGACCGCATGCGGGCCGTTTGGGCGTGATGTGGAAGCGCGTCGAAATCGGCGAGCGCCGCCAGCAGCGGGGCGTCGTTGGTAATTCGTTCCGCGCTGTTCTCGACGACGTTGAAGCTTCGAGTGAAGTCGGCCGGCGAGAGGCTTGACGCAAAGCGCGCCGTCCCGGAGCTCGGCGCGACGTGGCTCGTCCCCGCCAGATACTCGCCGCTTACCAGCGGCGTCATGTCCCCGACGAAGACCGTGCCGGCCGCGTAGATTCGGTCGAGATATGCCGACGCGTCGCGAACCTGTAAAGAAAGGTACGCCGGAGCAAAGCGATTGACGAGATCGAAGAGTGCTTCGCGCGAGGCCGCCTCTATGAGACGGCAATGTTTGGCGATCGCCGCACTAACGTATTCCTGACGGTCGACCGTTCGCAGATCGAGCGTGTCGATCAACTGCGCCACCGCTTCGAGTAGAGGCCGTGATTCCGAGATCACGGCGAGCCGCGTGACCCCCGGAAGCTCCGACTGAGCGAGCAGTTCCCCGACGACGTACTCGCTGTTCGCGCCGTCGTCGGCGAGGACGAGTACCTCGGTCGGCCCCGCCAACCCGTCGATGCCGCACGTCCCAAAGACTTGCCGCTTTGCCTCGGTCGTCCAAAGACCGCCGCGCCCGACGATCTTGTCAACCGGCGCCACCGACTCGGTTCCGAACGCTGCAGCGGCGATTGCATAGGCGCCCCCCGCCGCGTAGAGCTCGTCGACGCCGCAGAGCGCACATGCAAAGAGCACCGCCGCGGATATCCCGCCGGCATCTGGCGGCGAGAGAACGACGACGCGCGAGACGCCGGCAATCCTTGCCGGCACGGCGCCCATCAAAACGGCCGCCGCTCCGCCGCTACGCGGCGCATAGACGGCCGCGGCGACCAGCGGAGCGCGCCGCACCGCGTACCGCGTGCCGTCCTCTTCGACGTAGCTCACGTTCGGCTGCCGCTGCCGGTCGTGAAAGCGTGCGATGCGCTCCTTCGCCAGTTCGAGGGCGGCGCCGATTTCGCGCGGAACGAGCGACCGCGCGCCCTCGAGCATCGGAATAGGCACCCGCAGCTTTGAGAGATCGAAACGCTCGTCGTCAAGGGCACGAGCGTACTCCACGACCGCCGCGTCACCGTGCACGCGCACGTTTTGCAGTATCTGCGCTACTTCCCCGGCGATCGATTCGGGCACGCGCCAGCCCCGCTCGAGCAGCCCCTCCAGCGCCGGCAGGTCCGAAGCCGAAACGACCTTCATCCGTACGCGTCCAGCGCGCCTTCGCGCACGCCCTGCGGCGCAAAAATGCGTTCGAGCTCGTCGCGAACGCGCGCGTCGCTCGCAATCGCGCGTGCGACGCGTTGCGAGCGCCCCCGTACGTGCATCACGACCGGAACCTCGCCGGGCCACTCGTCGATCAGGCGCGCGAGACGATCGATTTGATCCCGATCCGTCACGTCGACGTGCCATCCTCGGACGGCGCCGCCAAACGCTACGACCGGCGGCGGCACGAACGGCGCGACTTCATTGGCGGCGACCGAGAGTTCGACCCGCGGCTCCTCCCCGGGCGCTGGCCCAGGGCGCTCGCGCAGCCGCAATCTTCCCTTAACGACGAGGATTGCATCGTTTTCGAAGAGCTGGTGCATCTGCGGGTAGTTTTTCGCGAAGAGCACGACGTCGCAGGCTGCGGTCATATCCTCGAGCTGCGCGACGAGAATTTGCTGGCCGGCCTTGGTCAGCGAACGTCGCACGCCCGTTACCGTTCCGGCGACCGTTACGGCCGCATCGTCCGGCAAATCGCGTAGCTCCTTGATCTGCGTCGCTCCCAAGCGCGCGAGCAGCGGCACGAGCTCTGCGAGCGGATGACCCGAAACGAAGATACCGAGCGTTTCCCGTTCCCACGCGAGCATCTCGCGCGTCGTCGGCGCGGCGATGCTCGGGAGTTTCGCCGCGAAGGCCGGCGCCTGCGCGCTCGCATCGCCGAAGAGCGAAACCTGGCCGAGCTCCGCATCCCGCGTCGTTCGCGCGGCAAGTTCGAGCGCGGTGTCGAGCGCGGCGAGCTTTGCCGCTCGGTTCCCGGGAATGCCGTCGAGGGCTCCACACTTGATCAGCGCTTCGAAGACCCTGCGGTTGACCTGCTTGCCGTCGATCCGCTGCGCGAAATCGAAGAGATCCACAAACCGCCCATCGCGCGTCCTCGTCTCGATGATCGCTCGGACGGGACCTTCGCCCACCCCTTTGATGGCGGCCAAGCCGAAGCGAATCGCCTCGCCTACGACGGCGAAATCGGTCAGCGATTCGTTAACGTCGGGGGGAAGAACCTCAATGCCAATCTTCTTCGATTCTTCGATGTACTCGACGAGCTTCTCCGTCTTATCTTTCACGGAGCCCATCAGCGCCGCGAGATATGGAAGCGGATGCTTCGCCTTGAGATAGGCCGTTTGGTAGGCGATCCAGGCGTATGCGACAGCGTGTGCCTTATTGAAGCCGTATCCGGCGAACGGCTCGATGTAATGAAAGAGCCGTTCCGCGAGGGCGCGGTCGATTCCGGACGTCGTGCGCGCGCCCTCGACGAACCGCTCTTGGTAGTACGGGATTTTCTCCTTCTGCTTCTTGCTCATCACCTTGCGCAGCTCGTCGGCTTCGCCCATCGAGAAGCCGGCGATTTCGCGCGCCATCTGCATCACTTGCTCCTGATAGATTGGGATGCCGTAGCTCTCCGCGAGAATCGGTTCGAGTTTCGCATGCAGGTGCTGCGGTTTGGAGCGCCCGTGTTTGTTGGCAATATAGTGTGGTATCAGCTCCATCGGACCGGGGCGGAAAAGCGCGACCAGCGCGACGACGTCCTCGAATCGTGAGGGTTGCAGCTCCGCGCAGACGCGTTTCATCCCCTCCGACTCGAGTTGGAAGACGCCCATCGTCTCGCCGCGCGCGAGCATCTCGTAGGTCGGCGCGTCGTCGAACGGAATGCCCGCGAGATCGAACGAGGAGTCGACCGTGCGTCGAATCTCGCCGACGGCCTTCTCCATGACCGTGAGGTTGCGCAGACCCAGGAAATCCATCTTGAGAAGACCGATGCGCTCGATCCAATCCATGTCGTACTGCGTGTTCACGCCGCCGTCGCCGAAACGAACGAGCGGAGTGTAATCGGTAAGCGGGCCGGCCGAGATCACGACGCCCGCGGCGTGCGTGCTGGCGTTGCGTGCGAGGCCCTCGATCTCTTTGGCAGTATCGAGCAGCTTGCGAATCTGAGGCTGCGTCGCGTAGATCGACTTGAGCTCGGCGATCCGATCGATCGCGTCCTTGATCGAGAGTCCGCCGGGCCCCGACGGAACGAGCTTAGCGACGCGGTCGACGTCGGGCAGCGGCACGCCCAGCGCTCGCCCGGCATCACGGATGGCGGCGCGAGCGGCCATCGTTCCAAACGTCACGATTTGCGCGACGCGATCTGCGCCGTACTTTTGCGTAACGTATTCGATCACTTCGTCGCGGCGCTCGACGCAGAAATCGGTATCGATGTCGGGCATCGAGATACGGTCCGGATTGAGGAAGCGCTCGAAGAGCAGATCGAAACGCAGCGGATCGAGATCGGTAATGCGTAGGCAATACGCGACGAGCGATCCGACCGCCGAGCCGCGCCCCGGGCCGACCGGAATACCGCGGTCGCGCGCATACTTCACGAAATCCCAGACGATCAAAAAGTACGACGAGAACCCCATCTTCGTGATGACGTCGAGTTCGTATTCCAGCCGCTCGCGCAGAGCGGCGTCGTCGCGAACCCGTACCTCATTATAACGCTCGCGTAGGCCCAGCTCGCAGAGCTCGCGCAGATACTCGGCGTCGCTGCGCTGCGCCGCCGGCTCGCTCGCCGGTACCGGATACTGCGGCAGGTGGAAGATCTTCTCGGGAATCCGGATGTCGACGCGCTCGGCAATGCGCAGGGTGTTCTCGCACGCCTCGGGCAAATCGCTCCACAGCTCTACCATCTCGTCGGGCGTCTTCAGATAGAATTGGTCGGAGTAAAAACGCATCCGGTTCTCATCGGAGACGGTCTTCCCCGTACCGATGCAGAGGAGCACGTCGTGGGCAGCCGCGTCTTTCTGCTCGAGATAATGGGAGTCGTTCGTCGCAACGATCGGCACGTTTAGCTCCCGCGCGATGCGAACGAGTCCATGGTTGATCGTCTCTTGCTCGGGCATGCCATGGCGCATTACTTCCACATAGAACCGGTCCCCGAAGATCTCGACGTACGTCTTGGCGTTACGCAGCGCCGTCGCATAATCTTCCGTAAGCAGCGGCGCTGCGACGAGTCCCGACATGCAGCCGGAGAGCGCGATGAGTCCGTCGTTGTGCTTGGCGAGCAGATCGAGATCGATCCGCGGTTTGTAATAGTAGCCTTCGAGGAATCCTTTAGAGACCAGCGCGATGAGGTTGCGATAACCGACAAGGTCCGCCGCGAGCAGGGTGAGATGCGCCTCCTCGCGCACGGTGCGGTCGAATCGTCCGCGCGGCGCCAGGTATGCTTCGCATCCCAAGATCGGAGTGAGCTTCAGCTCCCGCGCCGCGTAGTAGAATTCCATGGCGCCGTACATGACGCCGTGATCCGTCAAGGCGACGGCGGTCGCTCCCCGCTCGGCCGCTCCCCGACAGAGCCGATCGATTCGACAAGCACCGTCGAGCAACGAATACTCGGAATGGACGTGGAGGTGTACGAACTGACTCACGAGCGGCTCAACCGGCAGGACACGCGGACGTTTACCCTAACCGACGCGAGCGCCCCTTGTGCGCGTCTGAAAGGAGTTACGATCGATGCAGCTCGAGCCATATCTCTTCTTCCACGGACGCTGCGAAGAAGCGCTCAACTTTTACAAAGCGTGCCTCGGCGGCGAGATCGTCGGCATCAACCGCTACGCCGGATCCCCGATGGAAGCGAATGTCGACGTCGCCTTCCGGGATAAGGTCATGCACGCGAGTTTCGTCGCCGGCGATGTGAAGTTCATGGCCTCCGACGGACGCCCCGGCCCCGCTTCCGACGGCAACGACGACATCGCGCTCTCTTTGGCTACGAGCGATGGCGCGGAAGGCGAGCGCGTCTTCAACGCGCTTGCCGAAGGCGGCGAGGTCACGATGCCTCTGCAAGAACAGTTCTGGGGCGGCCGCTTCGGTTCGCTGACCGACCGCTTCGGCGTTCAATGGATGGTGAGCGTACACTAGCAGGCGGCTTAGATCGCGTGCGCCGCGCGCAGCATCTCCATCACCCGGTCGACGGGCAGGGCGTAAACCGTCGCGCCGCCGCGGCCGGTCATCGTCTTCGCCTCAAAGAGCGCATCGTAAATCGCCGCTTGGGTCGCCTCCGCGGTCGCGCTGTAGAGCGCATCCACGGCGTCGTCGTCTTCGAGAATCGGTTGCTTCGGCGTCGCGACGGTGAAATCGGCGACGCGTTCGAATACGCGCGTGGTCGAAAATGCGAGGATTAAGTCGCCGCTGCCGACGGTCGAGGTGAGTCCGGTTCGAGCCATTCCCATCGACGCACGCAGGGCGAGCGCGCGGAGTTGCCGGCTGTCCAGCGGTGCATCGGTCGCAACGACGATGATAATGCTTCCGTTTCCGAGGCGACCCTTCAACGCGACTTTCTTCGGAACCACCGCACGATACTCGTGCTGGAGGCGTTCGCCTATCGGTACGCCGACGATCGTCAGCTGGCGCCGGCTGCTGCCGGTGTTGTCGTTGACGAGCACGCCGACGCGGTAGCCTCCCGCGTCGGCCGGAAGGACTCGCGAAGCCGAGCCGATTCCCGCACGAAAGCCGAACGCGTTCATCGCCGTGCCCGCGCCGACGCTCCCGCGCGCGAAATCGCCGGACGCCGCGGCGTCGAGCAGACGTACGACGTCCCCAGCGGTGACCGCGCGCGCCTGGATGTCGTTGAGGAAGCCATCGTCGCACTCGCCGACGACGGGGAGCGGAACGTCGTCGCCCCGCCCCACGGCCGGATGGTGATCGATCACCCACGTAACGACGCCGTCGGCGGCCCGTCCGACGTCGAGCGTATCGGTCAGAACCACCGGCTCCTCGAGATATCCGGACTCATCGATCCAGTGCGTTCCGGTCAACTCGCCGTTCCCGTTGAAAGCAAAGAAGGCGGCCGAAACCTTGTGATCCCAAGGATCGGAGTTCGGGATCACTGCGGTCGCTCCGGTGCGGATATCGCTCCCCTCGATTTTGGTCAGGTTCGCAACCCGCACGCCGGCGACATCGGTGATTGCGTCGAGGGGCCCCGATGTGAAGAATCCGAAATGAAAGGGCAGCGCGGCGTGGGCGGCGAGCGCCGTACCCAGCATAACCGCCGCTAAGCTCGGGAATAAAAGCGTCCAGCGCATGGGCTTTGCATTGGACGCACTCGCCTCGGACGGCCTGCAGGCACGCCCGTCGGGCGCGGGAAAGCATGGTTTTCGAGCATCGTCGGCAGAGGAGGGCACGGTATTCTTTCGATTCCTGAAAAACTCAAAGTCGTCAAGCTGTGGGAGAACCTCTCGGGTCCCGAGCTGATCGAGCACGCGATCGCTCGCGGTGAGGGCGTGCTCGGTGCCGCCGGGCAGCTCATCGTCGATACGCGCCCGCATACCGGGCGCTCCCCGAAGGATAAGTTCTTCGTGCGCGAGCCTTCCAGCGAGCAGCATATCGACTGGAGTGAATCAAACCAAGCGATCGAAAGCGCTCGTTTCGACGCGCTCTGGGACCGGGTCGCCGCCTATATGTCCGAGCGGGAAGCCTACAGCCTGGATTGCTATGTTGGTGCCGACGAGCGTTATCGGATGCCTTTGCGCGTCTACACGGAGCTCGCCTGGCACAACCTCTTCGCACGCCACCTCTTCATTACGCCGGAGCGGCCCGAGGCAGACTTCGCTCCCGAGTTTACCGTCGTCGACGCCGCGCTCTTCTCGGCCGATCCGCAGCGGGACGGAACGCGCTCGGGGACGTTCATCCTCGTGAACTTCGAGCGCCGGATGATTCTCATCGGCGGGACGCGCTACGCGGGCGAGATCAAAAAATCGGTCTTCACCGTGATGAACTACCTCTTGCCGCTGCGCAAGACGCTGCCGATGCACTGTTCGGCGAACGTAGGGCAGAGCGGCGACGTCGCGATTCTCTTCGGGCTCTCCGGAACCGGCAAGACGACGCTCTCCTCCGACTCGCACCGTCCGCTCATCGGCGACGACGAGCACGGCTGGTCGGCCGACGGCGTCTTCAATTTCGAAGGTGGCTGCTACGCAAAGGTGATTCGGCTCTCGCCCTCCGCCGAACCCGAGATCTGGGCGGCGACCAATCGCTTTTCGACGGTGCTCGAAAACGTCGTCTACGACGAGCAGACCCGCACTCTCGACGTCGATTCCGACGCGAAAACGGAGAACACGCGGGCTGCATACCCCTTAGAGTTTATTCCGAATATCGTTCCGACGAGCCGAGCGGGCCATCCAAAGACGATTGTGATGCTAACGGCCGATGCATTCGGGGTGCTTCCGCCGATCTCGAAGCTCTCGCGCGATCAAGCGATGTATCATTTCCTCTCCGGATATACGGCGAAGGTCGCCGGCACCGAACGCGGGATCAGCGAACCGCAAGCAACCTTCTCGACCTGTTTCGGCGCACCGTTCATGGTGCACCACCCGACGGTCTACGCGGATTTGCTGGGGCGCAAGATCGACGAGCATGCCGTCGAGTGCTGGCTCGTGAACACCGGTTGGACCGGCGGCCCCTACGGCGTCGGGCACCGAATGGCAATCGCCCATACACGCGCGATGGTGAACGCCGCGATCGAGGGACGTATCGACAGCGATTTCGAGCAAGAGCCCTTCTTCGGCTTGATGGTCCCCAAACGCGTTCCCGACGTGCCGGATGAGGTGCTCGATGCGCGTAACGCTTGGTCGGATCGCACGGCGTACGACGAGCAAGCGCGCAAGCTCGCTGCACTCTTCTTCGAGAACTTCAAGCGCTTCGAGCAACGCGTCTCACCATCGATTAATGCAGTCGCTATCAGGCCGCTTGCCAGGTCCTAATCCGGCCTTCACGCGCATCGGGGCGATGGCAGGCTAATATCGAATCCATGAAGACGAACCTCTTGGCCCTGGGCGCATTTGCTGCGGTGCTCGCACTGCCGCTCGGCGCCTACGCGCAACAAGATCAAGCACCAGCAGCGCACGCGCAGGGCCGCACGACCACTCCCAGCCAAGCGAAGATCCAAAATCATTGGGCGAAGCGCTTCGGCCACCTCAATCTTTCAAGCGATCAACAACAGCACATCCAATCGTTGATCAACCAGTTCTCGCAGACTCATCCCGAAGGAAGCGCACGCGATCGCGGGGCGAGCCGAGAGCTGCGACACCAAATCATGGGCGTCTTAAACGACGACCAACGCAATCAATACCGGCAAGAGATGCAAGCACGCCGCGAGCAAATGCGCCAGCGCCAAGGTCAAATGCAACCGGACGAACAGAATCAGCAAGGCCCGCAAGGCGAAGAGTATCAACAGGGTCCGCAGGGCCAACCGTATCAACAGGGTCCGCAGGGCCAACCGTATCAACAGGGCCCGCAGGGCCAACCTCCGCAGGGACCTCCGGGTCAACAGTACGATCAGGGACCGCCGCAAAACGGGCCCCCGCCCTCCGGCGATCAACCATCCGGCCCGCCGCCGGCATAGTTCCACCACCGTAACCTTCGCCGGGTAACGGCGCGCGGGCGACCGAAAGGAGCCGCCATGCGCGCCGTGGTTCTTTCTCTCGGCCTACTCGCCGCCACCGCACATCCCGCACCGGGATTGCGCGTACCGGCGTCCTTTTCGATCGAAAGGATTGCCAGCGTCGGCGGAGCGCGCGAACTCGCCGTCCTTCCCAACGGCGATCTGCTCGTCGGAACGAAAGGGCCGGACGTTTATATCGTTCCGGACGCCGAAGGCTCGAGTACGCAACCGCAACGCTTTGCCGCCTTCGATGACGATCGCGCCGCCGGAGTGACATTCGCCCCTACGCGCCGCGAGATTTACGTGGCAACGGTGCACCATGTGTGGTCGATCCCCTACCGAGGCGAGCGCACGGCCACGCAAGCAACGCGGATCGCCGATATTCGCGCGGGATCGGAGGCGCCCGGGAGCGACGGCGACGTCCACCTCTCCACGTCGGTAGCGTACGCGGGCGGTCTCCTCTACGTCGCCGCAGGATCCTCGTGTAACGCAACCATGGGCGACGGAAAGCCGTGTGCCGAAGTCGATCGCAGCCGCGCGAGCATTTCGGTCATGAAGTCCGACGGCTCCGGCGTTTTGCAACGCGCCACACGCATTCGCAACGCGATCGCGCTCGCCGTCAATCCGGAGACGGGTGCAGTATGGGTCGGCGATGCCGGCCAGGACGATCTGCCTGCCGGCCATCCCTACGAGTTTCTCGACGATCTCTCGGCGCATCCGGGCGTCGCCGATTACGGCTGGCCGCAATGCGAGGAGAACGATCGCGCGTACACACCCGGCGCGAACTGTTCGCAGACCGTCGAGCCGCTGGTCGAGTTGCCGGCCTACTCGACGATCGTCGGTGCCGCCTTCTACCCAACGCACCAAAGCGGGCGGTACGCGTTCCCGCCCTCGTATCGCGGCGGACTCTTCGTCACCGCGCACGGATCGTGGCATCAAACACCGAACGGCTGCAGCGCCGCGCCCGCGCGCGTCGTCTTCGTCGCGATGAGCGGGGATCGTCCCTCGAAGAGCGTGGACTGGTCGAATCCGACGACGCAGTGGACCGATTTCGTCACCGGCTTTCAAAGCGGCTGCACCGCGCGGATCGGTCGCCCGACCGGGATCGCGGTCGGACCAAAGGGCTCGCTTTTCATTGCCGACGATCAGAGCGGATCGATCTACCGGGTGCGCCCGACTCATGACTGAGAGGCTCGCAATTTTGGTCGGCGGCGGTCCCGCACCTGGCATCAATGGCGTCATCGCTTCGGCGGCGATGGAGGCCTTCAAGTGCGGCTTGCGCGCAATCGGAATCTACGACGGCTATCGCGATCTCGCCGCCGGGCGAGCCCCCCAGACGCTCGAGTTGACCTTCGACGAAGTCTCGCGCATCCACACGAGCGGCGGTTCGATCCTGCGCACGTCACGGACGAATCCGGCGAAGGACGATGCGACGCTCGAACGCTGCATCAACTCGCTGACCGACCTCGACCTTCGCTATCTCGTCTGCATCGGAGGCGACGATACCACCTACGGGGCCGCGCGAATCGCGGAGCGGACGCGCGGGCGTATCGGCGTGGCAACCGTTCCGAAAACCATCGACAACGATCTGCCTTTGCCGGAGAACGCGCCGACCTTCGGCTTCGAAACGGCGCGGTCGGTCGGTGCGGGCATTCTCGAAAGCCTCATGGAGGACGCGCGCACCACCGTGCGATGGTATGTCGTCGTCTGCATGGGACGCAAGTCGGGGTCGCTCGCACTGGGCATGTGCAAGGCCGCCGGCTCGACGCTCGCCGTTCTGCCCGAGGAGTTTCCTGAGAAGGCAAGCCTCACATCTGTTTGCGATACGATCGTCGGCGCAATCGTGAAGCGCCGCGCGCTCGGGCGCCGGCATGGCGTCGCGGTCGTCGCCGAGGGCATCGCGGAGCGGGTTTGGGACGACGTCTTGGGCGCAAACGAAAATCTCGGTCGCGACTCGTTCGGGAACCTGCGGCTCGCCGACGTTCCTTTGGGCGTGATTCTGCGCGATGCTGTTCGAGATCGGCTGGTCGAAATCGGTGTCGATTCCGTCGTCCACGCAAAAGACATCGGCTACGAACTGCGCTGCGCCAAGCCCGTTCCGTTCGACGTCGATTACACGCGAACGCTCGGGTTTGGTGCGGTGCGCTATCTGGTGGACGGCGGAAGCGGCGCACTGATCGCGCTCGAGGGCGGACGCGTACGTCCGCTCGCACTCGAGGCTCTCCTCGATCCCGCTACGGGACGCATCCGCACCCGGCAGGTCGACCTCACCACCGAAGCCTATCGCGTCGCGCGCGATTACATGGTCTATCTCGAGCCCGCGGATTTTACGGACGACTCGAGTCTCGCCGCGCTTGCCGCGCAGACGAATCTCGACGCGCCCGAGTTCCGCTCGCAGTTCGAGTCGGTTGCGCGGCCGTGAGCGCGCGCGTATTGGAGAGCTTCAACCTGCGCCGGTGTGCGTTGGTCTTTGCCGCGATCGTGACGATTCCGAGTTGCGCGACCGCGCCGAGCTCGACGCCGTCGCGCTCGGAGGAGGGCGCCGTCATCGTCGGAGAACCGAGCGGCGGTTACGAAACGCTCTACGACTTTACCAACCGGCCCGACGGCGCATATCCCAATGCGGTGGTGCTCGCTTCCGGCGGCTCGTTTTACGGCACCACGGCGGGCGGCGGGTCGACGTACAACGGGACGGTCTACTCGATAACCGCCGGCGGCTCGGAGCGCGTGCTCTACAGTTTCTCGGGCGGCGCCGACGGTGCGGATCCCAATGCACCGCTCGTCGCCGGTAAGGGCCTCTTCTACGGAACTACGACGGGAGGCGGAACGTTCGGAGACGGAACCATTTTTCAGATCGATGAGTACGGCCACCAGGCCGTGCTGTACGCGTTCTCCGGCGGTGCCGACGGTGGTAATCCGTACAGTCCGCTGCTCGCGCACAGCGGTGAGTTTTACGGCACCACGTACGCCGGAGGCACCTACAACAAGGGGACTGTCTTTGCCGCGGATCCTTCCGGCAACGAGCGAGTACTGCACAGCTTCGCAGGCGGCGACGATGGAGCGAACCCGTATGCCGGCGTCGTCGCGCCAACCGGCACGTTTTACGGCGTCACCTACCAGGGCGGCGCGCATAACGAAGGTACCGTATTCATGCTGACGTCGTCGGGTAAGGAACGGGTCTTGCACAGTTTTCCTTCTGGCTCGAAGGATGGGGAGAATCCGCGCGGAGGCTTGACGTTTCTGAACGGAATGCTCTATGGGACGACCTGCTTCGGAGGGAGCAAGGGCGCCGGCACCGTCTTCAAGATATCGCTTTCGGGGCAAGAGGCGACCGTACACGATTTCAAAGGAGCACCCGATGGCGCCAATCCGATCGACACGCTCCTTGCCGTCAAGGGTGCGCTCTACGGGACGACGTACGCCGGCGGAAGTGAGGGGGCATGCCCCTCGTTCAAGGGCTGTGGAACCATCTTTTCGATTCTGCCGTCAGGCGAAGAACGACAGCTTCACGCCTTTGGGCAGCGCGATGGAGAGGGACCCTGGGGTGGCGTCATTCACGTCGGCAAGTACCTTTACGGAACCGCCTCCCTAGGCGCCAACGGCATCGGCAGCTTCTTCCGCATAACTCCATAGGTGCGGATTCCCTAGCTCGCGCCGACGATAAAGCGCCCGGCGTGCGGAAGCTTCTCGATAACCGCCAGATCGAGGCCGAGATTATCCGCGAGCAGCCGCCTTGGATTCGATGCAAGCCATGCCGAGATCGAGATCTCCTGATAGTCGGGGCTGTTGAACGCGACGAGAATTTCCGTCTCCTCGTTTCCGATCTGGCGGATGTAATGGCCGAAGCCCCGATTGATGAAGGCCACGTCGCCTGGTCCGAACTCGTCTTGCCGATACTTTCCGTTTGCTCCGAAGACGCCGATCTCGGACCGGCCCCGGACGTAGTATTGCCATTCGTCGGCATTGGGATGCCAGTGCAGTTCGCGCAATCCGCCCGGTTTAAGCGTCAGAATTACTCCCGTTATCGTCGACGATATCGGAAACTGCTGTTGGGAAACGAGGCGCTCGGTTCCGCCGGCAAAGTTCATCAGCGGGGCCGCGCCAAGTCGAAACTTATGGCGCACCTGACTCGGCGCGAGACTTGGATTCATCGCCGGCGGAGGATCGGGTGGCGGCACCTCGCCCGCGACGATGTAGACTTCTTCTTTCGGCAGCTTCGCAATCGTTTCGGGCGGCAGGCTCAGGTTCTGCGCCAGCACCTCCGGCGGCGTATGCGCAAGCCAGTCGGTAATACTGAACGTACCGAACTCCGAGAATCTCCCGTCGTCGAAGACGAGCAGAAAGTGACACTCCTGCGTACCGATACCCTGAATCGAGTGTCCGTGTCCCTTGGGGAAATACCATACGTCGCCGGGTCCGAAATCCGAGATCTCGGCATCGCCGGACGGAGCGATGACGGTTACGCGGCAACGGCCGCCGATCACGTAGGCCCATTCGGCCGCAATCGCGTGCCAGTGAAGCTCGCGCAAGGCGCCTGGCTGCAGACGCATCGAAACGGCGGCAAAACTCTGCGAAACGGGAAACTCATCGATCGTATGCTGACGGGCCGAGCCGGCCGCACCGCTCCATCCCTTCGCCTTCTCCAGTGCGAATTTGAAGTTCGGAAGGTCGCTCATGACGCTTGCGACGCCGCCTGGATCGCGGCCCTCGTCTGCGAAACGCCGTATCTCTTCAATTCGAAATCCTCCTCAGCTGCGAGCATTACGACCTTCAGTCCCCCGTTGGAACGATGCCGATTCGTTCGACCATAAGCACGACCGATTTCGCCGGCGAGCGCGGCCGATGCATCGTCCCCTTCGGAACGGTAATGCCTTGGTTCCGTTGCAGACGCAGCGAACCGTTGGTCTCGGTATCCATGAAGATCTCGCCCTCTAGGACGAGGAAGAACTCGTCCTGGTCGTCATGCTTGTGCCAGGGAAACTCTCCTTTGAAGATCCCGAGACGAACGACCGCGTCGTTGACCTCGGTGAGGGTCCGGTTGAACCATGGCTCGTGCGCCGCGACCTCGGCGGGAACGTCGATCACCGTAAGATACCCGTATTTGTTTGCTTCGTCGTTCGCATAGCCGATCGTCTGAAGATCGTTCATTAAGGTGCTCACCTCCAAAAAGAAAAGGCCCGCCGTTTTGCGGCGAGCCTTTTTCGATTAATCTGGCACCGTCCTACTTTCGAGGGGCCCTGCGGCCCGACTATCATCGGCGCT
>DAINBY010000019.1:0-42242 GCA_036732685.1 Candidatus Cybelea sp. | reverse complement strand
TCCACAAGTCCATTTGATCCATGACGTCGACGATCTGTTGGATGCTGCGATCGACGTCCTGAATTGCGTTGAGATAGTAGTTGTAAAAAATCGTCCACATGTCTTTGCGATCCGTCGGGATCGTGCCGGACCAACCGTCCCATCCCTTCTTGTATTCTGAAAGCGCACCGGGCATACCGGGGGCAGCGAGCGATTCGTCAAGGCTTGCCGGAAGCGTGAAAGACCAAGTCTTCTCATAAATAGAGTTTGCCGGTGGTGGCGGAATTGCGGACGGCACCACCGGCTTCTGCACCTCAGGTTGACCGGGAACGTTGCCGTCACCGTACATGATGTCGTGCGAATTAACGAAGCTTGCGACCACGAAGAAGGGCTGGCCCGTCTTTCGGGTCTCCGGAGCAATTTCGAGCAGACATCGAACGCTTTCACCCGCGATGAAGGGGTCGTTATCGTAGCCACTATCCGGGGTGCTGCCAATGTCCCCGCCTGCGCTGAAAATATCGAAGCCATAGGCTTGAGCGGCGTCGCTATAGTTGACGCTAGGCTTCGGGTCGAGAATGCTCTTGTCCATTTCGAACTTTCCGAAATAGGCGGTCTTATAGCCCATCGCTTTTAAGACGGATCCCATATTGGGCATTCTCGGACTCAGGCTTCGTACGAACGAGAACTGCATCTGATCGATAACGCCCGTAACTTGAGGCGGCTGCCCCGTGAGGAAAGACGCCCTCGACGGCGAGCATTGGGCCGAGGAGATAAAGTGCTTTGAAAACGTGACGCCATGGCTCGCTAGCGCATTCATGGCGGGCAGCGAATAATCAGAACCCGCGAGCAACTTTTCGACCCGCTGGTCAACGATGATGAAGACGATGTTATACGGCGCTTTGCCGCTCGAGTCCGAGCCGCGCGCAAGGCCTTGCGGAGTCTGCGCCAGCGCGTATTCGGGACGGACGCGCGACAGGCCCAAGCCTGCCAAAAACTGCGCGCATCGTGTAAGGAATTTGCCTCTCGTGCGCTTCATTTCCATCTCGCACTTCTCCGTGTACGCGGCAGAATGATTCGGCTCCGCACATTGCGCCCCCTGGTGAAGAGTTTGGCGCGATAGTTACCGCCATTCCTCAGAAGCCAATGCGATTTCACTGAAATATTTCCAAAGTCAACGCACTAGCAGCGCTGTTCAAGTCGTGCCAGTCGCCGCGAGCGGCCAGTACCGCCTCCAATTTTGATGCTACACGGCTTGGGAGAGCCGCCGAGGTGTGGGCAAGCGCAGCCAGCTGTTGTTCCGTGGCCGTCTTTTCGCGAAGAACTGCAGCGTTGTACGCGGCTTGAGCGGCAGACATTCCAAATAGAAACGCCTCTTGGCGCTTGTCCGGCAGTGCCCTGAGCGCCGCGCCTTCAAGATTCTGGAAACCGCTAATGGCAGCTCGCCATTCTTCCACGTTTGAGGCAGAAAGGAACTGCTGCCCCAACTTCGCATCGCCGAGGCGGATCGCCAGCTCATTAAGAAAGGCGCGACTGCTCGGCGCTAGAAACAGAACCGGTGACTCGAACATTTCCTGGGCGGTAGAAGCGTAGACCCCGAGTTGCGCTTCCAGGGTCGGACCCGGTACCAGGACAAAAGCCGGCTTGGGCTCGGGTACGAAGACGAGTCCGAGCGCTGGAACAAAGTATTTCGAAATGCGAGCCGGCCCTTGAACGTCGACGCCACTAGCCCCGGCTTTTAGATCTGCCGATGAAAGCAGCGAATCGTACGGTACCGCACTGGCGGAGAAAGGGAGTAGCTGTCGATAAACCAATATCTGCATCATCGAATAGGCGTCCCAGTCGGGAGTGTAAAATGCAGCGTACATTGCGCCTGCCGCCCGCAACCAGGTTTCGCGAGGGTTTGCACTCCATGTTGCATCCGTGAAGCCGACAGCGTTCGCATCAGACCACTTCTTGTCGTAAGCGTCTACGTTTCCGGTCGCGACGAACTGCTCAAGGCCAGGTACGGCGTCTAGGTTTCCGACAAGCGCGGTGAGCGCATCCCTACAGTATCGGCGCATCAGAACGATTCCACAGCCGCGTGGATCCGAAAAAATATTGATGGCCTCTTGCTGGCGGACCCCGCTTTCGAACGTCTGCCGGTCTTGCGGCGTGGGCGCAATGGTAGCGGCGCCGGTATTAGCTGCCGCCATCATAAGCCAGAGAAGAATTGCCAAGGCCGAGCTGCGCATGCTTAGATTCCTTTGACTTCATGGCCTGGAGGCCTTGCTCTGCCTTTGCAGAGCTCGCAACGAATAAGGAGCTATGGCGCAACGCCGATCGCTCGCTTCAAGCTCGTACCGAGAGGTGCCGATCGGACAAAATCCGCGATGGGGTTCGGCGTTAATTAGAGGCCGTTTCCGAAAGGAGCCGGCGAAGGGGCCAAAGTGAGGCAACCCGAACACAATGGCCAAGTGGCTACAGATTCTGACCGGGCTTTCCGAGAGGAGCAAGGGCGCGGATGGAGCTGTCTAGGCGGAGTATCGTGGACAGGGTTCATGCTCCGTTCCTAATCAGTTGGCTTCGATCTAGCTTTCGGCTTCGCGTCAGTATCAGCAGCCTGATCGCACTTCGCCCGGAGCACAGGAGCGTTGAAGGCCCTTAAGTCAATTAAAACGCTGCCCCTAACCCAAGCCATGCTCAAGGAAAATGCGATCCTCGCCGGCCTAAGCTCCCGCATGATCGGCGACGTCCTTGAGGTGGGGAGACTGATCGAGCTTAGAACTCCGCAGCAAATCTACGAGGCCGGGCGCGAAATTCGGAGAGTTTACTTTCCGATCGATTCCGTACTTTCCGTCGTAACGCAAATGCGCGACGGCGGCTCTATTGAGGTTGGGACTGTTGGCCGCGAGGGGGTATCGGCAATTCCGTTGTTGCTTGGCGCCACCACCTCCGCAAATGAGAGCTATTGCCAGGTCCCCGGGCGCGCCGTGGTCATTGACAGCGATCATTTTCGAAGATTGCTTCGCGCAGAGAACGATCGGTTTCGGAACGTGCTCGATCGGTTTCTCCAAGCGTATGTGAACATGTTGGGGCAGCTCGCCGCCTGTAATGGGAAGCATAGCATCAACCAGCGATGCGCCCGGTGGCTATTATTGACGCACGATCGGGTAAATTCCGATAAGATTGCCTTGAGCCACGAATACCTCGCGATGATGCTTGGCGCGCACCGTTCAGGTGTGACCATTGCAGCGGCAGGCCTGCAGCGGGCCGGGTTCATTAGTTACGCTTATGGCCATATCGTGATTCTTGATCGCGCGGGCTTAGAAAAGATGTCTTGCGAATGCTATGCCGTGGCGCGAGAGCAGTTTGGGCCGCTACTTGGAATGACCGAGCTGAGTACGGAATAAAAATGAATCCCCGGCATCCATGCTGGGGATTCATTTCAGGAGTCCCGACGAGCGCCATTATCCTCCCATGCGAAGCGCTTTCGAGTTACGACTGCTAGTTACGATTTTCTATGTGGAATCTGTTGATCCGGTCATCAATCAGCGTTACCGCCCCAGACTCCGCCAGCAGCCGACCTCGGACTTGCGCTGTGCTGCTGACGGAGACTGAGACTGCTGCCATGATCGTTCCGCGGAAGTGGGAAGCGGTATTGAGTGTCGCGGAACTACCTACCTGCCAAAAGACATTGCAGGCACTGGCCTCATGGATCAGCTTTACCCTGCTACGGACCGCCGTCGTCAGGGTAGATGGAATCTGGAAGATGAACACGCTGTTCGACTTGTGCTCGCCGTCTAGCGTCACGGTTCCAGTGATTCCAAGGCTTGTCGTAGCGTTATACAAACCCGGCATAATGGTCGTTCCGCCGATGTCGGCTGGTATCGCCGTGGGGTTTGTGAGCGCCGTAGCATAGTTGTATCCAACGGCCAAGTCGGCTTGCCCTTGCGCCGCTACCGGACCGCCGGCATAGATCGTGCCGTGGTTGACGACTCCTGGACCAAACCCGGTAATGCTGGTTCCGGGCGAGACACCGAGATCGCCGTTGAGGATCGTAAGTCCGGTACTAGTGACGGTCGTCCCAGCCAACACCGCGAACGAGGCGGCCGACCCAAGGGGTACGTCGCCCTTCACGACCGGACACGCGATTGCCTTACTTAATGGGCCTATCGAATTGGCGCCCCCGTTCGTGGAGCGGCCCATGCCGGATGTTTGATCGAGCGGAGCAAAAGCTGAAGCTCCGCCAGCGTTATTGGTACCGCTGCAGCCAGCCATCAACGTGACGATTATACCCGCGCCGAAAGCAGAGACTAAAAATGGTGAGGTGCGCATTTCGGGCTACTTTCTATGAGTCGAAGAACCACGATGGTTCCGACTCAGAAAGCTAGTGTAGGGCTTGAAGTCTTTGCTGACTGTGCGATATAGCACGAATGCCGTATGACGCCCCTAGGAAAATCCGAAATCCCCTCAAGAAGGGCGGGTTGCGGGGGCACTATTCATCGATTATCGTTCCCCGGCCAAAGAGGTGTTCGATGAGATCGATGAATGACTCCATCACGTTTGGCGACCAACGGGCTTCATTCATTTGCATGATACAGTCCAGGGCCTTGGCGGGCGTATCGCATCGGTCGAGCGAGAACCAGTAATAGCCCCCGCGTTGAGGATCGCAGTCCTCGCAACGAATCTGCCAGGCCGGTTTGGGCGGTGCTTCACTCGCCTCCGGCACGGAGTACTCCAAATCGGCGACTCCGTGCATTCGTGATTGCCATTCGGCGCTCGGAAGTTTCACGGTAAGCACGTCGATTCTCGCGCGCTGGGGGTCGTATGGTTCGTCGGCCGGACTAAAGCGCTTATCGATGCTCATTTCGCCGATGGGCCGCCTGCGCTCGCACGAAGGGCACATCAGCATGGACGGTAGCTTACTCTTCACGAAGCAACCGGCTGGTCATCGTGTGGGCCCCCTTCGCAAGTTATTGGTGGTTCAACCACTGTAGCGCGCTGCTGGTGCTCGGGCGCCATAAACCGACTCTCTCGGGCCGAGCATTCCTCTCGGTTCATCTGCCCTGAGAGCGTGGCTTTCCTTGGTACGTTTGTACTTATATTGAGAGCAATGCTCCAGCCGCGTCAGATCTCGTAGCTGTTTGAAGCCTGGGGCTCCTAGAGACTGCCGTCGCGCCAGCCGCTTTCAGCGGTGTAATTTACGATGCTACTGCTACCAGTCCGGGGTCGATCTGTCTCACGGCGCGATAGTCGAGTGCGGTCACGATTTCCGTCATTCGGGCGAGTGCTCTGCTGTGACGCAGCTTGAGCGCGGCGTCGAATGCCACGACCCACGGCTCGCGCTCGTCGCTGAGGAGAAGATCGCTGCGGTAAACGCGCGTGAGGCTGCAGTAGTGCGCGTAAGCGCCTCGCAAGTCGCCACGATTATATTGCTCGTCGCCGTCATCTGCATGTCGTAAGAAGCACTTGACGTCAACTATCACATTATCGAGATTGATCGAAAGCTCATCGGTGGCACGGAAATACGCCTCGACCTGGTCGAACCCCACGACGCGGGTGATGGCCTTCCGAATTTGCGAGCAGGCCGTCCGAAGACTGTGTGCAGCCAAGTGGCGTTCGACGCCGGGCCAGAATACGTTTATCAGCTTGGTTCGCGAAGCGCACCCATTGGGCTGCAGCGCGATGTACTTAACAATCTGCTGATCGCGACGCCGAACAAACGCAAGAGGTTGCCCATCGATCTCAGCTTGAAACCAGCCGAGAAGGCTGAGGCGCATCGGTGCCGGCGCGTCCTGGACAACGCCTCGGCTTCGATCGTAAGAGCGACGGCACGAAAGGGCGCGAAGCGGGCGATAGCCGTCCGGAGTGTGGACGACAAAAAGGCCTAGTACTTCCATTGCTTGCAACTGCAACGGATCGACGAGATGCGACCCACCCATCAGTTTGAACACGAGGTCGGCATCGCGCTCCGGTACACGCGCCAACGCGTCCGCGATAAATTTGTTGAAGAGATGGCCGTGATGCTTTCGCCAGTGTTCGACAGCTTGCGCGAGACTGAGGTTATCCTCGGCGGCTTTGCGCAACGCACCGCTTACGACCTGGGGCCACCCGTCTGTCGCCTCAAGCATGTGCAGGACGGCACCGTGGGTGAAAGGCACCCCCAACGTCTCTGCGAAGTGGCGGATGTCGGCGGCATCGAACGCCAGGCGGCCGGCGTCGCAGAGAACGGCACTCCCTTGCAAGACGAAACGCCCTACGTCAAGGGAGACCCAGGAGCGGCACGCGATTAGGAGCGAGACGTTCTCAGGCAGGTCCTCAATCAGACGCACCAGCGCCACGATGCCGTCGGCATTTGGAACGTCTTCGCAATCGATTGCGATCTCGAGAGGCGCCCGCATCTCCAGCTCGCGGAGCAGCTGCTCGTGGGAATTTAGCTCCGGGAGTTGGAGCACCTTGGCCACCGCGTTCCAGATGGCTTCGCGGCTCGATCCGGGAGAGAGCGAGCAATATACTCCGCTCGTCGCGACGTTACGCAGGTACGCTAAGAGTGCTATCGTCTTGCCGAAGCCGGCAGGAGCGACCAAGAAGCGAACCGGAACGCTCTTACACCGACCGAGCCAATCCTCCAGACCTTGCCGTCGAATTATCGACGGCCCGAGGCGCGGAATCCCTGCGTTCAGAAACGCCCGTGTCCCGGTCGATAACGCAGACGTGATTGACTGTGGATGCGCCTGTAACCCCAAGTTCATCAAGATACTCACTCCGAGCTCCTTTAAGAGTTCGAAGGCCCACAACAGTCCGAACTCAGGGACACAGCATATTCCTCTGTAGATTGGAACGTCTGTACTACATCGAACAAATTCTCTTCAGGTGAGCCAAACGGCATCAGAAATGGCACCACATTTGCTGCCAGCCGACGCGCAGGGGCGAGACACTGTGTGAGACAGTACAGAGATTAAACTGCCTAGAGGTTACGCTGTGTATCCGAGTTCGGCCCTTTCGGGCCTTTTAAGAACTCTCTAAGGTTATTAAACATGCGTATTTCAACGTCACTGAGCTATGCGCTTTGCACCAGCGTCCTGCTCTCGTTTGTCACAGGATGCGGCGCCAACGGGAACGGTGGCAGCGCGTCAACATTTTCTCCAACTACCCAAACATCAAACGTGCAACGAAAAGCGGCGACAGTGTGCCGTAACACATCCGCCTCCTCTCAGCCGCAAGGTGTCCCGCTCGCTTCGGCTGCGTCGTTTGGCGTACTCGGTGGATCCACGGTAACGAATGCCGGCTTATCCATCGTAGACGGCAACCTCGGAGTCTCTCCGGGCACGTCTATTACTGGGTTCCCTCCAGGGATTGTCAACGGCAGTATGTATGCTGCCGGTCCCGTCGCGGCGCAGGCTCAAGCGGACCTCGCCATCGCGTTCAGCAATGCCGCGGCACGTCCTAACCCCTCACCGTTACCCGCCGATATCGGCGGAATGACGATCACCCCTGGACTCTACGTCGCTCCCGTGACGTTGGGCATTTCTGGCACCGTTACGCTGAACGGTAAGAACAATCCGAACAGCGTATTCATCTTCCAAATACCGTCGACGCTAACGACCGCAGTCAACAGCGCGGTCACACTGACAAATAAAGCCAATGCCTGCAATATTTTCTGGCAAGTCGGCAGTTCGGCGACACTAAACACGGCGTCAACATTCAATGGAACGATTATGGCCGCTGCGTCGGTTTCGCTGGGTACGGGTTCGAGCGTGACTGGACGGATCTTAGCAGAATCGGGCGCGGTAACGTTACTCGATAACGCGGTTACCGTCCCCTAGTATTTGGCGGCGGCGAGCCGACTTAGTCGGCCACGCATAGGGCTTGAAACCAGCGATCGATCAACGAACCCCCGGCACTAAGCCGGGGGTTTTTACCAAAGACCAAGTGGGACGCGCCGACCCGCGCAGTAACTTTTTCGGACGTTTCTTGGTTGCGGCCAAATATGAGAGTTCTGGTGACCGGTGCGACGGGATATATCGGCGGACGCCTCGTGCCTCGCTTGCTCGAAGCCAGCCATTCCGTCCGCTGCCTTGCTCGCAACGCCCAACGCCTTACCGGCAGATTTTCCGGAGCAGACCTACTCGAGGGCGACATTTTCGACGAGCACCGCCTGCGCGAAGCGTGCGAAGGCGTTCACACCACCTATTACCTCGTACATTCGATGGCCGAGTCCCCAAGATTTGCGCAACGCGATCGCGATGCGGCCGCACGCTTCGGGAAGGCTGCTCGCGAGGCCGGCGTGCAGCGCGTTATTTACTTGGGCGGATTGGGTGCCGACGACGCAGCGCTCTCCCATCACCTCGCCAGCCGCCATGAGGTCGGCGAAGTCCTGCGGTCGAGCGGTGTCGAGGTAGTCGAATTTCGCGCGGCCATGATCATCGGGAGCGGCAGCATCTCGTTTGAAATGATGCGTTATCTCACGGAGCGATTGCCCCTGATGATTGCGCCGCGATGGGTGACCACGCGTTCGCAACCGATATCCATTGCCGATGTCTTGCGCTACCTCGTGGCCGCGCTCGACGTTCCGATCGGCGATTCTCGTATCTACGAGATCGGCGGGGCCGACGTCGTGACTTACCGCGACATGATGCTCCGTTATGCGCAACTGCGCGAGCTCACGCGTAAAGTCGTCATCGTCCCGTTTTTTACGCCGCGCCTCTCATCGTATTGGGTACACCTCGTAACGCCGATTTCTGCACGCCTCGCGCAACCGCTAATTTTGGGACTCCGCAACGAAGTGATCGTACGCGATAACGCCGCCAAGCGGGATTTTCCGGAAATCGCGCCGATCGGGTTTGACGCCGCGGTGACTCGCGCGCTGGATCGCTACCGTGCCGGTGGGCCGGACACGACGTGGTTTGATGCCTTCGACGTGCGGACGCTCCCGGCAACGTTCTCCGGCGTACGCGAAGGAATGCTGATCGACCGTAAAGAGCGCATCACCATTGCGACGCCACAGAAGGTGGCATCCGTATTTACCCAACTGGGCGGAAAGCGCGGCTGGCTCTACGGAAACGCGTTATGGCAACTGCGCGGCCTGATGGATCGCGCGTTTGGGGGCATTGGGTTACGCCGCGGGCGGCGCAGCGCGACCGATCTGCGCCTCGGCGATGCGGTCGATTTTTGGCGCGTCGACGCTTTGGAGCCGGACCATACCCTGCGGCTGAGGGCCGAGATGAAGCTTCCGGGCAAAGCGTGGCTAGAGTTCGACGCGGATCGGCTCAATGACGGGCGGACCCGCCTTACGCAGACGGCGTTCTTCGAACCCCGCGGCTTATGCGGATTTCTGTATTGGTATCTCGTGTTTCCATTTCACGCACTAATCTTCAATCGGATGGCTTCGCGGATCGTTCTCTTAGCCGAACAGACGCCTCAGAGCGAGCGATCCTAAACGGCCCGAGATGGCCAAGTTTCTAAAATCTTGAACCGACCCTAAAATGGCCGGCGGTGCAGATGTCCGCGATCTGTGCAAGGCTCAGCCGGCGGAAGGTCTTGTTACAGTATGCAAAGTCTTCGCCGGGTTCAGCCGCATCGTAGCGGGCCTGCGCATCAAGATTGAGCGGCGGCCGTTGCTTCAAAATCTGATTTTTGAAGTTGACGCGATAGGCGAGGCCCTCTGCAAACAACACGACCTCTCCGCGCCCATTCGCGTAGCCGCCAAAGACCGGCTCGGAGCGTTCCGGGCACTTCAGTCCTTTGACGCCTCCGGCAATAGCGAGAGAGGCAACAGCCGACGGATTAGGTATCATACCAACCCGCAAGCTATCGCACGCTGATGTAAGCGGCGCGCCTGGAAGTTCCGAAGATTCGGCCGTCGCGTCTCTTCTCGCCAACGTGTCCGTACGCAATACCCTTCGCCTCTTCAGCCTCTTGAGCGGCCAGTGCTTCTTTTGTCGTACTCATAAAAACGCTCAACTTTCAATTGAGTGTTCCCTTCCCAAGACTTTGAACCCAAAAAGCTCGCGTAGAGTTGCACGAATGCTTGCATAGACGATCGACTACGCGGCAAAGCGCGGGTCGGTAAAGCAGCCGGTCTGTATTGCGTGCTGCAAGCCGGATACAAGCAGTGGTTCGCGCGATTCTTTCGAGAGCACGCAGCTTGCGCCGGCGAGATGGCATGCGCGAGCCCAAGCGCTCCCGACAGATTCGGTATAGACCACGATGACGCACTCCGGTAAGACGAAACGCAACTGGCGCAACATCTCGAACGGGTCAACCTTCTGTCGATCGAGGTCGGCAATGAGAAGGTCGGGCGCGAGTTTTCTCAACGCGGCCACATCGAGACGGGCAACGATCGCGAGGCCCGGTTCGCCGGCGCCTTTGAGCGCGGCGCCGAGCAGCGCAATGTCTTTCGGATCGACGGCTAAACAGCATACGCGGGCCATATTTATAACGCTTTCAAGCCGGCGAGGTAGTGAGTCGCCGATCGAGCAGGCAGTGCATCGCCGCTTTATTAAAGAAGAAGCGTTTTTAAGCATAACACTGGGGCAAGATACTCACCATCGTGAAAAAGTCCGATATCGTGGGGCGGCCGGAGTTGACCCTCCAGGGCGACTTCCTGCCGGGCTCCGATCCGGCGTATCCCATCATCACAGCGATCCTTCGGGTCGTGCCGGCCTCGCGCTGGGCATTTGCACGCCTGTCGCCCGACGGAGAACTGGCAGGTCTCTTGCTTGGCTCCCGAGGGAACGGCGGCGAGTTGTCGCGGCTCAAGGACGAGTTCGCCCGCCAGCGCGGGAAGGTAAAAAAGGGCCCTCGCATCGCTGCGACACTTGGTCCGCTCGGCGATTTCGAAAGTGGAATTACGCTCCTATTCGCAGATGCCCAGGCCAGCTTTGGAATCCTGACGCTGCTGCGCACGAGCGAGCTGGGACCGTTTACCTCGACCGAAATCAGCGTCTTGGCGCTGGCTCTCGACGCTACGTCGGAACGCCTCTCCGCGTTGCGTTTAGATGATCCGAAAACCGGAGGCCACGCTACTGGGGACGCCGAGAATCAGCTCGACGATACGGCGGGGAGCGCCGAGGAGTCGGAGGCTTTGGGCGGGTCGTTTTACGTGTTGAACCGCGACTTTCAGATCGTGCTGGCATGGACGGCCGAGGAGCAGCGCCGCGTTGCACTTACGGGGCTGCGCACCAGGATCGCCGATCGTCTACCAGGGTTGCTCGAAGAAGCCGTCAGGGGGCTGATAGCCGGCTGGCGCCGTGACTCGCGCACGCAAAAGACGGCGACGGCTCATCCCGTCCCATTCTTAGTCGTGCGAACGCAGCCAATGTCGGGCCCAGCGGGACTCTTTATCGGCGTTCGTATCGATCGCTTCAAGCCGCCTAAGTCGCTAAGAGGACCAGCCGCACGCTTCCATATTTCGCCGCGTGAACTGCAGGTGCTGGCGATGCTGCTCGACGGGGAGAAGCTCGAGGAGATCGGTCGTAGGCTGAATATCGCTCATTCAACCGTTCAGCATCACGTTAGGAGCATGGTCGACAAGACCGAAAGCCGGAATCGCACCGAGCTGATCGCCCGGGTTCTGGGCTGGGAGAGTACGGGGGAGCAGGGGCGCTTTTCACGATAGCGCTTCGTTCCGTTCCGCAGTACACTAAAAGGGCCAATTATGCTTACTCGATGCGGCGGAGCACGCAGAGGTTCGCGCCCATAGTTGACTATGCGTTTTGCGGGAATGGCGGAACGGCCAAACGAATACGCGTCCGCCAAGCTTGAAGGGAGCAACGCATGGACAGGATCTACGGATCCATTAAAGGTTTCGGACTACTCGGAATTCACATCGGCGCGCTTGCAGTCTTCTTGCCGATCTTCTTGCCGGGCTTCTTTCAATGGTCGGCTCTCGCAGCTCTAGCTGTGGTATCGTATGCCACCGTAGCGTTAGGCATTTCATTGTGCTTCCACCGTACGCTCACGCACCGCAGCTTGCGCCTGTTCAAGCCGCTCGAATACCTACTCGCGATTTTCGGAACGCTCGCGCTGCAAGGCGATCCAATCCGATGGGTAGCGGTGCACCGCAAGCATCACGCACATGCCGATCAAGAGGGCGACCCCCACAATATCCATGGCGGGTTCAAATGGGCGCATATGGACTGGGTCTACCGCCACAACATCGCGCTCCCCTCGGATGAGGAAATCCGGCGCTTCGCGCCCGACCTCTGCGCTCAGCCATTCTATCGCGCCCTTCAATACCTCAATATTCCGCTTCAGATCGCGCTAGGGGTCGGACTCTTTGCGCTCGGCGGATGGTCGTGGATGATTTGGGGAATTTTCGTCCGGCTGGTGATCAGTTATCATTCGACGTGGCTCGTCAACAGCGCGGCTCATACGCTCGGCTATCGCACCTACCGAACGGCCGACCAATCAACGAACTGCTGGTGGGTAGCCATCATCTCGTGGGGCGAAGGCTGGCATAACAATCATCATGCCTTCCCGTTTTCGGCACGCCACGGTCTTCGCTGGTTTGAAATCGATATGACGTGGTGGCACGTTAGGGTCCTTGCGTTTCTTCGACTCGCCGATCGAATCAAGATTCCGAGCAAATCGATGCAGCGGCTCCGCGAAGTCGCCCACGCCGACTCGCGTTCGCAACTGACCGTCGGCTAGGCCCGCGCGCAGCGCGCTAAAGGATGGTTCATGCACAAAGCTACACTTGCCCAACTCGCGTTCGTCGTCGCCTTCGCTGCGATCGGTTGCGCGACTCTAGCGTACGCAAGCGCCGAACCCGTCTCGCTCGCGCAGAGCATGCCGACCCCTCCGCCGGCGCCAACCGAACCGCCCACGCCGACACCGACCGCCACGCCCGCAATGCCGACCGCGCCGCCGATGCCGGGTTCCCCTAAATTCTCGCCACCGCCATCGACTTAAGCTGACGACGTCCGACGCGAAGGCCGGTCTTCGCGGAAGGTAGGGACGCCCCCCATTCTTCGATGCCGCGCGCCACGGTATAGTCGCCATGTGCCCATTCCCGACGCACTCCGCGCGACCGTTCTCCGCCGTCTGCGGCGCCTCGAACGCACCGATCGCGCCTTGATCATGCGCGCCTCCGTTATCGGGCGGCAGTTCGACGTCAACGTCCTCACCGCCGTCGCCGTAGGTTTGGAGGAGAGGATTCTGGCAGCGCTCGAGCGAGCGTGCACGCTGCAGATCCTCGTCCCGTGCGGTGCGAACCGGTACTCGTTTCGGCACGCGCTGACACAGGACATCATCTACGCCGAGTTCATCGACGGCCGAACTAGGCCGATCCATCGCCGAATCGCTCGCCTCCTCGAGCGGCGATTGCAGTGCGGGGAGCCGGTGCTCGAAGCGCTGGCGCATCACGCGTGGGCGGCCGGCGATTCCAGACGGGCAGTACGGTACAACGAGCGCGCGGGCGACGAGGCCGCCGCAGTACACGCTTACGAAGACGCGCGCAAGCATTACACACGAGCGCGAAGCGTCGTTGAAATTGGCTCGCTCGGCTACTCGCGATTGACGCTCAAGCTGAACGCCGCCAACGGGTAACTAGGCGCGCGGCTGCCCGCGCCGAAAGAGGGCGGCCTGTAGTGATTACGCGGCCTGTCTTATGCCGGCCGTTCGTCGGCCGCTTGCAGGAGCTCGCCTACCTGCGCGAACGTCGTCTCGAAGCGGGACGGTCGCACGGTGGCCTCGTGCTCGTAGCCGGCGACGCCGGTGTCGGAAAATCGCGCCTCCTGGCCGAGTTCTGCCGGTCGCTCGCATATTCGCGCTGGAAGATCGGACACGGCGCCTCTCTGGAGTTTGCAAGCCGTCCCTATGGACCGATTTTCGAGGTTTTGTCGCGGGTAGACGCCGCGCCACTCGAGCTCGGCCACGCCGCGACGAAGCGCGAGCAACTCGACGCGATTGCAGAACGCGTCGAGAAGATCGCTACACGTGCCGCCGTGATCGTCGCCATCGAGGATTTACACTGGGCGGATGCGGCAACGCTCGACCTGCTCGTCTATCTCACGACGAAACTTCACCGTCTGCGCGTACTCGTCGTCGCGACGGTACGCGCAGACGAGCTCCACCCCGAGCATCCGGCCTCGCTCGCCACGGCGAAGATGCTGCGCAATGCCTGCGCGGGACGTATCGAACTCGCTCCGTTGCGGGGGTCCGAGCTTCAGCGGTTTATCGACGAGGCACTCGAAGGCATCGCGCTGCCCGACGAAATCCGCCGTACAATCGCACTCGCGAGCGACGGCAATCCGTTCTTCACCGAAGAACTACTCAAGAGCGCCGTCGAGCAGAGTCTCGGCCCGGCGAACATGCAGGGTCAACCAGACGTCCCCCGGACGGTTCGCGCCACGCTGCTCGAGCGTTTGCGGCCGTTCGACGCGAGCGAACTCCGCGTGGTCAAGCAGGCCGCAGTAATCGGACGAACCTTCGGGTTGGATCTGCTTGCCGCAACGCTGGAGAGTGAGCCGCTTCGGCTGATCCCCACGCTGCGCCGCGCGCGCGACTTTCAACTTGTCGAAGAGTTGAAGCCGACCGTCTTTCGATTTCGCCACGGCCTGACGCGCGAGGCGATTTATAGCGAGTTCCTCAGCACGGAGCTGCAGCCGCGGCATCGTGCGATCGCTCTCGCCCTCGAGAACGTCCCTGCCGATCAACGCTCGCTCGAAGCATTGGCCTATCATTGGTGGGCCGCGAAAGAGCCCGAAAAATCGGTCGAATACAACGAGCTCGCCGGGGATGCGGCCACAGCAGTCCACGCGCACGAGGATGCGATCGGCTTTTACCAACGCGCGCTCGAGTTCGTCACGGACGACCTACGGCGTGGGTCGATCACCAAGAAGGTCGCCGACCGGCGCGCGGCCATGAGTTGGGTGAAGGAAGCACAGACGACGTATTCGTCGGCCGCCGACATCTATCGCGCGGCTGGAGCCCACGAGCGCGAGGCCGAGTGCCGCGCGATTGCGGCGATTATGGCCTATGTTTCGGGGCGTCCGAATCCAACGGCGCAGCTCGAGGCGATGCTCGCTCGTCTCGACGAGAATGAATTCCTTGCAATCAGCCGCGTCCATCTCGGTCTCGCCTGGCTCGCCGCGACGTTCGGCTTTCCCACGCGCGCGTTGCAGCATCTCGAGCAGGTGGATCGTCGCGCCCTGGCGAGCGCCGCCGACATCGCGCTGCGATTCCATAACGTCTGCGCATTTGCCGCGACCACTCTCGGCGACCTCGACACCTTTCGCCGGGAATATCTGCAATGGGTACGTGCGGCGGAGGCGATCTCGATTCAGGCAACCTGTACGGCCCACACCAACGGCGCGATGTGCCATGCATTTTTCGGCCTGCACGAAGAGGCTCAAAAAGATATCGACCGCGCCTTTGTCCTGGCACGCGAAGCTCGGAGTCGCAACAACGAAGAGACCGTCCACGCCTTCGCTTCGCTCTGCTACCTCCTGCGCGGCGACCTCGAGCTCGCCCGCACAGAACTCACGCACGTTTCGACCGCGAGCGAAAACCGGGTCAACATCACCTTTGCGAGTGCATGGGGCAGCATCATCGGCGCGGCGCTCGACGATCGGTCCCTCGTCGAGCGATGGTTCGACGGATTTGAAGCAACCATTTCGGCGGCGCCCGAGGTCGAGAACGGCGCCGGCTTCGCGGAGATCATGGTACGGCGCGGCCGCCACGCGGACGCCGCGGCGCTGCTCCATCGAGCCTTGCCCGAATGCGAGCTAATTCGCGGCAACGTCTTTACGCTGCTCGCCGTCGGCCGCTACGGCTCCGATCCCGATCGCGCGCGAGCACGCACCTACCTGGAACGCGCGGCCCGCAGCGAGACGGAGCTCCCGGAACGCGCGGCCCTCGCGCTGTTCGACGCGATCGCGTTTCGCCGCACCGAGAAACTCGGCGAAGCGGAAGCCTCCGCGCGCGCGGCCGCCGACGGTTTTCGACGTCTTCGACTTCCCTTTCTCGAGGCGCAGTCACGCGAAGAGGCGGGCAACGTCGAGGGAGCACTCACGCTCTATCGGCGCTGCGGCGCCGCGTACTACGTGCGTCGCCTCCAAGGAGAGCCTCCTGCGGGACGAGCCCTGCTCTCGGAACGCGAACGCGAGATCGCCGATTTGGCGGCCCACGGGCGTTCGAATCTCGAGATCGCGCGCCGGCTATCGATCAGTCACAAGACGGTCGAGAAACACCTCGGATCGGCATATCAAAAGCTCGGCATCTCCTCGCGCTCCGAGCTCGCCCTTCACCTAGCCCCCCAGCCAAACGATTGACGCCCTCCCTCGCCGCCCCGAGGAGCCGTGCGGCAGGCTGGCCCGCGCCCGCGTGACGAAGGAGGCGGCGGTTGCCCTTTATCTTCCCATTCAACATCTTGCTACAACACAAATAAGGAGGCACATGCGAAGATCATCACGCGTGATCGCGTCGACGCTCGGATTGGCGCTCACGCTCACCGCATGCGGAGGACAGAGCTCCTCGATTCCCTGGACCAGTACCAGTGACGGTGGAAGCGATTCGGCGGCGCGCACCGCGAAGCCCGATCGGCCGCTGGTTTCGATTCCACAACTCTCCGGAGACCTTGCGTATACCGATACCGGCCAGCGTGCAGCCAATGCGCCGGTTCGCGTGCAGCTGGTGCTGCGATACAACAACCAAGCCGAACTCGGTCGATTCGTGGCGAGCATCAGCGATGCGCGCTCCGGCTTGACGCGCCGCGCCCTCACGCCAAAGCAGTTCAACGATCGCTACGCTCCCACCGCGCTGCAAGAAGAGCGCGTGGTGCGTGCGCTCGAACGCGCCGGCTTCAAAATCGTCAAACGCTTCCCGAATCGAACGATCGTCGACGCTATCGCTCGAACCTCGGATGTCGAACGCTTTTTTTCAACCGAAATCCATACCGTGCATCAAGGCAAGTACGGAGAGCGCTTTACCAACGTCAAGCCTGCGACGCTTCCACACGAGATTGCGTCGCTCGTGCGCGACGTATCGCTCGATAATCTGATCGTCGTCCGAACGGTCGCCGATCAGAGCGGCGTCGAGAACCAGCGCAGCGCGCCGGTCTTCCAGCGCGACGCCCTCGGAAGAGACCGTATTCCGATGGGATCGGGCGGAATCCGACCGAACGATTCGAGCGGCAATTTGGTCAACGGCGGCTTTGAGACCGGGGCGTTCAGTCCCGGATGGATCAACGAAAGCACGCGTAACAGGTACGCGGCGGTCACCACCCAACAGGCGCACTCTGGCTCGTATTCGGCGTTCATGGGAACGCTTTCAAAGCCCGAGGTCAACGGTTGGGGCTCGGTCGCCCAACTCGTGAAGGTGCCGACGAACGGCGTCCTTTCGTTCTGGGTCTACCAAGGCACGAACGAAGTCTCGACGACGTATGCATGGCAAGCAGCATACCTGCTCAACCAAAGCGGTACGATTCTCGATACGTTCTACAAGACCGTCAACAACACGCACGGTTGGGTGAACTATCAGGTCAACCTTAGCGCGTATGCCGGACAGACCGATTACATCTATTTCGGCTGTTATGGCGATGGTTATAGTCAGACGTACGTCTATCAGTACGTCGACGACGTAGCCTGGGCGGGATCGACGCCGTCACCCTCACCCTCGCCGACCTCAACGCCGACCACTAAACCGACGGCGAGCCCGACGCCAACGCCAAATCCGACGCCGACACCCAACCCGACGCCTACTCCGACGTCGAGTCCAACGGCCAGTCCGACGCCGTCTCCAACGCCGACCCCAACATCGACGCCGGGCAACGGTTGTAACGGCGCGGCGCCCGACAACGGACCACTCACCAACTCGTCCGGAACGCTTGCAACGGGCGTTGCCAAACCGTTTGACTTCCCGGTTCAGCACGGGTGCAACGGGGCCGGCTACACCGCGGCGATCGCCATCGACGACCCGGTGAATAAGAGCTACCTCTCGACGTACTTGTCTGCCGCGGGCGTCACGGAGACCGGCACGGTAACCAACGAATCCGTCGACGGCGGCGGAAGCGGTGACGAACCGGAGACCGATCTTGACGTGCAGACCATAGCGGGCTTGGCGCCTGGAGCGAACATCATCGTCTACGACATGGGCTCGCTCACCGACCAGGCTATCGAGGACACCTATAATCAGGCACTGAGCGACGCCAAGGCGACTGCGGTCAACTCGTCGTTCGGCGGCTGCGAATCGAGCGATGTTTCGTTCGCCGACGCCACCAACTCGATCGCACAGCAGGGAGCCTCCGAAGGGGTCGAGTTCTCGGCCTCGAGCGGCGACTCGGGCAGCAACGAATGCGGCGGCAAGGGAGTCAGCGCGCCTGCGGGCGGGCCGTACTTCTCCTCGATCGGCGGCATCGACTTCACCGACAATAGCCAGGGCGTTCTTCTGACGGTGACGATGGGCAACGTCAGCGGAGATTCGGGCGGCGGCGGCGTTTCGACCGTCTTTGCTCTGCCCAGCTACCAAAGCGGCATTACGGGAATGATTACGACGGGACGCAATCAGCCCGACTTCTCGTTGCCGTTCTTCCCGGTCGCCGTCTACACGGGCGGCAGTTGGGGTGAATACTTGGGAACTTCGTGGTCATCGCCGGCTTCGGTCGCGCTGATCCTCGAAGCCAACGAACTCCACTCGACGAAGCTCGGCTGGATCGACCCGACCGTCTACAGTCTGTTCAAGTCGACCGGCTATAGCACGTACTACACCCCATGCACCTCCGGCAACAACGGAGCGTACTCGTGCAATGCGTCACAGTACAATCAGGCTGCCGGAATCGGAGCTCCAAAGGGCTGGGCCTTAGCCAACGCCCTCTGAGGTTCTCTACGCAGCGGGGCGTGCCACGGCGCGCCCCGCTGCTTCAACGCAGAGAGGAATCCACGTGAAATATTTGACGGCATTCGCCCTAACGACCGCCGCTATGCTCGGCGTTGCGAATCCCGCCGGCGCGCAATACCAGGTTCAACAGCCAAAAGGTCCGTGGCAAACTCCCGGGCAGATTCAACAACCGAAGGGCCCATGGCAGGTACCCAAGGGCATTCAGGCGATCAAGACGACGACGCAGCCGTGCGGTAAGAAGTATACCGTTGGTGCGGATGCGCTCTTTGCCTTCGACAAATACGCGCTTTCGCCCGACGCCGAGAAGACGCTGAGCGTTCTAGGACCGATGATCAAAAAATCGGCGGGTCGGCCGATCCATATCGATGGTTACACCGACGCGATCGGGTCCGAATCGTACAACATGACGCTCAGCGAGGAGCGTGCCAAGACGGTCCGCGATTGGCTCGCGTCACACGGTTACATTCCCGCTTCGACGCCGTACGCCGGGCACGGCAAGGCCGATCCGGTTGCCCCGAACACCAAATCCGACGGTACCGACGATCCCGCCGGGCGTCAGAAGAATCGTCGCGTCGAAATCACGGTCGGGGCTTGTCACTAGCGCGCTCCAACCACTGCGTCCGCGAGATTCCGTACACGTAAATCGGCCGGCCGAGCCGGTTCGAATCGAGCCGCTTGAGCCTCGCCATCCCGTTGCGCTCTGCGACGGAGATCGAGGGCGCGTTGTTCACGTCGATGAACGAGACGACGCGGTCGACACCGAGATTATCAAAAGCCCAGTCCCGGCAGGCGCGCGCCGCCTCGGTTGCATACCCCATCTTCCAGAACTCCGGGCGAAGCAGGTAGGCGACTTCGACGTCTTCTCGCGCGTCGACGTCGTCCCAATGCAGCAATCCGATCTGGCCGAGGAACTCGCCGTCGGCCTTGCGCTCGACGGCGAACATCGAGTAGCCGCGAACTCGATACGACGTCAGTATCGTGTCGAGCATCTTCTTGCAATGATCCAGATCGTAGATTTGCGGATAGTAGCGCATGACGAGCGGATCGCTCATCAAGCGAAGGACCAGTTCGGCTTCTTCCTCCCGATAACGCCGCAGCCTCAAGCGCGGCGTCTCGATCAGCACTTTCGAGTGAGGCTGTATCCGCCGCCCGTCACATGTTTACCGTCCGCCGAGAGCGTCATGGTGTGGTTTCCATAGTAGGTGAGCGTGACGGTGTTGCCCTTGAGACCCCAATTCCCCGAAACCCCTTCGTTGTCGGTGAGATCGCCGTTGAGTTCCATCGAAAACGTGAGCTTGGAGTCACTATCCGAAACCCAGGTCCCGACGAGGTTGGTGGTGGCGCAACCGGTCGGCACCGGAGTCGGCGTCGGCATCGCCGCAAGTGCGGTAATCGCACCGCCGTAGAACTTGTGCGCGACGTCCTTGCAGAGGTCGTCCGAGCTGTACGGGTTATCCGGAAGTTGCACGGCGCAGGTGAAGGTGACGACGTAACCCTTCGGTAGCGCGTAGCACCGAACCACCGCCGTGGCCGTCGGCGTACCGGCGGCGCCGTTTTGCGAATGCGCGACCCAGTCGCCGCTTCCCGCGTTCGTCTCGGCGGCATCCTGTAAGAACGTACTGAGCGCGGCCTTTGCCTTCGCGCTGCAATCGGTTAAGGTGCCGTCGGGGCTGACGTGCCGGATTCCGACCGAAATGTCTACCGCCGCCGGTGCGCTCGAGCTGCACCAGATGAGCCCAGCGAGCAAGGCGACGACAACCAGGGCACCTCGTCGCGCCCGCGGCTTCACGGCTGGCCTCCGAACGCCGCTGAAAGCTTCGAGCAGATGATGCTTGCCGGCTCGGTGGCCGGCGGCGTTTGCGATGCGCAAGTAAACGTAACGAGATATCCGCTTACGTCGTCGAGAGGCCAGCAATGAATCGCTGCGGCCGCGAACGAGTTGCCCGACGCATCGGTGGCACCGTAGCCCTCCCATTCGCCGGTGTCCCCGATCTCCGCCGGCTTTCCGAGCACCGAAGCCAACGCGCTTTGCGCTTTGGAGTTACAACTGCTCAGCGGCTGATTCTTGACGACGTTTCGATCGCCGACCACCACGTCGAGCGCGGCGGGTGCGCTGGCTCGCGCCGCTCCGAACGCGAACACCAGGCCGATTGCGCATGCGATGACGCTAGTACCAGACGGTCTTTGCAAGGGCGCCTCCTCAAGAGCGAGATGCCTTAGACGGCTGCGTACCCCTCCCCTACGGGAGGCGCGGGTCCTTCCTGCCGAAACTCCCATTTTATGAGAAGTACCATCGCCTGCATTGCCTGCATCGCGCTGTTCGGCGTCGTCGCCGCAAGCGACCAGTTCTTATGGCTTGAGGATGTGAACGGGGCACGGGCAATGGCGTGGGTGCAGGACCAGAACGCCCGGACGCTGCGCGTGCTCAAGAACGATCCGAACTTCCCGGGGCTCTACGCCGACGCGGTCAAAATCGTGGAAGCGAAGGACCGGATTCCCACTCCGCAGTTCGTCGCCTCAGACGTCTACAACTTTTGGCAGGATCCCGCCCACGTGCGCGGGATTTGGCGGCGGACGACGACCGCGCAGTTCGCGAATGCTTCGCCGGAGTGGACGACCGTTCTCGACCTCGACGCCCTCGCCGCGAGCGAACGCGCGAACTGGGTCTGGAAGGGCTCAGATTGCAACTGGCCGAGCGAGAGCCGTTGTCTCGTCTATCTCTCCGACGGCGGCGAAGACGCGATTACCGCGCGCGAGTACGATATGCGCGCTAAGCAATTCGTGCCGGGCGGTTTCACGCTGCCGAAGGCCAAACAGACCACGGCGTGGGAGAGCGACGATTCGCTGCTGGTGTCGCGCGAGTGGTCTAGCGGCGAACTCACGGCCTCCGGTTATCCGTTTATCGTCAAGCGCGTTACGCGGGGTCAACCGCTCGCCGATGCCGTCGAGGTCTTCCGCGGCGCGAAATCGGACGGCGGTTACGGCGTAACGCCGATCGCACTGCACGACGGCGCCGGCAATACGGCAGTCCTCATTGCACGGCCGCTCTCGACCTTCAATGCGGAGTACTATCTCGTCACGGCGAGCGGGCCGCAGAAACTCGGCCTTCCGCTCCAGTCGCAACCAGTCGGGCTCCTCGCAGGCCGGTTACTCTTCACGCTGCAGGAAGATTGGACCGCGAACGGCTCGAGCTTCGCGCAAGGATCGCTCGTCGCGATCGACCTCGCCGGTGCGTCTGCCGATCCCGCCACCTTGAAACCAACCCTCGTTTACGCGCCGGGTCCTCGCGAGACGCTCGATTCCGTCGGGCAGACGAGCTCGCATTTGGTCGTGACGACATATGAGAACGTCCGCGGGCGCGCGTGGATCTACACGCCTGGCGCCGGCGGCGGTTGGACGAAGCAACGCCTCGATCTTCCCGATAACTCCACGATCGTCGTCAACGATACCGACCAGCACGGCGAAGGCGCGTATCTTACGACGACCAGCTTCCTCACGCCGCCGTCGCTCTGGCAGCTCGACGCCGCAAACGGCGATCTTCACGTCGTGAAGGAATCGCCGGCACGCTTCGACGCCTCGAACGACGTCGTCGAACAGCGCGAGGCGACGTCGAAGGACGGTACGCGGGTTCCGTACTTCATCGTTCATCCGAAAAACATGCGGCTGGACGGAACGAATCCGACGCTGCTCTACGCCTATGGCGGGTTTGAAGTATCGATCACGCCGACCTACAGCGGCATACTCGGCAAGCTTTGGCTCGAACGCGGCGGCGTCTACGTCCTTGCAAACATTCGCGGCGGCGGCGAGTTCGGTCCGGCCTGGCATACCGCGGGCCTCACGATTCACCGTCAGCGCGTGTATGACGACTTCGCGGCCGTCGCGCGGGATCTCATCGCAACGAAGGTAACGACTCCGCGGCGCCTGGGCATCCAGGGCGGCTCGAACGGCGGATTGCTCATGGGCGTTGAGTTCACGCAGCATCCGGAGCTGTGGCACGCGGTCGACATCCAAGTTCCGCTGCTCGATATGCTGCGATACGAGCAGATCGAAGCCGGCGAATCGTGGACCGGCGAGTACGGCAGCGTCTCCAATCCAGAGCAGCGAGCCTTTCTCGCATCGATCTCGCCGTATAACAACTTGAAAGCCGGCGTTCGATATCCCGAACCGTTCATCTGGACGACGACCAAGGACGATCGCGTCGGGCCGCAGCACGCACGCAAGTTCGCCGCGAAGTTGGCGGCGCTTCACGACCCCTATCTCTTCTACGAGGTCATCGAAGGCGGGCACGCTTCCGGTGCCAACCTGCGGGAGCGCGCCTTTACGAGCGCCCTCGAGATGACCTATTTCATCCGAAAACTAGTGAATTGAACTTATTCGTTGTCGGGAGGAACGAACGACGGCCGCTCGCTCGTAAAAGTCGACTTCGGATAGCGCGCCGGTATCGGAGAAAAAGCGCGCGGCGACTGCGAGAAGTCAAACGCGTCGAGCATGTCGTTGGCCCGCGTATCGGTGAACCCGCGCGAGGGCGGCCCGATGCGCTGCAGGCCGAATATCTCCTCGACCGTTTTGAGGATGCTGCCGTACTCGTACTGTGTGTGCGAGACGTACCCTTGCTTAGCATACGGCGAGATGACGATGCACGGAACGCGAATGCCGAGTCCGCGAAAGTCTAGCTGCGGCGGAACGGCATCGTCATACCAGCCGCCCCAATCGTCCCAAAGAACGAAGATCGCCGTCGAGCTCCAATAGGGGCTCTCGCCGATCGCGTTGACGATCGAGGCGACCCAGGACGGCCCGCGATTGTATCCGCTGCCGGTATGGTCGGAGTCGACCCAATCGGGTGTCACCCAGGAGACGTCGGCGAGCGAGCCGCGGGAGACGTCGCTTAGGATTTTAGTCTGCGGAGAGATGACGTTTTTCCAATCGGCGCCGTAGCGTACCGAGCGAATCGAAGAGAACTCCGACCACACCTTGCCGCCGATGTGGCTGAGCGGTGAAGCGTAATACTTCCAGGATACGCCGGCCGCGTCGAGGGAATCGGCGAGCGTAGGAAAGTGGCCGAAACAGGGAAACGGACCGTTGAATCGCTCGACGCGCTGCGCGTTGAGCGTGAAGCTTCGGGATCCGGGCGGCGCCTCACATCCCCATTTGAGGGTGTCGGGCGCATCCACTTCGGCGATCGGGCCGGACTCGATCGTCGTATTGCCCGCGATCAAGCTCAGGTGCGCGGTGAAACTCGGACCGAACTCCGTGGGGAACATCCGATCGGCGAGCACGTAGCGCTTGGCCATCGTCCAATACGGCGCCGATTCCTCGCGCGGCACGTACGCGTATGCGAAGTTGAGTGGGCCACCGTAAAAGTGCTCCCGCTCGAATCCGTTCATCTTTCCGCCATTCCAACCGTCGATCGAGTCACGCCAGTTGTTCTCGATGTTTCCCGGATTCTCTAAGGGCGTCGGATGCAGCGAGATGCGCGTCTTCCCGGCATAGCCGAACGTGGGAGCGTCGGCTCCGGGAAAGCCGCTGAAGAGATTGTCGAAGCTGCGGTTCTCCTGGACCACGATGACGATGTGCTCGATACGTTCGCTGCGCGGAGCGGCGGCCGGCGTCGCTGCAGACGGAGCGTTGCCGCCGCAGCCGGCGCTCCACGCGGCGCATAGTAAGAACGAACCTCGTAGGACGAGCCGGTGCCTTCGCACGCGGTCTGTTTCAGCGTGCTCGAGAGCGCGCCCTTGCACCAGGCTTGCTCGAGTGAGATAATGCGCGGAACCGCAGGCAAGACCGCAGGAGGCGAAGGTGCCGACTCGTTACGAAGGATCGGTTCGACCCGCCGCCGCGATACTGGCGAGTCTTTGGAGCTTTGCCGCCTGCACGCCCGCCTCGCTCGTCCCGAGTTCCCTGCACGCGGAAGGTTCGGCCGGCGTAGCACGAGGCGTGGCCGGCAAGCATCTCTCCCACATCGTCATCGTGATCCAAGAGAATCGCAGCTTCGACAACTTCTTCGCGACGTTTCCCGGCGCCGACGGCGCGACCGAAGGCCTGATGAAGACGCCCAGCGGCGACAAGGCCGTTGCGCTTCAGGAGAGCCGGCTGGAAATGGATAGCCTCGGACACGAGCACTACTCGTTTGAGCTCGAGTTCGACCGCGGAAAGATGGACGGCTTCAACCTCGTCAAGCGCGAGCTTCCGCACGGGGTCAAGGTCAAGTCGGGTACGTACGCCTATCGCTACGTAAATCCAGACGACATCGCGCCGTACTGGACGATGGCCAAGCAGTACGTGCTAGCCGATCACATGTTCTCGACGCAGAGCAGCAGCAGCTTTACCGCGCATCAAGACCTCATCGCGGGAGGGACGCCCGTGGGAGACGGCGCGAACGTCATCGACTTTCCGCTGCCGTCGTCTTGGGGATGCAACGCCCCGCCCGGAACCGTCACCTCGGTCATCACCGCGACCGGCCGTTACGAGCGCGGCAAAGGTCCGTTCCCGTGTTTCGGCTATTCCACCCTGCGCGATCTGCTCGACGCCAAAGACCTCTCGTGGCTTTACTTTACCAATACGTCGAAATCGTCGGTTTGGAACGCCTTCGATGCAATCGCAGCCGTGCGCAACGGCTCCGAGTGGCAGACGAACATCGTCGTCCCGCAGACGAAGATCTACCAGACGATCGAGAGCGCCGCGCTCCCGGCCGTCACGTGGGTCATCCCCGACGCGCTCGACTCCGATCATCCCGGCCTCCATTCCGACACGGGGCCGTCGTGGGTCTCCAGCGTCGTCAACGCAATCGGCGAGAGCGCGTACTGGCCGACCACGGCGATCGTCGTCGTCTGGGACGACTGGGGCGGATACTACGACAACGTCGTGCCACCGCAAGTCGACGGGCAAGGCTACGGCTTTCGCGTTCCGATGATCGTCATCTCACCGTACGCACGCGAAGCCGTCCCAAATACGCCCGGCTATATCTCGCACACGGAGTATAACTTCGGGAGCATCGTTAAGTTCGTCGAGGACAACTGGGAGCTCGGGCGTCTCGGCACCGCCGATCTCACCTCGAAGAGCATCGTGGACTGCTTCGACTTCAAGCGTGCGCCGCGCGCGTTCGTTCCGATCGGCGCGAAGTACTCGAAGCGATACTTCGAACGACGCCCGTCATCCGGCTTGCCCGTCGATACGGAATAAACTCGCGCCGGTAGCAAGCGCTCCCCGGGAGCGTGGGTCTGCTTCTTTGTGGGAAAGAGCCAGGCATGACGCACACGCGCCGGCGCCGGATTTGGAGCGCTGCGACAATCGCGCTGCTCTGCTTCGCAGCGTTGGCATGGTGGCAACGCCACGCACTCGCGCAGCTCGCCCTGGTCGCCGGGGCCGAGGCGTTCGCCCACGTGCGCCTCTCGTTCGATCGCGCGACGCTGACCACCGGCCGCGCCACATTCGACGGTCTTCGCGTAACGTCGCTTCGGGGCGAGCCGATCGCCGAGATTCCACGGCTCGATCTCGCGTACGATCTGCGCGACCTGCTCGACGGCCGTCGCCGCTTCGGATTGCAGAGCGTCGACGTCGAGTCGCCGCACGTCACGATCGTTCGGCGGCCGGACGGAAGCTACAACCTCCCAATCCAGCAGTTGAAGCCGTCAAGCGCCAATGGCGGGGCGCCGTTGATCCTGCACGTACGCGTGCGCGACGGATCGATCGCCATCATCGACGAGAGTCCCGCCGCACTCCCTAACCAGCGGCGCCTCTACGTCGACGATCTCGAGGTCGAGGCCGCGCTCGCTTCACCGTCAGCTTCGCACTATACGGTCAACCTGCGTTACGGCGAGCACGCCGGACGCCTCTATCCGATCGCCGGACGCGGCTCGATTGACTCCGCGAACGGTTACGCAGATCAGCGGTGGAGCGCACCCGAGATCCCAATTGCGGCGGCGGTGAACTTCTTCTCAAACTCCTCCGCGATGCGACTGCGCTCGGGCCGGATCGAGAACGTCGACGCGCGTGCGTTCGGGATTCGCGGAGCAAACGGCGCGTTCCAGACCCACCTCGCTGCGACGGCAATGCTTACCGATGCAAGTGTCGCAATCGCCGGCCTCGCACGACCGATCGCGAACGTCCACGGCCGCGTCGAGGCCTTTGACGACGGGTTGCTGAGCAACGGTCTCGACGCTCGCATCGCCGGAATTGCGGCGAAGGTAACTGGCGGCATCTATGGCGTGGGCGCTCCCCGGATACGATTGGTTGTGCGCGGCAACGGCGATCTCGCGCAGCTGCGCACCGCCTTCGCGCAGGCGCGGCGCCTTCCGATGCGAGGAGTTCTCGATTTCACGTTGCTCGTGCAGGGAACCGCGACGAAGCCGGTGACGTGGCTCGCTCTACAATCGCCGCGGATCGGTTACGCCTCGGCCTCGTTCGATCGGGTGCGCGCCGTGGCTGCATTCGACGGTCGCGAAGCCGACGTCGTCAACTTCGCTGCGTCGTACGGTCGCACGGATGCCGGCGGTCGCGGACGCGTCTCACTCCAAAGCGGCCCCAACGCGGTCGAAATGCTGCTGCACGCAAGTTCGCCGCCCGGCGGGACACCCTACGTGAGCCGGCTGCTCCCGGCGATGCCGCTCGATGCAGTCGCGCTCGCAACGTCCGACGATCCGAAGCAGATCGGCGTGCGCGGTATTCTGCAGGGCCGCGCCGGCGCGCAACGTCTCGATGCAATTTTCGATGTCGACGGCCGCGGGACGGGATCGGTCGGACCGCTCGATATAGAAACGCAGGACGGCTCGCTTTACGCACGGGTTGCTCTCGACCGGCCGCATAACAGCGCACTCGGTATCGTCGACGCGCACAACTTCCCGCTGGCGCCGATCGGAGAGAGAGTCGACGCAACGCTGTTTGGGGAGCAGGCGAAGGCGCAGATCGAAGCGACCGGCAATGCACGGATCGGCACAGCCTGGGGCGCCGGACGCGCGAACGTCCGGCTCGCGTTGCGCGACGGCGCTCTACGCGGGGCCGTCGGCGGCAACCTCGGCAACGTTGCGAGCTTCGGTGCGATCCTGGGCGGCACGCCGAGCGCGCCTCAGGTCGCCGGAACCGTCGTCGTTGCGGGCGGCCGTTTTCGCGATTTCGACGTCAACGGTAACGCCGGCCTCATATTCGATCGCAGCGTGCTGCACGTGCACGACGCCGAGCTCGCATTGGGCCCGCTCTTCGTCGGCATCGCGGGCAAGATCGGCGGAATCGCGCCCGGAAGCGTCTTCGTTCCGCGCTACGATCTCGCCGCGCAGATTCATTCCTCCGACGTGAGCGCACTCGTCGCCCGCGTGCAGCCGCGGACGGCGCCGCTCGTGCAAGGCAGCATCGACGCCGACGTTCGCATCGGCGGGTCCGGCACGTCGCCGTCGGTCAGCGGGAGCCTCGACGTACCCGAAGGGTCGGTCAACGGGTTGAGCTTTCGCGATCTGCACGGTGCCGTGGCGGGCGACTCAACGGCCTTTGCGCTCAACGGTGGTCGCGTGGTGGTCGGCACGTCGGCAATCGCGCTGAGTGGCTCGGCGACTCCGGCGAGCACGGAGTTTGCGGTGAACGCGCCGCATCTCGACCTCGCCGACATCAACGACTTCTTCGATCAAGGCGATACGTTCGCCGGCACCGGATCGCTAGCGGTACGGGCGCATCTGATCGGCAAGCAGCTTGTCGCGACCGACGGCAGCGCGAGCTTCTCCGGCGCGCGCGTCCGCCGCATCGCACTCGGAAGGGTGGCGGCGCAATGGAGGAGCGCCGGTGAGAGCATCGCGACCTCACTGCACGTCGGCGGCCCGGCGGGCGAACTCGCCGTAACCGGAAGCGTCGCACCCATCGCGAAGCGCGTCGATCTGCACGCCGGCATTCGGAGTCTCGATCTTGCCGAGTGGCTGCCGATGCTTGGAATCAACGCTCCCGTGACCGGCCGCCTCGACGCGCAAACGACTCTCTCGGGAACCTATCCCGACGTGGCGATGCAACTGCATGCCGCGATCTTCGGCGGAACCGCAGGCCCGGTCACGATCGAGCGCTTCGAGTTGAGCGCCACCGCATCGCATGGCCGCGGCACGATTACATCGGCCGAGTTCGATCTTCCATCGCTGGCGACGGTCGGATCCGGGACGTTCGGGCTGCGTGCCGGCGATTCGCTCGCCCTCGTGCTGCACAGCACCAGCCCCGATCTCCGAGCATTTCTCGATCGAGCCGGAGCGAAGAACCTCGCGGTCGGCGGAATACTCGACTCCACGTTGCGCATCGGCGGCACCGTCGCCCAACCGCATTTCAGCGATGCCGTCGCGCTGCAGCAGTTCCGCTATGGAAGTCTCGCGTTGCCGCGCGTCACCGCAGAGATCGACGGGGACCGACGTGCAATCAGTATGCATAACGGCGAAATCGACTTCGCACGCGGCCGTGCACTCTTCGACGCAGTGGTTCCGATTCACATCATCAGGCCGGGCGTCGCGATCGCCGACGCTCCGATCTCGGCATCGCTGACCGCCGATGACGTGGAGTTGTCGAACTTCGCTGATTTGTTGCCGAAAGCGACGCAACTCGGCGGCCGCGTCGACGGTACGCTGCGTGCGAGCGGCGCCGCGCGTGCGCCGCAATTCGGCGGCCGGCTCGAGTTGCGCGACGGAACGTTCGACGGGCCGATGGAGCGATCGCCGATTACTGGAATCGCCGCCGAAATGGACTTGCGCGGACGCGAGGTCGATCTGCGCTCCCACGCCTTTGTCGGAATGGGCACAGTAACGGCTCGCGGCGTCGCGGAGCTCGTCGATCTGCGCAACCCGGCCGGCGCAGAGTTCACGATCGCTGCACGTGCCGAGAACGCGCGGCTCGATTTCCCGGCGTACTTCCAAGGCACGCTCAACGGCGCCCTGAGTATGAGGCGGAACGGAAGCGGCGTTCCATCGGTGAGTGGAGATCTCTCGGTTATCAACGCGCGCATTCCGCTTACGACGTTACTCAATCGACGCGGCGGTCCAACCTCCGGCCCGGGCCTGCCGGACGTCGCCTTCCAAAACGTGCGCATCGCGGCCGGCCCCAACGTGCGCGTCCAGAGCGCTAACGTCGACGTCGGCGCGACCGGCGAGGTTCGACTTGGCGGCACGCTCGAGGCGCCGACGCTGGCGGGCGCATTCCAGTCGACCGGCGGATCGCTGAGCTTCTACCGCAACTTCAATATCGAACGCAGCGAGGTAACGTTCGATCCTTCAAACGGCGTCATTCCCAACGTCAATGCGGTCGCAACGACCTACGTCGCGGATCCGGCAACCGCCGTGCGGCTCCGAGTGACCGGCGCCGTGACCGACATGAACCTCGCATTCGAATCGGATCCGCCGTATAGCCGCGAGCAGATATTGGGATTGCTCGTCGGCGCACAGCAGTTCGGAGCGGTTCGCGGCGTGCAGACGAGCGGTGGGGGAAGCGTTTCGGCGGGTTCTGCCGCACAGAGCCTCGCATTCGGGCAGCTCAATACTGCGTTCACGCGCAACCTGCTCGAACCGCTCTCCGCTTCGCTGAGCAGCTCGCTCGGGTTCACCGAGGTTCAAATCACCAGCGACATCCAAACCGGGCTTGGGGTCAACGCCGTCAAGGCCTTTGGGAAGTACGTCAATGCGATCTTCGCCCAGAGCTTCGGCTATCCGCGGACCCAGAGCATTGGGCTTGAAGCGCATCCAAACATCGGCACCGTGCTGCGATTGACCGCGTATAGCTCGACGGGGCCGACGCTCTTCGCCGTGCAGCAGCCGCAACCGGTTGCATTCGGCGTGCTGAATCTCAACCCGCTTACGGCATACACGCCGCTCTCCGGCTCCAATGGCATCACGTTCGCCTACCAGAGGAAGTTTCCATGACGACTCGACGGCCGTTCGCATTGATCGTTGCCGTGCTGCTCACCGCGGCTGCGCCGCCGACGACGCCCGAGGGATTCGTCGATCTCGCGCAGCTCGTCGCAACCCATCCGCAGCACGCGATCCTGCTCGAATACGACCGCGAGATCGCTGCGTTGCGGAGCACGCAGAATCTCCCGGACCTTGCACCCGTCGCCACGGCCAACAACGGCGCCGGTGCGGTCCGCCGCGAGGCGGCGGCGGCGCAGGTTCGCGTGCGGCAGATCGCGACGCGCAACGCGCAGGCCGATCGCGGCCGGGAGCGCGCCGCCCTTACATCGGCGTTTGCGCCGCAGCGCGCCGGCGACCGCGAGATGAATACCTACTCCGGGGAGCTCGCGCGCGAAACCACCGCCAACTTCACCAATTACGTTGCCGCAATCGCAGAGCGTACCGAGCGCGCTTACGCGGCCCGCGCGCAGCAGTTGCGCGAGAGAGAGAACACGCTCGCGTTCGATCTCGCGCGGCGAGACGCGGCAAAGCGGTTGAGCCAGCGCCTAAAACTCACAGACTTGCATCTCGCGCACGCGGCTCGGGCACCTTACGTGAACGAGCTGGCAGCCCTCGACGAGGGCGAGAGGAATGCGGTCTCGGCGCAGCGCGGCGCCGACGCCGCAGTTCTCGCCGCATACCGCCGCCAACTCGAGAGCGACGGCCGTTCCGCCGAGGCGCAGATGATTGCGCGTCTCCGCACGACGGGCAACGCGAACCTGGCGATCCGCCGCCGCGTCACGCAGGCGGGAATGCGAATGCAGGCTGCATCGCCGAGTCTCCGTACGGCGGCCGGGGCATTCGGCGCGACCTATAGCCTCGCATCCGATGCGCAAAAGACCGGCGACGGATTGCGGGCGGCCGGCGACGATATTTCGGCGCGGTTCGCACAACTCGCCGGTTCGGCAAGTCGATCGGAACGCGAAACTGCCAACACGATCGGGGAGCTGGAAGCGATACGCGCGGCGCTCTATCGATCGATCGTCACGCAGATCACGAGCGAGGCACGCCTGATCGCGCATCGGCGGGGTCTCGCAAAGGTCGCGATTGGAAGCCGGCGTCCCGGCGGAAGCGTCGATTTGACCCGCGCGGTTCGCGCCGGCCTCGCTGCGTTCTAGCTAGGGGCCGCCGGCGCCGCGCAGCGGCGGCGACTCCGGAATCCCTGCGGCTTTGCGGATGGCGCCGACGTCGGTGATGAGCGCATCGCCCAGCGAATCTTTCGCCGGACAGGTGAGATCGGGCGACGTCCACCCTTGCCACGAGATGTGAAGCGAGCTTCCAAATGAGGCGCTCTTCATGCACGGAACCGTCGTAGCGTCGCCTTTACGCGCCGCTGCAAGGTCGGAGAAGAACGTGGCGGTCGTCGCCGCGGGCACGGTAAACGCTTTCGGCGTGCCGGGCGCCGCGCCGCGCGCTTGCAGCGCGACCGTCGCCTTGCCGTCCGACGAGACGTGAATCGTATATCCGTACGAGTTCGTCGAGCCCGAGTTCACGATGACGGCGGTATCGATAGGCGCAGCGGCCACGCAGCTTGCAATCGCCAACGCACCCACGAGAGTTGCATGAATTCGCATTTTAGAAACCTCCGGTTCCATTGGGAGTTCCCCACCCGATCGCTCCGTCGTACCCGGTTTTCGCATCGGCGGTCCGACGGTATGCGCCCGACGCACCTCGGCGCCAGATCCACTGCGGCGCATTGGTCCGGGCCGCCGCCGGCCCGAGCGCGAAGAGCGCGGCCACGATCGCCGAACCTGCACTCGTTCCGCCCATCTGCAGCCAGCCGCCGCCAGGCGATTCGTAGACCGCGACACCGGTCGCCGGATCGGCAATGGCGGAGAGATCCGGAAACGCGCGGCTCTTGCAACGGCTCGCGTGTTGCCACGGTGGCTTTGCGACGAGCGCGCTGCAACCGCTCGCGGCACCGTGCCAGCCAAGCTCGCTCCATCCGCGTCCCGACGCCGTCGCGGAGAGCGACGTACCGCCCACGCAAACGACGCCGGAGTACGCGCACGGCGTGCGCGCACCGCCGGCGGCGCCGCCGGCGCTCGCCGTAATTGCGACCCCAGAGTGACGATACGCGGAGCCCGAACCGCTCTCTTCCTTGCCTCCATACGCGTTGACGATCGCAACCGCACCGAGCGCGGCCGCGGTGGTCACCGACGCAGCGAGGTCGGAGTTCTTGTTGCTATTCGCCTGCACGAGCGCGATTCTGCAGTTTGGGCAGATCGCCGAGACCATATCCAGATCGAGCGCTTCTTCCGCTCGCCAGTCATCGGCGGTATCGGCGTTGACTTTCGGCAACGGATTCGCGCGACCGCGCTGGTTGACGATCTTGAGGCATCCGCTCGTCGGCGAGCACTCCGCTAATCCCATGCTTCTCCGATAGACCGCGAGATCGTTAGCAGCCGACGGATAGCCATATGCGTCGACGATTGCAACCGTCGCGCCCTTTGCGCCATTCCGCGCCGCTTGCGTTAAACCGTAAGCGGCTTGAATATCCGAGGCGCAATACGGAACGCTGCGATTGCAGCCGGACGCGGCGCGCTGCACCGTTGCCCCCGCAACGATCGCATCGCACGCGCGCCGCCCGGCGAGCGCGGGCTGCCGGCAGGCATATCGCGGGCCCTTGGGCGCGCTCGAGGATCTGAGCGAAGGCGCCGCGCTCGGGGCGTGCATTCCCGAGACCGGCGCCGCGTCGCCGGAGGCGTCATCCCCCGTGTTCGGTGCATCTTGTGAAGCATCCGGAGCGTCGCTCTGCGACGCGTGGGATGCGGGCGCCGCCGTCTGAGGCTCGACCGGTAACGGACTCTGCTCCATCGAGGCGCCGGTGCAGCCCGCAATCGCGACGATCGCGGCGATCGCGAGCGATCTTAGAATGCGCCGACTCCTTTGGGCGTGCCCCATCCAGTCGGACCGTCGAAACCAACGCGCGCGTAGCAGATGTACTTCACCGTAGACGCACAGTTGACGCCGATCGCCGGATCGATGTTGTTTCCGGTGATGGGGTCGTACACGTTGCCCTTGTGATGCTTCCAGAAGTACGTACCGCCTTGCTGGGTCGCAGCATTTCCGGCCAGCGCGTAAACGCCGATGATGATCTGCGCCGAGGCGCTGGTACCGCCAAAGAGCCAGAAGCATTGCGATGGCGGACAAGATCCGATTTCAGTGTTGTAAACGATCACCGGCGTGCGCAGCGACGCGGTCGCCGACGTATCCGCGGCCGAACGCATCCGGCAGCCGGTATCGGTCTGCCACGGCGGCTTGGCGATCTTCGTGCTGCAGGCGCTTCCGGTCGCGCCACACGGACCGCTGCAGGCATCGTAGTTAAAGTCGTTCCAAACGCTCTCGCTCCAGCCGCGGCTATTGTGCGCGCGAACGAGGTGCGTTCCGCCGACGCAGACGACGTACGTGTACGTGCACGGCTGGATCGGCCCGCCGCCATCGTGCGTGCCGCCGCCCTCGTCGCCGGCGGATGCCGCAATTACGACGCCGGGCTGATGGAAGATCGAGTTGTCGGATCCTTCGGGACCCGAGCCCCACGACGCGCCGATATACTTCGCGCCGAGCGCGCCGGCCGTCTTGACGCCGGTATAGAGATTGCTGGTGAGGTTGTTATTCGCTTGAACGAGGATGATCTTACAGTTCGGGCAGATGGCGGAGACCATGTCGAGATCGAGCGACTCTTCGCCTCTCCAATCGTCGCTCGGCGGCGGTTCCTGAGGAAGCGGCGACGTCTTCCCCTCTTGATTGACGATTCGAAGGCACTTCGTCCCCGTCGTGCACGGTTTGAGTCCCATCGTCTTTCTGAAATAGGCGAGATCGGAAGCGGCGTGATGGTAACCGTACGCATCGACGATCGCGACCGTCTTGCCGGTGCCGGCCTTGAGCGACGGCAGCGCGTACGCATTTTGAAGATCGATCGGGCAGTAGCCCTGACTGAACTGACACGGCGGCTCACCGTCGCGAACCACGTCGCCGTCCATTTGCGCGTACGGGCGAACGTCGGTCCGCACCATTGAGAGGCATTCCATTCGATCCGGGTCGTTCGCCGCCGGGCAGAGGTGGCGGACCGCGTTCACGGTCAGGAACGGCACTTCCCCGCTTCCGGGTCCGGTCAGCGCATCGGGCGACAAGGCCGCGTTCTGCTGCGCTTGCACGGCATTCTGCGGAAGCAGCGATTGATTCGTTGCACCGTTCGAGCATGCAGCGAGCATCACGACGGCTAATATCGGTAGAGCTTGAGCGATTCCGCGGTTCACAAAGACCTCCCAACCATTAACGCGACGGCGGGTACCGTCGTTCCCACATAGGGCTAGAAGATTTCGCATGTCGCACCCGTCGGCACCTACGCGCTGCCGCGTTCCGACGCCGTTTCGGCGTGATTTGTTGATTATAGGCAACGGTGAGGACCTGCTTTCGAGCGAATTCGTGCCCGCGGCCCGGGCGAGAGCGCGCAAACCGAGCGACGCATTGCTCGCCGAGGCGTGGGCCCAAGTCGAGGCCTACTTCGCGCGGCGTCTCACGCGGTTCGACCTGCCGCTCGCGCTATTTGGAACGGCGTTTCAGGTCGAGGCTTGGCGCGCCGTGGCCGCGCTCGCCTTCGGCGAATTCGTTTCGTATGCCGACGTCGCGCGCGCGATCGGCAAGCCCTTAGCGCATCGCGGGGTAGCGGCCGCGATGGCGAAGACGACGATCGATCTCTTCGTTCCGGCCCATCGCGTCGTCGGCGCGGACGGCCGGATCAAAGGCGCCGGTCCGCGGTCGATGCGACGTTATCTCGCCGAATTCGAACTCGCTCGCGCTCCGGGGAGCCGGCGTAGGCGGCGTGTTCGATGGTCTCTTCCAAGAATCGCTTTTGATAAGCGATGATGTCTTCGACGAACGGAAACTGTGGATGGCGGCGTTGCGCCGAGAGACGGTAGCGATCGCCGTCCCGCTCGAGAATTCCCCATTGCGCCATGAGCGGGAGTGCCCGGCGCACCATCGCGCGGGGGTCGCGCCGCAGCTCCGGATCGACGAACGAGCCATTCGGCAGACCGGCGAGCGCGGATTCGACCGCCGTTACGGCCGCATCTAACGTAAACGCGAGCGTTCGCCCGTCGAGGCATGCGCCGAGGAGCTGACTCGTCGTCACCGGGCGAATCGCTGCGACCAGGCGCGTCATACGGGTCAGGCGCGGTTCCTGACCGTCGTCCAGGCGCGCGATGCGGTAGAGCATCGAAAGCCGCTTCGAAACGAACGGATCGTAGCTGACGCCGACGCAGTAAATCGTCGCGAGCGGCGCGAGGCGTTCGACAATGCCGCGCATCGGCATTAGACGTCCGTCAATCGTGTAATGACCCTCCGGGGTGAGATAGAACGTCGCGCCGCGGCGGAGGATCTCTTCGATGCGCGCGAGGTCGGCGTCTAAGTACGCCCGCGTCTCGTCGAGGATCTCGCGGCGATATGGCTCGCGCACGGTCGTCACTTTGACGACGCGATGCGCCGCAACGAAGAGGTCGCGCCGCCAAAGGTCCGAGCTCTTCGTCTCGGGCGGAAATCGGGCCGCGACGCGTTCGTCGAATATTTCGGTGAGCCGGCGCGGTCCGTGCCGCGCCTGCACCGACCACGCGAAGGCAGTGATCGCACGCGAACTCAGCTCGTTTTCGAGCGGCAACAATCCGAGCGAGACGAAAAGCTGGCCCGCATTGACGCGCCGCAGCAAGAACTGCAGCCATGGAAGCCGCTCGGCCATGAAACCCGGCTCGTACATCCGCCGCGAGCTTGCGGTGAATATCGGATGGCGCCACGGGCCGATCTCCACCGTCGTCGTTGAAACGATCGCCGGCGATTCGAAATCGTGCTGATGATTTGCAACAATGAGCGTAGGGCCGCGACGGCGTGGAATCGATCCCCAATGACGCATACGATAAACCGTATGATCCCAGAGGTAGTTCGAGAGGACCGCCCCGGCGCGCAACGGGAGGGCCCAGAGCGACGAGATCGGGCGCCGGCCCACGCGCAGCACCGCTAGTGACGCGAGCGCGAAGCTAAAGCCTGCGAGCCCAAAGACCGCCTGGTATCCGGCGCGCGTTCCGTGGAAGAGCCCGATCAGCCAGCCGCCGATTAGCGGTGCCACGACGTTCGGCAGCAACGTCGCGATGCCCCAAAGACCGAGATCGCGCGCGACGTCGCGCAGTTTGGGAATCGCGTCCATGGCGAGAGCCCAGCCGCTGGAGATGACGCCGCCGAAGCCGATGCCGAACAGGACGGCGAACGGAAGCATCCACTTCAGCTCCGGAGCGAGCGCGAACCCGATCGTCGCGGTCGCCATGCACGCGCCCGCGAGCGACGTGACGATCTTGCGCGGCATCCGATCTGAGAGCAATCCGAGATAGAGGCTCGACGCAACCGCGCCGATGACCGTCGCAAATGCATAAAGGGCCGTCCCGGCCGAGGGATTCCCAACCCGCTGCACGTCGCGAAAGAAAAAAAGAACGAACGTTTGCAGCATGACCAGCCCGAAGAAGACGAGCATGCGTGCGGCAAAGACTACGAAGAAATCGTGCCAATCGCGCACGTGCGCGTGCTCCTCCGCGTCGTAGACGCCGTCCCCTATTCCAAAGAGCGAAAATGCCCCGAAGGCCATGATTGCGGCCGCGACGAGAAACGTTATGCTCGGATTCGGCATCACGCCCGCAATGCCGATGCCGAGGACCGTCCCGGCAAGCGTCGTGGCGCCACGGACGCCCGAGACCGCGCCCCAGTTGCGTCGCGGCACCGACTCCGGCAAGAGCGCTTGATACGCGCAGAGCGCGAGATTCACGCCGATACTCGAAACGATGAGCGCGACGGCAAACCAGAGGAGCGTGTGCGCGTACGATAGACCAACCAAGGCGGCGACGTTGATGACGATGCCGACGGCGACGAAAGTGCGGCGCGATCCCCCACGGCGGCGCAGCGCGTCGGAGAGCCACCCACCCAAGGGCGGCACGATCATTGCCGCGAGCGCCGAGATGCTTGCCAGCAACGAGAGCACGAGGACGTGGTTTTCCGGCGCGAGCGATACGGTCGCCGCGGGCACGGCGATCGTCATCAGTGCGGTGTCTTGAAACGTCAGCGGCAGCCACAGAAAGTTGAGCATCGTCCAGGTGCCGATTTGGCGCGCGGGGGAGGGTCCGTTACCCACTAGCAGGCTCCTGAAGGATGCCGCTACTGTTTGACGGCGTCGATCAACACGATACCGCGGCCGCCAAAGTCGCGTAACTGATCGAGCGCCGCGACCGCCGCGCCGATCGGTGTATCCGGATTCGTCGCTTCGGTCAGCGAGAACCCGGTCTGCTTCCTGGCTTGCGCGTCGATCGGATCGCGCAACATCCTCGGCACGTTCTTAAACCTGCCGATGAGGCCAAGCATCGGCCCGGCCTTTTCGTCGAGCGTCTGCGGGTCGACGACCATGACGACGATGCCGTGGCGCTTACCCGTCTCCGTTCCCTCGAACGCGACGAAGTCCACACCGAGCGCGCGCGTGTGAGTGCGGACCGCATCGACGCCGTTCCCAGTGAGCGCCAGCTCGTAGCCGGCGGGCGGGTGCGTGCTCAAGTCTCCCAGCCACGACTCGAGCGCGGGCATGTATGCCTGGGTGCCGGCGACGACGTCGTGACCGTCGTACGTACCGGCGCCTTGTGAAAGAACCGTGCTGTCGGCCGCTCCGGGGCGAGCCCGAATTGTTGTATGCCATCCGCGAGTCGAAAGGATCTCGGCACCGTCGAAGAGTGGAAACGCGACCGGATTGGTCGCCGCCGGCGAGGCGCCGGCCGACGTGCCGTGATTGCCGCTCGCGCACGCCGTGAGCAACGCAGCGGTGGCGGCAAGCGCCGCGAGGGATGAACGCGTCACGGCCAGCGCATTCGAGGAGAACCCGGATACCCCCCGTAAGCTCCGCCGGGTGCCGCTCTCATATGGTTCCTACCTCAAGTTAGAGGAGCTTCTGGGCCTTCAGCAGCCGCTCTCACGCCCGCCCCATCACGATGAGATGCTCTTCATCGTCATCCATCAAGTCTACGAGCTCTGGTTCAAACAGCTCTTGCACGAGATCGACGCCACGATGGCGGCGCTCGATCGCGACGACCTTCTGCGGACAGCGAAGCATTTTCGCCGTATTCATGCTATCCAGCGGCTGATCGAGCAGCAGGTCGACATCCTCGAGACGATGACGCCGCAAGAGTTCAATCAGTTCCGCGACCACCTCAATCCGGCGAGCGGCTTTCAGTCGGTACAGTTTCGCGAGTTGGAGTTTGCCTGCGGCGTGCGGCGTGAAGAACTGTTGAAATGGATCGAGCTCGACGAGGCGCAGCGCGCGCGCCTCGAGCGGCGCTCTACCGAACCGTCGCTCTACGAGCGGGTCAAGGCGCTGCTGCGCCGCCGCGGCTTTGCGGTCGAGTCGAGCGAGGAGCTCATCGAGAGCTATCGCCGCATTTACACCAACGAAGCGGAGTACTACGATCTCTATCTTCTGCTCGAAGACTTGATCGAGTTCGACGAGCGCTTTCTGCTGTGGCGCGGACGGCACGTGCGCATGGTAGAACGAATGATCGGTCAAAAGCAGGGCACCGGCGGTTCCCTCGGCGCGCGCTACCTCGAAAGTACGCTCGCGTACCGGTTCTTTCCCGAACTCTGGGAGGTCCGCACCTATCTCGGCGAAGGGACCTACGCATGAGCGAAACGCTAACGTCGATCGCCGACGATCTTTCGCGGCGTCGCGATCAGTTTCCGATTCTGGCGAACTCGACCTATCTCGTCAGCCATTCGATGGGCGCCGCGCCGCTGCGCGCGCGCGACGCACTGGAGAAGTATTGGGAGGAATGGGCCGCTGACGGACCGGAGGCATGGGAACGCTGGCTGCCGCGCATCGCCGAAGTCGCCGACGGTCTCGGCGCAATCATCGGTGCGCCCCCCGGAACCTGTTTTCTGGGACCGAACGTCTCCGTGCTGCAGGCCGCGATCGCGACCTGCATCGACTTCCGCGGCGCGCGCAACGAAGTCGTCTACGAATCGCTGCAGTTTCCGTCGCTGACGTACGTCTGGCGGGAATGGGAACGCTTCGGCGCGGTCGCGCGGATCGTTGGATCGGACGACGGACGCTCGATTCCGACGCAGCGCATCGTCGATGCGATTACCGAGCGAACGGCGATCGCCGTGCTCTCGCACGCCTACTACGTCTCGGGCGCGATCGCCGACGTCCGCGCGATCCAAGCGCACTGCCGTAGCGTCGGCGCGCTGCTCTGCGTCGACGCCTATCAAACGACCGGCGTTTATCCGTACGACGTCGTGGAATGGGATCTCGATCTCGTTACGGGCGGATCGCACAAGTGGCTCTGCGGCGGCCCCGGTTGCGGCTGGATCTACCTGAGAGCATCGCTGCTCGAACATTTCCGCCCGGCCGTGACCGGCTGGATGGCGCACGCGCGTCCCTTCGCCTTCGAAGCCGCACCGATCGTGCATTCACCATCGATGTACCGGTTCGGCAACGGAACCCCGACGATTCCCGGATATATGGTCGCCCAGCCGGGCCATCAGATCATCGCCGAGATCGGAGTTCCGCGCATTCGAGAACGCAACGTTCGTCTCACCGAGCAGATCGTAGCGATGGCATTGGAGCGCGGATTGCGCATCAGCTCACCGCTCGAGCCGGCGCGGCGAACGGGCTGGATCGGAATCGACTTCGAGGATTCGCAGCGGGCGCATCGCCGCTTGATCGAACGGCGCGTCTTCGTCGACTACCGCCCGGGTTGCGGCATTCGCGTCGGCCCGCATTTCTATACCACCGAAGATGAGATCGACGAGTTCTTCCGCGCCCTCGAGGCCGTCAGGTAAAGCGTGTCAGGATAAGTCGATGGATTCGGCCTCCATGATCGTCGACCATACCCGAATTGGCGCCGCATTCCGGCGCCTTTCGATTCCGGTCGCCGTTCAGATGCTCGGGGACCAGCTGCTCGGCACGGCCGATACCATCGCCATCGGGAGCATTGGCGCAGTCGCGCTCGCCGGCGCGACCGCCGCCAACACGATCTTCATCGCGATTGCATTCGCCGCGTACGGCTTCATCAGCGGCATTGCGATCGTCGCCGCGCAAAGCATTGGCGCCGGCGACGTCGACGGATTCGCTCGCACCGTACGCGCCGGCGCCCTCGTACCGTTGCTCGTCGGCGTCGCCGCATTCGCCGCCAGTCTTGCTGGCGCAAATCCCGCGATTCACGCGCTCGTCGGCGCGCTCCCGAGCGCGCACGCGAGCGCGACCTACCTCATTTTACGCTGCGCGGCGCTCGTTCCGATGGTGATCTCCGGCACGCTGATCGTTGGATTGGGCGCCGCGGGAAATCGTCAGATCGGGGTCTTGGTGCTCGTCGTCGTCAACCTCATTCACATCCCGCTGCTCCTGATGCTGGGCCTCGGCTGGTGGACGCATCATCCCTTCGGGATCGTCGGAGCGGGCGTCTCGTCGCTGATCTCGGAGAGCATCGCGGCCGGGTATGCAGTCTTCTATGTCGCGCGCCGACCGTCGTACCGTATCTTCGCCAATTTGCAGCTCTCGTGGTCGCTAGCACGGCGCTGCGCGTTGCTCGGTTTGCCCGAAGCGATCTTCCTGCTCGGCGTTACCGCTCCCGACATTTTTATCGTTGCGATGCTTGCGCCCCTGGGAGCAATGGTGGTAGCGGCCTTCCGCGCGCTCAACGTCGTCTCCGACCTCACCTTCGTCGTGCCGGCCCCCTTGCAGAGCGCCACGCAGATCGTCGTCGGCCAACGACTGGGAGCACGCGACCCGGCCGGTGCGCGGGCGTTCTTCGAACGCGCCCTGCGATTCTCGCTCGTCATTACGACGCTGACCGGTGCCGTGGTCGCCATTGCGGCGTGGCCGCTCGCCTACATCTTTACCCTCGACGCGGCGGTCGCGACGATGGCGGCCTTGCCGCTCGCGCTGCACATGGTGACGATGCCGCTCAAGGGATGGGCGATGCTCTCGCTCGCACCGATTCGGGCCTCGGGCGACACGCGCTTCTCGATGACGGTCGGTCTCTTTTGCAGCGCGCTCGTGATCCCGCTGGCCTGGATCGGCATCGAGCGCCTCCACCTCGGACTCTACAGCGTTGGGCTCGGGTGGATCGCCGCCTGGACCGTACGAGCGCTGCTCACGCAGTGGAAACTGCGCGATGGGGCGTGGATGCGGCGGGCTCCTCTTGCCGCTTAAAGAATAGCTCGTAGCATGGCCTTCACCGAGGGGTTCATCTCGGAGCTGGTCGGCAGACGCGCGACCATCGACGATCTGCCGATTGGTAAAGTCGCCGATTTCCTCGTCGCCAAACCCGACGCGGTCTTTCCGCAAGTCGATGGGCTCGTCATCAAGACGGCGCAGGGCCTGCGATACGCACCGATCGAGACCGTCGCCGACGTCGATCGCGACGGAAGCGTCGCGCTGACGATCGCGCCGAAGGAGGCCGTACCGCCGGAACGCGAGGAGCTCTATCTCGTCGCCGATCTGCTCGACAAGCAGATCGTCGACGTCGACGGCCG
>DAINBY010000018.1:0-45959 GCA_036732685.1 Candidatus Cybelea sp. | reverse complement strand
TAAGGCAGGGCTCTGCAAAAGCCCCATTCGGCAGTTCGAATCTGCCCGTCGCCTAGAGGCTTCCCGAAGTGAGACGCGTCGCGGTCGTCGGTGCCGGCGCCATCGGGGGATTTCTCGCGGCTGCGCTTGCCAAGGCCGGAATCCAGGTCGCGGTCGTCGCCCGCGGCCCCCATCTCGAGGCGATTCGGCATGGCACCCTGCGTGTCGAGAGCGATCTCGGCAGCTGGGAGACGCGCCTGGAAGCCGGCGACGACCTGCGCTTGCTTGGTGACTTCGATGCGCTGATCCTGACCTTCAAGGCGCATCAATGGCCGGCGTTTCGCGCGCAGCTCGAGCCGTTTTCGTCGCGCACCGCGAGCATCGTTACGATGCAAAACGGGCTTCCTTTTTGGTACGTCCGCGAGCCGCCGCTCGCGAGCGTCGATCCGGATGGCGCGATCGGCAGGCTCTTCGGTGACGACCGCATCGTTGGAGCGGTCGTGCACGTTTCGGGAAGAGTCGTCGCGCCGGGCGTCGTGAGCCAGAGCGGTGGCCTGCGTTACGTTCTGGGCGATCCGCGGGGCGGCTCGAACGCGCGGGTCGACGCACTCGCCGAAGTCTTTCGCCGTGCCGGGCTCGCGCCCGAGATCGATGCGAACGTTCGCGCGACCGTTTGGCTCAAGCTCGTCAACAACTCGGGTCTCAATCCCGTCAGCGTGTTGCGCGGGATGACGATCAAGCCGATGCTCGCCGATCCACAGGCACGCGCGCAGGTGCACGCGCTAATGACTGAGACGCTTGCCGTGGGACAGGCGATGGGCGTCGTCGCCGATGTCGACGTCGACGACCGCATCGCATACGCCGCGCGATTGGACGACGTGAAGACCTCGATGCTGCAAGACTACGAACGAGGGCGCGCGCTCGAACTCGAGCCGATTCTCGGCGCCGCCATCGAGCTCGGAGAACGATACGGCGTCGCCGTTCCCGCGCTACGTGATGCGTACGAGCGTCTACGCCGTTTGACCGCAACGGAATCGCTGCCGTGATCGCGCACGACGACGCGCAGGCCGGCATCGCGTCGCTCCGCGGCGTCGGGCCGAAAACGGCCCCGCTCTTTCGCGACCTCGGAATCGATACGGCGGCGGCGCTCTTGGAGTATCTGCCCTTCCGGTACGACGATTTTCGGTTTCCCACGCCCGCCACGCGGCTCGGAGAGAGTGGAGGCGAAGAGAACGCGGTCGGCCGCATCACTGGTTTGAAGGAACGGCGCGTACGTGGGCTCGAGATCGTCGAGGCGCGGCTCGCCGACGACTCCGGCGCTGCGTTTATCGCGAAGTGGATCGGGCGAAATCGCTACGTCTACGGCCGATTCCGGGAGGGCATGCGGCTCTTCGTGCGCGGGCGAGTCGAACGGCTGCTCTCGGGTCCGGTCGTCAACGTCGGCCACTACGCCCAACTCGGCGAGGACGAAGAGTATCGCGGCGAACTCGTACCGGTTTATCGCGCGTCGAAGGATCTCGCCACCCGAAAGATCGCGGCGGTCGTAAAAAAGAACCTGGAAGCCCTCATCGAGGCAGCGCCCTTCGATCCGGTCCCGCCGGCGCTGGCGAAGTTGCGGCGGTACGGCTCGCAGAGCGACGCGTATCGGGCGGTCCACGCGCCGGCCACACCGGAGGAAGCGCAGCGCGCGCGCGAACGCTTTGTTTTCGGTGAGTTTCTCGGCCTCGCGACCGCGGCGCAGTTGCGGCGCAACGAGCGGGAGCGCGATCACGACGCGCGCGCGCTGCTCGTGCCGGCCGGCCTGCTCGAGCAGTTTGAGGCGACGCTGCCCTTCGCGCTCACCGGCGCGCAGCGACGTGTCGTCTCGGAGATTTGGAACGATATGAGCCGCGACGTTCCGATGAATCGCCTGCTGCAGGGCGACGTCGGGAGCGGGAAGACGCTCGTCGCAGCCGCGGCCATCGTGCTTGCGGCGCGCAATGGCATCCAGTCGGCCTTAATGGCGCCGACCGAGCTGCTTGCGTGGCAGCACGCGAGCAAGCTCGCTCCGCTGCTCCTTCCGTTCGGCGTGACGCTCGAAGCGGTTTTCGGCAGCCAGAGCGCGCGATCGCGTAGCTCGGCGCTCGAGAAACTCGGCAGCGGTGCGGCCTCCGTCGCAGTCGGCACGCACGCGCTCCTTACCGAAGGCGTCGACTTCGCGCGGCTCGGGTTGGTGATCATCGACGAGCAGCATCGCTTCGGCGTCGAGCAGCGCGCTCGTCTGCGCGCCAAGGGAGTCTCTCCGCATACGCTGCACATGACGGCGACGCCGATTCCGCGAACGCTCGCACAGTCGGTTTACGCCGATCTCGACTCGTCGGTCGTCGACGAGCTTCCGCCGGGGCGAACGCCGATCGAGACCTTTGCGGTGCGGACGAGCCGCCTGGGGCGGGTCTATGAGTTCGTGCGCAAGGTGGTCGCAGCCGGCCAACAAGCGTACGTGGTCACGCCGGCAATCGAAGAAGGAGAAGGGATGCTTGCGAGCGCCATTGGCGAAGCGGAGCGGCTGAAGAACGAGGTCTTCTCGGATCTGCGGCTCGGATTGTTGCACGGCCGACTCGCCTCGCGGGAGAAGGAAGAGATCATGCGACGTTTCGTCCGTGGCGGGCTCGACGTGCTCGTTTCGACGACGGTGGTGGAAGTAGGCGTCGACGTTCCCAACGCCACAGTCATGGTGGTGCTCGACGCGCAGCGCTACGGTCTCGCGCAGCTCCATCAACTGCGCGGCCGCGTCGGGCGCGGTGCGGCGAAGTCGCATTGCATCCTCGTCTATCCCGACGATGCCGGCGAAGGCGAGCGGCTCGAGATATTGACCGCGTCTACCGACGGATTCCGAATTGCCGACGAAGACTTGCGCTTGCGTGGCCCGGGCCAGCTTTCCGGGACGCTGCAATCGGGCGCGGCCGAGACCCGGCTCGGCGATCTCGTGCGCGACGTCGATGTCTACCGCGCCGCAAAGCGCGCGGCGGAGAAGATCGTCGCCGAAGATCCGCACCTCGCCCGGTCCGAACACGCCGGCTTGCGCGCGATGCTCGAGAGTCAGCCGCGCACGCGCGCGCTGGTGCTCTCGTCATGAGCGGCGCGAACGTGGTCCGTGGGGCGAGTCTGGCCGCGCTCGTCTGGCTCGCGTCGAGCGCAGCGGCGCAATCGGCACCCGCCGACGTGGCGCGTGCAACGCTCTCGAATGGCTTGCGCGTCGTCGTGGTGCGCAACACGCTCGCCCCCGTCGCGACCGCGATGATCAACTATCAGGTCGGATCGGACGAGCAGTGGATTCCCGGATTGGCCCACGCCACGGAACATATGATGTTCCGCGGCAGCGCGACGCTCTCGTCCTCGCAGCTCATGGAGTCGATGGGGATCACCGGGGGAGATTTCGACGCCGACACGACGAGCACGGTGACGCAGTACTTTTTCACGGTACCCTCGGCCTATCTCGGCATTGCGCTGCGCGCCGAGCGCTCGCGTGCGACGGGTCTCTTGATGTCGCAGGATCAATGGGAGCAAGAACGCGGTCCGATCACCCAGGAAGTACAGCAAGATAACAGCAGCGCGTTCTACCGGCTCTTCGTCAAGATGCAGGACAGGTTGATCGGCGGAACACCGTACGCGAAGAACACGCTCGGCACGGTTTCGGATTTCGCCAAACGCGTGGACGGCACGCAGCTCATGAAGTTCTATAGCACCTGGTACCATCCCAACAACGCAATCTACGTGATCGCGGGCGACGTCGATCCCGAGGCGACGATCGCGCAGGTGAAGGAGCTCTTCGGGGATGTTCCCGGGGCGAAACTCCCCACGCGGGCACCGTTTCATCTCGGACCGCTCAAAGGCGCGCTCTATCACGATACGTCCGATCAGGCGTTTACCGCCGTCGCGCTGGGCTATCGCTTCCCGGGCTACGAGAGTCCCGATTATGCGGCGGGCCAGATCCTCGGCGACGTCCTCTCGAATCAGCGCAGCACGTTCGGCGGCCTGGCGTACACCGGAAAGGCGCTCGCAACCGAGTTCGAGACGCAGATCTATCCCAAGATCGGAATCGGCATCGCGATCGGCATCGTTCCGGTGACCACCGCGCCGCAGACGATCGACCAGGAGCTGCGTGGGCTGCTCGAGGCGTACAAGAAGACCGGCGTGCCGCCGGAGCTCGTTGCGGCGGCGAAGCTCCGCGAAATCTCGCAGCTCGAATTCAGCGCGAACTCGATCGAAGGTCTGGCGCAAGAATGGAGCGAGGCGGTCGCAGTCCAAGGCTTGCGCTCGCCCGATGACGTGATCGCGAAGTACCAAGGGGTGAGCGTCGCCGACGTAAATCGCGTACTGCGCACGTATCTCGACGACAAGCATGCCGTCGTCGCGTACGCGGTGCCGAAGAACGTCGGTACGACCTCCGCCGGCGGCGGGATGGCAAAGGAAAACAACGCTATTCCACCTTCCAAGCACGAACCGCTTCCCGATTGGGCACAGCACGTTCTCGACAATCTGCGGGTTCCCGAGCAGACAATCGCGCCTTCGGATACCAGGCTCTCAAACGGGATTCGGTTGATCGTTCAACCCGAGGGCGCCAGTCATACCGTCGTCGTCTCGGGCGAGATCGAGAACAATCCCGACGTGCAGGTTCCGGCGGGTAAGGAGGGCGTCGACGACGTCACCGCTTCGCTCTTCCCGTACGGTTCTACGTCGTATGCGCGACTCGCGTTCGCGCGCGAGCTCGACGACATCGCGGCGAGCACGGAGGCCGGCACGGCGTTTGGTCTCGCGGTGCTTTCATCGCACTTCGATCGGGGCGTCGCGCTGCTGGCCGATCAAGAGCTGCATCCCGCCTTCAATCCCAGCGATTTCGCGATCGTCCGCGAGCAGACCGCCGGCGAGCTCGTCGGCGAAATGACCTCACCGGACCATCTTGCGGAGGTCGCGCTCAATAAAGCGCTCTACCCGGCAGGCGATCCGTCCCAGCGCTTTGCAACGCCGAAGAGTGTCGACGCGCTGACGCTCTCCGACGTCAAGTCATGGTATTCGAGCGCCTATCGTCCCGATCTCACGACGATCGTCGTGATCGGCGACACCACACCTGAAGCGGCGAAGGCGATCTTCGAAAAGTACTTCGGCGATTGGAAGGCCTCGGGGCCAAAACCAGACGTCGAGTTTCCGGCGGTTCCGCCGAATGCTGCGAGTCAGACGCAGGTTCCGGCAACCGGACGCGTGCAGTCGTCGGTCCAGCTCGTCGAAACGCTGCCGATCGTTCGCAGCGATCCCGCCTGGGCCGAGCTGCAGCTCGCAAATGCGGTCTTGAGCGGGGGCTTCTACTCCTCGCTGCTCTATCACGACTTGCGGGAAGTGCACGGCTACGCCTACGACATTGAGAGCCGTGTTTCGGCCGGCCGCGTTCGCGCGACGTTCGGCATCGAGTACGGTTGCGACCCCAAGAACATTCTGCCGGCACAGGCGCAAGCGACGGCGATTCTCAATCAACTTCAGGGATCGCCGATCGAATCGGACCGGTTGCTGCGATCGAAGGCGCTCCTGATGGGCGAAGTGCCGATCCGCGAATCGAGCTACGATGGTGTCGCGGCCGAGCTGCTCCGTTATTCGTCGTTGGGGCTGCCATTGAACCAGAACGTGATCGACGCCGGCGCCGAGCTCTCGGCGACGGCGGCGAGCGTTCAAGCCGCGCTCGCGAAGTACATTCGGCCGACTGGCTTCGTCCGCGTCGTCACAGGTCCGGCGCCTCCCTAGTTCGCGCGCCGCAGCCGCCTAGGGACGAGCGGCGCTCGGCGTCGAACGCGCCGGTCATGAGCGCCGTCCACGGGATCGGTTTCGACCTCGATCACACCCTTGCGATTGACAACCAGTTGGAGCGGGTCGCGCTACTTCGGCTGCTCGAGGTCGTGCTGGGCGAAGGAGGGCATGGCGTCGGAACCCTTGCCGACGAAATCGAGAGCATCGACGATTTGCTCGCGCATCAGCGGCGCGGGGATTTCACGATCGATGAAGCCGTTCGTCGCTTCGTCGCGGAACGCTCGGCCGAACCGACGGAGCGGCACGTCGAGACCTTTCGTCGCTGGGCCGTCGAGATGGTCGAGGAGTTCGTGGTCCCGCTGCCCGGCGTCAAAGAGACGCTCGATGCGTTGAAAGAGCGCGGCATCCCCGTCGCCGTTTTGAGCAACGGCTGGAATCCGCTCCAGGTGCGCAAAGCACAACGGGCAGGCTTTCGCGGACCCGTCTTAGTGAGTAGCGAGATCGGCGCGCGCAAACCGGCGCCGCGGGCGTTCGAAGCGCTCGCCCGCGCGTTGGGAACGGAGCCTGCGCAGACCTGGTACGTCGGCGACGATCCGCTCGGAGACGTGGCCGGCGCGCAAGCGATCGGCATGCAGGGCGTCTGGGTCAACTGGGAGCGTAAGGAATATCCGTCGCAACTGCCGCCGCCGGGGCATACCATTGCGGAGTTCCCCGAGCTGCTCAAGCTCCTGCCGCTGCCGGTGCGGGTGCCGTGATGCGTGCCGTAGCCGTTCTGGCCGCGTGTTGCGTGCTGCTCGGTGTGGTGACGCCGCCGTCCGCCGATTACCAGCAGCGGCTCGAGCAGCTCGAGCGCAGCTACACGTACTGGTCGTTTCAAGAGAGTCCGACCGCTGCGACCGACTCGGGGATTCATACCTACGACGACCGGCTCGCCGATTATTCGCCGTCGACGGAAGCGGCGGAGATGGTGCACCTGCGCAAGTATCGGAACGAGCTCGCCGCGCTCGAGCCGGCCGCCGCCGCGAGCCCGCACGCGCGCGTCGATTATCTCTTAGTCCGCGCAAATCTCGAAAGCGACTGGTGGAATCGGACCGTTCTGCGCGGCCTGCAGCGTAACCCCAGCATCTACGAAGGGGAGTGCAGTAACGGCATCTTCTCGATCGTCAAGCGGCAGTACGCGAGCGATGAGGTGCGAATACATGCAGCGATTGCGCGGTTGCGCGCCTGTCCGCGCGTTCTCGATCAGGGACGCGCCAACCTGACCCAAACCGTTCGCGAATTCGCGCAGATCGCTTCGGAAGACATCCGGGATGGCGATTCGCTGTACACCACGACGCTCGATGAAATTGCTAGCGACACGTCGCCGGCGACTCGAAGTCAGTTAGCGGCGGCCCAGTCGATCGCGCTGCGAGCGCTCCACTCCTATCGCGCCTGGCTCGACGGACGCATGGCGAGTTTCCGTGCGGGCGGCTTCGCAGTGGGACGCAAGCAGTACGACTGGTATCTGCGGCGCGTCTTGATGCTGCCGTACGATTCGCAACAAGTCGCGCACATCGGCCAGGTCGAGCTCGCGCGCGATCGCGCGCTGGAGATGTGGGAGGCGGCACGCGACGCGCAGTTGCCCTCGCCTTCGCCCGCGCCGACGTTCCCTTCGAAGACCGAGTTCCTGTCGTACTACGAGCAGAGCCTCGCGAAGCTCATCGCATTCATCAACTCGCATCAGATCGTTACGATTCCCGCGTATATCGGTCCGTTTCACATCGTCGAAGTACCGAAGGCCCTCGCCGCGACCTATCCCGGCGGCTTTATGAATGCGCCGCCGATGTTCTCGACCGATCCGCAGGGCTTCTATTTCGTCCCGGATTTTGGCGCGAACAATCAGAGCTTCTTCGTCCAGCAAGCGCGCCAATCGGTCTTGCCGCTTCTCGGACACGAAGGCATCCCGGGACACTTTCTGCAGTTCTCGTGCGCCTATCACAACCCCGATTTCATCCGGCACGTGCAGGATGACGGCGTCTTCGCCGAAGGCTGGGCCTTCTATGGTGAGGAGATGTTGATGCGCGAAGGGCTCTACACCGACGATCCCGGCGCCCGGCGCCAAGTGATTCATCTCATGCGTCATCGGGCGACTCGAATCGGCGTCGACGTTGGGTTGGCGACCGGCACGATGACGCTTCCGCAGGCGATCGCGTACTTTCAGAAGAACGCGAACATCGACTACGATACCGCGCGGGGCGAGGCGACGCGCTTTGCGATGGGTCCGGGTCAGGCGATCGACTACCTCATCGGCAAGACGCAAATCGAGACGATGATCGGCCTGGTGCAAGATCGCCAGGGTAGCTCGTTCAACCAGCGAGCCTTCCACGACCGGCTGCTCTCGTACGGTACCGTCCCGTACTCGACGATCCGCTACGAGTGGCTGGGCGACTCGGCGTGGCTTCGCCAATCGCTCGCGCCGCTCGCACCACAGGCGTTCTAAAGGACGATCGTGGCGCCAAAGATCACGGGCGGCTCGCTCGGAAGCCGAAAGCTGCGCTCGCCGAAGGGAGCCACCGTCCGGCCGACGCCTGGGCGCGTGAAAGAGTCGCTCTTCTCGATTTTGATGCAGCGGTTAGAAGGGGCGCGCGTTCTCGATCTCTTTGCGGGCACCGGAGCAATTGGATTTGAGGCGGCGTCGCGCGGTGCCGCGAGCGTCGTTTCGGTCGAGGCGCAGCGAGACGTCGCGCACGCCATCGAAGAGGCGGCGAAGAACCTCGGGGTCGACGACGTCGTGAAGGTTTTTCAAGCTCCGGCGGAACGTGCGCTCTACCGTCTGGAAGGGCCCTTCGATATCGTCTACCTCGACCCGCCCTACGCCGATCCGATGCCGGTTGGGCTCTTTAAGCTCATGCGCGAGCGCGAGCTGCTCGCGCCCGACGCGCTCGTCGTCTACGAACATGCGGCAAAGCGGATTCTCCCCGAGATACCCGGGTATCGTTCGGTACGCGAAGAAGTCTACGGTGATGTCGCGCTCGCGTTTTTGGCGCCGGAATCTTGACGAACGGTAAGCCGATGCGCGCGACGCGCGCGGTCTATCCCGGGTCCTTCGACCCACCGACGAACGGACACCTCGACGTCATCGCGCGTGCGTCGCGTTGCTTCGGCGAGCTCCTCGTCGCGATCGTCGTGAATCCGCAGAAGCGCGCGCCGATGTTCTCGCTCGAGCAGCGCGAAGCGATGCTCAAAACCAGCGTCGCGGCGCTGTCGAACGTCCGCGTCGAGCACTTCCGCGGCCTGCTCGCCGACTACGTGCGCGCGGCCCAAGCCGACGTCATCGTCAAAGGGCTGCGAGTCGTCTCCGACTTCGAGAGCGAGATGTCGGCGGCGTTGATGAACCGCTCGCTCTCCGACGTCGACACGCTCTTCTTGATGTCCGACCAGAAGTATTCGTTCGTCAGCTCGAGCCTCGTTAAAGAGGTGTTCTTCCTCGGCGGCGACGTCGCCGCGCTCGTCCCGGAACCGGTACTCCGCGTCATGACGGAGAAGCGGACACACTTGCAACGGAGGTAGCAATGTCGGTCTATCGCGTCTTGGATAAGCTCGAAACGTACGTCCACGAGGGAACGTGGCTGCCGGCCGGTTACCGGATCCTCTCGGAGGAACGGTTGCTGGAGCTGGTCGAGAAGATTCGCGCCTCGCTTCCGGAGGAGGTCGGGCGCGCGAAGGTGATCGCTAAGGACCACGAGCGCATGCTGCGCGTCGCTCAGGAGAAGGCACAAGCGATCGTTGACGAGGCGGCGAGCAAGCATGAGGAGCTCGTCGACGAGAACGAGATCGTCCAGCGCGCGCGCACCACGGCCGACGTCGTACTGCGTGACGCCGAAGAACGGGCGAAGGGGATTCGCGAAGGCGCCGACCGCTATGCTGCCCAGGTGCTCGCCGAGATGGAGAACCGCCTCGCGGGTGCGATCGGCGCGGTGCGCAAGGGCCGCGAAGTGCTCGAGAAGCCTCGCCAGGTTCCGGATCAGCCGCTTGCCGAGGCGGCCGCAAAGAGCAAGCGTGCGGCCTTCGACTCGCAGGTTGCGGCGGAGGAGACGGCGGCGCTCGAATCGGTATAAGCGCCGCATTCTCGGGAATACTGAGGGCATGAAGCAGATAGCAATCATGCTCGCACTCGCCGGCTCGTTCGCGCTGCCGGCGCTCGGGGAGAACCTCGGCGGGATTTCAGGTACCGTCGTCGATGCGAAGACGGGGCAGCCGATTTCGCACGCGACGCTCTACTACTACCGCGCGCCCTATCTCGAAAACGGGCCGAACCGCATCATGACGCTGCAGACCAACACCCGCGGTTTCTTCAGCGACGTGACGCTCGATCCCGGACGGTACGTCATCATGGCGCGCCTCCCCGGCAAGGTCGAGGGATGCGCCGTCGACGACGTAATGGGGGGCGAGGTCGCACGCGTCAAGATCGAGATCGGACGCGATGCGGTCATGTGCACCGGGCCGCGCGTTCATCCGGCGATGATCGACCCGAATACTACGGCGGACGTCTATCGAATTCATTAGCTAGGGCATAAACGTCTTCGGCGCCGCGCAACTACACCGGCGGCGCCTCGACGTTATGCGCGAAGGCTTCGAGCCGCGCGCGGTCGATCGCGCGTACTCGCCCACGATCGAGTTCGAGCGCGCCGGCATTCTTTAGGCGCAGCAGCGCGCGCGCAGCCATGTCGCGTACGGTGCCGGCCGCGGCTGCAATCTGGGCCTGGGAGAGATTCTCGACCCCGGGCAGACCGCGCGCCATGCCGACCGACGTCCGGGCGTAGCCGAGCAAGAACTTGGCGACGCGCTGGAGCACGTGTGCGAAGGCGAGATCGGCGATCGTATCGATCGAGCGCCGGCGAGCTTGCGACGACGCGATGAGAAAACCGAGCGCGAGCTCGGCATCGCCGCGCGCGGCGTGGATGACCGCTTCGCTCGGCAGCGTCACGATCGTCGCGTCGGTCAGCGCTTCCGCGCGCGTCGTCGCGCCGCCGCCGTCGAAGGTGCCGCTCTCGTTGAGCGTGTCGTGCGTGAGGCGCTCGCCGATCGTGTGCGTCTTTCCGTCGGGAGAGAGCAGTGTGTAGATGATTTTTCCACTCTTGACGATGCCGAGATACGGCCAGACTTCGCCTTCGTCGAAGATCGTGTCGCCCGCCCGGTAGTTGCGCTCGCTCATCTGGGACGCAAGTTCTTTGATCGTTCCGCCCTTCGCGGACGTGAAGGCGGTGACGTGGGTCAGAAATGTTTCGCCGTCGGCGTGTTCGTCGATGCGCTCCAGTCGGATCGTCCAACGGTTGCCACCGAGGTTGCGAGCATCCCACGAGAAGCGCCCCGGCCGCAGCTGCGCCATCTCGTTGCGGAGTGCGCGCGGTTCGGTCTCCTCGTTGATCTCGAGCACGTTTCCAATCTGCAGCTTGTCGAACGCCTCGAGGATCTGCTCCGTCTTGGTCGCGGGTTGAAGCGACCGGGCGTCGAGCGCGACCGCGGCGAGTCGATTAATCGGCATACGCCAGCCGTCTTAGGGAAGCCGAGCGGCCTCGCCTGCCGGGACGCGCTTGCCGGGACGCGCACGCGCGCACGCGGAATACTCAGCCGCGATATGAGTAGAGCAATACAAGATAACGACGTCGTCGTCATTGCCGGGGCTCGCACCCCGTTCGGAAATCTGGGCGGGGCTCTGGCGGACCTCACGGCCACCGACTTGGCAGTTGCGGCGGCGCAAGCCGCCCTGGAACGCAGCGGCGTACCCCGCGAATCGATCGACGAAGTCGTCTTCGGCAACGTCATCCAGACGAGCGCGGACGCCATCTACCTGGCGCGCCACGTCGGATTGCGGACCGGCCTGCCGGTTGGCGTCCCTGCCCTAAACGTCAACCGCCTCTGCGGTTCCGGGCTTCAGGCGATTCTCTCGGCCGCGCAGTCGCTCGCGCTCGGCAGCGCAACGTACGCGCTCGCGGGCGGTACCGAGAACATGAGCCAGGCGCCGCACGTCGTGCGCGGCGCGCGCAAGGGTTTTCGCCTGGGTGAAAACGTCGCGTTCGAGGATTCGCTCTGGACGGCGCTGATCGATTCCTACGGCAACACGCCGATGGCGATCACTGCCGAAAATCTTGCGAAGAAGTACGGCGTCTCGCGTGAGGAGAGCGACGAGTTCGCGCTGACCAGCCAGCAGCGTGCCCTCGCCGCGCAGGAGAGCGGGTACTTTGCCGAAGAGATCACACCCGTCGAGGTTCCCGGACCGAAAGGTACCACCGTGCGAATCGAAAAGGACGAAGGTCCGCGTCAGGGCCTGACGATGGAGAAACTCGGAAAGCTGCCGGCTCGCTTCGTCAAAGACGGCGTGGTCACGCCCGGAAACGCGAGCGGCATCACCGACGGTGCGGCGGCGGTCGTCTTGACGACGGTCAAGCGCGCGCAAGCCGACGGAATACCCTGGCTCGGGCGGCTCGTCTCCGGCAGCGTCGTCGGCGTCGATCCGGCAATCATGGGGATCGGCCCGGCTTTTTCGATTCCGAAAGCGTTGGAGCGCGCCGGCGTCAACTTGCACGATCTCGCCGTGATGGAGATCAACGAAGCTTTCGCGCCGCAAGTCCTCGCTTGTCTACGCGAACTGCAAGCCGATGGAGTCCCGCTGAACGTGCATGGCGGCGCCATCGCTCTGGGCCATCCGCTCGGCGCCTCGGGCGCGCGGCTTGCGATAACGACGCTCCATCAACTGCGCGCGCGCGGCGGCGGCTACGGCGTTGCATCGGCGTGCATCGGGGGCGGTCAGGGCATCGCCGCCGTGTTCAGTGCCGAGTAGCGAATCGAGAAAATCTCCGCTCAATCCGGCGCGTCTCTGGGACGCGCTCGCAGTTCTCGCGATTGCCTTCGCGGTGTGGAAGATCTTTATAGCGCCGCGCTCGCTCTCGCCTCCGATTCATCCGGCGCCGCACGCCGTTTACGCGCGGCTCGACGGCGGGACGTTTCGCGTCGCCGACCAGCGCGGGCACGTCGTCTTCCTCGACTTTTTCGCGAGCTGGTGCGAGCCGTGCAAAATCGAGCTTCCGCTGGTCGAGGCATGGCGGCGCCGGCATCCCGACGCCGTGATCGTGCCGGTCGACGTCGGCGAACCGCGCGCGGCTGCTGCAGCCTTCGCGCGGCGATATTCGCTTGCCAACGTTGCGCTCGATCCGCAAGACAGCGCGCCGGCGCTCTTCGGGGTCCAAGGGCTACCGACGATCGTCGCGATCGACGCATCCGGTAAAGTCCGTGCCAAATGGGAAGGCTTGAATCCGGCAATCGGATTGGCGCTCAGCAACGCGGAGGGCCGACTCGCGCGCGCTTCCTTTTAAAACACTCGGTAGCGTTGCGGCTACTTTCCTTGCCAGTTCGGCTTGCGCTTTTCGAGGAACGCGCTGGTGCCTTCTTTGATGTCTTCGGTGTCGACGAGCGTACCGAACTCGAGCGCTTCGAGTTCGAGGGCGTCGTCGATGGAGAGATGCGCGCCGTTGTTGATGACGCGTTTGCAGGCGGCGATGGCGAGGGGCGCCTTGGATGCGATCAGCGTCGCGATCCGCTTGGCTTCGTCCATGAGCTCTTGTGCGGGCACCACGCGCTCGACGAGACCGATGCGCAACGCCTCCTTTGCGTCGATGATCTCTCCGGTCAAGCAGAGGTATGAGGCCATGCCGATACCGACGCGCCGCGTCGTGCGGGCAGTGCCGCCGTAGCCGGGAATCAATCCGAGATTGACCTCGGGTTGGCCGAACTTCGCGCTCTCGCTCGCCACGATGATGTCGCCCGCCATCGCAATCTCGCATCCGCCTCCCAGCGCGAAACCGTTAACTGCCATGATTACCGGCTTGGTCATTTTTTCGATTTGCCGGGTAAGGGCTTGTCCGCTCCGCGACTGTGCCGCGCCGTGATGGGCGCGGCGCAGCGCGTTGAGCTCGGCGATGTCGGCGCCCGCGGCGAACGCTTTCTCTCCCGAGCCCGTAACGATAACGCAGCGAACGCTCGAGTCCGACTCCAGCTCGCGCAGCGCGTCGGAGACTTCCCGCAAGAGGCGCGTGCGCAACGCGTTGAGCACGCTCGGCCGGTTAAAGGTAAGGATTGCGATCGGCGCTTCGATCGCGACGAGAATATCCTCAAAAGGCATAATAAGGAATCTTATGATTTGATAAAGGTCGCAGGTTCCTGCGTCGCGTTGCAGGGAACGGGCTTTTGTCATATACTGGGGACGAAATTTCTAACGGAGGTGGCGGTGGCAGTACGGACGGCGTATCACGAAGCATTGGAGGCGACGCGGCTTGACGTCGTGCGCCTTGGGGCACTCGTCGGCGACGCGATACGCGTTTCCGTCGATGCCCTCAATAGTCGCGATGCGTCGGCGGGAGCGCGCGTCCTCGCGGGCGACGACGTGGTCGACGATCTACGGCGTCGAATCGACGCGCACTGCATCGAGCTGATCTGGCGGCAGCAGCCCGTTGCCGGCGAACTGCGCGAGATCGCTGCGATGCTCGAAATCGCAACCGACTTGGAACGCATCGGCGATTACGCCGTCGACATCTCGAAGAACGCCATCAAACTCTCCGATCAGCCGATGCGTCCGCAGCGCGTCGAGATCGACCGCATCGCGAGCGTCGGCCATGCGATGCTGCTCGACGCAATGCGTGCCTATACCGAACGCGACGCACGGCTCGCGAGCGACGTGATCGATCGCGACGACGAAGTCGACAAGCTCTACAAGCGAAGCATCAAGCTTCTGCAGGAGGAGATGCGCTCCGATCCTGAGATCGTGCGGCCGGGCACGCGCTATCTATTCGTGCTCGCATCGCTCGAGCGCGTCGGCGACCGCGCCGGCAACATTGCGTGGCACACAAAGGACATGATCGGCGCCGAGTGAGCCCGCCGCTCCCTCGCTCCGAGTTCGAAATAGTTCAGCGTTTCGTTTATCTCAACCACGCATCGGCCGGCGTTCTCCCTCGCGCGACGGTTACGGCGATCGAGACGTTCGCGCGGGAGCACGCGCACAGCGGCGTGTTGGGGACCTACGCCTACGACGTTCGCCTTCCCGAGTATCGTGAGAAGATCGGACGTTTCATCGGCGCACGTGGGTCGCAGATCGCGCTCTTGACGAGCACGAGCGCCGCCGCAGCGACGGTGGCCGCGGGGCTCGACTGGCGCGCCGGCGACGAAGTGCTGCTCTGTGACAACGAGTTTCCGGCGAACGCCGTCCCGTGGACGGCGTTGCGGCGGCGAGGCGTCCGCACGCGCTTCGTCCGGACGGCGGAGAACCGGCTGACACCCGATACCTTGCGCAACGAGCTCTCACCGCAAACGCGATTGGTCGCACTCTCCTGGATCTCGTACGCCGACGGTTACCGTCACGATCTCGTGGGGCTCGCCGCAGTCGCACGCGAGGCCGGCGCGCTCTTCTGCGTCGACGCGATGCAGGGACTCGGTGCGTTCCCAGTCGACGTCGCGGCAACCGGCGTCGACGCGCTCTTCGCCGGCGGCCCGAAATGGATGCTCGGACTTCACGGCATCGCGCTGCTCTATATTGGCTCGGGTTTGAGCGAACGGCTCGAGCTGGCGATGCCCGGCTGGCGTTCGATGGAGAACATGTGGGATTTTCACAACTACGAGCAGCCGTTCTCCGCCGATGCGCTACGCTTCGAGTGCGGAACGCCGAATCTGATCGGCGTGCTCTCGCTCGTTTGCGCGATAGAGCTTTTCGAACGAAGCGGCCGCGAAGCAATCGCGGCGCACGTTCTCGCGCTGACCGATCGGCTCTGCGAGGGTTTGCACGGCCTAGGGGCGCAGCTCTCCACGCTGCGGGGCGAGAGGATCTCGTCGGGGATCGTCACCTTTAGACTTCCGGGCCACGATAGCATCGAGGTCGGAGCCGCGCTTGAGAAGGAGAAGATCCTGACGACCTATCGCGCCGCCGGCATTCGAGTCTCGCCGCATGGGTATAACAGCCCCGAAGAGATTGATTTCCTCCTCGCGACGATCGCCGCGATTGCACGTAAGAAAGTGTTGGTGTAAGATTTCCCTCCTCGCAACGATGCTGCTCGCCGCGCTAGCCGGCACCACGCCGTTTCCCGCGGCGGGAGAGTATCGCTACTCCGCGTCTATGGCCGGACAGAACATCGGCGGATGGTCGATAAGCGTTCGAGATCAGAACGGCGGCATGCAAATCGACGAGACGTCATCGGCTTCATTCGCCGGAATGCAGATGTCGGCAAATGCTTCCTTGGCGCTCGGTTCCGATCTCGCGCCGATGAGTTATACGGGCAACTACCGGATGGCCGGACAGAATCCAAGCGTCAGCGTGACGCTGACCCCCTCGGCGGCGACGGTAGCCGGCGCGATGACGACGGCGCCGCAGCGAGTGGCGCTCGCTGCAAATACGCGCCATTTCGTCGTCGTCGAACCGGGACTGCTCGCCGGGCTCTTCGCGTTGCCGGCGCAGCTCGCCGCGTGGAAAGAATCGTCGGTCACCTGGATCACCCCCGCGACCGCGCAAGCTCAAGCGCTGAGCGTAGGCTCCGTACCGCCGGCGCAGCGACCACCCGCCGTTCCGGCGCAGGACGCCGTGCTCTCGGTCGAGCGTCCGATCGTCGTTACCATTTGGTACGACCCGGCGACGCTCGTGCCCGATCAGATCGTCGTTCCGTCACAGGACGCCGTCCTTACGCGCGTACGATCCTAAACTCGGCCGGCTGCAGCCCGTCGACATCCTGCGAATCGAGCGGGAGATCGCGCAACAGCCGCTCGAGGATTCCCAACGCGACGCGGTGACCGATCACGAGTGTCGCTTCCTCGCCGCGCAGACGATCGGCGAGTGCTTGCATCCGCAGCGCGGCCTCTTCGATGCTCTCGCCCTGCGGTGGACGAAACGCAACGGGATCGCGCCGCCGTTGCGCGAGCATCTCGGGCGCGTTGGCCTCAGCCCACTCGAGCGTCTCGCCTTCCCAGGCTCCGAAATCGACTTCCCGCAACGCGGGCTCGATCGCAAATGGTACGTGCGGCGCGACGAGCTCGCGCGTCTGGAGACAACGCCGCATCGGACTCGTGAGGCAGCGCTCGAAGCGCAACGGCCGCAGCGCGTCGCGTAAGGATTCGCACTGCGCTCGGCCGTGCGCGCCGAGTGGCAGGTCGGTAGTCGAAAGAAATCGCCTCGTGAGGTTGTGATCGGTCGCGGCGTGCCGACAGAAGACGATACTAGGCACGGATCGACGACGTCATGACGGCGTCGTTCATTCCGTGAATGAGCTTCTTATCCGCAGGCGCGATCGTCGCCAGAACGCCGCCGAGCCGCACGCTCTCTTCGCCGGTGACGAAATAGTAGGGGCAGAGTCTGACGCGTCCATCGTACTCGCGGATCTCGTCGCGTTCGCGGTCGAGATAGCGCTGGCGAACTAGCTTTGCTTTGTGGAATCGCTGCAAGATCCACGGCGTGCGATCGAATGAGGCGAGTGCGGTTTCGATCGCCGCGGCCCACTCGTCTCGGGTGAGATCGTCACCGACTTTGACGCCGCGCGAACCCCAGGCGAGTTCGGAGAAGCCCGAGGGTTTCACGACGTACGCCCGTTCGCTCTTGGGGAGCGCGATGAGTTGACGAAAATCGGTGATCGGGGCACCGCCCGCCTCCAATCCCGCGATCGTACTCTGCGGTGGAAGCGGACGCGGATCGATCACCCACGTTTTGGGCAAGATGCGCTGCAGGCGTTCGAAGCGTTCCTTACCGAGTTCGGCTTGCCAGAGCGACGCGAGCGCGAAATGGTGGAAGAGTGCGAAGGCAAGCTTCTCTTCGAGCGTGGCCTTCGGCGGCGGCGTCATCTTAACGCGGTTGTGACGCGCAGCATAGAGCATCAGCTCTTGTTTGGGAACGTTGAAGAGATCGAAGAGCTCGAAGTTGCGATAGAGCGCGTCGAGTCGCGCTTCGCGTCCATCCTCGTGACGGATAAAGAGGCCGTCCTCGGTGAAGACGATCTCTTCGGGCCGGCGCAGCCAGACGTCGGCGAAATTCCGGCGGCGAATCGCGGCGGCCAGCCATTCCATCTCGTTGCGATAATCTGCCGACTCGTCGGAAACGACGATCGCGACGGTCGGATGATCGGATCGCGTCAAATTACGCAACATCTCGGCAAATGCCGCCGGGATGCCGTCCTCGCCGCCCAGGCTCTCGAAGCCGAGGCCGCAGTACGCCTCGGTCATCGCCCCGACGAAGCCCATACCGCCGGGTATGCTGTCGAGCTCGGTGGCGACGAAGCCGTCGGCGGTGAGGATGAGGTCGGGACGAATGACGCCGGGGAGTTCCTGCTTGAAGCGGTTCTGCCGCGCGAGCTTCACGACTTGTTCTGGTTTGCCGCGGTCGAGATACTCGGCGATAAAGGCCGGTGCGGTCCCGCGCGCGCTGCGGTTGTACAGGTTGTTGAGCGCCCGATAAAACCCCAGGAGGTCCGAACCGAGGGCCTCGATCGCCGCTGCCTCGCTTGCCGGCAACGCAAACGGCTCGGGGCTTACGCGCCAGGCGATACGCTCGTTTTCGTCCTCAACCCGGAAGAGGCCGGGTGGTATCGCTTCGTACAGGTGCTGCGCTTGCTCGCGAGCCGTGATATTTGGAATGGTCGCCGTACAGGGCATGGTGAAGGGGCGGGCTCCTCTATCGACAGCCGTCGGGGATCTTGAAATTACTGAACGCGATGTAGCGCCGGCGCATACGACCTTTTAGAGCATCTAAGCGGGCGTATGGGTTGCACTCACTTGATCGTGATCGCTCCCGGAGTCAGCAAGGCGCCTTCGACGCGCACCAGACCGTGCGAGTAGGCCAGGGTGAGGTGGAGGGTCCCGGTCAGGCCCAGCTTCGTGAGATCGAGGCTCTCGAGAACGCGCGAGACGCCCTCGCCTGCAATGAAGTGGAGGTCGATTGGGCGGCGCACCACTCCACCCGGCGCGGAGTAAGTGGCCGTCACCGGAACGACGACCTCGTCGGCACCGTTGGAGTGGAGCGCGCCGGTAATGCAGTAGCCGATCGTAACGAAACGCCCTTGCACCGTGAGCGTCTCTTGGGTGCACTGCGCCGCGGCGAATGCGGCGCGTGGCGTAACGGCCGCTAAAGCGGCGATGATTGCGAGCGTTCGAAGCATATCGAAGTCATCGGTCGAATTCGGTACGAATCGAAGGGATACCCGTCGAAGCAGCGTCGACGATGCAGATACGAATCCTTGCCTTTGCCGGCCTGCGCGAGCTCCTCGGAGCTTCCGAGCGCAGCCTCGACCTGCCCGAGGGTGCTCGCATCGCCGACGCATGGGGTGCGATCTCCCGAGAGCATCCGGCGCTTGCGCAACACCGTGCCGCGACGCGTGTCGCGCGCAACGGCCGGCTCGGTGCCTTCGACGACGCGCTTACCGATGGCGACGAGCTCGCGCTCTTGCCGCCGGTCGGAGGCGGATAACGCGGTGCCGCTCTGTCGCATCGTCGAGGAGCCGATCGAGCCGCGGATCCTCGACGAGCTCGTCGGAACCGGCGCCGGCGGCGTGGTTACGTTCTTGGGAATCGTGCGCGAAGCGTCGAGCGAAGGCCGGTCGGTGCGCGCGCTCTGGTACGAGGCTTTCGTCACAATGGCGTTGCGCGAGTTTGAGTCGATCGCAACCGAGGCCCGCGTTCGGTTCGGCGACGTCAAGATCGGAGTGATTCATCGAGTCGGTGAAGTGCGTGCCGGCGAGATCGCCGTGGCCGTGGTTGCAGCAGCGGCTCACCGCGCGGCCGCTTTCGACGCCTGCCGCTACGCGATCGATGAGCTCAAGCGGCGCGCTCCGATTTGGAAAAAGGAGTGCTACGCCGACGGCAGTGCCGAATGGCGCAGCGGTGCCTAACGTCGAGCTCTTCCGTATCGAGGCCGAGCGCAATCCGGTTGCCGTGCTGCGGTACGAGCCCCGCAGGCCGCGCGGGATCTCGGTTATCGCCGGTCACGGCTATTCTTCGAGCAAGCAGAACCTCGATTTCCTCTGCTCGTTCCTGGCAAGTCACGGTTTCGGCGTCTACAGTCTCGATTTTCCCGGCCATAAGCTGGGCACGAGTGGCGGCATCCTGCGCGGCGTCGACGATTGCATCGATGCGATGACCGCGGTGCTGGCGTTCGCGCGCGAACGCGGCGACGATGCGGCATATACGCTCGGCCACAGCATGGGAGGCATGACGGCGATTTTCACCGCGGCGCTCGATGCAAACGTTTTTGGAACGGTGGCGATCGCGACCGGCTACGGACGTCCGACGTCGTTGGAATCGCTGCAGCGCGTCGGCGTCGCGGATTTTCGCTCCTCATACGTGGTCGGCGTGACGCTTCCCGACCTTGTTGCCGGCGTCGATCGCCGATACGGAGAGCTCCTCGATCGTCTTGCCGGACGGCCCGCGCTCTACGTCGCCGCCGACCGCGATGCGATGGTAAGCCCGAAGAGCGTGCGCGAGCTCTACGATCGTGCTCCCGAGCCGAAGACGTTCGTGACGATCGCGAGCGACCACACGTACGCCGCCGAGCACTCGCGGGCGCGGGTTCTGGAATGGCTCAACGGCCTGCATCCTGTCGCACAACCGTCGTGAATCCGCGCGAACGCCGCCGTTATAGCCGCCACCTCTTGATTCCCGAAGTCGGATTAGCGGGACAGGAGCGGCTACGCGCGTCACGCGTGCTGGTGATCGGGGCGGGCGGTCTCGGATCGCCCGCGCTCCAGTACCTGGCATCCGCCGGCGTCGGACGGATCGGCATCGTCGACGATGACGTGGTCGACGAAACGAATCTCCAGCGGCAGACGATCTTCGGCAGCGGCGACGTCGGGCGGAAAAAGGCGGTTGCCGCCGCCGAGCGTTTGCAGGCACTCAACCCGCTGGTCAACGTCGACGCTATCGCGATTGCGTTCGAACCGGCGAACGCGCGCGAGCTGGTGCGGCTTTACGACGTCGTCCTCGACTGCACCGACCGCTTCCCGACTCGATTTCTGATCAACGATGCCTGCTTCATCGAGCGTCGGGCCGACGTCTATGGATCGATCTTTCGGTTCGACGGTCAAGTGAGCGTCTTTCGTTCGCCGGGTCCGTGTTATCGTTGTCTCTATCCGGAAGCTCCGCCGCTTGAGAACCGTCCGACCTGCTCCGAAGGCGGCGTGCTCGGCGCGCTCGCCGGCATCATCGGTGCCTGGCAGGCAAGTGAGGCGCTCAAGGTACTGCTCGGGATCGGCGATCCGCTGATCGGCCGGCTCATGCTCGTCGATACGCTGCAAGCCCGCGTACGCGAGGTCCGCTTCGACCGCGATCCGCAATGCGCGCTCTGCGGCGAGAGCGCGACTATCTCGGCGATCGCCGCGCAAACGTACGATGAGGCGCCGATCCCGTCCCCGGTTGCGGAAATCGATGCGGAGCTCCTCGACGAAGCGCTGAACGGCGCGCTCCTGCTCGACGTGCGCGAACCGCACGAGGCAGTGCTCGGCTCGATCGACGGAGCCGTGCGGATTCCCGCCTCCGAGCTCGAAGCCCGCATGCACGAGCTCGACAGCGCTTCGCGATATGTCGTCGCTTGCCGGATCGGCGCGAAATCGCTATGGGCGGTGCGCCGTTTGCACGACGCCGGATTCACGCGCATCACGCACCTGCGCGGGGGTCTGCTCGCGTACGCCGCGCGTAACGGCGAGTTCGAGCTCTTCTAGGGGCATGTTCATTCCGGGATTCGTTGCCATCGCGTATCGCAACGCCTCAGAGACGCTCGTCGCTCCGCCTCCGGCTCCGCTCCTGCTGCCGCGCTCCTCGCTTCGCCATCCATGGCTACGCTCGTCGTCGGGAGCCTCCTCGGCATTACGATACGCGATGGCAACGAGTCGGCAATGAACATAGCCCTACGGGCCCGTAGCCGCCGTGAAGCGTAGACGCTTTGGCGCCACCGGGGTCGACCTGCCGGTCGTCGGCCAGGGCACTTGGAACATACCCGAACGCGGTGCGGGCGTCAAAGAGGCGCAGCGCGCAATCCGGCGTGGCATCGAGCTTGGAATGGTTCACCTCGATACGGCCGAGATGTACGGAGCGGGTCGCGTCGAGGAGTTGGTCGGAGAGGCGATTCGCGGATTTGCGCGCGAACGGCTCTTCATCGTCACGAAGGTCTTGCCGAGCAATGCCAGCTATCGCGGAACGCTCGCGGCAGCCGAACGAAGCCTCGAGCGTCTCGGATGCGATTACGTCGATTGCTATCTCTTGCACTGGCCGGGCTCGCACCCGCTTGAGGAGACGATGCGGGCGCTCGAAACCCTCGTCGAGCAAGGGAAGACGCGATTCGCCGGCGTCAGCAATTTTGAGACCAGAGAAATGATCGAAGCGGCTTCCTACCTGCGCAAGGTGCCGCTCGCGTGCAATCAGGTGCTCTATCATCTCTGCGAGCGCGGGGTCGAGCACTCCCTCATTCCGTCCGCGCGCGAACGGGGCATCGCGGTCGTCGCGTACACGCCCTTCGGCCGCGGGAGCTTTCTTCGTTCGGGGTCCGGGCGGCAAGCCTGCGAGGCCGTCGCGCGCAAGCATGGCGCGACGGTGCGGCAAGTAGCGCTTGCATTCTTGACGAGGGAATCGGGGCTCTTCGCGATTCCGAAAGCCGCCCGCGTGGAACACGTCGAAGAGAATGCCGAGGCGGGGGAGCTGGAGCTCGACCACGACGACATCGCGCAGGTCGACGAAGCCTTTCCGCGTGGAGACCCCGGACCGCTAGCGACGCTATGATGAGGAGAATCGACACGACCCAAATCAAGGAGCGCGCGATCCGCGCAGCGATGCAACGCGGTGCGGGCGCCGTCCGCGTCGTCCCTGCGTCGGCCGACGGAATCGCGCAACGCCGTATGGAGGCCTCATTTACGCGCGGCGACCTGACGACGTGGGGCTACGACGCGGAGTACGCGCGGACGGCGAGCGATCCCAGCGCGCTGCTCCCGGGCGCGCGCAGCCTCATTTGCGTAGCGATGCCCTATGCGCGCGAAGCGCCGGGCCCCGACGCCCCGCTGCGCGGGCGCGTTTCGAACTACGCGTGGTCGGTGGATTATCATCGCGAGCTCCGTACGCTGCTCCATGCGGTGGCAGCCGAAATCGACGAAACGGCGGGTGCGCCGGTAACGGCGGTCGCCTGCGACACGCGCCCGCTGGCCGAACGCGCCTTCGCAGCTCGCGCCGGACTCGGCTGGATTGGTAAGCACACCAATCTCATCTCGCCCGAACTCGGCTCCTTCGTTTTTCTCGGCGAGATCGTCACGTCACTGGAGCTGCCGGCGGACGAGCCGCTGCAGAAGAGTTGCGGCTCTTGCTCGCGCTGCATCGACGCTTGCCCCACGCGCGCGCTGCGTGCCGACTATACGATCGACGCGACGATCTGTATTTCGGATCTGACGCAGCGAACCGGCGGAATCCCGCGCGCGATGCGACCGCTCATCGGAGATTGGGTCTGGGGATGCGATATCTGCCAGACCGTCTGCCCGCCGAACACGCGCGCCCGCAGAGCAGCCGGTTCTCGCTGGGCACCGCGCGGCGACGAGACGGCGCACCCGTCCCTCGTGGAGCTGCTGCGCCTCGGAAACGCGGCCTTCAAGCGCCGGTATCGCGCGACCGCGATGGGCTGGCGCGGCGCAGCCGTCTTGCGGCGCAATGCCGCCGTCGCGCTCGGCAACGCGCTCGACCGTTCGACGGTCGGCGCCTTAACGGAGAGCTTGCAGCGCGACCCGCACCCGATGGTCCGCGGGCACGCCGCTTGGGCATTGGGGCGGATTGGCTCGCCGCCGGCCGTCGACGCGTTGCGGCGGCAGCACGACCTAGAGAATGAGTCTGGCGTCCGCAGTGAGATCGACTCGGCGCTGGAGGCCTTTGCATGATTCTCGCGGTCGCTGCGAGCGCCGCCCTCCTTACGCGCATGGCGGCGGTGAATCCCGACTTGCGTACGTTTACCGCGACGATACACGCGCACGTGACGATGCGGTCGTTTCCGTTTCTGTCGGCCGACCTCACCGGCACCTACTACTACAAGGCGCCCGACCAGAACAAGGTCGTCTTTACCGGCGGCGTTCCGCTGCTCGCCCAGCAATTCGACAAACTCTACGCACACATCGAGAGTCCGTCGCGATGGGACGCGGTCTACGTCGTGACGCCCGTCTCGGACGAAGGCGCAACCACGCGTTTCAAGCTCGTCCCCCGGAAGAAGGGCAACGTCGAAGAGATCGATGCAACGGTCGACGACAAGAGCGCGACGGTGACCTCGATGCGCTGGAACTACGAGAACGGCGGTTACGCAGAGATGACAAACCGTTACGGCCGCGTCGAAGGGAATCTCTTGGTCCAATCGCAGACCGGCCACGTCGAGGAGCCGGGCTACAGCGCCGACATCACGGCGTCGCTCGGCGAGTACAAAATCAATCCGTCGCTGCCCGACGGCCTCTTCGAGGACCGATAGTGGCAATCTCGCTGCTCGACGGCTTCAGCCGGCCGATCACCTACTTGCGCGTCTCGGTGACGGACAAGTGCAATCTCCGGTGCGTCTACTGCATGCCGGAGGGCGGTCTACCGTGGCTGCGGCGCGACGAGATTCTCACCTACGAGGAAATTACCGCAATCGTACGGGCAGCCGCGTCGGTCGGCGTTCGTACGATTCGCTTGACCGGCGGCGAGCCGCTGCTCCGGCGCGAACTGAGCCGGCTCGTTGCCGCGATCTCGGCGACCCCTGGTATCGATGACGTCGCGCTCTCGACGAACGGACTGCTGCTCGAGTCTGCGCTGCCGGATCTCGTCGCCGCGGGGCTGCGACGCATCAATCTTTCGCTCGACACGCTGCGTGCTGATCGCTTCGAAGCAATCGCGCGGCGCCCCGGGCTCGATGCCGTTTTGGCGGCGATCGACGCCGCCATCGCCTTCGGGCTGGAACCGGTCAAAGTGAACTGCGTGGTAATGCGCGGGAAGAACGACGACGAGCTGCTCGACTTCGCGCGGCTCACGCGTTCGCGGCCGGTCTTCGTGCGCTTTATCGAAGTGATGCCGGTCCTCGAGAATGCGGAGATGCAGCGCGACGCGTACGTCTCGGCGGATGAGATTCTCGGTCGCATCGCTGCCGACGGTGAGCTGCAACCCGTAGTGGGTCCCGGCGGAAACGGTCCGGCCCGGTACTTCGCGTTCCCGCACTCGCGTGGCGCAATCGGCGTCATCAGCCCGCTCTCGCACGACTACTGCGAGCGCTGCAATCGGGTCCGGCTCACCGCGGACGGACGGTTGCGTCTCTGCCTCTTCGGCGACCACGCGATCGATCTGCGATCGCCGCTGCGGGCGGGAGCGACGGTTGAGGAGCTCGCGGTCCTACTGCGATCCGCGATGCTGATCAAACCGGAGCGCCACCACCTGCGCCTGGGGGAGAGCGCCTCGCAAATGCGCGCCTTCTCCGAAATCGGGGGCTAGGCGAGGCCGCCTCGCCGAGGTGAGCCGGTCACGGCGGGGTGAGTGCGGGCGTTGGGAGGAGAAGGGGGAAAAGGAATGGATGCGCTGCGAGTGACGAGCGACCCAACGACCATCGCGCAAGCGCGCGTGGAGTCGCTCGTGCTCGAGTACCAGACGAAGCTGGCGCGATACGTGCGGCGGATGGTCGGCGATGCGGAAGTGGCGCTCGACTTGACGCAGGACGTATTTTTGTCGGCCTTCCGGATGCTGCAAGCCGATCCGGGGCGGGAGCTGAGTGCCGGCTGGCTCTACCGCGCCGCAACGAACGCAGCAATTTCGTTTCTCCGGCGCAAGAAAATTTTGCGCGTGCTTCCGCTCGATCGCGAGATCGATCGTACCACGTGGCGTGTCGACGAGCGCAGTACGGCGTCGCTCGATCTGCAGTCCGCGCTGAAGCGTCTGCCGGCAGAGCAATCGGCAGCGCTGCTCTTGACTAGTTACGCCGGCTATTCGTCGTCAGAGGCCGCCGCGATCCTCGGCACCACTTCCGACGCTATCCGTCAGCGCGTGTGCCGTGCGATGCGCGTCTTGCGGGCGACCATGAAGGAGGATACGGATCGATGAGTACTCCAGCGGATTGCGGGGCGGCCGAACGGCTCGCAGGTGCGATCGCCCTCGATGAAGCGTGCGACGTCGAGCGCGAAGTCTATCGCAATCACCTCGCACGATGTCCGCAATGCGTGAGCCAGCTTGGCGGGGAGCGGGATATCGAGCGCGTGATGGCGAGCGTTGCGCGTGCGCGCGACGAGGAGCGTTGGGAACCCGATCTGCGCCCGTCGCTCGCTCGCAACCGCTCGGCGCGCCCTCGCTGGAGTGCGATAGCCGCGATTGCGGCGGCGGCAATGGTGATCCTCGTCGTGCGCGTGGTCGAGAAACCGGCAAGCACCGCGCCGCAGCCCGCGGTCACGGCGCAGGAGACGCGTTCGCTCGCCGCGCTCGGCACGCAGACGGCACCGCACCGCGAGGGTCGCGCCGAGTCGCTCGCGGTCGAACCGGCTGCGTTCTCGGCAACGGTCGAACTCAACGTCAACGCGCGCGGAACGCCGGTGCGTTGCGCCGTCGCGAAAAGCTCCGGCAACGCCGTTCTCGACCGATCGATGTGCCGGACGGCAATGCACGCGCACTACGCGCTGCAACCTCCACGGTGATCGCCGGCTAGGGAAGCGCGCTGAGCGACCGAAACCGCCCGCCATGGCGGAGAGGCCGTTCGTCTATCGTTTCAGCAAGGATCTGCGCCTCGACGATCACGCGGGATTAGCCGCGGCGGCATCGCGCGGCCCGGTCGTTCCGTTGCTCGTGATCGATCGCACGACGACCGCGCGGATGACGGCCTCGCCACGGCGCGCCCAGTTCTTTTGTGCGGCCGTCGGCGCGCTCGCGGCCGAGCTCGAAGAGCGGGGAAGTCCCTTGCTCGTGCGACGCGGCGAGCCGGAGCACGTACTCCCAAGCCTCGCCAAGCAGATTGGCGCCTCCGGCGCAGCCTGGAGCGCGGCCTATGACGCCGAGGCGCTTGCTCGGGACCGGCGCGCGGCATCGGCGCTCGAAGAGCGGGGATACGAGGCGATTATCGTGCACGATGCTCCCGTCGTTGCGCCGGAAGAAAGCGCAGCCGCACATAGCGCCGGAGGCTCGGGCTATCGGGCCTTTGCACCCTACTTCGACGCCTGGGCGAAGGTGCCGGTCCCGTCGCACGAGCACCCGCTCCTCTTACGTTTCTGGCGCGCGGACGCGCACAGCGAAGGCCTACCGGCGCCCGAAGAGTTTGGGGCTACGGCGAATGGGGCCGCGGCGGGCGCGGCACACGCGCGGCGGCGCTTCGAACGGTTTTTACGCGAAGATGCCTCGCAGTATGCGGTGGCGGCTACCTCTCCGTCGGACGATCGCACCGCACACCTTTCGGTCGATCTCTCTTTTGGGACGATTGCCGCTCGCAGCGTGGCGCGCGCCGTGCGCGAGCGGCTCGACGATCCCTTCGCATTAAGCGAGGAACGGCTCTCGCTGCGGCTCTTGCTCCGTGCGCTCGCGCATCGCGATTTTTTCTTGCAACTCGCGTGGTTCTACCCGGCGACGCAGAACGAGCCGCTCCAGGAGAAGATGCGCGGCTTTGCGTGGGAGCGTTCTCATCCGTTGCTCGATACGTGGCGCGCCGGCAAGACCGGATTCCCGTTGGTCGACGCCGGCATCCGCCAGCTACACGCCACCGGATGGATGCACCCGCACGTGCGCGCGGTCGCCGCGTCGTGGCTCTGCTTCGATCTCGGCATCGATTGGCGAGTCGGCCTCGCCGAGTGGGATCACCGGCTGATCGAGGACGATCAGGCGCTCGCGACCGGTAATTGGCAGTGGATCGCCGGGGTCGGCGCCGATATGGCGCAGTATCCGAGAATCTACAACCCCGAACGGCAGCGGCGGCGGTACGACCCGGATGGATCCTACATACGCCGCTGGATTCCCGAACTGCACGACGTGCCGCTCGGGGCGTGGCGCGGAATGCCGTCGAACTCGCCGCAACTCGCGCTGGGACTCTACGCTGCCGATGCGTATCCGGCCGCGGCGATCGACCACGGCGCGGCCGCCAGAGCTTTCTTGCGCCGGTATCGCGAGTTTAGTCGGCAGCTCCCTTAGGCATACGCTCGTCGATCCAGCTCGTGACGACTGGGATACGCACGTCGTCGCCGTTCCAGGTCTTGATGCCGTAGTAGACGCTCGCGACCAGGAAGAGCGGCGCCAGCAGCGGCACGAGCACCCACGCCGAGAACCCCAGGAAGGGGACTTGAGCAAGCACCGAGAGGAGTCCCCAGAACCCGAAGAAACCGACGTTGAAGCCGAGTGCCTGGAACGCTTGGCGTCGCAAATTCCGCGATTGCTTGCGATCGAGCAGCGAGACGAGGGCCAATGGCCAGAGCGGATAACCGAGCGCAACGAGCGCGCGCGATTCCACCGGATCCGGCGCGGTGGCGACCACCGCCTTGCCGCGAACGCTCGCCGGCGCGGGGCGCGGCGGAACCGAACCCGCAATCTGCCGGCGCGTCGCCGTTGCCGCATCGACCTTTGCCGCGAGCCGGCAGCTAGGGCAGCCGCCCTGCTCGTCGCGACAGGTCCCGCAGATCGGCTTCCCACATTCGATGCAGGGCGCGACCGACGGTACGTTCGAGTGAAAATAGCAGTCCATTTTGTCTCTCTGGGTCCTCCCAATCGTTTGCCACCCTCACGTACCGGAACGCATCGGGGGAGGTTTCATCCCCGCGGGACCGCAAGACCCTGCCGCCGATGAGCCGCCGCTCGATTCTCTTACGTCTGGCGCGCGAGGCGCGTCCGTACTATCCGCGCCTCGGGACCGCTATGGCGATGGGCGTGCTCGCCGGCGTCCTCTCGATCGTGCCTCCGCTGGCCTTTCGGATCATCATCAATCAGGTACTCATTCCGCTGCACGGCAGCCCGCCGGACCTCAAGGCGTTATACCTGGCACTCGGTCTGACGTCGGTGGCGCTCGTCCTTGGCAACTGCGCCATTTACGGTCAGACGTATCTCACCGCATGGAGCGGACAGAATCTGGTTGCGCGTCTTCGCGTCCGGCTCTTCGAGCGGCTGCTGAACCTGCCGCTAGGCGAGTTCGATAAGTGGCGGCCGGGCGAGCTGATCGCTCGCTTCTCGACGGACCTGCAAATCATGATCGACGCAGTGAGCGTCTCGGTGCCGCAGCTCGTCGTTGCCCTCGCGACGTTCCTCTCCTCGTTCGCTACCATGATCTATCTCGATTGGCTGCTGACGCTCTCGCTCGTGCTCGTCGCTCCGATCGTCTCCGTGGCCGTCTCCAACTTTCAGCGGTTGATTTCCGCGAGCACGCACCGCGCGCAGCAGCGAATCGCGGATCTCACCGCAAACCTCTCGGAGATTCTCGGCGGCCATCGCGTGGTGAAATCCTTCGGACGCGAGGAGTTCGAAGTCGGTCGATTTCGCAACCGAAATGACGATTTCTTCGGCGCCTATATGAAGCTCACGCAGTTCATTCAGACCCAACCTCTCGTGGTTTCGACGATCATGGTCGCGGCCGTCGTCGGCATCATGTGGCTCTCCGTACGCGAGGTTCTCGTCGGCCGGCTCGACACTGGCAAGGTCTTTATGTACTGGGGGCTGCTCGTGAATTTGATGAACCCGATGAATCGCGTAGCAGCCTTCTTCGGGGACATCAGCAAGGCGATCGTCGGAGCGGGGCGCGTCTTCGAACTGCTCGATCTGCCGGTCGAAGTGCGCGACCCCGCCGACGCCATCGCGCTGCCGTCGGTTCGCGGACGAATCGAATACGCTCACGTAACGTTCCGCTACGGTACCGGCGATCAGCCGGCGCTGCGAGACGTCAACGCGACGATCGAAGCGGGTGAGATCGTGGCCCTCGTTGGTCCGTCGGGGGCCGGCAAGACGACGATCGTCAACCTCGTGCCGCGTTTCTACGAGCCGCAAGAGGGCCGCGTGCTGCTCGACGGCATCGACCTCGGGCGGGTGCGCCTGACGGATCTGCGCAAAGCGATCGCGATCGTCCCGCAGGACGTCCAGCTCTTTCGCGGCTCGATTCTAGAGAATATCCGGTACGGCAGAATCGAAGCGACCGACGCGGAGGTCCGCGCCGCAGCTCGCGACGCAAACGTCGACGAGTATGTCGGAAACTTTCCCGACGGCTACGCAACGCAAGTCGGCGAGCGCGGCGTCCGGCTCTCCGGCGGCGAGCGCCAGCGCATCGCGATCGCCCGGGCAGTTCTTCGCGATCCGCGAATTTTGATTCTGGACGAGGCGACCAGCGCGCTCGACAGCCACTCGGAAGCGATGATCGAGCAAGCTCTCGACCGCCTGCTACAGGGACGCACCACGCTGATTATCGCCCACCGCCTTTCGACCGTGCGGCGTGCACATAAGGTTCTCTTCATCGAGGCCGGCCGGGTCGTTGAGATCGGGACGCACGACGAACTTTTGGCACGGGGCGGAGCCTATGCCCGGCTTCACGCGGCCCAGTTTTCGCTTAAGCCGCGTTAAGCGAGTATGGGCTAGGAAGTAGACGGAAATCAACAATCTGAGGGCGAAGAATGGCGCCGAGCCGGGGACGTCCGCCTTAGAAGTCCCGCTTTTGAGTGATGGGTGCCCTTCAAATCAACCTCCCAGAAAGGAACTCCAGTTGAACCAGGGATTCACTGTGTGGCTTACCGGCCTGTCCGGTGCCGGTAAGAGCACGATTGCCGAGCGACTCGCACCCGAGTTGAGCGCCCGTGGGCGTAACGTCGAGGTGCTTGACGGCGACGAGGTCCGCACCCATCTGTCGAAGGGACTCGGATTCAGCCGCGAAGATCGCGACATTAATATCGGACGTATCTCCTTCGTCGCCTCACTGCTCGTCAAGCACGGCGCCGCGGTGATCACTGCGGCGATTTCGCCCTACGCGCAGGCTCGCTCCGAAGCACGCGAGCGGATCGGGAACGACCGGTTCGTCGAAGTCTACGTGCGCTGCTCGCTCGACGAGCTCGTCCGGCGTGACGTCAAGGGCCTCTATAAGAAAGCGATTGCGGGCGAGGTGCAGCACTTCACCGGTGTCTCCGACCCGTACGAGGCGCCCGAGAGCCCCGACGTCGTCGTCGACAGCGAGACCGAGACGGTCGATCAGAGCGTTGAAAAGATTCTTGCGGAGCTCGAACGGCGAGGCTACGTGGCCGAGCTCAAGGCGGTGTCATGATCGCTCCTCACGGCGGCAAACTCATCAATCGAATTGCCGATACGCCGCAAGCCGAACAGGAACTGCGCGAATCCGCGCAGGGACTTCGTAGACTCACGCTCACCGGTCGCGAGCTCAACGATCTCGCGCTCATCGGCAACGGCGCCCTCAGCCCGTTGACCGGCTTCATGCGACGGGCCGATTACGAGAGCGTCGTTCCCACGATGCGTCTCGCGAACGGATTGCCCTGGAGCATTCCCGTCGTTCTGGCCGTCGACCGTGAAGAGGCGCCGACGGCGGGCACGCGGGCCGCACTCTACGACGGCGAGGGCGAGCTTCGCGGCATCATCGACGTCGAAGAGGTCTTCGAATACGATAAGGGCCACGAAGCGCGCCACGTCTATCGCACCGAAGACGAAAAGCATCCCGGCGTTGCCGCGCTATACGCGCGCAAGGACGTGCTCATCGGCGGTCCGGTTTGGGTGCTGCCGCGCGCGAAGGATCCGGAGAGCCTCTCCCCGGCCGAGACGCGTGCCGAGTTCGAACGCCGCGGATGGAAGACGATCGTCGGATTTCAAACGCGCAACCCCGTGCACCGTGCTCACGAATACATTCAGAAGTGCGCTCTGGAGATGGTCGACGGATTGCTTCTTCACCCGCTGGTCGGCGAGACGAAGAGCGACGATATTCCGGCCGACGTGCGGATGCGCTGTTATCGGGCGTTGCTCGATAACTACTACCCCGCCGATCGCGTCATGCTGAGCACGCTGCCCGCGGCCATGCGATACGCCGGTCCGCGCGAGGCAATCTTCCACGCTATGATGCGCAAGAACCACGGCTGTACCCACTTCATCGTGGGCCGCGACCACGCGGGCGTTGGAAGTTACTATGGAACCTACGACGCGCAGAAGCTGTTCGACGAGTTCACCGCAGAAGAGCTCGGCATCATACCGCTGAAGTTCGAGAACAGCTTTTACTGCCGTCGCTGCCAGTCGATGGGCTCGAAAAAAACCTGCAACCACGACCCCGAGAATCACGTGTCGCTGAGCGGAACGCAGGTGCGCGAGATGCTGCGCGCCGGCCAGCTCCCGCCGCCGGAGTTCTCGCGGCCGGAGGTCGCTCAGATTCTCATCGAAGCGTCGCGCGAGGCCGCACCCGCGACTTAGGCTGCGTCCCAGGGGGCAGGCGTCCGGCGCTGGTGAAGCGCGAAACGCTTGCCCTCCGGGGTCGGAGGCAGTCGAACCCTAGCGCCGAAAGGTGCAGCCCTTACCGCATTACGGCCGGCCAAGGAGGGCGCCATGCTCGTGCTCAGCCGCAAGGCGAATCAGTCGATTATGATTGGTAGCGACATTCGAATTCTTGTCGTGGGGGTTGACCGCGACCAGGTGAAGCTTGGTATCGAGGCGCCCCGCCACGTGCCGGTGCATCGCTTTGAGATCTTCGCGGAGATCCAGCGCGGCGACGCGGCGGCCCATCCGACGAGTAAGCAGGGTCAAGTAGGAACCCAAGGAGTCGAGGCCGTACCCGGCGATGCCGAACCCGATTTAGGGGAAGCGCCGGGGGCGGCGGCGCCGAGGGCGGGGACACGCGCGGTGCCGCGTTGAATATTAACCGAGGTTCTTTTACAGACTCCGTCGAGTCAGATCGGGGCCACCACTAAGCCATGACCATAAACTGGAGTTACGTACTCGTCGGCTTCATCGTTGGAACCTGCATGGCGTATAGCGGCGTCGGGGCGGGCGCCATTACGACGCCGCTTTTGATCTTTCTTGGTGTGCGCACCGACACGGCAATCGGCTCGGACTTGCTCTTCGCGCTGGGCACGAAGGTCGTCGCGATGCTTACGCACATGCAGAAACGAACGGTCGAGTTCTCCGTTCTGTGGCGCCTCTGCATCGGCGGACTTCCCGGGGCAATTATCGGCGTGATCATCAGCGCCTACCTGCACAGCCACCTCGACATCAAGCAGCTCGAGCAAGTGCTGCGGATCGCCGTAGCCATCGCGTTGCTGATCTCCGCGGCGGGGATCATCTTCAATCGCAAACTTGCGAGAGATACCACAGCGAATAACGACCGTCCACTCCCGACGCTGCGACTCGCAACCCTGGGGTTTTTCGTCGGCATTTGCGTCAGCATCACGTCGATCGGCGCCGGATCCCTCACCCTGCCGTTGCTGCTCGTTGCTGCCCCGAGCGTGGCCTTGCGCCGACTGGTCGGTACCGATCTGGCCTTCGCCGTCGTCGTGCTGATCCCGTCGCTCATCGGGCATTGGAAGATTGGCGACGTGAACCCATTGATCGCGGCCTCTCTGCTGATCGGGTCTATTCCAGGTGTCTTCGTCGGTACACAGTTCCTGGCGAAGTTGCCGGAGCGCTGGTTCCGGGGCGCGCTCGCAGGAGTTCTAGTGGTCGTCGCGCTTGCGCTCTTGCCGATCCTGCATCACGCAAAGGGCTGACGCTCACCCCACTCTTACATCGTCCTCGCGGACGCGGTTACGGGCTCGAGCGGGCGCGAATGAGTTCGCCGGCCCGGAAGAGGCTTTCGAAAGTCCCGGCGTCGCTCCAGGCACCTTGCAAAATGTCGTAGGTGAGGTCGCTCTCGGCGATGTAGCGATTGTGGACGTCGGCGATCTCCAGTTCGCCCCGCTGCGAGGGTTCCAAGACCCGGATGTAGTCGAAGACGCGCCGGTCGAACATGTAGACGCCCGTCACGGCATAGCGGCTCTTTGGATGGGGCGGTTTCTCCTCGATCCTGACGATGCGGTCGCCATCGAAGACCGGGACTCCGAAGCGCGCGGCGTCGTCGACCTCCTTTAGCAGGACACGCGCGCCCGACGGCTGGTCTTCGAAGCGGCGCACGTAGGGCGTTATATCGTCGTGGAGGATGTTATCGCCGAGGACGACGACGATTCGCTCACCCGCCGCGAAGTGTTCGCAGAGGCGTAGCGCATCGGCGATTCCGCGTTCTCCCTCCTGATAGGCATAGGCGATATTCTCGAAGCCGAACTCGCTGCCGTTGCCGAGCAATCTCAGAAAATCACCTGCGGAGTTGCCGCCCGTTACGAGCATCACTTTGGAGATCCCGGCGCGGACGAGCGTTTCGAGCGGATAGTAGATCATCGGCCGGTCGTAAACGGGCAGCAAATGCTTGTTCGTCACCTTCGTAAGCGGTCGCAACCGCGTCCCGAGTCCGCCCGCCAGCACGACTCCCTTCATGGGCTACTCACTGTCGAACATGCCGCCCGTTACCGGGCGCGAAATCGCTTCGCCGGCCCGCACGCGTTCGACGATTTCGCAGAGGTGAGCTTTGCGCTCGCGAATGTTGATCTTCGGCATGTGACTGCATTGTAGAACCACATTCTGGCCGATGTAAAGCGCGGCGCTACCGCGGCCCGCCTTTAAGCGGCCGCCACCAGGATTCGTTGGCGCGGTACCAATCGATCGTTGCGGCGATGCCGGTTTCAAAGGGCATCTGCGGCTGCCATCCGAGCGCGCGCAGCTTCCCCGAGTCGACCGCGTAGCGCCGGTCGTGACCCGGCCGATCGGCGACGTGCTCGACGTGCGTCGCCATCGATCGTCCGCAGCCTTGCGCGAGAAGACGCGTCAGCTCGAGATTCGTTTGCGGCGTATCGCCCGAGACGTTATAGACGTCTCCGATCTCGCCGTTTTCGAGTACGTGGAGAATCGCACGCGCATGGTCTTCGACAAAGAGCCAATCGCGAATCTGCATCCCGTCGCCGTAAACCGGTACGGGCCGGTCGTCGATCAAGTTGGTAATGAAAAGCGGAACGATTTTTTCAGGGAACTGATACGGACCGTACGTGTTGCTGCCGCGCGTCAGAAGCACCGGTGCGTCGTACGTTTCGTAATAGGCCAGCGCGAGCAGATCGGCCGCCGCCTTGCTCGCCGCGTAAGGGCTGCGGGGGCGAAGGGGATCGTCCTCCAGTGATTGGCCGCGCAGGACGTTGCCGTAGACTTCGTCGGTCGAAACTTGGAGAAAGCGGGGTACGCGGTGCTCTCGCTGCGCCTGCAAAAGAACGTACGTCCCGAGGGCGTCGGTGCGCAGAAAGGCTTCGGGGTCGACGATCGAGCGGTCGACGTGCGTCTCGGCCGCAAAGTTCACGATCGCGTCGATCCCGTCGTTAAGCGCTCCGCGCACCGCCGTCGCATCGCAGATGTCGCCTTTCACGAATCGGTACCGGGGATCTCCCTCGACGTCGCGCAGGTTTGCTGGATTGCCTGCGTAGGTGATCGCGTCGAGGTTGACGATCTCGAGACCGGGACGCTCGCGTAGCGCGAGCCGCACGAAATGCGAGCCGATGAAGCCCAGGCCTCCGGTAACGAGCCAGCGCATGGCGCGCTTTACGCAGGCGGTTCGGCGACGACCTGCTGGCCGGAATCGCCGACGAGCGCGGCGAGTTCGCGGCGAGAGCGAAGTTCGAAGCGGTCGAAGATTGCCGAAATGTGCGTTTCTACGGTCCGCTCGCCAATGAAGAGCTCGGCCGCGATCGCCCTGTTGCTCTTGCCTTGCGCGGCGAGAAGCGCGACTTCGTGCTCGCGAGGTGTGAGCTCTCGCGCTCCCGCGCGGTGGCGGATGCGGCGGCGGCGCTCCTCGAGCATGCGCGCGTTCCGTGCGAAACCGTGGCGCCGATAAAGGTCGGACGCCTCCGCGTAGCGCCCGGCGATTTCGAGCGCCTGCGCGCGCTCCCAGGGCCAGCCGATCGCCTCGAACTTGGCGGCCGCTTCGAGCGCCCGCGATTTTACATCGGTGCTTCGGTTGCGCGCGGCAAGGCGCGCATCGAAGAGCGCGAGGTGTGCCGCGGCGGCCAGATTTCCCCGGTCGGCCGCCGCCTCGGCGAGCAGATGTCGGGCGCGTTGACGTTCATCGGCGTCTTCGGTAGCCGTCATTTGATCGAGGAGCCAAAAAGAGAAATCGACGGTGCGAATCGTGCGAAGCGCGCGCGACCGCAGTGTATTTGCTTCGTCGCTCCGGCCACCGGCGTCGTAATACGCCGCTACACATCCGGCGAGCAGGCCGATGCGCTGCGCCTCGCCCGACTCGAACGCGAGCTCGAGCGCCTCGGGAGTGATCAGTCGCGCGGCCTCAGCGTCGTCGTCGCTGTAGTAGGCCATGCGCACGCCGAGCGCCGTACGTGCCGTCTGCGTCATCGCGATGCCGCGCGGCAGCCGCGAATCTTCTTGCTGGAGCGCTCGGACGGCGGAGAGATCTCCGGCGAGGAGTTCGGCAAATGCAGCTCCTTGAATCGTGGAAGCGCCAACCTTGCCAAACTCTTCACGTCGCAGGCACTCTGCCGCCTCGCGATGCGCCGCGAGCGCTCGATCCATCCAACCCGTCGCCATCGCTCGGCTTGCGTAATTGTTCAGCGTCCACGCGAGCTGCTCGGCGTCGTCGAGTTCCCGGGCGATTGCAACCGCCGTCTCGTAATGCTCGAACGCTTCGGTTAGCCGCCCCGAGGTTGCTGCCACTACCGCCTGCACCATCGAGGAGTTACGCCGTTGCATCCCGGGATGCTCCCCTGGGGCCGCCTCGGCCGAAACGAGATAGGCCGTTGCGGCGTCGTTTCGTCCTTGCAAGGCTTCGAAGTGCGCGAGCGTGACGTAGGCATCATACGCGATGGGGCCGCGCTGCGCGCACAACCGCAAGGCGCGCTGCGCGGTCGCCCCGGCCTCTGCGGCTCGTCCGCTCTCGTAGATGCGGCGCGCGAGCCGAATCGCCAGCGACGCCGCCTTCTCGGTTTCGCCGGCCGTTTCGTAGGCATCGAGGGCGCGCTCTGCAAACGCGCAAGCATCGTCCACGTGACCGTTGGCGGAGAGCGCTCGTGAAAACTTCTCGCACAGCGGCGGGTAGGTTCCATCTGCGGGGTCCCGCGATTCGACCGCGCCACGATAGGCGACCTCGGCATCGCGGTGAGCGTTGCGGTAAAGTGCCGCATCGCCCGCGCGCTCGTATGCCTCGCTCGCTCGCGGGTGGTCGCCGGCTGCGTGCCAGTGGTGCGCGAGATCGAAGGGATCGGCCGCATCCGCTTGCGCCAAACGTTCGGCGACCGCGCGATGGATCGATCGAGCTTGCGCCGTCAACATCTCGTGATAGAGGATCTCACGCGTGATCGCGTGGCGGAACGCAAAGTGGCCGGCGCGTTCGCGGACTTCGCGCACGAGTTGGAGGTCGCGCGCCGCGGCAAGTGCCTCGCAGACCGCCGCGTTCGTCGACTCGCAAAGCTCCTCCAGGAACGCGGCATCGAAGCCGCGCCCGATCACCGACGCGTTGAGCAAGATTCGGCGCGCGTCCGGAGCGAGACGTTCGAAGCGCGCGAGCACTCCCGCGCGAATGCTCAAGGGCGCGACTTCCAGGGCGGTTGGGTCGCGAGCCGTAAGCGCGCTGTCGACGAGCTCCTCAGCGAAATACGGCTTCCCCTCCGCTAAGGCGCAGACGCGGTCGACGGCGCGTTCCTCGAGCGGCTTTCCGGCGGGCCACAGGCCGGCAACGAGCCTGCGCATCTCGGTCGTGCCGAGCGGATCGACGTTCAGCGTCGACGCGCCGCGGCGGTTCAAATGCGCGAACGCTTCGACGCGTACGTGATCGCGCTCGAGCTGATCGGAGCGAACCGCTCCGAGTACGAGGATTCGCGAGCCGGCAAGCCGTGGGGTGAGGAACGCCAGAAAGTCGAGCGTTGCAAAATCTGCCCACTGCAGGTCGTCGAGAAGGAGGACGAGCGGCGTCGCGATGCTCCCCAGCGCGCTTGCCGCATCGGAATAGGCGCGATAACGCGCCCCCCGCGGACGGCTGCGCCGACGATACGAACGAGTCGAGGCCAAAGGGATCGGCGAGCGCAAGCGCTGCTAGGAGCTCGCGAAGCGGGGCAAACGGCGGGCAAAGCGCTTCAAAGCAGCTCGCCGCAGCAATTTGCGCTCCCGACGAGAGGGCGACGGTGGCGAACTCTTCGAGAAGACGTGTCTTTCCGACGCCGGCCTCACCCCAAAGCAGCAACGCCACGCCGGACTCGCTGCTGGCGCGATCGTAAGTGCGCCGCAACTGGTCGAGCTCGCTCTCCCTGCCGACGAGCGCGCTCCGGAACCGGCCCGCCGTTCCTCCGTACACCGCCCGATGCACGACCTGCCTTTGCGTGGATATGATCCTGGAAAAGAGCTATTCGACAACGGAGGAGGATACCTTGACCACTACGGCAGCACCGATCGACCAGGAGAAGTTTCACGCGGCGGTCGGACGGTTTCTCGGGGACGTGGGAGCGGTCATGACGGCCGTCTCGGTTCTCGTCGGCGATAAACTGGGATTGTACAAAGCACTTGTGGCCGGAGGGCCGCAGACGGCGCAAGAGCTTGCGACCCGCACGACAACGCACGAACGATACGTCCGCGAATGGCTCTCAAATCAGGCCGCGGCGGGATACGTGAGCTACGATCCCGAGACCGGCCGCTTCGAATTGCCTGCCGAGCACGGGCCGCTGCTCGCCGACGACTCGAGCGAGTTCAATATGTGCGGTCTCTTTGCGATGGGGACGCCGCTCTTCGCCGACGAGCCGAAAATCGCGGAAGCCTTCAAAACTGGAAGCGGCGTCGGCTGGCACGACCACGATGCCCGCCTCTACGGCGTGACCGACCGTATCTTCCGCAATGGTTACGCAGCACATCTCGTGCCCGACTGGATTCCCGCACTCGAGGGGGTCGAGGCGAAGCTGCGTACCGGCGCCGTTGTGGCCGACGTGGGCTGCGGACACGGCAGCTCGACGATCCTAATGGGAAAGGCCTACCCGATGTCGACGTTCGTCGGATACGACTACCACGAGCCGTCGATCGCCGCTGCACGCGAGGCCGCCCGCGCCGCGGGAATGGGCGACCGGGTACGATTCGAGGTCGCCTCGGCCACGGCGATGCCTCTCGGCGGCTTCGATCTCATCTGCTGCTTCGACTGCGTCCACGACATGGGCGATCCGGTCGGTGCGCTCGCCCGCGCCCGCGAGGCGCTCAAACCGAACGGAACGCTCATGATCGTCGAGCCCTACGCGGGCGACACGCTGCAAGCAAATATCACACCGGTCGGCCGCCTCTTTTATGCCGCCTCTACCATGCTGTGCACGCCTTCGGCGATCGAGCAGGGGGGCGGCTATGCCTTGGGAGCCCAGGCGGGTGAGCCGCCGATGCGGGATATCGCAAGCAAGGCCGGGTTCTCGGATTTTCGGCGGGCAACGGAGACCCCGTTCAACATCGTCTACGAGGCGCGGCCGTAGCTTCGAGCCGATTGCGTCTGAATCAATCGCGGCTGCCGTGCGACTCACGGCAGCCTTCTGCTTGATGCGGCAGCCCTTGGAGCTCTACGGCGCTCGTGTTATAATCGCGCGGCTGTCTTCACTTCACCCCACAAAGGAGGCGGGGTGCTATGGCTCCGAGACGCGACCGCGATGCCAGGATGGCCGGCGGCCGGGAGCCAGAAAGGTTACCCATCCATGAGCGTCATCACCATGAGGGAGCTCCTCGAGGCGGGCGTCCATTTCGGCCATCAAACGCGCCGGTGGAACCCCAAAATGAAGCCGTTCATCTTTCAAGAGCGCAACGGCATCTATATCATCGACCTAGCGCTTACCGTCGCAAAGCTGCGCGAGACCTACGAGGTGGTCAAGCAGCTCTCCCGGGACGGACGAATCATCCTCTTTGTGGGCACCAAGAAACAGGCCCAGGACGTCGTTCGCGAAGAGGCCGAGCGAGCCGGCACGTACTTCGTGAACCAACGATGGCTCGGGGGCACGCTGACGAACTTCGCGACGATCCAAAAAAGAATTGCGCGCCTGCGCGAACTCGAGAACATGAAGATGCAAGGCGACTTCGATCGGCTTCCCAAGAAAGAAGTCGCGAAGCTGCAAGATGAGATGAATCGGCTCGAGCGCTTCCTGGGCGGAATCAAAGACATGCACCGCCTGCCCGACGCACTCTTCATCGTCGATCCCAAGAAGGAGCGGATCGCCGTGTTGGAGGCCAGGAAGCTGAAAATTCCGATCATCGCCGTCATCGATACGAACTGCGATCCCGACGAGATCGACTACCCGATTCCCGGTAACGACGACGCCATTCGCGCCGTTAAGCTGATGGTCGGAAAGATTGCTGACGCCATTATCGAGGGAAAGACCGAGAGCGAGAGCTCATACGACCAAGAGGCTTACGAGTCCGCGCCGCCGGAATACGCGCAAGAGGCTCCGGCAACGATGGCGGAGGTCGCACGTTGATTTCATACCAGCCCAAACCCGACGAGATCAAGGCACTCCGCGAGGAGACGAGCGCTCCGATGATGGACTGCCGGAAGGCGTTGCTCGACGCGGCCGGCGACATGGATCGCGCGAAGACGCTGCTGCTCGAGCGCGGCGCGGCGCAGGCTGCAAAGAAGGCCGAGCGCATCGCCGAGGAAGGGCTCGTCATGAGCTACATCCACGCCGGCGGAAAGATCGGCGTGCTCGTCGAGATCAACAGCGAGACCGACTTCGTCGCGCGCAATCCGAAGTTCGGCGAGCTCTCGCGCGATATCGCGATGCACATCGCCGCGATGTCGCCGCAATATCTCGACCGCGAGAGCGTGCCGGCGGCGGAAGTCGAGCGTTTGCGAGGCGAGTTCCGGGCGGCGGTGCCCGCCGGGAAGTCGCCCGAAGTCGGCGATCGCATCGTCGAGGGCAAGCTCGCGAAATGGTTCGAAGAGCATTGCCTGCTCGAGCAGCCCTTCGTCAAAGACGATTCGATCAGCATCGGCGAGCTGATCTTCCGTTCGATTGGCGCGCTCGGCGAAAAAATTCGCGTCCGGCGCTTCGCGCGATACGCTCTTGGGCAGTGAGCTTGGCGCCGCGAAATACGCTCGCGTCCTCCTAAAGATCTCGGGTGAGGCTTTTAGCAGCGACGGCGGCGGCGTCGACGTCAACACGACCCGCACGATGGCCGAGGAGATTGCGGAGGTCAGCCGCGCAGGCGTTTCGGTCGCGATCGTCGTCGGAGGAGGAAACATCTGGCGCGGCAAGGTGCACGAAGAGGCTGGCATGGACCGCGCCACCGCCGACTACATGGGCATGCTCGCGACCGTTATCAACGCGCTCGCTCTCCAGGACGCGCTCGACCGAATGGGCGTCGCCTCACGCGTGCAAACGGCGATCGCGATGCACCAGATTGCCGAGCCGTACATCCGCCGCCGCGCGATCCGCCATCTCGAGAAGGGGCGGATCGTCATTTTTGCGGCGGGGACCGGGAATCCGTACTTTACGACCGACACCACGGCAGCGCTCCGCGCAGTCGAGGTGAACGCCGAGGCGATTCTCAAGGCGACGAAAGTCGACGGCATCTATACGGCCGATCCGAAGAAGGATCCCGGCGCGACGCGCTTCGAGCGCCTCGATTACATGGACGTTCTTCAGCGCGGGCTGGAAGTGATGGATTCGACGTCGATGGCGCTGTGCATGGACAACGCGCTGCCCGTCATCGTCTTCGACATGTCGGTTCCCGGAAATATCCGCCGCGTTATTTGGGGCGAGGCGATCGGCACCTACGTCGGGCGGCGCGAAGCGACGCCCGCGGGAGCGAGGAGTTCGTGAGCATGACCGATGCGTATTTCAAAGAGATCGAATCGCGAATGTACAAGTGCGTCGAAGCGACGCGCGGCGAGTTCGCATCGATTCGGACCGGCCGGGCGGCGCCTGCGCTCCTCGACCGGCTTGCCGTCGAAGCCTACGGGCAGATGGCTCCCCTCAAACAAGTCGCCGGCGTCTCGACGCCCGACTCGCGAACGCTCTTGATCACCGCGTGGGATAAAGGCGTCGTCGGGGCGATTCGCAAGGCCGTCGAAAAGAGCGACCTTGGTTTGACGCCGAACGTCGATGGGTCGACCATTCGCCTGATCATCCCGCCGCTGAACGAAGAACGGCGCAAAGAGCTTGCGAAATTGGTAAAAAAGAAGGCCGAGGACGGTCGCATCGCGGTTCGCAACGTGCGCCATCGGGCGCACGACGAGCTCAAAACGCAGCTGAAATCACACGAGATCACCGAGGACGACAACAAACGGATGCAAGAGTCGCTGCAACGGCTGACCGACAAGTACGTCAAAGAGATCGACGTACTCGTTGCGGCGAAAGAGAAAGAGATCATGGAAGTGTGACCGAGGATTTGATCCTTCTCCCCGAAGTGCAAGCGCGGCGCGCTTTAGGGGATCGGCCCATTCGTCTGCAAGTGCTCGCCCCCTACGGCACGTGGATCGGTCATGGCATCCTGCGCGTGCTTCGATTAAAAATTAACGACGACCGATCGGCCGACGTAACGGCCGGTTACGAGTCGTATCGCGCGTGAGCCTATCGCTGCTCGCCGGGTCCCGCCCGGAGCTCGACGTGCGCGGCGTACCGCGGCACGTCGCGATCATCATGGACGGAAACCGCCGCTGGGCGAAAGAGCGCGGCCTTCCGGCGATCGAGGGGCATCGCCGCGGCATGATCGCGCTGCGCCACGTAACGCGCCAGGCGAGCGATCTCGGCATCGACGCGCTCACCGTGTATGGGTTCTCAACGGAGAACTGGAATCGCGACGCGCGTGAGATATCGTTGCTCTTCGACCTTTGCGTCTACTTTGCGCGCAACGAGCTCGTCGAATTGCGGCGCAATAACGTGCGAGTTCGGGTCATCGGGGAATGGGAATCGCTTCCGTCGTCGCCCCGTGGGGCGCTGGCCGATCTGCAAGCGCGGACGGCGGCCAATACCGGGCTCGTGCTGAATCTCGCCGTCAACTACAGCTCGCGAGCCGAACTCGAGCGTGCGGTGCGCGCGATCGCGAGCGACGTCGCCCAAGGTCTGCTGGTTCCGGAGAGCGTCGACGAAGCGCTGATCGGCCGCTATCTGTACACGACCGACCTTCCCGAGCTCGATCTCCTGATTCGGCCAGGCGGCGAACAGCGGCTCTCGAACTTCCTGCTCTATCAGGCCGCATACGCCGAGCTCGTCATGACCGACGTTTATTGGCCGGACTTCTCGAAAGATGATTTCGTACGAGCGTTGATCGTGTTTCAGCAGCGGGAACGCCGCTTCGGCGGGACTTGACGGAGCGGCGCATCGTCGTGGGCTTGATCGTCGCGGCGATCGGGCTCTTCTGCGTAATCTCGCCATGGACGTTCTACCTGCTGATCCTGGCGATCGGCCTGGCGAGCATCTACGAGTTCAACTACCTCTGCTCGATCAAGGGACAGCCGCTCGAATATCCGGTCGCGGTGCTCGGAGTCTGCGCCTACGTCGCAATGGCGGTCTTCGGTCTGCTCCACAAGTGGGAAGGCGTGCTGCTTGCCGCAATCGTGATCGTGGCCTTCGCGATCGGAATGTACGGCGAGGAGAAAGGCTACTTTGCCCGCACGGCCTACACGCTGCTTGCCGTTCTCTATATCGGCAAGCTGCTCACCTATTTCGTCTTCATCCGGCAGATCGCCGGAAGCGGAATCTGGCTGACCTTTTACGTGATCTCGTTAATCGTGCTCACCGACACGTTCGCGATGCTGGTAGGTGCGAGCATCGGGCGGCATAGCCTCACGCGCATCTCGCCCAAGAAAACCATCGAGGGTTCGGTCGGTGCCCTGATCATCGTGACGGCCGTCGGCGCCGCCGCGGGCTGGATTCCCCAGCTCCACTTCCAATGGTGGCAGGGAGCGGCTCTTGGGTTCGCAACGAGCGTTGCCGCACAGGTCGGAGATCTCGTCGAATCGGCGTTCAAGCGCGACGCAGGCGTGAAGGATGCCGGCGCGATGATCCAAGGGCATGGCGGCGTCCTCGATCGTTTCGATTCGTATTTGCTGGGCGGCGTCACATTCTATGCGACGCTGCATTTAGTCGGAATCCTCCAAGTCCCGTGAGCGCCCGAAAGCGCGTCGCGATTCTCGGGTCGACCGGATCGATCGGAACGCAAGCACTCGACGTAATCGCGAGTCATCCAACGGAATTCGAGGTCGTCGGTTTGGCGGCCGGACGCAATGTCGAGTTGCTGCGCGAACAGGTGCGGCGATTCGGCGTTACGATCGCGACGACGGCTTCCGATGGCCCCGAAGGTCTGCATCGCGTCGCGGTGGAGAGCGACCCGGAGATTCTCCTTGCGGCGACCGACGGCTCCGTCGCCTTCGAAGCGGTCTTCGCCGCCGTCGAGCGCGGTATCGACGTGGCAGTCGCCAACAAAGAGCTCGTGGTAGCGGCGGGTGCGCTGCTCGTCGAGCGCGCGCGGCTGGGCGGTGCGCGCCTATTACCCGTCGATAGCGAGCATAGTGCGATCTTTCAATGTCTCGTGGGTGAAGAATCCTCAAGCGTCGACACGATCGTGCTGACGGCTTCAGGAGGTCCGTTTCGAAATGCATCGCGCGAGACGATAGAGCGGGCCGAGCTTTCCGCGGCGCTCGCACATCCCACCTGGCGAATGGGAACGAAGAACACGATCGACTCGGCGACGATGATGAACAAAGGGCTCGAAGTGATCGAGGCGAGCCGGCTCTTCGGCATCGAGGGCGAGCGGATTCGAATCGTGGTGCACCCGCAGTCGGTGGCACACGGCTTCGTTGTATTCACCGACGGCAGCGTGAAGTCGCAGCTCGCCGCTCCCGACATGCGAATTCCGATCGGCTACGCACTGAGCTATCCCAAAAGGCTTCAGTCTTTTGGTCACCCCAAAAGACTGAAGTCTTTTGGGGACCCCGGTAGTTCGAGAGGCGCTTCGCCTGCGGCTGCGCGCCCCCCACAAGCGGAGCTTGTGGGGCCCCCTTATCACTCTAGCAATCCCGATTACGCGAGCGATGATGTGCTCAAGATGCTCGGAGCTAAGGACGGTGATGCTGCCCTGCGATACGAGTTCGAGGCGCCGGATCCGGCTCGCTTCCCTTGTATTGCGCTTGCGTACGAAGCGCTCGCCGCGGGCGGCACTCAGCCCGCCGTTCTCTCGGCTGCAAACGAAGTCGCGGTAGATGCGTTCGTGGAAGGGAGGATTACCTTCGGGCGGATCCCCGAGGTCATCGAGCGCGCCATGCGTACCGTCCGTCCGGAACAAGCCACCCTAGATGGGGTAAGAAGAGCCGATAGGGAGGCGCGCACGGCCGCCGGAGAGATCGTGCAAGCCATCGAAGGATTGAACCGTTGATTTTGTTAGCAGTCGTCACGTTCGTGGGATTCGAGAAGGTCGTCACCTTTTTGGTGATGCTCTCGGTCTTGATCGTGCTGCACGAGCTGGGCCACTTCATCGTGGCGAGGCGCAACGGGGTGCGTGTCAACGAGTTTGCCGTCGGTTTCGGCCCGAAGCTCTTCGCGTGGGCGAGCCCCCGCAGCCGGACGCTGTACACGCTGCGCGCCCTGCCGATCGGCGGGTTCTGCGCCATGGAGGGCGAGGATAATCGGGTCTCGGAGGCTGCACAGCAGCGCGAATTTCTTTCGGAGGACCGGCCCGCAACGACCAACTTCCAAGCGAAATCGCCATGGCGCCGGCTTGCAATCATCCTCGCCGGGCCGATTGCGAACTTCTTGCTCTGCTATTTGATTCTGCTCGTCGGCGCGCTCGCATTCGGCGTTGCCAGCGACAAGGCGATGCCGGTGGTAGGCGAGGTTATTTCGGGATCGCCGGCTGCGATCGCGGGGATTCGTCCGGGCGACCGAATCGTTGCAATCGACGACGTAAACATTACCTCGGGTAAGACGCTGGTGGACACGATCCATCGCGCGCTCGGCCGGAAGCTCGACCTCGTCTACGAGCGCAACGGCATCCGGAGCGAAGTCTACGTGAAGCCGCAGCCTTGCCCACCCCAAGTCGGAAGGAAGTACGGCTGCATCGGATTTCAGCCCGTGCCGGCCTACGAGCGCGTAGGCCTCACGGCGGCGATTCGGCAGAGCGCGGCCGAGTTCGTGCAGATCGCGAATCAAACGTTCGGAGGGCTCGCTCTCCTGGTGACACAGTTCGCGAAATATGCCCCCGAGGTCTCGGGTCCGATCGGCATG
>DAINBY010000017.1:0-56776 GCA_036732685.1 Candidatus Cybelea sp. | reverse complement strand
GTCCGGCCTTCGCGTCCCAAACGCGACGCTCTAACCAAGCTGAGCTACGCCCCGACACCGCGCCACCAGCCGCGTTCCGTCACCGTCTTTCGCCGATGACAATTCGCGCAACGGATATCGCATTTCGCGATCTCCTCGGCTATCCTTCGCCAGCATATTCCTCGACCGCATAGTTCTGCGACGTTGGCGACCTTTTCGCCCCTCACGTGGTCGAACTCCAAGACCCTCATATCGGTCTCGCCGCAATCAATGCATGCGCGATCCGATAGATATTCTGCCAGCAGCTTTATGTTCCGCTTGTAGTACTCCTTGCTGTTTGAGTATCTGCGACGATTATGTGGCTTCGCATTCCGCCGATAGTGCTCTTTTGAATACTCGTTCTGACACGGTCTACAATAGGAAGCTTTGCCCCTCCCGAACCGCCGTGAGGCGAAACAATCGGTCACAAGCCAGGCCATACATTTCGGACATCTCTTCATGTGCCCATTCTCGCGCACGAGTGTGCCAACTGTATTGCACTGTGCTACAAACTTTGCGATTCTTTTCTACAAAAGCATGCGATGATAGGCAACGTACGTCGACATATCGCCGATAAATGAATCGTGCGCGAGCAAGAACGACTCCTCGATCCGCAAGCCGGCACGTAATAAAGCACGCGCGATGCGACGGTTCGAGCTGGGAACCAGCACGGTGCACCACGACGCCCCCAGGCCGCGCTGCGCCGTCACGAGCGCATACGCCAAGATCTGCACCAGATACGCCTCCGACGCGCAAGCCGTCGGTCCGATACGCCCGTCGGGCCAGACGTAGGCGTACCCGACGCACTCGCCGCTCAAGAAGAACGCGTGGCCGGAGGCAGATCGCGCGAACTCCGCATGGTCGCCGTACCTGACCACCCCGCGCGCCTGACGATCGAGCTCGTTCAACACGCCGGAGTGAATCGCCGGATCGATCGCGTCGACTTGAAACCGATAGTCGCCGGCCGCCATTTTCGCTAGCTCTTCTTCTCGCGGGATCGCGCCGGCAAACCGAACCAGCACTTCTCGCGGCGCCATGCGATACCGAAACGCGAGTGCAAGCGCCGCGTCGTCGCCGGCCGCTACCAGCATTGCGCGCCCGGCGTCATCGGTCTCGGCGAACGCCGCCTCGATCAAACCTGAGCCGATCTCCTGGCCGCGAAATGACGGTTCGACGAAGAGGTCCCCGACGTATCGCTCTGTCTCTGAATCGTGCGCTACGACGATGCCGACAATCTCGCCCGCATCGCGCGCGCTCCAAACTCTGCCCGCCTCCGCGGCTTGCAACGAGAGCCGGAGACCCGTTTCGTCGATACTCCGCCTCCGTTGAATGCGTCGCACGTCGTCGGGCGACGCTGCGACGATCTCAGCCACGTTGCGCGAGCATCGCCAACAGCGCGTCGACGGCGCGGCGGCGATGGCTGACCGCGTTCTTCTCCTTCTCGCCCAGTGAGGCGAAGCTCCGGCCGACCGGCGGACAAAGGAAAACGGCGTCGTAGCCGAAGCCTCCGGCGCCGCTCTCGCTCTCGAGAATATGGCCGGTCACTTCTCCCGTCGCGAGAATCGGCTCGCCGTGCGGCTCGATGAGCGCGAGCGTACAGACGAACCGCGCGGTACGCCGATAGGGTGGGACTCCTCGCAACTCCGCGAGCAGCGCGGTGCGTCGTGCGGCCCAATCGATCCCCGCTCCGCCGTAGCGTGCGGAGAGCACGCCCGGCCTTCCCCCGAGCGCGTCAACTTCCAAACCGCTGTCGTCGGCGAGTACCGCCGCGGCGACGTGACGCTCACGAAGGTCTGCGGCAAGCGCCTGCGCCTTGAGGATGGCGTTGCCGGCATACGTACCAGCGTCTTCCGCGACCTCGATGTCGAAGCGCTTGCGCGGCGTCACGATCTGAATTGCCGAGCGCGCAAGGAGCGCTTTTAGTTCGCGCAGCTTGCCGGGATTCTGGGTCGCGACGTACGTTTTCATGACGAGCCCAACCGAAGGACGGCCATGAATGCCTCTTGCGGCAGCTCGACCTTACCGACCCGCTTCATGCGCTCCTTTCCCACCTTCTGTTTCTCAAGCAGCTTCCGTTTGCGCGTGATATCGCCGCCGTAACACTTCGAGAGCACGTTCTTACGCATCGCGCTGACCGTTTCGCGGGCGATGATCTTGCCGCCGATGGCCGCCTGAATCGGAACCTCGAACATTTGGCGCGGAATCAGCTCCTTGAGTTTCTCGGTGAGCGCGCGGCCGCGCTGCACGGCCTTATCGCGCGCGACGATGAAAGAGAGCGCGTCGATCGGCTCGCCGTTGAGCATGATTTCGAGCTTGGCGAGCCTGCCCTCGCGGTAGCCGATGACCTCGTAGTCGAGTGAGGCGTACCCTTTCGTACGTGACTTGAGCGCGTCGAAGAAATCGACGATCACCTCGATGAGCGGCATCTCGTAGGTAACGATCACTCGGCCGTCGTGCAGATACTCCATGTTCGAGAGCGTCCCGCGACGGTTCTGCGTTAGCTCCATAATCGCCCCGACGTAGTCGGGCGGTGAGATGATCGTTGCCTTTACGTAGGGCTCTTCGATCGTCGCGATGACGTTGGGCGCGGGAAGCTTCGACGGGTTGTCGATCGTCAGCGTCGTCCCATCGGTGCGGACGACCCGAAAAACGACCGACGGCGACGTCGCGATCAAATCGAGACCGTAATCGCGCTCCAGCCGCTCCTGGACGATCTCCATGTGCAGCAGTCCCAAGAAACCGCACCGGAAACCGAAGCCGAGCGCCATCGAGCTCTCCGGTTCGTAGACGAGCGCGGCGTCGTTGAGTTTCAGCTTCTCGAGGGCATCCCGCAGGCCGTCGTACTCGCCTTCGTTCGGGTAGAGCCCGCAATAGACCATCGGTACGGCCTTACGGTAACCGGCAAGCGCTACGTGGGCCGGATCGGTCGCTGACGTGATCGTGTCGCCCACGTCGATCTCGCCGAGCGATTTGATGTTTGCGATGATGTAGCCGACATCGCCGAGCTCGAGCCCACGCGTCGCGCGCATCTGCGGCGCGAAGATGCCGACCTCGGTGCACTCGAAGACGCGTTCGTGCGCCATCGACATGAACCGCATCCCAGGCGCTACCATCCCGTCAACCACCCTTACGTAACTCACAACGCCGCGGTAGGGATCGAACTGCGCGTTGAAGACCAGCGCGCGAAAATGGTCGCGATGACCCTTCGGCGGTGGGATGCGATGCACGATCGCTTCGAGGATCTCTTCGATTCCGATCCCGTTCTTGGCGCTGGCGAGAATGCACTCGCCCTTCTCGATGACGAGCAGCTCTTCGACTTCGCCCATGACGCGCTCCGGATCCGCGGCCGGCAGGTCGATTTTGTTGATGACCGGGACGATCGTCAGGTCGTGCTCGAGTGCGAGATGATAGTTCGAGAGCGTTTGCGCCTCGATCCCTTGGGCGGCATCGATGATGAGCACTGCCCCCTCGCAGGCCGCGAGCGAACGCGAGACTTCGTACGAGAAATCGACGTGGCCGGGCGTGTCGATGAGGTTCAGCGTGTAAAGCTCGCCGTCACGTGCGCGATACTCCAGCGTCACCGGATGCATGCGAATCGTGATGCCGCGCTCCCGCTCGAGGTCCATTGCGTCGAGCGCCTGCGCCTCTTGGTCGCGCGAGTGCAACGTCCCGGTGATCTCCATCAATCGGTCGGAGAGCGTTGTCTTGCCGTGGTCGATGTGCGCGATGATGCAAAAGTTGCGAACCTTGCTCGCGACGTCGGTCCGGCGGGGCCCCTCGGATTTCAGCGTCAAGTCAATAGCTCGGTATGCAGCTATTGGCCAAGGCGTATAACTCCGGGCGTACCAGAAGTTGGAGGACGAGCAGCACGATCAGGAACGCGAGATCGAGGCCTCCGACCGGCGGAATGATCCGGCGAATCGGCATGAGGACCGGCTCGACGATCGATGCCAGGTAATACACCCATCGGCCGCGCCGCAAATCGGGAAACCACGAAACGATCGCATAGACTAAAAGCACGCCCGTGTACGCGTAGACGGCGTAGTAGAGGACGCTTGCGATGCTGCAAATGAGCTGATTCACGGCGGCGGCGGTTCTACGATGCGGCCTGACGCGCCCGCTCGATTGCCTCCAGCTCTTCGCCTGAGGCTTGGACCGTCGGCTTGAAGCTGGCAACCGGCTTGCCGAACGTGCGCGTATCCTCGCGGGAGTAGATGCTCGTCAGCACGACCCCGTCGCCTTGCCGATTCAACAAGGCAAGCGCGTACGAGAGGCCCGAACCGCTGCCCGCGAATGCGTCGTACCGCACGAAGCCCGCACGGGAGAGATCGGATGCGGAGAGCGCCTCTAACTCGCCAATACGCGCTTCGAACCGGCGAAGCGAAGCCGACGTCTCCTTCTGCCCAGTTTCGAGAGCGCCCAGCCTGCCGGAGGCGCTGCCGTCGCCTCCAGCGATCAAATGGTCGTGCAGCTCGAGTAACTCATGGGCGCGCCGAAACGCAGGACGGACGACCGCGGCGTGATAGAGCCCGAGCGCCGCGAGGGCGCCCACGAATGCGCCTGCGGCAGCGTAGAACGTCAGCAACTGCATCCTTACTTGAGAGTTTCGGGGCGAGGCCACGACGAGAGCTAGGGGGCTCACGGCACCCGTAAGGGCCCGCTTACCGTTGCTACCTTCCGGTTCTGGCGGGGTTCGCGGGGTTACGCCGCGTGAGGCCTAACTCCCATCATGGCCACGCCATGATACCATACGGCCATGCACGGATTACTCGCAGTAGCCGGCTTAGTCGTGGCGCTTGCCGGCCGCATGCAGCTTACGAGCATAGACTTTCCCACCGAGGGCATCATCCCGAACTCATTGGTGGCAATGGAGTGCGGCGGCGACAACCACACGCCGCGGTTGACCTGGACCGGCGTTCCGGCCGGGGTTAAGTCCTTCGCCCTCGTGTTACACGATCCCGATGCACCGCTCCGCGGCGGATTCTATCACTGGATCGTCTACAATTTACCCGCAACTGCGCGCTCGCTAAAATCCAACCCGGGGCTCCCCGCAAGCCAACTTGGTGAGACGTCGGTCGGGAAACCGGGCTACTTTGGACCCTGCCCGCCGCCGAACTCGACGCATCATTACGTCTTTACGCTGTATGCTCTCGATATCGCTCACCTCGCAGCATCGCCGCCACTAACGGCCACGCAGCTCGAGCAACGCATCGCCGGGCACATCCTCGCGCGCGCCGAGCTCACCGGTACGGTCTCGACCGGGTCGAACCCTTAGGACCGCGTCGCCCGCGCGTCGAAACGCGGCACCGATGGACGACATAACGCTCAACGAAGTAACGATCAAAGTGCGTGAGAACGGCCCCTATCTCGTGCGCGGAACGGTGACGCTGACCGACGCGGACGGAAACCCTTACACCATCGAGAGCCCCAACGTGGCGCTCTGCCGGTGCGGCGGTTCCCAGACCAAGCCCTTCTGTGACGGATCGCACAAAACGAACGGCTTCGCGGCGACGGAGCGTGCGATCGTCACGGCGAGCGAACCGGCGTAATGCCCTCGTACGTTCGGGAGGGCTCCGTTCCGCATAAACGCCACATTCAGTTCCGCCGCCCCGACGGCGGCCTCTATGCCGAAGAGCTTTTCTCGACTAAGGGCTTTGAGAGCGTCTACTCGCTCCTCTATCACGTGCACCCGCCGACGGCGACCCTCGACGTTCGCCCTTGGGAGCGTCCACCGACGCTCTTCATGCCGAACGATCCGCTTCGCAACCGCCATCTCAAAACGGCTTCACTCGACCTTAAAGGCGATCCGATCTCATCGCGAACGCCGCTATTAGGAAACGACGACGTGGTCATTGCCGTTGCGCAGGCGCGGGAGCCGATGGAGTACTTCTATCGGAATACCGGCGGGGATGAGCTTCTCTTCATTCACCAGGGCGCGGGATTACTCGAAACGCAATTCGGCGAGCTCGCCTATCGCGAGCACGATTATCTGTTGGTTCCGACCGGAACGATCTACCGCGTAATACCTGCGTCGCCGACGCGCATTTTGTTTTATCAGACGATCGGCGCGGTCACGATTCCGCGCCGATACCGTAACGAGTTCGGTCAACTCGAAGAACATGCACCGTACTACGAGCGCGACTTTCGAGCGCCGGTCCTCAAGCCGCCGGTTCAGACGCAGGGCGAGTACGAGATACGCGTCACCAACGGCGGCCGCAACGCGATCTATATCGTTCAGAACCATCCCTGCGACGTCGTCGGGTGGGACGGCTATTGCTATCCTTACGCCTTCAACCTCGACGAATTCGCGCCGATCACCGGCAAACTCCATCAGCCGCCGCCCGCCCATGCGACCTTCGATGCTCCCGGTGCGGCATTTTGCGCCTTCGTCCCGCGCATGTTCGACTATCATCCGCTCGCGATTCCGGTGCCGTACAACCATTCGAGCGTCGATTGCGATGAAGTGCTCTACTACGTGAGCGGAAACTTCATGAGCCGCCGGGGCGTGGAGGAAGGCTCGATCACCTTGCACGCCGCGGGTGCTCCGCACGGGCCCCAGCCCGGCGCGGTCGAGCAGAGTTTGGGCAAAACGTCGACCGACGAGATCGCCGTCATGATCGATACGTTCAAGCCGCTCTTGCTCGCGCAAGCCGGACTCGAATGCGAAGATCCGGAGTATTTCCGCTCGTGGGTTGAGACGCCGGCGCCGGCCTAGCGCGCTACAATGCCGCTTCGATTCGCCCGCGAGCCGTGCCGAAGCCGATGCGCCGGAAGCCCGGTCTCTCGCACCAGCCGCGCAGCGTAATCTCATCGCCGTCGTCGAGGAATCCGCGGCGCTCGCCGTCGGGCAGTTCCAACGGACGTTCGCCATTCCAGGTGAGCTCGATAAGACTCCCCTGCGTACCGGGCTCCGACCCGCTGATCGTGCCCGACGCGAAGAGATCGCCGGGGCGCGCAACCGCTCCGTTTACCGTCGCGTGCGCGAGTTGTTGTGCGACGTTCCAGTACATAGTGCGAAAGGTCGTCTGCGAGATCGTCGCGGGCGCCGCGCCTTCGTCGCGCATTTGGGCGGTTTGCAGATCGACCGCGAGATCGATCGCATAGGCCCAAGCTCCGTCGACGCGCAGGTACTCCAACGGTTCGGGGTTCTGCGACGGCCCATCGACGCGAAACGGCTCGAGCGCGTCGAGCGTAACGATCCACGGTGAGATCGTCGTCGCGAAGGACTTGCCCAGAAATGGCCCCAGCGGCTGATACTCCCAGGCCTGGATGTCGCGCGCGCTCCAATCGTTGACGAGTAGCAACCCAAAGATGTGATCGGCCGCATCGCCCGCGTGAATCGGTACGCCGATCGAGTTGCCGGGACCGGTTACGAAACCCATCTCGAGCTCGATATCGAGACGCCCGCTGGGTCCGAACCGCGGCGCTGCGGCGTCGGGCGGCTTTCGCTGTCCTGACGGGCGGCGTACCGGCGTGCCGTCGACGACGATGGTACTCGAACGTCCGTGATAGCCGACGGGCAGCCAGCGCCAATTCGGGAGCAAGGGCTCCGCGTTCGGGCGAAAGAGCCGCCCGAGATTCGTCGCGTGCTCGATCGATGAGTAAAAGTCGACGTAATCGCCGACCTCCATCGGGACGCGCAGTTCGACGGCACGTCGTGGTACTAAGAAGTTGTCAGCCCCGGCCTCCCGCAAACGTGGATCGCCGTCGACGCGCAGCAGATCGCAGAGGCGCTCGCGCAACGCTTCCCAGGCCGGGCGTCCCGCCGCGAGCAACGGATTGAGCAATGGCGCTCCCAGAAGTTCGCGCTCGCAGCAGTCGTCGAAGACGCCGCGCTCGGACGCGGCGCGGCAGTCGAGAACCATTTCACCGATCGCGACGCCGATTCGCGGGATGCCGCCGGATCGCACGAAGACGCCGAAGGGCAGATTCTGAATCGGAAAATCGCTCTCAGCGGCGACCGGAACCCACGAATCGAGTCGCGGATCGGTGGTAGCCGACGACTCGATCATGCCGGCGGCAATAGGTTCAGCGCCGTGAGATCCTCAACCGGGTCGTCGAAGCTGCAGCTACCGTACGATACGAATGCAGAGCGTCGAGCGGTTTGAAGCTCGGCGATGCCGACGCGCTGATCTCTCCACGCAAACGCGGTGTCGTCGAACGCAAACGCACCCGGGTCTTCTTCGGCGATAATGGCCGTGAGCGTTTCTCGCGGAACGCGCGGCGCCAGGGCGGCCGCGGCGAGCAGATTCAGAAAGCCGTGCATCATGAACCCCGTCGCGCGATCGAGCCGGCGCACCGGATGGTGCAATCCAGCCGTCGCCTTGAACGGAGTTCGCGCATCGGACGCGGCAGCGACGAACTCGGCGAGCTCATCCACACTCGGAAAAGCGTCGGCCGTGACGCCGCCGCAACGAATCTTCGCAGCCAGCGCAAGACGCGCGATCTCGTTGAGCGTCTCCGGCAGCAGCCTCTGCCACGGCTGCGTGCGCGGAATCTCGACGAACGCCGGAAGGTCGCGCGTTCCGGAGCATACGAGCTCGGTCTCAAGCGCACCGAGCACGTCGAGCATTTCGTCAAACGAAAAATGCTCTCGAAAAGGCGCGACCGTCTCTCCCAGCGGGATCTCGAGTGCGTCCACCTTCGCACCACCTTCTCGGAGCCGAGCGACCCGACTGAGCGCTTCGCTCTCAGGCTCGACGATCGCCGAGATGGGCGCATCGAACGTTTCCGTCAGCGTGGCGAGGGTCGCCGCCGGAATGATGAATCGCCCGAGCATCCAGGCGTGCGGGCCGCGCCTCGCGTCACGGTACTCCGCCTGCGCCTGCGCGAGCGGCAACGCGGCGGGCGGAAAGAGACCGGCATAGTCGATCAGCGAGCCGAACGCGGCGCGTACCGAGGGGAGAAGCGCCGTCGATGAGGTCATGCCGCCTGCTTCGACAGGGCACCCCTAGAGGCTTCGCCAAGTCGGTCCGTCATGAGCACGGCGACCGAAGCGCGCAGCAACCCGCTCGCGCAGATCGATTGGGATTACGTCGAGTTTTATGTCGGCAATGCGAAGCAAGCCGCGCATTTTTACATGTCGGCCTTCGGCTTCGATCAAGTTGCCTACGCGGGACCCGAGACCGGCGTACGCGACCGCGTGAGTTATCTGCTCGAGCAGAATAAGCTGCGTTTCGTCCTCACAGCGAGCCTCGTCCCCGACGATGAGGTCGCCCGTCACGTTATGCTTCACGGCGACGGCGTCAAGGACATCGCAATCCTCGTCGAAGATGCGAAGGCCGCCTTCGAGATGGCCGTACGCGGCGGGGCGCGTGTCGTACTCGAGCCCACGATACTCGAGGACGCGACGGGCCGCCTCATCAAAGCGACCATCGCGACCTACGGCGAGACCGTTCACTCTTTCATTCAACGAGATGGGTACGCGGGAACCTTTGCGCCCGGCTTCGTGGAAGAGCGCCGCTCGATACCGCACGCCCTCAAGCCGGGCCTGCAGTTCATCGACCACTGCGTCGGTAACGTGGGCTGGGGCGAAATGGACGCGTGGGGCGATTTCTACGGCCGCGTTTTCGGCTTCTCGCAGCTCGTCTCGTTCGACGACAAAGATATCTCGACCGAATTCACGGCCTTGCGCTCAAAAGTAATGACCGATCCGCGCCATCAAGTGAAGTTTCCAATCAACGAGCCGGCCCAAGGCAAGAAGAAATCGCAGATCGAGGAGTATCTCGAGTTCTACCGGGGAGCCGGCGTCCAGCACATGGCGATTCGCACCGACGACATCGCAACTACCATCCGAGCTCTGAAATCCAACGGCGTCGAGTTTCTGGATACACCCGACTCGTATTACGAGATGCTCGCCGAGCGGGTCGGTTCGATCGACGAGGCGATGGAGACGCTGCGCGAGTTGCGTATCCTGGTCGATCGCGACGATATGGGATATATGCTGCAGATCTTTACCAAGCCGCTCCAAGATCGCCCGACCGTCTTCTTCGAGATCATTCAGCGCAAGGGCAGTCTCTCGTTCGGCAAGGGCAACTTCAAAGCGCTCTTCGTTTCGATCGAGCGGGAACAAGAAAAGCGAGGCACACTATAGCTACCGCGGTCGCACTCGATCGCGCGCACCTGCTCGAGCGGTACCGCCGGAATCGGGAACGCTCCGCGCGGCTCTTCGCCTTGATCGACGACATCGCGTTCTACGATCGTCCAATACCGTTGCGGCATCCCTTCGCGTTCTACGAAGGGCACATACCCGCGTTTAGCTTTCTCACGCTCAACGCGCGCGGACTCGGCGAAGGCTCGATCGATCCCGCGTTCGAGCGTCTCTTCGAGCGCGGCATCGATCCGGGGAGCCTCGACGAGGCGCGTCGCCACAGCCGAACCGACTGGCCGGATAGAGCGACCGTCGCGGCTTTCGCCGCGGCCTGCGACGAACGCGTAATGCTGGCACTCGAATCGTCGAAGATCGAAGACCCCGACGTGCCGCGCTTGGTTCGGGCACAGGCCGCATATACGATTCTCGAACATGAGTCGATGCATCAAGAGACGTTGATGTACATCGTTCATCAGCTACCGTACGATCGCAAGCGCAGGATCGCGGCACGCCACGCCGATCACGCAGTCGCGGAGACCGAGATGCGCAGCATCCCCGCCGGTACGGCGACGCTCGGTGCGGAGCTCGACGAGATCGAGTTCGGCTGGGATAACGAGTTCGGCCGCATGCAGGTCGAAGTGCCCGCGTTCGAAGTCGCGACCTATCCGGTGACCAACCGCGATTGGAACCGGTTCGTCGCCGACGGCGGCCCCGTTCCCAACTTTTGGCGCGAACGCGACGGCGGGTGGCTCTTGCGCTGCCAGTTCGAAGAGATTCCGCTTCCGGGTTCGTGGCCCGCCTACGTTACGAACGACCAGGCGCGAGCCTATGCGGCGTGGCGCGGAATGCGCTTGCCGACGGAGGCCGAGTATCACCGCGCCGCGTTCGGCTCGCCCTCGAGCGAAGAGCGCGCGTTTCCCTGGGGCTCCCAAACTCCGGCCGCAGAACACGGCAACTTCGATTTCGCGCGGTTCGATCCGGAGCCGGTCGACGCGCATCCCGCCGGGAAGAGTGCGTGGGGCGTCGCCGACCTCGTCGGCAACGGCTGGGAGTGGACCTCGACACCGTTTGCGCCGCTACCGGGCTTCGAGGCGATGGCGTCCTATCCGCAATACTCCGCCGATTTCTTCGATGGCAAGCATTACGTGATGAAGGGCGCCTCGCCGGTTACGCCCCGCGAGCTGATTCGCCGTTCGTTCCGTAATTGGTTCTACGGCGATTATCCGTATATGTACGCGAAGTTCCGCTGCGTCGCTTGATGCGACTCGCGGCAGTTCTCTGCGCCGCCGTCCTCACGGTTGTTTCCGTTCCGGCATGCTCGAAGAGCGCCGGCCCGAATGCCGCCCCATCGGATCGACTACGAATTGCAATCCCGATCAGCCCGACCCAGCTCAATCCAATCCTGGCACAAAATACCATCGAAACGTTTGCCGACGGGCTGATTTTTAATTTCCTCGTCACGCACGATCAGCATCACCATCAGATCGCCGATCTTGCGGCGACCGTGCCGTCGCTCCAGAACGGCGGGGTCAGCGGCGATGGTATGCGGATCACGTACCACTTGCGGCACGGCGTCAAATGGCAAGACGGCGCGCCCTTCACGAGCCGAGACGTGAAGTTCACTTGGCAAGCGATCATGAACTCCAACAACAACGTCGTTTCCAGACGCGGCTACGACCAGGTCGCATCGATCGATACTCCCGACGACTATACGGCCGTCATGCACATGAAGCGGATTTTTCCGCCCGCCGTCGACACCATCTTCGCCGAGAGCGATACGCCAATCACCGTGCTGCCCGCTCACCTGCTGGCAAAGTATCTAGACCTCAATCACGTCGCGTTCAACGCCGCACCGATCGGCACCGGGCCTTACGAGTTTGTGAGCTGGGCGCGCGGCGATCGCATCCTTCTGCGGGCAAACCCGTCGTACTTCCGCGGAGCGCCATCGATCAAGACCTTGGCGCTCGCAATCATTCCGGACGACAATACCACCGTCGCGCAACTGCAAACGCACGAGGTCGGCCTAGGGATTGAAATTACGAGTAGCGTCTATCGTGGCGTCGCCGGCGCGCCGGGGGTTCGCCGCCAACTGGCGGAGAGTCCATCCTATATCGCGATCAACTTTAACGTGCAGCGCCCGCCGCTCGACGACCTGCGCGTCCGTCAGGCACTCGTGATCGGCATGGATCGCGCCGCTATCGTGCGCGACGACACCTACGGAACCGCGCAACTTGCCGTCGCCGACCTTGCTCCTTATTACTGGGCGTTCGATTCGACGCTGCATCCGGCGCCCTACGATCCGGGACGGGCAAAGGCTTTGCTCGATTCAGCCGGCTGGCGCCCCGGAGCCGACGGCGTGCGCGTGCGCAACGGAAAGCGGCTCTCGTTGCTGCTGGTGTACGGGCTCGGCAGCCAGACCGTCCACGCCATTACCGCGCAAGTGCAGCAGATGTATCGCGAACTCGGCATTGAGGTCGAGCTCAAGGGCTTCGACTACGCAACGCTTTACGCGGCCGCCCAGAGCGGCGGAATCCTCAACGGCGGAAAGTTTGACCTTGCCGTGTACGCATGGGTCTCCGGGTCCGATCCCGACGATTCGTCGCAGTGGAGCTGCGCGATGATTCCTCCGGCCGGCAACAACGTTACGCGCTACTGCTCGCCCGAGATGGAGGCAGCGCAACGGCTCGCGCTTTCGACGTTCGACCAGGCGACGCGCAAGCGGGCGTACGCGCAGATTGAGCGACTGCTCCTGCGGGATGCGCCGGCGGCATTTATTTACTACCAAAACCTGCGTTACGCACACGCGGACCGGCTATCGAGCTTCACGCCGAACGGCATTAGCGAGGGCTGGAACGCCCAGGAGTGGCGGCTCTAGGCGCCGTACGAGAAGCGGCCCGCCGCGCGGGCAGCACCTGCCTTTTAGGAGAACGATTTGTCCACGACCATCGCAACGGCGAAGAGCGTGCCGGTCACCGTCGCGTACGGCGACGGCATCGGCCCGGAGATCATGGAAGCAACCCTTCGGGTTCTCGAAGCCGCCGGCGCGCGGCTGGCGTTCGAGCGAATCGAAATCGGCGAGTCGATTTATCACAAGGGCCTGAGCAACGGCATCGAGCCCGAGTCGTGGGAGTCGCTCCGGCGAACGAAGGTCTTTCTAAAGGCCCCGATCACGACACCACAGGGCGGCGGCTTCAAGAGCCTCAACGTCACCGTGCGTAAGACGCTCGGAATGTACGCCAACGTGCGTCCCTGCGCGTCGCTCCATCCGTACGTCGCGACGAAACATCCGAACATGGATATCGTCATAGTGCGCGAGAACGAGGAAGACGTCTACGGCGGTATCGAGCACCGGCAGACCAACCAGGTCGCGCAGTGTCTCAAGCTGATATCCCGTCCGGGCAGCAAGCGCATCATTCGCTATGCCTTCGAATACGCGCACGCAAACAAGCGCAAGAAAGTCACGTGCTTCACCAAAGACAATATCATGAAGATCACCGACGGCCTCTTCCACAGAACCTTCAACGAGATCGCGCAGGAGTATCCCGAGATCGAGAGCGAGCACTGGATCGTCGACATCGGCGCGGCCAAGATGGCCGACACGCCGGAGGCCTTCGACGTCATCGTTATGCCGAATCTTTATGGCGACGTTCTCTCCGACGTCGCCGCGCAGATCACCGGTTCGGTCGGACTCGCCGGCTCGGCGAACATCGGGGATCACTGCTCGATGTTCGAAGCGATCCACGGCTCGGCGCCGCGGCGCGCGGGGCAGAACATGGCCAATCCATCGGGGCTGCTGCACGGAGCGATCCTGATGCTCGTGCACATCGGGCAGGCCGACGTCGCCGGGCGCGTCCACAACACCTGGCTCCGCACGATCGAGGACGGGATCCACACCTACGACATCTTTAAGGAAGGCACGTCGCGGAAAAAAGTCGGTACGAAGGAGTTTGCGGACGCGATGATCGAGCGCTTGGGCCAAAAGCCCGAGCACCTCAAAGCCGCCGATTACGACACCGAAGCGCAGATGAACCTGGCAATCCGTCCGGCCGGTAAACCGCCGATGAAGCTGCGTGCCGGCGTCGACATCTTCATCGACCGGCGCGACGGCGATCCCGACCAGATCGCGGGAGTCATGCAGCAGCTCAGCGTTCCGGGCGTCAAGCTGACGACGATCAGCAACCGGGGTACGAAAGTCTGGCCGAACGGCAATCCCGATACGTATTGGAGCGATCATTGGTCCTGCCGATTCGAAGGCGATGGCGAGCTCTTTACCGCGGCGCACATCGTCGCACTCCTCACGGCCGCCGAGCGCGCCGGTTTCGACGTGATCAAAACGGAGGGCCTCTACACCTTCAATGGCGAGCGCGGCTATTCGCTCGCCCAGGGGGAGTAACCCTACTCCGGAAGAGTGGCGATGAGGATCGTCAGTTTGTTGCCGAGCGCGACGGAGATCTTGTTCGCGATCGGCGCCGGCGACGACATCGTGGGCGTCACCCACGAATGCGATTTTCCCGATGACGCGCTCGGCCTGCCGAAGTTGACCGCGGCCACCCAGCCGGAGGCGGCGACGGCCGCAGAGATCGACCGTCACGTTCGCGAGAGCGTCCACGCCGGCTCCAGTCTCTATCTGCTCGACAGTGCGTTGCTCGAGCGACTCGCGCCGGATCTGATCGTCACACAAGAGCTGTGCGCGGTCTGCGCCGTTTCGTACGACATTGTAGCAATCGCAACGAAACGCTTGCGCTCCGACCCCCGCGTCGTTTCCCTCGAACCTCTCTGCCTGGACGATGTATTTGGCACGATGCTATTTCTCGGCGACGTCACCGGCCACCCGGACGAGGCTCGGCGAGTCGTCGCCGGCCTCGAAGCGCGAGTCGCTGCGATCCGTCCCGCGAGCCGGCGGCGGAAGACGCTCGTGCTCGAGTGGACCGACCCGCCGATGAGCGCAGGGCATTGGATTCCGCAACTCGTCGAAATCGCCGGCGGCATACCGATTCTCGCCAATCCCGGCGAGAACTCGCGACGCCTTGAATGGAGTGCGATAGCCGCGGCCGATCCCGCAGCCGCGATCGTTTCACCATGCGGATTCGATCTCGAACGAACGAAACGGGAAGTCGCCGCTCTCGACCGCATCGCGCAGTGGCGCTCGCTGCGCGCGCGCAAAGACGGACGCGTATTGGCGATGGACGGTAATGCATACTTGAGCCGGCCCGGACCGCGCCTGGTCGATGCGGCGGAGATTATGGCGCGGTGGTATACTAGCGGCGCGGAGTACGCTGGGTGACCGCCCTTCGACGCGGTTGAGGGGAGGAAAGTCCGGGCTTCATAAGGGCTGGGTGCAGGATAACGTCCTGTCGGGGTGACTCGAAGGAAAGTGCCACAGAAACATACCGCCTCAAAAGGGAAGCGAAGTGGGGGTCCTGGCGGTTTTGCCGCTGGGGGGCGCACAGGCGCGAAGCGCCGGAGCGCCTCTTAAAGTAAACGGGGCCCCCCAAAATACGAAGCATTTTGGGGTAAGGGTGAAATCGTGAGGTAAGAGCTCACGGGGCTCTGCGGTGACGCAGGCCCGGGCAAACCCCACCTGAAGCAAGACCGCTCGATTATAGGGACGGCCCGTCCGAACGAGCTAAGTCGCATCGAGGCGGCCGGTAACGGTCGCCCCAGAGAGATGGTCATCACCCATTCGTGGGGACAGAATCCGGCTTACAGGCGTACTCCGCTCGCAACCGATGGGGCGCCGCGCGCGTTCTAGCGAAGGAAGCATAAGATGAACACGCAGCAATTTACCCCCGAAATGACCGTCGACGACGCATTTAAAATGCATGCGGGCGCGCGGCGGGTTTTCGCGCAGTTTCATCTGGGCGGCTGCTCGAACTGCGCGATCAGCGAAACGCACACGATCGGCGCAATCAGCGACGATTACGGTATCCCGTTGGCGATGCTCTTGGAAAACTTGAACGCGCTCTTCGACCAAGGCACGCTATCGATCGGCGACCGCGTGAAGATTCCCGATGAAATTCGCTCGCGGATTCCCCAGTTGGCGAACGTTCCCGAGGTTGGCGAGATCACCGGCGCCGAGAGCGGAGCTTATACGGCCGACTTCGGCGAGGTACGCCTGCAAGGGCTCGCCGAGGACTTTATCGCCGTAGCGAGCTAGAGCGGCAACGCCTTGCGAGCAGCGAAACCCTCGTCGGCCCCGTGCCAATAAGCGACGCCCGATTCTCCCAGCTTCCAGCAGAGATAGATCGGCTCGTCGTCGAGCGTCGACGGAAAGTCGACAAGCCCTAGGTCGATATCCTTAACGACGCATCCGAGCGATTCGATCCGATAGATCAATCGTCCGATTTCGTGTTTGAGTTCGCCGAAGCGAGGCGTCGGCAAGGCGGACCGAGCGGCAGCGAGCCGCCGGCGCGGCTGCGCGTGGTGGAGCGCCGGGTCCGATTCGAGCAGCTTGATTGCCAGCTCACGCCGCCGGGCGAGGAGCTCCTCGATGAGCGGCTCCAGCTTGGGAATGAGGGCGTTGGCGCGTTCGGGCGAAAATAGCTTCATAATGAGTTCGTTGCGTATCGTCTTCGTGACGGGTCTCTCGGGCGCAGGCTCCAGCCAGGCAATTAAGTCGTTTCAAGATTTGGGCTTCTATTGTATCGAACACCTGCCGCCGGCCGTCCTTGAGGGCGCGGTAGCGGCGCTCGAACGCTCCGGCGTGCGTGAGGCCGCCATCGCGCTCGATCTTCGCGGCGACGCCGCGCTCGGCGACCCGCGCAGCGCAATCGACCGCGTCGCAGAGAACCATGACGTGCGGCTGCTCTTCCTCGACACGACCGACGACCTCCTCGTGCGGCGTTTCAGCGAAACACGCCGCCGTCATCCTTTTTCGCTCGCCGGCTCGGTGCGCGAGGCGATCGAGATGGACCGGCGCGTACTCGCGCCCTTGCGCGAGCGAGCCGACGCGATCATCGATACGACGAGCTTGACGCCCGGAGCCCTCAAAGCGCGAATCGCAGCGGCCTTTCTCACCGATCGTGCCGCGCGGCTGACGATGACCTTCGTTTCATTTGGCTTTAAGTTCGGGCTGCCGATCGACCTCGATCTGCTCTTCGACGTTCGCTTTTTGCGCAATCCGAACTACGACGAGCGTCTCTCGCCGCAGACCGGCGAGGACCCCGCGGTTGGGAAGTTCATCGAAAGCGACCCGTCGTTGGACCCGTTCCTCGCAAAGGTGAGCGATCTGCTCGAATACTTGCTTCCGCGTTATCTCGCCGAGGGTAAGACGCAGCTAACGATCGGCATCGGCTGTACCGGTGGGCGTCATCGGTCGGTCTACGTTGCACGCCGGCTCATGGAGCGATTCGCCGAGGACCCGAGACTCGACGTTGCGTTCGAGGCGCGCGATCTCGCGCGAGCGGCGTGATGCGCGAACGATTCGCCGGCTCGCTGAACTGGCTCTTGCCGGGTGTCGGAGTGAAGCGATGGATTCTCGTTGCCATTTTTGGCATCGTCGTCCTGGTCGACACGGCGACGCGCTGGCTGATCGCCGAAGGAACCGGGATACACATCAATGAGGTCCTCGACGGTATTGTCGACGACTATTTCCCGCCCGCGTACCTTACCTGGATTCTTGCCGTCGTCGGTATCACGCTTCTCGTGCTCGGGCTCTGGATGTGGCTACGTGCGGTCGTTCGGATCGCGCGCGGGAATCATCCCAAGGGCTTTCGCGAGGCGTTGGCCGGCCGTCGTCTGCAGCAGGGCTACAAGATCGTCGCGATAGGCGGCGGCACTGGCCTTTCGACGCTCCTGCGCGGACTGAAGCGCCGCACCAGCAACCTCACCGCGATCGTCACCGTGAGCGACGACGGCGGTTCTTCAGGGCGTTTGCAAAAGGAGCTTGGTGTCTTGCCGCCGGGAGACGTGCGCAACTGTCTCGTCGCGCTCGCCGACGATGAAGCGCTCGTGACCGACCTCTTCCGCTATCGCTTCACCGAGGGCGAAGGGCTGAGCGGCCACTCCTTCGGCAATCTCTTCTTGGCCGCAATGTCCGGCATCACCGGCAACTTCGATCACGCGATCAAGGAGTCGAGCCGCGTCCTCAACGTCGTCGGGCGCGTGCTGCCCTCCACGCTCGGTGTCGTTCAGCTCTGCGCCGAACTCGACGACGGGACGATTCTCGAAGGGGAATCCAATATCTCGATGGCGAGCCGGCCGATCGCCCGTGTCTTCTTCGATCCCCCGGCCGCCGCGCCGCTCGACGAGGTGATTGCGGCGATTCGCGATGCCGATGCGATCGTGCTCGGCCCGGGCTCCCTCTTCACTTCCGTAGCACCGAATTTCTTGGTGAGCCGGATCGCCAGCGAAGTGGCGCACGCCGGCGCCGTGAAAATGTACGTCTGCAACGTCATGACGCAGCCCGGCGAGACCGACGGAATGACGGCCGCCGATCATGTTGAGGCACTCCTTCGCAACGCGGGAGAGCGAGTCTGCGACTACGTGATCGTCAACGACGAGCCGCCCTCACGTCTGCTCGGCGCCTACGCGCAAGAGGGCCAGGTGCCGGTCGAGCCCGATGTCGATCGGATCATCGCTCTGGGTCTCGAGCCGGTGCGCGCGCCCGTAATCGGCGAAACCGAGATGGTTCGCCACGACCCTGAGAAGCTCGCAACCGTCGTTCTGGGGATCGTCGACCGTACCGTTGCGGAGCGCGCGACCTTGATGAAGCCCGCCAGCGCCTACCGGCGGTCGGCCGCTTCGGCTTGATCTACGGCGGCGGCTTCTGCGGCAGCGTTAGATTGAGTTGAAAGGGTTTGCCCGGTTCGATATTCGCGGTCGCGGCGAGTGATTGATACCCGTTCGCCTGCACCCCATAGTCGGCAATCCCGCTCGGAACCTTGTCGATCGAGAACTTTCCGGATGCGTCGGTCGTTGCGGTGAGTACGGTGTCGATCGTCACCGTCGCGCCCGCTATAGGCGCGTTCGTTGCCGCGTCGACGACGACGCCGGTTACGCTCGCAAATCCCGCTGCCGGCGGCAGCGAATCGTCGTTGCATCCCTGCGTGCCGAATAAAAGCAACGCAATCGCCAGGTAGAGCGCGCCGCGATACCGTTTCATAGGCGAACTTCTTCGGCATGCCGAAGCCGCCGCTCCTATGGCAACCCCCGTCGAGTCGCCCCAAACGGCAGGCTTGATCTACTGTGAGAATGCCCTCGGGGCAATTGGCCGCACGCCGCTCGTACGGCTGAATAAGGTCGTCGACGGCGCGGCCTGTCTCGTGCTCGCAAAAGTCGAATACGTGAACCCCGGCGGGAGCGTCAAGGACCGGCCTGCGGTTGCGATGCTCGACGCAGCGGAACGTCAAGGTCTGCTCAAGCCGGGCGGGACGATCGTCGAGCCGACGAGCGGGAATACCGGAACCGGTTTGGCTATGGCCGCCGCGATCCGTGGATACCGCTGCATCCTCGTCATGCCCGACAAGATGTCGCGCGAGAAAATCGACCTCTTGCGCGCGTACGGCGCCGATGTCGTCATCACTCCGACGAACGTTCCCGCCGATTCGCCCGAATCGTACTACGGCGTCGCGAACCGCCTCGCATCGGAGATTCCAGGCGCGTTTCAACCAAACCAGTTTCACAACCACTTCAACCCCGAAGCGCACTATCACACGACTGGCCCCGAGATCTGGGAAGACACGCGCGGCGAGATCACGCACTTCGTCGCCGGCCTCGGGACGGGCGGTACCATCTCCGGCGTCGCGCGGTATCTCAAAGAGCAGAACCCTGCGATCCACGTCGTCGGCGCCGATCCCGAGGGCTCGATCTACTCGGGCGACATTCCCCGCTCGTACGCCGTCGAAGGGATCGGGATGAACTATCTTCCCGAGACAGTCGACCTGCGCGTCATCGATGAGATGGTCCGCGTTTCCGACCGCGATTCGTTTCTGATGGCTCGCCGGATCGCGCGCGAAGAGGGCCTGCTCGTCGGAGGCTCGTCGGGAACTGCGGCGGTCGCGGCCGTCAAGCTCGCAAAGGCGCTCCCGCCCAGCGCGATCGTCGTCGTGATTCTCCCCGACTCGGGGCGCGGCTACATGTCGAAAATTTTCAACGACGACTGGATGATCGCCAACGGCTTTCTCGCCGATTCGAAACGTCACGCCACCGTCGGCGACGTGTTACGCAGCAAGACGCCCGTTCCCCCGCTCATTACCGTGCAGCACGACGACACTGTGAAGACCGCACTCGATCTGCTGCGACAATACGAGATTTCTCAGGTTCCCGTCATGCGCGGACACGAACAGGTCGGCAGCGTCAACGATATTGGAGTAATGCAGAGCGTCTTCGATCACGCCGACATTATCCATCAGCCGGTCAGCGACGTTATGGGGCGCCCCTTCCCGGCGCTCGAGCAATCCGACGAGATCGAGCGTGCATACAAACTGCTCACCCTCGCGAATCCCGCGATCGTGGTGACAGACGACGGCGACCTAATCGGCGTCTTGGCACGTCAAGACATCATCAGCTTCCTCTCGACAAGCTCCGACGTCATCCGCAAAGCATGAGATTTTCGACTAAGGCGATTCACGTCGGACAGGATCCGGATCCCGCGACGGGTGCGACGATCGTTCCGATCTATCAAACTTCAACCTATACCCAGACGCGGGTCGGCGAACATAAGGGCTTTGACTACAGCCGATCGATCAATCCGACGCGACTCGCGTTAGAACGCCAGCTCGCGTCCCTGGAAGGTGCCCGCTACGGGAGCGCCTTCGCGAGTGGAATGGCGGCGACATCGGCGGTCTTGGGCCTGCTATCGGCGGGCGACCACGTCGTCGTTAGCGACGACCTCTACGGGGGTACCTACCGGCTCTTCACGCGCGTGCTGCAACGGTACGGGCTCGACTTCGACTACGTCGATATGACCGACTTGGCGGCCGTCCGTGTTGCGCTCAAGCCCACGACCAAGCTTTTCTGGGTAGAGACGCCCACCAATCCGCTGCTGAAGCTCGTCGATATCGCGGCGATCGCGTCCCTGCGCCGGGCCGATCAGGTCGTCGTCGTCGACAACACCTTTGCGACGCCGTACTTTCAACAGCCGCTCGCACTCGGAGCCCAGATCGTGGTTCACTCGACGACGAAGTATATCGGCGGTCACAGCGACGTTGTCGGCGGAGTAGCGATCACCGACGACGAGCGCCTGCACGAACAGATTCGATTCTTGCAGAACTCCGCCGGCGGCGTCCCCGGGCCGCACGACGCCTGGCTAACGATGCGTGGCGCCAAGACCCTCGCGCTGCGCATGCGCGAGCACACGCATAACGCGCAGCTCGTCGCCGAGTACTTATCGGCGCGTTCCGACGTAGCGCGCGTTTACTACCCAGGACTGCCCTCGCACCCGCAATACGAGCTCGCGATACGACAAATGAGCGGCTTTGGCGGGATGCTTTCGTTCGAGCTCGAGGGACCGCCCGCGCGCGCGCTCGATTTTGCCGCCCGGCTGCAGTATTTTAGTCTCGCCGAAAGCCTTGGAGGCGTCGAGTCGCTGATCTGTCATCCGGGGCGCATGACACACGGTTCGATACCGCAAGCCGAACGCGAGCGTCGAGGGATAACCGACGGACTTCTGCGCCTTTCCGTGGGAATCGAGGATATCGCCGATCTGCTCGACGACCTGCGTCAAGCCCTCGAAGCTACGGTTGGTACTCGGGATAGCGGACTGCCGTCACCTGTTTGAGCACGCTCTTTGCCTCTTCAGGTGAGGAGTCGCCCAAGCGCGCCGTTTCCGAGAGCACGATGCCGCGCTGACCGTCGGCCCAGACGATCGCGTACTCTTTCTTCGCGTCGAAACCGCTTCCGAAGGCTACCTCAACGAAATAGGCCGGCATTCCGTTGAGCAGCGCCATCGGCGTCTTGCCACGGATGAGCGTTCCGTCTTGTTGCCCGTGCGTCTGGCTCTCGAACTGACCCTCCCACTGGTCGGGCGCACCGGTGTAGGCCTCCATCAAAATTTGGATCAGGCGGGCGTTCTCCTTACCTGGACGGAGAAGCCAGGTTGCAACGACCTGCAGGTCCTCGGTGAGGTCGGAGGGCGACATCTGTTGCCGGTTCACCAGCACCGCGTCGGGTGGCGCGAGGAACGTCATCCCAGGATCGGTATACAGGCGCGGATCGGGTGAGGGCGTCGGTTGGGTTACTTGCGCGTTCGCCGCACCCGCGACGAGCAACGTAAGCGTTAGCGCTAAGAAAAGAGCTCTCTTCATTCCTCATCCAGAGCGCCGGCGAGCGCCGGCAGCGATATTTCGTACCGATACCCGACGTTGCGGTGGTCGTCGTCGAATTCCTCGTGGCGGACGCTAAGCCCGAGCTCACGGATGCGCTGCGTGACCACGCGAGCGCCGATATCGAGGTTGTACTCGTCGCGACGCCCACAATCGAGATAGCGCAGGCGCAGGCGGCTCAGCGCGGCGCGGTGCGTTGCGATGCGTTCGGCCGGATCGTACGCAAGCCAGCGGGCGAAGACGTCGTCGCGCAGTTCGCCGGTGCCTCGATGGAAGGGGAGATCGAAGTCGAATGCGGTGGCGCTTCGCGGCGAGTAGGCCGCTGCATAGGCCAGCATCTCCATCGTCGTATACTCGGGCATGCTCCGTTTGTGCTTCCGCTCGAACGCCTCGACGTAGGCCGGAATATCGAAATCATGGGCCTCCAAGATTCGATGAACGGTGGCAAACGCCGGCGGATGGGCGTAGCGAAAGTACGCGTCGCCGCTATGCGACGCAAATGCGCCAAACGTCCCGGGATGCGCGAGGACCAAATGCATCGCTCCGAAACCTCCCGACGATTTTCCTACCACTGCCCGGCCGCCCTCAGCCGCGATCGTGCGATACTCCCGATCGACGTAGCCAACGACATCCCGCACGACGTACGTGCCATAGGCGCCGTTGTGCACCGAATCGAGGTACTGTGAGCCGCCGAGGCGGGTGAAACCGTCGACCAGAACGACGACCGCCGGCGGCATGCGCTTCTCACGCACCAGCCGGTCGGCCCATTGAAAAACGTTCGTCTCCCAGGGGCGCGTCGAAACGAGCGCAGCGACGTCACCGGTGTATCCGTGCAGCACGTAGAGGGCCGGATACCGGCGCGAGCCCTCCGCTTCGTACCCTGGAGGCAGGTAGACGGCGACCGGCCGCGTGGCCGGGTCGCCCAGCGGATTCCCCGACAAGGCGTCGCTCTCGATGAAATCGACGCGCGCGTCGCCCTTGAGTGCGAGGAGTCGCGCGAAACTCGAACGCTCGTGCATGGCGCAGAGCTTCGTCGCACGAAATCACGGCGCCTAGAATGAGGCAGTTGAATCGCGCGATCGATTTACGCGGCGCGCTTTCGCTTAACGTCATCACGATGATCGGCATCGGCCCGCTCGTGACGATCCCACTGGTGATCGCAGCGCTCGGCGGGCCGCTGGCGCTCGCCGGCTGGATTGGCGGCGCCGTCGTGGCGCTTTGCGACGGGCTGGTTTGGGCCGAGCTCTCATCGCGCTACCCTGGTTCGGGCGGCACGTACGTCTATCTGCGCAACGTCTTCGGGCCGCGCGGTCTGGGCCGCGCGCTCGCCTTTCTCTTTAACTGGCAGTTTCTATTGGCCGCGCCCTGTCTGCTGGCCAGCGGCTATATCGGGTTTGCGAACTACGCTGCTTATCTCGATCCCGCGGTAGGCTCGAACGTCGTCTTGCACGACGCGGTTGCCGTCGGCATCGGGATCGTGACGCTGCTCTTGCTCTACCGGCGGACCGCGCAGGTCGCATCGGTGGGGTCCGCGCTCGCCGCGGCAGCGGTGCTCACGCTCGTCCTGGTCGCGATAGCCGGCCTCTCGCACGCGAACTTCGGGCAGGCATTTCACCTGACGCACTCAGCGAGCCTCGGCACGGGCTTTCTCGCCGGCTTCGGGAGCGCACTCTATATCACGCTCTACGATTACGCCGGCTACGCCGACGCCGCGCTGCTCGGCGACGAAGTCGTCCGTCCGCAACGGACGATTCCGCTCGCAATCGTGCTCTCGATCCTCGTCGTAGCGACGCTCTACGTCCTGCTTCAGCTCGGCGTGCTCGGCGCGGTGCCGTGGCAATCGCTGCTCGACGCACACGGCCAGCCGACGATGCAAGCGCAGTACGTCGGCTCCTTCGTCGTCGAACGCACGTGGGGACCTCCCGCCGCGGTGGTCGTTACGCTGCTCGTGCTCGTTACGGCCTTCGCGTCGCTCTACGGCAACCTGCTCGGATTCTCGCGCATCTCCTTTGCCGCCGCGCGCGACGGCGCGTTCCTTCCGCTCTTCGCCCGGCTGCACCCGCGCAAAGCAATCCCGTACGTCGCGCTGATCGTCATCGGCGGCTTATCGCTCGTTGCAAGCCTCTTCACACTCGACCAAGTGATCGCGTTCCTCACCGCGGGCATCGTGCTCATCCAAGCGGTCGCACAAATCGCCGCGCTCGCGGTCTTGCGCGCGCAGCGCGCGCATTCACCGTTCATGATGCCGCTCTACCCGCTACCGGCGATCGTCGCACTGGGCGGCTGGATCTGGGCGTTCGTTGCATCGGGCGCCGGTGCGATCGCGCTCGGCGTCGGCTGGCTCGCCTGCGGCGTCGCCGTCTATTTGATCACCGCACGGGTGCAGCGCTGGTGGCCCTTCGTCCTTGCCGCATTGCTTGCATTCGTCGCAACAAGTCCGGCTCGCGCCGTTGCCGCGCAAGGATGGTCCAGCTGGAGTACGTCGCGCGTTGCATTCGACCACGGCTATCCGGTCTTCACCGTCGGCGGACGCCCGTTCTTCGTGTACGGCGCGGCGTTCTTCTACGAACGGGTTCCGCGAGCGCAGTGGCGCGCCTCGCTCTTGGCATACAAGAACCTCGGCATCAATACCATCGATCTGTACGTCATTTGGAACTGGCACGCTCCATCGGCGGACGTACTCGATTTCACCGGATCGACCGATCCACGGCGCGATCTCTTGGGTTTGCTGCGGCTCACGCACGAGCTCGGTTTTAAAGTCGTGCTGCGGCCGGGTCCGGTGATTCGGAACGAGTGGCGCAACGGCGGCTATCCGCCATGGCTCCTCGAGAAGCCCGCGTATCAGATGCCCCTTCACGACGTGCTCGAAGGGCGCTATCCGGCCACGGCAACTTTCCAGAACGCGCACTCCGACGCGGCCGCCGCCGAGTGGCTTGCAAACCCAACGCATCTGGCCAACTCGGCGCAGTGGCTTCGCAACGTGCTGCGCGCGGTCGAGCCGTACTCACACGACGTGCTTGCGATCGCGCTCGACGACGATCAGGGCGCCTATCTCGATAACGATACGTGGCCGGCACCCCACTGGCACGCCTACCTCCGCTGGCTGCGCGAGACGGTGGAATCGGTGGCCGGGAGTCGCGTCCCACTCTTCATCAACACCTACGAGATGCGCGTTCCGAGCGCCTCCCCCGCGTGGGCGTGGGGAAACTGGTATCAGAGCGGCGAGTACCGCATCTCCGGCCACGATCTCGCCGATCTCGATTTCGCGACGGGCCTACTTCAAACGCAGCCACGCCTTCCGGTGATGCAGTCGGAGTTTCAAGCTGGCTGGCTGCAGGGCGCCGACGAAGCCGAACCGCGGCCCAGCGATCCCTCGAATACGGCGCTTGCATTGACGGAGTTGCTGCGTGATGGCGCGCACGGCGTCGTGAACTTTCCGGTGCAAGATACGATCGATCCACACGGTTGGGAAGCTCCGTGGGCAAACTGGTCGTACGCGTGGAACGCGGCGCTCACCGTCGACTTGCACGCCGCGCCGCGTTACGCACCGACGCGCGCTTTCGGCGACGTCGTACGCCGGTACGGCAACCTGATCGCCGCAACCCATATTGCGGCCGACGCATCGATCGTCTGGCCGCCGACTCTCTTTGCGCCCGGATCGCTGAGCGGGACGGATTTCGCCGCGCTCGCTGCAGCCACGAGCACGATGCAGCGAGCCTGCGACGCACGTGCGCTGACCTGCACGCTCGTCGATTTGGCTACCGCGAGCGCGCCGACGCTGCGTTCGGGCACGTTTGTGCTGCCTTCTTTATCGGCGTCGCTCGCACGGCGAATGCTGCCGGAGCGCGCCTCGAAGCTCCGCGACTTGCGGCGTGCGCAGCGGCTTTTCTCCGACGTCTCGTCGGTGCGCCCATCATCCCGATTTCCGCATGCGCGCGATTCCACGCTCCTGCTAGCCGACGACGGATCGTACGGTTTCCTCGTCGCCATCAACGCCGGCGACACCGTGCGTCGTGTCGCGTTCGGCAACGTTCCCCTCGCTCGCCGGCGTGTGAACGTCGGCGCCTTTACGGTGCCTTCTCGCGGGACCCGCATCGTGCCGATCGGCGTAGAACGTGCAGCGCCGGTTTCGGCCCCGACGCCGTCGCCCGGAGTGCCGCCCCCGTTTGCCGATCCCGACGGCACCGCAATCGCCAACGCGCACCTTCGCGTCGTCTTCGCTCCGTTCGCGGGCGCGCGCATCGCCGAACTGAGCGACGCGCAGGGGAACGCCGCGACGAGCATCGGGCTCTTACGGGATGCGATCGACCCCGAACCGCCCGTCTCCTCGCGCGATTACATCGCAGCGTACACGCATCCGCTCCCGGCCGGTACGTTTAACCGCGCCTACGTCTGCACGCGACTCGACGCGTTGACCACGCAGCGCGAATCCTGCGCCTACGACGCACCGGACTTGCCGCGCGGCGGTGGGACGTTCGAACGGACGTTGACGATGACGGGCGGCGGGAGCGAACTCACCGTCGACGAGGCGTTGCACCCGCACGACGCTCGCTCGGCGGCGCGACTTGAGAGCGTTTCCGGCTTCGCGTTCGTGCCGTCCGATCGTCTCATGACGTCGGCTGCCGGCGATACGCTCGGGATTCTGCACGGGCTGCGCCTCATGCGCATGCAATGGCGCCGCGACGACGTTGCGCACGCGTACTGGCAGCGGACGCGCGGCGCCGAGATCGTAACGTTGGTTTTCGTGCGGCGCTCGATCGCGATTCGGCTCGGTCTCTACTCCGTTTCCGGCGCCGCCGAGGCGCAGCGGTTGGTCGACGCGAAGCAGTAGCGCCATCGTTACCCGCTCGGAGGTATTCGCAATGTCAAACGTTTCCTGTCAATGTCCCAATGCTGCGTGCGCGGCCGCGCCGCACCGAGGCAACGCGCAATGCACCTCGTTCTCGCAGTCGCTCTTTAACGGCGGACCCAAGGCTCCGGCCGGGTGGTCGGACGTCCCCGGCAAGCCGCTTGCATTTCGGTGCGGAGCGTGCACGCAAGCTAATCCATAGAAAACCCGCCGTCGACGCTTCTATGGTCCCACGGCATCGTGGCGCCGAGGCGCAGCGCTCGGTCGACGCGAAACAGCGCAGCCGCCGGGGAAGTGGCGGAATGGCAGACGCAGCCGCCTCAAAAGCGGCCGAGGCAACTCATGTGGGTTCGACTCCCACCTTCCCCATGAGATTCGAACACGAAATTGGCTCAAAAACCACTCCATTGATAACGGATTGATAACGAGCGCGATCGGTGCCGCGGATGCCGCGCGGCTGCGATGCTCGCTCAGCCAACGGTGCGGGCGGGACGAGGAGGCAGATCGATAATGCAAGAGCCGCCCACAGTTTCGCGAGCGGCTCGACGTTCGGCTAGGTGTGAATAACCGGCGTTAGCCTTACGGGCTCGCCCCCGAAGCTAGAATGACAATGAGAAGATGGTCCCGCACCCCACGCCACCGCACCCCGTTCCGCCACCGTACCTCGTGGTGCCGAACAGCGTGCCGCCCACGTTGGTCAGGCGGCCGGCATACGGGGCTGCGCCGTCGCTACCACCTCCAAAGCTGTAGAGCACGATTTCCGGTTTGGACTTTGCCAGTAGCGCAAAAATCGTTCCGTTGTTGCTGACACCACCTTCGGAGGTCGTACCATACAGCGTGCCGCCCACGTAAGTCACGCCAGCATACGGGTACTTGCCGTCGCTACCGCCTGCGAAGCTGTAGAGCACGGTTTCCGTGCCGGAGGTCGTGATCTTGTAGATCGTGCCGAGATCGCGAGCACCACCTCTGAAGGTTGTGCTGAACAGCGTGCTGCCCACTTTGGTCACACCGCTAAACAGCGGGTAAGCGCCGTCGCTACCGCCTGCAAAGCTGTAGAGCACGCTTTCCGTACCGGAGGTCGCGATCTTAAAGACCGTGCCGAAGTTGCTGGCACCACCGCTTTCGGTTGTGCTGAACAGCGTGCCGCCCACGTTCGTCAGATCGGAAGTCGGGTTTGCGCCGTCGCTACCGCCTGCGAAGCTGTGGATGACGCTTTCCGTGCAGCCCGCAACGCGACACTTGAGCTTAAAGACCGTGCCGTAGCCGCTCGCACCGCCATTAGAGGTCGTGCCGTACAGCGCGCCGCCCACGTAAGTCACGCCAGCATACGGGTACTCACCGTCGCTACCGCCTGCGAAGCTGTAGAGCACGCTTTCCGTGCCGGAGGTCGTGATCATGTAGACCGCGCCGAATCCATTTGCCCCACCGTATTCGGTCGTGCCGTACAGCGTGCCGCCCACGTTGGTCAGGGTGCCATTAAGCGGGTTTGCGCCGTCGCTGCCGCCCGCGAAGCTGTAAAGCACGGTTTCGGCGCCGGAGGTCGTGCTCGCAAAGACCGTACCGAGTCCATTTGCCCCGCCGTCTGAGGTAGTCCCATAGAGCGTGCCCGCCACGTTGGTCAGGGCGGCCTCTGGTAGTTCGCCGTCGCTCCCGCCGGCGAAGCCATAGAGCACGGTTTCCGTCTGGACGTTCTTTCTTATTCGGCGCGACCCGTCCGGGCCGAACGGGAGGCTGCGAACGAGTGACGGCGTGACCGACGTTGGCGTTGACGAAGAGATGCCGTTGTTGCCGCCGCATGCGGCTAAAAGCGCTGCGCTAACGCACGCGCTGACGAACTTGTATGATTGCATCTGTCTCCAATCTCTCGGACGGATGTTGCGCCTCTGCGACGCATCATCCGAAGTGAACAGAAACGAGACCGCCGTAACGAGCCCGTTTGTCATTTACACCTCTACTTGCTATGGAACGTAGTTGTGGCTATCGACGGCGTAAACCGGTTCGCTAAGGCCGTTTGCGCTGCCGAGGGTTGCCTCATTCACGCCGCCCGGATAGCAAAATGACCGCAACGCCCGCGGTCATCAAGGCAGTGGAGACTCGCATAACGTTCTCTCCAATCTCTCAGGCGGCCCTGAGCAGCAACGTAACCGCCGAGCGGCAAGTAAGCGCTAGTTCACCGCTGCCCGAGAGTATCCCCGCGGCTCATCCTTGTCGACCCAGTCTGAAATCGAGCGCGCGGAAATCGTGCCTCTGGACGAGCAAGCAACGAGCGCTTCTAACTCAGGCTTTGGGCCTGACGTTGGGGGCCGGACGGTCTTAGCGAATAGCGTTGCGCGGGCATTGCGTTGCCTAGGAGCCGCGCGATCGACAGCGGATGGCCACCGGCCCGACGGCGCGAAACGCGCTACGCGCCCCTGTCGCCTCGTCGAGACCTTCTTCGCCCGCTGGCCACGGATTGGTCACGCACGAAGTAAAACGGACCGTCGCGAACCTCAGTGAACCTTCGCGATACAAACGGACTCACGCACCAAATGCGGCTTTGTTACGCGACCGGCGACGAGCGAAAACGAGCCTCAAGAGATTCGACTCCCACCTTCCCCACCAAGAAATTGGGATATTTCAGCGTTTTTTGCTCTACTGTACACGGACTGCACACGCGCCCCATTTCCTTGCCTTGCGATCCGTTGGCTTCTTTTACCCTTTGAGAGCAAGGTCCAAGGACGCGACGGCCTCGCGATTGAGCTTGCTGAAATTAAGTGGACCCCGTACGAAAAAGGGCGAGACCTTAACGCCTAGTAAGGCCTGCTCTTGCGGGCCATTCGGCGGGACGGGGAAGACCGCCAACGATTCGGTACGAAACGAGCTTTGCGTATTTATTCGCATCATTCGAAAGCTCAACGTTCAATTCAACGCAACGATGGTGCCCTCGGGACCAAATCACGCGCCGAAAGTGATCGTTAAGAATATCAACCGTAAGGCTTAATGAGCCCATTAGCCGGGAGCCGGTTCCCCGCAAACGATGTACCAGATATTATCGCTATAAGGGTCCGAGACATTGCGTTCCATGTCGAAGATCGAACGCTCTATCGTTAAGGCAATACAACGCTCCCAGGACTCCGTGAGGCGCCAATCTTGAAGGGCTATGGATGAATTGCTGATGGTTTCGACGTAAGGCCCCTGACCGTCGCGCCACCGGACGCTTTCAAGCCCAAGAATAGCTGCTCCAGCGTTCCCCAATTCTTTGAGTACGCCCCTAATGTCGGTACCGCGCCATGCAACTTCACCGTAGGGGAGAGTCCTGGCGTCCTTACGGAATTCGTCCGAAATAAAATCCCAGACGTTTTCGCCGCGTAGGCAAGGCTCAAGCCATTCCCAACCTGGGGTATCCGCTAAAGTATAAAGCACATCCCCACCGTGATAAAAGCTGAAGTCTGTAATTGTTGTGAGGACTCCCGCGTACTTCAATTGCTCCGGCTGAAGCTTATGGTGATAGTGATAGCTTCGCATGAATTCTTCAAGGGCTTCAATGGGAGCCACCCTAACGGGCGACTTCTTCGGCCAGCGCGGTTGGTAGGGGTGACCCACGTCCATGCGCCATTTTTCCTCGCGCTTGCCCGCATTACTTTTAGGAGATCACCCCATGGAGCAAAGACCCAAGAAGGGTATCTAATGTCTCGAACCCATCAGCCGTTACCTGTTCTTCACCGACGAGCCGCTCGTCAGGCACCGAACGCTCGTCGCTATTCATCCAGCGCTACGGCTACGAATTGAAATGTACGATCTTCTCTGAGCCCATTATCACCATCAATATATTCGCAAAGGAAACTACGGAACCATTGCATAGGGGAACAACTCGGCTTCGCACCGGATGATTTACACCCTCGACCGTTAACGTTGCGCACCCTGGGTAGCCCGTAGTACTAAAATATCCAGCCGAGAATTGAATCAGATACACCCCACGGTCCTCGTGCCCTACGATGAAATACTTTCCCGCAATGATTTTGCCCGTGCTTCCTACCACACCTGACCCGGCCTGAAGATAAGGAACCGGAGGGGCGATGGTCCGGTGAATGCCCGCTGCCGAAGCGTAGCCAACAATTCCTAACGCTAACCCGCCGATAAGAAGCAAGGTAGACTTGATCATGTTAGGCCTCCTTCTGGTTCTTCGACACCCGTGGTGATCATCTCAACCTTTCCAGGGCTCTGGACTCGGACAATACTCCGGCGACTCCCACCCTAATCCCCGAGAATGCAGCAGCCAGCGAGCACGTTCTACACCAGGTGTAATTCCCGACGCTTGAACGATAACCGCGCCACCAATAGAGGCGTTAATGTCTGGAACACCCGGCTTGTCAGGCGTACTTAAGAAAAACTCGACAAACCTATGGCGCAGAACCGCGCCCAGGAAAATGCCGTTCCAATTCTTGGCACCGGTAAAAGAAAGCGGCTCCCTTTCCGGGACCCAACCGGCCCCGCTACCCGTCATCACGTTGGGGTCTGAAGAACCCATCACATTAAGCGTTGCATTGGCGCCCGGACCTGCATAGACCACAAGCCTTACCTGGCAATAGCCCACCGTTTCAAATGCCGAGCCAAAGGGATGCTCTTGTTGTCGCTGTAGGCCGGTGTCGTTTTGGAGGGCACAAAATGTTGGGGCGGCGGAATGTCCGCACGAGAAACGGCAGCGCTCAAAAACAGAATCGCCAACGAAGCGCAGGTTCCCGTAACCGCCTTCATGTTTTGGTTCTTCCATAGCCTTGCCAGCATTACTTTTCGGGGATCATCCATGGAACATGTGAGTCTCCTAGCCGGGCTTTACGCCCGAGAACTCACAGTCTCCGTCTGTCCGAATCCGCGCCTACAGGTCAGGGCGCCGCGCGATTCGATCGCGGATGAGACGGTTTTGATCGCCACCTTAACGGTGGTAACCGTCGCGTGTTGGGTCGACCCGGCGCTCGAACTGCGGCGGCCTTGCCATAGCGCGAAGAACCTCTGAGCGCGGTCATCGGATACGTTGCCTGAGCCTGCCGCAGCTGAGCGACGAGGGACCGAGCGGCAACGGTCGCTCTGATCGGCCACGAGGGATCCGACCGCTCTAAAGCCTAGCCCGAGACTCCGCCCTCGGCGCTCCCCTTGTCGGCAAGGATTCCACTTGTCCAAGTCGGTTGTCCAAGTGTCCGTTCCGCTGAACGCGCCGGATCGCCATCATGGATACATGTTCCCGCTTTGGGGAACTGCGTTGGGGGCAGCGCCAGCCCGCGTCCGTCTGCGGAGCTCTGTAAGCTTCGGGCGCGATTGTTTGCTTCGGATGATGCATCGCAGGCGCATAATCCGTTTGGACGGTGGAGCGCTGTTCGGGCTCATATGAGCATAGGACACTCCGCTTTGGAAGGGAGCTTTGCATGAAAGACCTAGTTCAGATTGTCGGAGCGTGCCTCACCGCGGCGCTCTTAGCCGCATGCGGTGGTCCGAACAGCAGTCTGTCCAGCGTAACCTCGCAAGCGCGGCGGGCGCAATCGCAGACCTTGTACGTTACAAACGACAGGTATTACAATTCCAACTACGGCAGTTATTCAGGTGTGAATAGCGTAACCGTCTACGCCGCTACAACGGGCAGACTTACACCGAGCCAGCGCATCTACGGCTCGAACACCAAGCTCAAGACGCCCATGGGAATCGCTGTCGATTCCAGCGGCAACATCTACGTCGCGAACAGCGGTGGCAGGAGCGTGACCGTCTATGCTGCGGGTGCAACTGGCAACGCCGCCGCAATCCAGACCATTTCTGGCTCGAAAACCGGACTCGCTCAGCCCTGGGGTCTCGCCCTGGATCCGAGTGGCAACATCTACGTCGCGAATCAAAACTACGGAAGCGGCTCCTACGCCATCGCCGTCTATGCCGCGGGCGCGAACGGCAATGTCGCGCCGATTCGGACCATTAGTGGCTCGGCAACCTTGCTATCCTGTCCTGCTGGTATCGCTTTAGATGCCAGAACGCCGCCCAACATTTATGTGGCGAACAACTCCTGCAGTGGGAGCAGCGCGGGCAACTACGCGATCACCGTGTACGCCGGTGGCGCGAATGGCAATGTTGCCCCCATCCAGACCATCAACGGCAACTACACAGGCCTGTCGTTCCCCGTCGGTATCGCCGTCGACGGAAGCGACAACATCTACGTCTATAACTGGGGGGGAACGGTCCCCAGTATTACCGTTTATGCCGCCGGTGCGAATGGCAACGTCGCGCCCATCCAGACTATCGCCGGCAACCACACGAGCTTATACCACGGCGGGGGTGTCGCTTTGGACGCAAATGGCGGAATCCACGTTGCGGACCATAGCGCGGGAGGCCGTTTCAGCAGACCATCTTTTAGCGTGCCGTACTTTGCCAGTGGTGCAAACGGGGACGTCCAGCCGGCTGGGGTTTTACAGGGGAGGGTAACTAAGTTGCAGGCCCCCGAGTACATCTTCATTCGCTAAACTACGGATCGTTTGTCGGGTTCAAAACGGAGCTGCGCTCCCTTCATTCCAGGCGCCAATCGACCCGGACGTTCGATTACGCCGCTCGGCGTCGCCACTACAGCTTCGTGCAGCGGCAGCTCATTGCAGACGTACCCTACGATTTCTTATGGCAAATGCGCGAGATCGACGTACTGCCGTCAGATCTCGCCGGCTACGACGGCCCTCTGCCGTCTCCGGTTCTCGAGCATTGTGCGATGGAGCTGGCGCGACCGCTAGAACGAGCCGACGCCGCTCGGTGCGCGGCCGGCCTGACCCGCCGCAATTTCGTTACTCAGGACTGTCAGGGAATGGTCACACGCGAGCCTACAATGAAACGAGCCGTACGATCTTGAACCGAGCGCAAAGTCATTCGTGCCAAAGTCGGGCTGCTCAACCCGGCATCGGCACCGCGGCGCTTGCAGCCGGTCGCGGATCGCAGCCGCCGGCTGGCGCGGTAGGCGCGAATGCTGCAGCAGACGCCGGCATCTATTTGTAGTACGAGGAACGTTATGTCGAAAAACGGCGGCATCATCGGAGTGTCGGATCACGGCGGCTGGGCCGTGTTGGTGACGGTGGCGCGCGATGGGACGCTTCTCGACCGGCGCCGCGTCGAACTTGTGGACGATAACCTGCCGGCGCTCCCCCAACACCACGAAGGCCAGATGCTTCCGCCGGACGAGGCCGTGGAGTTGGTCGAGCGCGTGCGCGTCTCGGCGGAGAGGCACGCAGTGCTCGCGCTTGACGCGGTCGCGACCGCCGTGCAGCCTATTCTCGGCGTTGCCCTTCGCAACTGCCCACCGCTTCCGCCTACGATTGCCGAGCGACTCAAGGACTACCGTGCACGGAACGTCGCCGACTGGGTGATGTACCGTAACGCGCTAGCCGCCGCTGCCGCCGCGCGCGGCTGGCCCGTCCATTGGTACGACGCGAAGAAAGTATTCGCCGCGGCGAGTCAGGCGTTGCGCGTCGAGAGCTTCGACGCTCACTTTCTCGATCTGCGGCGGACCGTCGGGCCGCCATGGAACCAGGATCACAGGCTCGCAATGGCGGCGGCCGTAGCCGCGGCAAACGCACTTGTGGCGTGAACGGAAACGACTATCAGCCGTCGAAGGCTCGCCTTCTAGGAGAACTGGACAAGCTGCGGGCCTTCGCAGCCCGCCCGAAAGGTAGGAATCTCTTGAGAAAGACTCTGGCGTTATTCGTCTTTGTCGTTGGCTTGGCCGCACCGGCCGCCGCGAATCCGTCCACAGGCATGGCCGCGATGCAGTATTACGTCGGCACCTGGTCCTGCATGGCCGGGAACGTCGGCCAGCCCCTCAGCAAAGCAACGGCAACCTTCACCATCGATTCCGGCCTGATGCGTCAGTGGGTCGTCGTGCCGGCGCAAGGCAAGATGACGAAGCCCTACGTGCTCAACATTATTACGTCATATGATGCGAAGAGCGGTCGCTACGTCGAAACTCAGCTCGACAACATGGCCGGCTGGTCGGTCTCATCGGCGAAACCATGGACTGGAAACACCGAGCAATGGACGGACCAGTTTTCGAGCACCAAACTCGGCCACAGTCAAGTAGTACGTACCAACCAGAACAGCTTCGCTTTCATGGGTTTTTCCACCGTGACTTCCATGAAACCGAACTTTAAGGGGTCGTGCACTCGCTCTTCGTAGACTACTCCCCGTCGGGTGGTCGCAGATCGGGAGCCTGGTGCAAGAAGTAGTTCTTGTCGTGCGAGCCTTGAATCGGGACGAACGCTCGCGGCGGTGCTGAGAAGTCAAAGGCGTCGCCTTCCGGCGAGTTCGCCCGCGAGTCGCTTGCACCGAGCCTAGCGAGGCCGAACTGATCCTCGACGAACTTCAAAATGCTTCCGTGCTCGTAGTTGACGTGCGACACATAGCCTTGTTTTGCGTACGGCGAGACGATCAGCAACGGCAAACGGAAACCGAGCCCATCGTTATCGACGTACGCGGGAGGTACTGGATCGAACCACCCCCCCGAGTCGTCCCAATAAATGAAGATGGCGGTCGTGTTCCAGTATTGCGACTCGCCAATCGCATTGACAAGAGACGTTACCCACGACGGTCCGGTGAGCGAGCCCGAGCCGCCGTGGTCTGAATTGGCAAACGTCGGGGTGATCCACGTCACCGTGCGAAGCTTGCCGTTCGAGACGTCGGTCAAGAACTGCGACGGCGGCGTGATGACGTTTTGCCAATCGGGGCCGTAACAAATGTGCCTGATCGCCTGATACGCGCTCCAAATGCCGGTGAGCCCCTTCGAGTTTGCGCCGCGTATGTCGCCTCCGCCGCAGTTGAAGCTTCCTTTGGTGCGGATTTGCGTGGCGTAAAACGCCCACGACAAGCCGGCGCTGTCCAGTTCGTCGGCGATGGTCGGTGGGTCCCAGCACGGCTGCTCGGTGCCGCTCGGAAAATTGCGGTTTGCACCGAGGATGGCTATCTGAACGGAAGGACCACCGGGACAGCCCCATACCCCGTCGGGATAATTGACCGATGAGTTCGGGTTGACACCGGCAATGATGTACTGGTGTGACATGAAACTGCTCGTATCGAAATCGGAAGCGAACATCTCGTCGGCCAAGACGTACTGATTCGCCATATCGAAGTACGGCTGCACTTGGTACTGCGGTACGTAGCTATAGGGCGGGTATTGATCGGGGCAGGGCTGTCCCGATGGGACGCCGCACGTCCACTTCTCCTTGTCGAATCCGTTCATCCGGCAATTGGTTCCTGGAATGCTGCCCGTGCCGCGACACGACTTGATGAACCCTTTGCCGTTGTGCTGGAGATCCCACGTCGTCGCAAGCGAAACGGGTTGCAGCGTCACCTGCTGACCCTTCGAGGTGAAGCCGTAGCCCGACGTCCTCGCGCCGGGAAAGCCGTAGAAAAGGTTATTGAAGCTGCGATTCTCTTGAACGATGATGACGACGTGCTGGATAGGGCTGCCCGAACTCGAATGCCGGTGCGCGAGCGCTCCGCGCGTTTGCGGACCGAGGCCGCCGTTGCCCTGGCACGCGGGCAACAACGCCGCGGCGACAGCCAATAATAGGCCCCTCGAAAGCGAAATAGGCACCAGCGCTCTCCTCATATACCGGCGTAGAGATGCGGCGAGGAATTACGCGTTTGCGCCCGCGGGACCCTTGAATCGGGAGCGGCCAGGTTCGGTCCGAGGCAGTTGTCCAAGTCGGTTGTCCAAGTGTCCGTTCCGATGATCGCGCCGCAGCGCCATCATGGATAGGTGCTAGAATCCCTCTTTAAATTTTGCTTCCCAATAGCTGGTGTCGACAACCGTCGTTCTTCAGGCCTCGCCACTGTTGGAGCGAAAGGAGCTCTCGGATGAATCGTTGCCTTTGGCCAAGACTTGGTTCGCTGTTTGTAGGAATGGGCGCCGCCGGGGTAGCGGCGTGCTCGAGCGTTGGAATGCAGCCTTCGGCTTCCAGTGCACTCCCTGATGCCGGACACTCGACCGCGGCCCTGCGCGAGACGGCTTCGGGGCTGCTGCTTCGGCCGCCGGGGCCGTACACGAGCGCGACACCCCCGTTTAACCCCGGCGAGACCCTGACTTACGCATGGAATCGCAGCGACACTCTTACCAGATGGTCGGGACCCACAGCCGCGCCGAGCCCGGGGCCGACGAATACCGCTACCGGCACCTTCATCGACAAGTTCTCCGTCGACAAGAAGACCGGCATATATACCGAGATAACCAAAGATACGACATCGGCTGGAGGAAAGGCGAAACAATCGACCCTCTTTGGTTTCGTTGCATCGGGGTCGCTTATCACGCAGGTTGACTATTCTTCCAAGATTGCCGAAGCGCTCAACGGCGGCACGCTTAAGTACAGCGCTTTGACCACGTATCCGCGAGGGGCGACGGCATTCGTCTATCCGGCGACGAGTGGTTCCTCTTGGAGTGGCGCGGCCGCAAGCATTGCCAGCTACTCTGAGACACAGTCCGGATCGGGGGGATACAGCGCCAACGGCAGTAGCACCAATGGCGCGGACGGCTCGTACAAAGGCCAGGACCAGCTCGCGAACTACGGCAGCTATGGCGGCTACGCCGAGCAGTACGACTTCGCGTTCGGCTCGCCGGCGACGTACGTGCTTTCCCTACCGGGGCTCGGGGTCAACCCCGAAACGTGGAAGTTCGCTGCGGTGAAAAACGAACATATTCCAGTAACGGCTTCGGGAACGGCGCCATTGCCCTTCCCGACCGGGAGGACCCAAGTGCCCGACTGGTATCCAGGAGGGGGTGCGCTGCCCGACCCCGCGTACGTCGACAATTATACGGTTGCCGGAACGGTGGCGATGCCGTCGGCATGCGGTACGCTTTCCGGGGAAGAGGCCACGGATGTAAAGGAAGCATACTGGGATCTCGACCCAATCCTTGGAATATACGAGACGAACGCGATGGACTACTATCTCGATTCAACCGACACCACCGTGTGCATGGTGGAGGTGCTTCAGCAGACGATGTACTCAAATGGCAATGCGTGGGAGAGCCTCGGTGCGTGGGGCGGCCCTTGGTCCCAGCTTAACTATAACGCGGCGTGGGTTCTGACCAGCAAGACGGCCACCGGCGCGTTTGCTCGTGAGCTCAATGCGATGCCGGTGGTACCGCACGTGATTGACGCCTTTGGACGCAACGGGATCCCGGCACGGCGTCTGCTCAAACGCCGGCAGTTGTAAGTCAACGAAGCAGCGGCGCGACGCGGGACGAGTTCCATCGCGCGTCAGGGCAACCGCGCCGCTGCAACGTCTCGCCCAACCGATCATGTTTTCGCAAATCCCGTCGAGCCACGACAAGGCGTATTGCATCCATCGAAAACCGTCGGGGGGTCGAGATCGACGACGACAGCGGGACCCGAGCGTGACTTCGGAGTATTGAGGTAGCCATTAGGCTGCTGCTACAGGAGAGCGCTCATGCGTCGCACTTCCTTCATTTGGGTGCCGCTTGCAATTGCTGCCGCGGCGATACTTCCAACCGGCTGCGGAGGCAATAACGGCCTAATCGGGCCGGGATACGCGGTCCACGCTCAGGGTACTCCCGCGCGAGGGGAGCGCTATCCGGGATCGAGCGGAAAGATCCAGCACGTGGTTATCATCATTCAAGAGAACCGCAGCTTGAACAATCTCTTCATGAACTATCCCGGCGCCACGACACAGAGCTACGGCTACAACACCAAAAAGCAGAAAATTACGCTTCAGCCCGTCACGCTTGCGACCACCTGGGACCTTCAACACAATGCTAAGGGTTTTATCAAATCATGTCACGGCACCGGGAGCATTCCCGGCACGAACTGCCGGATGAACGGATTCGACAAGCAGACGTGGACGTGCAATACACCCTCCGGACCCTCCTGTCCGAATTCGGATCCGCCGTACAGTTACGCGCCGCAGTACGAAGTTCAGCCGTACTGGGACATGGCAAACCAATACGTTTTGGCCGATGAAATGTTCTCGTCCGACTTCGACGTCAGCAGTTTCGTCTCGCACCAATATGCGATCGCGGCCATAAATCCGAACAACTCCGTGAACTATCCGGTGAGTCTTTGGGGCTGTACCGGCGGGCCTCCCGATACTATCCAGGTCATCGGTCCGAACCGCAAAGTCCCCGCCGGGACCGAAGTGCCGTGCTGGGATCCCACGACGCTGGGCGACGAGCTCGATTCAGCCGGACTCTCGTGGTCGTTCTACGCATCGAACGTCAAAGGCGCCGGCAGCTTCGCCTGTGGCGGTAGCCGCGTCCGTGGCGACGCCTCGAAGGGCCGTGTCGGCATCTGGAGCGCCTACCAGGCGATCAAACACATCTGTTACGGCCCCGATTGGGATGCCGACGTCATCTCACCGCCCTCGCAGTTTTTAACCGACGTTGGAAACGGACACCTTCGCACGGTAACGTGGATTACGCCAACGTTCTCCAACTCGGATCACGGCGGCTCGGGATCGAAGACCGGTCCCTCGTGGGTTACGCAGCTCGTCAACGCGGTCGGCGAATCGCCGTTTTGGGATTCCACCGCCATCTTCATCTTCTGGGACGATTCCGGCGGCTGGTTCGATCCGGTGGCTCCGGCCTACGTCGATAACGACGGACTCGGATTCCGCTTACCGCTCTTGATCATCTCGCCCTACGCAAAACAGAACTACGTCTCGCACGTTGCCTACGAGCACGGCAGCATCTTGAAGTTCATCGAGGACCAATTCGGACTCGGACGACTCGCCGCCAGCGACACGCGGGCGAACTCGCCGGAAGGCGATGCCTTCGACTTCTCGGGAGGGCCCCGCAACTTCGTACCGATAACCTCGCCGTTCGATCGGAACTACTTTTTGAATCAGCCGGCCGACCAGAGGGCGCCCGACAACGAGTAACCGCGCGACGCTCAGCAGGGATGACCAAGTTACCGCTCGGTAGTTCAAGCAGTGAATTGGCTCTGCCGTTTCGAGGTGGTAGAGTTAGGCAATGAAAAACGCACGCTGCGCGGGACTCGCCCTCGCCCTCGTGCTCGGCGGTTGCGTGCAGAACTCTTCGCAGCGCAACGTGACGAGCGCGTGGGTGCCGGTCTCCCCCCCATCCTCGCGGAATGCGCTATCCCTTCGCCGCGCAACCGCCCAATCCGAAATCCAACACGTCGTCATCATCGTTCAAGAAAATCGGAGCGTCGATAACCTCTTTCAGTCTCTTCGCGGGGCGAATACGCAGTCGTACGGGCTGAACTCCCAAGGGCAGGTCGTACCGCTGCGCCCCCGACATCTTGCCGCATTCTTTAATCCGGGCCACGTCCACCTCGATTGGCTTGCCGACTACAACAACGGCGCGATGAACGGCTTCGATCAAGAGACCTGCACCGGGCACTGTCCGGCCGATCCGGCCTATAGTTACGTGCCCAGGACCGAGGTCCAACCGTATTACGACATGGCCGAAGCCTACACGTTCGCCGATGAGATGTTCCAGACCAATCAAGGTCCGAGCTTCCCGGCCCATCAGTATCTCGTCAGTGGAACGTCCACTCTCAACAACGGTTCGAACGATCGTGCTGCGAGCAATCCGCTGACGGCCCACGGCGCGCTCACGGGCGGGTGCGATTCGCCGCCGGGGTCGCTCGTAGCGGTCATCAATCCGCGCGGAGGCGAGCCAGACTCGCTGCGGTCGTTCCCGTGCTTTCACCGAAAGGCGCTGATGAACGAGCTCGACGGCGCCGGGATCACCTGGCGCTACTATCAAGCAACGCACGGTCCCGGACTCTGGAACGCCGTCGACGCTCTTTACTCGCTCTGGTCGAATCAAACCGAGTACGATGCGAACGTTGCGGCGCCCTCAACCAAGGTCCTTACCGACATCGCTCGGGGCCGGCTCGCAAGCGTCGTCTGGGTTACGCCGAGCCAAGCGGCCTCCGATCACCCAAAGGTCAACGACGGCTCCGGCCCTTCATGGGTCGCGTCGGTCGTCAACGCTGTCGGCGAATCGCAGTATTGGAACAGCACGGCGATCTTCGTTACGTGGGACGATTGGGGCGGATTCTACGACCACGTCGTGCCGCACGTCTTCAACTCGTACGAGCTGAGCTTCCGCGTACCACTAATCGTAATCTCTCCCTACGCCCGGGTGCACCACGTCGACCACAATCCGCACGAGTTCGGGAGCATTTTAAAATTCACGGAGAAGATCTTCGGATTGCGGTCGCTCGGCACGACCGACGTTCGCTCCGACGATCTCTTCGATTGCTTCGACTTCAATAAACCACCCGCCAAATTCAACCCGATCCCGACGAAATACCCGCCGAGCTACTTCTTTACGCAGCCCGCGCAAGAGCCTGACGACTAGGCTAACCGGCAACGGCGCTCCCAGACCTCACGGCTCACCCAACTCGGGTGGGCCGTCCCGGGGCAAGTGTAATAGCAAGTGTGCGAATGTATAAAACCTTAAACATGGTATAATCGTACCATGAAGAATCCGCTATACTTCTCGTTGGCTATCCTTATATCGCTCGCGGGCTGCGCCCAGAACTCCGGAGGCGGTCCCGCCGTGCTGACCCCTGCCGGCCAGGTCACCCACCACCGGGGCGTCCGCCTCCAGTCCCCGATTCAGCACATCGTCATCATCGTTCAAGAGAATCGCAGCGTCGACGACCTCTTTCAGTTCCTGCCCGGCGCAAACACTCAATCGTATGGATACAACCACTCGCACCAGCAGGTTCGGCTGCAATCGGAATCACTCGCAGCGCCCTTCGACGACGCCCACACGCATGCGGCGTGGCTGACCGAGTACAACAACGGTGGAATGAACGGCTTCGATTCGGAGATTTGCAAGGGAACGTGTCCGCACGACGCCGCCTACGACTACGTTCCTCAGAGTCAAGTCCAAGAGTATTACACGCTCGCCGAAACGTATACGTTCGCCGACAACTTTTTCGCGACCGATCAAGGGCCGAGCTTCCCTTCGCATCAGTACCTCGTAAGCGGAACCTCCACCGTCAGCGACGGTTCGCCGAACAAAGCTGCAAATAATCCGGCATCGCCAAGCGGACAGCTCGTCGGGGGATGCGACTCGCCATCGGGTTCGCTCGTTGGCGTCATCAACCCAAAGGGCGGGGAGCCGTCAACGCTCAAGACTTTCCCCTGCTTTCATCGCCAGTCGCTCATGAACGAGATGGATAGTCAAGGCGTTAGCTGGAAGTACTATCAAGGCACGCCCGGCAACGGACTCTTTAACGCCGTCGACGCCATCTACTCGATCTGGTCCAATCACTACGAGATGCAGGCGAACGTCGTCACGCCGCCCGAGCAAGTTATTACCGACATCAACAACGGCCAGCTCGCCGACGTGGTCTGGGTCACCCCCACCCAAGCTGCATCCGATCACCCGAAGGTGAACGACGGCTCCGGCCCCTCATGGGTGGGTTCGGTCGTCAACGCCATCGGAAATAGCTATTACTGGAACAATACCGCGATCTTCATCACCTGGGACGACTGGGGCGGATTCTACGATCACGTATCGCCGACGATTTATAACTCATACGAACTCGGCTTCAGAGTGCCGCTGATCGTCGTTTCGCCGTACGCCAAGCAGGGCTACATTTCGCACAGCCAACACGAGTTCGGCAGCATCCTAAAGTTCACCGAGGAGACCTTCGGTCTGCCGTCGCTCGGAACGACCGATTCTCGCGCAGACGACCTTTCCGACTGCTTCAACTTTTACAAGCAAAAAGCGAAGTTCAAGCGGATCAAGACGCGCTTCCCGGCGAGCTACTTCTACCACTTGCCCGCCGCCGAGCCGAACGACTAGCAGAGTCTTCCTGGGGAAACGCAGCGGCCGGGGGGGGAGACTCCCCGGCCGCAGTGCTTTCTTGCCGACTCCGTTGCCGGCGTGAGGAAGCCGCTATTGAATCGTAACGCTGGACGGCGCCGAGGCGATGCCGTTCGTAACCACGACCAAGCTGCTCGCGCCAGTTTCGATCGTCGACGGAACGTCGAACATCGTCGATACCTTCTTGTTCGACCCTACGCCCATGTAGCTGTGATTGTGCGTGCGGGCATAGAAGATGTGCCCGGTGGCGGCGTTCGTGATTCGCACGAGCGGGTAGTTCGTCGCTTGCTGAACGTCGTCGCCGTACATATTCGCCTGCGACACGCCGTTGAAACGACGTCCCATGATCGAATAGGTGTTTCCGTGGGTCAGCGTCGACGGTACCGACGTGATCTGCGGAGCGTAGCTCGGCGAACCGAGGCTGTGCGGCGTATAGACCTCCATATCCAACGATCCGTCGTCCTCCAACACCTGGCCGGTCGGTAGCATGAGGAGGCGAATGTTGTACGAAGAGTCGTTCGGCGCTTGTGGGAAAGCCGGGATGCTCTTGAGCTTCTTCCCGTTATAGATGTAGAGCGATGACGGCGCGTTATACAACCCCGGACTTGCGGCCACCATCACGGTACCATCGGTCAACAGCGTCGACGGGCCGTCTGCCACGTCGAGTTGTTGGCTCCCCAGGAGCGGGAAGGTGGGGCCCTGGGTCCACGATCCGGTCTTGATGTGATAGACCGCCGATAATCCGCTCGCGCCCGCAACCCAGACGGTATTATTTGGGCGTAGCGTCTGCGGTCCGATCTCGAATCCGGACGTCAGGTTCACCGGAAGCGTCCCGGCCGTCTGCCACGACGAGGTCTTAGGACTGAATAACTCCGAGTTCGGCTCGCTACCGACGTCGGCCGTCAGGATTTCGCCGCTCGGCAGAAGGCTCCAACCCTCTTCGCTGTTGGTGTCGGCCTTGCCGGTGCCGACTTGCGTCCACGTCATCGTGCTTTCGTTCAACTGCGCCTGTACGGAGGTGCAGCAGTTGCCGATCATATAGGTGCCGTTCGAAAGAACGGCGCTCTGCCCATCGCCGATGCGAGACCACCCGCTCGGCGGGGAGACCGCGGTCCACGTATTACCGACCGGGTCGTAAATCGCACCGAGCGTCGTCTCGGTACCGTTGCAGAAGTTGTACTCGCCTCCGTTGATGATGAGTTTGCCGTCGGGGAGCACCGCCGAAGCAAAATAAAGCGGCGCGTACGAGGACGGCAGCGAGGCGAGCTGCGTCCACGTGCCGGTGACGTAGCTGCCGGTCTTATCCGGCGTCAGCTTGTAAACGTTGGTGCCGCAATAGTCGAAGACCAAGACCGTTCCGTCAGTCATCAGCTCTTCGGTCTGCGGCCCGTTCGGAAATGAGGGGACCGAGGAAACGGGCTGCCAGCCCCCCGCGCGCGCGCGTGCGCGTTCCGCACCGGTGATGACGTGACGTCGCGCCGGCGGATGCGGCGGCGTGCGGAAAAGACGAAGAACGTGCGGTTGCGCGATTCCCGAATCGACGACGTGCGTCGATTGTGGCGACGACGCGGTGGCGCCAGTCGGCGGGGAGGTCGCGGCCCCGTTGCATCCGGCGACGAAGACCGCCGCCGCGATGGCTGAGAGCGCAAAGGGAAAACGTAGCATTAATACCTCCTAGAGCGGGGGAACGACGGGAGTATTGGCGCTCGAACCGCCATCACCCGTTTGAAAAAGCGCTCGCCGGCTAAAGAGCCGGCAAGCTTGCGAAGAACGAGCGGGTACGCCGAGCGCTCCTAGCGCTTCTTACGGTTGCTCTGCTTCCGGGCTGCGGGAGCCTTCCGGGCTGCGGGAGCCTTGCGAGCCGGCGCTTTCGCTGCGGCCTTCTTGCGAGTACCGCCGCGCGAGCCGCGCTTCGACATCACGGCTTCCTTCAGCGCTTTGGCCGGGAGGAACTTGAAAACGCGCTTTGCGGGAACTTTCACCTGCTCGCCCGTCGCCGGATTGCGCGCCATTCGTGCCGCGCGATCGCGAACTTTGAATTGGCCGAAGCCCGGAATCTTGACCGGATCACCCGTCATGACCGCCGCTTGAATGTCGTCGAAGACGCCGTCGATCAGGACGACGGCATCCTTGCGCGAGAGCTCCAGGCGGTCGACCGCGGAGCGGACCAAATCTAGTTTATTCATCGGTTCCTTTCGTGTGAAAAAAGCAGCCGCCATTCGACGAAATTACTTCGCGCTGCTTGCTACGAAATGATGAGGGACTCCTTGTCTGAAATCAACAAGCACATGGCGGGTAAGAGCGTAGCCGTTTATCCGGGACCGCTGCGCGGCACGGCCCGCGTGCCCGGAGATAAGTCGATATCGCACCGGGCGTTGATTGCGGCGGCGGCCGGCACGACGCCGCTGCGCATTTCGAATCTCAATCCCGGTCGCGACGTCCTTGCAACTCGCACGGTGCTGGCTGCACTCGGGGCGCGGATCGTTCCAGACGACGGTGCGCTCCTCGTTAGCGGGGGACACCTCGCCTCACCCGCGGTCACCCTCGACTGCATGAACTCGGGTTCGACGGTCAGGATGCTCCTCGGCGCGTGCGCCGGTGCCGGCATCGCCGCCTGCTTTGACGGAGACGCGTCGTTGCGGCGCCGTCCGATGGAGCCGGTCGCCGCGCAGCTGCGCGCCTTTGGCGCGCGGATCGAGACGACCGCCGGAGCCTTGCCGCTGCATTTGCTCGGGACGCCGCAGATCGAAACGCGTCACTTCATACTGCTCGCTCCGTCGGCCCAAGTGAAGTCGGCGCTGCTCTTCGCCGGACTCTTTTCGGGGCTCGGGGTGCAAATCGACGGCGATCGTGGCTCGCGCGATCATACGGAACGACTCCTTGCGTATCTCGGCAGCGAGATCGAGTCGAGCGGCGGATCCGTGCGACTCGTTCGAATTGCCCTCGAGGGTGTGCACGTGGAGGTCCCCGGCGACTTCTCGGCAGCGGCCTTCTTCGTTGCAGGGGCGGCCGTCACGCCCCGAAGCGAGGTCGTTCTTCCCGAGGTGGGCGTGAACCCGACTCGATCGGGCCTGATCGACGCGCTACGCTCGATGGGAGCGGCGATCGAGATGCGAGCGCAGCGTCTGCGCTGCGGCGAGCCCGTCGCCGACATCGCGGTCGCGTTCCGCAAGCTGCGCGGGACGAACGTCGGCTCAGAACTCGCCCTGCGCGCAATCGACGAGATCCCGCTCTTAGCGATTGCCGCCGCCTTCGCCGAAGGCACGACGACGATCGCCGGCATCGGGGATCTGCGGAGCAAAGAGTCGGACCGCATCGCCGCTATCGAACGGCTACTCGCCTCGGTCGGCATCGCCGCGCGTTACGACCGGGGAACGCTGGAAATCACCGGCGGCATGCCGGCGAGCCGTTCGGCACCGATCGAAACCGGCGGCGACCATCGAATCGCTATGGCGGCGGCCATCCTGGCACGGGCCGTGGGGCCGCTCTCCATCGACAGCGACGAAAGCCTCGACGTGAGCTTTCCGGGCTTTCTAGAGGCGCTGAACGGGCTCAGAGAGCCCTAGGCAGCCGAATCCGAAGGCTTCGAGTCGCTCTTCGACTCGGCGGCCGGTGACGGCTCGGCCTTTGCACTCGCTGGGCTCGCCTCGTCCTTAGGCTTCTCAGACTTGCTGGAGCCCTTCGAGCGCGAATCCGTCACGTAGAAGCCGGACCCCTTGAAGAGCACCGGCGCGGGATTGAAAACCCGGCGAACGGGCGCCCCACAGGCAGCGCACGGCTCCCGATAACTCTCGTCGAACCCGTGGCGCACTTCGCGTATCCGGCCGCACTTCGTGCAGGCATAGTCATAGAGCGGCATGGCTAGAGTATAGTCGCGTTAGCACTCATGGTCAATGACTGCTAGCCGAACCCAACCGCTCAGAAGTCCGCGAGCACGGCAGCGTCGCGATTGTACTCCACGAGCCCCTTGAAATGGACGAGCGAGTCGTCGAGGGCGCTTGCGACCCGGCGTCCGCGCTGCCAGCGATCGAGCAGCGTACCGAACCGCCCGTGATAGGCCGGATACGAGAGCCGGACGTGCAGCCTCGAGCACGTCGTCCGGCGTTCGATTCGAAACTCTATCCGACGGCGAAGCGAGTACGCCCCGACGAGCGATAGGCGATAGTTTGCGATCAGGCCATCGACCTCGTAGAGTTCCTCTTCGTCGCCGGGAAGCGTCGATCGGATCGCGACTTCCGTCCCGACGCTCACCGGCTCGTCGGTAATAGTGCGACGCGCGCTACGAAGAAAGGCGAGCCAGACGGGCCATTTCTCAACGGCGCAGAGGAGCGCGAACGCGTCCTCCACGGAACAGTTGAGATCGAGGCTCGCGCTGTGCACTTGCGACCCGGGCAGAATTGCCTCATCACTCACGAGCATAAGGCGAGTATTCTGCGTTGCGCCGACGGCTACCCTTGTATTTCGCGGCCGGCGAACGCCCGCGCGAAGAGCACGAGCGCCGTCACGCCGAGCGGAAGCGCGCGCTCGTCGATTCGGAACTGCGCGCTGTGGATTGGGTGCGTCGATCCCGCCGCTTCGCTGCGAACTCCCAGACGCATCAGCAGCCCCGGCACGCGTTGCGCAAAGTACGCGAAGTCCTCCGCGCCCATCGTTGGCATCGGCGCCTCAACGTGCAACCGGCTGCATGCGCGCAGATACCCCGAGAATTGCTCCGCGAGTGCTTCGTCATTGCGAACCGGTGGATAACCCCGAATCACCCGCACGTCGGCCCGCACGTTGTAGGCTGCGGCGACGCCCGCCACGATCCTTCGAATGCGCGTCTCCAGTTCGGCGCGCACGGCCGGATCGTACGCACGCAGCGTTCCGCTCAGATTTACCTCGTCGGCGATGACGTTGTTGCGAAATCCGCCGGCTATCGTGCCTATCGTAACGACCGCGCTCGCCAGCGGATCGGTCTCGCGTGCCACCACGTTCTGCAGCGCGAGAACTATCGCCGCCGTCGCGGGAATTGCGTCGATCGAAGTGTGCGGGTAGCCCCCGTGGCCGCCGCTGCCGCGAACGGTGACGTAGAGCTCGTCTGCCGAGGCGTTGACCGGTCCGGCCGTAACGCCGATCGTTCCGACGTCGAGGCGCGAGTCGACGTGCAGCATGGCGATCGCTTCGACTTGCGGGTTTTCGAGCGCCCCCTCTTCGATCATCGGCAGGGCCCCGCCGGGGCCTTCCTCGGCCGGCTGAAAGAGCAGCACGACGCGGCCGGCAAGCTGCGCTCTCGTTTCGGCGAGTACTCGCGCGGCCCCGAGCAGCATCGCGGTATGCGCATCGTGCCCGCAGGCGTGCATCTTGCCGTCGACTTCCGATGCGAAGGGTTCGCCGCTTCGCTCGAGGATCGGCAGGGCATCCATGTCGGCACGCAGTGCGACGACGCGACCCGGCATACCGCCGTCGACGCGTGCCACGACCCCGGTCCCGGCCGCCCGGCGGTGCTCGATTCCAAGCGAGTCGAGCTCACGCTCGACCAGTGCGGCGGTCTCGTGTTCCTCGAAGCCTAGCTCGGGACGCCGGTGAATCGATCGTCGCCACTCGACGACCCGTGCCGCCACCGATTCGTTTATTTCGGTCTCCATTGCGGCCGAAGTTAACGGACCGGTACTTTCCTTCCCGCCGCCGAAACGAGGCCGCCGGATATGATGACCGCCGATCTCGCACTCGCGATGTTGATCAACCGTTCGAGCGCGTTCTACAACGCGAACCCCCCCGTTTACATGACGTACGTCGAACAGACGCACGTAAGCGCGCCGACGCTGGGGCGCGCGCAGGACATCAACCGCTCGATTGCGGTACGGGTCGCCGACAACCTAGCCGTGATGAAAGACCTCCCCAACGGCCAGCAGCGCGTCGGTCAGGCCTTCCCGATCGTCGCCTACTTTGACCCGCTCTCGAACTTCAAGTTCGGCTATTTCGCGAACCTGAAGCGGGTCGACATCACGCTCGACCGCGGCACGCCATTTTTTCTGGCGATCCCTCCGCCCGATCCGAGCGTAAACGTCGTCATCCCGTACAACAGCTATTGGGCGGCTCGTTACGCGCCGGACTCGACGGATGCGGCGCTGCACCTCCTGATCGATCCGACGCCTCGTGTCGCGCAAGGCCTCTACCCGTCGGACGTCGTCGAGGATGCCGCGACCAAGCTCCCGTCCCACATCGAAATGCGGACCGCAGGCTCGAGCGACGAGATGTTCTCACTCGACTATGCCGTCTTGGACGGTCATTGGGTGATCGTTCACGGCACCTTCAGCCAAACGATGCACGTCGCGTTTCTCACCTATAAGATCGTCGCCGACGTGACGTTTAAGGATATCGCGTTTCCGACGGAGTCTCCCGACCCGCGTCTGGCCGGAACGCCTACGCCGGGAGCGTCTGCCGCTCCGTAGTCGTCACCGAAACGTGCCCCGTGCCGGCACGGGTGGCGCCGTTGGGCGAGGGCTGGTCTTTCGGCGCGACCCACATGTAGACGTTGGGAATCAGCAGCAGCGTCAAGATCAGCGAGCTGAAAACGCCGCCGATCACGACGATGCCGAGGCTCGAGCGCGAGGCCGAACCGGGATCGAGCGCGAGCGCGAGCGGTATGTTGCCGGCCATGACCGAGAAGCTCGTCATGATGATCGGACGGAACCGCGTCTGCGCGCTCTCCTTGATCGCCGCCAGTTTATCCAAGCCGCGCGTTCGCAGCGTGTTCGCATAGTCGACCAAGAGAATGCCGTTCTTCGTCGCGATGCCGATTAGCAGAATGGTGCCGATCAGCGAGAAGAGATTGAGCGTACGATGCGTGAGGAAGAGCGCCCCGATCGCGCCGATCGCGGCCACCGGGACCGAAAAGATGATGATAAAGGGCGAGACGTAGCTGTTATAGAGCGCAACCATCAACAGATAGACGAGGATTACGGAGACGATCATCGACAAGCCCATACCGACCAGCGTCTGATGCATGAAGTCCTGCTGCCCGAGCGGCGCGGGGCGGACGACGATGTTCGGCGGCAAATGCAGCGTGCGCAGCCGCTTCATCAACCCGTTCTCCACCGCCGAAAGCGACGAGCTCGCAGCGTAGTTGGCGTCGACGTGAACGACGTTGCGGCGGTCGGTTCGCGTGATCAGCGGGGCCGTCGGCGTCGAGTCGAACCGTGCGATGTCGCTCAAATAGACGATGCCGCCGGTCCCGGAGCGTATCGCTATCGATTTGAGCTGCTCCATGTTCGTGCGGTCGGCCTCGGGATAGATCACCTGGACCTGCTCCAAGCCCGAGGTTGTTTCGAACTGCGTCGCGACGTTACCACCGAACGCTGCGCCCGCGGCCTCCGCCGCCTGACCCAAATCCACGCCGAGCGCCTGTGCCTTCTCACGGTCGAACTGAATCGAAATCTCCGGCGCGAGCTGCGTGCCGGTGCTGTTGACGCTCGTGGCACCGGGAACGCGCCGCAAGAGCTGTTCGACCTGCTGCGCGTAGCGCGTCGGATCGCCGCCCGTTAAGTCGGTCACGAGAAGGTCGATCGGCTGCGCGTTTCCGCCGCCGGTCGACGTGGCCGGAACGACGACGGCCTGCACGTCCGGCGCCAAGTTTTCCTTCGAAACTTTCCGAAACTGTTGCGCCCAGTAATCCGTCGAGTGCGCGCGCTCGTCTTTGAGCCAGACGTGAACCTGACCGACGTTGGTTTGGCTCACGAAACCGCCGAAGGACGCGGCATATGCACCGGCGACCGTCGTAATCGCAAAGGTATCGGGTGAGTTTAAGAACTTGCGTTCGAGCGCGAACGTTCCTTTCTCGACCGTCGTTAGGGGCGTGCCGATGGGGTAGATGAGCTGAATGTAAATCTCACCGCGGTCGACCGGCGGAATGAACTCCTCGCCGACCGCCCCGGCCGCGACCATGCCGAGCGCTAGGAGAAACGTTCCGCCGCAGAAGAACGCGACGAGCCGCCCGTGGCCCAGACTCCACGGCAGCACCCGTTCGATATACCAGGTCCGCGTTTGATCGAATCGGTCGCCGAACCAATCGATCACCGTCCACGGCTTCCAGTGCGAGCGCAACGCCCAGAGTCCCGCGAGCGTCGGCGTAATGGTGAACGAGACGAAGAGCGACGTCAGCGTCGAGATGACAACCACGATCGCAAACTCCGCGATCTGACGCCCGACCTGTCCCTGGATAAAGGCAATCGGAAAGAACACGACGACGTCGACGAGCGTGATCACGACCGCCGCGGCACCGATCTCCTCGCGGCCGCGCACGGCCGCTTCGGCCGGCGGCTGCTTGAGCTCGGTAAAGTGACGTTCGATGTTTTCTAAGACCACCGTCGAGTCGTCGACGAGGATGCCGATGACGAGCGACATTCCTAGCAGTGAGATCGTGTCGATCGTAAGGTTCATCAGCTTCATCGCGGTAAGCGCGATTGCCAGCGACGTTGGAATCGAAATGCAGACGACGATCGCGCTGCGCCAGGAGCGCAGGAAAAAGAGCATCGCGATGCACGTAAAGAGAATCGCGAGCGCGAGCGTCCGAATGACGATATTGATTTGCTGCTGGGTAAAGCGCGACTGGACGTTGATGACGTTGAACTCGATCTCGGGGAACTGTCGCTCGATTTGCGGAAGCGCCCGCAACGCGTTGTTGGAGGCGTCCACTTCGCTCGCATCGGCCGCCTTTTGAACCTGCAGGAAGAGACCGGGACGCCCGTTGATATGCGCGGCTTCGAGCTGGGGCTCGTATCCGTCCGTCACGGTCGCTACGTCGCCAACGTGCACGACGGAGTTGGTGGCGGACCACGGATCGACGACGCCGGCGAGCGCCGAGAGCCCGCCGCGCAGGTTCTCCACCTGAGCACCGGTCGAGTTGGCGATGGCGGCCGCCGCGCCCGATCCCGAGGACGGGAGGACCGCCAAATTGCGAACGGAGTCGAGACTCTGGATATCGCCGCGTATATCGATCGTGGTTTGGCGGTTCGGCTCGTAGGCAAAGCCACCGGGAACGCGTTGGTTATCGTTTTGCAGCGTGTTGATAACGTCGTTGATGGTAAGATTCGACGCGGCAAGGCGGACCGGGTCGACGACCACCTCGTACGCCGGCGTCACGACCCCACCGACGTTGACGTACGAAACGCCGGGGATCTGTTCGAACTGCGGCGCGATCACGTTGGTCGCGTAGAGCGCGAGCCGTGAAAGCGAGAGCTTGCGTGAAAAGAGGGCGAGGGTGAGCACCTGGGATTGCGTCGGATCCCGCAAATTGACCGTCGGCGGGCTGATATTCGTCGGCAAATATTTTTCCGCAGCCTGAATCGCCTTATTCGTCAGCGCGAGGTCCGTTGCCGTATCCGACTTAATGTCGAAGATGGCCGTGATCGACGCTTGGCCTTGTTGAACGACCGAATTGTACGTCTGCAGATCCGGCGTGCCTGCCAAGGTCTGTTCGATCGGCTGCACGATATTGTCGCGCATCTCCGTGACCGATGCGCCGTTGTACGCGACCGAAATGCTGACGGTAGGCTGGCTGACGTTCGGGTAGAGTTCCTTGACGATCGTCATGGTCGAGAGGACGCCGGCGAAGAGCATCATCGCAACGATCACGAAGACGAGCGTCGGCCGCTGGATGAAAAGCCGGGTCAGGCTGAAATTCACTGCTGGAACGAAACCTTTTCGCCGTCCCCCAGGCTTACCTGACCGTTGGTCACGACGCGCGTTCCGGGAGCGATGCCCGTGACGACCGAGGTCGTGCCGTCGGTGGCCACTTCGGCAACCTTTAACGTTTTGACCGTATCGTCGCTCTGAACCACCATGAGGGCGTCGTGGTTATCGTCGGTAAAAGCCGTGGCGGGCACTCGTATCCCGGCGATCGGGGGGGTCGCAATCTTCCCGGCAACGACCATTCCCGGTCGCAGACGCCCGCCTCGATTCGCAAGGAGCACCTTGACCTCGAAGTCGGTGGAACCCGGATTGATTTGATTGAGCACGCCGGCAATGCGGCCCGAATAGCGTACGTTCGTCCCGAGATCGGGTACCGAAACCGTCGCCGGCGCGTTGCTGACGATGCGAGCGACTTCTTCGCTGGAGGCGTGAAGCACCGCATAAATCGGATCGACCTGTTGCAGCGTAAAGATCTGACGCGAGCCCGGGTACTCGCCGGGGTTGATATTTCGGTTGACGACGACGCCGTCGATGGGCGAGACGATCGCCGCCTTACCGATCTGAACGCGAACGAGCTGGGCTTGCGCGGCGGCGACTTGTTCCTGCGCGGCCGATTGCTGGACCGCCGCCGACTGTAGGCCCTCTCCGCCGAGCGATCCGTTCGCTTGCACGTTCGAGCGCGCCGAGGCCAGGTTAGCACTCGCCGATGTGAGCGCCTGCTGATCGTTCCTCACCAGCGTCTCTTGCGCGTCGACGGCTTGTTGCGAAACGTACCCCTGCGTCAAGAGACTCTGATCGCGCTCGAGATTGTGCTGGTCGTTCCTTAACGTCTGCTGCGCCTGCGCGACGGCGGCTGCGTCGGTGTGAAGCGTATCGACGCCCTGCGCGATCGTTAGCGAACCTTGATACTGCGTGTGAACGGTATTAGCGTGATTGCTGTTTGCGGTAGCGAGGTCCGACTGCAGTTGCGCCTGCAAATCGGAGGTATCGAGCTGGGCGAGCAGCTGGCCGGCGTGGACGGTGTCGCCCTCGCGCACGTAGACGGCATCGGCAGGCTCGGCCAGCGTGCTCTGGACTGCGACGTTCTGATAGGGCGCGATCACGCCCGCGAGCTGGCGCGCCGGTTCGATGGAACCGAAGCTCGTCATGGTCGTCTCGACGTACGGAGCTTGGCTCGGGCGCGCCGCCGGCCGCCCGGCACAGCCGCAGACGGCTAGGATCACGAAGAGCAGACCGAAGAGTCGCCGAAAGGGCCGTTCCCTAGCTATCATAGTTGGTCCGATTGTAACGAAAGCAGGAGTTCTGAGTCCTGGAGTGAGTCTGAGAATGGGCGTCCCCGGCGAGCCGGCCCGGGTTCTGGTGGTCGACGACGAGCGGGCTCTTCGTGAGCTTCTCGAGTTCGGACTCGAGCAAGCGGGGTTTTTGGTGCGCTGCGTTACCGAGGGTTCGGCTGCATTGTCGCTGCTCGAAGCCTGGTCGCCGGATCTCATCATTTTAGACGTGATGTTACCCGGCGTGGACGGCTTCGCGCTCCTTCCGGAGATCCGACGGCTCACAACCGCCCCCGTTGTGATGCTCACCGCTCGTACCGAGATCGCCGAGAAGGTTGCCGGCCTCACGGCTGGTGCCGACGATTACGTCGGTAAGCCGTTCGATATCGAGGAGCTCGTGGCACGTCTACGCACGCTGCTCCGCCGGCCTCGAATCGAGCAGCACGAAACCTTTACGTATGCGGATCTGAGCATCGACGCCGCGAGCAGAACGGTCTACCGCGGCAATCGCCGCATCGAGCTCTCCCCACGCGAGTTTGACTTGCTGCGCGTCTTCGCCGAACATGCGGAAGAGGTGCTCACGCGCTCGCAACTTCTCGACTTGGTCTGGGGGATCGATCGCGACGTGATCCCCAATACCGTCGAGACGTACGTTTCGTTCCTGCGAGCGAAGCTCGACAGCGGCGAGCGCGTCAAACTCATCCAGACGCTTCGCGGCAGCGGCTACGCTTTGCGGTCGACGCCGGCGTGACGACCAAGCTCGCGCGGCGGATTCAGGGCCTGGCCGCGGTCGAAATCTCCCTCGTCCTCGTCGCGGCGATCGTGACCGGTGCACTCCTCGCCTTCGGCTTCTACGTTCGTACGCTCTCCAACGAGCTAAGCGGTACGATGACGCAGTTGCAGGCCTCCCTGACGCGCTCGAACCCGGCGGACGCGCGCGCCGGTGGCACGTTCGCGGGCTCGCTGCTGCTGGGAACCGGGAGCGAGATCGTCTTTCTCGACGCCGCGACGCGGGTGACCGTCTATCGCGTACATCGGGCCGACGCGCATCCTACCGTCTCCGTCCGGCGGCGCGGCGACCTCTCGGGCGATCCACGCGTCTCGGGTCCGGTCGCCAACGTCATTCTCGGTCTTGCGACGGCGTTTGGACTCCAACCGCTCTACGCGCATGCCGGCAACCTCTACATCATCGTCAGGAGCAACAGCGCAACCCTCGTCTCGACGGTGCGCGCATTTCTGATTCCGTTACTGATCGCGCTGCTGATCGCGATCGCCTGCGGCATCTTGATTGCCCGCGCACTGACGGGGCAGGCGCTGCGCCCGCTCGACGATGTGACCAGTGCGCTGCAGCGCTTCGCTTCGGGGGACTTGACGCCGCAACCAATCGCAGCCGACGAGCGACACGAGCTCGGCTCCCTGGCCGCTGCGTATAACGGAGCGATTGCGCAAATGGAGCGGGCCTTTGCCGCGCGCGATCGGGCGAACGCTTCGATGCGCCTCTTCATCGCCGACGCGGGACATCAACTGCGGACGCCGCTGACGGTCGTTCAAGGGTTCATCGCGATTCTGCGGCGGGGCGGCTTTGAGAACGCCGCCGATCGCGAACGGATTCTCGAAACGATGAACGATCAGAGCCGGATCATGGGCTCGCTGATCGACAAGCTCATCCTGCTCGAGCGCTGGGAGAGTCCCGAAGCTGCCACCTCGGCCACGCCGATCGATGTTGGAACGCTCGTTGCCGACCTCGTCGCTCCTATCGCCGACGCGCATCCCGATCGCCGTTTCGATCTCTCCACGCCGCCAGGTATCCTCGCGGCAATCGATCCGACCGAGCTGGGTTACGTCGTAACCAACCTAACCGACAACGCGGTGAAGTACGGCGAGGGCGAGATTGCCGTCCGCGTTCGCGCGGACGACGCGACGGCCCTTATCGAAGTCGCCGACGAAGGCCCGGGCATTGCGTCGACCGATGTGGCCCGCGTCTTCGATCGTTTCTATCGCGGCGCGCAGCGCGACGTGCCCGGATCGGGCCTAGGTCTGGCGATCGTCAAGCGCGCGGTGGAACGCGCACACGGCGCGATATCGCTCGACACCAGTCCAAAAGGCTCGCGTTTCACCGTCCAACTCCCACTCGCGTCCTGAATCGCTGTCATCCTGAGCTCGTCGAAGGATGGCGGAGAGGGTGAGATTCGAACTCACGGAACGCTCAACACGTTCGCCCGCTTTCGAGGCGGGTGCCTTCAACCACTCGACCACCTCTCCGAGGCAGTGGGTTGGCGCCGCTCTCGAAAGAATTCCTGCAGCTGGGCCGCGGCTTTTGCTTCGAGGACGCCCGAGGTTACTTCGAGCCGGTGGTTCGTCCTCGGCGATCGAAGAATCTCGAAAGCTCCTCCGTCGGCGCCGCCCTTGGGATCGCCCGCGCCGTAGACGAGCCGTTTGATCCGCGCGGCGATCATGGCACCCGCGCACATCACGCACGGCTCCTTCGTAACGTACAACGTCGCCTCGGAAAGCCTCCACGCGTCCAAGCGCCGCGCCGCCTCGCGCAGCAGCAGCATCTCTGCGTGTGCGGTAGGATCGCGATGTGCTTCTTTTTCGTTCTTTGCTTCGAGCACCAGGTCGCCACTGACCAAGAGCGCGCCTACCGGCACCTCACCCGCGTGCGCCGCTTCTTCCGCGAGCTCAAGCGCTCGCTGTAAACGGACTTCATCGTCAGTCATAAATGCGCGCCCGGAGGGATTCGAACCCCCGATCCCAGCCTTCGGAGGGCTGTGCGTTATCCAGCTACGCTACGGGCGCACG
>DAINBY010000016.1:0-62537 GCA_036732685.1 Candidatus Cybelea sp. | reverse complement strand
GAACCCGTCTTTCCGCCTTGAAAGGGCGATGTCCTAACCGATAGACGATGGCGCCGCGAGGGCCTTCATACCGTAGCGGGCGCCCTTCGCGATGTCAAATCCTCACGCCTGGAGCGGCCTGGCCAACCTCAGAGCGCGGCCTGCGGAACGTCTGAAAGGTTACTTCTTCGCGAGACTGACGGTCGCGCCGACCAGCTCCGTTGCATGCTCGACCGCGAAGCCTTTCGTCGGCGAGCCGCCGCCGGTATAGGGCCACAAGCCGACGCTTCGTGTTTCGCGCGGCTTGGTGCCGTATGGGACCACGACGGTGTTACCGTCGATCCAGAACTGGGCAAGGAGACCGCTCTTGTCGCCCTTGATGTGCACGGCTCCCATCGACGTCCCGCTGGAACCGCTGATGCTGAAGCGGTAGATCGCATGACCGTATGTGTCTTGCACGGCGATATATTTGCCGTCCCACTGTACGCCGCCGGGATAGCCGATCGTCTTGTCGAGCGTGACGCTGGTGAGCGTGCTGCTGCCGTTCGCGAGCTCCGCGAACAGCGTATGGTAGCTGCCGTAGTCCGCGCCATCAACAAAGAGGTTGCCCTTGTCGTCGTAGCTGCAGAAGAAATAAGCGTTAAACGCGGTGTTTTGGTACGAGTGCGGCTCGCCCTTGCCACCTACGAAGACCGAGACACTGCCTGGACCGTTCTTGAGTGTGCTGGCGTAGTTCGCGACGGCGACGTTCTTCGTTCCTGGATCGACCGCGCAGCCGAACGGATAGTGCCCGAAGTCGTTGAGCGGCGTCTTCAGCGGCTTCTTCGCGCCGTGCCTGTACTCGAGGATGTTCAGGTTATTGGTGTCGGTGACGAAGACGTTGCCGGCCGCATCGGAACAGAGCCCCGCGGGCGACGAGAAGCCCTTCAGCACGCCGACGAGCTTGCCGTCCGGATACGAGAGGACGTCGACGACGCCGGCTGCATCGGAAACGTAGAGCAGATCTTCGCTCGTCGCTTCGGGGAGCATCCACGAGTCGGCGCGTTTCGTATGCGCGCTGCCGAGAATGTTCGACGGCGGTAGAAGCGACGTTTGCATCGGCGCGCTTCCGACGTCGCCTCCGCACCCGGCGAGCAGCACGGCAACTGCGACGAAACTTAGCGCGCGCTGCGCGAACTTGATTGCCTGCATCCTTAAATCGCCTGAATCTTCGCCATCATCCCGGCATCTTCGTGATCGAGGATGTGACAGTGGAAGAGGAACGTTCCCTTGATGATCGGGTCGCGGAAATCGGCGATGACGAGCAGCGTGCCGGCGTGGCCGTCTTTGCGACGGTGCGGAATAACGAAACTATCGGCCCAATATGGATGCGCGAGCCGGACGCCGTTGATCGCCTTGACCAAGAAGTGGGCCTGATGTAAGTGAAAGTCGTGAACCTCGTCGGTGACGTTGACGATGCGCCACTCCTCGACGGTACCGACGTGCACCACGAACAGCGGCGGATCGCTCATCTTGAAGGCCCGGCCGTTGATCAGGAAATGCGTGGCGGTCTCGCTGAAGATCGCAACGCGCCGCTGCGCGATCGGCGGCAGCGCCGTGGTATAGACGTTTTGCGGAAGCGGGGCGCCTACTTTGAGCGGTCCGATGATTGCCAGCGGAGCGCTCTTTCCTTTTGGCTTCTTCATTTCGGCAAGTTTGAGCTCAGGATCGTGGTCGCCGACGGGTCCGCTGTCGTAGCAGAGCGTTTTGAACTGCGCGAAGCCGCTGGTCGGCCCGGTAACGACGAACTCCGCGCGACCGGCCGGCGGAATGACGAGCGACTTCACGGTCTTCGTCGGCGGCGTACCGGGCCACGTATCGAGTGCGAAGCCGTCGATCGCGACGAGCACCAGATCGCCGCCGTCGGAGAGGTCGAGCGTCTTGTGGCCGCTCGCGTTGATGACGCGGAAGAACTGCTTCTCACCGGGCGCAATCGTGATGACCGGCTGATAGGCGCCGTTGAGCGTCGTCGTGAGGCCGAGGTCGGAACCGCACGGTTCGGTGTTGAACACCTGCGGCTTCATGGTTGCCTGACCCGACGGTGTGCCGCTGGACATACCGGACATGTCTCCGGACATTCCGTCGGACATCTCGTCGTCGTCGCCGTCACGCGGCGGTGCGTTCTCACCGACGCCGGTGGCGCGTACGATGATCACGCGCTCCTTCATCTTGGCCAGGCTCGGAATGTGCTTCTCCAAGCCGTTGACGACGAGCGCACCCGACATGCCGCCCGATCCCACCTGATAGGTCGTTTGGCCGTGGATGTGCGGATGGTACCAGTAGAGTCCCGGCTCTTGATTCTTCGGAACGTGCACGATGTAATGCAGCGTTTGGCCGGGCTTCGCGAGCGTTCCGAGCACGTCGTCGCCCGGCGCTCGCGGCGAGGATCCCAAGCCGTGAAAATGGATGTTAATGTCGTTCTTGTCGCCATGGCGGGTGAGATCGTTAATGATTTCCATCTCGATCGTGTCGCCCGGATTTACGCGAATCGTCGGTGAGACGCCGCCCAAACCCTTATAGACGAACTGCGGAAAGCCAGTGGCGCCGCTGAACGTGACCTGCATCGAAACCTTCGCGATGCCGTGGACCGAGTTCACGACCGGCGGTTCGGGGAGCTCGTTCACGTTGGTGTCATGCGAGGGGCCGGTGTTCGGAGCGTTCTGCGATAGACCCGGCGGGATCGGGTTCATCGGTGTGCTGGAATGGCCGCCGCAGGCGACGAGCCACGCGCCGACGATGACGAGTGCGATGTAACGCCGTATCATTGCCTCTCCTCTCACTGCGCCGCGCTCACGGTCGCGCCGTATCCCGGAACGGAAAACTTCTTCGTCGGGGAGCCGCCGGCGGGATAGGCCCAGACTCCGACGTCGGCGCCGTAATCGGGACCGACAATCGTGTTGCCGTCGATCCAGAACTGGCGCACGCTCTTGCTTCCGGCGAGCGTCGTCGTTCCGGCTTTCTTCGCCGTGCTTCCGCTGATGGAAAACTGGTAGACGACCGAGGGAACCACGCCCGCATCGCCGATCGCGACGTTCGCGCCGTCCCACTGCACTTGACCAGGCACTTTGATCGTCTGGCTCACGGCGATATCGACCAAAGCTTTGCCCCCACGCGGAAGCTCCGCGAGCGCAAAGCTACCGTCGCTGCCGACGCCGTCGACGAAGAGATTCCCCTGAACGTCGTAGCCGCAGAAATAGCCGGTCACCATCGTCTTGTCGGTAAAGACCTTCGCGTCACGCCAGTGCTTGCGCAAGCTACGGTGAAAAATCGAGAGCACGATGCCGTTGGGGCCGCCGGCAATCGCGATATTACCGTCGACCGGACTCACCGAGCACCCCGACGGCGTGCCCTGCGTGCTCAGCGAGATGGCCGGTCTCGTTCGGCCGGGCTTGTACTCGTCGATCTGCAAGGCCTCAACGTCGGCGACCCACACGTCGCCTGCCGCGTCGGCGCACTCGCTGCGCGGCTTACCCAGACCGGTCAACTTGCCAACCAGCCCGCCCTTGGGATAGCCATAGATGGCGACCGTGTTGCTCTTCACGTCGGTAAGATAGAGTTTCTGGCTCGCCGCCTGGCGCGCGGCCGTACCCGGCGCCGTCGCCGGCGTCACTCCTCCGTGCGAGACGAGGCCCGCACAACCGGCCGACGCAACCATCAATGCATACGCCGGCACGCGACGCAAGAAACGCACACTCTTCATCGGGAGCTTCCTAGCTTCGAAACACGGGTGGGGTAACCTCCGGTGATATATATGAAGCAACGCGGATCGTTCGGGCATCCCTTCGTTGCTGGAATGGTACCTGGCCTTTTGTTGCTGTAACGGCGCACGACGCCGGATCGTTCGGCCTTGACGCGGCGGCGCCAGAAGACGCTAGCTAGCTTGTACTGCCGTGGCTAGGGCGAAACCGGCGTAATCGGCGTCGGCTGCGTCGTCTCCATCGGCAAATACGTCACGCTCGAACCCGCGCTCGCGAGCGCTCTGCGCACGTCGACGCTGCGTAGCGATTGATCGTTGAAGGTTCGAAAATAAAACTGCAGGTTCGCAAGATCCTCGGCTGACGTCCAGAGCGTCCACTCGTCGATCGATTTTCCGTTGACTTCATCGCGAACCGCACCGACCGGAATGTCGAAGTTGTTGAGGATATGAAAGACTTGCGCGACCGCGTCGCTTCCGGTCGCCGGTACGACGGCGGCGGCTTGGTACGCAACGGCCCGCACGAATCGTGACGGCGGCGTGAAGTCGCCGGGCAACCCGTAGAAGCCCGAGCCCTGACCGAAGCCGGTGAGCGTCACGCCTTTGAGCGCGAGGGGCTCGCGATTCTCAGCCGTTAAGCCGACGTAGTTGTTCAGGTTGGTCATGTGCCAATCGAAGGTCGGCGAGTTCGTGAGCACGCCGAGCGGATCATCGTAGATCACGAGCTTGCCGCCGATCGGCTCGACCGCGACCGCCGCGCCGGTCTTGTCGACGATGCGAAAGTGCACCGGGGGCGCCATCCCGAGTTGCGGCACGACCGTCGGCGCGAGCACGACCCGATCGTAGGCGGCCTTCACTTCGGCCACGCTCGCGAAGTTTCCGAGAATCCACATGGAGTATTGGTAGCCGGCCATCGCGCGCGACGCGTCCTCCGGCGTTACGTCGGCGTATCCCGCCGATCCGGGGAAGAAGAACTCGCCGATGTAGAGGCCGCGATCGTTGAGGCCGTCGACCACCATCGGCAGGCCGAACGCATTGGCGCCGACGATCCCATACTTCGTCTTAAAGCTAATTCCGGTCGCGTCGTTGGGCAACACGCCCGAAATCGACGTTCCGGCCGGGAAGACGCCGATCTTCGATTCGAGATCGGCTCCGAACTCGAGCGTGCGTGCAACCACGACGGTGCCGTCCTTGGCGACGAGCCGAATGCCGGTGCAGGCGCGAGCCGTCTGCCAGACGGCAATCGACGCAATCACGATGGTGAGAACGATTCCTAAACTGCGCTTCACGAACATCTCCTTATGTAAGCAGCTTGATAGATTCGAAATCGGCGCGGCCGTTTCCGCCTCGTGCGCGCTTCTCAAATGTTCATCACAAAGACTTCAAACGGCAGGTGCGTACGAGTGACGATTTGGAAGCCCTGCACGGATCATGAAGATGGTACGATTCGTCGCCGCGCTCCTTACCGTCGGCTCGGCGATCGCAGCACAAGCGCAGACCAGCCCTTCTGCCGACGCCATGTTTAGCGGCGATCCGGCAAACTTGGGCGTTTGATCGTGGATCGAAGAACGTGCCCCGTGAAGGAGCTGGGCAATTCGCTCGTAGCTTTACATGTGAGCCTGCCTCGCGAGAGTGACGCTACACTTATCTCAGGCCGTAGTAGGTCTCCCGCGCATCCGCCTGCGTCCCTATCGAACGGCGTGAACGTGGACGCCGCGGTCGAAACCCTTGAGCACGACTTCGCCAAGGTCTTGGAACGCCAGGCCTTTGCCGATGCACAACTCGACGACCACGTTAGAGACAAGACTTTGATCCGGTTGAGCGTGCGAGCAAATCCTCGATGCTAGTTGAACCGTCGATCCGAAGAGATCGCTGGACTCTTCCACGGGCTCTCCCGCGGCGGCGCCAATCCGAACTTTAACTGAAGAGTCGCTGAGCTCCCACGTGTGATTAGATAGCGCTTGTTGAATCTGAGTCGCGCACCGAACTGCTGCTGCCGCTGACACAAAGGCGGCCATAATGCCGTCTCCCGTGTGCTTGATCTCGCGACCCCTGCAGGCCTCTAAGGCCGTTCGCACGATGGTGTCGTGAACTCTAAGAAGCACCATGCTTGCGTCGTCGCCGATGCGCTGCGTCAGCGACGTCGAGTCGACGATGTCCGTGAACACCACCGTCCGAATGCCGGGATCGCGATCGTCGGCGGTCCCCCCTGGGAAAAGGGCGGCCCCCGCCGAGTTCACTTCGCACCCGCCAAGAAACCCCATCGCGACCTCTTGAGGCACCTCGATGATTTTATCCGCGACGAGGCCGTGTGCTTCGCGATGCACGCTGACGGCGGCCTCGGGGTTCGGCGCGCTGCACAGGCAAAACACCTTACCTTGACCTTCGTTAAGCCAATACTTGTGATAAACGACGCCGTACTTCTCTTGCGTTTTGACATCAGCCAAATGCGCGGCCTCAACCGCTTTCGCCGTCGCTCCCGGAATCTCGTGGATGTCCATGTACATTGGCACGCCGAAGTCCTCGCCGCTTCTACTGCGCCGTGACCGTGGAAATAATTATCTCAGGCGGCTGCCGCAACGTCTGATAGACGACGCAATATCGCTCGGTCAGGCGAATCAGCGCGTTCAATTGTTCTTCAGACGCGTCGGTGTCCAGGTCGAACTGAAGCCGAATACGGGAAAATCCTACGGGCGCATCTTTGGCGACGCCCAATGTTCCACGGAAGTCAAGATCACCCTCAGCTCGCACCACGCCCTCCCGAATGGCGATGCCCATTGCCGTGGAAACGGCGCCCACGGTTACGCCCGCGCAGGCCACAAGCGCGTCGAGCAACATGTCTCCGGAACAAGCACTCAATCCATCGCCGCCCGTCGCGGGATGCAACCCGGCTTCAACGAGCGCCTTTCCCGTTTGTACTTTGCAGGTGATCCCCTCACCAAGGAGACTCTGCGCCTTAAGTGTGATGCGTGCTGCATCCGGCGCCTCTTTATATCGCTCTTTTATCGGCGCTTGCCTCGCGCGAAATTCTTCAGAGTTCATGATCCACCCCCATGCCTCTCTAAGATGGCCTAACCCTGCGGGAGTAGAATTCGCCTCGAAGGCGTCGACTCTCCCTTGCCGTACACCACCCCAAATACGGGCGCGCGTGCGTCAGGCGCAATGCGCCACCCCCTCGCCGAGGCGGCCTCTCGCGACTCTTCGGACGCACGAAAAAAAAATCGGCACTCTGCAATTCCTCCGAAACGCGATGCCGTGCAGCGTCGCGATGTAGCGCGGGCGGGACCTGGGCCGCCTTCCGGATCTGCGCTACACCTATGCGACGTTGATGTGCGACGTTGATGATTGCCGCAGGCGTCGATTTGAAAATCGTCAGCACTGCCCTGGGCCATTCCAAAATCGGGATCACGCTGACACCTACGCCCACGTCTCGCCGGTCATGCTCCGCGAAAAGCATTGACCGATACGACGAACTCGAACAGCAGGGTAGCCGATGTTCGATTCGTCCCGATGCGTCCGCTCAATCCGCGATTTGTGGTGGGCCTGGTAGGATTCGAACCTACGCGCAACCAGTTATGAGCCGGCCGCTCTACCGCTGAGCTACAGGCCCCGGCCCGCAGGTCCAAGACTTCAAGGGCGGACCGCCCGCTCTTGCGTACTCCGAATCTGGAGAGTATAATCTCCATAAAAGGAACTTACGCCGGCATGACCGTTCTCGCTTACCCCGCTACCCGTTACGCCGCTCCCGAGCCGGTCGACATCGCCTCGCCGGAGGAACGCAAACGTCTGGGGCCATCGGCCTTAAAGGCCTTCTTCAATATCGTCGAGTGCTGGCATCTGCGCGACGACGACGCGATGCGGCTCCTCGGCGGAATGGCGAGTAGCACCTATTATGCGATGAAGAAATCGCCGCGGCGAACGCTCGATGCCGATACGATGCTGCGGATCTCGTACTTGATCGGCATCTTCAAAGCGCTCAACATCCTCCACAGCACCGCTCTCGCCGACCGCTGGGTCACACTCGCGAACGCCAACCCGATCTTTCGCGGCGTCTCGCCGCTCGAGTACATGATTCGCGGCGGAATTCCGGCGATTCAACTCGTGCGACGACTGCTCGATGCACGCCGTGGCGGCATCTAGACTCCCTCCAACCTCGCTCGTTCGCCGCAACGACACGCACCGCTTCATCGCATCGAAATACGGCCAGAGCGTGCTCGCGCGGATCGCCGATTCGACTCGTCACCTCGACGACATCTTCAAACTCGACATCGCGACGAACGAACGCACCCTCGTCGAGAACGGGATCGCCGACGGCATCGACGTCCACGAGCTGGTCTTCGGCCTACCGTACGCGCGGGTCGTCAACGCTGCATTCACGCATCCGCATCCGCTGGGCAGCCGCTTCAACGGGCCGGAGCGCGGTGCGTGGTACTCCGGGTTCGAAATCGAAACGTCGATCGCCGAGATCGCCTTTCACAAGACGATCGACCTTCTCGAGATCGGCGTTTTGGAAGACGACGTGACCTACGACGATTACGCCGCCGATTTCAGCGCGGAGTTTCACGATTTGCGCCAGAGCAAGCGCTTCGCAAAATTTTTGGCGCCTGAGACCTACGTCGCATCGCAGCAACTCGCCGAAGAGCTGCTGGCGCGCGGATCGCTGGGAATCGTCTACCCGAGCGTGCGCAACTCCGGAGGCACGTGCATCGCGTGCTTTCGCCCCGCGCTCGTCACGAACGTGCGAAAAGGTGTTACCTACCGTTTCGTCTGGAGCGGCGAGACGGAACCGGCAATCTCACTCGTGTAGCGCTTGGCTTGGCCAGGCCTGCCGATTCGCGCACTGAAAGGGACGGACCATGCAGATTAGCGCTAGAAATCAAATTCGCGGCCGCGTGAAGGATCTCTCCGTCGGAACGGTCATGTCGGAGATCGAGGTCGAAGTTGAGGCCGCTACTGTTACCGCCGCCATCACCGCGCTCTCCGCAGAGCGGCTGGGCCTAAAGAAGGGCGACGCGGTCACGGTCATCTTCAAGGCTACCGACGTAATGGTCGGAAAATAGTCAGGCGAGCTGTAATCGTACTCTTCGAGCCGCGAGTGCGAGTGCGAAGAGCACGAGCGAGGCCAGCGTGTATCCCGGCGCGTACGCGCCTTGCGTGAAGTCAAACATCGTGCGGTTCATCGGACCGATATACCAGAGCACGAGGTACGCGATCTCAAACAGGCGCGTCGTTCCGGAGAGCGCTCCGCACGCGAGTGCGAGCGTCGGAACGAAAACGGCACCCGCGAGTATGCCTTCGATGCCGTTGAGATTTCCGGCAAGGGCCCAATGTACGAGCGATCCGCCTGCCGTTAACAGTGCAAGGAGCACGCCGGCAGACCATTGTGCGACGAACTGTCGTCGAATCGGGCGCATCGTCGGATAAATGAACTGCTCGGTCCCGTAGACTGCCTCCCGCGTCCCGAGCTGCGACCACTGCAACATCGGCCAAATCCAGGCCAATCCGACCGCGATACTCTGCCCCGTGCCGCCGGCGAAGAGTTGAAAGATCCAAAGTCCCGCCGCGACCGCATACCACCAAAAGTTCAAGCCGCGAACGAGCAGCCGGAATTCCGCAAGCACGATAGCTCCGAAGTCGCTGCCGAAGAGTACGTCGATCAGTGGTGCGGTATATCGCCCCGCAGCAGTTCGGCATAGCAGCATGAAGGCGCTGCTCCGTCGTTGCTCGGTACTGCGCGCGGGCTTGGAAAAACGATCGAAGAGCACCGCTGCTGCGGCGACGATGCCGAGTGCGACGACGAACCAGACCAGCCGCCCGGCGACGTCGGCGGCGCTCCAATGGAGCCCGGTGAAGGTGAAGAAATGACGCACGCGCGCGCCGACATCCGCGCCGATCTCGACCGATTTCGGCCCCGCCCGCGGATCCACTCGACGAAGGGCCTCCCAGGCTTGCCGCATCACGAAATTTGCGCCGAGCATGTCGCGCCACCACGGCACCGGGCGCAAGTCGTTTTGAACGCTCCACACCAAGTAGCCCGTCCAGGCGAAGAAGTAGACGACGTTTCCGAAGCCGCCGCGCAGCCACGGCACCATTTCGAAGAAGACCGCGATCGCCGCGACCACGGCCATCAGCGGAATGACGACGAGCGCGAACGGTATGAAGATTTGCGACGGATGGAAAGCGAGACTCTCGCCGCGAACGAACTGCATCACCAGTGCGGTGACGGCGAGAATCACAGCCATCGACGCCAAGATGAGAAAGTTGCTCAACGCTTTTCCCAGCGAGTAATCGAACCGGCCGATCGAGGTGGTCGCGACGATCTCGCCGACGCGCGTGGTCCGGTCGCGCTCCACCGCACTCTTTACGTTGTAGAACGCGAAGAGCGAGAGCAGCATCGCGGTCAGCAAAGCGTAGCTCGCGCCGATCCACGCCGAGTTGTAGATGCCGCGGTAACCGTCGATGAGAAAGGTCTCGTAGTTCGCGCCGCGTCCCGGAACGAGCAGCGTTCCGATCAGCAGCGTCACCGCTACGGTGGCCAGGTATTGATAACGCCGCGTGCGTTCCAAAACGTCGGCACGCACGAGCGAGTAGATCGGCCAGATCCGGTTCATGCCGCGGCGCGCGCTCCGGTGATGACGCTCAAATACGCCTCCTCAAGGGAGGCGCGCGCGTGCAGCAGATTCGCGGGCGCGTCGTACGCGAGCAGGACGCCGCGATCGATAATCGCCACGCTTTTCGCAATGCTCTCGACATCGGAACAGATGTGGGTCGAAAAAATAATGATCCGATCGCTCGCCATCCCCTGCAGCAGCGTTCGCAACCGAACGCGCTCCTCGGGGTCGAGACCGGCTGTCGGCTCATCGACGATCAAGACGCGCGGATCGTTCAGCAGCGCTTGCGCGATGCCGACGCGTTGACGCATTCCTCCGGAGAAGCCCCCCAATGGGCGCGAGCCGACCTGCGATAGATTGAGAAGGTCGAGCAGCCCGGCGATTCGGGTGCGTAGCTGCCGTCGTGGAATTCCTTTGAGTGCGCCGATATACTCGAGGAACTCCGAGGCCGAGAGATGCGGATAGATGCCGAAGTCTTGGGGAAGATATCCCAGCGTTCGGCGCAGCGCGTCGGGAGCGGCAACCACGTCGACGCCATCGAATCGAATCGTTCCGCTGCTGGGTTTCTTTACGGTCGCCAGCATGCGCATGAGCGTCGACTTGCCCGCGCCGTTCGGCCCCAGTAGTCCCAGAACTCCCGGCTCAAGGCGGAGCGTGAAGTCCACGACGGCTCGAACGGCGCCGTAGCTCTTATTGAGGGCATCGATCCGGATTTCCACGCCGCATATACGGCGCGAGCGCCGATTTGTTCCGGGCTTAGGAGGGAACCACGGGATCTGGTACGGCTCGGCGCAGCCAAAGCGGCAGGATCACGCGTCGAACTAGGAAGGCCATGACCCCCGTCGCGATCCCCAGGTAGCCCATCGAGAGGCCGTGCACGCGGAGACTCGCGTACGTTCCTACGAAAACGAAGAAGAGCACGGCGATCGCGATGCTCGAGAGCTGGCCGATTCCCCAGCGAATATCGACCGGTAAGAGCTCGGAGTAACGCAGCCGCAGACCCACAACGAGCATCGCGCCGAGCAGCGCGTAGACGCACGCAAACGCAAAGACGAAGAAGTTGAAGTACACGGCGGCATTACCGCCCGCCGCCGAAACGTGAACGACGCTCTCGAAGAAGTAGAGGGTCAGGACCAGTGCGCAGAGCATCGCAAAGTTCATCAGAATCGTCGGCGTGTTGAGCACGAAGTACGTGCTGAACGTGCGGTGATGGAGCCACCAAAGCAGCGAGATCAGGGCGAACGAGGCGACGAACAGGCCGACGTTTGGCCAAACGCTCGCAGCGTCGGCGTAGCTCTGCGGCAGAACGAGATTCAGGCCTAGCTGCGCCAGACAGAATCCCATGACGATGTCGGAGAAGGCCTCGAGCCGGCGTACGGTATGCTGGGCTCTATCGTCCGGTCTCTGTACGCGCATACATCGACGCGCCGGCGTAGCGCGAAGTTTGGCCGAGCTGTTCTTCGATCGCCATAAGACGATTGTATTTTGCGGTGCGATCGCTGCGGGAGAGCGAGCCCGTCTTGATCTGGCCCGCGCCGGTCGCGACGGCGAGATCGGCGATGGTCGTGTCTTCGGTCTCTCCCGAACGATGGGAGATAACCGTGCCGAAACCGGCCTTTTGCGCCATCGCTATGCAATCGAGCGTCTCGGTGAGCGTTCCGATTTGGTTCACCTTGATGAGGATTGCGTTCGCGGCGGCTTCTTTGATGCCGCGTTCGAGGAAGCGCATGTTGGTGACGAAGAGATCGTCGCCGACGAGTTGGACGCGCTTCCCGAGCGCCTGCGTCAACGTCACCCAGCCGGTCCAATCGCTCTCCGCGAGGCCGTCTTCGATCGAGACGATCGGATAGTCGTCACAGAGCTGGGTGTAGAGCGCGACCATATCGTCGGCGGTTGCCGCGGCGTCGCGTGAGAGCGGATAGTAGCTGCCGTCGCGATAGAACTCGCTGGAAGCGGGGTCGAGCGCGATTGCAACGTCGCGACCCGGTTCGTAACCCGCGCGCTCGATCGCCGCGAGGATCAGGTCGAGCGCCTGTTGCGGCGTCTCGAGCGGCGGCGCGTAGCCGCCTTCGTCGCCAACGAGCGTCGGCAGGCCGCGCTCGTGCAAGATCTCACCGATCGCATGAAAGACCTCCGAGCCATAACGGACGGCGTCGGCTTCGCTCGGCGCGCCGAGCGGAACGATCATGCATTCTTGGAACTCGAGCGCTCCCTCCGCATGTTTGCCGCCGTTGATAACGTTCATCATCGGCACCGGGAGCGTGGCGGCCGACGGACCGCCGAGATACCGGAAGAGCGGCATCGACAGGCTGACGGCGGCGGCGCGCGCCACGGCGAGCGACACGCCGAGAATGGCGTTTGCCCCGAGACTCGATTTGTTCGGCGTACCGTCGAGCTCGATAAGCTTGCCGTCGATCTCTCGTTGCGCCGTCGCGTCGAGCCCTTCGATCGCGGGGCCAAGTATGTCGTTGACGGCTTGCACGGCTCGCAAAACGCCCTTGCCGCGGTAGCGCGCTTTATCCCCGTCGCGCAGTTCCACGGCTTCGTTCGCCCCGGTCGAAGCGCCGGACGGGACCATCGCCTCTTCCACCACGCCGAAACTCGTCGCGACCGTGACGGCGACCGTCGGATTCCCGCGAGAGTCCAGCACTTCGCGGGCGTGAACGCCTTCGATGAGCGGATTGCCGCCGCCGCGCAGCGATTCGAGCGCCACGCTTTACTCTTTGATCCAGCGCTCGAGGTCGTGGCGGCGCGAAACGAAGTCTTTGTCTTCGAAGAAGATCTTCAACTCGCGGTCGGCGCTTGCCGGACTGTCGCTGCCATGAACGAGGTTGCGGCCGATCGTCTGCGCGAGATCGGCACGAATCGAACCGGGCGCGGCGTCGAGCGGGTTCGTCGCGCCGATGATTTGCCGGCACCCTTCGATTGCGCCCTCGCCTTCCACCGCCATCGCCACGAGTGGGCCGTTCGTGATGAAGTCGACGAGATTGTCGAAAAACGCTTTGCCCTTGTGCTCGTTGTAGTGCTCGCGCGCGCGATCGCCGTCGAGCTGCATTAACTTCATCGCGGAGAGGACGTATCCGCGCCGCTCGATTCGCGCGGTGATTTCCCCGACCAGACCGCGCGAGACGGCGTCGGGCTTGCAGAGAATGAGCGTACGTTCGGTAGCCATAGTGCCGTGCTTCGCCCTTCGCCCTTCGACTCCGCCGCTGCGCGGCCGCGCTGGAGGATGACAACGTGAGGGTGAATGCCAAAGGACTTCCCGATGCGTGAGGTTTCGAAGGCGGGGCCGTACGAGGATGTCGCGCGGGAGCTTGCGGGCGGCCCGTTCGCTTCGATCGCGTATGTTGAGGAGACGGAGAGCACGAACGCCGACGCCGCGGCGCTGCTCGGCGACGCGCGGTTTGCCGGCCACACGATCGTCGCGGAGTACCAGAGCCGCGGTGCGGCACGGAAGGGACGAACCTGGGTCGCGCCTGCCGGAACCGCGTTACTCTTTACGACGATTCTGCCGCGCGACGTCGCCGCGCCGGGGCTCTGGGTCGTTCCGTACTGGCTCGCGCTCGCCGTGCGTAGCGCGCTCATGCGGCTCGGCGTGGATACGACGCTGCAATGGCCCAACGATCTGCTCCTGCGCGAACGCAAGATCGCCGGGCTGCTCTGCCAATCGAGCGTCAGCGGCTCCTCCGCGCGCGTTGCCTGCGGCGTTGGAATCAACGTTCGCCGGCCCCCTATAGACGCGGGAATCGATCCGCCTCCGGCTTACTGCAGCGACACGACGCCGGTCCAGCGTGCCGACCTGCTCTTGGCGATCCTGCGGGAGTTCGAACGCACGCTTCCCACGCTCGATCAACCGGGCCGCGTCTGTCACAAGTGGCACGAGGCTGCGGGCATGCCCGGAAAGCGCTACCGCATCGTCCTCGACGGCACGACGCAAGCGTTCGACGCGACCGCCGAGGGTTTGGTAGAAGGCGGCGGCTTACGCGTCCTGCGCGAAGACGGTAAGCAAGAAACGATCACGCTCGCCGACGCGCGCGTCCTGCGCTAGGGCCGTTCGTTACGCGCCCGCGTCAGACGCCGGTCGCAGATCTCGCAGAAGTGCGGCATTTTGTTATCGGTCTCGAAGATCGAGTTCGAGTAATACATCGCACAGCGCGCGTTGAAGCAATGTTTGAGCCCGAAGGCGTGCCCCAGCTCGTGGATCGACTCCTTAAGCGTTCGTTGAAAGAGCAGATTTGCATCGACCGGCTCGCCGTAGAACTCCGACCGTAGGCGGTGGATCGAGACGATTGCGACGCCCTGCGTCTCGTCCGCGTCGCCGAAGACGAAGCGATGTGAGGTCTTGTAGAGGTCGAAGTCGGTGATCGCCAGCAGGACCGAGTCGGCGTCGGGGTGCGCGCGCTGCACCTTCGCGTTGAGGGTCGCGACGAAGAGCTGGCCGCGCGTTGAGTTGAGCGTGCTGCGCGGCACGACGAGCGAGCGTTCGACGCGTGCGCTTGCGAGGAACCGCTCTTCGAGGCAGGTCGCGAGACGGTCCAGGAACGCCGCGTCGACGGTATTGATCGGCACGATGCCTATACGCGAATCCATCTCGCCGAGGCTGGTTCGCTGCCGACGTATTCAAAACTTGCCGGGCGCCATCATAAAGCAATGTTAAGATGACAAGCAAGGCATGCGTAGAAGTCGTTCGCGTGATCGTTGGAGTCGGAATCGATATGGCCGACGTCGCGCGTTATCGATTTGACGAGCGAAAGCTGGCGTGGTTCGCTCGCAAGGTCTACACCGAGCACGAAATGGCGTATGCGATGCGCAAGCGGAACTGGGCCGAGCGGCTAGCGGGCTTCTTCGCCGCGAAGGAGGCGACGCGTAAGGCGTTCGGACACGCGATACCCTGGCGCTGGGTCGGCGTTGCGCACGAACGGAGCGGTAAGCCCGTGATCGAGCTGCGCGACCGTGCGGCATCGTTGATACACGAGCGCGGCATACGCGCCATTCACGTCACCATCACGCACACGGCATCGCTCGCCTCGGCGGTAGTGATTCTGGAATCGTGATCTACGTGCTCACGCCCCATGCTATGCGCGCCGCCGACGCCCAGGCGATCGCGCAGGTCGGCGAGGACGAGCTGATGCGCGGCGCCGGCCGGCGCATCGCCGATCGAATTCGCGCGATGGCGACGCCGGAGCGGCCGATCGTCGCGTTCGCGGGCCCGGGGAATAACGGCGGCGACGCGTTTGCCGCGCTCGCCGAGTTGTCGCCCATCTACGAGTGCACCGTTGCGGCCGATCGTGCGGGACCTCGCTCGCAGGCTCGCGCCGCGGCCGAAGCGCGCGCGGCCGCGGCCGGCGTGCGCGTCGTACCCCTGCCCGCCGGCGAGCGCGAAGCTCGGGATCTGCTGGCGGAGAGCCTCGCCGTCGATGGGCTCTTTGGCACCGGCGCGCGCCTTCCGCTGCCGGAACGGTATCGTCATCTCTCGCGCGCGCTCGACGCTCGCGAGCGGACCGTGCTCGCAATCGACATTCCGAGCGGCATCGATGCGCTTACCGGCGGGGTGAGCCACGACGCGGTGCGAGCGACCGTTACGGTAACGCTGGCAGCGGCCAAGCCAGGCCTACTGCTCGAGCCGGCGCGCGAATACACCGGCGAGCTCTGGTGCGCGCCGATCGGCATCGAAGACGCAATTCTGGCGGCCCAGCCGCGCGAGTTCGCGGCGCTCGACGATGCGGAATTCCTGCGGCTCTTGCCACAGCGCGCCCCGGATACCCAGAAATACGCGGCGGGCGCGCCCCTCATCGTCGCGGGCTCGGCACAGTTTCCGGGGGCGGCCGTCCTCTGCGCGCTCGGTGCGGCGCGGGCCGGAGCCGGCTACGTTACGGTGGCGACGCCGCGCTCGGCGGCGCCGGCGATACGAATGCACCTCGTCGAGCAAGTCGTCGTCGAACTCTCCGAGGACGCAAGCCCCGAGGCCGTCGCTGACGAGCTGCTCGAGATCTCCAAACGCAACGGCGCGGTCGCGATCGGGCCGGGGTTGGGACTCGACGATCGGACCGGCGAGATATTCGCGCGTTTCGTTGCGGCCAACGAACTGCCGATGGTCGTCGATGCAAGCGGGCTGTTTCATCTGAGCAAACGGCTCGACATCCTGCGCGGCAAAGCGTGCGTCGTGACGCCGCATACCGGTGAGTTCGCGAGACTCTCCGGACGCGGGACGATCGCCCCCGGCACACGCGTCGAACGCATTCGCGAGTTCGTCGACCGAACCGGAATCACGACGCTGCTCAAAGGCTCCGACACACTGGTCTACGACGGGAAAGGGGCCGTGCACATCAATCCTACCGGAACCAGCGCCTTAGCGACTGCCGGAACGGGCGACGTGCTGACCGGCATCATCGCAACATTGCTGGCGCAGGGCCTTTGCGCGGTCGATGCGGCGTGCGCCGGCGCGTACTGGCATGGTTTGGCGGGGCGGAGTGCCGCGGCGAAGCGGCCCGTCGGGGTTATCGCAGGCGACGTCGCCGCCGCGCTAGGAGAAGCGTTACCCAGTTGACCGGCACGCGCCGATCAACGGTGCGACGAATGCCGCAGCGGCGCGCGCCGCTTCCTCCCCGCGCTTTCCCTTACACGCATCGATCAGGCCGCTGCCGACAATAATTCCGTCGGCGAGCGCTCCTATTTCGCGAATCTCGCCGGCACGGCTGAGGCCGAAGCCAACTGCCAGCGGCTTCTCCGTAACTTCCCGCAACATTTCGAGGTGCGCGCGCAGCGGCGTTAGATCCGGCGTCGTACCGGCACCCGTGACGCCGAGACGCGAGACGACGTAAACGAAGCCCGTCGACGCGTCTGCAATCCGCGCGGCCCGCTCGCGCGGGGTGGACGGCGCGACGAGCAGCGGCATCTCTAGGCCGTGCGCCTGGAGGGTGCTGCGCAGCTCGCTCGATTCTTCGAGCGAAAGATCGGGGACGATCGCGCCGGCCGCGCCCGCAACGCGCGCGTCGTGCGCGAACCGCTCGATGCCGAGCTGATAGACCGGATTGAAATAGGTGAAGAGTAGCAGCGGCGCGCAATCCCCGGCGCGCCGCCGTACGTACTCTATAACGTCCGAGGGCCGCGTTTGGTTCTCGAGCGCCCGGGCACCGGCGGCGGCAATCGTCGGTCCGTCGGCGAGCGGATCGCTGTAGGGGATGCCCAGCTCGATGAGGTCGGCTCCGGCGGCGGTAAGCGCGTCGACGATCGCTTCGGTCGTTGCGAGATCAGGATCGCCCGCCATTACGTAGGGTACGAACGCGACCCGGCCGTCGCGCTTCGCGCGCTCGAAGATCGCGGCGATGCGCCCTACCATCGAGCCAAGTCTTTGTCGCCGCGGCCGCTGAGATTGACGAGAACGAGGTCGCCGGCATCGCGATCCGCCGCGAGCTTGCGCGCGAAAGCGATCGCGTGCGCACTCTCCAGCGCCGGTACGATGCCTTCGCTGCGGGCGAAGAGCGTAAAAGCCTCGAGCGCTTCGGTATCGGTGACGCTGACGTACGTCGCACGTCCGCACTCTTTGAGGAAGGCGTGTTCGGGACCGACGCCGGGATAATCGAGACCCGCACCGATCGAGTGCGTGGGCGACACCTGTCCCTCGTCACTTTGCAGCAGATACGAGCGCGAGCCGTGGAGCACGCCGATCGTTCCGGCACCGAGCGACGCGGCGGTTCGGCCGCTCGCAACGCCCTCGCCGCCTGCCTCGACGCCCCAAAAGTTGACGTGCGGATCGTCAACGAAGCCGGCGAAGATGCCGATCGCATTACTGCCGCCTCCAACGCAGGCGACCACGTCGCTTGGGAGGCGTCCGTAACGCTCCATGACCTGGCGCCGCGCTTCGAGACCGATAATCTTCTGAAGCTCCCGCACCATGTATGGATACGGATGCGCGCCGACGACGCTGCCGATCACGTAAAACGTGTCGGCGATGCGTTCGGCCCAGACCCGGAAGGCTTCGTTCGTCGCATCCTTGAGCGTCTGCGTTCCACTGCTTACGGGATGGACCGCCGCGCCGAGCAGTCGCATGACGTGAACGTTGAGCGCCTGCCGCTCGACGTCGCGAGCACCCATGTAGACGTCGACGGGAAGGCCGAACTTCGCGCCGACCGTCGCGGTCGCGACGCCGTGCTGTCCCGCGCCGGTCTCGGCGAGAAGGCGGCGCTTGCCCATACGCAGCGCGAGCAGCGCCTGTCCGACGGTGTTGTTGATCTTGTGGGCGCCGGTGTGATTGGTATCTTCGCGCTTCATCAGTAACGGCACGGGCGAGACGTCCGCGGTGTAGCGCTCGCAGCGATAGAGCGGCGACGGTCTGCCGACGAAGTCGCGAAGCACCGCGTGGTACTCATCCCAGAACGAAGCGTCGGCGAAGGCCTCGTCGACGGCACACGCAAGCTCGTCGAGTGCGGCGATCAGCACCTCGGGAACGTAGCGGCCGCCGAAGTAGCCGAAATAACCCCGTGCGTCGGGCTTCTTCACGTCGCGCGCACCGCGCGCACGAACGCACGCATCTTCTCGAGATCTTTGCGGTCGGCGGTTTCGATGCCGGTGCGCACGTCGACGCCGAACGGACGGACGCGCTCGACGCACTGCGCGACGTTCTCCGGCGTCAAACCGCCCGCCACCACCGCGCGCCGTTCGCGCGCGATTGCAACGACGTGCTCCCATGGAAAGCTCGTTCCGGTTCCACCTGCCAAACCGTCTTGTCGCGAATCGAAGAGCAACGTCGCTTCGGGGAAGCCGGCGGCGCGCTGCGCGACGAGCGTCCCGTGCGGATCGACGTGTATCGCTTTGATCGCACGATCGCCGTATCGGGCGACGAACTCGGGCGGCTCGTCACCGGAGAACTGCAGCCGCGCCCGCGGAAAGAGCGCGCGAATCTCCTCGACGAACGAGAGCTCCGGATTGACGAAGACCGCAACCGGCTCGATCGACGGCGCTACCCGGCGCGCGATCTCCGCCGCAGCGTCCATGCCGATTCGCCGAGGCGAAGGAGCGAAGATCATCCCGAACGCGTCGGCCCCGGCATCGAGCGCGAGCGCGACGTCGCTCCACGCGGTGCAGCCGCAGAACTTGATCCACGCCTCAGCCATTGCTCGCAAACTCCCGTGCACGCTCGAAGACCGGCCAAACGGCGCCGCCGCGCAGCAGGCTTCGCGCGCGCTCGAACGCGTCGGGCAGCTTCGTTTCGATGCCGGTCGCGTAGAAGACAACGGCCGCGTTCATCGCGACGACGTCCGAGGCCGGCCCCGGAACGCCGCCGAGGACCTCGACGAATGCCGCGTGCGCCGCGTCGACCGATCCTCCCACCGGCGTGCGCAAGGATTCGGAAATCCCAAACTCCGCCGGCTCCAGATGCGTGAGATGCGCGTTCTCTTCGTCGAAGGCATAGATCGACGTCGGGCCATTGCCCACGACTTCGTCGACGCCGCCGCTGCCGTGCACGACCGCGCCGCGGCGCGCACCGAGCGCGCGCAGCGCCTCGCCAATTCGCTCGACGAGATCTTCGCGCGCGACACCCACGACCAGGTGCGTCGCGCCGGCCGGATTCGTCAACGGACCGAGCAGGTTGAAGATCGTGCGCACGCCGAGCTCGCGGCGGATCGGCGCGGCGTTGCGCATCGCCGGATGGTAGCGAGGGGCGAACATGAACGTAAAGCCGCACTCGCGCAGCATCGCGGCGGCGCGCTCCGGCTCGATCTCGATCCGCATCCCGGCCGCTTCCAGAACGTCGGCGCTTCCGCAGGCGCTCGAAGCGGCGCGGTTGCCGTGCTTCGCGACCGGAATGCCGGCAGAGGCGACGACGAGTGCGGCCATAGTCGAGATGTTGATCGTGTTGGCGTGGTCGCCACCGGTGCCGACGACGTCGACGACCATCGGCAGATCGTGCTCGACGTGCAAGCTTCGTTCGCGCATGGCGCGCGCCGCACCGACGATCTCGTCGACGCTCTCGCCCTTCGCGGCGAGCGCCACGAGCAATCCCGCCGATTGGGACGGCGTGTAGTTGCCATCCATGATCTCGCCGACGAAGGCGGCAGCCTCTGCTTGCGTGAGGCTTTCTCCCGCGAGTAGGCGGCGCAAGAGAGGCGTGAATTCGGTCACGGCGAGCGGAGAAAGTTCTCGAACAGCGCTCGGCCGTGTTCGCTGAGGACCGATTCGGGATGGAACTGCACGCCGTGTACTGGCCGGTCGCGGTGGGCGATGCCTTGGACGACGCCGTCGTCGCTGCGTGCGGTGACGTGCAGCTCGGCCGGAATCGTCGTTGGGTCGAGCGCGAGCGAATGGTAGCGCGTGACCGTCAGCGGCGTCGGCAGGCCGGAGAAAACGCCGGTACCGTCGTGAGTCACGTCCGAGGTTTTGCCGTGCATCTGGCGCGGCGCATGCGCCACGGTCGCACCCAGCACTTCGCCGATGGCCTGCAGGCCGAGACAGACGCCCAGGACGGGCATTCCGCGATCGATCGCTGCGCGTAGCACGTTCGTCATCTGCGGCGCGTGCTCCGGGCGCCCGGGCCCCGGACCGATGACCAGTGCGTCGTACGCATCGAGCAGTTCGGGCCGCAGGCGCGCATCGTCATTGAGCAGCACGTCGGGCGACGCGCCGGCCGACGCCAGCAAATGCACGACGTTGTAGCTGAAACTGTCGAAGTTGTCGACGAAAAGAACGCGCATCATTCGATCCCAAGAACCGCGCGCGCGATGCGCGTCTTGTGAAAAATCTCTTCGTACTCGGCGGCGGGATCGGAGTCGGCGACGATTCCGGCCGAGGCCTGCCACCAAGCTCTGCCGTTCTGCACGTGTACGCTGCGCAACGTGATGCACGAGTCGAAGTCGCCGCCGAACGACCAGCGCCCGATGCTCCCCGCATAGAAGCCGCGCGTCACGGGTTCGAGGCCATCAATCAGTTGCATCGCGCGCATCTTCGGCGTTCCGGTGACGGTGCCCGCCGGGAATCCCGCACGAAAGAGATCGAGCGCGTCGCGTCCCTCGCGCAAGCGGCCGACGAGGTTCGAAACGATGTGCATCACGTGGCTGTACCGCTCGATTTGCAACAGCTCGTCGACGACCACGCTGCCATACTCGCAGACCGAGCCCAGATCGTTGCGCCCGAGGTCGACGAGCATCACGTGCTCGGCGCGCTCTTTTTCGTTGGCGAGCAGCTCGGCGGCGATCCGCGCGTCCTCATCGTCGTCGCGCCCGCGCCAACGCGTTCCGGCGAGCGGCCGAATGCGTGCCTTGCGTCCCTCCAAGCGGACGAGAAACTCCGGCGATGCGCCGAGAAGCCGCCCGAAGCGCGTGTCGACGAAGAACATGTACGGCGACGGGTTTTCGCGCCGTAGCGCGCGGTAGAGATCGAAGGCGCTCCCCTCGAGATCGGCGGAGAAGCGAATGCCTAGTTGTAGTTGATAGACGTCGCCTTCGAAGATGCGCCGTTTTACCTCGGCGACGAGCGCGAGAAATCGGTCGCGATCGAGCGATTCGCGCATCGCCCCGGCGGCGTGCAACGCTTCCGGAAAGGCCGGCTTGGCCGCGAGGAGCCGCTCGACGTAGCCGTCGATGCGTCGCTTGCGCTCGAGCGAATCGTCGCCGCTGCACCAGATCGTCAGCAGATCGGTGAAGTGGTCGAAGATCAGCCAGGTCGAGGGAACCGCAACGAAGGCGGCGGGCATCGCGGGTGGGGATTGCGGGCGCTCCGGAAGTCGCGCGTCGCAACGCGCCGCGTCGTATGCGAAGGCGAGCAGCGCACCGCCGAGATTCGCGTCGGGACCCTCAGCTTTGTGCGAGGCCACAAAGGCCCGCACGCGATCGTAGAGATGCGCACTCGAGGCGAACTCTTGCGCCGCGCCGTAGTCGAGGCCGATGAACGAGTAGCGTGAGATCCGTCCGCCGCTCTCAACGCTTTCGAGCAAACACGACGCCTGCGGTTGCGCGAGCACCGCGTACGCGCCGATCGGCGTGAGCACGTCGGCGGGAACGACGCGCACGGATGCATGCGTCACGACAACAATGCCCGCAGGCCGGATTCGTCGAGTATTTCGACGCCAAGCGTCTGCGCTTTCGTCAGCTTGCTGCCGGGTTCGTCGCCCGCGACGACATAGTCGGTCTTCTTGCTCACCGAGCCCGTCACTTTACCGCCCGCCGCCACGATCAGCTCGGTCGCTTCGTCGCGCGTCAGATGCGGCAGGGTTCCGGTCAAGACGAAGGTTTTGCTCTCGAACTTGCCGCCGGCGGCTCGAATCCGTTTCGGTGCGGTCGTGTCGATGCCGGCAGCCTGGAGGCGGGCGACCATCTCGCGGTTCGCCTTCTGCTTAAAAAAGAGGGCGACGCTACCGGCGACCTCGGGTCCGATTCCCTCGCTGCGCTGCAACTCGTTCTCGCCGGCTTCGGCAATCGCGTCAATCGATCCGAAATCGCCGGCAAGAATCTGGGCCGTCTGCGTTCCCACGAAACGAATCCCGAGTCCATAGAGCAGGCGCGCGAGGCCGCGCGTCTTGGAGCGTTCGATATTACGCAGCAGGTTCTCGATGCTCTTGGGACCGGTGCGCGGAACTCGGCCGAGCGTTTCGGCGTCGAGTGTGTAGACGTCGGCTATGTCGCGCACCAAGCCCAGCTCGGTGAGCTGCTGCGCCATCACGTCTCCGAGCCCTTCGATATCCATCGCTCCGCGCGATGCGAAGTGCCGAACTCGTTCGTAGACCTGAGCGGGACAGGCGGCGTTCGTGCAGCGCGACATCGCCTCGCCCGGCGGATGATCGACGTCGGCGCCGCAGACCGGGCAGCGGTCGGGCATCTTGAAGCGGCGTTCCTTGCCGGTACGCTGCGCGAGCACCGGACCGACGACCCGCGGAATCACGTCGCCGGCGCGAGTGACGAGCACCGTATCGCCGATGCGAATGTCGTTCTTCTCGATGTAATCGACGTTGTGCAGCGTCGCACTTTTGACCGTAACGCCTCCGAGCTGCACCGGTTCGAGGACCGCGTTGGGATTGAGGGTGCCGGTCCGGCCGACGCTCACCGCGATGCTCAAGAGTTTCGTTAGCGCCTCGCGCGGCTTGAATTTGAACGCGATCGCCCAGCGCGGATCGCGGGCCACTACGCCGAGGCGTTCCTGGAGCGCGAAATCGTCGACCTTGACGACGACGCCGTCGATCTCGTAGTCGAGCTCGTCGCGCCGCGCCTCCCATTCTCCGCAAAATGCCAGCACCTCGTCGACGTTGTCGGCCAGCGCGATATTCGGATTCACCGGAAACCCGAGCTCCGCAAGGCGCTGCAGCGACTCGCGCTGCGAATGCAAGCCTTCGTCCGAGACGAGCTGGTAGGCGAAAAACGAGAGGCGGCGTTGAGCGGTCAGCGCCGGATCGAGCTGGCGCACGCCCCCCGACGCTGTATTGCGCGGATTGGCAAAGGGCGGCATACCCTCGCGTTCGCGCGCATCGTTGAGCCGCTCGAAGTCGCTCTTGCGAAGATAAACCTCGCCTCGCGCCTCCAAAACATCCGGGACGCCTCGTCGCAACCGCAGGGGAATGGTTTTCACCGTGCGCAGGTTCGCGGTCACGTCTTCGCCGACGCGGCCGTCGCCGCGCGTCCCGCCGCGCGCGAGCGACCCCTTGCGATAGTCGAGCGCGACCGCCAAGCCGTCGATCTTCAGCTCGCAGACGTAGGCGACGCTCGCAGTTCCGGCAGCCTTGCGCGCGCGTTCGTCGAAAGCGCGCAACTCCTCGGGAGTCACGGCATTCGCCAAGCTGAGCATCGGGCGCGCGTGTTCGAAGGGTGCGAACCGTTCCGAGGCCACGGCGCCGACGCGCTGCGTCGGCGAATCGGGACGGCGTAGCGCGGGGTGCGCCTCCTCGAGCGCAACGAGCTCGCGCAGCAGCGCATCGAACTCCGCGTCGGTGATTAGCGGATCGTCGAGAACGTAGTAACGGTGGTTCGCCTCTTCGATCCGTTCGCGCAGCGATTCCACACGGCCCTGAGCTTGTCGAAGGGTCATCGCTTCTTGAGCGTTGCGACCTGCAGCGAATAGCCGTCGGGGTCGCCGACGACCGCGATGCGTCCGAACGGTTCGTCGTACGGATCCTGAAAGACGGGTACCCCGCGCGTCATACAGCCCGTGACGAACTCGTCGACGTTTTCGACCGTAAAGCCGAGCTGGACCGACCCGGGACGTACTGCGAGCACGTCGCTCCTGCGATGCAGGCTCAGCACCGTGCCGTCGCCGAGCGTAAAGCGCACCGGCCGCTTTGGAAGGTCCTGCAGTACCGCCAGGCCGAGCACGTCACGATAGAAATCGCGCGAGCGCGTAAGATCCGCGCAGACCAGCATGACCACCGAGAACTTTGCCACGAGAGCCTAGGCTTCTACGGCGATGCGGCCGCTTTCTCCGAGATCGTGCAGCGCAAAAAGATTCTCCCGCTCCAACCGCTCCAACTCGGCGTCATCGGGACGATGGTGGCCGACCGCGCGCTGGTCGCGCAGCACCGGAACGAGATAGGCGCCGGTATAGGAGCGCTCGTTGCGTGCGACTTCTTCCGGCGTACCGGAAGCGATGACGGTTCCGCCGCGATCGCCCCCCTCCGGACCGAGGTCGATCAGATAATCGGCGGTCTTGATGACGTCGAGATTATGTTCGATCACGAGCACCGTGTTGCCGAGCTTCACCAGCCGGTCGAGCACCTCGAGCAGCTTGTGAATGTCGGCGAAATGCAGTCCTGTGGTGGGCTCGTCGAGCACGTAAAAGGTGCGGCCGGTCGAACGGCGGGAGAGTTCGGTCGCGAGTTTGACGCGCTGGGCCTCGCCGCCCGAGAGCGTCGTCGCCGGCTGGCCCATCTTGATGTACCCCAAGCCGACGTCGCAGATCGTGCTCAGCTTGGTGCGCACTCGCGGGATGGCGCTGAAGAACTCGGCCGCCTCGTCGACGCGCATCTCGAGCACGTCGGAGATCGTCTTGCCGCGATACTTCACCTCGAGCGTCTGCGCGTTATATCGCTTTCCTTTGCAGACCTCGCACGGCACGTACACGTCCGGAAGAAAGTGCATCTCGATTTTGATGATGCCGTCGCCTTGGCACGCCTCGCAGCGGCCGCCCTTGACGTTGAAGGAGAAGCGGCCCGGCGCGTACCCGCGCATCCGCGCTTCGGGGACGAGCGAGAAGAGCTCGCGAATGTGATCGAAGGTGCCGGTATAGGTTGCCGGATTGCTGCGTGGCGTGCGCCCGATCGGCGATTGATCGATGACGACGAGCTTGTCGAGCTGCGCGGCGCCCTTCACCGTTCCATACGTTCCGGCCGCCGGCTGACGGTGCAGATGCTGGTTGAGCGCGCGCACGAGTACCTCGTTCACGAGCGTCGACTTTCCACTTCCGCTTACGCCGGTTACGGCGCCGAAGACACCGATCGGTACCCGCACGTCGACGCCTCGCAGGTTATTCGCCTTGGCATTTCGGATTTCGAGCCAGCCGCGCGGCTCCCGGCGGCGGCGCGGAATCGGAATGAACTTGCGTCCGGAGAGGTACGCGCCCGTCTCCGATTCCGGGTTCGCCAGCACGTCGGCGAGGGTGCCCGACGTAAGGATCTCGCCGCCTTCGGCGCCGGCGCCCGGCCCGATGTCGACGACGACGTCGGCGGTGCGCATCGTATCCTCGTCGTGCTCGATGACGATCAGCGTGTTGCCGAGGTCGCGCAGCGTTTTGAGCGTCGCCAGCAGCCGGTCGTTGTCGCGCTGGTGCAAACCGATCGACGGCTCGTCCAGGATGTACAAGACGCCGACGAGCGCGCTGCCGATCTGGGTCGCGAGCCGAATGCGCTGCGACTCCCCGCCGGCAAGCGTCGTCGCCGAGCGCCCGAGCGTCAGGTAGTTCAAGCCGACGTTCGTCAGGAAGCCGAGACGCGCGCGAATCTCCTTGACGATTTGGTGCGCGATCTGCTCTTCGCGTTGCGTCAGCGTCAAATTACGAAAGAAGAGCTCGAGTTGCTCGATCGACATACGCGTGAGCTCGTCGACGTTGCGGCCGCCAATCGTGACCGCGAGCGCTTCGGGCTTCAAACGCGCGCCCTTGCATGAGGGACAGGTCGAGGCCGACATGAACTTTTCGATCTCTTCCTTGACGTACTCGCTCGAGGTATCCGAATAGCGGCGCTGCAGGTTGTTGACGACGCCTTCGAACGAGGCACGATACTCCCAGGTCTTACCGCCACGCGACGTATACTCGAACGTCTGCTCGCGGTCGGTACCGTACAGGATCAGGTCGAGCACCTCGTCCGAGAGCTGCTCGACGGGCGTGGTCGTCTTCGCGCGATAGCGGCGCAGCACGCGTTCGAGCTGCTGCATATAATACGGATTCATCGAAGGGTAACGGCCGCTGCCCAAGTTGCGGCTCCACGGCGCGACCGCGCCATCCGCGATCGACTTGCTGCGATCGGGGATCACCTTCCACGGATCGATCTCGATCTTCTCTCCGAGACCGCTGCAGGCGGGACACGCGCCGTACGGCGAGTTGAACGAGAAGAGCCGCGGCGCGAGCTCCTCGAAGGAGAGCCCGCAATATACGCAAGCGAAGGCTTCGCTAAACGTCAGCTCTTTATCGTTTGCCAGCACCGTCACGATGCCGTTTGAGAGGCGCAGCGTCGTCTCGACCGAATCGCCGAGCCGGCTGCGAATCTCCGGTTTCATAACGAGCCGGTCGACGACGACCTCGATCGTGTGCTTGCGCTTCTTGTCGAGAACGATCTTCTCTTTGAGCTCTTTAGTTTCGCCGTCGACGCGCACGCGGGTAAAGCCCTCTTTGGCGACCTCCTCGAAGAGCTTGGCGTACTCGCCCTTACGGCCACGCACCAGCGGTGCGAGCAGAACGATCCGCGTGCCTTCGGGGAGTGCTGCGATCGAATCGACGATCTGTTCGGAAGACTGCGTGCTGATCTCGCGGTTGCAGTTATAGCAATGAGGCGTCCCGACGCGGGCGTAGAGCAGCCGCAAGTAATCGTAGACTTCGGTGACGGTACCGACCGTCGAGCGCGGATTGCGCGAGGTGGATTTCTGATCGATCGAGATCGCCGGTGAGAGCCCCTCGATATAGTCGACGTCGGGCTTCTCCATCTGCCCAAGGAACTGCCGCGCGTACGACGAGAGCGACTCGACGTAGCGGCGTTGCCCTTCGGCGTAAATCGTATCGAAGGCGAGCGAAGACTTCCCCGATCCCGAGAGACCGGTGACCACGATCAGCCGGTTGCGCGGCAGAACGAGATCGACGTTCTTGAGGTTATGCTCGCGCGCGCCCTTGATGACGATGGAGTCTAGCGACACTTCATCTACGATACACCCGCCGGCTGCAGAAGTATGCGGGCGACCTCGGCAATCGAGCCGCAGGTCGCGTCGGGAGGCTCGACGCCGGGCGGCAGCTTCTCGCTGCGAACGTTGAGCCAGACCGTGAAGAGGCCGGCCGCGAGCGCGCCCCGGATGTCGCGGTCGTAACGATCGCCGACCATCGCCGCATGCGCGGGCGCGCCGCCGAGCGTACGGCAGGCGTGCGCGAAGAGCAGCGGGTCGGGCTTGACCATGCCGACCTCGTCGGAGAGAAAGATCGCGTCGAAATACTCGCCGATCCGCAGCAGCGCGATCTTCTCGCGATGGGTCTCCGAGAGACCGTTGGTGACGATGCCGAGTTTGAGGCCCCGTTCGCGCAGCGAGCGAAGCAGGTCGACGGCACCGGGAAAGAGCGTGAAGTACTTCACCCGATAGGCGTTGTAGCGTTCGGCGCTGCGTTGCGCGAGGTGCTCGATCTCGCCGATACCAACGCTATCGAGCGCCGTCTGCCACATGCTCGCGCGCAGGCTCGCTAACTTCACCTTGAGATCCTCGGCGGAGAGACGATGCCAGAAGCCCTCCGCTTCGGCGACGTAGGCGGCCTTGAGCGCGAGAGCATCGATGCCGTGCTCGGCCGCGATTTCGCGAGCTACTTCCTCTGCGGCGTTGTGATAGGCGTACGTGTCATCGTGCAGCGTGTCGTCCAGATCGAAAAGGACGATCTGAAGGCAACGCACTAATGCGGGTTGCCGAGACCGAGGCTGGTGACCTTTCCGGTGCTGTCGACGGCAAAAAGGAAATTTACCGTCTGGCCGTTCTGAAACGTCACGACGTAGATCCCGTAGGTAATGCCGCCTTGCGAACCGGTCCGTTGCTGGACGAAGCTCACCGGTTTCCCGAGGCTGCCGATCATCTGCCGCGCGTTAGCGACCGTCGCGTCGCTGAGACTGCTGCTTGCGCTCGTCGCGAGCTGCGAGCGATCGACACTTCCCGACTGGAGCTCGCCGAACCAGACTTTTGCCCGGGTGAGAAGCGCCTTGTTCGGCGCCGAGGTCGTCGGCGAGCCCGATCCGGGCTGCGAATACGGATTGCTCTGCTCCGGAGATCCCTCCGGCGGCGGCATTTGCTGCCCGAGAGCGGGAAGTGCGACGCTCGTGCAGAGCGCGAGCACGATCGAACCGATAAAAGTGCGTATCACGTGAACCTCGTAGTGTGCTGCCGTCACTAGTGGATGTCCGGCAAGCGTTGGTGGAGATAGAGCCAACCGTCCGCTGAAATGCGCACCGACCCCGAGAACGGCGTCGAGAACTCCTCGATGACGACGAACAGCATACCAATGAGTCCGACGAGAATTGCCGTCATCATGAGCTGCGCGAAGCGGTTTTCGACTCCAAAGATGTAGCAAAACGCGACCATCGAGAGAGCGCCCGCAACCAAAGCGAACCAGAGTACCGATGGAACGGCGGGGACCGACTCGATCAGCCGCGAACGGCGCGCGTCCCAGAGCCGCTGCTCGTTTGCCATGGCCGCCTGCTGCGCCGCGAACTCTTTGAAGTTGCTGGGAGAGAACGTGTCTACTATATGTGCAACGTTATCGAGCTGCTGGGAGCCGAGCACGGGAACCGGCTGGTCGCGGTTCATGGCCGGCCATTCGACTAGCGCGACCGTTTCGCCATACGCGCGCAAGCCGGTTCGGATCTGCTCGCGCAAGCTCGGCGGGAAGGCGTCGACGACGTGATAGAGGTTCGCAACCGCATCGACTTCGTTCTCGACGTTGGAAACCGCCACGTCGTACTTCTGCCACACAACGACGACGACGAAACCGAGCACCACCGCGTAGAGCACGCCGACAGCCGAGAACAGGAACCCGGCAACGTCGTTGTGCCGCCGGAGCACCTCGCTCTTGAAACGGCGCTGTAAAATCGCGTGCAGCAGCACCAAGAACGCCACCACCGCGACGACGATGGCCATTTCCGCCACGAGGTCGGGGACGCTTAAAATGGTCCGCGAGAATACGCTTTGTGCTCCGGCTAAAACTCCCACAAGGAGCTAAGGATTCGACGACCCTTCGTCCTTCGACTGCTCCCCTTCGCCCTTCGTCCTTCGACTTCGCGGTTACGGCGCTACACTCAGGATGACACTTCCATTAGATCCGCTAGGGCTTTGTCGAAGATTTTTGGCGCCTTCCCTCCGAAGAGGATCGACTCGTTACCCCCGATCTGCTTGCGCAACTCGATCAGCTCGTCGCGCAGAGCCGCCGCTTTCTCGAACTCGAGCCCCGCTGCGGCGTCGCGCATCTTGCGCTCGAGATCGCGCGCCATCTTCGTCGCGACGTCGCGCGGGACGCCTTCGAGGCGAAGCTTGGCCGTGTTCTCCTTGGTCGCCCCAACCATGCTTAAAATATCGTGAATTTCTTTGCGGACCGACTTCGGTTCGATCCCGTGCTCGCGGTTGTACTCGACCTGCCGCTCGCGCCGCCGGCGCGTCTCGCCGATCGCTCGCGCCATCGACTCGGTGACGACGTCGGCGTACATGATGACTTTACCCTCGACGTTGCGCGAGGCGCGGCCGATCGTTTGGATCAGCGACGTGCCGCTGCGCAGGTAACCCTCCTTGTCGGCATCGAGGATGCCAACGAGCGAGACCTCGGGCAGATCGAGCCCCTCTCGCAAGAGATTGATGCCGACCAAGACGTCGAAGACGCCCGCGCGCAGATCGCGCAGAATGGCGACGCGCTCGAGCGTATCGATCTCGCTGTGCAGGTACCGGACGCGCAGTCCATTCTCGAGCAAGAAATCGGTGAGGTCCTCGGCCATCTTCTTCGTGAGCGTCGTCACGAGAACGCGCTCGTTTCGCGCGGCCCGCTGCCCGATCTCTTCCATGAGATCGTCGACCTGGTTACGAGTTGGCCGCACCTCGACTTCGGGATCGACGAGTCCGGTCGGACGGATGATCATCTCCACGACCTGCGAGCTGTGCTTCGTTTCGTACGTTCCCGGCGTCGCAGAGACGTAGACCACCTGATTGATATGGTCCTCGAACTCCGCGTACGTCAACGGGCGGTTATCGAGCGCGCTCGGCAGGCGGAAGCCGTGCTCGACCAAGACCTCCTTGCGGGAACGGTCGCCGGCATACATGCCGTGGACCTGCGGCAGCGTCACGTGCGACTCGTCGACGAAGAGCAGCCAATCCTTCGGAAAGAAGTCGATGAGGCACCACGGCGTCGATCCGGCTTCGCGCCCGGTGAGATGGCGCGAGTAGTTCTCGATGCCGTTGCAGTAGCCGACCTCGCGCAGCATGTCGAGATCGTAACGGGTCCTCATCTCCAGGCGTTGCGCTTCGAGCAGTCTTCCATTGCGCCTGAAATAGGCGAGCCGCTCCTCGAGCTCGGCTTCTATCGAGATAACCGCGCGGCGCAGTTTCTCTTCGGGCGTAATGAAGTGCTTGGCCGGAAATATCGTCAGCTCGTTCTTCTGTTCGACGTACTCGCCGGTGAGCAGATTCACGACGTTGATTGCCTCGATCTCGTCGCCGAAAAACTCGATTCGGTGCACGAGTTCTTCCTCGACGCCGACGAACTCGAGCGTATCGCCGCGAACCCGGAACGTGCCGCGAACCAAGTTGAGGTCGTTGCGCCGGTACTGCATGTCGACGAGCTTGCGCAGCAGCAGATCGCGGTCCAGCCCGTCGCCGACGCGCACCCGTACCGACATCTCCATATAGTCCGAAGGCGATCCCAAACCGAAAATGCACGAGACTGAAGCCACGATGAGCGTGTCGGGGCGCGTGAGCAGCGACTGCGTTGCCGAATGCCGCAGACGCTCGATCTCGTCGTTGATCGAGCTATCCTTCTCGATATACGTATCGGTCGACGGCACGTACGCTTCGGGCTGATAGTAATCGAAGTACGAAACGAAGTACTCGACGGCGTTGTTCGGAAAGAACTCGCGGAACTCGGCGCAGAGCTGGGCGGCAAGCGTCTTGTTGTGGCAGAGCACGAGCGTCGGCTTTCGCACGAGCTCGATCGTCCGCGCCATCGCCATCGTCTTGCCGCTGCCGGTGACCCCGAGCAACGTTTGGGCGCGGTCGCCACGCCGTATGCCGTGGGCGAGCGCGTCGGTCGCCTTCGGCTGATCGCCCGCGAGCGCAAAGGGTGAGACTAGGGTAAACTGATGAGCCACGTCCCTATTCTAACAGGCTCCTAGGGCGGAACGATTCAGCTAGCGAACGAGCGAGCATGGCCCAGAACCCGCTGCTCTTCTGCGGAAATTCCAACCCGCAGCTGGCCGAAGAGATCGCCAAGCGCCTCCGCCTGCACGTCGGCAAGGCGCTGGTTTCGGAGTTCAAAAACGAGGAGACGCGGGTCGAAATCGGCGAGAACGTGCGCGGCTCCGAGGCCTTCGTCGTGCAGTCAATTTGTCGCGCTCCCAACGGCAAGGGCGTCAACGATGCGGTGATGGAGCTGATCCTGATGATCGACGCGTTGCGCCGAGCGTCGGCCGCGCGCATCACCGCGGTCATCCCATACTACGGGTACGCCAAGCAGGATAAGAAGACCAAAGGGCGCGAGCCGATCTCCGCCAAGGTTATCGCCAACGTTCTTAAGGTTGCGGGCGCGCGCCGGATCGTAACCATGGACCTGCACGCCGCGCAGATTCAGGGCTTCTTCGATATACCGGTCGACAACTTGATGGCGATGCCGGTGCTCTGCAACTATCTTAAGAAGGAAGGGCTCTGCGACGACAAGATCGTCATCGTCTCGCCCGACGCCGGCGGCGTGCACCGCGCCGAGCTCTTTGCCAAACGTCTCGGCAGCTCGCTCGCGATCGTCTTCAAGCGCCGTCCGGTTCCCGACGTCGCCGAGGTCACCGACATCGTCGGTGAGGTCGCCGGAAAGATTGCGGTCGTCGTCGACGACATGATCTCGACCGGCGGTACGCTCGCGAAGGCCGCAGAAGCGATCAAAGCCCGTGGCGCGACCCACGTCTACACCGTAGCGTCGCACGGCATCTTCGCGGGCGAGGCCGTCGAGGTGCTCGAGCATTCGGAGATCGAGCGCGTCATCTTCACCAACACGATCCCGTTCCAGGACGGGACTAGGCACCCGAAGTTCGTCCAGCTCTCGATCGCGCAGATCTTCGCCGACGCGATCAACCGGATTACGACCAACCGCTCGGTCTCCGAGCTCTTCGCGGGGGAGGATCCTCCGGAGCCGTTTCTGAGCGTGCCGCCCGAACCGGTTGCGGTCCTCTAGGCAAATAGTTTATAAAAGGAAGCCGTGGCTACTAAAGAGTTCAAGCTCGCCGTCGAGCAGCGCACCAAGCTCGGTACGACCGGGTCGCAGGCGTTGCGTGCGGCCGGAAAGGTTCCCGCCGTGCTCTACGGGCATGGCGTCGTACCCGAGCATCTCGCGCTCGACGCGCACGCCTTCGACGACCTGCTCCATCGCGCTGGACGAAACGCGATCATCACCTTGACCGACGGCGGAAGCAAGCGCCAAACGGTGCTCGTTCGCGAGATTGCGCGCCATCCGGTCTCGCGCCGGGTCGTGCACGCCGACCTGCAGCGCGTCTCTGCCGACGAGACGATCGATGCGCGCCTCGCCATCGTTACGGTTGGCGTCGCCGAAGGCGTTCGCAATGCCGGTGCCGTGATGGACGTCATTACGCACGAACTCGAAGTGGCGGGACCGGCGAGCCGGATTCCGGAGCATCTCGAGGTCGACGTCACGCCGCTAGGCATTCACGAGCACGTGACCGCCGGCGAGATTCCGCTGCCCGATGGTTTCCGCTTAATAACGCCGCCGGAGACGGTCGTCGTCGCGATCGAGGCCTCGCGCACCGCGCGCGAACTCGAGGAGGCTGCGGCTCCGTCCGAGGAAGCCGCGGAGCCGGTCGTCATCGGCGCCGAACCGGCCGCTTCCGAGGGGCAGTAGCTGGCCGAACGGCGACGTCTCGTCGTCGGTCTGGGCAATCCCGGGGCAGAGTATGCCGCGACGCGTCATAACGTCGGATTCATGGTCGTCGACGAGCTCGCGCGCCGCTGCGGCGTCGCGAAATGGAAGAAACACGACGGCGCGCATCAAGCGAACGACGCCACGCACAACGTCGTTTTCGTCAAGCCGTTGACGTTCATGAACCTCTCGGGCACCCCGGTTCGTTTAATTTCGTCGTGGTATCGTACGCCGCCGGAGGGCGTACTCGTCGTCAGCGACGACATGGACTTGCCATTCGGAAAGCTGCGCATGCGCCCGTTTGGCGGGCACGGCGGCCATAACGGGCTGCGTTCGATCATCGCGACAATCGGTGAGGGCTTTCCGCGCGTTCGCGTCGGACTGGGACGACCGGAGTACGACGGTGCCGATCACGTGCTGAGCCCGTTTCGCGAAGACGAGCGGCGGGCGCTCCCGGAGATCGTCGCAGGCGCGGCCGACGGCATCGAACGTTGGCTCGACGACGGGATCGAAGCCGCAATGCAATTCGTCAATACGTGGGGTGCTACGGACAGCCGCTCGGGACGCGATTGATCGCCGCAATGCGTGCGCCGGCGCCGGGAGCGGTGTAGAGAAAGAGCGTTGCGCTCCACTCCGGACAGGCTTCCTCCATTCGTAGGTCGCTGTCGCGAACGATCGCGCGCACTGCGGCTGCCGGGTCGCGCGTGAGCGCAACGGCGTAGGTGTCGGCGCCGAAGTCGTAGTACCGCACCGCGGCGTTGCGAACCGGTACCGCCGCGAGATAGACGAGCGCGAGCAGCGATCCGACGATCGCCAGCCGCGAGAGCGGGTCGTCGTCGCGACGAAACCGGATGCGATCGGCGAGGCCGACCGCGATGGCGGCAAAGACGATGATGATCCCGCCTTCGATGAGCGCGATCGAGAGCTGATCGCTGTGCTCGATGTGTCCGCGCGCGAATGCCGCCGCGTACCGCAGCTCCGCCGGCGTGTTCCCCGCAACCGTGGTAAACCGCAGCGGCGACGCATACGACCAGGCAACGCTCGCGGCGAGAACGCCGAGAATCACGTACGCATACCATTGGTGCGTACGGGAGACGAGCCAGAGCACGACCGCCGCGATGAATCCGGCAATGACCATCGCAACGAGCGTATGAAATGCCCAAAAGAGCGCCCAGTACCGCGTAAGCACGAACGTGAGATCGAGAGTGCGGTCGACCCGATAGAGATAGAACGCGGGAAGGAACGCGGCTAGCCGCGCCACGAGCGCCAGCGAAGCGCCGAAGAGAAAGCGGACCGTCCACTCGCGGCCGAACCGGCGTCGAAGCGCGTCGCGGAGCCGGGCCGCGCCGCCCGAGCTCCAAAGATAGAAGAGCGCTATCGCTTCGAATATCTGCGTAAGCATGAATCCGGTAACGGTCCAGTGCGCGCGCCGAGTCGCGGCGGCCTGGCGTGCGGGATCGACGAGCAGCGTCGCCGGCTGGCGCAAGAGCGTAATCGTCGGGAGTCCGTCGATACGAAGATCGAGCGAGTCCGGCCGCTGTGCCGCCGTCGCAACACCACCCAGCGCAAGGAGCGAAAAAAGCACGATGAAAATTATGCCGTGCGACTGCGCTTGCCATCTTGCGAGCATTAGTCGTCCTTCTTCGGGAGCGGCCGGGCCGGGTTGCCGGCGACCCGCTCGCCTTCGAGCACGTCCTTCGTAACGACCGAGCCCGCACCGGTTAGCGCGCCGTCGCCGATGGTGACCGGCGCGACGAGCGACGTGTTCGAACCGATCGAAACCCCGCGACCGATGACCGTCTCGTTCTTCTTCTCGCCGTCGAAGTTGCACGTGATCGTCCCGGCTCCGACGTTGGTCTCTTCGCCGATCGTCGCATCGCCGAGATAGGAGAGGTGGCTCACTTTGACGCGCCGCTCCAGATTCGACTTCTTGATCTCCACGAAGTTACCGACGTGCACCCCGTCGCCCAGGCGTGCTTCGCCGCGCAGGTGCGCGAACGGGCCCACCGAGATATCGCTGCCGAGCGTTGAGCTCAGGATGACGCTCTCCCGCACGGAAACGCGATCGCCGAGCACCGCATTCGAAAGCCGGGTGTTCGGACCGATCACGCACCCTTCGCCAAGCCTCGAGAGCCGCGCGATCGTCGAGTTCGGATAGATCACCGTATCGGCGCCGATCTCGAGCTCGGGCTCGAGGTACGTCGTATCGGGATCGACGATCGTCACGCCGTCGCGCATGTGCTGCGCGCAGAGGCGGGCGTTCATCTCCTTGCGGGCTTGGGCGAGTTCGATGCGATCGTTGATGCCGAGAACGTGCTGGTGGTCGGTCGCGACCACCGGCGCAACGCGCTTGCCGCCATCGACGAAGTATGCGACGGTATCGGTCAGATAGTATTCGGATTGGGCATTGTCGTCGCGCAGGTGCGCGACCGCCTCCCGCAGCGCAGCCTCGTCGAACGCATAAATGCCCGCGTTCATTTCGTCGATCGCAAGTTCGGCAGGGGTCGCGTCGCGCGCTTCGACGATGCGCTCCACCGCCGCACCACGGCGCACGATGCGCCCGAAGCTCGACGGAAGCGGCATCTTGACTGTGACGAGCGACATCACCGCGCCGTGGCGCTGCGAATCGAGCGATCCCATGACGTCGCGGAAAATCTCCTCCGTAACGAGCGGCATGTCGCCGCAAGCGACGACGATGCGGCCGCCGGTGCGCGTTTCTAACCGCTCGAGCGCCACCCGCACGGCGTGGCCGGTGCCGAGTTGCTCGACCTGCACGACGCTCTCGACGTCGAAATCGCCGATCTCGCCCTCGAGCTCTTCGTTGACGACGACGACGATTTCGGCGATGCCGGCGCGCCGGAGCGCTTGGATGACGTACCAAAGCATCGGCCGTCCGCAGACTTCGTGGAGCACCTTCGAGCGCGCGCTCTTCATCCGCGTGCCTTTGCCTGCGGCGAGGACGATCGCGCGAATCATGCCGGGATCGGTTCGCGTTTCAAGAGCTCGAGCGCGTTGCGCAGTCGCTCGCGGACGATGTCGCGACCGAGCAGCTCCATCGAATCGTAGAGCGGGATCGAGGTTGGGCTACCCGTAATCGCGACGTAGAGCGGACGCGCGACGTCGCGCGCCTTCTTCTCGAGCTGTTCGGCAATCCGCTTGACCACGGTTTCGATCGCGAGCGCGTTCCACGCCGGCAATGCGTCGAGCTCGGCGAGCGCGAGCGAAAGAATCCCGTGCGTTGTTTCCGGGTCGAGCTTCTTGCTCGCAAAATCCTCCGCTCGCAACGCGAGGCGTCCGGAGAACAGGAAGGCGAGCAGCGGACCGAGATCGCTGAGACGCTCGATGCGCGGCGCGGCGAGCTGCGCGATTTTAGTCAAGCGCTCGGGCGAGATCGCCCAGTCGCGGACGCACTCGACGAAGGACGCAGCGTCGAGCCGTTCGCGCATGTAGCGCGCGTTGAGCCAATCGAGTTTTGGGACGTCGAAGACCGGGCCCCCGATCGGGACGTGCTCGACCTCGAAGCGGCTCACGATCGTCGGGAGATCCATCACCTCGTCCTCGCCCTCGCGCGCGGCGTTCGCGAGCAGCGCTAAGAAGTTGACGAGCGCCTCGGGCAGATATCCCATCGCGCGGTAAAATAAAATGCCCGTCGGGTTCTTGCGTTTGCTCAGCTTGCTCTTGTCGGGATTGCGCAGGAGCGGAAGGTGCATCAGCTTCGGCGGTTGCCACCCAAAGTATTCGTAGAGCAGGAGGTGCTTCGGGGCGCTCGAGACCCACTCTTCGCCTCGGAAGACGTGCGTGATCTGCATCAGATGATCGTCGACGACGTTGGCGAGGTGATAAGTCGGTAGACCGTCCGACTTTAGGAGCACCTGCATGTCGACGCTCTTGTAATCGAACTCGATCGGCCCGCGCCGCAAATCCTCGATCACGCACGTGCCGTGGTCGGGAACGACCATCCGAACGACGTACGGTTCGCCGAGCGCTTCGCGCCGTGCAACTTCTTGCGGCGAATAACCTCGGCAGAGCCCGTCGTAGCGCGAGGATTGACCGGAGGCACGCTGCGCGACGCGCATCTCTTCCAAACGCTGCGGCGTGCAGAAGCACTTGAAGGCGTGACCGGAGGCGAGAAGTTTTTCGGCGTACTCGCGATAGATCGCGGATCGCTCGCTCTGCCGGTACGGACCGTACGGGCCGCCGACGTCGGGGCCTTCATCCCAGTCGAGGCCGCACCAGCGCAAGGCCTGCAGGATCGTTCGCTCGCTCTCGGCAGTGCTGCGCGCCTGATCGGTATCCTCGATGCGCAGGATGAACTCGCCGCCGTGCCGGCGCGCAAAGCAGTAGTTGACCAGCGCGACGTAGGCCGTCCCAACGTGCGGATCGCCGGTCGGCGACGGCGCCACGCGCGTTCGAACGCTCAAGCTATCCTACCAGCGCTCGTCGTTTACCGCATTCGCGTTCGACGAAGTCGATGATCTCCTGCAGCGGCGCGCCCGGCGTAAAGATCTCGCGCACGCCGAGCTCTTTGAGGCGTTTGGCGTCCTCCGCCGGGATCGTTCCCCCTCCAAAGAAGACGATGTCGCCGGCGTCGCGGCCGCGCAACTGCTCGACGACCAGCGGAAAGAGCGTCATGTGGGCGCCGGAGAGGATCGAGAGTCCGATGCCGTCGGCGTCCTCCTGAATCGCGGTCTGCACGATCTGCTCGGGCGTTTGGAAGAGCCCGGTATAAATAACCTCCATGCCGGCATCGCGCAAGGCGCGCGCGATTACCTTCGCGCCGCGGTCGTGCCCGTCGAGGCCGGCCTTAGCGATGACGATGCGTAACGGTCGTTCGCTCATCTTCCAGTCCTATGCGGCGGCTCAAATGCAACGCCTCCTCGAGCTTGCGGACGACCCGCTTGAGCGTGCGCCGCATGCGATAACGCTCGAAATCGCTTCGGCAACGCATGCCGTACCTGTGGCGCATTCCTAGAGCACCGCACGCTCGGTATACCGCCCATAGACCGACGCCATCGCCTCGACGATCTCGCCCTCGGTGCAGTACGCGTTCACGCAATCGATCAGGTGCGGCATGAGGTTATCTTTTGAATCGCGGCACGCCGCTTGGAGCCGTTCGAGCGTCTGCGCGACCTCTCGTGCATCGCGGTTCGTGCGAACCCGTTCCACCGCGTCGGCCTGATCGCGCTCCGTAACCTCGGTGATCTTGAGCAGATCGATATTCTCCGCGTCTTCGTCGCGCGCGAAGGCGTTGACGCCGATGATGATCCGGTCGCGCGTTTCGATCGAGCGCTGGTAACGGTAGCTCGCCTCGGCAATTTCGCGTTGAAAGAAACCTGCCTCGATCGCCTCAATGACACCGCCGTATTCGGCGATCTGCGCGAAGTACGACTCCGCCTGACGCTCCATCTCGTCGGTCAGCGCCTCGACGTAATACGAGCCGCCGAGCGGATCGACGACGTTCGTCACGTTCGTCTCGTAGGCGAGCACCTGCTGGGTGCGCAACGCAATCTCGACCGATTTTTCGGTCGGCAAGGCCATAACTTCGTCCATCGAGTTGGTGTGCAGCGACTGGGTGCCCCCGAGCGCCGCCGCCATCGCCTCGTACGCAACGCGGACGATGTTGTTCTCCGGCTGCTGGGCCGTGGCGCTGCATCCCGCCGTCTGCGTGTGGAAGCGGAGCTGCCACGAGCGGGGATTCTTGGCTCCGTACCGCTCGCGCATGTGCCGCGCCCAGATCCGCCGGGCGGCGCGAAACTTCGCAATTTCCTCGAAGAAGTCGATGTGCGAGTTGAAGAAGAACGATAAACGCGGCGCGAACTCGTCGACGTCCATTCCGGCGGCCATGCAGGCCTCCACGTAGGCGAAGCCGTCGGCGAGCGTGAAGGCCAGCTCCTGTGCCGCAGTCGATCCCGCTTCGCGAATGTGATAACCGGAAATCGAGATCGTATTCCACTTCGGCATCTCGCGCGTGCAGAACTCGATCATGTCGACGATGATGCGCATGTGCGGCCGCGGGGGGAAGATCCATTCCTTCTGCGCGATGTATTCCTTGAGGATGTCGGCCTGAAGCGTTCCGCCGAGCTTCGCGCGCGGGATCCCCTTCTTTTCGGCTGCCGCGATGTATTGCGCGAGGGCGATGCAGGCCGGCCCGTTGATCGTCATCGACGTGGTGATCTCGCCCATATCGATGCCGTCGAAGAGCAGCTCCATGTCCGCGAGCGAGTCGATCGCAACGCCGCATTTTCCGACTTCCCCGCGCGCCTGCGGTGCGTCCGAATCGTATCCCATCAGCGTCGGCATGTCGAACGCCACCGAGAGACCATGCTGTCCGTGTTCGAGCAAGAAATGATAGCGCTCGTTCGTCTGCGCGGCGTTCCCGAACCCGGCGAACTGGCGCATCGTCCACAACCGGTCGCGATAACCGTTGGGATGGATTCCCCGAGTGTAAGGATACTCGCCGGGTGGCGGGAGTTCGGAACCCGCGGCGTCCTCGGGTTCGTAGACGCTCTTCAGCGGAACGTCGGAGATCGTGCGGTCGAGCGCGCCGGAGCCGGGACCTTTGCGGGCCCAGCGTGCGGCAGGCCGCTCGATCACCTTGGGCCGCTCTTGAGTATCTCGAAGGACCATAGGGGCCGAGCCTTTCGACGCGCCCAGCGGAATCTCCCCAAAAACGCTCCTAGAGACCGAGGTCGGAGAGAACGCGATCGGCCGCTTCATAGGGGTCGCGATGATCGGGCGGCTGCGCTTGTATCGCGCGATCGAGGCGTGCGGCGACCCGGCCGAGCGCGAGTTGACGCACTTGATGTTTGAAGGCGTCGCGCCGGCGGCACTCGATCTCGCCGGTTTCGTTCAGGTAGGCCGCGTGGCGCGCGATAGCGGCGACGAGCTCGTCGATCCCGGTCCCCTCGACGGCCTGCGTCGCGACCAACTCTGGGACCCATCCCGGCCAGTGCTGCATCTCCATCATCGAGCGAATTTCACGCCGGAGCTGATCAGCCATCGGGTGATCGGCCTTGTTGACGACGAAGATGTCGGCGATCTCCATGATACCGGCCTTGAGCACCTGAATCGAGTCGCCGCTTCCCGGCTGCAACGCAACGATCGTCGTCTGCGCGAGCTCGGCAATCGCGACTTCACTCTGTCCGACCCCGACCGTTTCGATCAAAACGAGATCGAAACCAAAGGCGTCCATCAGCAGTACCGCGTCAGCGGTCGCACCGGCGAGCCCGCCCAGATGCCCGCGGCTCGCCATCGATCGAATGAAAACCGATTCGTCGGTAAAGTGTTCGGCGAGACGAATCCGGTCGCCGAGCAGCGCGCCGTGCGAAAACGGCGAACTGGGGTCGACCGAGACGACCCCGACGAGCTTGCCGCGCTCCCTCGCGTTGCGAACCAGAGCCGAAGCGAGGGTCGATTTCCCGACGCCGGGCGGTCCGGTCAGACCCAGCGTCATCGCGCGACCGGTCTGCGCGTAGAGCGCGCGAATCAGCTCGCCGCCGCGTCCGGACTCCGCGCGCGAGATCGCGCGTGCGAGCGCGCGTGGGTTGCGTCGCTCGAACTCGCGCAAAAGGTCCATGCCTCTAACTATTGCCCGCGACGAGACCGGACCTTCCCGCTTTTGTGGTGCGCGCGCGCCGCGCTCGTGCTGATCCTAGCGATCCTCTGCGCCGCGCCGGCCGCCGGGGAGACGCTCGTCGTACCGTTGACCGGCAAGCGCGTCCGCGATATTCAAACCGACCAGCTCTTCCATACGCTCTTCCACGATTTTTTTCTCGAGGACGATGCGACGACGTACGTTCAAAGTGGCGATATCCCGGCGATGTGGTTGCGCGACTCGTCCGCGCAGACGATTCCGTACATCCGGTTTCAAACGTTTTATCCGATTCTGCGGGCCCGATTTGCCGGCGTCATCGAACGCAACGCCCGCAATATTCTGGCCGACCCATATGCCAACGCGTTGGAACCGGATTACCGAGTCTGGGAACGCAAGTGGGAGGTCGACTCGCTGTCGTGGCCGGTCGTTCTCGCTTCGGTCTACTGGCGCTCGACGCAAGATCGCACCGTCTTTACGCCCGACTTGCATCGCGCGTTGCAAACGATCGTCCGTACCTATCGGTGCGAAGAACGTCATCGCACCTGCAGCCGGTATAGCTTCTCGCCGCGAGTCTATACGCACGACGAGTACAACGAAGCGACGGGAATGATCTGGGGTGCCTTTCGCCCGTCGGACGATGCGCTGGAGTATCGCTTCAACATCCCGCAGAACGCCTTTGCCGTCGTCGCTATGCGCGACGTCGCGCAGCTCGCGACCGAGGGGTACGGCGACCGGGGGCTCGCGCAAGAGGCGCAAGCACTCGGGGCGCGAGTCGAAGACGGAATCCAACGCTACGGACGCTTCTACAATCCTGCCGTTCACCGCTGGATGTACGCCTACGAAACGGACGGCTTGGGGCGGTATAATCTCATGGACGACGCCAACATTCCGAACCTCACGACGCTGCCGTATATCGATTGGTGCTCGTCGTTCGATCCGATCTACTTGGCGACGCGCGCGTTTGCGCTCAGCATGGATAATCCGTTCTTCTTCGCAGGCCGCTACGCGGAGGGTCTCGGAAGCCCGCACACGCCGTACGGCTACGTTTGGCCGCTCGGCATCATCGGGCGCGCGCTGACCGCGACCTCGTCGATCGAAGTCGCAACCGCGATCACGACGCTCGCCGAGACCGACGGCGAGGACGGACTCATTCACGAGAGCTTCTATCCAGACGGGTACTGGCGCTACACGCGCGCCGAGTTCGGCTGGGCGAACGCGCTCGGGGCCGAGCTCATCTTTCGCAGCTTGGCAGGGATGCCGGCAACGCAGTTTGCATGGCAAGGGCCGATCGTGCCCTTCGAGCTACGATCCCGAACGCCGACGCTGGTACCATTCTTTACGCAAGTCGAAAACGCGGCGGAGATATCGGGCACGCTCGGGCGGCTGCTGCACGTTACCGGCGGGGCGATGCCGCACCAGTAATTCAATAAAAAGCCGTGACGCGGGGACGGCGCGGTCGGGGAGCTAAGCTTTGAGCTACATGAATAATGGATACTATCGCTATCCGGCGATCGCCGGCGAGCGCATTTTCTTCGTCTGCGAAGACGATCTCTTTAGCGCTCCGGCCGCCGGGGGCGACGCGAGCCGGCTAACGGTCAGTTTCGGAAGCTGTTCGTTCCCGCGCATCTCGCCCGACGGAGCGTCGATCGCCTTCGTCTCGACCGACGAAGGTAACCCGGAGCTGTACGCGATGCCGGCGCGCGGCGGCGAGCCGCGGCGCCTCACGTTTCTCGGTGCCTCGCTTGCTTCGACGATCGGTTGGAGCGAGGACGGACGCGAGATCCACTTCGTCGCGAACCCGACGACCTGGTACGAAGGCGAAACGCGGCCCTTTGCGATTTCGCCCGACGGCGGGACGCCCCGCGAGATCAACCTAGGACACGCGCGCTCGCTTTCGTTCGGACCGGACGGGCGGTTGGTCGTAGGGCGAAACGCCGCCGATCCAGCGCGCTGGAAACGCTACCGTGGCGGGACGGCGGGCGAAATCTGGATCGACGCAGACGGCGGCGGAACGTTTACCAAGTTACCGCTCCCCGACGGTAATCCGTGCTGGCCCACGTGGATCGGCGACAGGATCTACTTCTTGGCCGATCACGAAGGAATCGGCAATCTCTATTCCTGCGCGCTCGACGGCAGCGACGTCACGCGCCACACCAACGAGAGCGAATACTACGTTCGCTTTCCCTCGACTGACGGCAAACGCATCGTCTACTCTGCCGGAGCGGAGATCGGTTGTTACGACGTCGCGAGCGATACGGCGCGGCATATCCCGATCGAGACGCACTCGCCGATGCCGCAGACCGTGCGCCGCTTCGAGAAGGCCTCCGAGTCGCTGGAGCATTTCGTTCCGAATCCCGACGGCACGCAAATCGCCTTCGATTCGCGGGGGCAAGAGTTCACGATGCCGCTCTTCGAGGGCGCTGCGGTGCGCCACGGTCCCGGCGGACGCGCCCGCACGCGGTTAACGCAGTGGCTACACGACGGCGAACGCCTCGTTTCGGTTACGGACGTGGGTGGATACGAGCAGATTGCCGTCCGCGATGCCGATGGGCCAGACGAGGTAAAGCTCGTCACGACCGGCGATATCGGACGCGTCACCGATATGATCGCATCGCCGACGAGCGGCGTCGTCGCGTTTGCAAATCACCGTCACGATCTCTGCGTGCTCGACCTCGACGACGGCAAGGTCCGCGTGATCGACACCTGTCCGTCGCATCGCATCCAGGATTTGGCCTTCTCGCCGGACGGGCGTTACCTCGCCTACGTGTGGTGGCCGGCGCACGGCACCTCGATCATCCGCATCGCCAAAGTGCGATCGGGCAAAATCCACGACGTCACGACGCCGGTTCGAATGGACAAATCGCCGGCGTGGGATCCCGACGGCAAGTATCTCTACTTTATCTCGACGCGCGATTTCAACCCGGTCTACGACGCGCTGCAGTTCGATCTGAGCTTCCCGCAGGCGAGCCGCCCGTTCGTCGTGACGCTGCGCAACGACGTGCCGTCGCCCTTCGTCCCCAAGCCCAAGCCGATCCACTACGATCAGCACGAACGCGAACACTCGCATAACGGCAAGCCGAGCAAGGCAGCCGAGATCGAAATCGACTTCGATGAAATCACCGGCCGCGTGCTCGGGTTTCCGATCGACGAAGGCGAGTACGAGCAGATCGTCGCCGTGCGCGATCGCGTGCTCTTCACGCGCTTCCCGGTGCGCGGCATCAAGCCGGCGCGCCGAGAGGATCTCGATCGCGACGATCGCGGTTCGATCCTCGCGTACGACTTCGACCAGCAGCGCCTCGCAACGGTCGCCCCGGAGTGCGACGAGATGCAGCTCGGCCGCGACGGGCGGACGCTGATCTATCGCTCCCAAGACCGGCTGCGCGCGATCGATGCGCTCGCCGAACTCCTGGAAGAGGGCGACGAACAGAAGCCGCTGACCGAACCCGGCCGCAAGAGCGGTTGGATCGACCTCGACCGCGCGAGCGTCGAGATCGTGCCGCGGGACGAGTGGGCGCAGATGTACCGCGAAGCATGGCGTCTGCAGGCCGAGCATTTTTGGGTCGAAGACATGAGCGACATCGACTGGGATCGCGTCTACGACCGGTATCAGTCGCTCTTGCCGCGGGTACGGACTCGCAGCGAGCTCTCCGACTTGATTTGGGAGATGCAGGGAGAGCTGGGCACCTCGCACGCTTACGAGTGGGGCGGCGACTACCGCGAACCGCCGCAGTATCAGCGCGGCTTTCTCGGCGCGGACCTGCATTGGGACTCCGATCGCGGCGGGTACTCGATCGACCGGATCTATCGCGGCGATTCGTGGAATCGCGAGCACGATTCGCCACTCGCGGAGCCGGGGCTCAACGTCCGTGAAGGCGACTGCATCGTCGCGATCGGCGGAAAGCGTCTATCGCGCGAGGTGACGCCCGATCGGCTGCTCGTCAACGCCTCTGGAAAGAGCGTCTCGGTGACGTTGCGTTCCAAGCGCGGCGAGGAACGCACCGTGCTCGTGACGGCGCTCACGAACGAAGCCGCGCTGCGCTATCGCGCGTGGGTCGAGGAGAACCGCCGCATCGTGCACGAGCGCACCGGCGAGCGGGTTGGTTATCTACACATTCCCGATATGGGCCCGTGGGGATTCTCCGAGTTTCACCGCGGGTACCTTAGCGAGTTCGATCGCAAAGGCTTGATCGTCGACGTGCGTTACAACCGCGGCGGCCACGTTTCGCCGCTCTTGCTCGAAAAACTCGCGCGTAAGCGCATTGGCTACGACGCGCCGCGTTACGGGGCGCCCGTTCCCTATCCGCCCGAGTCGGTTGGCGGTCCCATCGTCGCGTTGACGAACCAATTTGCCGGCTCCGACGGCGATATCTTCAGCCACAGTTTCAAGATCTATAAGCTCGGACCGCTCGTCGGGAAGCGCACGTGGGGCGGCGTCATCGGCATCGACCCGTACCATCATCTCGTCGACGGAACGCTGACCACTCAACCGGAGTTCTCCTTCTGGTTCGTCGACGTCGGTTGGGGTGTTGAGAACTACGGCACGAAGCCGGATTACGACGTCGACATCGCACCGCACGATTACCGCGACGGAAAGGATCCGCAGCTCCAGCTCGCGCTGGAGCTCATGGATCGCGCGATCGAAGGATACGTCGACCTGCGCCCCGACCTCTCTACGCGTCCGTCATTACCGTTGCCAACGCTGGCGTGAAGGCGGCGCGTCGCATCGCTGCGCTGGCGGCCTTCGCCGTACCGGCGGCGGTGTACGTTGCCAGCGCGTCGCCCGAACCGGGAGCGTGGGACACCGCGGAGCTGCAAGGCGTGCCCTATATTCTGGGCATCTCGCATCCGACGGGCTTTCCGTTTTACGTCCTAATCGGATATGTATGGTCGCACGCGGTTGCACTCGGCACGATCGCGTGGCGAATGAACGCGATGAGCGGCGTCGCTATGGGCATTGCCTGCATGGCTGCATATTTCGCGGCGCTCGAGTTCGGCGCGAGCCTTCTCGTCGCGCTCTTCGCGACGTTCGCCTTCGGGTTTTCGCAGGATATCTGGGCCCACGCGGCGCGTGCCGAGGCACAGGACCTTGCCGTTGCCTGCGGCGCGGTTGCGATCGTTGCATTCCTCCGATGGATGCGGGGCGGTAGCGACGGCTGCTTCGCAGCGGCTTTCGCGCTCTGCGGTCTCGGTATGGCCGCGCATCCCAACGTGCTCTGGATCCTTCCGGCCTTTCTCCTGGGAGCGGCGATTGCGCGGCGACGACCGTCGTTGCGACTCGCCGCGGCATCCGCGGCGCTCGTCGTTGCCGCCCTTGCGCTCTATCTATACCTTCCGCTTCGCTCGCAATACGTCTTCGCGCACGGAGTCGACCCGGCCGCGGCGCTGCCCGGAGCGAACGGCGGTATCTTTTGGAACTACAACGATCCGCGCACGGCGCACGGCCTTGCGCTCGAGCTCACCGGCAGCGAGTTCGGAACGCCGCAGTATTTGCTCGCGTCCTTCAATCCGCTGCGCCTCGCCGGCGCGCTGCGAGCCTTCGTTGGGGGACTCAACGACCAATACGGTACGGTCGCGATGTTCTTAATCGTCGCCGGACTCTTTGCAGCCCTGCGCCGCGATTGGCGCGCGGCGCTCGTTGCGATCGTCGCGTGCACGGCCGGATTGGTCTTCTCGGTCATCTACCCGAACGAAAGCGACGTCGGCCGCTATCGCATGCTCGCGTCGTGGGTCGCGGTTCCGCTGCTCGGCGCGCTGACGCCCCAATCAAAACGATTGCCGGCGACGTTCCTGCAGGCCGCGCTCGTGCTCTTTCTCGCCTACGTCGCCGGTTCGAGTCTCGAGCGCCACCGCAACTTCTTCCATCACGCGCCGGGCGAAGGCGGACGTTGGGTCATCCGCGCGGTGCGGCCCTGGACTTCGCCGGGCAGCGTGATCGTCACGAGTTGGCTCGACGCGACGTCGCTTGCCTACGGCGCGTATGCCGACCGTTCGCTTCCGGGGCGCATCATCGTCTCCGACGACAAACTCGACGTCGCGCGCTATAAGGTTTGGGCGAGGAATCGGCGCGTCTTCATTCTAGTGAATCCGCACGACGTCGACGCGTTAGGCGGTGCGAGCGATTACGCGAAGCTCGACGATTGGCACGAGCTGTACGAAGTAACGCCCTGAGCGTCGCGCGAAGGGAGCCTCGATGCGCGCTTTGCGGTTCGTCACACTTGCCATAGCTCTCGTCGCTTTCGCGCCGGCCGCCGGGTGCGGACGCGGACCTGCCGGAGCGATCGCGCCGGCTTCGTTCGCCCCCCAGCGCGCGACGACGACGGATGGGACGCGCGGTGCCGGGGCGCTCGATCCAAGCTTCGGCAACCACGGTAGAGTCGTTATCTCGTTGGGGTCCGCGCCGGTCGCGGCGCTTACGATGCCCGATGCGCGGATCGTCGTGCTCGCAGATCCCGACTCAGGCGGATCGGCGCAAGTGATTCGGCTTCTGCGCAACGGGAAGATCGACGCGGGATTCGGCAGCGGCGGCGTGGTCACGCTGCACATGTACGCGGCGTATGCCGTCACCGCCGCACCCGGCGGAAAGCTCCTCGTCGGAGGGATTGCGCCGGACGAGCAACACGCCGAGCTCATCCGGTTGCAACCCAACGGAAGCCTCGACGCGACGTTCGGCGGCAACGGCACGGTGCAGTTCGAGTACCTTGCCGGTACTTCCAACGGCGTCTTCGTGATGCTTCTTCAGCCCGACGGTGAGATCGTCGCGGGCGGATTTGCCGCGAGCACGGCGAGCGACGTCGAGCTGACGGCGCTCGCGCGCGTCGACTCGAGCGGAAATCCAGACCCGTCCTTCGGCACCGATGGCGTCGTTGCGGTCAAACTCGTCGGCGGCGTCACGGCGATGGCGTTGCAATCCAACGGCGACATCCTCGTTTGCGGCGGACCGTTCGACCCGTCGTCTTCACTCTTGGCACGCTTCTTGCCGAACGGAACGCAGGACCGCAACGACAAGGGCGGCACGCTCACGAACGCGGCGCATACGGGCAGCCTGACCTTCGCCGGATCGAACGAGTTCGATCAACAAGGAAGGCTACTGCAGTGGTCGGCGCAGAGCAAGGCGCACAAGGAAGAGGCGGTCGTCACGCGCCTCCTGCGAAACCAGTCGCGCGATCCGCATTTCCAGAGCAAGCCGTTTGCGTTCCGCGCGCCGGTCGGCAACGTCCCGCGCGACGTTGCAATCGCGATCGATGGCAGAGTGCTCGTCGCCGGAGAGGCATCGAGGCACTCGGGAGTGAGGCTCTTTGGCGTTGCGCGGCTCCTCGCCGGAGGCACCCTCGATCCGTCCTTCGGAGAAGGAGGGCGCGTCGTGACGCCCTTCGGCAGCGGCGCCGAAGCGACGGCGATCGCACTCGCGCCGGACGGTAAAATCATTCTCGCCGGCGTTGCTACGGGAGGGGGCAGCGCGGCGTCGCTCGCCGTGGCGCGTTACCTTGCCAAATGAAACTCGCGCACTCGAGCCTTGACTTCGTTTCATGCATGTCGTATATCGGGTAAATAACTTATCGGTCCAAGAGTAAATACTGAACCATCCAATATCTGCCAAGCAACAATCCAGACCGATCCAAGTTTTGACTCGAGGCATGCGGAGGAGCGAAAATTGAGCAGTAACGGACGTCCCGTAAGTCTAGACGAGTGGTGGAAGAACGCGAGCCGCTGGCATGGAATCGAGCGGCGCTATAGCGCGCAGGCCGTCTATCGCCTGCGCGGCAGCTTTACACCGGAGCAGAGCCTAGCGCGGATGGGCGCCGAGCGGCTCTGGGGCGACCTTCAAGGCGACGCGCCGGTCTCGGCGCTGGGAACTCTCACCGGTAATCAGGCCGTCCAGGCGGCTCGCGCCGGTTTACGGGCGCTCTACTGCAGCGGCTGGCAGGTAGCGGCCGACGCTAACGTCGCGGGCGAGATGTACCCCGACCAAAGCCTCTATCCGGTCAACAGCGTTCCCGCGCTCGTCGAACGATTGAACAACGCGCTCGCGCGCCTCGATCAGATCGAATCGCTCGAGGGGCACGGCGGGACGCACTGGTATCTCCCCATCGTCGCCGATGCCGAGGCGGGCTTCGGCGGAGCGCTCAACGTCTTCGAGCTGATGAAAGCGATGATCCGCGCCGGCGCCGCGGGTGTGCACTTCGAAGATCAACTGAGCTCGGAGAAGAAGTGCGGCCATTTGGGCGGCAAGGTATTGATTCCGACGCAGCAAGCGGTTCGTCATCTGCTCGCCGCGCGGCTCGCGGCCGACGTGGTCGACGTTCCGACGGTGCTGATCGCGCGCACCGACGCAAATGCCGCAAAGCTCGTCACGAGCGACGTCGATCCGGCGGACCGCGCATTTCTCACCGGCGAGCGTACGCCCGAGGGTTTCTTCGTCTGCATACCGGGAATCGAAGCCTGTATAGCGCGAGGATTATCCTACGCGCCGTATGCCGACTTGCTCTGGATGGAGACGTCCGAGCCGAATCTCGAGGAGGCGCAGCGTTTCGCGGACGCGATCCACGCGCGCTTCCCGGGCAAGCTGCTCGCCTACAACTGCTCGCCCTCGTTCAACTGGAAGAAGAAACTCGATGCGGCGACGATCGGTGCATTCCAAGAGCGATTGGGTGAGATGGGCTATAAGTTCCAGTTTGTAACGCTGGCCGGCTTCCATGCGCTCAACCACAGCTTCTTCAAGCTCGCGCACGACTTCAAAGCGCGCGGCATGAGTGCGTACGCGGATTTTCAGGCGCAGGAGTTCTCGAGCGAACCGCTCGGCTACACCGCGACCCGCCATCAGCGCGAGGTCGGCACGGGTTACTTCGACGAAGTCGCCAGCGTCATCGGCGAGGGGAAGGCTTCCACGACGGCACTCGCGGGATCGACCGAGGCCGAGCAGTTCTACGAGACTGCCGTGTCGGCATAACGACGGCATGAACGTCGCTCCGGCCGGCTTCTCCATCGAACGCCACTTGCCGGCCGGATTCGCCGCTTTCTATCTTCCGTTGCACCGGCGCTTCACGCCAATGCAGCAGTCGCTTGCGCGAGCTCGCAAGGAGCGGCTGGCGCGCGCGCACGCGGGCGACTTACCGACGTATCTCCCAGCCTCTGTGGCGACGACGGCGGCGTGGCAGATCGAGCTGCCGGCGTGGTGCGCCGATCAACGCAACCAGATGACCGGTCCGGCCGACGATGCCGAACTCTGCGTCAAGATGCTGAACTCCGGCGCGCCGGGCGTGATGCTCGATCTCGAAGACTCGATGGCCAACACGTGGGAGCATCTGATGCTCGGCCATCGCAACATCGTCGCCGCACTCTACGGCGAGCTCACCTACGAAGATGCCAAACGCGGCGGCACGGTAGCGATCGCGCCGAGTTCGACCGTCGTCTGGAACCGGGTGCGCGGATTGCACCTCTCGCAGGCCGGCGTCATCACGCAGACGCTCACGAGCGCCTCCCTCTTCGACGTTGCGCTGCTCGCCTTTACGCTCGAGTACGACCGGCTGCGCCATCCGCTCTGTATCTACATTCCAAAATCGGAGTCGGCCGAAGAAGCGCGGTGGTGGAAGGAGGTCTTCGACGCGCTGCTCGAGGCAAAGGGCTGGGCACGCGACTCGATTCGCGCGATGGCGCTGGTCGAGTCGCATCCGCTCGCGTACGAGATGGAAGAGTTCCTCTACAATCTGCGCGAGTACATCCTCGGATTAAATCTTGGCCGGTGGGATTACATGGCAAGCCTAATCCATTACAACTTCGAGGATCCGCAATGGCTCTTGCCGGACCGCAACACGATTCCGTTCGACGTTCCGTTCTTTCAACGCGTGCGTACGCTCTTGCCGGAGATTTCACACAAGCACGGAGCGCTTGCGATCGGCGGAATGACGGCGCTTTTCCCCAGCCGCGAGGATCCCGAGCTCAACGCGCGCGCGCTCGCCGGACTCGAGCGCGATAAGGCGAACGAAGCCGCCTGCTCGATGGACGGCGCCTGGACGGGCCATCCCGATCAAAACGCGATCGCCGTCGCGCAGTTTCCCGCCCCGAACCAGCTCGGCCGACGTCCGCCGCTCGCGATGGATCATCCCGATCTGCGCCCCTCCCCGGCTGGGACCGGTGCGACGACGCTCGATGGAACGCGCGCGGCCGCGCGCACGGTCATCCGCTACCGCAACGGCGTCCTCGAAGGGCGGGGCGCGAGTCTGCTCGACGGCTACATGGAAGATCTCGCGACCGACCGAATCTACCGGCTGATGATCGCGCAGCGTCTCCGGTATCCCGGTTCGTACGCGCCCGCATCGCTCGGCGTGATGTTCGACGAAGAACTCGAACGCATTCTGACCGAGCTTCCGGCGGGAACGGACGATGCCGCGCGCAGCCGCTATCGCCGGGCTCGCGACATATCCGAGAACATGATTCGCAGCGGCGCCTTCGACCCGACATAGGGCATCACCGTGCGCACGAGAGTTGCCGCAATAGCCGGTCTCCTCACGCTCGCGGCACATCTCGCCGGTAACCCGCACTACGGCTTCTTCCGGGACGAGCTCTACTTCATCATCTGCGGATTCCACCCGGCGTGGGGATACGTCGATCAGCCGCCGGTCGTGCCGCTCCTCGCGGGCGGATCGCAGCTCTTCGGCCACTCGCTCTTCCTGCTAAGGGCGCTCCCGGCGATCTTTGCCGCCGCGGGAGTCTACGTCACGTGTTTGCTCGCGATCGAGTTGGGCGGCGGCGTCTTCGCACAAGTCCTCGCAGCACTCGCATTCTTCTTCGCCAACGTACTGATGAGTTTCGGCATGAAGGTCGGCCCCGATATGGTGGGGCTATGGCTCTGGCCGCTGGCGGCGCTCTACGTTCTTCGCATCGTTAAGGGTGGCGATCCGCGCTTGTGGCTGGCCGCGGGCGCGGCAATCGGTTGTAGCCTCGAGAGCAAATACAGCGTGGCCTTCTTCGCGATCGCGCTCGTCGTGGGGCTCCTGCTCACCCCGCAGCGCCGGGTTCTCGCATCTCGCTGGTTCGTCGCGGGCGCCGCGCTCGCCGTTGCAATCGCGCTTCCGAACTTCCTGTGGCAAGCTCTGCACGGTTTTCCGATGTGGGAGCTGCTGCGCAACGGACAGAACGGCAAGAATCTCGTCCCGAGTCCGGCGCTCTATCTTTTCCAGCAGCTGCTGTTGATGAATCTCCTCCTCTCGCCGGTGTGGATCGTCGGGCTGATCTGGCTGCTCCGCAAGCGATCGGCGCGCTTTCTTGGCTACGCATACGTCCTCTTGACGGTGATGATGATCGCCCTGCACGCGAAACACTACTATGCCGGAAATGCCTACCCGATGCTTCTTGCCGGGGGCGGGGTCGCGATCGAAGCCTGGACGAAGCGCTGGGTCTGGCTGCAAGGCGCGATCGCCGTCGTCGCCTTTGCCGCAGGGCTCGTCTTTACGCCCTTCTCGCTTCCGGTGCTCTCCGAACCGTCGATGGTCGCGTACGCGGCCGCCGTCGGTAACGCCCTGCACCTCAAGAAATCGACGATGCAGACCGAACGCTTTCGCACCTCGGTCCTTCCCGAAGACTGGGCCGACATGCACGGCTGGCCGCAACTCGCGGCGACCGTCGCGCAGATCTTCTCGGCGCTTCCGCCGGAACAGCGCGCCCAGGCGACAATCGTTGCGAGCAACTATGGCGAGGCGGCCGCGATTGACTTCTTCGGTCCGCGCTACGGCCTGCCACCCGCGATCTCGGGACACAACAACTACTGGCTCTGGGGAACGCACGGGTATACGGGCAACGTCGTCATCGACGTCAACGGCGACTGCGGACGCACCGACTTTCCGGGACTCTTCCGAAGCTCGCGTCTCGTCACGCGTTTCGATTCGCCGTGGGTCATCTCGTACGAGCAGAATATTCCGATTTCGCTCTGCACCGGCATCACGAAACCGCTGCGCGAGCTCTGGCCGCAGCTGCGCCACTACGTCTGATGCGCGAGGAGTCTTAGCCAGCTCTCGATCGCCGCAAAGAGCGCGGGGTCAAGGTAAGACGGCGCAAAGTACTCGGCCCCGGTCGAGGATTTGTCCGGCTCGAGTTTGAGAAAGAGATGATCGTCGTTGGGCAGCATCACGACGGTGACGTTTCGATTCGCAGCGCGCGCTGCGTTGACGAGTCGCGGAGTGTCGGCCGCGAGCACTTGAAAGTCCTTCGTTCCCTGCAGAATCAAGATCGGGCACGGCACGTTCGCGATCAGATCGGCGGGGTCGATGCCGAACGAGCTGCGCAGCCACGCCGCGGTGGGGTTCGCGACCTTGCCCGCTGCGATGTTCGCGAGCTGCGTCTTCTCTTTCGCTTCGACCTGCGCGCGATTCGAAGGCGTTGCGTTACGAAGCGTCTGCTGCATGAGAATTTGCTCGAGCGGAATCGCCGGGGGCGCGAGCAAGACGATTCCGCGCAAGCGTCCGTCGGCGATCGCGATGCTAGGCGCGAGTTCGCCGCCCTCGCTGTGACCGAGCACGAAGATGCGCTTGGGGTCGATGCCGGGCTGCGCGCGCAGAAACGCGATCGCTTCGCGAGCGTCGGCGATCAGCCGGTCGCGCTGCGCAAACTCACCACCGCTCTTTCCACACGAGCGCTTGTCGTAGCGCAGGACGGCGTAGCCGTCGTTCGAGAGCCAGTTCGCGAGCTGCGCGAAGACCTTATTCGGTCCGATCGTTTCGTCGCGATCGATGCAGCCGCTTCCGTGTACCAAGACGAATCCCGGCATCGGGGTCGCCGCGGCGTTCGGAGTCGTCAGCGTGCCGGCGAGCGTCACGCCGTCGTCGGCACGGATTGCGACGTCGCGCGATGCGTAGTTTGCCGCCGGCAGCGGCAGCGGCGTCGGCGCAACGAAATGGAACCGCGAAACGTGCGGGTTCGCCGACTCCAGCACGACCACCGATTTTTGTGCCGGAACGTCAAAACGCTGCACCACGAACGTGCGCGGGTCGTACCAAAGGGTGGCATCGACGCCGTCGGATCCGTGAACGCGAAGCACGCCGGCTCGATCGCTCACGACGGTCAAGGGTATCGCGACGAACTCGCCACACGGGCACGCGAAGGTCACCTTCTTCGTTCCGGCGGCGTGAAGCGTCGCGGGAAGCTGCGCCCATGCCGCGAGTAAGTTCTCGGTCACGATGAAGGGCGCGCCCGCTGCCGCCCGCACCGTTTCCCGGAAGTTGCCCTGCGTCACGGTCGCTTCGTTGCCGGCGATGGTAACGACGGCGTGGGCGGCGCCGGTGTCGATCGTGTACGAGAGCGTCGCGAAGGTCGACGAATCGATCCTGCGCTGGGTTACGATCGGGACGCCCGCCATCGACGCGCTTTCCTCGATGACGATTAGGCCGCTCTCGTGACGAACGACGACCGTGCTGCTGCTAACGCTGCCGCGGACCGTGATGCGATAGCGATAGGTCCCGTCCGGAAGAACGATCGCCGGCCCAGCGGGCGCGCTCGCGACGAGCGCCGCCGCCGCCAACCCGATCACTTCGCTCTCCTCCAGGCGCACGTCAGCAAGTGATCGTTCACCATCCCCGACGCCTGCATGAACGCGTAACAGATCGTCGGTCCGACGAAACGAAATCCTCGCCGGTAGAGATCCGCGCTCATTGCCTTCGACTCTTCAGTCAAGGCCGGAAGGTCGCCGCGGTCACGGCGCCGGTTGACGATCGGCGTGCCGCCGACGAATCGCCAGATGTAGGCGTCGAAGCTTTCGAAGTCGTTGCGGACGCGGAGCAGCGCCCGCGCGTTGCCGACGGCGGAGACGACCTTCGCTCGATTTCGAATGATGCCCGGATCCAAGAGAATTCGCTCGATGCGCGCCGGAGTTATGCGTGCGACGACAACCGGATCGAAGCCGCGAAAGAGCTCGCGGTAACGCGAACGCTTGCGCAGCACCGTCTCCCAGCTCAAACCGGCTTGCGCTCCTTCAAGCACGAGGAGCTCGAAAAGCGCAGAGTCGTCGTGGAGCGGCACACCCCATTCCGCGTCATGGTACTCGATCAGGGCCGGCGTATTCGCCCAGAAACAGCGTTGCGGCATGACGGATTCTTTCGCGACGAGCTCTACTTCGTGATCTGCGGACGGGCGGCCGACGCAACGCCGTTATAACTGAGCGGTCTGCAACGGTTCGGCGACGGGATCGATCGCTTGCAGCAAGTGCGGGTGCGCGCGATCGGCGAGGCGCCACGGGCGCATCGGCGAGACGATGTCGTGCGAGAGCGGCAGGCCGGTGATAACTGCGAGTTCTACCGCATCGGGAAGATGGGCGCGCCAGTGCTCGTAGAGCCGGCGGATCGCAAAGTTGTTAACCGCGACCTCCGTCGCATTCGCAACGATCGTGATGTGCCGCGCGGCCGGACGGCTCTCTCGCGCTTCATCGAGTAACGATTCTGCGATCCGGTAGGCGTGGGCGATGGCGTGCGTGGCGTAGCGCGGATAACCGGTCGTGCTGGAGCGGCGCTCGCGAAGAATCGGATTCCACCAATGGAAGCGATTCGGCACACGCAGTAACCGATCGGCGACCGGTCCCATCAAACGGTTGGGAATCCAAGAGATGCCGAAGAAGGGCGCGATCGGAATCGCCCGTTCGACTTCGTAGTGTTGGGCGATCCAGGCCGTCAGCATTCCACCGAGCGAGAATCCGGCGACCCTCACGCTCTCGCCGAGCTCGCGCGCGATTGCGACGTAATCGTCGACGGCTTCGCGAAGCTCGTCGGCGTGCAAACGTTCCAGCGCCGGCGAAAGACGGTCGGCATGACCGTGGTGCGGGAGGCGCGGCGCAAGCACGTTATATCCGCGATCGTGGAGGTCGCGGGCGAGGCGCTCGAACTGCATGGGACTCGCGCTCATGCCGTGAAGGAGCAAGACCGAACGCTCCCGCCGCGCCGGATGCACGTACGCGATCGTCCGCCCCGTGGAGGCGACGCCAGGATGGTCGCGAGCGATAAGCCGCTCGAGACGGCCGAAGAGGGTAGCCAAGTAAAATTCCTTAAGAGCGACGGCGTGTATCTCCTTTCGGATCGGGCCCGCGACCTGATCGCCGACGAGGAGCGCTACGGCGCCGCCAACTATGCGCCCCTGGACGTCGTCGTGGAGCGGGCCGAGGGCGTTTGGCTCTGGGACGTATCGGGCAAGCGCTACCTCGACTGCATCAGCGCCTACTCGGCGGTCAACGTCGGCCACTGCCATCCTCGCGTTTACGCCGCGCTCGTCGAGCAAGGGCAGCGGGTAACGCTGACCTCGCGCGCACTGCGCAACGATCGAATGCCGGGCTTTCTCGAGAAGCTGACGCGGATCTGCGGCTACGACAAGGCCGTACCGATGAACACCGGGGTGGAGGCGGTCGAGACCGCGATCAAGCTCGCGCGGCGCTGGGGATACGCGGCGAAAGGCATCGCGGAGAATCGGGCCGAGATCGTCGTCTTCCAGAATAACTTCCACGGCCGAACGATGTCGGCGGTGAGCGCGAGCACGACGCCGGAGTATCGTGCGGGCTTCGGTCCGTTTCTGCCGGGTTTCGTTGCCGTGCCGTTCGGCGACATGGACGCTTTGAAGGATGCGATCACCGCCGAAACGTGCGCCGTGCTCATCGAGCCCATCCAGGGTGAGGGCGGCGTCAACGTCCCGCCGGAGGGCTACCTGCGACGCGTGCGCGAGCTCTGCGACGAACGCAACGTGCTTCTCCTTGCCGATGAAGTGCAGACCGGTTTCGGCCGCACCGGCGACATGTTCGCCTGCGGTCACGAAGGCGTAAGGCCCGACGTGCTCATCGTCGGAAAGGCACTCGGCGGCGGCTACTATCCAGTCTCCGCGGCGCTTGCCGACGACGAGTTGATGGGCCTCTTCGGTCCCGGCGATCACGGCAGCACCTTCGGCGGCAATCCGCTCGCGTCGGCCGTCGCCGACGCGGCGCTCGACGTGATCGTCTCCGAGGATCTCGCGGCACGATCGCAGCGCGCCGGCGCCGCGATCCTGCGCGCTCTGCGGGCGATCGAATCGCCGCTCATCGCGGAAGTCCGGGGGCGCGGCCTGCTGATCGGAATCGCGCTCACGATTCCGGCGCACGACCTCTCCGAGGCCCTCCTCGAGCGCGGGGTCGCGGCGAAGGATACTCGTCCTGACGTGCTGCGTATCGCGCCGCCGCTGGTGATCGACGACGCCGCGGTTGCTTACTTTCTGGAGCGTTTCGCCGACGCCGTCGCAGCGGTCGGCCGCCGCCCTTGACACTCCCCCGTGCCGGCGTGATATCGTTGGCGAGCCGAAGCAGCGGCTCGGGCCGCTCACCGGATGCCCTCGGGCGATCCGGTCTTCACTTAAGGGGACCCTCGGCGGGTTCCAGGGTGGGGCGCTCCGGCAGCGCTTTTTTTAATTTGGAGGTCCCATAGCAAAACAGCTACGCGTCAACGATCAGATTCGTATCCGTACGGTGCGGGTGATCGACGAACTTGGGAATCAACTCGGGATTCTGCAAACCGAAGACGCGCTGATGCGCGCACGAGCCGCCGGGCTCGATTTGGTCGAAGTCTCTCCGAGCGCACAGCCGCCGGTCTGTAAGATCGCGGATTACGGACGGCTGAAGTACGAGCAGTCGAAGAAAGACAAGGACGCTCGCAAGAAGCAACGGCACTTCGAGCTGAAGGAGGTCAAGCTCCGGCCGAAGATCGAGACGCACGATTACGAGACGAAGGCGCGCATGGCCGAGCGCCTGCTGCTCGACGGAAGCAAAATCAAAGTGACGATTATGTTTCGCGGGCGCGAGATCACGTATACGTCGTTCGGCCGCAAGCTGCTCGATCGCATGGCCGAGGATATGGCGCCGCTAGCGATGGTCGAGCGCGAGCCGCGGCTCGAAGGCAAGAATATGTTCATGATTTTGGCGCCCCGCGCGGCGCCGACGGGGCCACCGAAGTTTACAGTACCTACGAAGGAGCGAACCAGTGCCGAAGATTCGAACGCATCGAGGGACAGCCAAGCGCGTGAAGGTCACCGCGACGGGCAAAGTGATGCATCGCCATCAGTTTGACGGATGCGGTCACATCCTCAGCAAGAAGTCGCGCAAACGCAAGCGCAACTTCCGCAAGGACCAGCACACGTTTAAGGGCGACCTCAAGCGCCTCGCGCCGACGATCCCCTACTTGGTGTAAGGGGGGCGTAAGCAATGGCACGGATCAAACGCGGCGTCAGCGGCCTCAAGCACCGGCGCAAGGTCATGAAGCTCGTCAAGGGCTTTCGTGCGGCGCGCCGGCGCAACTATCGGGTTGCCAACGAAGCGCTGCTCAAGTCTTTGGCGTATGCCTTCCGCGACCGGCGCGTCCGCAAGCGCGATTTCCGCTCGCTCTGGATCAGTCGGATCAACGCCGCGGTGCGCCGCGAAGGCCTCTCCTATTCGGTCTTCATGCACGGCCTGAAGAAGTCGGGCGTCACGCTCAACCGTAAGGCCCTCGCCGACCTGGCGGTCCGAGACCAGAAGGCCTTCGGAACGCTCCTTGACTTGGCTAAGCAGGCGTCCCAAAAATAACCCAGGAGCTTCCTTCGCCGAATAATTCGTCGCCGATCGGCGACGGAACCACGGCTTTGCTCCCTCTTAGCGCGTCGTCGTCGAACAAAATCAGCCAAAAGGTCCGGCTGCGACAAACACCTAGCGGCCGGGGCCAGATAATGGTATATAATTACCATTGTCATGAGACGCTTGGGCGCCGTCCTACGGACGGCTCTAATCGTCGGTATCGTGGCACAGGCGCAACCTTTGGCAGCCCCCAGCCAGATGATGCCTGTTTTGCCACCGGCGGTTTCGGATCGTATCGACCACATCGCCCTCGACGAGCTGCACTCCGGGCGAACGCCCGGCATTGCGATCGGCGTCGTCGAGGATGGGCGCTTGGTGTATGCCAAGGGCTTTGGGTTTGCTACCCTCTCGCCGCACGCTGCAATGACCCCCGATACCGAGTTTTTTGCCGGCGGTCTAACGATGCAGTTCACCGCCGCGGCGATTTTGCTGCTCGAGCAGGATGGTAAACTCAAGCTCGACGACCCGGTCTCGAAGTACGTCCCCGAACTGAAGGTCGCAGCGGATGTGACGATCGCGCAGCTGCTGACGCAGACGTCGGGTCTGCCGAACTACGCAGCCACCGGGGCGGCGCCCGACATGACCCGCTCCGTCAAGCTCGCCGACGCCTTTGCGGCCATTGATAAATTGAAACCGGCGGCCCCGCCGGGCACGGTCTATGCGAACAATCCGCTCAACTATCTCGTCTTAGGGCTTATCGTGCAGCGCGCAAGCGGCGTGACGCTCTCGGACTTTCTCGAGCAGCGGATCTTCATTCCGCTGATCATGGACCATTCGTTCGTGGCAGGCGACAACGGCATCTCTCCCGCGCACGCCACGGGATACACGCGCGCGGCGCGGAGCTTCGTCCCGGCTCCGACGTGGGATCCGGCGTGGCTGCAAGGATCGTCGGGCCTCGTTTCGACGATCGATGACCTTGCGAAATGGGATATCGAGATGCCGGTCTTGCTGCGCGTCGATGCAGTTCGCACGATGTATACGCCCGCGGCCGGGACCGGACCGACACATTACGGCATGGGATGGGTCATCGACAGACGCGGCGGCAAAGAGTTCGTCTGGTCGAACGGCGAGATTTCAGGGTATCGCGCGATGAACGCGCAGCTCCCGGGCGACCATATCGGCGTCATCGTCTTTTCGAACGCGGACTCGGTTCACGGTGGCGTTACGATCCCCGAGCAGATCGGCGCGCGCGTGCTGGACGTGCTCGTCCCGCCGACCCACGCTCGCTTGGACAACGCGGTCGTCACCCGTGCGAAGGATTGGCTGAACCGCCTCGCGTCGAAGCGCCTCGATCGCTCGGAGCTTACTCCCACCTTCAGCGCGTATCTTACCGACGATCTGGTCTCGCGAGAGAATTTTGCATCGCTGGGGCGTTTAGAGGTGATCGTACCGATCTCCAGCACCACCGAATCAAACGGCGACACGCTCTATGAGTTCCTCGTCCGTTATCCGCGCGCGCAATATCACTACGACTTCGAGGTCGCGCCCGACGGAAAGGTCGACGGGATTACGTTGGTCTCTTAGTCGTCTCCGTCGGCGAGACGACGGCCCGTCGCTTCGACAACCTTCCCGAGCATCGTTATCGCCTCGGCGCGAGTCGCGTTACTGAACATGTAGCGGAGGTGTTCGTCGGCATCTTCCACGATCAAGACCGCTCGGCGTCCCACCCGGACCGAGGCAACGAGCGTGTTCAAGTAGGATTCGTCTTCGGGCGCGAGCACGGATTGTTCTCCGCCGTCCCGGTTACGCTCCAGCATTCGTTTCAGTACGGCATCAATGTCGCTAGGTATTTCCACCGTAACCTCCAAGACCAAATCTCCGCCACGTCGGTAGCAACGGCGACGGCGCGGATTACCCACTTCCAAATTTTTCTGCGCCGCCCTGCAACCAAAAGAGAGCGAGCGCGGTTTTCGCATCGGCGGTTTCGTCAGCGAGCAACCGCCATGCCGCCGGAAGCGTGAAGATAGCGACCTCGATGCGCTCGTCGTCGTCGAAGGCCGGCTCGCCCGCAACGAGTTCGTCCGCGTGAAAGAAGTGCATCACCTCGGAGCAGAAGCCCGGCGTCGTCCACACCGAGCCGATCTGTCGAATTCGCCCGGCAAGGTAACCGGTCTCTTCGCGCAGCTCGCGCCGCGCGCCGTCCCCCAAACTCTCGCCGTCTTCGGCGCTCCCGGCGGGCACCTCCCAAAGCACCGCGGCGGAGGGGTGACGGTACTGCCGCACGAGCACGATCTCGCTTGGCGATGGCGTCGCAACGATCGCCAGCGAAGCGCCGTGCTCGACGACGTCGAGGCGATGCGTGGTTCCGTCGGCGTACTCAACCTCATCGACCCGCACGTTGAAAACGCGCCCGTCGAAGATCCGTTTCGAGGCCAAAATCCGAGGCTGCTCTTCCATCGAGCGCCAAGGTTGGCGGAACGGTTCTGCCCCGCCTCGTAAGCATAGGCACCGCCGATGCCGCAATCGACTCCACGTTCGTCCATCGCCACCGAGATCGCGTGGCTCGCGTACTTTTTGGTCGTCTTCGTCGGGGCGGTCTACCTGCTGGTGCGATCGCTGGTACCGCACCATTTCAACGATAAGATCGCGATCGCGCTTGCGGCGATTCTTGCCGGACTGATCATGATCGGCACCCGCGGGTGGGTGACGGGACGATGGCGACGCCGCTAGGCAACCGCGCCGAGCGCCTCTCGTTAGTTCGGGCGCTGCGAACCGTGAAGGGACGGCGCGAGCAGGGGCGCTTCGCCTTCGAGGGGGAGACGCTGCTCGCGCAAGCCCTCGCCGCCGCCTTCCCGATCACCGAGATCTATGCAACCCAGGCGGCCTACGACTCGGTCGCCCTGCTGCGCGAACTCGACGCGCGGGGGACGCCGGCGTTCGTTCTCGAGCCTGCCGCGGCGGCCGGTATCTCCGACGTGGTCACGCCCAGCGGCATCGTCGCCGTCGGGCCCACCCGGCTGCGCACTGCCGCCGAGCTCGTCAAGGCGGAGGCCCCGCTCCTCGTGCTCGCCGACGTCGGCGATCCGGCAAACGCGGGAAGCCTCTTGCGCTCGGCGGATGCCTTCGGCTGCCCCAGAGTGCTCTTCGGGCCCCTAGGGATCGACCCATACCACCCCAAGTGTGTCCGGGGCTCGATGGGGGCCATCTTTCGCCTCTCTCTGGGGGTCGCCGGGCCGGACGAATTCGCGCAGGTAGCGGCCGCCGCCGGCCTACGGGTGCTGGGGCTAGCCTCGGGCGGTGCGCCCATCGCGGGCGAAGAGTGGCGCCCCCCTTTTGCGCTCGTCGTGGGGAACGAACGGCACGGTTTGGGAGCCTGGCAAGCGCTCTGCGAACGCGCGATCGCGATTCCAATGACTGGCCCGGCTGAGAGCTTGAGTGCGGGGGTTGCGGGCTCGATTGCGCTCTACGAAGCAAGCAAAAATGCTCCCTAAAGCAAGCGCTGTCAAGAGAGTGTTTTGCGGTCGAAAAGTCAAGACTACCGGTGTTAAAAGTCGCGTGGTATACTCAGGCGACGTCATTGGGCCGCCCCGGAGCCGACGGCTCAGAAGGAGACTGCAAGCGCATGGCAACGTCCAATCTCTTCTGGAGGCTTTTCGCCCAAACGGGTTCGATCGACGCCTACCTGGCGTACCGACGGTTGTACGCGGCCCCTTCAGCATCGTAACCTTTCGGCCGCAACACAAAAAAGTCTACAGCGGTTTTGGAGGCGCCCGGTAACGTAGAACGAACCGGGCGCTTTGCTTTGGAAGA
>DAINBY010000015.1:0-68047 GCA_036732685.1 Candidatus Cybelea sp. | reverse complement strand
GCAGGTGACTCTTAATCACTTGGTTGGGGGTTCAAGTCCCTCGCGGTGCAAAAAAAGTGAGCGGAAGGGCGGTACTGACTCCGCCCTTCCGCTCTTTCCGAGCGACGATGCAACGGAAACTCGCCGCTATTCGTGTGACCTCGGGGCGAACGCTACGCCCTCGACCACATTCGTCGCCGAAAGCCCGCTGTTGAAGCTGTACAGGTACTTGATTTTCTTCGGCGTGTACATGTACACGTCGATCTGCCCGTACTGGAAGTCCGCCGTTGCGAAAGCCATAGCTTGACGGTTGAGATGGCCGAAGATGGCCTGGCCGTTGAGCTTGAATGGCCCCGAGACGAGCTTGCAGGCCGGATTGCATCCGGAGTAGACGTAGACTTGCGAATCGTAGGAGCTGATCGATACGATGTTGCCGTCTTTGTCGATGTCGAGTCCGCCGATGTTCGCATTGAGGAACCCGGTGGCGGTCGCTCCGGCCCCCGTGCAGCCCTGGAAGTAGGTCATCGTCGGGTTACCGCTGCCGTCGAGCGCGGTTACCCAACAGTCGCCGCTGCGTGACATTGCGACGCCGCCGACTTCGTACATGTTGGCATTGACGAGCGGCGTGGCGCACGAGCCGGCGATGGTGCAGAGCGTGACGGTCCCGCCACGATGCTTGAATGCCTTAGAACTATAGATGTGAGCGACGGCGATCGGGCCGGTTTCGGCGTTGGCGCTCGTCGCGTCCGACGGCTGACCGGACTTATCGTGGAACGCGCCGATGAGCGCGCCGCACTTGCCGGAGCCCTTGAAGACCATGACGGAGCGGCTGCCGCCGTCAGGGTCGATGATGTTCCCGCGATCGTCCGAGGCAATGTCGTTTGGAAAGACGACGCCCGGGAGCGTGCAGGTCGGGGGATTGTTGCCCTTATTCTGGCGCTGATAGCCAAACAGGTCAGTCGAATAAAACTCGCTGACGTAGACACCGCCAGCGACGGCATCGGGTCCGGGGCGCCCGTGCAGCGGCATCGGTACGACCGGTCGCAGCGCATCGGGCACCAGTGTGGCATGTTCCGACCACACCGGGGCACGCCCGTGCGCGGCGGATGGGGCGGCGGCACCGGTGTTCGGTAGGGTGCCGGTCGCGGGGGCGTTCGCCGAGCACCCCGCGAGGAGTGCCAAAGCGATCGCAGCGCAAAGCGCTGAACCGTGGAAACGCATTGCTAGAAGCCTCCTTCGGTAGGTGAGCGAAGCTAGTTCTAAGCCATTCGGGCGTTGGATTGTTGCCTTTCGGTACCTTGGTACATTTGTACCATTTTTGTAATTTTTCTCACTTTTTTCGCGGTTTTGGCATGCGGATGCTTGCTTAGCCGCCGCATGGCGCAATCGTGAGGAAGCGGAAGGGCCCGGCGAAGCCGCCGGACCCTTCCCCAGCCTACCGCGGAGTACGCTTTTAGCAGAGGTTGTTCGAAAGGTTGTTGCCTTGGCCGTCGTCGGCGTAGCACTGAGCGTTGAAGCGGAAATCGTTGTACACTACCGTGCAATCCTTGCTCATCGATCCGAGCGCGACTCCCGCGCCGAGACCGTGCACGGCACAATCGTGGATATAGGCGCCGCTGTCGATTGCGGAGTAGCCGGCTTTGATACCGGGATAGCTGGCGGAGTGTAGCCGGGAAATGTGGTCCGCGTGGAGTTGAACGTCTTGCGTTCCGCTGAGGGTGACGCCGACGCCGTTGTTGTTCGCGATCGTACACTGGCCGATCGTGACTTTCGAGGACTTGCTCACCGCGATGCCGCCGCCGCTATTGTGGGTCAGTGCGCAGCGTTGAACGTGCACGCGATGCGACTCGGTCGTTCCCTTGCAATCCTCGATGACGATCCCGTAGTTTCCATGGTTGTCGAAGGGCATCGTCTTGGCGATTTTGGTCGTCGTGATCCGCACGGCTTGGGAATCCTTGATGAAGATTCCAGCGTCGACGGTATTTTCGAAGACATACGAGAGCGTCACTAAGCCGGAACTCTGCACGATCGATATCGCGGCGACCGGCCCCGGATAGCTCGGCGCCATCGATGCACACTGCTCGATCTGCGAGGAATTCACGGTGAAGCCCTGCGTTTTCCACATCGAGATGCCGATGCGGGATTGGCTCATTTTGCAGCGTTCTACGAGAACCGACTGGCACTGGTTCGCGCTCAGGCTCGCATTGAACCCGTTCGCGCCGAGGTTGTTGACGAATGAGACCGTGCTTGCGGTGACCGAGCTCGAACTCCACACGCCGAGACCGATCCGCGGGTTTCCGGAGCTGTTCGATTGGTTCGCCGTGTCGATCGTTAGCGCCGAGATCGTCACTTTGGACGAGTTCTCGACGACGAGCACGTACTCTTCAGCGTGGCCGGAGACGCGAAGAACCGCGCCGTCCTTTGCGACGAGCCTGGTCGCGAGCGGTCCGCGACCCATCAGCGCGACGTTCGTCTTGTTGCTGATGACGAGTGCCTTCTTGATCACGTAGGGCTTGCTCGACATCAGATTGATGGTGCCGCCGCTTGGTGGAAGGTTGTCGATCGCCTGTTGGATTGCGTCGCCCGTTGGCGTCGAGACCGATACGTTTGCCCCGGCGACGCGGCTCAGCGAGGAACCGGAAGTGGTCGCGTTCTGCGATCCCGGAAGCATCGATGACGCACCACGTTCGCAGCCGGTGAGGCCTACGATGGTTGCGGCGCCCGCCCCGAGGAGAACTTCGCTGCGCGAAACACGGGAAATGGTCATGGCACGCTCCTCATAAAGACTGCTGCGTGTGAAAACGTCCGGCTGAGAACTCAAACCTAACCTGCGAGTCGCACGCGAGAGTAAATATGGGCCGGAGGGCGATTCAAAAAGGCCCTGCTGGATGCGCGATGCGGGGGCTTCCATTCTGACATGCCGTCGAAGCTCCCCCTGCTTCCTCGACAACGAGCCGCAGATTCCAGGCGGTCGGGAGCGACACCGGCGAGCGCCGGCTCGACTCGCGCGAACGCCGGCCCGTGAATCGTAAAGGATTCTTAACTTTCTAAATTGTTGCCGAAATGATGATGGAACGCACCTTTGCGCGGAGGATTTCCGGGGTAGCGCCGTCATAGCACGTCTCGGTCACCCGCCCGCTTAGAGGAGCTCCCGATGCGTCGCGTTCCGTTCGGAATCCGGCTCTTGCCGATTGTTGCCGCTGCAGTCGTGCTTACGGCGTGCCGGGGCAACGTCGGAGGCGGTTCGACTGCGATGCCGCCGGACGAAATCCGAAGCGCAAATGCGCGCCTCGCGGTGCACGGAATCGACAAGATCGATCACGTCGTCATAATCGTGCAAGAGAACCGAAGCCTAAACAACTTGTTCTACGGATTTCCCGGCGCCAAGACCGTCGCGTCCGGACTCGATTCGAAGAATCAGAAAATCGCGCTGAAGCCGATCGGGCTAGCGACCGATTGGGACCTCACGCACAACGCGCAGGGCTTCATCACCGCCTGCCACGGAACCGGATCGATCCCGGGCACCGACTGCAAGATGAACGGCTTCGACAAGGAGGGTTGGACGTGCGGCACGCCCGGCAAATCGGCCTGTCCTATCAAGTATCCGCCGTATAGCTACGTTCCGCACGGCGAGACGGCTCCGTATTTTTCGATGGGCGAGCAGTATGTGCTTGCCGACCAGATGTATGCCTCGAACTTCGACACGAGCAGCTTCGTCTCGCATCAGTACATCATCGCCGCGCAAGCGGACAAGTCGGTCAACTATCCGACGGCCAACTGGGGATGTCCGGGAGTCAAACAGGGAGCCAAACCTCCAGGACCCGACTGGATCTACACGACTGACGCGCAGCGCAATTTATACGGTCAGAAAATTCCGGTCTGTTTCGATTACACCACGCTCGCCGACGAGCTGGACTCCGCCGGCCTCTCGTGGGCGTTCTATTCAGGCCGCCTCTCGCCGACTCACATCGGAAAGCCGTGCGGCGGAAGCGGCGGCATCGGCCCCGATTACCAAGAGGTTAACGGGATCTGGGCTGCCTTTCAGGCCGTGAAACACATTTGTTATGGCTCCGACTGGAATAAAGACGTCTTCACTCCGCAGACGCCGTCGTTCTTCACCAACCTCCAAAGCGGCGACTTTCGCAACGTAACTTGGGTCATGCCGACCTGCGCGAACTCCGACCATCCGGGCTGCAACTCCGATACAGGGCCGTCGTGGGTGGCCTCGGTCGTGAACGCGATCGGTGAGTCGAAGTTCTGGAAGTCGACCGCGATCTTCGTCTTTTGGGACGACTATGGCGGGTTTTACGATCCGGAACCGCCGGCCTACCTCGACTACGACGGCCTCGGCGGACGCATCCCGATGCTCGTCATCTCGCCCTACGCAAAGAAGGGGCACGTTTCGCACGTTCATTACGAGCACGGCAGCATTCTAAGGTTCATCGAGGAGCGTTTTGGCTTGGCGACGTTATCGGCCAGCGACAAGCGGGCGGTGTCGCCGGCACAAGACTGCTTCGACTTCAATCAAAAGCCGCGCACGTTCGTTCCGATCAAATCGAAGTACGACCTCAACTTTTTCTTCCACCAGCCGCTCGATCTGCGGCCCCCGGATACCGATTGATGCGAGGGCTATCGATCGTGACGACGGCGATCCTGCTCGCCGCGTGTCAAGGGAACGCCGGAGAAGCATCGCGGTTCGAGATGCCAGGAACGACCGCGCCGCTCGCGCATCGCGATAGCTCCTCCGGGAAAATAACGCACGTGGTGATCGTGATCCAGGAGAATCGCAGCTTCAACAATCTCTTCTACGGATATCCCGGAGCGACGACGTCGGCCTACGGTTACGACTCGCACGGAAGCAAGATCGCTCTCAAGCCGGTCACCCTGGCGACCACCTGGGATCTTCAGCACAACGCGCAAGGCTTCATCAAAGCGTGCAACGGAACGGGCACGATTCCCGGCACCGATTGCCGGATGAACGGATTCAACCGGCAGAGCTGGACCTGCGGCGTCGGCACCGAGCCGCAATGCCCGAATAAGAATCCGCCGTATAGCTACGTTCCGCACGCCGAAACGAAGCCGTACTTCGATATGGCCAACCAATACGTGTTAGCCGACGAAATGTACGCCTCGGATTTCGATACGAGCAGCTTCATGTCGCATCAGTACATCATCGCGGGGGTGAACCCGGAGTCGTCGGTCGACTATCCAGACGGCGTATGGGGCTGTCCGGGCGGCCCTCCCGATCAAATCAAGGTCCTCGGCGCGAACCGCCAGTTTCCGAGCGGCTACGAAGAACCGTGCTGGGATCCGACGACGCTGGGTGACGAGTTGGACGCCTCTGGGGTTTCGTGGGCCTACTACGCATCGCCGGTCAAGGGTTACGGCACGCTCGACTGCGGCGGCAGCCCGCGCGGCGACGCCTCCAAGGGCCGCGGCGGCATTTGGAGCGCGTATCAGGCGATCAAACACATTTGCTACGGTCCCGACTGGAGCAAGAACGTCGTCTCGCCGCAGACGCAGTTTTTGAGCGACGTGCAGTCCGGGAACCTTCGTGCCGTGAGCTGGGTGACGCCGACGTACGCAAACTCAGATCACGGCGGCTCCGGGTCGAAGACGGGTCCTTCGTGGGTCGCTTCGATCGTCAACGCGATCGGCAAGTCGCAATATTGGGATTCCACCGCGATCGTCATCTTTTGGGACGATTCCGGCGGCTGGTTCGATCCGCAAGCTCCCGCCTACGTCGACAACGACGGACTCGGCTTCCGTCTGCCGCTGCTCGTTATCTCCGCCTACGCCAAGCACGGATACGTCTCGCACGTTCACTACGAGCACGGCAGCATCCTGAGGTTCGTCGAGGATCAATTCGGTCTCGCGCGGTTGGGCGCAAGCGACACGCGCGCGAACTCGCTGCAGCCCGATTGCTTCGACTTCACGCAGCCGCCGCGGAAGTTCAAAAAGATCAAGGCCGCATACGGCCAGCTCTACTTCGCCAACCAGCCACTCGATGCGCGTCCTCCCGACACCGAATAAGCAAAGGCAGGAATTTTGAGCGAATCCCGTTGTATTCTAGCCCTGGTTACGCTGCCACTAAGGAGAGCGCTCATGCGTCGTATTGCCCCAGGGCGGGGCCTCTCCGCGGTTATCGCGGGGGCGTGGTTGCTATCGGCTTGCCATGGAAGCGGCGGCCTCGGACCGACGGCCGGGCTGCCGGGCGGTACGCCGGCGCGCGAAGCCTCGATCGAACCGCTGGGCGGCGCGCACGGCAAAATTCAGCACGTCATCATCGTCGTTCAGGAGAACCGCAGCTTCAACAATCTCTTCTACGGCTACCCCGGCGCAAAGACCGCCAAGTTCGGCTACGATTCAAAGGGCAACAAGATTATGTTGCAGCCGGTAACGTTAGCGACGACGTGGGATCTCCAGCATAACGGCGTCGCGTTCATCAACTCGTGCCACGGCACGGGGAAAATCCCGGGCACCGACTGCAAGATGGACGGTTTCGATAACCAGCGGTGGTCGTGCGGTCAACCCGGCGCGGCCAAGTGTCCGAACAAGAATCCTCCGTACAGCTACGTGCCGCACGACGAAATCAAGCCGTACTTCGACATGGCAAATCAGTACGTGCTGGCCGACGAGATGTTCGCCTCCGATTTCGATACGAGCAGCTTCGAATCGCATCAGTACATCATCGCGGGCGTTAACCCAAAGAACTCCGTTGAATATCCCAGCCTCAGCTGGGGCTGTCCCGGCGTTGAAGGCAACGCGATCGATATTCTCGGCAAGGATCGCAAGTTTCCGGTCGGTACGGAGTATCCGTGCTGGAACCCAAAGACGCTTGCGAGCGAGCTCGACGCTGCCGGCATCACGTGGGCGTACTACGCGTCGCCGGTCAAAACGCAAGGCAGTGGGATGCATAAGGACTGCGGCGGCGGCGGTCCCGACGTCTCTAAGGGAAACAGCGGCATCTGGAGCGCGTACCAGGCGATCAAGTCTATTTGCTACGGCCCCGACTGGGAGAACGACGTATTCTCTCCGTCGGCGAAATTCCTCACCGACGTTTCGAGTGGAAATCTTCGATCGGTGACGTGGGTGACGCCCACGTATGCGAACTCCGATCACGGAGGATCGGGTTCGAAGACGGGTCCCTCGTGGGTGGCATCGATCGTCAATGCCGTCGGAGAATCGAAATACTGGAAATCGAGCGCGATCTTTATCTTTTGGGATGACTCGGGAGGTTGGTTCGATCCGGTCGCCCCGGAGTACGTGGATAACGACGGGCTCGGGTTCCGCCTCCCGCTCTTAATCATCTCGCCGTACGCGAAACAAGGCCTCGTTTCCCATGTCCATTACGAGCACGGCAGCATCTTGAAGTTCGTCGAAGACCAGTTCGGGCTGGCGCGGTTGGCAGCAAGCGATACGCGCGCTAAGTCGCCTGGTCCGTACTGCTTCGATTTCAAACAGAAGCCGCGCAAGTTCACGCCGATTGCAGCTCCCTACGACCAACGCTACTTCGAAAGCGAGCCGCTCGACCTGCGGCCGCCCGATACCGATTAAAAAGGGCCGTTAGCCAAAGTTAGCGAACGGCAGCCCTTGAGTCACTCGTCGACCAACCCCCCCTAAGTCGAAAAGGAGACGCGATGGAAATCATTGGTCCGTCATTAACGCCTCCAACGTTTGTGACAACGAACGGGTCGCATCGACTACCTAATGTAGAATCGACGACCATTACCCATGGCCATAGCTCAAACGGTCAGCGGCGAATTGCGATCGTCGGGACCGGATACGTGGGCTTGGTCACCGGAACGTGCCTCGCCGAACTTGGAAACTCCGTCGTTTGCCTCGACAACGACGCCTCGAAGATCGCAACGCTTCGCCGCGGTGAAGTGCCGTTTTTCGAGCCCGACTTGCTCGAGCTGATCGTTAGCAATCATCACGCCGGCCGGCTTGCGTTTTCGGACGAAGTCGAAGCCGGTATGCGAGAGTCAGCGATCATATTCATCGCGGTCGGAACGCCGATGCGCCACGACGACAACGCGGATCTCTCCGCGATCTGGGACGTTGCCGCGACGATCGGCCGGGAACTGAACGGACCCAAACTGGTCGTCATCAAATCGACCGTACCCGTCGAGACGTGCGAGATGGTCGCCGCGATCATCGCGGAGAACGCGGCGCGGCCGCATCGCGTCGACGTCGTCAGCAACCCCGAGTTTTTGCGCGAAGGATCGGCGGTCGCCGATTTCATGCACCCCGATCGGATCGTGGTCGGCACGGCCAACCCGAACGCCGAGGCGATCGTGCGCAATCTTTACGAACCGCTCGACGCGCCGTTCGTGATCACCGACGTACGGACGAGCGAGATGATCAAGTACGCCGCAAACGCGTTTTTGGCAACGAAGGTTTCGTTCATGAACGAGATCGCGAATATTTGCGAGCTCGTCAACGTCGACGTAAAAGCGGTGGCTCGCGGCATCGGCTTCGACCATCGTATCGGCGCGCAGTTCATGAGCCCCGGAATCGGCTACGGAGGCTCGTGCTTCCCCAAGGATCTCCGGGCGCTGGAACGCACGGCGCATGGCCGCAACTACGAGGCGACGCTCTTGCGCGCCGTCGAAACGGTGAACCGGTCGCAGATCCACCGCACCTTTACCAAGCTCCAAAACGCTCTCGGCGGTTCGGTCGAAGGTAAGACCGTTTGCGTGCTGGGCCTGGCGTTCAAGCCGAACACCTCGGACGTGCGGGAGTCGCCCGCACTCCACCTCATCGATCACTTGATACGGGCGGGCGCGACGGTGGCCGCACACGATCCGATTGCCATTGAAGCTGCACGGGAACGGCTCGGCGGCGACGTCAGGTACTGCACGCAAATGTACGAGGCGATCGACGGATGCGATGCCGTAGTGCTTGCGACGGAATGGAATGAGTACAAGGGCATCAACTTCCGCATGGTGCGTAAACTGATGCGTGGCAATCTCGTCTTGGACGGCCGGAACGCGTTCGAAGCCGACGACGTCGCCCGAGAAGGGCTCCGCTACATCGGCGTCGGCCGCGCGAAAGAGCCCACGCTCGAGGTCGAATACGCCGAAGTCTTGAGCGAGTACGAAGTCTTAAGCGAATAAGAACCCTTGAACGTACTCGTCACCGGAGCCGCGGGCTTTCTCGGTTCGCACCTCGTCGACCGAATGCTCGCGGCCCGCGACCGCGTCGTTGGCATCGACAATCTGATGACCGGGTCGCGGACCAATCTCGCACACCTCGCAGGTGAACGCAACTTCGCGTTCGTCGAAGCCGACGTATCCCTGCCGTGGAGCTGGGCGCGCGATCTGGACAAGCCGGATCTGATCATGCATTTCGCCTCGCCGGCGAGCCCGGTCGATTATGGCCGGGAACCGCTTGCGACTATGGCCGTCAACGCGCTCGGAGCGATGCATGGCGTCGACCTGGCGCGCCAGACCGGCGCGAGATTGCTCTTCGCCTCGACCTCCGAAGTCTACGGCGACCCGCTCGAACACCCCCAGCCGGAGGGATATTGGGGGAACGTCAACCCGATCGGGGTCCGGGCCTGCTACGACGAGGCGAAGCGCTATGCCGAGGCCTACATCACCTCGGCGATCCGCAAAGAGGGCATCGACGCCCGGATCGTGCGGATTTTCAACACCTACGGACCCCGGATGCAACCCGGGGACGGTCGGGTCATACCGAACTTTTGCTTGTCTGCCCTGCGGGGCGAGCCGCTGACGATCTACGGGGACGGCAGCCAGACCCGGAGCTTTTGCTTCGTAACCGACCTAACCGAGGGAGTACTCCGGTTGGCCAAGGGCGAAGCTCTCAAGGGCAAGGTCGTCAATATCGGGAACCCCGGCGAGTTTACGATATCCGAGCTTGCCCGGATCGTTTCGGAGCTCGCGGGCGTACCCCTAAAGGTTGTGGCTCGCGACCTGCCACCCGACGACCCGACGCGTCGTAAGCCGGTTATAGCGCTCGCACGCGAGCTCTTGAACTGGGAACCGAAGGTGAGCCTTCGGGACGGTCTGAGATCGACGCTGGAGTACTTTCGCACCACGGAAGGGGTCAGTGAAATTCTCACACTGAACTGAAAATGAAGGAATCATGAACTCCACGTTTCCAGCGCTAGACCCACTCACGCAGGTACTGATAGTTCTCTTCATCGCTACGCAGATAGCGTATTTCCTGACGTTTGCGGTCGATGCGTACTTCCTGAGCCTCCCCGTCGACTGGGTCGACATGTCGGAGCCGATCAACGAGCCCGAGAGCGAGTGGCCGTACATCGTCCTCTTCTATCCGGTTTTACGCGAGCTGGAAGCGACGATGCGCACGACGTTCGTCTCGCTGGCAAAGATGGATTATCCGGCCAACCGCTGCCGAGTCGTGGCGATCCCGAACAGTAACGATGCCGAGACCATCGCGAGCCTGCGCCGTCTAACGGCCGAATTTCCGTTCGTCGAGATGATGATCGTGCCGCCGACGACGGATCCGTCTTGGCAGGTCGTTTGGGATGCCTGGGACGGGAATCCCAAGGCCTATTGGTGGCACAAGGGCAAGCGCGCGGGCGTCAAAGATTTGCCCCCGAAGAAGACGCGCCAGTTGATCTACGGGCTCTACACTATTGCGCAAACCCTCAAGAACGAGCCGAAGCTGGTAATCAACTACATCGACGCCGATAGTTGCCCGCCGGTCGACCATTTCAAAGGCGCGTTGATCGGTCTGCGGCATTACGACGTGCTGCAAGCTCAAAACGTTGTAGGGAATCTCAACGCGACGCTGCCGACGTCGTGGCACGCGTTCGATCACATGGCGTGGGACGGATACAAGTACACTCACCTCTCGGCCCACGGACGCCAGCCGTATTGGGTTCTCGGAAAAGGCCTCTTTTACCGCGTTTCAGACCTCATACCGCTTGGCGGCTTCCATCCGTGGATTACGATCGAGGACCCCGAGATCGGATTGCGCTACTGGAAGAACGGAAAGCGGCTGGGTATCCTCTCCAGTTCGCTGATCGAAGAGGTTCCGAAGACGTGGTTGCAGGGCATCACGCAGCGCAAGCGCTGGATCTGCGGCTTCTTTCAGTCGCTCGGCCGGCCGCTGGGCTATCTCGGGATGACGCCCTGGGAGCGGTTCAAATCCTGGCTGATATTCTTCCCGTGCTTGTCCTTGACGATCAACGTGGTCGGCGTTCCGATTGGCGTCTGGGCGGCGTACGAGTACTTCACGCGCGCCGATATCCTGCCGGTTTGGACGGTTTGGCTGGCGATCATCAACCTCGTGTTGCTGGTGATCGAATTGACGCTCCTCTACGTCAACACGTGGAAGCGAACCGGCCTGGTCTGCACGCGTTGGGCGGATCGAGTCTGGTACATGATCCGCATCAACCCGATCTCCGCAATGATTTGGTGGTTCCTCTGGATCATACCGCTTTGCATCGGCTTCGGGATGTACGTTCGAGACGGAGGTCTCGCTTGGCAGCGCACGGAGAAGATCGATGCGAACAAGCTGCTGATACGCCGAAAGTTCCGGCGAGGCGAAGATTCACCGGAAACCGCAGAGGAGTCGCGCGTTGAGTAAGCACGTTCTCGTTACGGGGGGCGCCGGATTCATCGGATCGCACCTCGTCGATCTTCTGTTGGAACGCGGGTACGAGGTTACCGTTCTCGACGCGCTGTTGCCGCAAGTTCATGGCGACGAAGAGCGCGACGCGGAGGGTTGGCCGGTCTATTTGGACCGGCGGGCGAAACGGATCAATGCCGATCTGCTCGACGACGGAGTCTTCGAAGCCAGCCTTCGGGGCGTTACACATCTCGCCCATCTCGCGGCCTCGGTCGGCGTCGGCCAGAGTATGACGAACATCGTCGATTATACGCGCAACAACGTTATGTCGGCAGCGCAGATGCTGGAAGTGCTTTCGCGGCGGCCGCATACCGTACGGCGAATGGTCGTCGCATCCTCGATGTCGATCTATGGCGAAGGCGCCTATCGCGTACCCTCGAGCGGCGCGGTCGTCGCGCCGCCATTGCGCACGCACGAACAACTTGCCGCTCGCCAGTGGGAGCTATCGCGCAACGGCGAACAGTTGATCCCGGTTGCGACGTCGGAGGAAAAGCTGCTCAAGCCGGCCTCCATCTACGCAATCAACAAGCGGGACCACGAAGAGATGTTCCTCGCCGTCGGAATGGCCTTGCAGATTCCGACGGTGGCACTGCGGCTCTTCAACGCCTACGGCTCCCGTCAGGCTTTGAGCAATCCATATACCGGTGTGGCGGCAATCTTCATCTCGAGACTTCAAAACGACCAGCCGCCTTTGGTTTTCGAAGATGGACGGCAGCAACGCGATTTCGTCCACGTCCAAGACGTAGCCGAAGCGTTCCTGGCCGCGCTGGAGAGCGATAACGCCGTTTGGGACGTTTTCAACGTCGGCAGCGGATCGCCGATCACCGTCGCTGAGATGGCGCATTCGCTGGCGCGCATGCTGCACAAGGATATCGAGCCGGAGTTTCTCGGAAAATACCGCGTCGGCGATATTCGTCATTGCTTTCCCGATCTCGGAAAAATCGAAAAAGAGTTCGGCTTCAGGCCGCGACGTTCGTTCGAAGAGGGCATGCAAGAACTCATCGAGTGGGTGGCGCAGACAAAGACGCCGATCGACCGTACTCAGGCCAGCGTAGCCGAGCTCGAAAAGCAAAAACTTCTTGTCTAGGAAGGGTGCGATGCCGTTAAGGTCCCGAACTTCACTCCTCACGACCGTCGCCGCAACCGCGTTGTTCGTCCTTGCGGGGTTTGCGGCCGCGCCGGCCGCCGATAACTCGGCGGTCTTTGCCGGCGGTCAGCTCGACTTTTCGAATTACGTCTTCGCGGGGATCACGCTCGCGCTGCCGGGATCGACGATCGAAAATGGCGTCGCCGTGCGTATTCTCGGCGATACGGGCGGTTATAACTACGTCAGCAATCCCATCGGGACGGTCAAGGCAAACTTCACCGGGGGAGAGTTGGACGGCGTCTACGCGTTTACGCACAAGGACGTCTGGGCCGATTTCGGCGCGGGCGTCAACTACACGTCGACGACCCTCACGCCGAGCGACCCGTCCAATAAGCTGGAAGGCGATCAGACGGAGTTGCGATTGTTAACCGACGGCGGAACGGCGGGCAATCAATGGCGGCTCGATTGGGATGGATACTACGGCACGCGGCTGCAGGATTACGAGGCCTTCGTCGGCCTTACCCACTCGCTCTCGCAGTACGCGCATCTCGGAGTCGAAGGCTACTTTGAGGGGAATCCGTCCTATTCGCTCGAGCAAGTCGGTCCGCTCGCTATTTTCGCTACGGGTCCGCGGGGCGAGCTGCGACTCTCCAGCGGCGTTGCGTGGGAGTCGGGGTTCTCTACCCCAAGAGTCTATCTCAAAGCGCTCTACTATCAGCGCCTCTGACGGTTCGGGAAAGACCAGAGCGCGTCGCGAATCGCGTAGTACATCGGCTTTCGCTGCATCGACGAGTCGAGCGGGAGACCCCGATTGAGGCCAGGCCCGCTTCCGTCGGCCCACGCGCCGGGGAACCGTGCGAAATCGGCGGGCGTCACCTGCAGCCAGGAGTGCCGGTCGCTCAGACCCCACGTCGTTACGCCGAGCACGCGGGGATAGCGCAAGACGACGTCGAGGTATCGTCGCACCTCATCGCCCGCCATGCGATCCCGCTCCTCGGCCGAGGCGACATACTCGGACTCTTTGACGTCCAACTCGGTCACGACGATCGATAGGCCCATACTCGAAACGTCGTTGAGGAAGCTTGCAATCGCGGTCTCGGAAATATGGCCTTTGCGCAGGTCGAGATGCCCCTGAAGACCGAGTCCGTCGAGCGGAGCGCCTTGATTTCGCAAACGTTCGAGCAGCTTGAGCAAGAGATAGCGGCGATCGCGTTCCTCGGGCAAGTCGTACTCGAGCCCGTACTCGTTGATAAGCAGTTGGCCGTGCGGTGCGAACTGGCGGGCCTGCGCGAGCGCTCGATTGATATACTGCGGACCGAAGACGTCGAGAAAGATGTTTTGGCGCAATCCGTCCATCCGGTGGCCCGTATCGATCGGCTCGTTGACGACTTCCCACTCACCGATGACGTCGCCGTAGCGAGGCATCACCGATCCGAAGTATCGCGCGATGACGTTCCAGTCTTGGGTCTCGCGCAGCATCTGAACCGCCCATTCCGGAACGCCGAGATGCCACAGAAGCGTATGCCCGCGAATCCGTTTACCGTTGCGGATCGCGAACGTTGCGAGATCGTCCATCTTTTCGAAAGAGAGCTGCCCGTACGCGGGTTCGACCTGGTTCCAGTTCATGTCGATCTCGGGCACGAGGTAGGAGCACTCGCGCAAGACGGCGTCGCGCAGGTCCTGCTCCGCGTCGAGTTCGTCGATGCGGACGGCCGATCCAAAGTAACGCCCGTTGCGCGCGGCGGCCACGGCAAGGCTTCCCGCCGGTGCGCCGATCACTTTCGCGCCAATAACGGAAGCGGCCGTCGCTGCCAGCATCGCGGCAATGAGATCCCTGCGGCTGATTGTAACCTCCGTCTTACCGTCGCCCATCGAAAACGCTCTACGGTCTTACCTCTTGCACTCCGTTTACCATTCTATAGGCAGAACGGGCAAGCCGAATCGATCGTTTCGAGCGCGCGTGCCTCTGCCGCGCCCCAGACCGGCGGCCCTTGGAGGAAATGCACCGAGCGCGTTCTATCTATGGAGGTCGCCGGGCAAGTGGCGGAACTGGCAGACGCGCTGGATTTAGGATCCAGTGGGGCGACCCGTCAGAGTTCGAGTCTCTGCTTGCCCATACCGCGTGGATCTCCCGGCAAAACTCTAACAAGCGAGCTATCTTTGGGTTATTATAAGGCGGTTCGCGCGGCGTCTAAAGCGCCGCGAAGCCAGGACGGCGGGAGCGGCGCCGAAGTCGAGCGCCGCGGCACGCACGAAGCGTGCCGCAAGCGTGCGCGAGAACCGCGTTATAATAGCCCAAAGATGGCGAGCGACACCTGCGGAAGTAGCTCAGTGGTAGAGCATCGCCTTGCCAAGGCGAGGGTCGCGAGTTCGAATCTCGTCTTCCGCTGATTTTCTTATGACCGAATCTACTTTGACCCAGCTCGCTCCAACGCTGGTGGCGCTCGAGTTCTCATTGAGTGAAGCGGAACTCGCTGCCGCCGAAGAGCGCGTATTCCGCCGTCTGGCCCGCAACGTGCGGCTGCCCGGTTTTCGCAAAGGAAGAGTACCCCGCAAGATTTTCGAGCAGACGTACGGCAGCGAAACCGTCACGAAGGAGGCCGTCGACGAGGTCGTTCCTGACGTCTACGCCCAGGCGCTGCGCGAGCACGATCTCGAGCCGGTGGAGCGTCCCAAGCTCGAGGTCGTGGAATCCGCCGACGGGCGGCCGACGAAATTTAAGGCCACGGTAGAGGTTCGTCCCGCGATCGCGCTGGGAGCGTACAAAGGCATGATCGTGTCGCGGCCACCCGTGACCGTCACCGAGGACGAGGTGCAGCGTGGCCTCGAGGCGCTTGCACGAGAACGCGCGACGCTCGTTCCGGTCGAGCGGGAGGCCAGGCTCGGCGACATTGCGACACTCGACTATCAGGGCACGATCGACGGCGTCCCGTTTGAAGGAGGCAGCGCCGACAACCAGGCGGTCGAGCTCGATGAGGGACGTTTCGTACCGGGCTTCGCTGCGGGGATCGCCGGCATGCGCCCAGGGGAGACGAAGCAGATCGAGATCCGATTCCCCGACGATTACCACGCCGCCGAGCTTGCGGGAAAGCCGGCGACGTTTCGAGTGAGTCTCCGCGAACTCAAGGAACTCGAGCTTCCCGCGCTCGATGACGACTTCGCGAAGGCAGTTTCGGAGAACCAGAGCGTCGCCGATCTCCGCGCAGATCTACGCCGCCGGCTCGAGGCGGTCGCCGCCGGCCGATTGCGGCGCAGCCTCGCAAATACGCTCGTGACGCAACTCCTTGCCACCCACGATTTTCCATTGCCGCCATCGCTGGTCGAGGGCGAGCTCGAGCGTCTGGTCGCCGAGAGCGGCGCTGGGCCGCCCGATGCAGAGACGACCGAGGCCCAGCGGCGCGACGCAGTGCGCTCGGAGGCGGAGTCGCGTGTGAAAGCCGGACTCTTGATCGAAGCGATCGCTAAGGCGGAGAACCTCACCGCCACGCCCGGCGATATCGCCGCGGAGCTCGACGCGCTCGGGCGCCGGTACGGTCAACCCGCCGATCGAATACGGAAGGCGCTCGGGAATAGCTTGCTCTCGCTGATGGACGGCATCGTCCGCAACAAGACGCTCGACTTGCTCGTCGACAACGCCGTAATCACCAACGACGAAGAAACCACCGGCGCTACGTCGTAGTTAGAACGTAACATGGGACATCTCGTACCGATGGTCGTGGAACAGACCGCGCGCGGGGAACGCGCCTACGACATTTACTCACGCCTCCTCAAAGATCGCATCGTCTTCGTCGGTGGTGCGATCGACGACCACCTGGCGAATCTCGTCATCGCACAGCTCCTCTTTCTGGAAAAGGAAGACCCCGACAAGGACATCGATATGTACTTGAACAGCCCAGGCGGAAGCGTTACTGCCGGCCTGGCGATGTTCGATGCGATGCGATTTATCAAGCCGGACGTCGCCACGATTTGCATGGGCTTCGCTGCCTCGATGGGATCGATTCTCCTCACGGGCGGGGCGCCCGGAAAACGGTACGCCCTTCCAAATTCGAAGATCGTCATCCACCAGCCCTGGGTCTCGCAGATCGGTGGCCAGGCTACCGACGTCGAGATTGCGGCCCGAGACCTGCTCGCCACCCGTCAGACGGTCGCGCGGATCTATCAGGAGACGACGAAAAGGGCGATCGACCAGATCCTGAAGGATATCGAGCGGGACTACTACATGACGGCCGCTGAAGCCAAGGAATACGGGATAATCGACCAGATTATCGAAAGCCGTCAGGGCCTGCCGATACCGGCCTAGGCAGAGGAGAATCCGGCACCCGATGTTTCGCTTTGGGGACGACAAGGGTCAGCTCAAATGCAGCTTCTGCGGAAAATCGCAGGAGCAGGTCCGCAAGCTTATTGCGGGCCCGGGCGTTTATATTTGCGACGAGTGCATCGAGCTCTGCAACGAGATCATCGAAGAAGAGCTCTACAAAAACGTCGACGAGAACCTGCGCCTTCGCAACATCCCCAAGCCCAAAGAGATCAACCACATTCTCAATCAATACGTTATCGGACAAGAGCGCGCGAAGAAGTCGCTCGCGGTGGCGGTTTATAACCATTACAAGCGCATCAACGTGGGCGGTACCGCGGACGACGTCGAGCTCCAGAAGTCGAACATTCTCTTAGTCGGGCCGACGGGGTCGGGGAAGACCTATCTCGCGCAAACGCTCGCGAAGATTCTCGACGTGCCCCTGGCGATGGCCGACGCGACCTCGCTGACCGAGGCCGGCTACGTCGGTGAAGACGTCGAAAACATTTTGCTCAAGCTCATTCAGGCCGCCGACTACGACGTAAAGCGCGCCGAAAAGGGCATCGTCTACATTGACGAGATCGACAAGATCGCACGAAAGAGCGAGAACCCGTCGATCACCCGCGACGTCTCCGGCGAAGGCGTGCAGCAGGCGCTCCTCAAGATTCTCGAAGGCACGACGGCGAACGTGCCTCCACAGGGCGGCCGCAAGCATCCCCACCAAGAGTTTATTCAGATCGATACGACCAACGTGCTCTTCATCTGCGGCGGCGCCTTCGATGGCCTCGAACGGATTATCGAGTCACGGGTTGCTGCGAACAACATGGGATTCCGCGCGCAACCGGAGGGGAAGCGCGAAGTGCGCGTCGGGAAGCTGCTGCAGCAGCTCATGCCGGAAGATCTTCTGCGCTTCGGGCTGATTCCGGAGTTCATCGGCCGCCTGCCGATCGTGGTGACGCTCGACGCGCTCGACGAACTGGCGTTGCGCCGAATTCTCACCGAGCCGCGCAATGCGCTCGTGCGTCAGTTCCAGAAGATCCTTAACATGGATGGCGTCGATCTTCAGTTTACGAAGGAGGCGCTCGTCGCAATCGCGATCAAAGCGCAGAGCCGAAAGACGGGTGCGCGCGGTTTGCGCTCGATTCTCGAAGAGACGATGCTCGAGGTGATGTACGACCTGCCGTCGCTCCAAGGCGTCAAGAAATGCGTCGTCAACAAAGACGTTATCGAGAAGAAAGAGTCGCCGACGCTGGTCTATCACGAACAAAAGAAAGACATGCCCGCCTAGGGGCCATATTTGCCCCAGCTCTTTGTCGCGGCCGGTCTCGATTACTCATTTGTAAACTTCGACCGGCCGCTCCGCGATCTGGGGCAAATCTGAGGCGCTAGGAGCACAACCGAGGTTCGAGAGGCTGAGTCAGAGCCGGTGCTGAACGCTGGGCGAACCGATGGATCTGCCCAAGCACTACGACCCGCAAGCCGTGGAGCCGCGCCTTTACGAACGTTGGGAGCGTAACGGCTACTTTCACGAAGAGCCCGATCCCGCGCGTCCGCCATTCATCATTTGCATGCCGCCGCCCAACGTGACGGCGCGCGCGCACCTAGGCCACGGATCGACGTATCTCCCGATGGACGTCCTCACGCGCTACCATCGGATGCTCGGCGACAACGCCGATTGGCTCCCCGGCGTCGACCACGCCGCAATTGCGACCGAGGCGGTTCTGGTCAAAGAGCTGGCACGCGAAGGCATTGCGCGCGAGGATTTGGGACGCGAACGCTTCGTGAGCCGCGCCTGGGAATGGTCGCGAACCTATGGCGGCGCGATCGACGCGCAGTTTCGCCGGCTGGGTTTCGGCGCCGATTGGCAGCGCTCGCGCTTCACGATGGACGAGGGACTCTCCGCGGCCGTTCGTCGCGTCTTCGTGAAGCTCTATCGCGAAGGCTTGATCTACCGCGGGACGCGCCTGATCAACTGGGATCCGACGGCGCAATCGACGGTCTCCGATGCCGAACTCGAGCACGTCGAGCGCGACGGCACGCTCTGGCGCATTCGCTATCCATTCGCCGGCGACGATCTCGCCGCGGGTATCGAGGTCGCAACGACGCGCCCGGAAACGATGCTCGGCGACGTCGCGATCGCTGTCCACCCGAAGGATCCTCGGTATTCCTCGTCGATCGGGCGCAGCGTCCGGCTTCCGCCGCTGCTCGAGCGCGCGATTCCGATCATCGCAGACGAGAGCGTCGACCCCGAGTTTGGAACCGGCGCCGTGAAGGTCACGCCCGCACACGACCCGCTCGACTACGAGATCGGCGTCCGCCACGCCCTCGAGATGCCCTCGGTGATCTCACTCGATGCTCGCATCTCGGGAGATGACGTGAACGTCGGGCCCTACGCCGGGCTCGATCGCTTCGAGGCGCGCGTGCGAATCGTCGACGATCTGCGAACGCTCGGCCTTCTCGTCGATGCGCAGCCGCATCGGCATGCGGTCGCGACGAGCGAACGCAGCGGCGACGTCGTCGAACCGCTGCTCTCGCTGCAATGGTTCGTGAAAGCGTCACCGCTCGCCGCGCCCGCGTTGGACGCCTACCGCAGCGGCCGCTTGCGCATCGTGCCGGAGCGCTACGGACGAACGTACGAACAGTGGCTGGCGAACATTCGCGACTGGAACGTCTCGCGACAGATTTGGTGGGGGCATCAACTTCCCGTTTGGTATACGCCCGAGGGAAAGGAGATCGTCGCCGAAAGCGAGGCCGAAGCGCTCGAGATCGCGCAGCGGACCTACGCGACGCGCGAGCTGACGCGCGACCCGGACACGCTCGACACGTGGTTCTCCAGCGGAATCTGGCCTTTCTCGATTCTCGGATGGCCGGAGCAGACGTCCGAGCTGCGCTGCTGGTATCCGTCGCAGGCGCTGCTCACGGCCGGGGAGATCATCTTCCTGTGGGTCGCCCGCATGGTGATGCTCGGTATGTACGTGATGGGCGAGATTCCGTTTCGCGACGTCGTGATTACACCGCTCGTCTTTGACGCCGCCGGACGCAAAATGTCCAAGTCGCTGGGCAACGTCGTCGATCCGATCGTTCTGGCCGACAAATACGGCGCCGACGCGTTCCGGCTCTCGATCCTTCGGCAGATGCGGCTCGAGAGTCAGGAGCTGCGATATCAAGAGTCGCGGTGCGAAGAGGCTCGCAACTTCAACAATAAGATCTGGAACGCGACGCGATATATGCTTGCACTCCCCGAGGGGTTGCCGTCGCCGATGACGCTGCCGCAGGAGGGGGCGCTCACGCTCCCCGATCGCTGGATTCTCACGCGCCTTCGCGAGACGATCGTCCGGATGGAAAGCTTGCTCAAAGAGTACGATTTCGGCAACGCCGCCGAAACCATTTGGCGCTTTGTCTGGTACGAGTTCTGCGATTGGTATTTGGAGGCGACGAAGGCCGAATCGAATCACGCGACGCGAGCGGGCGTGCTCTCGTACGTTTGGAACGCCACCATGCGCCTGCTTCACCCGATCGCTCCCTTTATCAGCGAAGAGGTATGGCTTGCGCTGCCGCACGACGGCGAAACGATCGTCACCGCAAATTGGCCCGATCCGCTCGAAGTTCCGCAGTTCGCCGAGGACGCGCGAAGCTTCGCGCTCGTCCAGCGAGCGGTGGAGCGGATCCGCAATCTGCGGGCCGAGATGGGACTCCACCCGCGTGATCGCGTGGTGCTCGAGGTGCCGGATAACGTCCCCGAAGCGGCCGCTGCGCTCGTCGCGATGCTGGCGAACGGCTCCGTCGAGCGGCGCGAGCGTGCGGGCGACCATTTGGAAGAGGCACTCGCCGCGATCGTTGCTCAAGCGCCGCGCGAATTGCTTTCGGAACGGTATCGCAAAGAGGCAGCACGCTTACGGTCTGAAATCGATCGCGGCGAGAAGAAGCTCGAGAACGAAAATTTCGTTGCGAGAGCCGCCCCGGACGTGGTAAAGAAAGAGCGCGAGAAGCTCGCCGGGTACCGCGACGAGCTCGCGCGCGTCGAGGCGGCGCTCGGAGCATTGAAGGAGCCCGCATGACCGGCAACGTCGAACGCCGCGTGCTCGCGCGCAGCGCGGAAATCGAACGCATCGTCGCGCGCCTGGCGCACCAGATCCTCGAGCCGATCGAGGCCGAGCAGGGCCTCGTCCTGCTCGGCGTCCGGCGCGGCGGCGAGGCGCTGGCCTGTCGGCTCGCTGCCGCGATCGAGCGCATCAGCGGACGCGCTCCGGCTCTGGGATTCCTGAACATCAATCTCTACCGCGACGACCGCGTCTCGCACGAGCTGCCCGACTCGCAGATACCGCTCGATCTCGCCGGACGCGTCGTCGTCGTCGTCGACGACGTACTCTATACCGGACGGACCATTCGATCCGCGCTCGATGCGGTGACGGACCTCGGACGGCCGGCCGCGATTCGCCTCTGCGTCCTCGTCGATCGCGGCCTGCGCGAGCTTCCCATCCAGCCGGATTACGTCGGCCGGTTCACGCCGACGACACCCGGCGAGCGCGTCAAAGTCGCACTTGCGTTGCAAGCTGCAAGCAGCGACGAGATCACCATCACGGGAAGCGGAGCGGGGAAGCCCAGTGCGAATTCGGCGTAGCCTGATCGACCTCGACGATCTGACGGCCGAGGAGCTCGCGTTCGTCTTCGACCGTACGGCGCAATTCGAACGGAAGGACCCGGGACCGCTGCTCGCGGGCAAAGCGTGCGCCAACATGTTCTTCGAGGAGAGCACGCGCACGTTCACCTCCTTCAACCTTGCGGAGATGCGCCTCGGGGCGCACGTGGTCAACCTTGCGCCGAAGAACTTGAGTTTGGCGACAAAGGGCGAAACGCTCGAGGATACCGCGATCACGCTCGGCGCGCTCGGAATCGGCCTCCTCGTCGTCCGTCATCAGGAAGCCGGCTTTCCGCAACGCGTGGCGCTGGCGTTCGACGGCCACGTCATCAATGCCGGGGACGGCGTGCACGCGCATCCCACCCAGGCGCTGCTCGACATCTACACGCTCATCGAAGCCTTCGGCGAGATTGGCGGACGCACGATTGCAATCGTCGGCGACATCTTGCACAGCCGCGTCGCGCATTCGGCTATCCGGGGACTCGCGCGGCTCGGCGCCTCGATCGTCCTGGTCGGCCCGGAGGCGTTTCTTCCCGGCAGCTACGCGGGAAATGGGGTCAGCGTGGAACGCGATTTCGATGCCGTCTTGCCGGAGGTCGATGCCGTCATCCTGTTGCGCATTCAGCGCGAGCGGATTGCCGAGACGCCGGTCTCCGATCGCGAGTACATCGATCGCTTCCGTCTCGACAACCGGCGTTTGGGGCTGCTTCGCAGAGACGCGATCGTCATGCATCCCGGACCGTATAATCGCGGCATCGAGCTCGACGATTCCGTTCTAGAGTTTGCCGGCTGGCGATACGCGCGCCAAGTCATGCACGGCGTCGGGGTGCGGATGGCCGTTCTCGATCTCCTCGTCAACGCAAGGCAACCGTAGATGCCCGATCTCTTGATCGCAGGGGGAAGAATCGTCGACCCGGCGGCCCCCCTCGATTCGTTGCGGGACCTCCGCCTACGCGACGGCAAGATCGCCGAAATCGGCGAGCACCTCGAACCGGCGGCGGGCGAAGAGGTTATCGACGCGAGCAACTGCGTCGTCGCGCCGGGATTCGTCGACATTCACGTGCACCTGCGCACGCCGGGTTTTCCGGAGAAAGAGACGATGACGAGCGGAACGCACGCCGCGGTTCGAGGGGGATTCACCACGGTCGCGTGCATGCCGAACACGCAGCCGGCCCTCGACGATCCGGTCGTTCTGCGCGATCTAAGCGAAGAGATCGAGCGGCACGCGCGATGCCGCGTCTATCCGATTGGGGCGATTACCCGTGGCCGTGCGGGCCTGGAAGCCTGCGACTTCGCCGCGCTCGCATCGGCGGGAGTGGTTGCCTTTTCCGACGACGGAGATACGGTAAAAGATTCGCAGCTGCTTGGCGAAGCAGCGATGCGCGCTCGCGATCTCCGCCAACCCTTCATCGCGCATTGCGAGCCCGAGGAGGCGATCGTCGCGCGCGACCTCGCGATCGCGGCGCGAACGCAGAAGCGGTGGCATCTCGCACATCTCTCGACCGCCGCCGCGCTCGAACTGCTGCGAGGGGCGCGCGCGCAAGGACTTTGCGTAACGGCCGAGGTCACGCCCCACCATCTCACGTTTACGCAAGCCCTCTTCGAAGCGCGAGGAGCTGCGGCAAAAGTCCATCCCCCGCTGCGCAGCGAGGCGGACGTGCAGGCACTGCGAACTGCCGTCCGCGATGGCACGATCGATGCGTTCGCGAGCGACCATGCCCCGCATACCGGCGCGGAGAAGAGCGGCGACGTGCAACGTGCCGCACCCGGGTTCTCGGGCTTGGAGATCGCGGTGGGCGCCTACGCGGCCGCGCTCCCGGGTCTATCGCTGATGCGATTCGTCGAGCTGCTTTCAACGAATCCCGCGCGCATTCTCTCACTCGATGCAGGCAGCTTGGCAATCGGCAAGCCTGCCGACGTGACGATCTTCGCCGAGCGACCTTGGAACGTCGATCCGGCAACGTTTGCGTCCAAGGGTAAGTGCACGCCGTTCGCCGGAAGCCGGCTGCCGCGCAGAGTGCTGGCGACAATCGTCGGGGGACTCACGCGATACCGGGCTGCAGAGTTCGCGGCGTGACGGACGGTAGGAAGCCGGCGGCACTCTTTCTCGCCGACGGCAGCCGTTTCGAGGGTTACGGGCTCGGATTCGAAGGGACTGCGCTCGGCGAAGCGGTCTTCTATACCGGTATGACCGGGTACGAAGAAGCGCTGACCGATCCGTCGTATGCCGGGCAAATCCTCACCTTCACGTACCCAATGATCGGCAACTACGGAATTTCGGGAAGCGCGGCGCAGTACCACCGCGCCTGCATCGCGGGAACGGTAATGAAGCAGATCGCCGATCACCCGTCGCACCATCTCTGCAAGCAAAGCTTAGGGTCGTGGCTGGACGACGAGCACGTTCCGGCCTTGATCGGCGCGGACACTCGCGCCATCACGATTACCCTGCGCGAACACGGATCGATCTGGGCGGCGCTCGCAGTCGGCGAGGCCGCGCTAGCACAAGCCGGGAACGCGTTGCGCGATTTCGTGCGCGATGCGAGCACCAACGCGCTCGTCCCGAGCGTCGCGACGCGTATACCCTTCAAAGCGGGCGAAGCCGGCGGACCTCGCATCGTGCTTATCGACTGCGGCGTGAAGCGCGCGATTTTGCGGGAGCTCGCAGCCCTCGGCGCGCAGGTCGAGGTTCTGCCCTATAATGCGACGGAAGAAGAGATTCTAGGTTTCGACCCCGATGCGGTCTTCGTGTCGCCCGGTCCGGGCGATCCGGCCGACCTCGCGGAAACGATTGAGGTTCTTCGGGGACTGATCGGACGCAAACCGCTCTATGGGATCTGTCTCGGCCATCAGCTCTTGGCGCTCGCCTGCGGCGGACGTACGTACAAGCTTCCCTACGGTCACCGCGGGGGGAATCAGCCCGTAAAGGATCTGCTCGCCGGCGAAGTCCTCGTTACGGCACACAATCACGGATATGCCGTCGATGCAGCGTCGTTGCCCGGCGAGCTCGAAGCGACGATGACGAATCTCAACGATAATACCAACGAAGGGTTCCGCCACCGAAAACATCCGGTCGCGGGAGTCCAGTTTCATCCCGAAGCCTCGCCCGGCCCGTTCGATGCCAGGCGGCTGTTCGCAGAGTGGTTAGAAGCGCTGCCGCGACGCTAGCGTTGATCGCCGGGCTCTTTGCCGCGACAAGCGGGGAGAGCGCGGCGCAAGCGCTGCAGCGCCTCACCGTGGATTCATTCGATTTGAGCGCCGACGCAGCATCGCCGAAGATCGACGTTCCATTCCATTTGATCTTGAGGCTGCGCGTTCGACAGCATCTGGCACAAATCCAGAACCTCGATCTCCCGATGCTCGCGCAACTCGAGCTGCTAGGCGATTACCGCGAGACGGCCGCGAGGTCGCACGGTACCGAGTATCGCGAAACGATTACGGTCGTCGCTCACACCGCCGGACCGATTGCGATCGCCCCAGCGACGCTGCAGGCGATCGACGCGCGCGACGGCAAGGCGAAGGAATGGTATACGAACGGCCTGACGCTGCGCGTTGGTGAGAGTGGTTCGCGGATCCTCGGCGCGAGCGTGCAAATTGCGCTCCGCGTAATTCTTTGGCTGCTCGCGAGCGCCGCCTTCCTCGCGGTCGCCGTGGCGATCGTGGCGGCCGTCCGGCGAAGACCGCGCGCGCTCGTGGAGACTCCGGCGCCGACGCCAATCCTCCCACAGGAGCCGCCGCGCGTACGCTCGCGCTGGGACGTCGCGCGCGATGCGCTCGCGGTGCTGCGCGCGGACCGAACGCGAGCGGCGGCGGTCACTGCCCGGGGCGGCATCTGGCGGATGGCGGGCGCCTCCGAGGGCGAAACCCTCGCGGACGTGCTGCACCGACCCGACGCCGCCGATCCAACGATGCGCGCCATGCTCATCGCGCTCGAACGCAGCGCTTTCACGTACGAGGAAGACCTGTGCGCGGCGATCGACGACGCCTGTTCGGCATTGGAACGTTACCTCGAGTCGGCCCCGTGACGGTCGCACGCCAACCTGCCGAGCTTGGCGCAGCGCTCGCGCAGACGATCGTCGGACAGGAAGGCGTTATCGAGGCGCTCCTCTTGGCGCTGCTTGCCAACGGCCACGTGCTGCTCGAGGGACCGCCCGGGCTGGCTAAAACGCTCGCGTGCCGTTCCCTTGCAGCGGGACTCGAAGGCGAGTTCAAGCGCATCCAGTTCACGCCGGATTTGCTTCCGAGCGACATCGTCGGCACGCGGATCTTCGATCAGCGCGACAGCGCCTTCGCGACGGTCTTGGGGCCGATCTTCGCAAACGTGGTGCTCGCCGACGAGATTAATCGCGCCCCTGCGAAAGTGCAATCGGCACTTCTGGAAGCGATGCAGGAGCGCCAAGTGACGATCGGTCCGCAGACGTACGCGCTACCCGATCCGTTTGTGGTTATGGCGACGATGAACCCGCTCGACTCCGAAGGAACCTACGCGTTGCCGATCGCGCAGATGGACCGGTTTTTGATGAAGGTCAACGTCGGTTATCCCTCGCGCGCGGAAGAGCTGCGGATCCTCGATCGTTTCGCGGTGGCCGACACGCATCCGGTGCGCGCGGTCGCATCGCTCGACGACGTGCGAGCATGGCGCGCTGCGGCACATGCCGTGCACATCGACGAGAAGCTCAAGCGCTATATCGTCGAGCTCGTCGCGACGACCCGGCAGGCAGAGGGCGTCAGCGTGCAATCGGTCGCGGGCACGACGTTTCGAGTAGCGGAGCTCGTTGATTACGGCGCGAGTCCGCGCGCCACGCTGGCGATCGCCTTCCTCGCACGCGGCCGCGCCCTGCTCGCGGGGCGTGACTTCGCGCTCCCCGACGACGTACGCGCGATCGCGGCGCACGCGTTGCGGCATCGAATCGGCTTCAACTACCGGATCGTCGCGGAAGGCGTCGACGCCGACCGCGCCATCGAGGCCATCATCGCCTCGGTTCCGGCCCCGTGACGATTCGCGACGCGCTCTTGCGCGTACGGCGGCGCCCGCGACATCTCGGTGCCGGCTCACCCACGATCTATCGCGGCGACGGGTACGAGTTCGTCGAACTGCGCACCTACGTTCCCGGCGACGACGTGCGCCGAATCGACTGGGCCGCGACGGCTCGCTCGAGCGAGTTGCAGACGCGGGTCGTCCTGGAGGACGTCGCCCTTACCCTCGCAGCGATCGTCGACGCATCGCCGTCGATGCGGGTCGGCCGGCGGCGGCCGCTGCTCGATGCCGGACGCGAGGCCTTGGAGATTTGGTTCGGTGCGGCGATCGGCGAAGATCGCTGTATTCGCGTGGAGGCCGATGGCGTGACGCCCGCAGCCCTGCAGCGGAAGGCGCGCCATGCGTTGACGCGCTGCGAGCCGCAGGGGGAGTTCGACGCCGCGCGCGTGCTGCGCACCGCCCGTGCGGCGCTTCCGCGCGGTACGGCGCTGCTGGCGATTGGCGACTGGTACGAACTCGATGCGGCACTCGATCGCGAGTTGGCCGAGCTTGGTTCCCGTTTCGACTGCACCGCACTGGTCGCGCGCGATCCCTGGTACGACGGACTTCCGCTCGGGGGAATCGTGCGAATGCGCGGTGTGGAGGGTGGGAACGTCCGCGCGTACGTCGGAGCGCGCGAGCGCGCCGAGTTTGCCGGCGCGGTACGACGGCGAGAGCGAGCGCTGATGGAGCGATTCGAAACGGCGAACTGGCGCACCGGGGTTCTCCGTGAAGATGATGGCGTCGCGTCGCTTTATGCGGCGTTTGGTTTGAGGCGCGCGTGACGTTCGAACATCCGCTGCGGCTGTGGGCTGGGCTCGTTGCAGTATTCGTCTTTGCACTGCTCTACGACCGGCTGCAGCGCCGCGCGACCGCTCACGACCTCGCGTACTCCAGCGTTGCCTTTTTCATCGAAGCCGCTAAACCGCGGCAATGGATTCCACGCGGGCTGCAGGCGCTTTGGATCGTGGCGCTCGCAGGCATCGTTCTGGGCATCTCCGGTCCGCGTCTCGCGCTTCCGGTGCCGGTGCGCGACGGTGCCGTCTTCATTTGCATCGACACCTCGGGCTCGATGGCCTCGGCCGACGTCGTTCCGACGCGCGCGCAGGCGGCGAAGGCAGCCGCCCAGGCGTTCGTCCGAGAGAGCGCGACGGGCACGCGGATCGGGATCATCTCATTTGCCGGTGCCGCCGGCGTCGTGGCTCCGCTCAGCGCCGATCACCAAAGCGTGATCGCCGCACTCGACGAAGTTCCCCTTCCCAACGGCGCGACCGCAATCGGCGATGCGCTCAAGCTCGCCGCGCAAATGTTTCCGCCGGCGGGACATCGCGTGATAATCTTGATCACCGACGGCGTCAACAACAGCGGCACCGACCCGAGCGAGGTCGCGCAGTGGCTCGGCGCCCATCACATCCCCGTCTATACGGTCGGAATCGGAACGCCGAACGGCGGCCTGATACCCGGAACGAACGAAGAAGCGACGATCGACGAAGGGGCGCTGCGAGGTTACGCAGCGGCGAGCGGGGGCGCCTACGCTCGCGCCGAGAACGCGACGCAGCTGCGTGACGTTCTTGCTCGCCTCGGCCGCATCACCTCGCTCCAGCGCAAGCCCGTCGACGCATCGCTCGGCTTTACCGTTGCGGGCGCGCTGGCAATGCTCGCGGCATTCCTTACGGGCTTTGGCCTCGGCCGTTACCCGTGAACGACCCCATTGCGCAGCTCGCGCTCTGGATTGAAGAAACGGGCGGCTTCGGCGCGATCGACGCGGTTGCGATGTGCTTGGCGACCGCGGACGGTGCGGGAAATCCTTCGGCGCGAATCGTGCTTTTGCGCGGGCTCGACCAACGCGGTCTACGCTTCTTTACTTCCTATGAAAGCCGCAAAGGGCGCGAGCTTGCCGAGAACCCGCACGCCGCTGCCCTCCTCTACTGGCCGAAGCTGGAGCGGCAGGTCCGCGTGGAGGGTTTGGTCGCACGCCTCGGCGAGGAAGAATCCGACGCGTATTTTGCCGCTCGCCCGCGCGGACATCGCATCGCTGCGTGGGCTTCGGAACAGAGCGAACCGATGGAATCGGAAGCTATCCTTGAGGATCGCTTCGCGCACTTCGAGGCGCGCTTTGAAGAAGATAACGTGCCGCGACCGCACTCGTGGGGCGGGTATCTCTTGACGCCGTCGCGCGTCGAGTTCTGGCATGGGAGACCGAACCGCATGCACCAGCGCATCGAGTACGTTCGATCCGCAGCGCAATGGCAGGCCTTCCTCTTGCAGCCGTAGTTGAAAGAAGCCGCCCGGCCAGGTGAGTTGACGGCATACCCCTAATCCCCGGCTTTTAGTGCCTCGCCGGAACGTGATGGTCATCGGGTCGGGACCGATCGTGATCGGTCAGGCTGCCGAGTTCGATTACGCCGGCGTTCAAGCGTGCCGCGCGCTACGCGAGGAGGGCCACCGCGTCGTCCTCGTCAACTCGAATCCCGCGACGATTATGACGGACCCCGAGATCGCGGATGCCGTATATCTCGAGCCGCTGACGGTCGGATCCGTCGAGGAGATCATCGCGCGCGAGCGTCCCGACGCGCTCCTGCCGACCCTCGGCGGACAGACTGGTCTGAATCTCGCCGTCGAGCTCGACGAAGCCGGCGTGCTGCGCCGCTACGACGTGGAAGTGCTGGGTACGCCGATCGAAACGATTCGTCTCGCAGAAGACCGCGAACGTTTCAAACTCAAAATGCTCGAGATCGGCGAACCAGTGCCGGAGAGCGCGATCGTTACCGCGATCGATCAAGGGCTCGCGTTCGCGCGAGTCGCCGGCTATCCGCTGGTCGTTCGCCCCGCGTACACGCTCGCCGGAACGGGCGGCGGAGTCGTCTACGATGAGGCGCAACTCCGAGAGACGCTCGATGCGGGATTGAATGCGAGCCTGATCCACCAGGCTCTTTTAGAGACCTCGCTCCTCGGCTGGAAAGAGATCGAGTACGAAGTACTACGCGACGGCGCCGGCAACTGCATCGTCGTTTGCAACATGGAAAACGTCGACCCCGTCGGCGTCCATACCGGCGACTCGATCGTGGTGGCGCCTTCGCAGACGCTCTCTGACCTCGAGTACCAAATGTTGCGCAGCGCAAGCATCAACGTGATTCGTGCGCTCGACGTGCAGGGCGGATGCAACATTCAGTTCGCGCTGCACCCAGAACGCAGCGAGTACGCGATCATTGAAGTCAACCCGCGTGTCTCGCGCAGCTCGGCGCTCGCGTCGAAAGCAACGGGGTATCCGATCGCCAAGATCGCTACGAGAATCGCACTCGGCCAGCGGCTCGACGAGATTCCGAATCCCGTCACCGGCGTAACCAAAGCCGCCTACGAGCCGACCCTCGACTACGTGGTCGTCAAGATACCGCGCTGGCCGTTCGACAAGTTCCCGATTGCCGATACCGCGCTGGGCACCCAGATGAAATCGACCGGTGAGGCGATGGGAATCGGGCGCACCTTTCGCGCGGCGCTGCTCAAGGCGGTGCGCGGGCTCGATCTCAACTACGAAACGCTCACGGGATCCCTTGGCGAGTGGAGCGAGAACGAGCTGGAGGCAGTCGTCGCCCGTCCCACGCACGAGCGCCTCTTCGCGGTCTGCGAGCTCTTGCGCCGATCGACGCCGGCGCGGGTCGAGCCGGCAATCGAACGCATCGCGGTGCTCAGTGCGATCGACCGTTTCTGGCTTCACGAGCTTGCCAAGCTGGTGGCGATCGAGGAGCGCATACGCTCCAACCCGACGGACGGAGATTACGCCGAGGCTTTGGAGTCGGGTTATGCTACCGCGAGTCTCGGCCGCCTGACGAACGGCGCGTACTGTAGCGAACCCGCGCGCTCGGAAACGGCATTTCGCATGGTCGATACTGCGGCCGCCGAGTTCCCGGCAAAGTCACCCTACTACTACATTTCGAGAGGCGAATGCGACGAGATGCGCGCAACGCCGTGCGACGCGGTCGTGGTCGTCGGGAGCGGCCCGATTCGCATCGGTCAGGGAATCGAGTTCGACTATAGTTGCGTCCACGCCGCGTGGGCGCTCAAAGAAGCCGGCCGATCGCCGGTCGTGGTGAACAATAATCCGGAGACGGTCTCGACCGATTTCGATATCTCCGACACGCTCATTTTCGAGCCGCCGGCAGCCGACGAAGTCGAGGCGGCTTACCGCGCGACGGCGGCGCAGGGCGTGATGCTCGCCTTCGGCGGTCAGACGGCGATCAATCTTGCTGCCGAGCTCAGCCGTCGAGGGGTGCCGATCGTCGGAAGCGACCGGCGATCGCTCGATATGGCCGAGAACCGCGAAGAGTTCGACGCGGCGCTGACGCGCCTGAACGTCGCCCGGCCGCAGGGCAAAGCGGCGCGGAGTTTTCGCGAGGCGCGCGCGATCGCGCGCGAACTCGGCTTCCCGGTCCTCGTCCGCCCCTCGTTCGTGCTCGGCGGACGAGCGATGGAGATCGTCCATAACGAAGCGCAGCTCGCAGCCTACGCCGAATCGGCGCCGGCGATTCTTCCCGACGCGCCGCTGCTCGTCGATAAGTATTTACGGGGGCTCGAGCTCGAGGTCGACGCCGCATTCGATGGCGACGAGATTCTGATACCGGGAATCTTCGAACACGTCGAGCGAGCCGGCGTTCATTCCGGCGACTCGATCGGCGTCTATCCGGTTCAATCAATCGATCCCCAGATGGAGCGACACGTTGCCGAGGTAACCTTCGCGATCGCTGCCGAACTGCGTATTCGCGGCCTGATCAACGTTCAGTTCGTCGTGCACGAGGGCGCGCTGTACATTATCGAAGCAAACCCGCGAGCGAGCCGGACGGTTCCCATCATCCAGAAAGCGACGGGGATTAATCTCGTCGCGGCGGCAACTCGCATCGGGCTCGGCGAGCGATTGCGCGATATGGAATACGGGACCGGCCTCATCCCGCACGTTCCCTACGTCGTCGTCAAAGTTCCGGTTTTTTCGTTCTCGAAGATGCGGGGCGTCGAGACGGTTCTCGGGCCGGAGATGAAGTCGACCGGTGAAGTCCTCGGAATCGACGACTCGTTCGGTGGAGCGCTCCGCAAAGGGTTCGTTGCGGCTGGGGTGCGCCTGCCGGGCAGCGGTGGGCGGATTCTCGTCTCGATTGCCGACGAGGAAAAGGACGAATCGATTCCGGTACTGCGTGCCTACGCCGCCCTCGGCCACACGCTCGTCGCAACTCCCGGCACGCGTGCGACGCTCGAGGAGGCCGGTATCGCGACCGAGCCGGTCAACAAGATCGCCGACGGCTCGCCGCACGTGCTGGACCTCATCACCTCGCGTGCGGTCGACTTGGTGATCAACGACGCCAAAGGTCCCAGGGAGATCTCCGACGACTACAAGATTCGCCGCGCCGCGGTCGAAGCGAGCATTGCGTGTTTGACGAGTCTCGACACAGCGCGGGCACTGGCGGAGGCGCTTACCAGCAAGGCCGGCCCGCCGCGAAGTCTCCAAGAGTATCGCAGCGCTCGAGCGACGATCGCCTCGTAGGATCCGCGGAGAGGGCGCAGGTCTTCGCCGTCGCCGCGAATCTCAGTACGCTGGCGCTCGTAAACACCTTGCGCGCCCCAAAGGGAGGCACGATTACGGTGCGGATAGTGCCGCTCGGCGTCACACCGCTGCTCATCGCGCTCGGCGAACGCCCTCAAAACGTCAGCATCGCCCTTGACGGTCTCTTCGATTGGATCGACCGGACCTTTCCCGCGGAGGACGAGCACGCGTTCGTCGCGTCCATGCGCGATCTCGAGCTGCTCGCGCGCGCGCAGTGGGAGTCGACCTTCCCCGAGCGGCTAGAACCGGAGAGCATTCTCAACCTCGAGGACTTGCCCGATGACCTCGTTGAGGCGCTAACGCGCCCGCAGGTGCCGCTCGTACAATGCGCGGCCTGCAGGCGGCTCTGCATTCGCGGCGAGTTCGTTTGGAGAGAGAAGGAGCTCTGTGCCTGGGACTATCACGCCGCTGCCTTCGGCAAACGCGGTCCTTGGCGCGAAGGAGCCTACGAGCCGCGCCATTTTGAGACGCTACCGTCGTGCGCGTACGTCGTTCCGGAACTCTTCGCGGAGCTCGGAGTCGAAGCGCTGCTTACCGTCGACGACGCGGCCGGCACGGCCGGGCAGGTCGTCGTCAACGCTCTGCTCGCGAGCGATCCCGCGCGCCCGCACATCGTGGTGAAAACGGCCGACGCCTTGACGGTCCTGCGCGAGCGATGACGAATCGCGCGATCCGCGATCTATCGGCGTTCTTCGTCCTGCTCTTCATCGCGCTGGCGATCCGGCAAACGTACGTCCAAATCGTTGCGGCTCCGCAAATCTCTGCCCGGGCGGCAAATCCGCGTCACGCGCTTCTCGACGCGGGGCGCGGCCGAATTCTCGCGAGCGACGGCACCGTTCTGGCGGAGATACTCGAGGGGAAGCGAGCGTATCCGCTCGGCCCCGAGCTGGCCGCGCCGGTCGGCTACGTCTCCACGCGCTACGGCACGAGCGGCATCGAGCGGAGCTTCGATCGTGCCCTTACCTCGCCGGACTTTAGCGGCGACGCTGTGGCTCAGCTCGAACAACTCGCCGCAGAGGTGCGCGGCGAGCGCGTCGCGGCACGCGGCGCAGACGTCATTACCACGATCCAGCCGGCGATTCAAGGAAAGCTCTTCGAGCTGCTCTCGAAGTATCGCCGTGGCGCCGGCGTCGTACTCGATCCGCGCAGCGGCGCAATACTCGCGATCGCGAGCGTGCCGAGTTACGACCCCAACGACTTCGACGCCCAGTTTCCGTCGCTTAGCGTCGACCCCGGTGCTCCGCTGCTCGATCGCGCGCTCGACGGGCTCTACCCTCCGGGTTCCACCTTCAAGATATTCACCGCGGCGGCGGCGCTCGACAGCGGAACGGTCACGATGGACTCGCATTTCGAGGATCCGGGCTATCTCGTCATCGGCGACTTTACGCTGCACGACAACGAGAGCGAAGCCACCGGCTACGGGGACCTCACCACCGCATTCACCCTCTCGAGCAACGTCGATTTCGCGCAGATCGCCCTGAAGATGGGCGTCGACGCCTTCTACGAGTATCTGGGGCGTTGGGGCATCGGCGAACCGCTCGACTTTCAGCTCCCGGCGGAGCGCGATCGCATTCCACAAAAAGCGACCATCGTTGCGGGGGAGCTGGCGCAGATGGGTTTCGGACAGGGAGCGCTCCTCATGACGCCGCTGCAGATGGCGCTGATCGGCGCAACGATCGCCAACGGCGGTGACGAGCCCCGGCCGTACATCGTCCGTGCGGTGACCAACGGCGGCTTTTCTCAAAGCTCCTATGGGGCCGCAACGCTCGCAAGCCCGGTATCGCCGGATACCGCCGCGAAGGTTACGAAGATGATGGTTGCGGTGGTCCAACGGGGAACGGGCACGCCGGCAGCGTTGCCGCACGTCACGGTCGCCGGGAAGACCGGAACCGCGACGAACCCACTGGGCCGCTCGCACGCATGGTTCGTCGCCTTCGCACCCGCGGAGCAACCGCGCGTCGCGCTCGCGATCGTCGTGGAGAATGTCGGGTACGGCGCGACCTATGCCGCGCCGATCGCTCGCGAGGTGCTGCGCACCGCGCTGGAGAGCGCTGGGAACGAGTAGTTGATCGAAGAGCGAATCTTCAACAACCGGTACCGGTTGGACCGCAAACTCGGTGAAGGCGGTATGGCGACCGTTTTCTGTGGAACCGACACCCTCTTACGCCGGCGCGTCGCGATCAAGGTTTTGCGAGAACAGTATGCCGCCGACGAAGAGTTCGTGCGCCGCTTCTATCAAGAAGCCGAATCGGCCGCCAAGCTTTCGCATCCCAACATCGTCAACACGTACGACGTCGGACGTCAGGACGATACGTACTTCATCGTAATGGAGCTCGTCGACGGCCCTTCTCTCGCCGAGATCATTGCCGCGGATGGTCGCCTTCCGGAACCGGTCGCAATCGACTACGGCGTGCAGATCGCAAGCGGCCTCGCCTACGCGCACCGTCAAGGCCTCCTCCACCGCGACATCAAGCCGGCAAACGTCCTGGTTACCAAGGATGACGTGGTCAAACTCTCCGATTTTGGCATCGCCCGTGCGGTCTCGCAGCAGACAATGGCACTCACGAAGCCGGGTCTGGTGATGGGCAGCGTCTATTACATCTCACCCGAGCAAGCCCAGGAGCACGAAGTTCACGAGACGTCGGACCTCTACAGCCTCGGGGTGGTCCTCTTTCAGATGTTGACGGGTAAACTTCCGTACACCGGTGAGTCGCCGGTAACGGTCGCGCTCAAGCACATCGGCGACCCCGTGCCGGCGATCGACGTGCGGGAGACCGGTGTGAGCCCGGCGCTCGCCGCGATCGTGAATCGTCTCTTGCAGAAGAGACCGCAGAACCGGTTTCAGTCGGCGAGCGAGCTTGCCACCGCGCTACGCGAAGCTCGCGAGCGTCCCAGCGTTGCCGGATTCCGGATCGCCGACGATGCGCCCACCGGTCCGATCGGGTCGATGCGCCTACCGCCGCGGCGCTCGCCGATGCCGGACCGCGCGTATCGCGACGCCGATGAGATCGAGAGCCGCGCGCCGCGGCGTTCGGCGTGGACCATCGTTGCGCTGATTGCGGCGCTGATCGTGGCAACCGCGCTGGGCTATGCGATCTTCACGAGGTCGTTACCGGTGCTCGCGGGCGGCATCATCGTGCGGGATTACACCGGCATGACGCAGGCCGATGCACAAGAAGCGGTGGTAAATGCCGGACTGCGCACCCGGTTCACGACGAGCGCGAGCGAGACGGTCGCGCCCGATCACGTGATCCGGCAGTCGCCGCCTGCCGGTACCAAGGTCGAGCGCAATCAGGTCGTCGAGCTGGTCGTGAGCAACGGCAAGCCATTGCGTGGACTCGAAGACGTGCGCGGTTACAACGTCAACGATGCCCAGCGAACGTTGCAGCAAGAGGGATTCGCGGTATCGCTCAAACGCCATTTCGACAACACGGTGCGCGACAACGTCATCGAACAGGCCCCCAAGCCGGGAGCCAAGGTTCAGGAGGGCAGCCGCATCACTCTGACGGTCTCCGACGGACCCCCGCCCGTCACGATTCCGAACTTCGTGGGGATGCCGGTGGCGCGGGCGAAGGCGCTCGCCGCCAAACTCGGCATCGCGCTCGATACGTCGCAGAGCGTGCCGGGTCTGCCGGCCGATACGGTCGCATCGCAGAGTCTGGTGCAGGGAACCACGGTGGATCGCAATGCAACGGTGCGCGTCCTGGTCAATAGCGGAACGCCAAACGAGGCGCCGACGCCGGCCGCTAACGGACCGGTGGCAACGCTGCCCAGCGTGGTGGGTCAGGATTACGACCCGGCAGAGCAGGCGCTCTCGCAGGCCGGATTCCAAGTCTCGGTGCGCTACGTGCAGCAAAGCGCGAATAACGGCAAGATCGTCGAGCAGACGCCGCCCGCGGGGGTGCTTCCGCAAGGCTCGACGGTGATGCTTACGCTCTCGGTGTCGGGCGAGGTGCCCGATACCGTCGGCACGACTCCCGACGACGCGGTCAAGCTCTTGCAGGCCTACGGATACTCGGTCGGACGCCGCGAGTACACGACCACGGTCGGCGCAGACGGTAAGGTGGTGGGGACCGAGCCGGGTGCGGGAACGAGGCTCGCGCCGGGATCCGCTGTGACCTTGACCGTCAACGGAATGCCCCCGCCCTGAAGCCCGACGGAGTGCGAATCTTGGGCGTCGATCCCGCGCTGCGAACCACCGGTTACGGCGCAATCGAGCGCTGCAACGGACGAGTGCGTTTGATCGAGGCGGGCGTCGTGATTCCGCGTACGGACGCGACCCTCGAAGAGCGCCTTCGCCAGTTGCACGCCGGCATATGCGAGGTCATCGAGGCGACCCAGCCGGGATTGGTCGTGATCGAGGAGCTCTACACGAGCTACACCAATCCGCGTGCGGCGTTGCTGATGGGGCACGCGCGGGGCGTGCTCTGCTTGGCGAGCGCGCAAGCCGGCATCGCGGTCCACTCGCTCGGGCATACGCGCGTGAAACGCGCGCTCGTCGGATCGGGGAGCGCTCGCAAGGAACAGGTCAACGCGATGGTCACGCGGCTCCTCGGTCTTCGCCGTCCACCCAAACCCAACGATGTCTCCGACGCGCTCGCACTCGCGCTCGCATTCATGAACGTCGTGGAGCGCAGCGAGGTGCTGAGTGTTCGCTAGAATTTCGGGATCGCTGATCGAGCGCGCCGGTGAGACGGCGGTGATCGAGGCGGGCGGACTGGGATATGAGGTCGTGCTTCCGCCCTGCATCGCCGAGAAGGTTCCGGCTACGCCGGGCGAGCGCGTTACGCTGGAAATCTACGCGGTCGTGAATCTCGACGGGAACAGCGGCCGGTTCAGCTATTACGGCTTCACGAATGCGATCGAACGCGATTTTTTCGAGGCGCTGCTGACGGTCGCATCGATCGGCCCTCGTTCCGCCGCGCGTGCCTTCAGCGCTCCGATGTCGACGATCGCCGGCGCAATCGATCGCGGCGACTACGCGTTCCTCAAGACCCTCCCGGGGATCGGACAGCAGAAAGCCCGGGACATCGTCGCAAAGCTGCAGGGAAAGGTTGCGAAGTTCTTGTTGATTCGCGACGCGCCCCCTGCGCCGCCGAAACCAATTCCTGATTTCGCGGACGAGGCGCTTGCGGTCTTGCTGCAGCTCGGTTACAAACGCGGCGAAGGTGAGGCGATGATTCGACGAACGCTGGACGGCGATTCGACGATCGACGACCCCGAGCGGCTGCTCGCGGAAATATATCGCCACAAAGCGAAGGAGTCTGCATGACGGAGGCTCGCAGACGTCTGCTCGGGCCGGCCGACGTTTCGCTCGAGGCCTCAGTACCGGAGTACGAGCGCGTGGTCGACCCGCAGGATACGCTGGAAGACGAGGTCTACGGTGCGAGCCTTCGACCGCGTTCTTTCGACGAGTACGTTGGCCAAGAACGCGTTGTAGAGAATTTGCGCATCTCGATCGACGCGACGATGCGGCGAGGCGAGCCGCTCGAACACGTGCTCTTTTACGGTCCGCCCGGCCTCGGCAAGACGACGCTTGCGGGCCTGATCGCGCGCGCGCTCGGTGCGAACTTTCGACCGACGAGCGGTCCGACGCTCGAGAAACCAAAGGATCTGGTTGGGGTTCTGACATCGCTTGAGAAGGGCGACGTTTTCTTCGTCGACGAGATTCACCGGCTCAGCCGGGTCGTAGAAGAGTTTCTCTATCCCGCGATGGAGGACTTTCAAATCGACTTCGTCGTCGACCGCGGCGCCTATGCAAAGACGCTAAAACTTCCACTGCAGCGCTTCACGCTGATCGGTGCTACGACGCGAGCGGGGATGCTCACCGCGCCTCTGCGCGAGCGCTTTGGTATCGTGCACCATCTCGATTATTACGGCGTTGCCGACCTGGAGCGCATCGTCCGGCGCTCGGCCGAGGTTCTCGGCGTCCCGATTGACGACGAAGCCGCGCGGACGATCGCCTCGCGAAGCCGAGGGACGCCGCGCGTCGCCAACCGGCTTCTGCGGCGCGTCCGCGATTTTGCGGAGGTGCGCGCCGACGGCCACGTCACGGCGGCAATCGCCGGCGAAGCCCTGCGGCGCGAGGGTGTCGATGAGCTCGGGCTCGACCGGCTCGATCGCGCTTTTCTGAGGACGATCGTCGAACAGTATCGCGGAGGTCCGGCCGGAATCGCGGCGATCGCCGCGACGCTCACCGAAGACGCCGAGACACTCGAAGACGTCGTCGAGCCGTTTCTCCTCAAGGAAGGTTTCGTCACCCGAACCGCGAGCGGCCGCCGGGCGACCGCACTCGCGTACCGCCATCTCGGGCTGGCCGGCGGCACTCCTGCGCAGGAACGCCTGCTCTAGCGAGTTCGAGGGTGCGGCGCGCGACGTTCATACTGCTCGGAGCGGCGCCTTTGGCGGGCGTGCGCGCGGCGCGCGCACAGACCGAAGCCGATCCGTCGCAGTCCTCCACGCGGCAGGCCTTGCGCGTGTTGCTTGGGAGCGGTGATGCGACGCCGGTCTCGGCGCAGAGCTTCGAGTTCGCCGGAAGGCTCTATCGCGGAAACTTCGAGCGGATCGACGATGGCAGGATCGTAAACGTCGTCGCTCTCGAGCAGTATCTTTACAGCGTCGTCCCGCGGGAGATGCCGCCGTCGTGGCCGGCGGCGGCACTCGAGGCGCAGGCGATCTGCGCGCGAACCTACGTGCTGCAGCGCAGCGATCCGCGCCGCTCGTACGATCTCGTTCCGTCGGAGTTGGACCAGCGCTACGACGGAATGTCGGCCGAGACTCCCTCCGGTATCGCCGCAGTCGACGCGAGCGCCGGAGCGGTTCTCGCGTTTGGCGGCGTCTTCGCGCAGGTCGCGTACTCGTCGTGCTGCGGCGGCCGCACGGAATCGTCCGCGGACGCGTGGGGCAACGTTGCGATTCCGTATCTCGGAGGCGTCGTCTGCACCTCGTGCTCGGACTCGCCGAACTATCGCTGGGAACGAAACCTTGGTTTCGACGTAATCACCGCGAACCTCGGCGCGGGGTTGCCGGCACCGGCACGTGTGACCGACGTTCTGATTACCGGGCACGACGCGAGCGGACGGGCGCGCGGCTTCGAGGTCGTGACCGCTCTCGGCTCGACGATCGTCGGCGGCAGCGCCTTCCGCCGGGGCATCGGGACGCGCACGCTCCCGAGTCTCTTGCTCACCAACGTACGCCGCACGCCCGACGGTACCGGCCTGCTGCTCGACGGCGGCGGCCTTGGCCACGGCGTCGGGCTCTGTCAGTGGGGTGCGCGCGGCATGGCGCTCGGCGGCGCCGCTTCCGGCGCGATCCTCGCGCTCTACTTTCCCGGTACCATTGTCGAACCTCTCGGCTGAAGCGCCGCAGCGATCGGTTGCGCTCTTCGACTACGCGCTGCCTCAAGAGCTAATCGCGCAGCATCCGGTGCGTTTGCGCGACCGCAGTCGCTTGATGGTGCTCGACGGCGACGCGATCGCACATCGCTCGTTCTCCAGTCTTCCGCACCTGCTCCGGCCCGACGATCTGCTCGTCCTCAATGAGACGCGCGTGATCCCGGCAAGGCTGGTCGGGGAGCGCAAGCGCGGAGGCGGCCGAGTCGAACTGCTCTTACTGCATCCCGCCGGCTCGATGCACTACGATCCGAAAGCGCTTCGTTGGATTGCGCTTGCAAAGCCGGCGCGGCGCCTGCGGTGCGGCGATCGCATTGTCTTCGGCGCACTCGGCGAAGTGACGGTTCGCGCCGAGCTCGCCGAAGGAATGCGTGAGATCGAGCTTTGCATCGGCGTGGCCTTCGAGGAGTTTCTCCAGCGTGCCGGACGGATGCCGTTGCCACCCTACATTCGCAACGATTCCCCCAGCGCGCAGCGACGCTATCAGAGCGTTTTCGCACGTCTGCCCGGGAGCGTCGCCGCCCCAACGGCTTCGCTGCACTTTACCCCTCGGCTGCTGCGCGAGGTCGCCGGACGCGGCATCGAGATCGCCCGGCTTGCGCTCAACGTCGGGCTGGGAACGTTTCGCCCCGTCGCGACAGAGTCAATCGACGAACACGATATGCACGCAGAGTCTTACTCGATCGAAGCCGAGGCGGCTCGTGCGATCGAGTCCGCCCGATTTTGCGGTCGCAGAATCGTCGCGGTCGGAACCACGGTCGTGCGAGCACTGGAGGGTAACCTGCGCGAGCACGGTCGAATCGAGCCGGGCGAGCACGTCACGAATCTCTTCATCACGCCCGGCTTCCGGTTCGGTGCCGTCGGCGCAATGGTCACGAACTTTCACTTGCCGCGTTCCACGCTCCTAATGCTCGTCAGCGCGTTCGCGGGGCGCGATCGAGTCCTGCGTGCGTACGCGCAAGCGGTTGCAGAGCGCTATCGGTTCTACTCCTTCGGTGACGCGATGTTCGTTTTGAGGCAGCCGGAATAGCGTGCGATACGTTGGGGTCGATGCGCCCGGCGGCCCGGACGCGCTGCGGGTCGCCGAGACCGATACCCCGCAAATAGGTCCGGGCGACGTCCTCATCGCCGTGGATGCGGCGGGGGTCTCTCGAGCCGACGTCATGCAGCGCGAAGGCAACTATCCGCCGCCGTCGGGGGCTTCGCCGATTCTCGGCCTCGAAGTCGCGGGATCGGTCGTTGCAGTCGGACGCCGCGTTTCGCGCTGGAAGACCGGCGACGTAGTCTGCGCGCTCGTCAATGGCGGGGGGTACGCCGAGTACGCCGCCGCGCCGTCAGGCCAGGTGCTGCCGACTCCGGAGGGCTGGAGTCCCATCGAGGCCGCGACGCTGCCGGAAAACGCATTCACCGTCTACGACAACCTTTTTACGCGCGCGCGTCTGCGCGGCGGTGAAACGGTCTTAGTGCATGGTGGGACAAGCGGCATCGGAACGACCGCGATCATGTTCGCGCGAGCGCGCGGCGCCACGGTCGTCGCGACGGCCGGGACCCCGAAGAAGTGCGGCGCCTGCCTTGAGTTCGGCGCATCGCACGCGATCGATTATCGGACGTCGGACTTCGTGGCCGAGGTCGAGCGCATTACGCGCGGCCGAGGCGTCGACGTCATCGTCGACATCGTCGGCGGCGAGTATGTCGCGCGAAACCTCGCATCGCTTGCGCCGGACGGACGAATCGCATGCATCGCGGCTCCACGTGGCCGCAACGTCGAGCTCGATTTGGGCCGTCTCTTCGCCAAGCGGGGAACGATTCTCGCCTCGACCCTCCGCGCGCGAAGCGCTCGCCAGAAGGCTGCGATCGCACGCGCACTCGAGCGCAAGATCTGGCCGCTACTCCCCGCTCGCGAGACGATCCGGCCGATCGTCGATTCGGTCTACCCGTTCGCGAGAGCCGCCGAGGCCCATCGCCGCATGGAATCGAGCGCCCACATCGGTAAGATCGTGCTCGTTCCCTAGTGGTAGATGCCTTGGCTCTGCGACGTAAATCCGGTCGCCATGAAGAAGAGCATCGGGATCGAGAGCATCGTGTTCGTTCGCGAAGCAAGAAAGGCGATACGCCGGGCTTTGGCCTTCTCTGCATCGGTGGCCGGAACGAAGCCGAGGATCTTCTTTTGATTCGGCCAGATCAGCCCCCAGACGTTGAGCAGCATGATCGTGCCGAGCCACGCGCCAAAGCCGATCGGCGCCATCGCGCCCTGCAGCGTGAACGCGGCCACGAAGCCGTTCGTCCCGCCCGCATTGAAATTGCCGAGAAGAGCGGCGCCGAAAATCCACGTGACGACCGCTCCCCAGCGAAACCAGAAGAGCGCCTTTGGCACGACGTACTTTGAGATAGGACCGGCTTCGCCGGCTGCGGTCGCCTCTTTGACTGCCGCGGCGTTGACGAAGTTGAAGAAGTAGAGCAGCCCGATCCACATGATGCCGGCCATGATGTGAAACCAGCGAAAGAACCAGTCGAGATTGGCTTGCATATTATGCACCCGTCCCGAGTGCCTGCGAAACGATCATGCGTGCGATCGCCCACAGGATCGCGGTCAAGATGAAACCGCTAATGACGGTGCCCCAGAGCGAGTCCAATGGATTCTTCACGTACAGCCTCCTGGAGTTCGTATGCTGGGAGAGGGAGTTGCGCGCTCCAAGGGAGTGTCCTCCTCGTTGCCCGAAGGCTGCGGCGCTCTCCACCGCGGGTTTTGCGTAATGGTTTAGGGGGTATCGAGGAACTGTAATGAACGTTTACGCTCCGATGAAAAGCTACGAACCGAAAAAATGGCAACTCGCCGGTTTGCACGGGATCTCCGACGCGACGCTCGAGATGCACTTCGGCCTTTACGAAGGGTACGTTAAGAACGTCAATCTCCTCAACGAGCGGTTAAGCGAGATTCGCAGTGCAGGCAAGGCCGCCGGCAGCGACCCGGGCTTCGCCGAACTGGTCCGGCGCCTCGGCTTTGAATATAACGGCATGCGGCTGCACGAGTATTACTTCGATAACCTCAGCGTGCAGCCGCGCGAGGTGCGCAGTGGACGGCTCTACGACGCGCTCGGCGAGGCCTACGGCGGGTTCGAGGAATGGAAGAAGGACTTCGTTGCGGTCGGCGGGATGCGCGGCGTGGGATGGGTGATCGCTTATTGCGACACGACCAACGGCCGCATTACCAATCACTGGATCGGTGATCACGAGAACGGAAACCTGGCCGGCTTCGTTCCCGTCGTCGTGATGGACGTCTGGGAGCACGCCTTCATCAAGGACTACAAGCCCGCAGACAAGGGCAAGTACATCGAGGCGTTCTTCGCAAACCTCGACTGGGAGGCGTCTGCACTGCGGCTCCCCCAGCGCACCTAGCGAAGCGAATCGATCGCCTTCGGCTCCACGACGACCGTCTTCGCATGGGTGTACCAGACGAGGCCGGGAGGCGCGGCGCGCTGTTTGCGGACGTGCTTGCGCGATGTGTAATCGACCGGCACCGACGTCGCCGCTCTCGCGCGGGAGTGGAAGGCCGCAAGCGACGCGGCTACCTCGATATCTTCGTTGGGAGCCGTCGCACGGTCGTCGCGCGCGAGAATCACGTGGGCTCCGGGAATGCGCTGCGCGTGAAACCATAGATCGTTCGGCCGGGCGACTCGGAAGGTGAGATCGGCGTTCTCGCTCGGCGACCGCCCGACGAGAATGCGCGAACCGTTTGCGGTACGGAACTCGAGCGGCGGACGCTTGCGGCTCGGCTGTAGAGCGGGCGCGGTCGCGCGCCCCCGCGGCCCAAGCCCGGCGACCGCGCTTTCAACGGCCGCTAGATCATCTCTCCCGGCGCGCTCTGCCTCCCAGTGCAGCGTTTCCACCGCTTCGAGGCTGCGCGCAACGGCCGCCTCGCGCGCTTCGACGTGCGGGAGGCTCTTTCCGAGCCGTTTGTACTGGGCGAAGAGTTTCACGGCGCGCTCCTTTTCGGCGTCGCGCTCCGCAGCCTCCATATCGTGCAACGTCGCGAAGATCGCCTCGCCTTGCGCGCGCAACGCCTCACGTTGCAGGATCGTCCCACGCTTCGACGCGAGCGCTTCGAGTTCGTTACGCAATCGTCGTTCGCGCTCGTCGAGGCGTTTGACGACAGCGCTCCGACGTGCGGCAATTCGCGAGCCCCCCGCGCGCTCCGAGAGTTGCGCGTGCAGCTCGGTGAAGATGTCCAGGAGCGAAGGTTCGCGCGTCAACTGCGCGTCCGCGAACCCCTCCAGCGCCGCGACGTAAGCCTGCAGTAAGCTGCCCTCGCGCCGGTAGACAAAAAGCGGCGGCAGCGCTTGCGTCTCGGCGGGGTCCGCGACGGGCGCGAGCGTACGGACGCGATCGGGAACCGGCGGCAGAAGATACGACATTCCCGCTCCGACGGCTCGCTGGGGATTCTCCGAAACGCCGAACTCCTTGTAGGCGGCAACGATCGTTCCGTCCTTGACGAGAACGGCGTTCCCGAATCGTGGAACGAGCTCGAGATAGAGCTCGAGCCGCTCGCCCACGCCGAAGCGCGATCGCGACGCAAACGTTAAGCGCAGGAGACGGTCGTTGCGGCGTGCCGACACGTCGGCGAGAATCGTGCCTTGAAGCGAGCGTGCGAGCACCCGCACGAATCCCGGCTCCGCAGCGATTCCGAGCTCACCTTCTTCGAGCGTTACCAACGGCGGTGACGCGAACAGGTCGAGGGCGAACAACACGCGGGCGCCGCGCGAGCGAAAGAGGATGCCGATTCGACCGTCGGGGAGCAGGCCGGCGTCGTCGGCGCGAGCGCCCCGAAGGACGCGTTCGAGCTCGTCGGCGAGCCGCCCAATGAGGACCCAATCGGTCAGCATCAAACCCTCTTATCGTGAAGAAGCAAATACTCTTGGCGATGCTCCTCGGAGCGGCGCTCGCAGCCTGCGGGCGCGGCAGCTCGGCGACGGCTCCAAAAGGATGGCAACCGATGCCGGGGCCGAGCAGCGCCTGGTCGAGTGGAAGTGGGGCCGCCGCGCAGGAGTACACGTTCACGCGACGCCCGTTTGACGGAACGCTGCAAGATCTCGCGTCGACCGTAACGATCGACGTTTTGCTACACCAGCGCGGTGCTCGCCTCGGTAGAAGCACCCCGTTTGGGCCTTGTCCCGGCGCGGCGGGCGTCGCGACCTTCTCGGTTCCGGGAAGCAGGCGGCTCGACGAGGGCTTCGCCGTTCGGGACGGCGCCGCGATCCGTACGAGCTACGTGCGCCCGGCCGGTGCAGCCGAAGATCCCAACGTAATCGACGCGATGAAGAACGCGCTCTGCGCCCCGCCCGCATAATAAGCGTGGCCTTGGCCGCTCCGAGGTCCCGTGGCATGAGAGCGTGAAAGGGGTGGAGGGTTGATCACCGGGCCGGGTCTGCTGTTCGTCGTATCGGGGCCGTCGGGTGCCGGCAAGGATACGCTGGTCGAGGCGCTGCGCGAGCGTCGACCCAGCCTTCGGTACTCGGTCTCGGCCACGACGCGGCCGGCTCGTTCCGAGGAGCGAAATGAAGAGCACTACTTCTTCCTTTCGAATCTCGAGTTCGAGCGGCTCTTACGCGGCGACGGTCTCTTGGAGTGGCGCGAGTACGACGGCAACCTTTACGGAACGCCACGCGATTACATCGAGCGAACCTTGGCCGAAGGCTACGACGTCATCCTGAAGCCGGAGGTCAACGGCGCGCTCGCGGTCAAGGCGGCGTATCCCGATGCCATACTGATCTTTCTCGTTCCGGATCGGTTCTCGAATCTGCGCGAGCGTCTGCTCGCCCGCCGTACCGAGACGAACGAGGAGATCGCGCGCAGGCTCGAGATCGCGCAGCAGGAGATGAAGTTCATCCGCCGTTTCGACTACATCGTCGTCAACGCGCAGGACCGTCCGGAGGAGGCCGTGCGGGACCTGGACGCAATCTTGCAGGCCGAACGCTTTCGCATCCACCGGTATCCCGACGACTCGATCCAAAGGGTCGAATCGTCGTAAGAGAACTACGCTCACAGGAAAAGGAATCATTCGTTCAATTATGAGTAAATCAGTATTCGGCGACCTCGACGTGCTGCTCGAGCATGCCGACTCAAAGTTTAGTCTCGTCAACATCGTCACCAAGCGCGCTCGCCAGCTCAACAACTGGATCCGCGTTCAGCAGCTTCCAGCGACGGAACGCCGGGAGTATTTCGCGAGCGAACCGCTCGTCGACAAGGAGACGATCAATCCGAACAAGCCGGTCTCGATCGCGCTCGATGAGATCGCGGACGGGAAGATCCTCTATCGTCGAACCCGCGAAGGTATCAAATAGCGGGCCATGTGCGGAATCGTCGGATATATCGGGCAGCGCGATAGCGTTCCGATCATACTCGACGCGCTGCGGCGCCTCGAGTATCGAGGCTACGATAGCGCCGGCATCGCCGTGATCGATGCGGCCGGCGAGCTGGCCGGCTCCAAGGCCGAAGGGAAGCTCGCGCGCTTGACGGAGCGCCTCAATAACGGCGCAAGGCTCTCGGGGGCGGTCGGGATCGGACATACTCGCTGGGCGACGCACGGCGCGCCGTCGGACGCAAACGCTCACCCGCACCTCGATTGCCGCGGACGAATTGCCGTCGTCCACAACGGAATTATCGAAAACTATACGGCGTTACGAGCCCGCTTGCTCGAGCTCGGGCACGTCTTTCGGAGCGAGACCGACACCGAGGTCTTGGCTCATCTGATCGAGCTGCACTACGACGGCGACCTCGAAGCGGCGGTGCGCCGGACCGTGCACGAGGTCCGCGGCGCGTACGCTCTCGGAGTGATTTCCAGCGACGATCCCGAGCATCTCATCTTTGCGCGTAACGGTGCCAGCCCGCTCGTTCTGGGCATCGGCCAGGGCGAGATGTACGTCGCCTCGGATACGCCCGCGATTCTCCCGTACACGCGCCGCGAGATCATCCTACAGGAGGGTGAGATTGCCGTCGTCGCCCGCGACGGCATCCGGCTTACCGATTACTCCGGGGCGCGGATCGAGCGCGACCCGATCGTCATTACCTGGGACGCGGGGTCCGCCGAAAAGACGGGCTTCAAACATTTCATGCTCAAAGAGATCTTCGAGCAGCCGCTCGTCATCAAAGAGACCTTGAGCGGCCGCATCGACGAGAGCGGGGGCGTCCATCTCGGCGGCGAGCTCGATGCGATTACTACCGAGCGTTTGAAGGCGATCAGCAAGATCGCCGTGACCGGCTGCGGGACCGCCTATCACGCGGGAATGGTCGGCATGTACCTCCTCCGCTCCCTCGTTCGGCTCCCGGTCGAAATGGAGCTTGCAAGTGAGTTTCGCTACGGCGACCCGGTGATCGATCCGACCACGCTCGTTATCGCGATGTCGCAATCGGGTGAGACCGCCGACACGATCGAAGCGGTCCGAATCGCGAAGGCGGAAGGGACCGACGTCCTCGGAATCTGCAACGTCCTCGGTTCGCATCTCTCGCGTCTCGCCGACGGAATGCTCTACACGCGTGGCGGCCCCGAGATCGGCGTGGCCGCAACCAAGACGTACGTTTCGCAGGTAATTGCGATGACGCTCTTCGCACTCTACCTTGCCCGCTTACGAGGGACGACCGACGAACGGCGCCTCAAGGAGATTGCCGACGGCACGAGACTGCTCCCGGCAGCGGTCGACGTCGTGCTCAATACGTCCGACGACATACGCAAGGTCGCGCGCGCACTGCGAAAGGCACAGAGCGTTCTCTTCATCGGACGATACGTCAATTTCCCGACCGCGCTCGAGGGCGCGTTGAAGCTCAAGGAGATCTCCTACATTCACGCCGAGGGCTACCCTGCGGGTGAGATGAAGCACGGACCAATCGCGCTGCTCGACTCGACCGTGCCCGTCGTGGGGATCGCGACCGACGACCGCGTACGGGAGAAAATGCTCTCGAATCTGATGGAATCCAAGGCGCGCGAAGCGCCGGTCATCGTCGTCGCCAACCGGGGAGACGAGGAGGTCGCAAGCGTCGCCGATCACGTTTTCTGGGTGCCGAAGGTCGACGAACTGCTCTCGCCGATCGTCAACGTGATCCCGCTCCAGTTGCTCGCGTATCATATCGCCGACATCGAAGGGAAGGACGTCGATCAGCCGCGCAATCTCGCTAAGACCGTCACGGTTGAGTAAGGAACGCCCGCATGATTCGTAGCGACCGCCGAGCTCACGACGAACTGCGGCCGGTGACGATCGAGCCGAACTTCCTCAAATACCCCGAGGGAAGCGTCTTGATCAGCATCGGTAATACGCGGCTTATTTGTGCCGCGTCGGTCGAAGAGCGCGTTCCGGCATGGATGAAGGGACGCGGCCTCGGCTGGGTTACCGCCGAGTACGCGATGCTGCCGCGAGCGACGCAGGAACGAACGCAGCGCGAAGCGTCTAAAGGGCGAGTCGGCGGACGAACGCAGGAGATTCAGCGCATTATCGGCCGCGCGCTTCGCGCCGTCACGGATACGGCAAAGCTCGGCGAACGGACCGTCTGGCTCGACTGCGACGTGATTCAAGCCGATGGCGGAACGCGCACGGCGGCCGTCACGGGCGCGTGGGTCGCGCTCGCACTCGCGCTGCGCACGCGCTTCGATCCGGCCGATCGCGCGCGCTGGCCGCTCAGCGCGATGGTCGCTGCGACGAGCGTCGGCATCGTCGGCGGAACCGCGCTGCTCGATCTCGCCTACGACGAGGATAGCCAGGCGCTCGTCGACATGAACGTTTTTATGACCGACACCGGCCGTTTCGTCGAGCTCCAAGGCACGGCCGAGGCGGCGCCGTTCGACCGTCGCGATCTCGAGACGCTGCTCGCGCTCGCCGACCGCGGCATTCGCCGGCTCTTCGCCCTGCAGAGCGCGGCGCTCGAGACGCCGACGCCGGTTCATGCCCGCTGACGCGCGATTGACGCAGCTGGTCGCGCGCGTCGGCGCCTTCCACATCACCAACCGCGCGATGGTGCGTGCGCAGCGCGACATCGAAGCGGCGATTCGGGAGGGAGCGGTCGACCAGGGCGCGTGCACCACATACATCGCCGAGGTGCGGCGGTATTTCGGCGACTTCGATGCCGAGGCGCGCGCGCATCTGCGCGACGTCGACCGGCGCCTGGAGCGAGCCAATCAAGTTACCTTCAACCTGACCGCCGAGCGTGGGGTCGCGGTCAAACGGATCGAGGCAACGCAAGCCGTTCTCGAAGCCGTCGCTACCCTCGAGTATACGCCGTGAGGTTTCTCGACCGCTTCGGGCGCGCGACCACGAACTTCTTCGAGTACGCGGGCGGCCTGACGATGCTCTCCGCCGAGTCGGTTGGATTCATGGCGCGCTTTCGCATTCGTGCCAATGAAACCGTTTCGCAGTGCGCGCTTTTGGGCGTGCAGTCGGTCGTCATCGTGCTGCTCACCGCGCTCTTCACCGGGATGGTGATCTCGCTCGAATCGGCACAGCAGGCGGTAGCCTACGGGTTCGGCGGATTCGTGGGAGGCGCCGTCGCGTACGCATCGGTACGGGAGCTCGGACCGATGCTCACCGCCGTCGTCGTCGCGGGCCGCGTCGGGGCGGCGATTGCCGCCGAGCTCGGTTCCATGGTCGTCACCGAGCAGATCGAGGCGCTGCGATCGATGGGACTGGAGCCCACGCGCTTTCTCGTGGTACCCCGGCTTACGGCACTCCTGGTCATGCTCCCCCTACTGACGATCTTCGCCGACGTCATCTCGATCGTCGGCGGAATGTGGGTCGCGCAGACGTACGCCCATATCGCCTACGATTCGTTCCTTGCGTCGGTGCGCCAGCAGATCGACTTCAGCGACGTGCTCAAGGGTCTCGTCAAAGCCTTCGTCTTCGCGACGATCATCGCGACGGTAGGAGCCTATCAGGGACTCTCGACGCGTGGCGGCGCGGCCGGCGTTGGAAAGTCGACGACTGGCGCCGTCGTTCTCGCGATCATTCTAATTTTCGCCTCGAACTTCGTCCTCTCGTTCCTGCTCTTCCGGTAATCGTGGAGCGTTCTTCGAACTTGATTGGCCGCCTTGACGACGTGAGTCTCGCGTTCGGCGATCGCGTGGTGCTCAAGAAGTGCAGCCTCGACATCGTCGAAGGTGCCATCACCTGCATCATCGGCCTCACCGGCGCGGGGAAATCGACGATCCTTCGGCTGCTCGACGGCCTGCTGCTTCCTAACGCCGGGCACGTCTACGTCCGCGGTCAAGACATCTGCCACATGCCCGAAGAGCAGCTCAACGTCGTGCGGCGTAAGATCAGCCTCTCGTTTCAATTCTCCGCGCTGCTCGACAGCCTCACCGTCGGCGAGAACGTGGCGCTGCCGCTCCGGGAGCGAACGAAGCTCTCCGAAGCGCAGATTCGGCGCCTCGTGATGGATGCGCTCGATAGCGTCGGCCTGACCAATGCTTACGATAATCTGCCGGCCGAACTCTCCGGCGGAATGCTCAAGCGCGCCGGCTTCGCGCGCGCGATCGTTACCGGCCCCGAGCTCGTTTTGTACGACGAACCGACGACCGGGCTCGACCCGATCGTAACGAACTTGATCACGGATACGATTTTGCGGCTCCGAAAGAAGCTCGGAGGAACCGCAGTCGTGATCTCCCACGACCTACCGTCGATTTTTTCGATGGCGGATTACGTCGCGATGCTCTTCGAGGGGGCAATCATTGCCTACGACAAGGCCGAACGGATACGAAATTCAACCAATCCGATCGTCGCGCAGTTTTTGCAGGGCTCCGAGGTCGGTCCGATACCGATTTAGCGTAACCGTGCAGCTTACGATGGACCGTTCGATCGCGCCCGCTTGGCCTTCTGCGAGGCCATTTATCGCCGCGCGAATAATAAGGCGGCAATGACCAGGCAAGCTCAGGTCGGCGCGTTTGCAATCATCGCATTGCTCCTGCTCTTCGGAATCTTCTACGTCATTACGGATTTCGGCACGCGTCATACGGGCTATCGCGTCGGCATACACTTCCAATCCGCCGCCGGCGCCACGCCGGGCGCTCTGGTCTACTTTAGCGGCGTCGACGTCGGGTCGATCGACTCGATCGTGCTGCTGGCCGATAACACCGTCGACGTGATCTTGGCTATCAACCGCGACATCGACATCCCGGCGGCCTCACGCTTTTTGATACAGGCCCCGCTCACGGGCTCGCCGGTGGTCGTGATAATTCCGCCGAGGCAGAAGCCGCCGGTTCCGCTGCTGCCGCGTCAGGTCTTGCCGATTGCCGAGCAGCCGCGCGGCATGAACGGCGCCTCGATCGCCGACTTGCTCGAGCAGGGGCAGGGCGAGCTCAAACGCTTCGACACCGTCATGTCGCTGATCGAGCAACGAACGCCCAAGCTGCTCGACACGCTGCAAACGACGCTCAACAACGCCAACGATCTCACGCTTAGTACGAAGGCCTCCCTGAGTCAGCTCTCGGGCGAGCTCCTCGCTCTCGGCTCGAGCCTACAGGGAAGCCTGACTCAGGCGAGCGCGAACGTCGAGCAGCTCTCTGCAACGCTCAACGGTGCCGCGACGACCGACTCGAAGAAGGTGGGCGCGCTCCTCGATCAGTTCCAAACGACAGCCGTCGCGCTCAATCGCTCGATGACGGCGCTGCAGGATCTCGCGACCGACCCACGGCTCAAGGCAAACATCCTGGCGACGACTCAAAGCATCGCCGAAACGACGCAGACTCTCGCCGCGATGACCAAGGACCTTCGGACGATCACGGGCGATCCGCAGACGCAGGCTCAAATGCGAAGCACGATCGCGAATCTCGACGCGGTGATGCAGAAAGCGAACTCGCTCCTGGGCCAACTCGGCGGCACGAGCAGCGTCTACGGCGTCGATACCGGCGCGACGCCGGCGCCCCCGACGGTGCCGAGCACCTCGCCGTATCCCGCGCCCTTACCAGGGGCCGCCGCTACGCCGCCGGCGGGCGGCGTCAATCCGGAGCTGCGTTCGCGGCTGCAGGGTAAGCTTGCGAGCCTCGCGCGCAACCTGGTCGCCATTCAAGTCCGCCTGAGCGGTCTCTCGCCGCAACATAATCCGGGACTCAATCCGGTGCTGACCAGTAGTCAAGGCCCGCTCGGCGATATCAACCTCGTGATCCTCCCGCACTCTAGCACGAGCTTCTTGGTCGGCGCCAACGCGATCGGAAACAATACCACCTGGAACGCGTTGCTGGAGAAGAACGCCAACGACTTCCATGTCGGTGCAGGGGTCTTGTACTCGCAGATCGGCGTCCTTGGGCAATATCAGCCGCTGCACGGCCTGGGATTCGAGACGCGGATTTACGACCTGACCTATCCGATGATCGACCTGTACGGGAACATTCACCTGGGCCGGGGTGCCTCGCTCTTCTTCGGACAGCGCGACATCACGCACGCGTCGCGGCGCAACACCTTCGGCCTTCAGTACCAGTTTTGACGCGCGTGGCCGAGAGTCCGCAGCGTCCGCGCATCGGCATCATCGGCGCCGGCGCCATGGGCACCCTCTTCGGTTTTCACTTGGCGGCGCGCTGCGACGTAACGATGCTGGACGACAACGTCGGCCTCGCCGCGGCAGTCGGTCGCGACGGCCTGCGCGTCAACGACGAGCCCGCTCGAAGGGTCGCGGTCGCCGCGCGTGCTCGCGATCTCTACGGCTCGCAGATGCTCTTCCTGTTCGTCAAGGCGGTCGACACGCTGCGCGCCCTGCGCGCGTTTGCGGGCGAACTCGATCCGGCTTCGCCGGTGATCTCGCTGCAGAACGGCATCGGCAACGAGGATGCAATCAAGACGGCGCTCGGCGGAGCCGTTCCGGTCATAATTGGCATCACGACCGAATCGTCGCAAACCGTCGGCCCGGGACACATTCGTAGCTCGCAGGAGGGTAACACGATCATTGGCTCGGCAACGGCTTCGCCGACGACGGCCCGGACCGTGACCGACCTGCTGATCCAGAGCGGCTTGCGGGCCTCTGTCGTGCACGACATCCGTCCGCACCTCTGGGGGAAGCTCGTCGCGAATGCTGCGGTCAACGCCCTCTCGGCGCTGCTCGACTGCGACGCGGGGGAGATCCCGCGCGATCCGAACGCCGCTCGCCTCGCCGAGGCACTTGCGGAAGAGACGGCCGGCGTTGCGGCCGCGCTAAAGATCAACCTTCCGTTCGTCAATCCTTGGCAGTACGTGACCGAAGTTATCGCGCTCGGCGCGGACGCCAAGAGTTCGATGGCCTACGACCTCGAGTCGGGCCATCAAAGTGAGATCGATCACATCAACGGCGCGGTCGTGGCGTTCGGCCGCCGCACCGGCACGCCGACGCCCTACAACGAGGCGATGGTCCGTCTCGTCAAAGCACGCGAAGCATTGCTCGCGCGCTCACGCCTGCGGCTGGAGTCGTAAGAGCCGGATCGCGCCGGCCGACGTTTCGATGTCGATGCGCTGATTCGATCCGCCGTTAACGCTGCCGTCGATCGTCTCCGCGGCTCCCTCCGAGGTGCCGCGCAACCCGAAGTCGGTGAAGAGCACGCCATTGCCGGTATGCAGGTGAACGGTGAACGCCGCTCGCGCACCGATCCAGACCTCGACGTCGCCGCGCACCGATGAGAAATGCAGCGTGCCCGGCCACTGCGTCGCACCCATCATCACCGAGACGTTGCCGTCACCCGCGGCGACCTGCGCGTACCCCGGGACCTTCACGTTGACGTCGCCGCGCCGCGCTACGATGAGCGCGTTTCCCGTGATGTCGGTGACGTTAACGTTTCCGCGCTCCGATTGCACGACGAGGTTGACGCCGTCGGGAACGCGGACGAGCAGCGACTGGAAGCTGCCGGGCGCGCTGACGTCGATTCCCGAGTTGACGGCATGCCGGCGCGGTGCGGCGGGCGGAGCCTGCTTCGGCAGCGCCGTCGCGGAGATCGTGTAGAGGTCTCGAGGGCCCCCGGTCAAGGGCTGGTATGCGTTCACGACCGCGGTTCCCGCGTGCACCGTCAGGGTCGCGCCCGGCGGTAAAACTCCAACGGTCGTGACGTACGGCGGGGGCGAACCGCTGCACGCAACGAGCAGAAGCGGAAGAAGAAGGATCGCAAATCTCACGAAGCGGTCTTCGATGGGCTCGGAGTGCCTCATTCACCGCCGGTTCCTTGGCAGCGCTGGCGCTCTGCCTGGGCGCCTGCGCCGGCGCGACTTCCTCGTCGCTCGCGCCGCACGGAGCGCCGCCCTTCCTGCGACCGGCAACGCCTTCGACCATGCCGATCGACACCGAATAGGACGCACCACGCTATGACATCGCAACGTTCGTTCGCCCTCTCGCTGACGCTGCTGCTCGCAGCCTGCGGCGCAGCATCCGCAGTGCCGCCAAACGCCACGCCGGCACTCCCCGGCACCGCGTCGAGCGGGGACGCGCGATGGATTCCAACGGCCGGAGCATCGTATCAGATTCAGTACGACGGTAAGCTCGATCTTGGTGTCCCGGCGAAGATCTACGACCTCGATATGTTCGATACAAAGGCATCCGTCGTCGCGGAGCTGCACAAAATGGGACGCCGGGCGATGTGCTATATTTCCGTCGGCACCTGGGAACGTTGGCGTCGCGACGCGCACGAGTTTCCAAGGAGCGTACTCGGGAAGCCCGACGGTAACTGGAAGGGCGAACGCTGGCTCGACATTCGCAAGACGTCGATTCTCGAGCCGATCATGGCGCAACGCCTGGACTTGTGCAAGAAGAAGGGGTTCGACGGCGTCGATCCCGACAATCTCGACGGCTACGAGAACAAGACCGGCTTCCCGCTCACGTACCAGGAGCAGCTCACCTACGACACGTGGGTAGCGAATGCCGCGCACGACCGCGGCCTGACCGCCGACGAGAAGGGCGACAACGATCAGGTTAAGGACCTGGTGAAGGTCTACGATTTCGCGGTCGTCGAGCAGTGCTACGCACAGCACTGGTGCAAGTCGTTCGACCTCTACACCAACGCGAACCGCCTCGTGGTCGACGTCGAGTACTACCACAGCCAACAGCGGTTCCTCGACGGCAACTGCGCCGAGGCGAGTAAGAACCACGACACCGCAATGCTGAAGAAGCTGCAGCTGACGGCTTGGATATTGACGTGTAAGACGCGCTAGGCCGCCGATTCGTGGGAGACATTGACGATCACGTTTCCCTTCTTGTGCCCCCGCTCGACGTACTCGTGTGCCGCGCCGATCTGGGCGAGCGAGTAGCACCGGTCGATGACTGGTGTGAGAGCACCGGCTGCGGCGAGCCGTGCGAGCAGCGCGATGTCGCTCGGAGCCATCTGCGGCCTCCCATCGTCAACGCTGACGCAAACGCCTCCGGCGCGGAGAGCCTCATGGCATGCCGCCTTGAACGGTGACGTTTTTCTCTTTCCGGCGGCATCGAAGATGACGTCGTACTCTATGCCGGGGTTCGGAGCATCTTGCGTGGTGTAATCGATCGCAACATCCGCGCCGAGCGATTGGACGAGTTCGAGGTTCGATGGGCCGCAGACCGCCGTGACGTCTGCTCCAAAGTATTTGGCGAGCTGGACGGCGGCGGTCCCGACCGCGCCGGAGGCGCCGTAGATAAGAACCCGTTCCCCTCGCCCGACCCGCCCTTTTTTCAAGCAATGCAATGCGAGGAGCCCCCCATAGGGAATGGCGGCGGCTTGGGCGTCGGTTAGGGTGGCCGGAACGCCGGTGAGAATCCCCGTTTCGGCGACCGCCGCGTACTGAGCGTACGCGCCGAACCGAAACTTCGTGAAGGCAAAGACGCGATCGCCGCGCTGAAAGCGCGTCACGGTCTTACCAATCTGCGCGACCTCTCCCGCCACCACCATGCCCAGGATCGGCTGCCTTGGCTTTGAGACGCCGACAACGAGCCGAAAAAGGAACCGGGTGAAGATCGGCGCCGACGGGATTCCGCTGCGGATAAAACAATCGCTCGGCGTCACCGCCGCCGCGCCGACCTTGACGAGCACGTCTCGATCGCCGGGAACGGGCTTCCGTACCTCCCGGACCTCGAGCACGTCGGGCGGCCCATACCTGGTGCAAACGGCTGCTTTCACGATCTTCCATGCCCCCAGCCCGGCCGGGCCTCGATGGTCAAGGAGTCCCTTTCGCGTCTCACGAATGCGATGAAAGATTTATTATGTCGCATTCAGAAGGCGTGAAGAAGCTCCCGGTAAAACCGGACCCGCTCATCCGGGACCTTCGGGGCTACCTGCTGACCGAGCGAAAGCGCAGCCCGCTCACGGTCGCCGCGTACGAGCGTGATCTGGTGGAGTTTTCCGCGTTTCTGAGCGATCAGGGTCCGGTCACCTTGCACTCCGTGAATACGTCGCATATCCGGCGATACATCGCGCACCTCTTCGACGATCGCGGCTACGACAGCCGGACGGTCTGCCGGAAGCTCTCGTCGATTCGGGCCCTCTACCGGTTTCTCAAGATCACGAGCGTCCTCGAGAACGACCCGGCCGCCGCGATTCCCGGCCCATCGGTTGCCAAGCGGCGCCCGGCGCCACTCAAGGTCGAGGAGGTCGTCAAGCTCTTGCAGACCTCGCTGGCCGGCCGTACGGAGACGGCGCGGCTGCGCGACGGAGCGATCATGGAACTCTTCTACGCAAGCGGAATGCGGCGTGCCGAGGTTGCCGGCGTCCGGCTCGCCGACGTGGATTTGGGCGAGCGTACGATCCGCGTCACCGGCAAGGGGAACAAGGAGCGGGTGGTGGTGATCAATCGCACGGCGGCGGCGGCGATCGACGCGTATCTGCGGGTTCGACCGCGTAGCGCCGATCCGGCGCTCTTTCTCGGGCGGGGCGGCAAGGGACTCACTCCGCAGCACGTCTGGCGCATCTTCCGGACGATCTATCGCGTGAGCGGCATTGCGAAGCGCGCCACTCCGCACACGCTGCGCCATTCCTTCGCCACGCATCTCGTCGAGAACGGGGTCGACCTCGAGACCGTGCGCGAGCTTCTGGGGCACGAGAGTCTTGCCACCACCGGCATCTATCTGCAGCTTGCAATGGGGCACAAACGCCGCGCGTACGACGAAGCCCACCCGCGCGACCGCACGCCGGATCGATAACGTCTTCCGATCGTTTTCTAGTAGTACAGCGTCCCGCTCCAACTATCCGAGTAACTTCCGCGTCTCTTGGCGTGCTTGACGCAGTTGCCGATGCTGACCGTCCCCGTGCCGCTCGCACCTGAAAACTTCCCAGTCCCGCCGGTCACAACGTACGCGACGGGGGCTCCGCAGGTAGCACCGCCGAGACTTGCGGTAATGCTATCTCCCTTTGACGTGGACAGAGTAGCCGACGTGCCTCCTCCTTTGTAGTCAAAAATGATCTTCTCGCTGCTTTTCCCAAGGAATGCCGCCCTTCCCGAACCGGTAAACCGAACCGGATAGCATTCTAATTCAAAGCACCCAATCAAATAGTGTCCGGAATACGAAGAGGCAAAGTTGCCGCCTTTGGACGGATGGCGGTGGCTCGCTGCACCGACCCGGGCGCCTTCGTTGTTCCCGACGTTTGGAGCAATTTGCGCTTCGCCGGCGCATCCGGTAAGCGCTAATATCATCCACGCAGCCGCAAGGCTTCTTCTCGTGCTCATTCTTTCTCCGATCTCCAAGAGCTTGGGGACGCCACTCTTCTTCTGCCCAGACTTGCCCTACAACTTCACGCTGAGGGAACCGGTCACTTGCAGCGGTTGTGTAACGCCCAAAAATCCGGTGTTGTTGCCGTTGAACCAGAACGAGTAGGGATACTGCAGTTGCTGCGGCGGCCGCGAGGAGAGGGAGTTTGGATAGAAGTTCCCGGCGGGATATAAGAAGTTCGTCGGCAGCGAGCCGTAGGCGCAGACGTTCGGATTATCCCACGCGTAGCCGCGTTGCCCGCAGATGTCGAGCAGGTTCGTAAAGCCTAGTCGCGCGGTGATGCGCGGCGTGACGTCATAGCTGAAGGCGAGTCCCATCTGCAACTGCCACGGCTCCTTGAAGGCCCCCAGATTGTCGTATCCCTTTGAGAACGGGTCGGGAATGAAGAGCGGGAGCGTTCCGAAATCGTCGCACGAAGCGGGATCCGGCGCCTTTCCGTGCGCGGCGACCCACGACGCCGGCGCCGCGTAGCAAGACTGCGGATTGAACCCGGGCCACGCCGTCGGTGCGCCGTACTCCGCCCCCGATACGAAGTTCCAAGAGTTCGTGACCGTGAAGCGCTGGTGGCGGTAGTTGAGGAGCAATCCCGCTACGTAGGGGACCGCATACCCGTTTGCGGCGGCGACCGGACCGGGGATGACGTCATAGGTCGGATACCAGGCGGTATCGGAGAAAATGTTCTGATACGGCGCATCGTAGTAAGGATTCGTGATGACGCCGCGCTGCTTGCAGTTGTTCGTTCCGGCGCCCGGCGTGTAACCGGCTCCTTCGTAAAAATAACACGGGAAGCCGCCGTGTCCTTTGAGGAACGCGTCGTAGCCGAGGATGTAGCCGTTGAGCTGATCGATGACGTTCTGGTTCGTGTTGGTGAAGTTTTGGTACTTAATTTGGCTGTGCGTGTACGTAAATGACAGCTGGCCGCTCAGCCCGTCCCGCGAGAGATCCCCCTTCTGCACCGCGAACTCGACGCCGCTGCTCTGCTGGCTGCCGACGTTGAGCCCAGACTCCAGGCCGCCTTGCGGATCGATGTAGAAGTTCTGCAGCTGGTCGCGCGTTGCACGGAAGAACGGGCTGAGTTTGAAGCTCCAATCGGTTCCCCTCAGCCGGTGCTCCCATGAGAGATCGTAGTTATACGACGTATCGGGGCGGATCAAGTGGTCCGGCGAGTTGAAACCGTATCCGTAAAAGTGCTCGCCGAGGAACTTCGGCAGATCCTCAACGATCGTGTTGTACTGCACCCACGACGAGTTTGGAGGGCGCGCGTAGATGCCGAACGAGCCCCGCAACACGTCGTCGGGACCGAGCGTGTACGTCATGCCGAGCCGTGGCTGAAAGCGGGCCGTCGCGTACGAACCGCCGCTCGTATTGACCAACGGCCCATACGGTGACTGCCCGAGCGGGACGGTCGTGACCCCGTTGACGACAGGGCACGGACCGATGCCGTTATTGGTGCGGTCGATCGGCTTGTTGTTGTTCACACCCGGCGCGTAGCAAAACTCGGCGTTGTAGGCATTGAACCAGAACTGCCGGGCCGGATCGTTGGGGCTCGTATCGCCGAAGAAATAAGCGAAGTTTTCGATGCGCAGTCCTAGGTTGACGTTGATGCGATCGTCGGGGCGCCACTGATCGTTCACGGAATACCCGGTGAGCGCCGCATCGACTTGGTTGAGTCCTTGATTTCCGCTCTCGAAGGTCTTCGTCACGAGCCACTGCGGATCGATCCCGGGCGCGCAGGCCGGAAGCTTCGGACTCGCCTTGCATGAGTATCCCGGCGGCGGCGAGGGATCGGTCAGCGTTCCCTGCGTCTGATCGTAACAACCGATCTGCACTCCCGATGACGGATCGTAACACTTGCCGTTCGTCCCCACAAAGCTCGTCACGGGCCAGTCAGACGGAAAGTACGTAACGAAATACCGCTGGAGAGCCGAGTAGGTGTAGGCGCCCGTGACGCTGAGCAGATGCTGCGAGCTGAGCTGGTTCACGTAGCTCAAGTTGAAGCCGTGCGTGTGGTCGGGCAAAAAGTAGGGAAGCTCCCAGCCGTACAGCGGCTGGGCGTCGGAGTTGTAGCCGTTGATGTCCCAGTTCGAGTAGAGCATGTATCCGTAGACCCGCAGGTAGGACGACGGCGTGAACTCGTGCTGGTACTGCAGCTTCTCGACCGCGACGCCGTTGTCGTTGGGATCGCGGATGTTCGAGGGAAGCAGGCCTTGGAACGGATGCGGCGGACTCGACGGGTAGAAGTATTTCTTCACTGCATTCTGGTTGAACGGCTGCATCACGGCCCCGTTATACGAATAGGTATCGTCCCAGGTCAGCGGGCCGTAGAGTGCCTCGATCGTGTTGGCCCCGAAATCGTTGACCGAGCTGTAGTACTGATTGAGGTTTTCGCTCGTCATATACAGGGCTTGGACGTCGTCCCGCAATCCGCTGTGCGCCTGCGGGATTCCGAAATGCAGATTGACGATCGTATCGCGCAGCGACTGCGTCGCAAGCGCAAAGCCGAGGCCGCTGGTAAAGAGCACCGGCGACGGAGCGCCCGTGTAGACGAAACCGTTTGAGACCGGCAGCGAACTGCACGTCGAAATTCCACAAGTGTTGCCCGGAACGGCGCTCACCGGATAAAAGAACGAATCGGGAATGTTCGAGCCGTTGTTGTCGTTCACGTAGCGGAAGGATTGATTGCTTCCGCCGATTCCCACGTAGTAGCTGAAGAGGCGATCCGGCGTCGAGCCCCCGGCTTCGATCGACGCCTGGTGGTAGAACGCTGGGTAGCCCACGCCGAGGTTTGCGTCACCGTATCCCGGATAGGTGCCGGTCTTCAGCACCTGATTGACGTATCCCGAGATGCCTTGTGCGTCGGAGCCGGCGGGAACGCCGCCGGTGTAGACTTGCACTTCTTGACTCCCTAAGCTCGAGAGCATCGTCTGTGGCGCGTTGTCGTAGGCGCGGTTCACGGGGATGCCGTCGAGCTCGTAGCCGACCTGATCGATGTCGCCACCGCGAACGTGGACCGTCTGCCACCAGCCGACCTCGCCCGGATCGAGGAGCACGCCAGGCACCGAAGCGATCGCGCCGTACGCGTTATTGAGGGTTCCCGGACCGGCGAATCCTTGGCGCGCCTGCTGACCCGCAGCGTTGACGGAGTAAACGTCGCTGGTCGTACCTGGCCGCACCAAGGCCGTCGCGGATTGCGCGGTAACGTGCGCGATCGTTCGGAGCGTTCGATGCATCGGCGCGTTGTACGTTTGGACTTGATCGGCCACGACGGTCACGCCGGGCTGCGTGATCGGATCGTACTCGCTCTTGCTGAACGAAATCGTGTACGTGTCGGGCCGAAGCGATAAGAATCGGAACGTACCGCTTGCGTCGGTGGTAGACGTCGCAATCTGCGAGGGTGAGTTCGCCGTAACGAGTACACCCGCGAGGGGCGCGCGAGTCTGGACGTCCGTAACGCGACCGGTGACTCCGCCGGTCGTACCTGCGAAAACCGGCAGCGGCAGCAGTGCAACGGCGAGCAGCGCGGTGAACGATTTTGGCAGACGCATACGTCGGTTTCTACCACGAGCGGGCGCCTGCCCTTTTTACTCCTCGCCGTCGAGCCAGTCGCGAGTGAGGTAGAGCCAAAATGCGAGACCCGCATACTTACCATAGCGAGCGAAGGCGCGCCGGATCGTCGAATCCGCGGCCTGTTTCTTTCCGGCCAATCGCCGGTACTTCGGGCGCGTCCACGAATCGAGCACCAGGGAACGGTGGCGCCCGAGTAGCTGCATGACGTGTGCCGCGCCGTACGGCCCGATTCCGGGTAGCGCGAGCAGCGCCCCTTCCACCTTGGAATCGGGATAGCGCTGCGCGTCGGTCAGCGATTCCAGATCGAGCTCTCCCGCGGAGACGCCGCGCGCGATCGTCCGCACGTAGGGACCGCGATATCCCATGCGCGCGACCTCGCGATACCAGGATTCGGGCGTAGCGGCGAGCGTCGCCGCTTCGGGGAAGGCACCATCGCCGAGCTCTGCGAGCGCTCGCGTCATGCGGATCGTCGCCGACCAGGTGCAGTTGGTGGTACAAATCGTTTTGACGACGTCCTCGAATACGGTGGGGCTGGCGAGAATCCGTCCGGCTCCACCTGCCGCCCAGCCGAGCACGTTGTCGTCCGCGATCTGCGCGTAGAACGGCGCGAGGTCGTCGCCGAAGCGAAACATCCGCGCGACCTCGGCTTGTAGCGCGCGCGCCTCGCCTCGCTGTAATGCTGCGCCGGCTTCGACGACCAGCTTGCCGCCGTGCTCGCGCATCGCGACGTCGAGAACGCGCCCCCCTGCGCGAAAGCGTCGCCGATAGACGAGCGGCTCCGTTTCGACGGTGGCCGGGGGCAATTGCGCGCAACCGTGGGAGTAGACGGTGCGCGCGAACGAGATCGGCTCGCCGCCGGCACCGCGAAGCGGCAGCTCGCAGAGGAGCTTCACGCGGGGCTTACGCTACGTACGAAACGTTGACCGCGACGCCCGCCGCGGCCGCGCGCATGAGCACGCCGTAGACCTCGTCGAGCTCTCGCTCGATTGTCGCGATTTCGCGCGCGCTCACGTGAAAGCGAGCCGCGTTCAGCCAGAGGATGCTGCGAGCCCGCTCGAGCACGCTGTGCAGCCGTTCGGGGGTCGCCTCTAAAACGGGCCAATCTAGATCGCCCTGCGCCGGAACGACGCGCCAGCCCGGACCGGAAAGAAAGGAGACCTCTTCTTCCGCTCCCAGCGCGTGCGGCACGGCGGCGAGCACGTCGACCGCCTCCTGGTCGGCGAGGGAGAGCGGCAGACCAAGCTCGCCGAGCCGCAGGATATACCGGAAGAACGACGCGCTGCCGACGGTGTACGCACCTGCCGTCGACGCAACGTTGACGTGAACCAGATCGAGTTCCGGGCGCTCGCCCGCGGGGCCGCTCATACTGGCTAGTTCGCGGGAATCAGCCCGAGGTCTTTGACCGCGTCGCGCTCCTTGCGAAGTTCGTCGAGGGTGGCGGCCAGCTTACCACGGCCGAACTCGTCGTGCTCGAGCCCTTCGACGATTCGCGAAACCCCACGCTCGGTGCGGGACGGGAACGAAAAGATCAAGCCCGGGTCGACCCCGTACTCGCCGTGGGAGCATCGCCCGACCGAATAATACTCGCCGGCCGGCGTATCGTGCGTCAGGTTGTGGACCCCAACGACGGCCGCGTTTGCCGCCGAAGCGGCGGAGGAGGCCCCTCGCGTCTTGATGACCTCGGCGCCGCGATTCTGTACGGTCGCGAGGAACTCGTTCTCGAGCCAGGGCCGGTCGGCAACGACTTCGTGCACGGCACGTCCGCCGATTCGCGCGTGCGCGAAATCGGGGAACTGCGTCGTCGAGTGATTCCCCCAGATCGCCATTCGAGCGATCTCGGTAACGTCGGCGCCGCTCTTGCGAGCGAGCTGTGCCCGCGCGCGCAGCTCATCGAGCGTCGTCATAGCAAAGAACCGGTCGTTCGGAACTCTCGGCGCGTTATTCATCGCGATCAGCGCGTTCGTATTCGCCGGGTTGCCGACGACGAAAACCTGGACGTCGTCGGCGGCGTGCGCATCGATCGCGCGCCCCTGCTCGGTGAAGATTTCTCCGTTCACGCGCAAGAGGTCCGAGCGCTCCATTCCCGCTTTGCGCGGAACCGCCCCGACTAAGACTGCCCAGTTGACGCCGCGCATCGCCTCTCCAATGTCGGCGCCGTACCAAACGTTCTTGAGAAGCGGAAAGGCACAATCTTCCAACTCCATAGCGACACCCGCCAGCGCTCCAAGCGCTTGCTCCAGCTCCAGCAACCGAAACTCCAGCTCCGTATCAGGGCCGAACATTTGGCCGGAGGCCATCCGAAAGATGAGCGCATATCCGATCTGCCCGGCGGCGCCGGTTACCGCCACTCTGATTCGTTTCTTCACGCTGCCCGTTTCCTGTAGGAGAAGTGCGCACTTTTAGGGCGAAGGCACGTACGCGGATGAGCGAGTTTGCAGCTTGCCCGCAGCAAGCGCAGCCGGTCGAACGAGGCTTTAGCGGAACCGACCAGCCGCACGCGTCTATATACGACACCTGCATTCGGTGCGGTCTCTGCCTGCCATCCTGCCCCACCTATCTCGAGACTATGACAGAAACCTCGGGCCCACGCGGCCGTATTAGTCTCATCAAAGCCGTCGGCGAATCGCGTCTCGATCTGCTCAGCTCGGGCTTCGTGGCGCAGATGTGGGAGTGCCTCGATTGCCGAGCCTGCGAGGCGGTCTGCCCTTCGGGCGTTGCGTACGGTCAGCTCGTCGAAGCCGCTCGCGTGCAGATCCGGCGTGCCGAGGCTTCCCTCGATCCGGCGCGCGAGCGAGCGGCTCGGCGGCTTCTGCGCACACTCTTCGGCCGCCCGGAGATCATGCGTGCGGCCGCCGCGGTGCTGCGCTTCCTTCAACAGACGCGGCTTATATCGCTTGCGGGCGTCGTCGGGCTGGGGCGCACGGCCAGGCTCGCACCTCGAATTTCGAGGCAATTCTTCGTTCCGCGAGACCAGCGATTCGAGGCGCCTCGCGAACAGGGCGTCGCGGTCCTCCACGCCGGCTGCATCATGGCGGTCGCCTTCGCGCACGTCCATCGCGCGACGGTGCGAATGCTGCAGCGCGCGGCTTTAACCGTCATCGTGCCCAGCGGTCAGGGATGCTGCGGCGCGATTGCGTTGCACGAGGGCGCGGCCGACTTCGCACGGGAGTTGGCGAAGCGGAACATCGAGACGTTCGAAACGACACACGCCGACGTCTACGTCGTGAACGCCGCCGGGTGCGGGAGCACCCTCAAGGAATACGGCAATCTCTTTGCCGGCGACGACGAATGGGAGAGGCGCGCCCGAAACTTCGCCGCACGCGTACGTGACGTCACCGAAGTGCTTGACGCCGTCGATCTCGGCCCGCCGGCGCGCGCGATCGACGCGACGGTGACGTATCAGGATGCCTGCCATCTCGTCCACGCGCAACGCGTCGCCGGAGCGCCGAGGCGACTATTGAAAACGATTCCGGGAATGCAGCTCGTAGAGTTGGACGAGGGCTCGGTTTGCTGCGGCAGTGCGGGAGTCTACAACCTAACGCAGCCCGAGATGGCCGACCGTCTGCAGCACCGGAAGGTCGACGCGATTCGCAGAACCGGAGCCGGCATCGTCGCGACCTCGAACCCAGGATGCGCGATCCAGGTTGGAGCGGGCTTACGCGAGGCGCATTATCCGGCGACCGTCAAACACGTCGTCGAACTTCTCGACGAAGCGTACTCGTAGGATCTAGAGCGACGGGCCGAGCCGGCTCCGGTCGCTTTGCGCGTCTTCGATCGTATGAAAGACGGAAAAGACCGCGATCAGGCCGGTGATATTGAGGAGTCGCAAAATCGATCCCTCATTGACGATGAGTCTGAACGAGCCGCCGCGCTCCGCGGCGCGGCGATGCGCGCCGATTAAGACGCCCAGGCCGGTCGAATCCAAAAACTCGAGCTGACTGAGATCGACGATCAGGTCGTGATTGCCCTTCTCGGTCGCTTCACTCAGTGCCGCCCGCACCGTCGGCGCCGTTGCCAGGTCGAGGCTGCCGCGGAGATTGAAAACGAGGCGACTGCCGCCGTCTTCGCTCTTGACGTCTATGCTTAACTCGTCATGGGTCATCTTCGGGCCAGCCATTTCGCGCCCCGGAAGGACTTGGCCTTGAATTCCATTCGGCTAAACGAAGCGCGCGGCGTCATCGTCCCAACGAGTGAGATTTTCGGGAAGCAGGCGTACGCCCCCGATCCACCGGTCGATCGAACGGCGATCGAGCCAATCCCCATCGCCGGCGAGAACGCGACGGCCTAAAACCGTCGGTACGAGGATGCCCTCTTCTTCTTCAATCAGCGCGCTATCGCCGGTCGCGAGATCCTCGAGCATTTTTTCGAAGACCCGCTCGCTTAAGAAGTACGCTTCTTCGCGGGCCTGTGTGCGCGCAAAGAGTTCTTCGGCGCGACCCGGCCCCTGTGCGACGGCATATAAGGCCTGACGTTGCGATCGCGAAAGGCCGTCGCGTTTCCAGGGATACTCCTCGCAGAGGCGTTGCAACGCCGCTCGTAAATACGGCAGACCGATCGCGTCTTCGCCTGCGGCGGCAAAGAGATCGCTAGGCGAACTCGAGGTGAAGCGTACCCACGAGCGGCGCGCCGACTTGAAGATCGCCGGCGTGGCGGTGCGCCGCTTCGCAAAGAGCGGCACGATCTCGTCGACGGTCATTCCGGAGAGATAGTGGTCGCTTTGCACCACCGAGACCCTTCCGGGCTCCAGATCGAGCTCTTCCAATGCCGTGAGCGTCTGCAGCACTTGGAGCTGATCGTAGAGATCGTGCTCGAACCACATCACGATCTCGTCGAACTCGGCGGCGTGACGGATTTGCTCGTCGCGCCGCTCGAACTCGTGGATCAGTTTGATTGGATTGCCGTATCCGCGCTCCGCCTGATAGCGCGCCCGCAGCGCGCTCGTCTCTTCCAGCGATAATCCGCCCGGAACGGGGCCGTCGTTGAGCGCGTCGCGCCAGGCGACGTGCGTGCCGAACATGCCGGCCTTCTTGAGCAAGTAGAGCGCACCATCGCCGTTGGTGACGTGAAGCGTCTTGGAATGCGCCAGTTAGAGGGCTCCGAGACCGTTGGCCGATCCCCACCCGCCCTCGTACGAGTAGGTGCTGAAGAGACACGAGCTGCCGCAGACATCGTAGAGATGCTTGTGGTGCTTGCCCTTCCAGAAGGTTCGCCCGCCCTTTTGTTGCGTCGCGTTCCCGGCCAACCCGAAGATTCCCGACATGAGGGGCGATGCAACGCTGGTGCCGCCTACCGTGAACCAGCCTCCGTAACCATAGCTGTCGTACTCTGCCACTTGCCACGCGACCGCCGAACCATCGCCGACCGCTCGGCCGGCGCAGACCTTGTCGTGCTGCCATTTGGGTTTGTGAATGGTCGTCGCGCAGCCGCCCCCGGCGCCGCTCCAAATCGCCTCGCTATACTCCGAACCGTTCTTGGAAAGCACCGTCCCGCCGATCGCCGCGACGTCGTCGAAGGCCGCCGGCGCCGTTACTTGGCCTAGTCCCGAATCGCCGGTCGCTGCAACATAGAGTACCCCCGGCTTGTTAAAGTACTTCGTGTCGAGGCATGCGACGGAGTTGCCGCATCCCCAGCTATTGCTGATAATATGCGCACCGAGCTTGACGGCTTCCGATTCGGCCGCCTCGAGGTCGCTCGAGTTACTGCTGTTCGCCTCGACCAGGTAAATAGTGCAGAGGGGGCAAACCGCCGACGCCATCTGCACGTCGAGATCGATCTCCACGCCCCAGCTGGAACTTCCCGATGGATAGTTGCTCGTCTGCCCCTGCTGATTGTACTTCGTAAAATTGGCCGTTCCGAGTCCGAACTCCGTGCGATACGCGGACAAATCGGAGGCCGCATTGGGGTTATCGTACGCGTCGACGATGGCGACGATCTGCCCCGCTCCCTGTGTTTGCGACGGGAGATTGTATCGCGCTTGAAAATCGGCCGGCGCCCACCCGGAGACGTCGTGCTGGATCTTCGTATTGAGAATCAACGCATAGCATTGCACTTGCTCCGGACGCGGTTTTCCGCAGACCGGGCGTGCTAGACTTTTCGATTGCCACTCCGGAACCACCGCAGTGCTCGAGAGACTCGATTGCGGGGCGCCTCCCGCAAGCGACGCGGAGCCGCACCCCCCTAACACAGCAATGGTAACGATCGCCACGGCGCCGCGGCGGCTCGAGGCCAGCAAGTTCATTCGACGACTCCTTCGTTCAGCGGCGATCATAGGCGAGGTATTCGTCCATTCCCACGCGCTCGGCGCCCTATCCTGGCTGGGATGCTGGGGTGGCTGGATTCGAACCAACGCATGGCGGAGTCAAAGTCCGCTGCCTTACCGCTTGGCTACACCCCATCGTCGTGCAGCATTTCTCACACGCCGGGTCACCCTTCGACAGGCTCGGAATGACCCATGGATACCTTCGCTCATGAGAGGCGGGAAAAGCAAGCGCCGCCGGTAACGGCGGCGTCTACTCGCTTGCCTTGATTTTGCGGAATCGCTAACGCGTGGCGAGCAACCGTTTCGCTCCGACGTACCGTGCCGCCCAATACGAATCGGAGAGGTGGCTGACCATTACGCCGTGGCTGGAGCTCGCGTGGACGAACTCGCCCCGCCCCAGATAAATGCCCACGTGAGATACGCCGCCGTAGGTATCGAAGAAAACGAGATCGCCGGGGCGCGGACCGCCGACCGCAGGCCTACCGAAATCGTACTGCGCATCCGCTGTGCGCGGCAGACCGACGCCGAGCAACGCAAAGACGTGCTGGACGAAACCCGAGCAGTCGAATCCAGAGGCCGTCGTCCCTCCAAAGACGTAGGGCACGCCGAGAAAGCGCAACGCGCTGCTCGTTAGGCGCTGGGCGATCTTGGAGGCACGCGCGAGAATGCCCCCCGCGAATCGATCCATCGAGCCGTGATGGCGAGAGGGAGAATGGACGATAAGCCGCGAGGTCCACTCAGCGACGTCGGGGCTCAACGTTTGGGCGCTCACCGCTTGTGCGGATCCGGTGTAATCGAGCTGGGGTAGGGTGTTCCCGGAATCGGCGCGCGCAAGCGCTCCCGAGCCGGCTATCGATAGGGCAAATGCCCCAATAACTAACACATGACGCAAAAACCGCTCCTCCACGACACTTGCGGGGTTAGTTGACGGGTTCGGGCGGGAA
>DAINBY010000014.1:0-73639 GCA_036732685.1 Candidatus Cybelea sp. | reverse complement strand
GCCGTCGAGCGGTCGTTGCTCGTCACGGTTTGATGCAGCTTGAGGTCGGCGGGGATGTCTTTCGTCGCACTCGCCGCGATGGCCCCAAAAGCGTCGGGATCGCTGATCCTATGAATAACCGAAATGAACATAGCCCATCCTTTATGTAAAGCGAGTGTGCCTTACAGCTATCGGGGTGCGGTCGGGCGTCCCCTGTGTTCCTTGCGCATACTCTCGCGAGGGGGCTCGCCATCGCCGGCCCGATGGGGAAACGCCCGGCGACGGAGTGGGCGTCAGCGGTGAGACGACGTAGATTTTATCGAGCACCTTCAACATTAGGGCATTGGCGGTCGGGTTATCGTCGAGCGACACTGTCAAATTAGTCCACACGATGAGGGTCACCTTATTGACGGGATCGTTACCGATGAACGAATTGTAACCGGGGGTCTCGCCGCCGTGAAAGTACATCGCGTTCGGTCCCCAGCGAAGTTGGCTGATGCCGTACCCATACTGTTGACCGTCGGGCTTGCTCGGGTCCACGGGCAGTAGACTGTCGAGCCAGCGCTGCTGATATGCGGTGTCAAACACGCGGCCGGAGACCAAGGCTTCGATCCAGGTTGCGAGGTCGTCGGCGTTAGAGATGACGCCTCCAGCTGCGGCGGCAAACGAATGGTTCAGATCCGTGTAGTCCTTGGGCAGGAGTGTTCCGGCCCGCGCCGCGGCTTGGAGCGCGGTCGTATACGGCGGCGTGCCAATCAAAGCGACGGAGGAACTCCCATACAGATAGCCGTGCGAGTACGGTTCGGGGATCGTGTTTGCGGCACTGGCGGGGAGTGCAGTGTGCGGCATGCCCAGCGGCACGAACAACCGATCCCGCATCAACGCGGCCAGCGGCTTGCCACCGACCTTTTCGGCGATAACGCCAAGCAGCGCGTAGTTGGTATTGCAGTACTCGTAGCCCGCACCGGGCGCGAACTTGGGCGGGTGTGCGAACGCAATGGCCAGTAATTCGGCCGGGGCCCAAATCTTAGTCGGGTCACGGTCGATGCTCGCCGCGAACTCCGGCGCGTTTGTGTAGTTGTATAGGCCGCTGCGCATATCCAGCAGTTCGGCGATGGTGATCTTGTGGCCGTCGGGCACGCTCGGGACGTACTTCGAAACGGGATCGGCAAGACCGAGTTTGCCCTCCTGTGCCAGCTGCAGGATCACTGCGGCCGTCATCGTCTTGGTATTCGAGGCAATCCTGAAGTAGGTGTTGGCGTTGGGCGGGCTCGTTGAGCCTAGCTGCGTGGTGCCGTATGAGACTGTGAACTCGCCTTGGGGTGTGCGCAACAGAACGAAAGCGCCGGGAACCAGGAGTTCCCGGGCAGTCGCGTCCACCATAGTTTGCAGCGCACTCTGGTCGATCGGCTTTAGCGCCGTGGTCGCCGTTGACGGATTCGTCCCCATCGAGCCTGCGCCCAGGAGAGCAATGCCGAACACGAAGGCTACGATCGCGAGGTGGCCGTGTCGTCCCGGTGATCGCGACCATCCGATGAGTTTTCGCACGTATTTGCTCCTTAATGGCAGACTGGCGTTCGGTGCCGCGCCTCGGTTCCATCGTATCCGCGATGCGCTGGTGTTTGACAGTTCCGTCAATCTCTACGTCGCAAAGAACGCCGGCAACACCGTGAGGATCTCCACAAACGAGCCGGTTGCGATGGCGTTCGGACCCTGATCAGCGGCCCCAGAGAAACGCGATCGACCCTCGCGCCGGCTTTCCGGATGTGATTGCCGAGAAAGCCGATCAGCTCGCTGGGAGCGCTAAAATAGAGGCGCCGTTTGGTGGGAAGGTGCTCGACGCTTCCCGCCACGCGGGCGCAGCGTCGGTTCCTGCATCGCCTCCCTCGGTCCAAAGCGTCACCAAGATCGAATCCTTGCTGCGTCCTGCCATCGGTCGAGCATATCGTCTCGGCGTTCCACCAGCGTTCCAGCCTCGAATCGTTACGGAGCCGACGGTCGGAGCGGCGTTAGGCTTTGGGCCATGCGGGGATAAGTGATGTATGATCGCATCTGAGATCTTCGAGGGGAAAGTCTTTGGCCTGGGCGGCGTGCCCTTCGGAAATGAGTTCGCGTACGTTACCGATGAAGGTGCGTACGCCACTATCGAAGCCGCGTGGAGCGCCGGAGTGCGGTACTACGACACCTCTCCGTGGTACGGGCTGGGGCTTGCAGAGCGGCGTTTGGGCGCGTTTTTGCACCGACAGAATCGGAGCGAGTATCTGCTATCATCGAAGGTCGGTAAACTGCTCACCGCGTCGCGCAACAACAATGCGAAAGAGTACTTTCCGTTTACCCCTTCACCCAATAATCTCCATTACGATTACACGGCCGACGGCGTCAAGCGATCGATCGAAGACAGCCTGCAGCGTTTAGGCGTCGATGCGCTCGACATAGTTTTCGTTCACGACCTTTCGCCGGATAACCCGTGGCTGCCGGGACCGTGGAAAGAGCAATTTGAGATCGCGCGGAAAGGCGCGTTCCCGGCGCTGAGCAAGATGCGCGACGAAGGCGTGATTAAAGCCTGGGGGCTTGGCGTCAACTCACCCGAACCGCTCCTGATGCTAATGGACGTCGCCGACGCAAACGTGTCGCTCCTGGCGCGTCAATATTCGTTGATCGATCATGCGAATGCGTTGCATCAGGTCTTTCCAAAGGCGCGCGACTGCGGAATGACGTTTGTTGTCGGCTCGTCGCTCAACGCGGGCTTCATTAGCGGAAGCGCCCGATTTAATTACGGCAAGGATAACTATAAGATTCCCGCCCAGGCCATCGAGAAGCGCGAGCGGCTGCGCGCGATTGCGGCGCGGCACGGCGTCGACCTTCGCACCGCCGCATTGCAGTTCTCAATCGCGCCCGACGTAGTCTCTGCGCTGGTTGTCGGCTGTGGAACTCCGCAGCAGGTGCTCGCCGACTACACCTCGCTCAAGACGAGAGTTCCGCGTGAGTTCTGGTCGAATCTTCGATCGGAAGACTTGATCGAACGCGACGCCGCCGTACCTCCCGAACCTTAGCGCAGCTTACCAGGAGATGACGATCTTGCCGTTGCCGCTGGGCGCCGTGCCCTGCTGGTTTTTGACGTGAGTCGCGCTGGGCTCGACGTACGAAGAACCGCCGCCGCCACCGCCGCCGCCGCCAACCCCGCTCGTGCTGAGCGCACCGCTACCGCCGCCACCGCCTCCGTAGTAACCGCCGCCGCCGCCGCCCCCGCTGCCGCCTCCATTGGGGTCGCTGCCGCCCGCGCCGCCGCGGCCATGTTTGCCGTGGTCGCCCGGCTGCCCATGATACGAACCGTTACTGCCGGCGGCGCCGCCGCCTCCACCTGTATCCTGAGTGCCACCGAGTCCGCCGAAACCGTCCACCGTCTCCTGCCCCGAACCACCGACGCCGCCAATGCGTCCACCGCCGGCTCCGCCGCCGCCGTTGCCGTAAAAGATACTGGGGCCGCCGCCGCCACCGCCGCCACCCGCGACGATGACCCGGTCGGCCAATCCGTTACCGCTCTGGCGCACATCTGAAGCGCCCCCGCCGCCTCCGCCGTAGCCGCCGCTGCCGTTCGTGCTGCCGCCCTCGCCGCCGCCGTGGTAGCCGTGCGAAGTTGAGCCGCGGCCGCCAACGAAGATGCCGAGACTCTCTCCGGGCGTCACCGGAATCGTGGCCTTGATGCTGCCCCCCGCGCCACCGTTGGATTCGGTGCCGTAGCCACCGCTCGAGTCGCCACCGCTGGCACCGAATGCGAGAACCTTGATCGCCGCCACCCCGGCCGGCACTTTAAACGTCTGCTCTGCTCCAGTGTATTTGAACGTCTGCGAATGCGACGACGCGAAGCCGCCGCTCGGCCCAGTCAGTCCCGGCAGTGCGGCGTCGTCCGCATGAGTCGAGCAAGCCGAAAGAAGCACCGCAAATGCGACGCCCAACGCCGCGCAAAGCGCACCGCGTTCGCCAAGTGGAATGTTCATCTCCCCGCCCCCCAAAACACGAATGCTTTGATGACTCAGGTCATTCGGCGCGGTGGGTGCCCCCGCCTCGAACCAGGTAGAAGCCGTTGTTATACGCGGCGACGTTGTCGCTGCCGCTCACGGCCGAGTGCGATGCGGGTCCTTACGACCACTCCCCGAACCCTTCAAACCGCTGAGCCGTTCACGCAGCAAGGAGCAAGGCAGATGAAGAGCTTAGACTTTGGCCGGTACACGCTATCCGGCTGCTTAGCTGCGGCAATGGCGGCTTGCGCTGGATCGCAGGCCCCTGTCGGAGCGCTCGGTTCACCAAACTTGGCGGCGGTAGCGCACTTTACGCACAACGGATCATGGATGGCAAGCAACGCCACCAACGTCGATCTGGCCTATATGGCGCTAGGGAACGAGGTTGGCATCTACTCCCTTTCGGGAGCGCAAGTCGGGCTCTTGAAGGGTCTCAATGGCGTTACAGGGCTCTGTTCAGATCCGCAGGGTAATGTTTGGGTGACCTACGGAGACTCTTTACTGGAGTACGCGCGCGGCGGAACCGTTCCGATCGCCCAATTCTTTATGCCGTCCGGCTATAACCCCTATAGTTGTGCGGTCAACGCTACGACCGGAGACATCGCCGTCACCGACTACTCGGAAGAAAATGGCGGCAATGTTGCAGTTTATCAGAATATTTACAGCACGCCGCAAATCTATACTGATTCGGATCTTAGCGGCTACGCATACTGCAGCTACGACGATCGCGGCAATCTCTTCGTAAACGGAACCCACGGTAAGATGTCGCTGCTGGCCGAGCTGCCAAGTGGCAGTAATACGCTTGACACGATTAAGCTCGATGAGAAGATCGGGCAGCTGGGCGGCCTACAATGGGACGGTCAGTACCTTGCCTTGGGCGACAGTCTCGCTCATGTAGTCTACCAATTGAGCGTCACAAAGGGCAGCGCGACGACGAAGAGCACGACGCATTTCAAAGGATGGTACGGGCACTTCAAGACGGTTGAGCCGTTTGCGATCGCGGACGGAGTTATCGTGCTGACGTTCTCCGAGAGACAGACGGGCTTTTGGAAATTCCCGGCCGGAGGCAAATCAAGTCATAGGATCGCCGTAGTTGGGGGGGCCAAAACCATCAGCGTCGCTCCAAGTACTTTACGTGGAGATAAGAGATGAACGTCCTTAACGTGGTTCGTAGGGCAATCGCCGTTGTCGCGATAGGCATTTTTGTCGGCGGATGCGGCGAATCGGAAGTACAGGGCATCAATGTTGGAGTGCAGGGTAGCCGACTTGCAGATCACTCAGGTCGATCTTGGATTAAGCCCGGGTCGTCGGCCGGCGATCTCCTTTACGCCAGCGGCTATTCACAGTCCACCGGCTACGCCACGTTCATCCTGACCTATCCCCAAGGGCAACTCGTTGGCAGTATTGCAGCGACAGGCGTCGGTATGTGTACCGATACCAGCGGAAATGTCTTCATGACCAGCCAAAACGCGGTGACCGAGTACGCGCACGGCGGAACAACGCCGATCGCGACCGTAAGGATTCCGGGAGCGGAAACGGAGAACTGCGCCGTCGATCCCACTACGGGAGATCTGGCCGTCACCTTCGATTGTCCCCCGTGCGACTATGAAAATCTCGCGATCTTCCCGCCCGGCAGCAAAACGTCGACGAGGTATTCCGCTCCCGACGCCTACGAGTGCACGTACGACAACCAAGGGAATCTATTTCTGGGCGGATACAGCGGCAGTCAGCTAGCCGAGCTTCCAAGTGGAAGCAACACGTTTACGACGATAACACTTAATGAGGACATCGCTTCAGCCGGACGACTACAATGGGATGGTACGTACGTCACGCTGCAAGATTTGGCAAGTCCCGGAGGGATTTACAGAATCAGCATTGCAGGATCGAGCGGAACGATAGTGGGCGAGACGAAATTCGGCCGGTACATGCGTCGCGTTGGGTATTCATGGATTTCGGGAAGCACCGTAGCCGTCCCATTCTCCGTACACGGCAGCCAGACGAACCAGTTGGGAATCTGGAAGTATCCTCGTGGAGGTCGCGCAATGAAGGTCCTTAAGAAATTTGGCACGGGCGATAGCGGATTTGGTGTCATAACCGTCAGCGTCGCGCCGACCCACTAGCCCACAGGAGATACGCCATGAACTTCGGCCGCGTCACGGTCGCGGCGATCGCGGGAACCATCGCCTATTACGTCTTTGGGGCGTTCGGCGGGGCGCTCTTTTCGAACGTTTACCGCGAGTACGCCGGCGTCTTTCGCCCACGCGAAGCGATCGTGGGGTATCTGCCCTACGGTCTCGCCGGGACGCTGGTCGCAATGTTCGTCGCGTCGACGATCTACGCACTGGGCTACAAGGGCGGCGGCGCCGGCACCGGGCTAAAGTTCGGCGTCCTGCTCGGCCTCTTCATGATCTTCGGATGCGTCGTGCATGATTTTGTAATCATCAACGTCGGTTCCGACGTCGAGTTGGTGGAGGCTCTCGGACAGCTAGTGGGCTGGTCGCTCGCCGGCGTCGCGATCGGCTTAATCTATCGACCGTTGGCAGCGAGCTGAGCGATGTTGCATCTCGAATTTTTGACCGACTACGGCCTGCTCGCTCTTCGAATCATGGCGGGTCTCATCTTTATCGGAAGCGGCTACAACGATGTCAAAGATCCCGATGCCCGGAGCAAGAGCATCGGCCTGCCGAAGGGCTTCGTGCTCTTCCTTGCCGTTGCGGAGATAGCCGGCGGCGCGGGCATCGTCTTGGGTCTGCTCCAGCAACTCGCCGCACTCGGACTGATCGCTATCATGCTCGGGGCACTCCAGAAGAAGATCTTCGTTTGGAAGACCGGATTCTGGGGTCGAGATGGACTCGGCTGGTACTACGAGTTGACGTTGATCTCGATGCTGTTGGTGATTCTCTTTACCGATGGGGGCGGGCTCGTCATCATACGTTGAGTCCCCAAAGGTAGGGTCGCCCCCCATACCTCGCCGGCACGGCCGATAGTACGATTGGGACGACCCGGCGCAGTCCGGGGACCATTCGCCATGCAGGAGGTATCATGGTGCGCTTCAATTTCCCGGGATCGCCGCGTTGGGGATTCCTCATTTCGGCACTCGCGATCGCGTTGCTCGCGGGCTGCGCCGGTCAGTCATCGATCACTCCGCCGCCGGCGAACTGGGGAGCCGCCGATACGCTGCAGCGCCTAGGAACGAACGTCCCGGACTTCACGCCAGTCCCGAAGTGTAAGGGTCAAAAGCTCACCAAATATTACGCCGAGGTGGCGAAAGAAGCGATGAAAACGTCCGGGGGATCGCTCTGCGTTCCCGCTTTCTCGGGTTGGGGCGGCGCACTGCAATATCCCAAGACGTATGGCAGCTACGGATACAACGTCAAGTTAATTAGCAGCACCAAGGCATACAGCGGGGGGAACTTCCCTCCTGCCGGCTCGCAAAAGCCCATCTTTTATCTTCAGCTCGCGTTCAATAGCTTTCCGGGATTCTATCCGACGCTTCCCAAAGGGAACCCACTCGTGAGCTCGCATCTGATTCCTAAGAAGAGCTACACGGTCGAGTTGTCCGAGTATCTGTACGGTCTTGGCTGGTCCTCAGCCATCTCGTGCTATCAGGTCGCCGCGAAGTCAAAATACGGCGGATCGCTCGCGGCCGTCGGCGCTGTCTTCGACCAACTGACGTTCCGCGAAAAGACCGGGGACATCGAGATTTTCGCCGGCGCGCTTGTAACGAATAAGTGCTAACGGCGTAGCAAGGGCCGCGGCCGCCGGAACGGGACTCGGCGATGCGGCTATGGTATGCATCGCAACATGATGCGTACTACAGCGGTCCTTGCATCCGCTCTCTTGCTCACGAGCTGCGCGCATTTCGCGCAGTCGCCGATTCCGATTGCGCCATCGAGTGACGGTGCGTCGGTCATACGTCCGGCCGCGGCATGGACGTGCACGCAGCCGCCATCGCTGCGCACGCGGGCCAATGCGCGTGGGGAGGAAGCGGGTCCCGGATACGAGTCGCTCTACAAGTTCAAGGCGCAGCCCGACGGCGCGTTGCCATACGACGGACTCATTGCCGTAAACGGTAAGCTCTACGGTACGACCGAGCAGGGTGGAACGCTCGGTTACGGCACCGTTTTCGAGCTCGATGCCTCGGGTCAGGAGCACGTGATCTATAGCTTCAAGTCGGGCAGTGACGGCGCGTATCCGTGTGCCGGCTTGGTCGACGTCAACGGGACGCTCTACGGCACGACGTCGTCGGGCGGAACTCCCAGCGGTTGGGGTACGATCTTCGGCACGAGCACCGGGGGTAAGGAACGCGTGATTTACCGTTTCAAGGCCGGGAAGGACGGCGCAGCGCCATATGCCAGCCTCCTGTCCTTCAAAGGGAAGCTGTACGGCACGACGGTCGAAGGCGGCACACCGGGTTGGGGAACGGCGTTCGTAACGACGACCTCGGGAGCGGCGCGCGTTCTCTACAGCTTTAAGGCCGGAAAAGACGGCGGCTATCCGTACGGCAAGCTGCTCGCCGTCAACGGCAAGCTCTACGGAACGACGGAGCAGGGCGGCGCGGCCGGGTGGGGCACGATCTTCGATATCACCACCTCCGGCGCCGAACGCGTGCTCTATAGTTTCAAGGCCGGAAAGGACGGCGGATATCCCTTCGGCGGCCTGACGAACGTGAGCGGCAAACTCTACGGGACGACCAAATACGGCGGCGCGGCCGGATACGGAACGGTCTTCGATTCGACGCTCTCGGGTCAAGAACGCGTGCTTTATTCGTTTAAAGGCGGGGGCGATGGAGCGTATCCGTACGCCGGTCTTCTCGCCATGAAGGGCACACTCTACGGAACCACCTATCAAGGCGGGCAACCTAACTGGGGCACGGTCTTCAAGGTCGGCACGTCGGGCAGCGAAAGCGTCCTTCACGCATTTCAAGCGCAAAACCACGGCGGCAGCGACGGCGCGAACCCGTTTGCTCGCGTGACCGAGTTCCACGGCAAGCTCTTCGGTACTACGCAAGGCGGTGGAGTGAAGACCGGCTGGGGAACCGTGTTTAGCGTAACTCCGTAGCGACTAGAGTTTGCCGAAATAGTTGGTGATGTCGAAGTAGAAGTCGCGCTCGGCTTTCGTCGGCGGACAGACGGCGTGAAGCTTGTCAAACGCGCGGCCGTTCTGACTGAGTAGCGACTGCGATTGAAGCTTCCAGCGCACGGTATCCGTGCACGGATGGAAGGAGATATAACGGTACTCCCAGTCGACACCGTCGATCTCGTTCTTTTGCATGTCGAGGATCGCCGACGACGTGGCTTCGCCGCCCGGGTCTGTTAGCGGTGAAAGCTCCGGCTTCCCGGCCGGAAGTGCCGTCGCCCACTCTATGCTGCCCACGCGGTTATCCTGAAACGAATACACCATCCCAACCGCCGGGGAGAACCGACCGGTGAGAATCGGTGCGCCGTTTTCGTCGACGCCTCGCCGAAGCGGAATGTCCGGAGCCTTCACGTTCTCGAACGCATCGCCTAAGCGAATGCCCAGCGGATCGGGCGGCACGTTCTCAAGAATGCTAGTCGGTGCCGTGTCGGCGAAGATATCGAACCCTGTAACGTATCCTCGCTCCTCGATCACGATCGCGTACGTCGAGTTCGCACCGGGGATCCAATAGCGCGCCACGCGGCGTGTCCCGTCTTTGAAGAGCAAGATGCGTAGCGGATCGCCGAGGACTGGGCGCAGGGTTGATGCCGGCGCACCTAGCGTTATTGAGTTCCACGTTGCTTGTGGTGCCGGTGATGTCGCGGCAGCTTGGGCGACGAGTACGTACATACTCTAACCCCCGTTGATGTCGAGAAACAGCTCCGTCGCGAGCGCGATGAGGAAGCCAAGGCACATCGTTGCGGTCACGAAACCCGTGAGCCCGGTACGACGCAGCACGCTCCATAACTCTCCGATCACAAAGATCAGCGCGCCAACTGCAATCGCGAGGAAGAAGACCGAGAGCGTTGGCGAGTAGAAGCTGTAGCCGAGAATCGTCCCGATGAAGGTCGGGCCGCCGGCGATGAGCCCGGCAAGGCCGATCTGCGCCCAGCTCGGTACGACCTTCCCTACCATCGGTGCCGCTACGCCGAAGCCTTCGGTGGCATTGTGAAGGCCAAAGCCGACGATGAGTGCGACCGCGATCGCGGTCGCACCCGATGCCGCCGATGCACCGATCGCCAAGCCTTCGCCGAAGTTGTGTGCGCCGATCCCGATCGCGATTATGGCGGCGAGAACGACCGGGTTTTCAGCATGCGACGCGGCCTGACGCGCAAAATGCGTCGCCGCGCTTCCGAGCCCGACCAAACCAATCAGCAAGCCCGCGATGAAAACCACGATTGCGGCGATGGGAAACGCCCCCGCGCCGACGTGCCACGCGTTCATTCCTCGCGATATCGGAAGGATCGCGTTCTGCGCGATCTCCACGACGAGGTAGAGCAGAATGCCGATCGCAAGCGCATTGAGCAGGGCGACCGTCTGCGGTGAGAGCCGGCGCGCTCGCGCGATCGGCAGGCCGAGGAAGATCGTAAAGCCGGCCACGGCTCCCAGCAGCACCGTCGTCCAAAAACTCAAAGCGCGCGCGGGCGGGCGCGCGGCGGGCATCATCGCGCGATACATCGCGGGCAGCGTGTTCGGCGTTCCGATATAGTGGATGGCGGTGATGAGGCCGCTCGGCATGCCGTTGGCGTCCTCGATATGGTCGAGCACGTGGCAATGGATCAGCCAAGTGCCGGGCTGCGCGTTCGCGTCGACCACGACGTCGACGCGTTGTCCCGGCGCGACCAGCACGGTATCCTCAACGTCGGTATAGTCGACGGGCGCGGCGTCACGCGCGACGATCTGTTGATAGTGTCCGTGCGTGTGCATCGTGTGAAACTCTTCGCCCGAGATATTGATCCAGCGAATGCGAAAGTGCTCGCCGCGGCGAACGTCGAGCGCGCGTGTCGACGGATACTCCTTGCCGTTGAAGGTGAAATGGTTCTCGGCCGCACTCTGAATCTGCCAGGACGAGATCACCTCGAGAAAGTCGTGCGCCAGACCGCGCTCGACCGGACGCGGATTCGACGGTTCGACGATGATCGCGCCGTAGAGTCCGGAGTCGAGCATCGCTTCGTCGTCGTGGGTGTGATAGATGAACGTGCCGGGCTGATTTGCAACGAAATGATAGATGAAGTGACCGCCGGGCGGCACGAGTTTCTGCGAGATACCGGCGACGCCGTCCATCGTTACCGGAATGTCGTGCACGCCGTGCATATGAACCGAGTCGGGCGTCGTGCCGTCGTTTTCGTAGTCGATCGCCACCGAATCGCCTTGGCGCACGACGAGCGCCGGCCCCGGCACGACGCCGTTATAGGTGTTTGCCATGACGGTCAGACCCGGCGCGAGCGTCCAGGGTGCGACGCGCTCGGCGATGTGGAACGTCTTCGTCCGGCCCGAAACGCTCGGAATCGCTTGATACGCGCCGTCCGGACGTTGGAAGACGCGTGACTCACCCGCCGCCGCCGTTGCTCGGGGTATCGCTCCACGGATCGGCTGAAGACCGAGCGTCGCCGTGCTGGCCGACGCTGCTTGATCGTCGCCGTCGGCAAGGGCCGACGCCGGCAGCAGAACGAGGAGGGCAAGCGCGCCGATGATCGCCGCACATGCCGGCCGAAGAAAGATGCTCATTTAGGTACGCCTAAGATTTCAGCTAGGCGTGCCAATTCCCGCCGGACCTATCCGGACGATTTGAAGGCGATAAAAAGCCTGGAGGCAATAAGCGCTTGGTTGCAAGCGATCAACTGGAGGCGCCAATGACCATACGGTATTCGATTCTTGCGTTTTTCCTTGCGCTCGGTATAGCGGTGGGGCCGCCTCCGAGCGATGCGGCACTTTCATGCTATGCGCTGATCCCCGTGCGGATGCTGTCGACGATCAGCTCCGCCGCGGGCTTTTCCGGCCAAGTCTTTCGGTTCGAGACGACGGCCAGAGTCTCGAGCAACGGCACCACCTACCCGGCCGGCACGGTTGGCTACGGCGCAGTGCTGAACGCAATTCCAGCGAGCAATCGAGCGCGCAACGGTATCATCGTTTTGGAACCGCGCTTTCTGCTGCTCAACGGGCAGGAGGTCCAGGTTGCCGGCGCTCCAATCGATGCTTCGATCCTGACGCACGATCCGTCGGCGCTCGCCCTAGGAGCGCGCGTGCTCCCATTTGGCGGTGCGATCGCGGCCAACGAAGCGATCAACGGGACCAACATCACGGTCGGACCAGGATACGCATTTCACGTGGTTCCGCTTGGGAATCTGCAAGAGCGTGGTCCGTGCGTGCAAGCCGCCGCGCCGCAAAGTCGGTGATGGCGGCTCGCTCTTTTAGCCTTTAAATGCAAAATATACGGCGCCCACGATAAAGAGATAGCTCACGCCGTAGTTCCACTTTGGCGTTTGGCCGAAGACGAGAAATGCGAACGCGGTAAATACGACGAGCGTTACGACCTCCTGCACGATCTTGAGCTGGGTCAGCGTCAGCGCGCCGTATCCGATTCGGTTAGCGGGAACCTGAAAGCAATACTCGAGCAGCGCGATCGCCCAACTAGCAAGGATGGCCAGAACCAGCGGGCTCTTGGTGTTCTTCAGATGGCCATACCAGGCGATGGTCATGAAGAGGTTTGAGAAGGCCAATAACAGCACCGTAGCCGCGACCGGGAAGCGAGCAATAAGCTGAGCCATGCTCTCCGTCTTACCCAATCGAGGACCCGCGGCTTCCCGGCCCCGAATGAAGCGTGCAAGGAGGTTGACGTGCCGGAGATACGGCTCGAACGAAAGTTAGGGGTTCCCGCGGATTCCGCATCCCAGGCGCTCGCCGAGCTCTTGAAGGCGATCGCCGATCAGGACGGGCCGTGGCGTGGGTTTGCATTGCACGTGAGTTTCGGCGATCTGCACCTTCCCGACGTCGGATACGTTGCGGTTCCGATTAGTCTTGCGGTCGAACGAGTCCCTAACGAAGCGCGCGCCTTCGAGATCGCATTTACGTCGGCGAATCTGCCGGCGGCTTTTCCCGGGTTCAAAGGGCGAATCGGCGTCGAACCGCTGGAGGCACTCGGCGAATCGACGCTCCACTTGGAAGGAACCTACGAGCTGCCGATGCAGCTTTTCGGCAAGCTCGTGGGTGCGGCGTTCACGCCCGGTATCGCGGAGCGTTCGCTCGAAAATTTCGTCGACGAGATCGGTGCGGCGTGCGAGGCCCGCGTCAACCAGCGCGAAGCCGAGTTCGCCCGCTACCACTTCTACACGCAAACGCTTCGGTGAGCGAGGTGCGCGCCGGCTGCTGCATCGTCGGCGGCGGACCGGCGGGAATGATGGCGGCGCTGCTCTTTGCGCGCGCAGGCGTGTCTACCGTGCTGCTCGAGAAGCACGGCGATTTCTTGCGGGACTTTCGCGGGGATACGATCCATCCGTCGACGCTCGACGTAATGGACGAGCTCGGCGTGCTCGACTCTTTTCTGAAGCGTCCGCACCAAGAGGTAACGACGCTAGCCGGCAACCTGGGCGACACGCTGGTGACCGTCGCCGACTTCACGCATCTGCCCACGCGGTGCAAGTTCGTCGCGTTCATGCCGCAATGGGATTTTCTCAATTTCCTGGCCGAAGAGGCAAAGCGCTATCCGGCCTTCGACTTGCGGATGCAGGCGCGCGCGGAGGAGCTGATTTGGGAGGACGGACGAGTTGCCGGCGTCCGCGCGCAGACTCCCGAGGGCGCGCTCGACGTTCGGGCCGATCTCACGATCGCCGCCGACGGACGCGAGTCGCTGCTTCGCGGGCGAGCCGGTCTCGACGTCGTCGAGCTCGGCGCACCGATGGACGTTCTCTGGCTGCGTCTGAGTAAGCGCCCCGAGGACCCGCACGAAACGTTCGGATACATTCGAGACGGCCGCATCATGGCGCTTATCGACCGCGGAGTCTACTGGCAGTGCGCGTACGTTATTCCAAAGGGGACGCTCGCCGAGCTGCACGAGCGCGGATTGGACGAGTTTCACGCGCAGATCGCGGCGATCGTACCCTTCCTGGCCGATCGCGTCGACGAGCTAAAGGGCTGGGATGACGTCAAACTGCTGACGGTTCGCGTGAATCGGCTTCGCCGGTGGTATCGTCCGGGATTTCTCTGCATCGGCGACGCGGCGCACGCGATGTCGCCGATCGGCGGCGTCGGGATCAACCTTGCGATTCAAGATGCGGTCGCGAGCGCGAACATGCTCGCGTGCAAGCTCCTGCGCGGTGGCGTCGACGAGCAAGATCTCGCCGCCGTCCAACGCCGGCGCGAATCGGCCGCGCGACTCACGCAGGCGATTCAGCTCTTCATTCAGCGCCGAATCATCGGTCGCGTGCTGACGAACGGGCGCGCGCCTTTTCTGCACCGGTTGCCGGCGCTATTACGCTGGCTGCCGTTCCTGCCGCGCATTCCCGGACGGTTGGTCGGCCTTGGCTTCCGGCCCGAACACGTCTTGAACCTCCCGGTACGGGAGTAGCCAAACCAGCGACTCGTCGTGCAAATCGACGACCTGGATTCGATTCCCGAACGGATCGATGAAGTCACAGCGAAACGGCGGTATGAGTTTTATGCCGTACGTCTGAGTCAGTTTCTGGCGGATTTCGGCGAGTTGCGCTTCGTCGCGCACGATCAACCCGAAGTGGCGCGTGCGATTGGCCTCTCCTCGACGCGCTTGGAACATCGCCAGAAACTGATGCTCGCCGATCTTGAAGAATGCGTCGCCCTCACCCTCGTCGAGTTTCTCGAGGTCGAACACGTCTTGGTAGAACGCGACGGCCTTCGCGACGTCGTCGACCTCGATGGCGATGTGATTGATTCCGTATACGTGGACGCTCATACACGCTTCTACACGCGCGGAAGCGAAATCGTTACCCGCGTCCCGGCTCCGGGGCGGCTTTCGAGCGCAGTCGCGCCTCCAGCTCGCTCGACGGCGCGCTTCGCGATCGCCAGGCCTAGCCCCGAGCCGTCGCCGAGGCGATCTCCGCCGCGATAGAAGCGATCGAACGCGTGCTCGGCGTCTTGCGCCTCCATTCCCGGCCCCCGATCGCTCACCGCGATCGTCGTCCATTGCGCGTCGCACGAGACGTCGACGGAGATGGGCGAGCCGGGTGCGTAGCGCACCGCGTTTTCGACGACGTTCTTGATCGCTTCGTAGAGCTCGGCTTCGTCGGCTTCGATACTGCAGGGTCCCGTGCGGGTCGTCACCGCGATCCGCCCGGGCCCCGCGAGCGGCTGCAACGCATCGACGGCGCGCGTTACGAGCGCCGTGGCGTCAAAGCGCTCTCTGCGCGAGGGCGCCGGGCGCTCGAGGCGCGCCAGCAAGATGAGCTTCTCGATCGCGGCGCGCATCCGCCGGCTCTCCGCCAGCATCGTTTCATAAACGTGTCCGACGCCGGCCGCGTCGTCGACGACGCCACGCTGCAGAATCTCGAGATACCCCATGACGATCGTTAGCGGCGTGCGCAGCTCGTGCCCCGCGTCGGCGATGAATTGCCGCATCTGCAATTCGTTGCGGTCCCGCTCGAGCGTCACTGCAGTCAGTCGCCGAGCGACCTCGTTATAGGCCGTGGTGAGCTCGCGTAAGCTGGCCTCGCCGGGCGGCAACGGCTGCGGTGCAAAATCTCCGGCGGCGATCCCGCGCAACGCCGACGTGACCTCTCGTAGCGGGGCGATGGCGCGGCGCGTCACGGCGCGTCCGGCGAGCCACGCGGCGACGACTGCCAGCACGCCGATCGGCGTGACGAACGTGAGATAGCGTTCGAGAAGCCTCGAAAAACCCGCGAGATCCGGCGCGATGACGATCGCTCCGCCGGTGACGCGTACGATCGCCGGATGAAGTCCGAAGAGGGCGGCCGTCCCGCGTGCCAAGCGCCCGGTCCCACTCTCGGGGCCGCTCTGCGCGAGCAGCCGGTGCTCGCCGTCGTAAATGCGCACGCCGACGCGCGCGCCGCCGGACTGCGCAGCGAGCGCGGGAGCGTACGCGTTGAGCGGCTCGTGCAGGCGTTGGTATCCGAGCGCCCGTTCCGTGACGCGGCGCGCGTCGCTGGCGATCGTGTCGTTCAGCGTGCCGACGTAGAGCAGAAAGGCCAGGACGGTGGTCGTGAGCACGACGAGCGCGATCAACGCGACCGCAAGTAACACGTAGCCGCGGGTGAGCCGGCTCGCAAACGGAGCGAATGCTTCAGACACGTAGCGTGTAGCCGGTACCGCGTATCGTCTGAATCAAGGGGCGCTCGAACCCTTCGTCCACTTTGCCGCGCAGATACGAGATGTATCGCTCGACCGCACCCGTGCCGACGTCGGCCTCGCCCCAAACCTCGTCGAGCAGCTCTTCACGCGTGAAAACGCGGCGGGGGCGGCGCAAGAGCGTAACGAGCAGCGCGAATTCGAGCGGCGAAAGATCGAGACGGCGCCCGTCGCGTTCGACGACGTGCTCTTCGAGATCGACCGTTAAACCCTCATATTCCAGCGTGGCGCGAGTCTCCAGATGCGGGCGGCGCAGTTTCGCATCGATGCGCGCGAGCAGCTCGGCGATTTCGAAGGGCTTGCTCAAATAGTCGTCGGCGCCGTGCGCGAGTCCCTCGACCTTGTTCTCGAGCTCGCCGCGTGCGCTTAGCATGACGATCGGCGCATCGGTGAGGCGACGAATCGCCGGCAAGAGCTCGATACCGCTCATCTGCGGCAGCATTACGTCGAGAACGATCAGATCCGGCGACCATTCTCGCACGAGCGCGAGTCCGGCAGCGCCGTCGGCCGCGCATCGAACCGCGTAGCCGCCGTGGCCGAGCGCGAGCGAGAGCAGCTCGCGAATGTGCGGTTCGTCGTCAATGACGGCGATGCGTGGCTTCACTCGAATCGCAACGCCTCGATCGGGCTGAGCTGCGCCGCTTGGCGCGCCGGATAGTAGCCGAAGAAGATACCGACCATCGCCGAGAACGCAACCGAAGCGAGTATCCACTGCGGCGGGATCGAGGTCGGCCAATGCGTCAGCGCCGCTACTGCTATCGTTCCGACGGCGCCGCAGAGGACGCCGATGAGGCCGCCGATCGTCGAAAGTACGATCGACTCGGCCAGGAACTGACGAAGGATCGACGCCGCTCGTGCGCCGACCGCCATCCGCAGTCCGATCTCGCGGGTGCGCTCGGTGACCGAGACGAGCATGATGTTCATGATGCCGATACCGCCGACGATGAGCGAGACGGCGGCGACGCCCGCGAGCAGCAGTTCCATGACCGTTCCGGTTTGCGCCGCGGTTTGGGCGATCGCTTGCAGGTCGCGCACTTGAAAGTCGTCGGTCTGCGGTGGAACGATGCGGTGCCGCTGTTCGAGCAGCTGTGTCGCGTCCTGCGTTACCGAATCGATTTGGCCGGCGCTGGCGGCCGAAACCATCAGCGTACTCACGGTCGTCAGTCCGGTCAGCCGCTCCATAGCCGAGGTATAAGGAATCAGCACGGTGTCGTCCTGGTCCTGACCGAGCCCGCTCTGCCCCAGCGGGGCGAGCGTTCCGATTACGGTAAACGGGGCGCCCTTGACGATCACCGTCTGACCGACCGGCGAATCGCCGTTTGGAAAGAGCTCGCCGGCGACGGTCTGGCCGAGCACGGCCACTTTTGCCGCTCCCGCGACTTCGTTTTCGCTGAAGAAGCGGCCGCTCTCCACCGGCCAGGAACGGATGAACGTGTAGGTTGGTGCGACGCCATTGACGATCGTCTGCCAGTTATTTTCGCCTGCCACGACTTGGGTACGGACCGAGACCGTCGGCGAAACCGCGGCGACGCCGGAGAGTTTGGCGATCGCCAATCCGTCGTCGGGCGTCAGCGTCGAGGCGCCGCCGAAGCCGGTGCGCGCTCCGGTTTGCGTGACGCTGCCGGGCTGAATGACGATCAGATTCGAGCCGAGGCTATTGATGCTCTGCGCCACCGAAGTTCGCGCGCCGACGCCGATTGCCACCGTGACAATGACCGCCGCGACGCCGATGACGATTCCCAGCATCGTCAGCACCGAGCGGGTCTTATTCCGAATCAACGCGGCGAGCGCGAGACGAAGCGTAGCCGTCAGCGTCATGCGGCTTGCCGATCGTTGGGTGCGTCGCCGGTAATGCGTCCGTCGCGAAACGTGACGATGCGGCGTGCGTAAGCGGCGACGTCGGGTTCGTGCGTCACGAGCATGACCGTGATACCCTGGTTCTCGTTCAAACGCGCGAAGAGCCGCATGATCTCTTGCGAGCTCTTGGTGTCGAGCGCGCCGGTCGGTTCGTCGGCGAGAATGAGGCCCGGATCGTTGACCAGCGAGCGCGCGATCGCGACCCGCTGCTGCTGGCCGCCCGACATTTGATTGGGGTGATGCTGCGCGAGCTGCGCAACGCCGACCATCTCGAGCTTCGCCAGCGCGATGCGACGGCGATCCTCTTCCGGTACGCCCGCGTAGACCATCGGGAGCTCGACGTTTTCGAGTGCGCTCGTTCGCGGCAGCAGGTTGTACGCTTGAAAGACGAATCCGAGGCGCCGCCCGCGGATGTCGGCTCGCGCGTCGGAGCTTAAATGCGAGACCTCGCCGCCTTCGAAGCGATAGCTTCCCGCACTTGGAGCATCGAGGAGCCCTACCACGTGCATAAAGGTCGATTTTCCCGAGCCGGACGGGCCCATCACGGCGAGGAACTCGCTGGGTTCGACGGTCAGTTCGACGCCGCGCAAGGCGTAGACGCGGTCGCTGCCCATCGCGTACTCCTTACGCAAATCGGCGACCTGGACGACGGGCGTCATGAGTGCAGCCCCCGCATCGCACCGCTCGCGGCCCCGCTGATCGGCGCCCGTGCGCCCTGACTCGCGGTGTTGCGATGCGCTTGGTTCGTGCCGATGACTACCAGGTCGCCGGCTGAAAGGGAGGCGCCGTGAAGCGGCTCGACCGCGGCCTGCGTGCCGTTCGTTAGCGCAACGTAGACCTCAATCGGAAGAGCCTTGCCGTTGCGCTCGACGGCGAGACGAGCCGTCGAACCCACGGCGATCGCGCCGCTCGCGGCAGAGCCGCTAACGCTGCCCCACGGCGTCGTCGCGCTCTCGTCGGCTGCGGCTGAATGCAGAGCGGCGAGCGGAACGACGAGCGCGTTTTTCACGCCGGCGACGTCGATCGTCGCGTTCGCGGTCATGCCAGGTAAGAGCTTCCCACCGGTGTTCGCGGCGTAGACTACCACATCGTAGGTGACGACGTTGTTGAGCGTCTGCGGATTGATGCGAACCTGCGAGACGGTTCCGTGGAAGAGTTCGTTCGGATACGCGAGCACCGAGAACGACACCGCATCGGTGGGCTTGACGTTACCGATATCCGGTTCGCCGACGTTGATATCGACTTCCATCTTTCCGAGATTCTGCGCGATCGAAAAGAGCGTCGGCGTTTGCAGCGACGCGGCCACGGTCTGACCGACCGAAACGTCGCGCGCGACGACGGTGCCGTCGACGGGTGACGTGATGATCGCGTGCGAAAGATTGAGCTCGTCCTGGCGAACGACGGCCTGTGCGGCACTCACGTTGGCTTGCGCGGCCTCCGTCCCGGCGGCTTGGCTCTGGGCAGTCGACGCGTTTTCGCCGACGGTCGCGTTGCCGGCGGCGTCTTGCGCCTGCGCTTGGGCGACGGCCGCTTGCGCGGAAGCCACGTCGCCGGCATCTTCCGTGATGGTCGCGCGGTCCGTATCGACGGTGCTCTGCGCGACATAACCTTGCGTGAGGAGCGAAGCGTCGCGGGATTCGGTCTTCTGCGCGAGCATCAGCGCGGCTTGCGTCTTGCCCACGTTCGCTTTCGCCGCCGCAACGGCTGCCAACTCGGCGGCTGCATTTGCACTTGCGGCGCCGATTCCCGAGGTTGCGCCGTTTGCGCTCGCGGCAGCTTGCGCGACTTGCGCTTGGGCTTGGGCGAGCGTGGCATCGGCTTGCTCGAGCTGCGCTTGAAGCGTGCTCGGATCGAGTCGCGCCAGGACTTGACCGCGCTTCACCTTGCTGTTGTAGTCGACGTCGATCGAGGCGATCGTGCCCGAGACTTGCGTACCGACCGAGATGAGATTCTGCGGATTGACCGTTCCCGATGCGGTGACCGATGCAACGAGATCCGTCTGCGTTACCGGTGCCGTTATCAGCGCGTTGCCCGCATGAGACGCGACGAGGCGCACGAGCAGCGTGCCGCCCGCGAGCAGGAGCAACGCGGCGATCCAAAGAGCACGCGGAAGCTTGCCGAGAATCGAGCGGGTGCCGGCGCCGAGGCCGCCTGAGGCGGGGATGCTGATCGTTGACATGATGTACTCACAATATCGGCAGTGCCTGACAACCAGTGGAGAGCGCAGGGTCCGCCGGTTAAGTCCGGATTAGCGTCGAAGCGACGGCTATGATACGCGGATTCGTCATCGGCATCGTCGCGACGCTCGTCGCAATCGCGCTCTGCCTCTACCTCGGAATTAAGATGGGTGCCATGCCTGCGAACGCCGACGCCAAGCCGCCGAGACTCGAGCGCTGGGCGGCGTCGAACTCACTCCACGCGTCGCTCGCTCGCGAAGCGCCGAAGGGGCCCAATCCGGTTGCGCTCAACGACGCGAATCTCGTCGCGGGTATCAAGCTTTACGCCGCGAACTGCACGGTCTGTCACGGTGCCGCCGACGGTCAGCCGTCGAACACCGCACGCGGACTCTATCAAAAGCCGCCTCAACTGGCCAAGGACGGCGTCGAAGACGATCCCGAGGGAATCACCTATTGGAAGGTGGCCCACGGCATTCGATTTACCGGGATGCCTTCGTTCGGAGAATCGCTGCGCGACGAACAGATCTGGCAACTAACGCTCTTCTTGAAGCACATGGATTCCTTGCCGCCGGCGGCGCGAAAGGTTTGGGAGGCCGTGCCCACCCAACGCGCAATCTAGCGGCCGACGTGCGCGAGCGCCGCGCGAAGAGGTGCGCTCGAGATTTGCACTAGACCCTGGAACGGCGTATACATCTCGATCGTGACGAAGATCGCGCCCGATACGGCCAGCGCGCAGAGTGCGAGCGCCACGATGACGGTCGGATTCCGTGGCGAGAAGAGTCCGAATCCGATGAAAGTAATCGTGAACCAGAAAACTAGCAAGACTAAGAGTGGGGTCGAGATCGACTCGCCCGTCTGCTCGAACATGAGCCAGCGCGTCTGCGAGATGCTCATCGCCAGACTTGCTGCCTCCGGCTTGAGCAGACGCTGACGGTCCGTCGCGGGCGCTAGCTCCTCGATATCGTCGAGCACGACTTCTCCGCGTATCGCCGATGGGTCTAATTGCGGAGCGCCGGATCCCTCTTGCGGCCATACGTGGTCGAGCGTTTGCACTACCGCCACGCGCAGCGCATTGCGCGCGGCTCCCGCGCCCGCTCCGTAGTGCGCGAGAACGCGGTCGAGCAGCACGACTTTCGCCGAGGCATCGAGTAGCTCGCTGCGCTGAGCATTGTAGGATCCGGTCGCCGAGGCCACGATCAGGCCCAAGACCAGGCCCGCCATCGTGCCGACGATGCCGAGTCCGATCTCGAGGAGATGGCGCGAGTCGTCAGCGAGGTGATGTCCCGGCAGCGCGTTTCGGAGATGCATTCCGAAGAGCGCTGCGCCAAAGAGACATGCGAAAGCCGCGAGGCCGATGATCGTTGGGCTCATCGTGGAGCGCAGCTCAGGAAGCGGGCTTCTCCGATACTATCGTCAGCGTCTGGGTGTCGACGCTGTAGTTGCCCGCCGAGACGAGGTTATTCGGATAGGCGCAGATGACGCTGTTGTTGGGTCCGTAGACGACGACGAGATTCGGAGGTCCGCACTGCGTCTGCGTGAGATGGTAACTCGAGAGCAGCTTTGCGCCCGGGCTCTCAGCCTGCGTCTGATAGGACGTGTATGTGACGTTGTTGGCGGCGACGATCGAGCCGTAGACCGCCGCCGACGCCGCACCGATGGCGAACGCGCCCCAGAATCCACCGCCCCAATAGTACGGCGCGGCGTACCAGGCGTAGCCGCCGTTCCAGCCCCACACCGGGTAGTGCGCGTAGACGGGATTCGTGACGACGGCGCCGTGATAGACGTAGCCGTTGTTCGTGTAGGTGCTGGAGTGGTAGGTCTGGCCCCACTGATTTGTCGCCGTCGTCGACCCGCTGTACGTATGGTTGTGGGTGTTGCCGCTCCCCGAGGTGTTGTACGAACCGTACGGATTGCTCCCGCTTCCATTGTGCGTATAGTTTCCGCTATTGTAGTTGCCGTTCGTGCTGCTGCTGTGGCTGCCGTACGGGCTCGAGCCGTTGCTGCTGTGATAGTAGTTTCCGTTGCTCGAGGCGCCCCCCGTGCTGGTGCGGCTATATCCTCCGTTCGTCGCCGTGGTCGATCGGTTGTACCCGTTGCCCGTGTTCGTGACGTTCGTCGTGCGGCTGGTGCCGGCGGGTCCGGTGCTCGAGTGGCTAGCGCTTTGCGGATGCGATCCGCCGGGCTCTCCGTGGAGATCGAATCCGCCGGAAGGACGTGCAAAGCCGCCGCGGACGGCCAGGGCGGCGACCGGCAGGAGCGATAAAACGAGCGCGATCGAAGCCGCACGTGGGCCGTTCATCGGTGCACCTCGTCGACGGTGCCCGTCATCGTCACGTCCGTGCCGTGCCGGGTTCGGACGGCGAGCAGGACGCCGCGCGGCGGGATCTCGGTCGAAGAGTGGCTCATCGGCTGGTACTCCCGGCTCGGATTCAGCCAGACCGTCCCCGACGCCAGGGCAATGTGGAGCTTCCCCCCGTTCTGGAAGAGCGTCGCGTCGTAGGGGAGGCAACGCACGAGCTCGCCGATCTTCGTGCAGGAGGCCTTACCGAAGACCACCGTGCCCTGCCCGTCGGCCGAGGTGATCGCCATGCTTTCGTTCCAGATGATGATCCGGACGTCGCGATAGAGCTTCGTGGATCCATCCGCGTACGCAATCACAACAGTGCCGGTGGCGCCTGCAGCTCGCGAGGTCGCGGCGAGCGCCGCGACCGTCACGGCGATTGCCAAGAAAATTTTCATTTCGCAGCTCAGGTACCATGGCCGGGACGCGGTCCCTGCTCCTTGGGAGGTGGCACGGCGGGCACTTTTTCGATAGAATCGGCATGCCTACCAAACCTAGTTACAGAGGAAAGGAACTTCGTGAAACGTCTTGTTATTGCGCTATGCTGCGGTCTCGCAATCGCCGCAACCTCGGCGGTTGCGGTCTTTGCCAGCCCGCCGAACATCACCGGTACCTGGAGCGTTCAGCAGACCGGCCTGAACGGCAGCTCCACTTCGACGGTCACGCTGACCCAGTCGGGTATGGGCGTCGTCGGGAACAATGCCTCGAACGGAAACGGCTTTACCGGGAGCTTCGTCACCGACGGAAAGATCAACGGAAAGTGGCATGGCCCCGGCGGCGCCGGCTGGCTCACGGTCTACGTCAGCGCGAACGGGCACAGCTTCAACGGAACGTGGGGCTACAACGGGCGCTCCGCAAACGGCTCGTTCGTCGGCAATAAGGTGCTGCCGCCCTCGCCGATTACCGCGAAGGGAACCTGGAACGTCGTTGGTGCCGGCGGACCAACCGCCTTCGTCGGCGCGATGAAGTGCACGGAGTCGGGACCGACGGTCGTCTGCCATACCGGCCCGATCACCCTCAACGGGAAGTTCCGCACGAAGGATAAGGTTCGCGCGACGTGGACCGGCCCCATGGGTTCGGGATGGTTCTCGTTCTGGTTCAACGGCGACAACAACAGCTTCAACGGAATCTGGGGCAACGGCGCCGATTCGACTCCGGCGGTCGGCCGCGTCGTCGGCCAACGCTCGCTCGGGGGCTAGAAGCTCACTCGTTCGCTACGGCGCCGGCGTTGATTCAACTTCCGACGTCGGCGTCGCTGCGAAGACGTACTGGTCGGTCGAGTTCTGCGAACTCGGCGAGGTGTTTGCAAAGTTGTATTGCATCGAGAGCCCGGAGAGAACCGCCGCGGTCTCCGGATAGACCTGGCCGCGGAAGGAACCGTCGTTATTCATCGTGGCGACGACGTGCAGCTTTCCCTCGGGACCTGCACCAAGCCCGAGATCGACGCTCGAGGGTCCGATGTCGAACCAGATATAGTTCCCGTCGCGACCGCCTGCGACCGGGATGTAGAGCTTGTAATATGACGTGTGATAATAACCGCGCAGGTGGCCGTCGGGGAAGATCTCCAGGTCGAGCTTTCCGGTAATCGGATACGTCGATCCGTAGACCTGGGTTATCGCCGAGTTGAAATAGGACATCGTGGACTGTGCCGACGCCGGGCTAACCGACGCTGCGACTCCCAGCCAGATGATTCCGACGCAGCTAACCAACCGCTTTACCAACGAACCTACCATGCTAACTCCTCTCTCGTGCCTGTCTGGGAGTAGAGCGCTCGGCCCGGCGAGAACGTGACGAGAGTGGTTCAACCAGCCGAAATCGACCTGCGAGCCGTCCCCGCGTGGGAGCGTACCGACCTCGTGCGCAAGGCCCTCGATCGTCTACCATCGGGCGCCACGCTTACCCTTATAACGGAGAACGAGCCGCGAGCGCTCTCCTCGCGTATTACGCAAGACCGGCCGGATCGTTTCGTCGTCGAAACGCGCCGCGTCGCGAATCGTCTCTGGCAGCTCCGGCTGACGCAGCGCTCCGGCGAGTCGAGCGAGCGCAACTCCGCCGCGCAGCATTTGAGCCGATGCCCGGCCTTTGCATCGCTCGATGCCGGCGTGCGCGCCGAGCTGGCCGCGTCGGCGCTCTGGCAGACCGGCCGCCGCGGACAGACCCTCGTTGCTGAGAACGTTGATTGGACGTTCATCGGTATGGTCACCGAAGGGATCGTCGCCCGCGCCAACGGCGGCGGCGGCGAGCGCGAGCGGATTCTCTATGAGATCTTTCCCTACGAGCTTTTCGGCGTAGCCGAATACTTCGATCGCGGATTCAAGATGTCGCGAATCGCGGTCTTCTCAAAAACGGCGCACGTGCTCAAGATTCCGTGGGAGGTCGTCTCGCGGATTGCCGAACGCCAACCGCAGCTGACGAGCGCGCTCGGAATCGTCATGGCCCAGCGCATTCGCCTCTTGGCCGACGCGCTCGCGATCCAAGGGTCGCTGCCGATCCTCGGGCGGATCGCTCGGGTGCTGCTCGTATACGCGATGCCGGAACGCGGGTTAGTGCCGGCCGCCGCGTCGCTCTCGACGATCACGCAGTCGCAAATAGCCGCTGCGGGCGGCACCGTCAAGGAAGTCGCCGCGCGGGCGATCGCCGAGCTCGAGTCTCGCAAGGCGCTGCGCCGCGAGCACGGACACATCCGCTATCTCGACCGGGAAGTACTGCTCGAACTAATTCGAGACGTTTCCTAAGCGCGCGAAACCCGTGTAAGGTTGAAGCGCGCGCGGAATCGCAATCGAGCCGTCGCGTTGCTGATGGTTCTCCATGATCGCGATGAGCGTGCGTCCGATCGCGAGCCCGGAGCCGTTGAGCGTGTGCACGAGCTCCGGTTTGGCACTCGAATCTCGGCGGAAGCGAATCGAAGCGCGCCGCGCCTGAAAGTCGGTGCAGTTCGAGCACGAGCTGATTTCCCGATACGATTCGCTGCTCGGGATCCAGACCTCGAGATCGTAGGTCTTGGCGGCGTTGAAGCCCGTGTCGCCGCCGCAAAGCGCAACGACGCGATGCGGAAGCTCGAGCTCTTGCAGCAGCATCTCGGCGTGGTGCGTTAGTCTTTCGAGCGTGTCGAACGAAGCTTCGGGAGCGGTCAGCCACACAAGCTCGACCTTATCGAACTGATGCAAGCGCATCAATCCGCGCGTATCCTTTCCGGCAGCCCCCGCCTCTTTGCGGAAACACGGCGTTGAGGCGGCGTACTGGAGCGGAAGCTCCGCTGCCTCGAGGATCTCGCCGCCTCGGAGTGCCGTCAGCGGAACCTCGGACGTCGGAATCATGAAGAGATCGCCGTCGGCATCGGCAAACATCGCATCCGAGAATTTGGTGAGCTGCCCCGTCGACCACATCGTTTCGCGCGAGACGAGCAGCGGCGGAGCGACTTCGACGTAGCCGCGTTCGGCCGCCCGATCGAGAAAGAACCCGGCGAGCGCGCGCGAGAGCCGTGCACCGGCGCCGCTCAGCACCGCGAACCGGCTTCCCGACAGCCTCACCGCCCGTGCGAAATCGAGAACGCCGAGCTTTTCACCGAGCTCCCAATGTGGCAGCGGTGCAAAGTCAAAGCGCGGCGGTTCGCCCCATCTGCGCATTTCGACGTTGGCGTTCGCATCGGTTCCGTCCGGAGCGGAGTCGTCGAGCAGGTTCGGCATATTGTCGAGCAGGCTGCGCAGTGGCGAGCCCTCCTCGGCGAGTGAGAGCGCGCGTGCCCGCTCTTCGAAGTCTGCGATGCGTTGCGAGAGCTCGGTAATCTTCGGCCGCAGCTCGCGCGCGGCGGCCGCCTTGTCCTCCGCTTCCCCGATCGCGGCCGAGAGCCTATTCTTCTCGGCTTTCGCTCGCTCGACCGAGGTCAGCGCGGAGCGGTACTCTTCGTCGTAGCGCAGAACCTCGCCGACCGGCGCGTCATCGAGCCCGCGGCGACGGAGAGCCTGTCGCACGCGGTCGGGATCGCGCCGAATCAAAACGATGTCGAGCATGGAGAAGCGCGCCTTATGCAGTCCGTAAATCCACTCCTACCGGAGACGGGGTTTACGTTCGAACGATTGCTGCCGCCGCGCCAGGCGATCGTAGCGTTTTTGACGCGCGTCGCGATTCCGCGGCCCTCGAGCGAACTCGTTGCACTCGACGAGGCGCCGGGGCGCGTTCTCGCCGAGGCAATCGTCGCCGATGACGATTATCCGGCTGCGCCGCGGTCGCTGATGGATGGGTTCGCGCTGCGAGCGCAGGCGGCGCCCGGAACCTTTGAGATCGTTGAAGACGTGCGCATGGGCGGAGCTCCGATCCATGCCGTCTCCGATCGCCTCGCGAGCCGGATTCCGACCGGCGGCGTTCTGCCTGCCGGCGCCGATGCGGTCGTTCCGGTCGAGGAGGTGCGCGCCGTCGACGGCAGGATCGTGGTCGGGGCGCCGGTCGCCGCCGGCGAGAACGTCGCCGAGCGCGGCGGCGATATGCGCTGCGGCGAGACGGTTCTCCCCGCGGGCCGGCGAATTCGAGCGCCCCAAATCGGCGTGCTTGCAACGCTGGGCCGGACGACCGTTCCGGTCTATCGACGCCCCGTCATCGCACTCTTTTCGAGCGGCGACGAGCTGATCGATCCCGGGCAACGACCGCGGCCGGGGCAGATCCGCGATTCCAATCGTCACGCCGTCGCGGCCTCCTTGCGCGCGATGGGCGCGTCGCCGCGCCACTATCCCACCCTGCGCGACGAAGCGCCGGAGTTTGAATCGGCGATAGCGGCGGCGATCGCGGAGTGCGACGCCGTCGTCGTCACCGGCGGCTCGTCGGTTGGAGAGCGCGACCGCTTGCCGCGGGCCGTGGCCGCAATTGCCGACCCAGGCGTCGTCGTCCACGGACTTCGCGTCAAGCCCGGAAAGCCGACGCTCTTCGGGGCGCACGGCGGCAAGCCGATCGTCGGATTGCCGGGCAATCCAACCTCGGCGTTGATGATGCTCGAGGCGGTTGCGCTGCCGATCGTGGCGGCGCTCGCGGGCGCGCCGCTCGCCGCACCGTCGCTTCAAGCTCGCCTCGCCGGCCCGTCGCGCAGCCGGCGCGATTGGACCTGGTACGTGCCCGTCCGACTCGAGGACGATGGCGGGTTGCCGCTCGCGCATCCGCTGGCGTTGCGCTCGTTTTCAGTGAGCCTGACGGCGCGCGCCGATGGCTACATCGTTATGGAAGAGCGCGACGAAGAGTGGGAAGCAGGCGCGCTCGTTACCGTTCACCGCTTCTTGGGCGGTCCGTGATTCGACCCACGAGCGCCGTCGAAGCGATTCCGGAGACGACGCCGTTCATCGGTCCCGAACAGTTGATGCGCGAGACCGGTCAGCGCGAGCTCGTGCGCCTGGGCGCCAATGAGAGCGCTTTCGGCCCGTCGCCGAAGGCCATCGAGGCGATGTCGCGCGAGCTGCCGCGCCTGGCTTGGTACGGCGATCCGGAGTCGCTCGATTTGCGCGACGCGCTTGCGACCAAACACCGTTGCCGGCCCGAGGAGATCGTCGTCGGCTCGGGCATCGACGATTTGATGGGGTTGGCGGTGCGCGCCTTCGTCGCGCCGGGCGATGCCGCGCTCGCGACGCGCGGTACCTATCCTACCTTTGCTTACCACGTCGCCGGATACGGCGGCAGGCTCGTGGAGATCGAATATTGCCGCGACGGGAGGCCCGATTGCGAGGCAATGCTTGCGGCCACCCGGAGCGAGTTGCCGAAGATCGTCTATCTTGCGAACCCCGACAACCCGAGCGGACGGTTCATCTCCCAGTCGGAGATCGCGCGATTCTACGATGCGCTCCCGCACGAGAGCCTTCTGCTGCTCGACGAGGCCTACGCGGATTTCGTCGACGAGCGCGAGCTGCTCGCGCCGGCATACGAAGACCGTCTCATTCGGTTGCGCACCTTCTCCAAAGCGTACGGCATGGCAGGCGCGCGGATCGGCTACGCGGTGACGACGGAGCGCAACGTCCGAACGTTTCAAAAAATCCGGCTCCACTACGGCATCAACCGCAACGCTCAGATCGGCGCGCTGGCGTCGCTGGGCGACGACGGGTTCCGCGGGTACGTCGTCGATGCGACCGCACGCGCGCGCGACGAGTACTATCAACTCGCTCGCCGGCTCGGTCGCGGATATATCGAATCGCGCACGAACTTCGTTTGCATCGATATGGAGACGGCGCAGCAAGCGCGGCGCGTGATGGATGCGCTGCTCGCTCGCGGCGTTTGGATTCGCAAGCCGGGAGCGCCGCCGCTCGATTCCTACGTTCGCGTCAGTGCGGGAACGGAGCCGATGCGTGCGGCTTTCGCCGCAGCACTGAGCGACGTCCTTAACGAGCTCTTCGTCTGATCGCATGCGATACGCAATCGTTTCGGACGTCCACGCGAACTTGGAGTCGCTCCAGCGCGTTCTTGCGACGATTTCCAATGAAGACGCGCTCGTCTCGCTCGGCGACGTCGTTGGCTACGGTCCGAATCCAAACGAGTGCGTCGCGCTGCTACGCGATCGTTGCCGCCACGCGGTCTTGGGGAATCACGACCTTGCCGCGGTCGAGAACTTTGGCGTCGAGAATTTCAACGCCGCGGCACGCTCGGCGATCGGCTGGACGCAAGGGGTGCTCGACGAGGCGAGCCGCCTCTGGTTGAACTCGCTCCCGTACGAGCTTCGCCTGCCCGACTTTCTGCTCGTGCACGGCGCCCCCGTGAATTACTTCGAGTACATACTCGACAAGGGGGCCGCGGCGCGCGCCTTCGAACAGACCGACGCGCGCATCGTCTTTGTGGGGCACACGCATATCGCAGAGTACTGGATGCTCGACACCGAAGGAAACATCGCGCACAAACACATGCAAAAGGGCGGCGTGCTGAATCTCGAGGCCGACAAGCGGTACGTCATCGACGTCGGCAGCGTGGGGCAGCCGCGCGACCTCAACCCGCAGCCGTGCTTCGTCACCTACGATTCCGAGGCGCGCCGGGTCGAGTGGACGCGATACGAGTATCCGATCGCGGAAGTGCAGGAGAAGATGCGCGCCGCGGGCTTACCGGCGCACCTCGTCAACCGCTTGAACGCCGGACGATGAGCGACGTACCGTTCGACGACGGCAACTGCTTTGCGTGCGGTCCTGCCAATCCCATCGGGATGCACGTGCACTTCGATCGCGCCGGCGACGCGGAGGGCGTCGTCGCCCGGCTCGAGCTGGCGGCGGAGTATCAGGGCTGGCGCGGCATCGCGCACGGCGGGATCGTGATGGCGCTGCTCGACGAAGCTATGGCGCACGCCGCCGGCTTTGCCGGTCATCGCGGCGTCACCGCGAGCGTCAGCGTCCGCTTCCGAAAGCCGGTGCCGCTCGAAGCGCCGATCGAGGTTCGCGGGCGTGTCACGTGGCAGCGTCGAAGAGTACTCGGCGTTGAGGCAACCGTTCTCGATGCGCACGGCGCGGTGCTCGCGCGCGCCGAAGGAAGTTTCGTTTCGCGCGGCATGCTCGATGCCGCCGACGATCGCCGTAATCCGTGGAGATCGCTCGCGCCGTGAGCAACGCTCCCTCGATCGATAATCGGCGCGCGCGCCACGAATACCATATTCTCGAATCGCTCGAGGCGGGCCTGGCGCTGACCGGAACCGAGGTGAAGGCGATTCGGGCCGGCGGCGCGAGCTTGGCCGAGGCGTTTGCACGGTTTCGCGACGGGGAAGCGTGGTTGCTCGGCATGCACGTCCCTCCATATCGTCAGGGGAGTTTTTCCAACGCCGAGCCGACGCGGCCGCGCAAACTCCTAATGCATAAGGAAGAGATCCGTCGATTACAGAGCCGGGTCGCGGAGAAGGGGCTAACGGTCGTGCCGCTGCGCCTCTATTTCACCCGCGGCATCGCCAAGATACAGCTCGGTCTCGTGCGCGGTAAGAAGCTCTGGGATAAGCGGGCCGCCGTGGCCAAGCGCGACGTCGAACGCGAGATCGCGGCCCACGTACGGAGATCGTGAGAGGCGCCCACCCCGAGCGTGACGTCGAACGCGCCGTCGAAGAGAGCGGCGTCGTTCGGCGGGGAGAGCGCATCTTGATCGCCTGCAGCGGCGGACCCGATTCGGTCGCTCTCGCGGCGGTACTCCGCGCGGTAGCGCAGCGCTTGGAGCTCACCCTTCACGTCGCGTTCGTCAATCACGGCGTGCGGGCGTCGGCATGGCAGGACGAATGCGTCGCCCTGCAGATCGCCGCGCAGTTCGGCATGCCGCTCGACGTGATCGCGCTTGCAGTGCAAGCGCGCGGCGAACAGCGGTTGCGAACGGCTCGGTATGCCGCGCTGATGGATGCCGCAAAACGGTGGGAGTGCGGCGTTGTTGCGACCGCGCACCATGCCGAAGATCAAACCGAGACCGTTCTGCTCGCCCTGCTTCGTGGCACGGGGCCGGCCGGGCTGCGCGGCATGCGCGGCCGGCGGCGGCTTGCGCCGGGCCTCGATCTCGCGCGCCCCTTCCTTGGAATTCCATCGGAGACGCTGCGCGCGTACTGTCACACGCGCGCGCTGCCCTACGCGGTCGATCCCTCGAACGCGGACATGAATTTGCGCCGCAACGCGGTGCGGGAGGCATTGTCGGCGTTGCGGCCCCTCTTTCCGGCGCTCGACGCGGCGGTTGCCCGTGCGGCCGCGGTCGTTGCCGACGAGCGCGTCGCTACCCGGCGCGCGGCGCTTCGGCGATCCGTTCGCGAGCAGCTCTGCATCGATGCCGAACTGCGCGATATCGACTTTCTGCACGTCGAGGAGGTGGTACGGGCGCTCGAGCGCGGCGGGACCGGTACTTTTCATATGAAGCCTGGGCTCGCGCTGAGAATCGAACGGGGGTCGGTCGCAGGTATCAACAGGGAGTGACGGCCGAATATGGAGCCGAGGTCGGACCCGCAATCTGCACTCCGGCGGCGATCGCGGAAGCGATCGAGCGCCTGGCAGCTAGCATAGCCGGAGATTACCGGGGGAAACCGCTCCTTCTCCTAGGCGTGTTGAAAGGAGCGCTCTGTTTTACGGCCGACCTCGCCCGTGCCATCGCGGGGAGGGCGGACGGTCCGAGCGAGATGATGGTTGACTATGTATTGGTCGAGCGCTACGGAAGCCGCGGGAGCAGCGGCGGCGAGCCCAGGATCGGCATGGATTGCAAGCATGCCGTTGCCGGTGCCAATGTGCTGATTGCCGACGACATCGTCGACAACGGTCGCACGTTACACTTCCTTCGAGCGTTGCTAGCAGAGCGCGGTCCGGCGACTTTACGCAGCTGCGCGCTCTTCGACCGGCCCGCGCGACGTGAAGTCGCGGTGCCCGTCGAATACCTGGGCATCGAGATCCCGGACGTCTTTGCTATAGGTTACGGTTTGGACTATAAGGAACTCTACCGCAACCTCCCCTATCTCGCGGAGCTTCGAGAGGAAAAAACGGTCTAGCCACAACGTGAGTAAACATCTCCGGTCCATCGTTCTGATCATCCTTGCGGTGATCGCCGTCTTCATTATCGTCGAGCGCTTTGTCCAGCCGAGCGAGGGCGAGACCCGGCTCGACTACGGCGCATTCTATCAAAAGCTGGAGGCCGGCCAGGTTCAATCGTTCCACGCAACCGGCCTTAACGCGATCGGCGACCTCGCCAACGGTACGAAGTACTCGGTCGCCGTCCCCAACGTCGATCAAACCTTTGTCGACGAGGTCTACAAACGGGTAAAGAGCGGAGCGATCAGCTTCGACCAGCAGTCGAATACCGGGCTGCTCTCGAGCCTCATGACGTTGGGTCCACTGGCGATCACGGTGCTCTTGCTCTTCTTCATACTCCGTCAGGCGCAGAGCGGAGGAAGCCAGGCGCTTTCGTTCGGGCGGTCGCGCGCGAAGATGCTCTCGGAGAACCGGCCGAAGGTGACCTTCGCCGACGTCGCCGGTGTCGACGAAGCCAAAGAAGAGCTTGCGGAGATCGTCGACTTCCTCAAGTATCCGAAGAAGTATCAATCGCTCGGTGCGCGGATTCCCAAAGGGGTCTTGCTCCTAGGGCCGCCGGGTACGGGCAAGACGCTGCTCGCTCGCGCGATCGCGGGCGAGGCAGGGGTGCCGTTTCTCTCGATCTCGGGCTCAGATTTCGTCGAGATGTTTGTCGGCGTCGGTGCCTCGCGCGTGCGCGATCTCTTCGACCAAGCGAAGAAGTCGGCGCCGTGCATCGTCTTCATCGACGAGATCGATGCAGTCGGACGGCAACGCGGTGCCGGCTTGGGCGGCGGCCACGACGAACGCGAACAGACGCTCAACCAGTTGCTCGTCGAGATGGATGGATTCGATCAAAACACGGGCGTCATCTTGATCGCGGCGACGAACCGTTCGGACGTGCTCGACCCCGCGCTCTTGCGCCCGGGACGCTTCGATCGACAGATCGTCGTCGGCCGTGCCGACTTCAAGGGGCGCGAGAAGATTCTCGAAGTGCACGCGCGCAACAAGCCGCTCGGTAAGGAAGTCTCGCTCGAGACCCTCGCGAAGCGCACGCCCGGTTTCTCGGGCGCCGATCTCGAGAACTTGCTCAACGAAGCCGCGCTGCTCGCAGCCCGCAAGAACAAGAATTTCATCGAGATGATCGACTGCGACGAAGCGATCGACCGCGTCATGGTCGGCCCCGAGCGTAAGTCGCTCGTGATGTCGCAGAAAGAGAAGGAAGTAACGGCCTACCACGAGTCGGGTCACGCGATCCTCGGCGGGATGCTCGAGAAGGCCGACCCGGTTCACAAAGTGACGATCATTCCGCGAGGAATGGCGCTGGGCATCACGTGGTCGCTCCCCGAGGACGACCGCCATAGTCAGACGCGCGAAGAACTGCTCGCGTCGATTACGATGGCGATGGGCGGGCGGCTCTCCGAGGAGATCAGATTCGGCGACGTCACGACCGGCGCGAGCAACGATTTCGAAAAGGCGACGGAGCTTGCTCGGCGGATGGTCACCCAATACGGTATGAGCCAGCTCGGCCCGATTCAGTTCGGGCGCGGCGCGCACCAAGTCTTTCTTGGTCGCGATTTCGGCGAGGAGCGAAACTACTCGGAGGAAGTCGCGAGCAAGATCGACGCCGAGGTGCGCAAGATCATCGAGTCGTGCTACGAAAACGGCCGGCGGTTGCTCGACGAGAACTGGGATAAGGTCGAACGCATGGTCGCGTCCTTGCTCGAGTACGAGACGGTCGAAGCCGAGGAAGTGCGCGCGATCCTGGCGGGGCGTCCGTACGATCGGACTCCAGGTACCGAAGTCGCGCCTCCAGCGGAGGCGCAGTCGGAGCGTCCGGCCGCCGAGGAGCCGAAGCGCGCCGAAAAGCCGTCGCGCCTTCCACCGAAGATATCGCCGGAACCGGCTTGATGCGTCGAACGGCGTTCGCGGCTGCGGTGCTCGGCCTCGCATCGCTTTGCCTCGCCCCGTACCACGCGGATGCGGCGATGCAACAACTCAACCCCTTGCCGCGTGGCGGCTCGTACGTGCTCGATCCCGATCCCGGCGTCGGAACGGCCGCGATCGGGCTCTGGTTTCGCGCCCCGGGCGCGGGCTACGATAACGCGACGCCGGGCCTCGCGAACCTGGCGGCGACGGCCGCGGCGGTAGCGCCGCTCGCCAGCGGGAGATCGCTCTACGCGCTCGTCCACACCGTTGGCGGCCAGCTTAATATCGAAGTCTATCCCGACATCGTCGGAATCGCGGCGATCGTTCCGGCTTCGGCCTCGCGCCGCATCGTGGCGGCGATGACGGCCGCCTATTTCGCGCCCGCCGTCGACGACACGGCCGTGAAAACTGCGCGAGCCAACGCCGCCGTGCTTGGCGTGCAGCAGCGCTACGAATCCGATACCACGTTGCACGATTTGCTGTTCGGCCAGATCTTCGCGAACGGCCCGGAGCACTATCCGCCGTTACCGACCTCGGTCTCGCAGCTAACGAGCATCTCGACGGCACAAGTCAGCGACTTCGCCAAACGCGCCTTCCGCGCGGAGAACGGCGTGCTGACGCTGACGGGCAACGTCGATGCTTCGAGCGTCGCGGCGGTCACCGATGGCCCGGGCGGCGGGTCGATGGATCGTCCCTTCGATTCGACGCTCGCTCCTACGCCGGCATCGGCGACGAGCACCGGCTCCGTCGACGGCGTTGGTTTGGCGTGGATCGGTCCGCCGATCGCCGACGAGAAGGCGGCGACCGCGCTCGACTTTATCGCCGATTATCTCTTTCGCGAGCAGACCGGCGTCGTGACTAAGGCGCTCGATAAAGCGCAGAGCGATGCGCTCGTCGTCGGTCAGTTCATCACGCTGCACGACCCCGGCGTCATGCTCGTGACCATCGGCGGCGATCACGAAAAGCAAGCCGAACAGCACGTCCTCGATGCGCTCTCCGCGCTGCAACAACCGATGGACCGGCAGACGTTCGAATCGGCGCGTGAGGCATTTCTCTATCACGTCGCCGCCGATACGCAGACGCCGCAAGAACGCGCCGACAATCTCGGCTGGTATAGCGTCGAAGGGAATCTCGATTACGCACCGGGCATCGGGAGCGGCTCCTACGAACGCGCTGCGCGCGAACTCGATCCGCAATACGTCGCCGACATCGTCCGCCGGTATCTCGGTAAGCCCGTGGTCGTCGATTTGGTCGCGACCACTCCGCAGAAGGAGTCCACCCCGTGAGGTCGCCATTCTCGCTCTGCGCGATCGCAGCGTTTACGATCGCGCTCTCGCCGAGCCCGACGTTGGCTGCCGCTACGGTGCCGGTGCCGGCCGTCGAAAACGTCGCCGGTGCGACGATCGTTCGCCAGCCCGATAGCACGGCGTCCCTCGTCGGCGTCGCGTACGTCGTACGTGCCGGCCTCGACCGCCAAACGCTCAAAGAGAACGGCTTGTCGGCGCTCGTCGCCGAGACGATCGTCCGCACGCCGGTCGCCCTTCGCCAAGCTCAAGGTGACATGCCGGCGATGCCGCTCGAGGAGGCGATCGCCGCTCGGGGCGGCTCCGTGCGCTTCACCGTCGATCCGAGCGACGTGCGCTTTTACGTCGAATCGCTCGCCGACGACGCGCCTGCCGTGCTCCAACTCTTCCGCAGCGCAATAGCCGCTCCCGATTTCTCGCCGCCGACCGTGCGCGAAGCGCGTTCGACGCTCGTGCGTGAGATCGCGCAAACGCAACAGATCGCCCTACAAGTCGGCCTCGACATGCTCAACGCCGCCTCATCTTCGCAGGCGAACGTCGGGTTGCCGGAGCTCGGAACGCCGAACTCGCTCGCACAGTTTTTTTCCAACGATGCTCGGGGGTTCTATCAGCGCTACTATCGGCGTGGCGGCGTGCTGGTGAGCGCGGCCGGACGTCTCGAAGTGCTGCCGCCCGACGCGTTGACATCGCTCGCTTCGGCTTTGCCGGAGGGGACGACGGCCGCGGTACCGGTACGCGTGGCAGCGCTCAGCGGCGCAACGCACGAGATCGTCGCGCACCGGGACATCGCGTCGCCGTGGCTCATCGCCCAGTATCCCGCGCCAAAGGTCGATAGCCGTGACTTCGGTCCGATGCTCGTTTTGGCGGCGTTCATCCGGCGCACGCTCTCGGATATCGCGCAAGTGCCCGGCGTCGTCTCGCCCACGTTCGCCTCGCGCTCCGTCGGTGCCGTCTACGCCTACGATCGCGCCCCGGCAAACCTCGTCCTCTATGTGAACGGCGGCCTCAACGGTAATCCGAGCCGCGCCTTCGCGACCGCGCTCTCGATTGTCAACGTACTCGCCGCGACCCGTCTGCAAGGTTCGATCGAGGAGTTCAAAGCCGAAGCGGCCGGCGATTTTGCGAACGATGCGACGACGCTCGAAACGCGCACGTGGCTTGCCGCCGTCTTCTCCCGTGAGAGCGCCTCACCCGATTTCATCAACGGAGCCCTTGCAGCGATCGCGGCGACGACTCCCGACGACGTTCAACGCGTCGCGCGGACCTATCTCGGCAATCCGACGATCGCGCTCGTGTTACCACGAGGCGCCAACCTTTCCGATTAAACGCTCCTCGTTCCCGTTGCCATGAGGGTTGCGCTCGTTCACGATTACTTGAACCAGCGCGGCGGCGGCGAGCGTGTCTTCGCGCATATCGCGCGAGCTTGGCCTGACGCGCCGATCTATACCTCGCTCTACGACGAGCGCGCGCTCGGCGACACGTTTCCGGCGGCGCGCGTACGAGCCTCGTATCTGGCGCGCATACCCTTCGCGAACCGGTACTTCCGGCCGCTCGCACCGCTCTATCCGCGCGCATTCGAATCGTTCGATCTTCGCGGGTTCGATACGATCGTCAGCTCGACCACCTCGTGGTCGAAGGGCATCCGCGTTCCTCCCGGCGCCGCCCACATCTGCTACATCAACACCGTTAGCCGCTTCGCGTTCGCGCCCGAAGAGTACGTTCCGGGGTTTGCGCGCCCGTTCGTCGACGGATTGATTGCCTGGGACCGAGAGGCCGCACAGCGGCCGACGCGTTTCGTCGCGAACTCTCGCAACGTTGCCGATCGAATCAAAAAGTATTACGGGCGCGAGAGCGACGTGCTCCACTGTCCGGTCGACCTCGACCGCTTTACGCTCGGCACCGGCCGCGGCGATTACTTTATCGTCGCGACGCGTCTCTTACCGTACAAACGAGTCGAGCTTGCGGTCCGCGCCGCCGCACTCGCTAACGTACCGCTGCTCGTCGCCGGTACCGGTCCGGCGGAACGCTCCCTGCGCGAACTCGCGAAGGGAACGACGACGACTTTGCTCGGATACGTATCCGACGCCCGGCTCAACGAGTTGGCCGGGAACGCGCGCGCGGCAATCGTTCCGGGCGAGGAAGACTTCGGCCTCGTCCCGCTCGAAGCGGCCGCGGCCGGACGCCCGACCATCGCCTATCGTGCCGGCGGTGCGCTCGAGACGATCGTCGACGGCGAGACCGGCGCATTCTTCGACGAGCCGAATGCCGAATCGCTCGCGGGCGTGTTGCGAGGCTTCGATGCGTCGCGCTTCGATGCGCAGCGTTTGCGTGCGCATGCGGAGCAATTCTCGCCCGAACGCTTTATCGAACGGCTGCGGGCGATCGTCGAGCGCGTGCATCGAGAGAAATTGGCGGAGCGCGTCGAACCGACGGGTTGATGCGAGCCGAGTCGCGACACCGTGGAGCGGCGATGAGAAGACGCCCGTCGCGCGCGTCCTGCGCGCTCCTGCTCGACCATTTTTTGGGGAGAACGAAGTTTTGAAGCAGCCCTCCATGGCTGGCCCCAAAAAACTGGACGCTTCTCATCGGCGCTCCACGGTGCCGCGACTCGGCGTAAGAGAGATGCGAGCCACGTTCGTGGGGGTGGCGGTTTTTGTCGCTGTCTATGTGGCACTCGATTTTAATAAGCTGTATGCGCTGCGGTATGGTGCGGATCTTGGGACGTATCTGCAGACGCTGGTCAATCTGCAGCATGGGTCGTCGTGGAACTATGGCGAGTGGCGGCAGCATTTCTTAGTCCACGATTCGTGGGTGTTGACGGCGCTCGTGCCGCTCGTGGCGCTCTTTCCCTCGGCACAGACGCTGATCGTCGTGCAGGTGCTCGCCGTCGCGCTGGCGGCGATTCCGCTCGCGTTGCTCGGGCGAGAGCTCGGGCTCCAAGCGCGCGCGGCAAATCTGCTCGCGATTGCATACTTGCTTTCACCGGCGGCGCAAGGGCTGAGCTACGACAACTTCTCCGAGAACGTCTTCGTGCCGCTGCTCGCGCTCTGCGGCGCGCTTGCTGCGCGACGGCATTCGTTGTGGTGGACGCTCGTTTTGGCGCAGCTCCTAATGGGTTTGAAAGAGGACGAGATTCTCTTCGTGGCGTGGTTCGGGGCGGCGTGCGCGATTTGGTGGGACCGGCGCATCGGCGTCGCGCTCGCGATGCTCGCGGTCGTCAACGGCGCGGGCTTTTGGCTCCTCGAACGCGCTGCCGGCGTGCACCCGAACGATCCGGGGTATTCGCTGCAGATTTTCAATCCCGGAAGCAAGGTGGGCATGATGGTGCTGTTGCTGGCGCCGTTTGCATTTGCGCCGGTCGCCGTCGGCCGTTGGCTGCTGCTTGCGGCGCCGCTGCTTGCGGAGATCCTCTTTATGCGCCCCTGGAACTACGAACCGAGCCGGCTCGGCTCGCACTACGTCGCGCCCCTGATGGCGGCGACGGCGGCCGGGGCGGCTTTTGGTGTGGCGCGCGAGGTGCGTTTTGCGCGCTGGATGGTTCCCTGCGCGCTCGTTGCGATGCTCGCGTTCAACGACGACGTGCTACGGCCGGGACGCTGGCCGTTCGTGGTAGACTGGAGCGCCTACGAGCGCGCGGTCGCGTTGCGGGAGAGCGGACGAAGCATTCTGCTCGCGCGTGGCGATGAAGGCGTCTGGGCAGTCGCTGCTGCGAATCGGAGCGTTCGGCTCGATCCGCGCCCCGATCCACACTCTCCGGGTTGTCCGGCCTACGATACAGACGCGACGGCGTTCTTCGCGAGCCTACGCGGCACCATGCCCGCGCATCTTTGCGGCGGCGTGCCGCTCGGACGCTGACGTATGGCGAGGCTTACGCTGCCGGCAGTACGCGAGGACCGCGGGCGGTTCGCCGCGCTCCGCGATACGCGCGCGCTGATCTACTGGCCGCATGGTTTCGGAGATTGGGTAACGTTCGGTACGATCGCGCCACTGCTCGAGCCGTCGAATACCTATGCGATCACCCGCTTTGGCGATGACTTCGTTTCGGTCGCGGAGGGAAGCGCCGGCGTCGAGCCGCTCTTCAGCGGAGTGCGCGCACCGGGAACCGGCTCGAATCTCGGCGCGCCGCACTTCGGCGTGCGACTAGCGCAATGCGACGGACGCTCGCTCACCTTGGAGATTCCACCGCCGCTCGACGCTGCCGTGGCCGAGTTCGCACCGCAAGCTCTGCTCTGGACGGATTATCCCGAAACCGAAGGCCGAACGCCGTATCCGTTTCACACCAAAGCGCGGAACTTGGTGCGGATGCTGGTAGCGCCGCAGCGGCTCGCCGGAATCGATCTCTCGCAGCCGCTCGTCAATGCTATCGACTTCGACGCGCCGGAGGCGGCGCAGAGCTCAGTCGACGAGCGGCTTGCGCGATTCGCAGGCCCGCCGGTGCGATTGGGCGTGATTTCGCGCAGCGGCATGACCGCAGCGCGCAAGAACTGGGGCGACGGATCCGAGGCTCGCGCGTTCGTCGCCGCGATGCGCCGGCAATCGCCGGCCTGGCGTTTCATCTCAATGGACGACGAAGATCTGGGCGACGGCGTCGCCGGCTTTCGAGCGTTATTCGGCGACGTCGACGAGCCGTTCGCGCGAGTCTACAAGGCGCTGGCGAAACGAATCGATCTTTTCGTCGGCATTCCGGCCGGCCCGCTGCACCTCACGCTCGCGCGAGGCGGGGTTCCGACCGTGGGGCTCTGGGTCGCTCACCACCCCGACTGGTACGACGAGCCGAATCGCGATGCCATCCACATCGTGGGACGCTACGTGCGCGATCGGCGATTCGATCGCCGGCCGGCGACCGCGACGAAACCGCCCTCGCTCCAACACCGCTTGGTCTATCTCGACACGCGCGCGATCGACGCGCAGAGCGTCGTCGAGGCCGCGCGACTGCTTACGTAAGCTTCGGGAAGGCGATAAGCAGGACGATCGCCAGCGCGTTGAAGAGCGCGTGCGAGATCATCGATGCGTACGCGTTGCGCGTGCGGTAGTACACGGCGCAGAGGACGATGCCGCCCAACGCGAGCGGTAATGCCGCGTACAAGTCGCCGTGTGCGATCCCAAAAAGAACGCCGCTCACGATCGCGCCGCCCCAGAACCCGCCGTAACGCAGGCCGAGGTTGAAGAAGAAGACGCGGAAGATCGTCTCTTCGACGAACGGCGCGAAGATCACGGCGAAGACGACGAAGACCGCGATCGTCCCCGGGTCGTGAAGATGTTTGAACATCTGGATGACGTCTTGTGAGTGATCGTTCTTCGAGAAATAGGTGATCGCCGCTTCGCTCCCATTTGCAACCAGGACCATCGCGACGAACCCCACGAGGGCCGTCAGGAGCGTCGATCGATCGGGCACGCGAAACCCCAGCTCGCGCAGCGTGAATCCGGAGAGCGGCCGCAACGTAGCGAGCACCAGCCCCACGAGCAATGCGTCGATGACGAACTGCAGTCCGAAGACTTCGAACGGAGAGACGTTGATGGGTTGGGGCGGGTTCTTGAGGCTGAAAACAAAGACGCTGATAAAGAGACCGGCGATGAAGATCGCGATCACCCAGGTCCATGGGTTCTTGAAGCTATTCTTCGGCCAGCGCGTCGGCCAGGCGGGCGAAATCGCCGAGTTCGAGTCGTTCACCGCGAATCTCCGGAGAGAGATTGCTCGATTCGAGGGCTCGCAGGATTCGCGCTCGATCGAGATCGAGTGCAAGTGCGAGCGTATTCGCGAGCGTTTTGCGCCGGTACGCGAAGGCGCCGCGCACGACCTTCCAAAACGCCGCAAGATCGCGCGGACGGACCGCCGGCGCGTCGCGGCGTACGAGCCGCACCACGCTCGAGCGTACTTTCGGCGGCGGAAAGAAGGAGCCCGGCGAAAGCGTTAACACCGTCTGCGCGCGCATCGCGAACTGGACCGCAACGGAGAGGCTGCCGTATGCCCGCGTTCCTGGAACAGCTACGATGCGCTCCGCCACGTCACGCTGCACCATCACGGTGAGCGAATCGGGGCCGCATTCCATTTCGATCAGGCGCATCATCACCGGCGTCGCAACGTTGTAGGGCAGGTTCCCGGTGGCGATCCAGCGGTGCCCCGACGACCATGCACGATAATCGAACTCGAGCGCGTCGGCGCATACGATCTCGACGGCGCGAAGATCCTCGCGCGCTGCCAATATCGCGACGAGCTCGGGATCGATCTCGAGCGCGGTGAGATCGGCGCCTTCGTCGAGGAGCGCGCGGGTCAGCGCACCGGTACCCGCGCCGATTTCAAGCGTTCGCGTAGCTGGAGCCGTCCCGGCGAGAGCGAGTTGCGCAATCTTGCGCGCCGCCGGTTCGTTTTGCAGAAAGTTTTGCCCGTAGCGTTTCTTGGGCGCAAGCCCGGCTTGGGCGAGCATTTGGCGGGGCGTCGTCACCCCGCGGTTATTCGCTACTTGAGGCGATAGACTTTAACGTCGCGGCGACCGAAGAGCATTGCCTCGCGCAGCGAGTCGAAACCGAGATCGATTCGATTTCCGACGATTGCCCCGCCGGTGTCGCCGGCGATCGCCAGACCGTACCCAGGTATGTAGAGGCGCGTTCCGAGCGGAATGACGCGCGGATCGACGGCGACGATGCCGTATCCCGCGCGGCGCCCGATCGCCGTCACGCCGCTTCCGCCGGCCGAACCGGCGGTATAGGCGGTTGCGAGCATTTCGATTGCAGCTCGCGCCATGTACGCCATTTGGGCGAGCCCGTGGGCTTCAAAGCTATAGAGCGGCGTGGCGCCGATGCCCTCGGCGAGGATCCGCGGCTTCGCCGCAACCAGAATCGTCGAAGAGATCACCTTATGGTGAACGGGGCCGCCGTCGCGCTGCGCGTAGAACGTGCGGATCTCGACGAGGCCGGCGTTGCCGTGCGCGAGGACTTTCGAATGTCCGGGTGCCATGCCGACGGTGAGCCGGTGAATCGTTTGCGGCCGAATCGTGCGGCGCGCGACGCGCTCCCACGTGAGAACCCCGTCGCGGTGCCAAGTTACCGCGGTGACGGGTGCGGCCGCCGCTGGGTACATCCCAATGGCGGCAATAAAAAGCGAAGCGTAGAGCAGACGTCCGATCAACCCGATGTTCCTTTCTTCTCTCGGCTCGCGTCACGGTTGCGATCGACACCACGCAAATCGGAACGATAAAACGACGAGACGTGCGTTTGGGGAAGCGGCGCTAATCGGCCGCGGGGCGATTGGATGCGACGGAATCGCCAATGAATTCCCATGCCTGCCTGCTCTCCGTCGTGGCGGGCTGGCCTGACCCGGGCAATATAGCACATCCGCCGAGGAACGGGAATATGCTGAAAGTCTCACGGACGGAAGGGGCCTCCTTTTGAGGGCGCCCCTGGTTTAGGGGGCGAAGGAAGGGTCGCGATGGAGCCGCTCCGCCTCGGGTTTTTCACCGAAATTTACCATCCGGTGGTCAACGGCGTCGTCGCGTCGGTCGAGGCCCTCGCCGATGGTCTGCGCGCGCGCGGCCATCAAGTTTTTTGCTTCGCTCCGTGGATGCCGGGCCTTGCCGAAGCCGACGGGCCGGTCTTTCGAATGCCCTCGCTTCCGCTACCGACGCGCACCCCGTACCGCTTGACTCTGCCCTTGGTCAGCCGGCGCAATCGCGACAACGTCATTAAGCGGCTCTCGCTCATTCACGTCCACTCGCCGTTCGTGACGGGCTGGATGGGCCTGCGCTACGCGCGACGCTACGGAATGCCGCTCGTCTACACGTATCACACGCAGCTGGAAGCCTACGCGCATTACGTTCCATTTGAAGCGAATGCCACCCGGTTTGTCGCCGGGCGACTGACGCGCGCCTTTGCCAATCAGGCCGACGCGGTCGTCGTTCCGACCCAAACGATGGCGACGCGCCTGCGCGACTTGGGCGTTACGGTGCGGATCGAAGTGGTGCCGAGCGGCATCGATTTGGCGCGCTTCGGCGCGGGACGGCGAGACGAGGCCCTGCGCGCGCGGCTGGGTCTCCACCCGTCCGACCGTATGCTCCTATACGTCGGCCGGTTGGCGAAGGAGAAGAACGTCGAGCTGCTCCTGCGGGCGCTCGCGCGGGCAGAGGTCGACTCCCTCAAACTCGTCATCGCCGGGGACGGTCCGCACCGCGACGAGCTGGAGCGCCTGGCCGCCGAGATCGGCGTCAACGCGGCGACTCGGTTTCTCGGCGTCGTCGCCCGAGACGAACTGCCCAGCCTCTACGCGAGCGCCGATGCGTTCGTTATGCCGAGCACGACCGAGACGCAGGGTCTCGTTCTCGCCGAGGCGATGGCGGCGGGCACGCACGTCATTGTGGCCGATGCCCCGCAAAACCGGGATGTCCTCGGCGGCGCGGGGCGCATCGCCGCCCCGAATCCCGAAGCGCTCGCAGTCGCTCTCCGCCAGCTCGCGGCCGGCGTCGCCACGGAGGCCGGCGAGACCCGCGAGGCTGCGCGCCGCTTCTCGATCGAGGCCCAGCTCGACCGTATGGAAGCCCTCTATGAAAGCCTGGCAAAACCCGCAAAAATCGCTTGACTCGAACATATGTTCGCACTAAACTGGGCATAAGAAGCCTATGGAGATGCGAACGACGCGAAGTGCCGGTCCCGGAGTAGAGGCCGGTGTTGGGTACGCTGCCGACCATCGCGGCAGAGGTGTTGCGTACGCAAGGCTAGCCGGTCCGGAGGGTGCGCACCTCATCCGGATCGGCTTTCGCGTCGCCGGCTCGACGCCGTTTGGCGAACGCGCGGTCGCGTACGCCGCATTGACGGCCGTCGCGCAAGCGCTCGCCAAGCGCGGTTTACGCGACGTCCGCTTCGTCGTTGGTGATTCGGCGTTCGCCGAAGAGATCACGAGCGGGCGCGGTGTCGACGACCGGCTCGCGATTCCGTACGTCCGCCTCCGATGTGCGCTCAACTCGCTTGCGAAGTTCGCGATGCAGACCGGGGCGGTCGACGACATCACGCAAAGGGCGAGGGCCGAAGCGGCGCTGAACGTTGCTGCATGACGTTGCACCGGCTGAAACCGGAGCGTTTGCCGATCGAAACGCGTGCGCTGGCACGCGCGTTGCTCGGATGCGTGCTCGTTCGCGTTAGCGACGACGGTACCGTAGCCGGTCGAATCGTCGAGACGGAGGCCTACCTTCCGCGAGATCCCGCATGTCATGCGTTCCGCGGCAAGAGTGCGCGTAACGCGACGCTCTTCGGCCCACCCCACCGCGCCTACGTCTATCAGATCTACGGCACCTCGTTCTGCTTCAATCTTTCGAGCGAGCGCGACGGCGAAGGCGCCGGCGTGCTCGTGCGGGCGCTCGAACCGGTGGAAGGAGTCGAGCTGATGCGCAAACGCCGCGCTGTGGAGCGCACCGACGACCTTTGCCGCGGTCCCGGTCGACTCTGTCGCGCGTTCGATATCGATCGCTCGCTCGACGGGATCGATCTCTTCACGCATCCCTACCTATGGCTGGCCGATTCGGATGCCCTTGCTCTGCGCGTGCGCCGCAGTCCCCGAATCGGCGTGACGGCCGCAGCGGAGCGCCGGCTGCGTTTCTACGCAGCAGGAAGCCCATTCCTTAGCGGAACCGCTCGCTTGAGCCCCGCTTGAACGCTCGCTGACGCTGTGTTATAGTTGGTGGCGTCGCGTTGCGGTCGTTTGGTGACAGCCGCGACGGCTTTTGACATCCCCACGTTCACGTCACTGACCTGATAGCGACGGCAGCCTCGCCTCGCCCTCGGTTGTCCCAGCATGGCGCGAGCGATTCCTAGAGAGATGACTCTTCTGCAAACGGAACATCGCCCCAACGTCGAACATCGCCCCAACGTCGACCACCGGCCCAATAACGACATGCGCTCCCAACAAGGGGGCGGCGGCGGGCGCCGCCGGCGAGCGCGACGCCGGCACTTTCCCCAACATCCGGTTATCCACCACGATCAACTGCCGCAGGTAGAGTTGCCGCCGATGCAAACCGCGGCGCAGCTCTCGGAGAAGACCAAGACCGAGCTCGTCGAGCTCGCCAAGGAGCTCGAAGTCGAGATCCCGGCTCCGGCAAAGGTCAAGAAGGACGAGCTCGTCGCGATGCTCGTGCAAGCGCAGATCTCGCGCTCCGGCCTCGAGCTGGCCAGCGGAATCCTCGACATACTTCCCGAGGGATACGGCTTCTTGCGCCGCGCCGGTTACTACATCGGCAGCGACGACATCTACGTCAGCCAGTCGCAGATCCGCCGATTCGAGTTGCGGCGCGGCGACATGGTCGAAGGTCAAACGCGGCGCCCGAAAGAGGGCGAAAAGTATTACGGGCTGATTCGCGTCGACAAGGTCATGGGCTTGGATCCGGAGGCGGTCAAAGGACGGCCGGTCTTCGAACGCGGCACGCCGATCTTCCCGGAAGAGCGTTTTAAACTCGAGACGCGCCCGACGCAACTCTCGACTCGCGTGATCGATCTCTTCTCGCCGATCGGGAAAGGTCAGCGCGCATTGATCGTCTCGCCCCCAAAGGCCGGCAAGACGACCCTGCTCAAGAATATCGCGCAAGGCATCTCGCTCAATCACCCCGACGCGCACATCATCGCGCTGCTCGTTGACGAACGCCCCGAGGAAGTAACCGACATGCAGCGCACCATCGACGGTGAAGTCGTGGCGTCGACCTTCGACGAGCACCCCGAGAACCACACGACCGTCGCCGAACTGACGATGGAGCGCGCGAAGCGGCTCGTCGAGCTCGGCAAGGACGTCGTGATTCTACTCGACTCGATTACGCGGCTCGCGCGTGCCTACAACCAAACCGTGGCGAGCTCGGGCCGGACCCTCTCGGGCGGTCTCGACACCGCCTCGCTTCACAAGCCGAAACGATTCTTTGGTGCGGCGCGTAAGATCGAAAACGGCGGCTCGCTCACGATCATCGGAACCGCTTTGATCGAGACGGGCTCGAAGATGGACGACGTCATCTTCGAAGAGTTTAAAGGCACCGGCAACATGGAGCTCAATCTCACGCGCAAGCTTGCCGAATCGCGGGTCTTCCCGGCGATCGACATCAAGCGCTCGGGCACGCGGCGCGAAGAACTGCTGCTCTCGCCCGACGAGATGCGCAAGATCTGGATGCTGCGTCGCGCGACGGCCGTCCTCAATACCGGCGACATCACCGAGATCATCCTCGACAAGATGGTGCAGACGCGCACGAACGAAGAGTTCCTGCAGTCGGTTACCAAAGAGGCGCTCTCGATGTCCCGGGGATACGAGGATAGCGGGAACGGCAAGTACTAGCGAGGCGCGGGGATTCGCCTCAATAGGTATTTAGCGCAAGCCGGAGTCGCTGCAAGACGGCCTGCCGATGAACTGATCGCTGCGGGACGCGTCCGGGTCAACGGCACGGTCACACGCACGTTGGGAACGATCGTTGGTGACGGCGATCGTGTTGAAGTGGATGGCCGCACCGTTGCCGTTCCGGCCGAGCACACCTACCTGTTTCTCAATAAGCCGATCGGCGTCGTGACCACGATGCGCGATCCGGCGGGCCGCCGCACCGTCGCCGACCTTCTTCCCCGAGGCGCGCGCGTCGTGCCGGTCGGCCGGCTCGACTACGGCACGAGCGGCGTCCTATTGCTTACCGACGACGGCGAGCTCGCCCATTGCCTGCTTCATCCCCGCTACGGCGTCGAGAAGACGTACCGGGTTGCGATCGCCGGCCGGCTTTCGGAGCCGGAGGTGCGACGTCTGCACGAGGGAATTGCGCTCGACGGGTCTCTCACGGCCGGGGCGAAGGTCCGCGTCGTCGCGGTACGGCGCGATCGCAGCGTCGTCGATGTTACGATTCACGAAGGGCGAAACCGGCAAGTACGCCGGATGTTCGAAGCGCTCGGCCACCCGGTGCTCGAACTGGCGCGAACTCGTTTCGGACCGCTGCGCTTGGGGAACCTACCGCCAGGGGACCTGCGCTCGCTGACCGCAAAGGAACGCGCCGCGCTCGAACGGCACCGCAGGCCGCCGGACGAAGCGCCTCGTACCAAGCCGAACACGAAGACTCGCCCAGCCGCTCGAGGTACGCCATGAACGTTAACTTTCGCATCGTAGCTCCCGCTATCGCGACGCTCGTCGCGCTCGCACAACTTCCGGCGGTGGCGCAGTATGCCAACGAGTACACGAAACCGAAGCTCATCAAGCAGGGAACGACGACGCAGGCGATCGCCGGCAACGGCACCGTCGTCGTGCAGGTTCAAGTGAATGCCGACGGCACGCACAAGGCTACGCACGTCATTAAATCGACCAACTCCGGCGACAATGCCGCCGCGATGGAGATCGCCCAGAGCTCGACCTATAAGCCGGCCCACCGCGGCACGACGCCGATTACGTCCTTTTACGACTTCACGTTGAAGTTTAGCGGCAAGTCTGTTGCGAGGAATCCGAGTGAGGACTCCGGCATGCCGGCCGGCGGCTCGCTCAGTTCAGCCGCAAGCCAGGTTGCGGCGCTCATTCGGCAGGGTCAATACGCGTCGGCGAAATCGAAGGCCGAATCGGCGTTGCTCAGCTCGCCGGGCGACGAGTCGCTGCGCCAGATGCTCGGAATCGCGGCGTTCGATGCCGGAGACTTTGAAACCGCGGCCTCCGCCTTCGACAAGGTCGGGACGATCGGGCCGCAATTTCGGCCGATCGCGGCGCGAAGCTTCGCGACCGCGGCGGTAAAGATCGCGCGGGCCAATGCAGGCCAAGCGCTCGGGTACGCCCAGAAAGCCTACGCGCTCGCGCCGGATGCAAACTCGCGTTTCGCCCTGGGCGTCGCTCAACTCTCTATGGGCGATTACGCCGCTGCGCAGGCGTCGCTGAAGGCGGCGCACGACGAAGCCATGGGCGATCCGAAGATTCCGGTTTCGGCCAAAGTGAACATCGACTCCGAACTACTCGAAGCATACATGGCGACCAACGACACGGCCGGAGCGCAGTCGATGGCCGCTCAAATCAAGCAACTCGATCCCGGCAGCACGGCCGGCGCCGCGGCGATGGGCGAGGCATTGATTAAGTCGGGAACCGCGGCCGCGGCGGCCAAAGACGTGCCAACTGCGCTCGCCGACTTCGACCAAGCCGCCGCCACGGGCGATCCCAAGATCGCCGTCACAGCGAATACCCTCGCCGCGTTTGCTATAGCGCGCACCGAAAAACCTGATTACAAGCGGATGCAAGCTTATGCTGAAAAGGCTCTCGCAACGAATCCAAACTACGCGGCGGCGAACTTTGCCGATGGGGTCGCGCTCACCGCGCAATGGTCCGCGAGCCACGATGCAGGTATGAAGCAAAAGGCTACCGACGCTCTGAACAAGGCCGACCAACAGGCCAAAGCCGACGGCAACGAAGCACTCGCGTTGCAGATCGAAACGTTCATCAAATCGAACCTCAATGGCACTCCCTCGGGTTAGTCGGGAGGCGAAAGGTAACATTACCAGGACTTTAGCGCGGCATAGGCCAATGGCTCGCCCTCACAGGGCGGCCGGCCGCCGTGGCACTACGTCAAGTGGAGGGTGGTAGAGCACCGTGTTTTCCGGATTTATGGGTCTTATGCAGCAGGGCGGCTGGGATATGTGGCTGCTCTTGCTCATTTCAATCGTTGGTCTCGCAGTCGTCATCGAGCGGCTCGTATTCTTCCAAATGCAGCATGGCGACACCAAAGGTCTGCTGCGGCAGATCGGAACGAAAGTTTCGAGCGACGACCTTGACGGAGCGATCGAAATCTGCAAAAAGCACCGCGGCATGCTTCCGCGGATCCTCGAGTTCGGGCTTCGTCGTGGCGAGAAGAACCGCGCCGACATTACCGACGCGCTTTCGATCGCGCTCATGGAGCACTTGAACTCGCTCGAGCGCAATCTCGCGATCATCGGAACGATCGCCGTCATCGCGCCCTTCGTCGGCCTCTTCGGAACGGTCTTGGGCATCATTCGGGCCTTCCAAGACATCGCGTTGAAGGGCAACTCTACTCCGGCCGTCGTCGCGGCCGGCGTCTCGGAAGCTCTCATTACTACGGCGACCGGTCTGATCATCGCGGTCATCGCCGTGGTATTCTTCAACTTCTTCAAGTCACGAATCAAGAATTACAACCAGGAAATGATCGTCGCTGCGAACCAGCTCGCCGAGATGCTGCACTTCCACAACACCGGCGCGCCGATTCCAACGGAGCTCTATCAGCCCTCGAAAGCCGGCAAGTAAGCTCGTAAGGCGCGATCGTGAGCCTCCTTTCGTCGCAGCAAGATCAAGAGGTGATGGCCGAGATCAACATCACCCCGTTTACGGACGTGCTGCTGGTCCTGCTGATCATCTTCATGATTCTCGCCGCTTTGGTGGCGCCGCCCGGCTTCGAAAAAGAGCTGCCCAACAAGAGTCCCAACACGGCGACCAATACCAAGAACAAGAACGACATCGAGGTCGACGTCAACAATAAGGGCGTGATTTTCGTCGACGGCGTCAAGACCGATACCACCGGCGTTTATCGTGTGATGTACGACGCGTCGAAGAAGAAGCCGCGCCACCACGTGGCGATCATCGCCGACGCGAAGGCGCCGTACGGCGTCATCATTCGAATCCTCGACGCTGCGAAGAACGCCGGCCTAGAAGACGTCGGCTTCGTAACGTCGTAACCGGAGGTTAATTCGACGTGGCCGTTTCCACCGGACAGGGCGAAGACGAGGTAATGTCGACCATCAACATCACGCCGTTCACGGACGTGCTGTTGGTGCTCCTCATCATCTTCATCATCTTGGCGTCGGTTACAAAAGAGCCGAAGCTGCCCGACGCGTTCAACAAGGACAAGGTTCAGCCCTCACAGATCGTGGTCATCATCGACGAGCACGACCACGTTCAGATCGGTTCGACCACCGTGGCGATTCCCGATGCGAAGGCGGCCTTCGCGCAGCTCCAAGATGCCACCGATCATCGCTTCAAGAGCGTGATCGTCAAAGCCGATCCGAGGTCCAGCTACGGCGTGATCCTTCAGGTCATGGACGCCGCCAAGCAAGTCGACTTGACCGATTTCGGTCTGGCAAACCACGTTGAGAATACGCCCGGGGGGACGTCGCAGTAGCCGATGGCAAAACGAAGCGGCTATCTAACGACCGGCGAGCGGGTCCGAAGCTATATCGGCATCGCCTTTCTCATTTCGATTATCGCGCATTTGGCGATCGGTTCGTTTCTGCCCAACTTCAACAAGCACGCCGAGCAGCAGGGGCCCGAGCAGGTCACGGTTTCGAAGCGCAAGATCATCGTTCATACGCCGCCGCCGCCGACGCCCACCCCGCCGCCGACTCCCACTCCGCCGCCCAACTCGACGCCTCCACCGCAAAAGAAGCAAGTGGAGCAGCCGAAGCTCAAGGTCAATCTCATCAAGACGCACAACGCCGGCGCGACGACGTCGACCGAGAACACCGTCGCCCAACCCAAGACCGGCAGCCAAAACGGCGTTCCACAGGGCCAGCAGGGTACGCCCGGCCCCGCCGCAACGGTTGGCACGCCCAAGCCTGCCTGCGCCAATCCCAACGTCGAGGCGACCGTGACGAATCCCGTGCAGCCGGATTACCCCGAATCGGCGAAGGATCTCGGACTCGGGGCGGTGACGGTCGAGATTGAAGTGACCGTCGGACCGAGCGGCAACCTTATTACGGCCAAAGTCTTCAAGAGCGCAAACAACATGGCGATCGATCAGGCGGCGTTGCGGGCGGCTCGGCAGTCGACGTACTCGCCGAAGCTCGTCGACTGCAGCCCAACCACGGGCGACTATCTTTTCCGCGCGGACTTCCAGCCCGACTAACCGTCCCGTCCTCGATGAGCGATGAAACGCACCCCGCGTTTATTGCTGGTCGCGCTGGCGCTCTCGTTGCTGGTGCACCTGATCGTCGCGCTGATTCTGCACCCGACGACGCCGACGCCGGAGAGTCAGGCTGAAGTCGTATCGATCGAGCATCGTCCGGCGACGATCGCGGTGACGAAACCGCCGACGCCACCCCCGCCGCGTCCAAAACAAACGCCTGCCCCACGTACCACGAGTTCGGCGCCGCCGGCGCGCAAAGGCCCCGGTTCGGCCGGAACGACCGGAGGCAATGCGGCAACGCCTGCGCCTCCCGTAGCGACCGCTACCCCGCAGCCGGTCGCGACTGCCGTTGCGTGCGCCCGAACCGATATCGCCGCGGCGGTCGTCGGGAGCCCAGCTCCGCCCGAGATCACGCCGGAGGCCCGCGCTTCGGGAACGAGCGGGGTCGCGCGGGTGACGGTGCAGCTCGACCCCACCGGTCAGGTGACCAGCGCCAGCGTCACGGAGAGCACGGGAAACTCCTCGCTCGATCTCGTTGCCGTGGGAATGGCTCGCGATGCGCGGTATACGCCGTTGCTTCGCGACTGCAAACCGATGGCAAGCACGTACGCCTTTAGCGTAAAGTTCGTGGCCTGGTAATGACGGTCGCGCAAGCGCTGGCGCTCGCGCTCTTGCAGGGCGTCAGCGAACTCTTCCCCATCTCCAGCTTGGGCCACACCATATTGGTTCCGGCGCTCTTGCACGGGCACTTCGATCGTTCCAGTCCGTCGTTTCTCGCCTTCGTCGTCGTGCTGCATCTCGGCACGGCGATCGCGTTGATTCTCTATTATCGAGCCGAGTGGCGCGGCATCGTTCGCGCGCTCGTCACCAGCGTCGTGCGCGGACATTTGAGCGACGATCGCGACGAGCGAATCGGGTGGCGCCTCGTAGTCGGAACGATTCCCGTCGGCATACTCGGCATCGTCTTCGAGGCGCCCGTACGCCGGCTCTTCGGATCGCCCGCGCCGGCTGCGCTCTTCCTGCTGGTCAACGGTTTCGTCATGTTTGCCGGCGAGGCGCTTCGCCGGCGTCAGCACCGGACGAGTCCGGGGACGTACAAACCGATCGAGGACCTAAGCTATCCGGCGAGCGTGCTGATCGGCGTTGCGCAGGGCTTCGCGTTGCTGCCGGGCATTTCGCGATCGGGAATCTCGATGGTCGCGGGCCTGCTCTGCGACCTCGATCACGAGAGCGCGGCCCGCTTCTCGTTTCTTCTAGCGACGCCGGTGATTCTTGCGGCGGCTCTGCTCGAAGCGCCCAAGCTCTTCGCGCCGGCGGCGCACGTCGTACTGCTCGAAGCGGTCTGCGGCGGAATTCTCGCGGGCGTCGCCGCATATCTTTCGGTAGCCTTCCTGATGCGCTACTTCCGTTCGAACGATCTGCGGCCGTTCGGCTGGTACTGCGTCATCGTCGGCGCAATCTCGTACGTTCTCGCAAGGAGGGGAGTCATTTCATGAGAGCCATCGCCGTGCTCCTGGCCATCGTCTTTTTCGTACTCGGCATCCTTTACGGTTTGGGCAAGATCAATCTCTTTACCGAGTCGGGAGCCTTGCACGCGCATCACATCACGCATTTGGTCGTCTGCTGGGTGCTCGCGCTACTCTGCCTGATCTGGGCGCGCTTCCAAGGTTCGCCGGTGCGATCGTCGCGGTGAAACCGACCCACGTCGCGCGCGACGGCAGCATCGTGATGGTCGACGTGTCGAAGAAGGCCGTAACGGCGCGATTCGCTCGCGCCGAGGCGCTCGTTCGCATGAATCGTGCGGCGGTCGCGGCGCTCAAAGCGGCAACCTTGGCCAAGGGCGACGCGTTCGTCGCGGCACAGCTCGCCGGCATCATGGCGGCGAAGCAGACTGCGAGCCTCATTCCGCTCGCGCACCCGTTGCCCTTGAGCAGCGTCGCCGTCCGCTTCGATTGGCGCCGCGACGGCGTGCTGCGCGTGGAGGCCGAGGCGCACACAACCGCCCGCACCGGCGTCGAGATGGAGGCGATGGTCGCGGCATCGGTCGCCGCGTTGACGATTTACGATATGTCGAAGTCGCTCGACAAAGGAATCACCATCGAAAGCGTCCGGCTGCTCCGCAAGCGCGGCGGCAAGAGCGGCGATTACGACCGTGACCTTTAACGTTGCGCTGATCGTGCTCTCCGACCGCGCGGCCGCGGGAGAGCGCGCCGACGAGTGCATTCCGCTGATGCGGGAACGGCTCGCGGGCGTCTATTCGATCGTGCGCGAGCGGATCATCGGCGACGACGCCGCCGCGTTGCAAGCCGAGATCATCGAACTGGCTGATTCGCACGCGGCCGATCTGATCCTGACCAGCGGCGGCACGGGCCTCTCGCCGCGCGACCGCACGCCGCAGGCAACCGCAGCGGTGATCGACTACGAAGTTCCGGGAATCGCCGAGGCGATCCGTGCGGCCTCGCTCGTCAAGACGAAGACCGCGATGCTCTCTCGCGCGCTTGCGGGCGTTCGCGACCGCACGCTGATCGTCAACCTTCCCGGAAGCCCGCGAGCGGTGAGAGAGACGCTCGACGTCCTCCTGCCGGTGCTGCCGCACGCGCTCGAACTTCTTGCCGATCGCGTCGTAGACGGATGACCCGCATCGGCACCTACGAGGAGGCCGAGCAGTACCTGCTCGGCACGATCGACGAAATCGCTTCGCCGCGGACGTCGTACAAGCTCGACCGCATGTACGCTTTCCTCGCCGCGTTGGGCGATCCGCATCGCGCCTATCCCACGATTCACGTCGGCGGGACGAGCGGAAAAGGATCGACCTCGACGATGATCGCCGCCACGCTGCAGGCCGCCGGGCGACGCACGGGCTTACACACCAAGCCGCATTTGCACTCGATGACCGAACGCGCCCGCATCGACGGCCGCTCGGTCTCGCGCGAACGCTTCGCGGCGCTGCTCGATGCGATGATGCCGGCAATCGAGGCAACGGCATCGAACTACGGACGGCCGACTTACTACGAAACGCTGCTCGCGCTCGCCTTTACCTACTTCGCGCAGGAGCGCGTCGACATCGCGGTGATCGAAGTCGGCTTGGGCGGCAGACTCGACGGCACGAACGTCATCCATCCGCTGGTCGCCGCCATTACCTCGATCGGCTACGACCATACCGACGTGCTTGGCACGACGCTCGAGGAGATCGCGCTCGAGAAGGCCGGCATCGCGAAGCGCGGCGTTCCACTGGTGCTCGCCGCAGTACCGGACGGCGCCGCAGCCGCGATCGCGCGATACGCGGAGCAGGCCGGGGCTCGCGTCGTCAACGTTGCGCAGGCCGTTTCCGTGCAAACTGAGAGCGAGGAGTACCCGCTGGGGCAAACGCTCTCGGCGACCTCGGCGCGCGGATCGTATCGCCTCCGGATGCCGGTGCTCGGCATCTTCCAGCGCGTGAACGCGGCGACGGCAATCGCGGTCATCGAACTGCTCGGCGAAGAGTTGCGGCCGAGCGTCGAGGAGGTGGTGCGTGCTTTTGCAGAGCTCGTCATTCCCGGTCGCATGGAGGTCGTGTCGCGCAACCCGACGGTCGTCTTCGATATCGCGCATAACGCGGAGAAGGCCGAATCGCTCGTCGCTTCGTTGCGCGAACGCTTCGCCGGACGACGAATCCATTACGTCGTCGCCATCGGAGAGTCGAAAGATGCGCGGCGAATCATCGAGATCCTCGCGCAGCTCCCGTCGACCTTTACGTTTACGAGTTTCGCCGTTTCGGGGCGGCGTGCGATCGCGCCGCAACGGCTGGCCGCGATCGCCGAAACGCTCGGCACGTGGGGACGAACGGTCGCCGATCCGATCGAAGCCTTGACCGTCGCTCGCCGCCGCGCCGAGATCGACGACGTGGTCGTCGTAACCGGCTCGACGTTTATCGTTGCTGGATTGCGCGAATGGTACGCACCGACCACGGTCTGAACGGCGGCCTCGCACTGCGCGATAGCGAGCTGCGATGGGGTTCGCGCACGTACGTCATGGGAATCGTCAACGTTACGCCGGACTCGTTCTCCGGCGACGGCCTGGAGAGCGCGTCGGAAGCGAGCGCGCGCGCCGTGGTGCAGTGCAGCGAGGGGGCCGACATCCTCGACGTCGGCGGGGAGTCGACGCGTCCCGGTCACCGGCCCGTCGACGAAGCGGTCGAAATGGCACGCGTTCTTCCGGTCATCCGCGCGGTACGCTCGCAGCTACCCGGCGTTCCGATATCGATCGATAGCTATAAGCCGATGGTCGTCCGCGCCGCGCACGCGGCCGGGGCCGATCTCGTCAACTCGGTATGGGGTGCGCCGGACGAGTTATTGGACCTCGCGGCCGAGCTAGGCATCCCGATCGTGGCGATGCACAATCAAAACGGCACGGCCTACGACGGCCGCGTCGTCGACGCCGTGGTGGGCTATCTCGATAATTGCGCGGCCCGCGCGATAGCACGCGGAATACCGGCCGAACGAATCATCCTCGATCCCGGAATCGGTTTCGGAAAGACCGCCGACCAGAACATCGAGGTTCTGTGCGCGCTCGACAGGGTTGTATCGCTTGGCTTTCCGACGATGATCGGCACCTCGCGCAAGTCGACCATCGGCAGACTTACCGGGCGAAGACCGGCCGACCGCGTCTACGGTACGGCCGCGACGATTGCACTCGCCGTGCGGGCCGGTATCGATATCGTGCGCGTGCACGACGTTGCGGCCGCGCGCGATGCGGTCAGTGTCGCCGATGCAATCGTGCGCGGATGGAGGCCCGCCGATTGGACGCCATAACGCTGCGCGGCGTGCGCGCCTACGGTCGCATCGGTGCGCTCCTGCAAGAACGCGAACGCCGGCAGCTCCTCAGGATCGACCTCACCGCCGAGATCGATCTCAGTGCGGCGCAGCGATCCGACGAGCTGGCGGAGACGCTCGATTATTCGGCGCTTCGCGACGAGCTCGTTACGATCGTCGCTACGAAGTCGTATGCACTCCTCGAACGCCTGGCGGGCGATCTGCTCGAAGCCGTCTTCGCCGATCGCCGCATCGCGCGCGCCCGCATAACCCTGTCGAAGCCCGGCATTCTCGACGGCGCAACGCCGAGCGTGACGCTGGATCGCCCCAATCCGCGATACGACGCGAGTTGACGCACTCGGCCTTCATCGGAATCGGCAGCAACCTCGGCGACCGCTTCGCAAACGTCGAGCGCGCGTTCGCGTCACTGCGCGAGCTCGGTCGCGTGGTGCGTCGCTCGTCGCTCTACCGTACTGCCCCGTGGGGAAATACCGATCAGCCATGGTTCCTCAACGCGGTGGCGCTCGTCCAAACGGAGATGACTCCGCGCTTGTTGCTGGAGCGCTTGCTCGCGATCGAGCGCGAGTCGGGCCGGATTCGCCGCGAGCGATGGGGTCCGCGCGCGATCGACCTCGATCTGTTGATCTTCGACGAGCTCGAGATCGACGAAGCGGGGCTGCGCGTTCCTCACGCGCACCTGCGCGAGCGCGCCTTCGTTTTGGTGCCGCTCGCCGAGATCGACGATCGCTTCACGGCGCTACGCGACGCGCTGCGACCGTCGGAGCTCGCGGGGGTGGCGCGCGCCGAGCGCGAAAGCGTTGACGTGATGCCCCTAGAGCAACCGTTCGTAAGCGAACGCGTACGCGCGCTCGCGCGCTTTCTGGCCGAAAGCGATGCCGTTGCCGTTCGGGTGGAGGACGCCGCGGGCGAGATCGAACTCGTTGCGGCTCCAAAGCCGATTCGAACGCCCGATCGAGGAATGGAAGCGCGATCGGCCGAGGTTGCGTCGCAACGCATCGACACGATCAAAGCGGATCTCGTCGGCATCTTCCGCTTGACCCGCCCGGTACCGGCCGAAGGCGACGCACTGGACGGCGATCGCGAGCTCGGCTATATCGAAGCGCTCGGTATTCGCACGCCGATTCACAGCTTGGGGCCGGGCAGGCTCGTCTCGGTGGCAACGGCCGACGGTATGCCGGTCGAGTACGGCCAGGCGCTCTTCTTAGTAGCGCGAGGGAAGTAGTTATCTTCAAAAAAGTCTTGATCGCCAATCGTGGCGAGATCGCGTTGCGAATCAATCGCGCCTGCCAAGAGCTGGGCGTTCGGACGGTGGCAATCTATTCCGAGGCCGATCGCGATTCGCTGCACGTGCGTCAAAGCGACGAAGCGTTTTGCGTCGGTCCCGGTCCGGCCGGACGATCGTATCTCAACATTCCGAACATCATCTCGACCGCGCTCATCACGCAGTGCGATGCGGTTCATCCCGGCTACGGGTTCCTGGCGGAGAACGCGCGCTTCGCCGAGATCTGCAACGACCACGGACTCACCTTCATCGGACCCAAACCCAGCGTCATCGCGCTAATGGGTGACAAGGCGACGGCGAAACGCGTCGTTCGCGAGGCGGGCGTCCCAACGACGCCCGGAAGTGACGTTCTGGCATCGGTCGAGGAGGCGGAGCGCGCCGCGAGATCGATCGGCTACCCGTTGCTGTTGAAGGCCACGGCGGGCGGCGGCGGACGAGGGATGCGCGTCGTGAACGAGGCGAGCGAGCTGAGCCGCGCGTACGCCGGTGCGACCGCGGAGGCCGAGGCAAGCTTCAAAGATGGCCGCGTCTATGTCGAACGGTTGATCCGCGAGCCGCGGCACATCGAGGTCCAGGTACTCGGCGACGAATTCGGCACCGTGGTTCACTTGGGCGAACGCGATTGTTCGGTGCAGAAACCGGCGCATCAGAAGCTGGTCGAAGAGACGCCCGCGCCGAATCTCTCGCCGCCGGCGCGCGATTCGTTGCACGGTATGGCCTTGCAGGCGGCACGCTACGTCGGCTACACGAACGCCGGCACGCTCGAGTTTCTCGTGGCGGGCGACGACGCGTACTTCATGGAGATGAACACGCGCATCCAGGTCGAGCATCCCGTTACCGAGATGGTCTACAACATCGACCTCGTCAAGGAGCAGATTCGTATCGCCGCCGGCGAGCCGCTCGGATACGTGCAAGACGATCTCGTTGCCCGCGGCCACGCGATCGAGTGCCGGATCAACGCCGAGGATCCTCGCAATAACTTTGCGCCGGCGGCCGGAACCGTCTCCAAACTCGTCTTCCCGGGTGGACCGGGGATTCGGGTCGACACGCATTTGTACGCGGGCGCCGCGATTCCGCCGTACTACGATTCGATGATCGCAAAAATCGTCGCGTTCGGCGAGACCCGCAAGGTGGCGATCGCGCGGATGGACCGAGCGCTGCGCGAGACGCTCGTCGAAGGCGTGAGCACGACGATCGACCTCTGCCTCGAGATTCTCGCGACGCCCGAGTTTCGCTCCGGGCGCTACGACGTCGAGTTCATTCCGGCGCGCATTCTCTCCAACGGTGCGCCGGTGCATCCGGCCCACCCGCACGTGCGATGACCTCGCGGCGACTCGCGCGCGAGCAAGCCTTGCAAGTGTTGTATTCGGTCGTTATCGGCGATCGGGAACCGCGCGATGCGGTGCGCGAGATCGTCGGAGAAGAAGCGGCGAGCGAGCAGCGGGCATTCGTCGAAGAGCTCGCGATGGGGACGCTCGATTACGCCGCCGAGGCCGATCGGATCGTGAGCCCGCTGCTCGATGGCTGGGCCATCGAGCGCTTGCCGACCATCGACCGGCTGCTCTTAGAGATGGCAACGTTCGAACTTCGCTGCCGCCCCGAGACGCCCACGGCGGTCGCGATTAACGAAGCGGTGGCGCTCGCGAAACGATTCTCCACCGAGGACTCCGGACGTTTCGTCAACGGCGTGCTCAGCGCGGTAGCAAATGTCAAAGCGTAGACGAGGGCGCGGCGGCGGCTTTTGGCGAGGCCTCCTGGTCGCGCTGCTGATGATCGTGCTCTTTGGGATCGGCACGGTCGCGGGCCTAATCGCGACGTACGGACGAAACCTGCCCGACATCAGCCGTATGGCCGATTACCAACCGGCGAGCTCGACCCGCATTTTCGCACGCGACGGAGCGCTGCTCGCCTCGGTCTACAAAGAGAACCGCGTCTGGGTGCCGATCTCGGGCATCCCGCCCCTCGTCCGCGACGCTTTCGTAGCCAACGAGGATCACAACTTCTATCGCCATCACGGCGTCGATTTCCAGAGCATCGTGCGCGCCGCGTTCGCCGACGTGACGCATCAGCAGTTCCAAGGCGCCTCGACGATCACGCAACAACTCGCGAGGCGGCTCTTTCTCAACGATCAGGTATCGATGTCGCGCAAGATTCAGGAAGCCTTGCTCGCGATCGAGATCGAGCGCTACTACACTAAAGACGAGATCCTCGAGCGCTACCTCAACATCATCTATCTCGGCGCCGGAGCGTACGGCGTCGACGCTGCCGCACACACCTACTTCGGGCGCAACGTCGACGCGCTCTCGCTCGCGCAAGCGGCGATGCTGGCGGGAATCGTGGCCGCTCCTTCGGATTACTCTCCGTTTACGAATCTCGATTTGGCCCGGGACCGGCAGCGTCACGTGCTCGATCGCATGGTCGAAAGCGGTTACGTGACGCGGGCCGAGGCAAACGCCGCCTCCGAGGCCCCGCTCGATCTGATTTCGCAGCGCCCCGAGGGCCTTCAGGGGTATCGCTTCCCGTACTTCACGACCTTTGCGATCGCACAGCTCCAAAAGCTTTTCGGCGCGAACGTCGTCGAACAGGGCGGCCTTCAAGTCTATACGACGATGGACGCCCACCTCCAGCAGCTCGCGCAAGACGCGGTGACCTGGGGCGTGCACCAAGCCGTAGCGGAGGGGATCGGCGCACATCAGGCCGCGCTCGTCGCATTGCGTCCCTCAACCGGCGAGATTCTGGCGATGGTCGGCGGCGACGGGTTCTCGCTGCGTAATCAGTTCAATCGCTCGTGGCAGGCGCGCCGCCAGCCCGGTTCGTCCTTCAAGATTTACGATTACACCGCAGCGATCGATCAAGGAATTCCGGCATCGACGATCATCGACGATACGGCGGTGAGCTATCCGATGGGTGACGGAACCCACTGGTCGCCGATGGACGACGACAACAGCTATATGGGCGCGATAACGCTGCGCGAAGCACTCACGCTCTCGCGCAACATCGTCGCGGTCAAGCTTGCCGAGCGCGTCGGCCTGGATCGCGTCATCGAATACGCGCACCGGATGGGTGTGACGTCGCCGCTCGAGGCGAATCTCTCGCTTGCGCTCGGCTCTTCGGGCATTACCGTGCTCGATCAAGCCACGGGCTATGCGACCTTGGCGAATCAAGGCCTCTTCATCGAACCAACGCCGTTTCGGATCGTCAAGGATTCGTTGGGGAGTACCATTCTCGACGATCGATTTCCACAGGCCACCGATGTGGTGAGCGCGGGGACCGCCTTCATCATGACCTCGATGCTGCAGGACGTCATCGCGCGCGGTACTGGCTATCCCAACGCGGTGATCGGCCGGCCCGCCGCCGGAAAGACCGGCACGACCTCGAGTTTTCGCGATGCCTGGTTCGTCGGGTTCACGCCGGATCTCGTCGCTGCGGTTTGGATCGGCAACGACGACTACACGCCGATGGTCGAATCGTACGGCGGCAACGTTCCCGCGCGCATTTGGGCGCGCTTCATGAAGGCCGCGCTTGCCGGCACGCCGCCGCACGAGTTTCCGTTTCCCACCGAGGAGGTCGCCAAAGTTGCCGGTTGCGGCCGCGGCGGCTACGAGTACTATCTGAAGGGCACCGAGCCGCAGTACGGATGCGGAAACTCGATCGATGCCTATCGCTCCAATCAGTATGCGGGCGCCGGCGCGGGGCTCGTTGCGCCGACGGTGCCCCCACCCTACGCGTCGCCGCCCGACGAAGTGCCGCCGCCTGCGACGATCGTGCCCTCTGGATCTCCGTCTGCATCGCCGTCGCCGTTGGCGACGCAATCGACACCGACGCCCCGACGCCGCCGGTGAACAATGACGGCGTTCTCGAGCTCTCGGTCGGCGAGTTCTCGCGACGCTTCTCCGTGATGGTCTCGCGGCATACGTCGCTGCAGCGCATTGCGATCGTCGGAGAGATAACCGATATCAAACGCTGGGCGGATGGAAACCTGAACATGACGCTCAAGGAAGGCGAAGCGGTGTTGAGTTGCTTCTCCTTTGCGAACGAAGTGCGGCGCTTTCCAAAGCTCCAGGAAGGATTGACGGTACGCGCTGCGGGCAGCATCGAAATTCGCCCGAACCGCTCGCTCTATCAGCTTCGTGCGATAGCGGTCTCGCTGGTGGGCGAAGGGAAGCTCGCGGCGCAGATCGAGGAGCTACGCATCCGCCTGCGCGCCGAAGGGGCCTTTGACGCTTCGCGAAAACGCGCCGTTCCGCTCTTTCCGCGCCGAATCGCACTCGTTACGAGCAACGACGACGCACGCGCGGATTTCGAGGGACGGTTGCGCGCCGATGCGCCGCACGTCGAAATTCTCTTCTTTCCGTCGCGCGTTCAGGGAAAGGGTGCCGACGTCGAAGTGGCCGAGGCAATGGACCGCGCTTCGCGCGCGAAGGTCGACGTCATCGTGCTCACGCGTGGGGGTGGCTCGAGCGACGATCGGCTGACGTTTAACCTCGAGCCGGTCGTACGGGCGATCCTGCGTTGCGCGCATCCCGTCGTTACCGCGTTGGGCCATTTGAAGAATCGTCATCTCGCCGACGAGGTCGCCGACCTCGCGCTTGCAACGCCGACGGCTGCGGCCGTCCATCTTGCGCAGGAGTGGCAGCGGGCGTTCGAGCGCCTCAATGCGCTGCGCGCCTCCCTCACGCGCGGTTATCGTTCGGTGCTGGCGACCAAAGCCGGGAGCTTGGGACCCGCCGCGCTGCGGCTCGATCACGGCGCAGCGACGTTCCTTGCGCGCTGCTCGGAGCGGACGCGCGCGCTCGAGCGCAGGCTGGATCAGCGCAGTCCCGCCGCGCGGGTCGCGCAGTGGCGGCTCGGCCTCGTGCGCGCGGACGGCGCGCTCGTTCGTTCGATCGAGCGAACCATGCAGTCGTTCCTTCGGCGCCTCGAGAACGGTTTAGCGCGACTCGACGGCGAGGATCCGACGCGGCCGCTAGAGCGCGGATACGCCATCGTCACGAAGAACGGCGCCGCCGTCCACGATGCGGCCTCGTTGACGATCGGCGACGAAGTCGCCGCCCAGCTTCGGCGCGGGACGTTCGCGGCACGCGTGGAATCGGTGCAGCCAGAATGAGCGATCGTCTACCGCAGACCTTCGAGCAGAAGCTCGCGCGCATCGATGCGATCGTCAAGGAGCTCGAGGGCGGCACCGTCGAGCTGCAGCGCGCGACCGAGCTGTTCAAAGAAGGGAAGGCACTCGCGCGCGAGTGTGACGCCTTGCTCAAAACCGCGCAGGGTCAGATTGATGACGCAATGGTCGAGCCGCAACCGCGCAGTAAAGGCGAGCGCGCGAAGAGCGACGAGCTCGACGACCAGATCCCGTTCTGAACTTCCGGCCGCTCTCGCGCCGTGAGATCGTTCGCTACTCCTCGACCGCCTTCAGGCGGCTGAGCGCGTCGTCCCACTGCTTAGAGATTTGCGTTAAGTAGCGGCGCACTTCGTCGAGGCGCTTCGGCTCGAGTTCCCAAATCCGCTGACGGCCGTGGCGCTCGCTGCGCACCAGCCCCGCCCGGTCGAGCGCGAGCAAGTGCTTCGTGACGGCTTGACGCGAGATTTCCGCGCCTTTGGTAAGCTTGGTAATCGATAGCGGTCCGCTCTCGCAGAGTCTTCGGACGATTTGCAGACGCGATTCCTCGCCGAGTGCTGCAAGAACCGGCGCGACGCTCATCTTTGCCGCCAAAAGGTCGGAAATTTCATCGAACACCCTTATAGCGCGCTCGCAACGCTCCCCGTGACGGTCGAGCCAGGTCTGCGGCGCCGTTCTGGGAATCGAAGCGGCGTGAGAATTCGGCTCGATGAGGCCGTCGCCGACCGCGAAGGTATCACTCGCTCGCAAGCGCGCAGCCTCATTATGGAAGGGCGCGTTCGCGTCGAAGGCGTCGTTGCCGCGAAGGCCGGGCAGAGCGTTGCCGCCGATGCGCGCATCGAGCTCGAACGTCCCCGGCGTTTCGTCAGCCGCGGCGGCGAAAAACTCGAACACGCGCTGGAGGCCTTTGCAATCGACGTCGGCGGAGTCGAAGCGCTCGACGCCGGCGCCTCGACTGGCGGCTTCACCGATTGCTTGCTGCAGCGCGGCGCCGCACGTGTGACCGCGGTCGACGTCGGCTACGGGCAGCTCGACTGGCGGTTGCGCAACGATCCGCGCGTCGTCGTCATGGAACGGGTCAACTTTCGCCGGCTCGCCGACGACTCGTTTCCGAACGGCTTCGACGTGATAACGATCGACACGTCGTTCATCTCGCTGCGAACGATCCTGGCGCGCGCGGTTGGATACCTGCGGCCCCGTGGCGTCGTCGTCGCGCTCGTCAAGCCGCAGTTCGAGGCCGGCCGCGAACGAGTCGGCGCGGGCGGCGTCGTCCGCGATCGAGGCACGCACCGCGACGTTCTGCGCGCCCTACGCGAGGCCGCGGCGCCGCTGGGGCTCGTACCCGTCGCCTTGATCGAATCGCCGCTGACCGGGCCGGCCGGCAACCGCGAGTTCCTGTTGGAGCTGCGCCGGTCGGGGGAGGCGTTCGACGACGCACGACTCGAAGCGGTCCTCGGCGAAGGGACCCTTCCATGACGACGATGCTCGCCATCGAAAAGAAGGTCATCGCACTCCACGTCGATACCGAGCGGGAGCACGCGCGCACGATCGCGACGCGGATCGCGACCGACTTTCGTGCAAACGGATTCGACGTCGTCGACCGATCCGCCGTGGCCAACGCGGCATTGATCGTCACGGTGGGCGGCGACGGCACGCTGCTGCGCGCCGCGCGCATCGCCGTCGAGTACGACATTCCGCTGCTCGGGATCAACACCGGGCGGCTCGGTTTCCTGACCGAGCTCGACGAGGACGATCCGCGGCTCGCCGATCTTCCCGCGATCGTCTCACGCGGGCTGGTCATCGACGAGCGCACTGCGCTCCAGGCCGAGTACGGCGAGCGGCGGTTCTTCGCGCTCAACGACGTCGTGGTGCGAAAGGGCGAGGTCTCGCGGCTCGTGCCGTTCGGGCTGCGCGTCGACGACGGCGCCTCGACGCAAATCGCGGCGGACGGGATCTGCGTCGCGACCCCGACCGGGTCGACTGCGTACTTTCTATCGGCGGGCGGCTCGCTGATCGCACCGTCGGTCGCGGCTTTCGGAGTCGTGCCGCTCCTGCCGCATACGCTCTTCTCGCGCCCGCTGATCGTGCCGATGCAATCGCCCATCGAGATTACCTCGGATCTGGAGGCTGCTCAAGCGCACCTAGAGTGCGACGGCGACGTGGTGAGCGAGGTCGCGCCGAGCTCCAGCGTCGTCATCCGGTGCCATCCGAAACGCGTCCGCTTCGCGCGGACCGCGCCGCTGCATTTTCTCGAGCGGCTCGAAGCAAAGATGCTCTGGGGTGTTTCTATTAAGGATCCTCGTCGTTAAGATCGTTGGTAGAGGATGTTGCGGCAGCTCCTGATCGAAAGCTACGGTCTGATCGAGCGCGCCGAGGTCGAGTTTGCCGGCGGCGCAACGATCTTTACCGGCGAGACCGGCTCGGGCAAGACGATGCTGATCGGCGCGCTCGATTTTGCGCTGGGGGCGCGCGCGAGCGCCGACGTCGTACGGCGCGGCGCTCGTCGCGCGCTCGTCACGCTCGTATTCGATGCCGACGATGCCATGCGCGAGCGCTTCGCAGCCGACGGGTTCGAACTCGATCCCGGCGAGGCGGCGACGGTCGCGCGCGAGATGACCGAGACGGGACGCTCGACGCTGCGCGTGAACGGCCGCGCGTCGACGGCTGCATACGTTCGCGAGATCCGCGATGCGATCGCCGAGATCGTCGGACAGCACGAGGCGCAGCGGCTGCTCGCGCCTGCCTATCACCTCGAGTTGCTCGACCGATTCGCCGGCGGACCGGCGCTCGGACTTCGCGAGCGGGTCGCCGGCGCGTACGCGCGAGCGCAAGCCGCGGCCGAGGCGCTCTCGCGTTTAACGCGTGACGAACGCCGCGAACGCGAGCGCTACGACGACGCCGCGTTCGCAGTGCGCGAGATCGATTCGGCCCGGCTCGAGAGCGGCGAAAGCGAACGGCTGACGGAGCGGCGCAGCTATCTCGATAACGTGGAGCGCATTGCGACGGCGTTGCACGCGGCGCGGGAAGCGCTCGCCGCCGAAGAGCGAGGCGTAACGAGCGCGCTCGGAGCGGCGGCCGGCGCACTCGGGGGCGTGGAACGCTTCGATGAGGCGCTGCACGAGATGGCCCAACGAGCGTCGGCGCTGCAATCGGAGGCCGTCGAGCTCGCTGCCGACGTAGGGCGTGCGCTCGACGGTGCGGAATACGATCCGGCTGAACTCGACGCGATCAACACGCGCCTCGATCTGATCGAGCGATTGAAACGCAAGTACGGCGGAACGATCGAGGAGATCGCCGCGGCCGGACGCGCGGCGCGCCTCGCGGTCGACGAATATGAAGGTCGCGATCGGCGCACCGCGGCGCTCGAAGCGGAGGTGGAATCGGCGAATCGCGAGTTGCGCGAAGCCGCCACTTCGCTGACCGCGCTGCGCACCCGGGCCGCGGTAACCCTGCGTAAGCGAATCCTCGCCGAGTTCGCCGAGATCGCACTCGGCTCCGGAGGCTTCCACGTCGCGATCGAACGACTCGACCGCATTAGCGCCCACGGCGCAGAGCGCGTCGAGTTTCTCTTTTCGGCCAACGCCGGCGAAGCGGCGCGCCCGCTCGCGCGCGTCGCATCGGGCGGCGAGCTTTCGCGCGTGCTGCTCGCGCTCGTCGTCGTGCTTGCCGGCGCGCTAGACGAGCGCGGCGCCCTCGTCTTCGACGAGATCGACGCCGGAATCGGCGGCACGACTGCGACGGCCGTCGGCGCGCGGATCGGTGAGCTGGCCCGTCGCGGACAGGTCGTCTGCGTCACCCACCTCGCGCAGCTCGCGACCTGGGGCGACCGCCATTACGTGCTCGATAAGATCGAAGCGAAGAAGGAGACGAGCATCGCCGTGCGCCCGATCGACGGCCGCAAGGATCGCGAGGCGGAGATCGCGCGCATGCTCTCGGGAGAATCGCACGACGCGGCGATTCGTCACGCGCGCGTGTTGCTTGCGAGCGCCGCTAAGGGATCGGATGGATCTTGAGGACGTTCGTACCGCCCGATCCGACCGGCATGCCGGTCGTAAAGGCGATCAAGTCGCCGGAGGTCACCAGACCTTCGCGCACCATATGGCGTTCGGTCATGTAGAGCAAAACGTCGATCGACGCGTAGGTGTCGATGAGCAGGGCTTCGGTTCCCCAGAGCAGCGCCAACCGGCGCGCGACTCGTGGTTCGGGCGTTAGCGCCACGATCCGCGCCCGCGGACGAAATGCCGCGATGTGATGTGCCGTGTTTCCGGTCGTCGTTCCGGTAACGATAAAAGGAATCTTCAGTTCGGCGCTCGCGCGCGTCGCGGCTTCGGCGATCGACGAAGCGATCGTCGGCTCGATGTTCTCCAAACGCCGGTCGCGCAGGGAAGCGTGGGGATAGTGCTGCTCGATCTGGCGGGCGATCTCGGCCATCGTCCGAACGGCTTCGGTTGGATAAGCGCCGATCGCCGTCTCCGCGGAGAGCATCACGGCATCGGTGCCGTCGAGAATGGCGTTCGCGACGTCGGTCGCCTCGGCGCGCGTCGGACGCGGCGACGTAATCATCGACTCGAGCATCTGCGTTGCGGTGACGACCGGTTTGCTCGCGCGATTGCTCTTCGCGATGATCTCCTTTTGTATGATCGGAACGGTCTCGATCGGAACCTCGATTCCGAGATCGCCGCGCGCGACCATGATTCCGTCGGCGGCGGCGATGATCGAATCGAGCTCGGCGAGCGCCTCGTGCTTTTCGATCTTTGCAATGACCGGCACGCGTCGGCTTCGCTCCGCGATAAAGGCCTTTGCGCGTTCGACGTCTTCGGCCGAACGCACGAACGAGAGGGCGACGTAATCGACACCGTGCTCGAGTCCGAATTCGAGGTACTCGAAATCCTTGGGCGTGACCGATGCGATGTTCAACGACCCATCCGGATAGTTTATGCCGACGGCCCCACGCAGATCGCCGCCGAATTCGACGGTCGTCTCGATCTCCGTGGCGCTCTTTCCAACGACGAGCAGCGCGATCGCTCCATCTTGAAGATAGAGCCGTTTGCCGATCGCGACGTCCGCCGGCAGATCGCGGTAGGTGGTGCCGACCCGCTGCGCGGTTCCCGCCACGTTCTCGGAGGTGATGATGAAGCGCTCGCCGCGCTCCAGCCGCACCGATGCGACGCCGTCCGCGAGTGGACCGGTGCGCACCTTGGGGCCCGGCAAGTCTTGTAAGAGCGCGGTGTGTATCCCGAGCTCGGCCGATATCGCGCGCGCCGATTCGATTACTGCTGCGTGCTCCTCGAGCGTGCCGTGTGAGAAGTTCAACCGCAGCACGTTGGCGCCGGAAACAAAGAGCGACCGCAGGATTGCAGGATCGCGCGTCGCCGGCCCGACGGTTGCGACGATCTTCGTGCGTTTTTGCAGGATTGGTTCCATTACTCAAGTGGCCTTGGGCGCCGAAGACGGCAGGCTCCTGCGTTACGTTAAGCGCACTTAAGCGTTCTCGTGAATTTCGAGCGCGATCCGCGAGACCGCCGTTATCCGGAACGGCTGACGGCGAGCTTCCTCGCCTCGCTCTTCCTGCATGCGTTGCTAGCTGCGCTGCTCTTCTCCGTGCTCACCAGCTCGTCGCAACAAGGCGCGACCGAGAGCGTCCAGGGCGGCGAGGTCGTCACGATCGAGCGCACGTCTCCGGTCGTCGTTGCGAATCAACCGGCAGCGGTCCGAGCCGTAGCGCCCGTGCCTCACGTTAACGTCGTCGCTCCGCTTCGTCACGCTGCCTTGGCGCAACCGCAGACGCAACGGATGCCCGTCAATCGTCACGAGCTTGCCAAGATCGCGCCGACCGCGCCGCCGAACCCGCGTCCCATCCCGCAGCAGACGCCGCAACCGAATCCGCAACCGACTCAGAACATCTTCGAAACGCAGCCGAACACCGAGATTCCGGCCGCGCCGATAACCGTTCCGACGGTCGGGCCGGTTGCGGTCGCGTTAAAGGCGCCGCCGAGCGCGGCCCCTTCCCCCGTCCCGACGAGCGCGCCGTCGGCGCGCCCATCTCCGAAGCCGCCCGCACCGGTCGCCCGTGAGACGGCGCGGGCTTCAACGCCCGCCCCGGTGCTGCCGCGCGCCTCGCCGACGGCCGCAGCGCTCGCCCGCGCAAGCGCCGCACCGAGTGCGAGTCCCGCGCCGGCGGCGCGTGCCTCGCCGGCGCCGGCGCCGAGATCCGGCGTTCCGAATCCAAGCCCGACGAGTACGGCGGCGGCGGTCGCCAAGACGGCCGGCACCGCACCGGTTCCCGGACCGAGCGGCGGACCATCCCCGGGACCCCGAGCCGGGAACGCACCGAAGAAGGCGCCGTCGGCGGAACGTCCGATCGAGATCCAACCAACGCCGCAGCCTGCCCCTGCGATAACGGCCGCACCAAAGTCGCGAAGCGCGCCGAACATCAACGCCAAGCTGCGGTCGCTGCTTCCGCACAATCCGGTGAATCCGTCGAGCAAGTCGTACACGCCGAACCTCTCGCTAAGCGGCCGGCTCGAACCGACGCCGCCGCCCGATGTGCTCGCCAAGACGAAGTACATTTACGAGGTGCGCGGTACGGGCAACGAGGAGCGCGTCAAAATGTGGGTCGTCGCCTCGCGCAAAGCCGGGCCAACGACGATCTGTACGGGATGGCTCGTTCGTTATCCACAAGCCGAACGTGGCGGATATGCCGACGCATCGGCCGGCGTGAGCAACGTGCAGAGCAACGTCCACGCGGGGCCCGCGAACGGCACGCAGATTGCGATTGGCGGCGGCGGCGGAGCCGCCCCGCCGCTCGGCCCCTTCGACGCGGGCATCGCGCCGATCGTCGACGGGATGGTTTCCCAGCCGTGCGACGGGAGGCGGCTCGTACCGTTCGCACCGTCGCCCGTCTCGTCGCCGTGAACTGATGCGTTTCCCGCTTGAATTTCGACATTAGTCGCACTAGAATTCCATTGTGCCGGAAAGGCCGGCACGCTTCGTCAAAAACGAAGGAGGGCGGTTGGAACCGCAAAATCCGCCGGGCCACGTAGGCCCGCGAGGACGCACCGAATAGCAGGCGCCTAATGCGCGCCTACGGCAGCCGGACGATTTTCCGGCGGCGCGCCGATCGCAAAATAGGAACAAAGAGCGAGGGGTCGCGCCCACGTGGGGTTGCGGCCCGTCGCAATTTTCGGTATCCTTGACGATGGTTTCTTAAGGAGCGTGGGTTCGTCCCGCGCTTCGCTGCTTCAGAGAGCAGGCGAACGGATTCATGAGAAGCGTCTCCCGGGGTGGTGCGTCGGTGACGGCAGCGTTCGAGCGCGAGCTCGACGCGATCGCGCACGATCCAACCTTCTCGGAGATCGAGATCGTGGCGCGTCGTGCCCATCCGGTGCGTGGCACGATTGCGCTAACCGTGACGATCGATCGTCGGGGCGGCGTCGATCTCGCACTCTGCGAGCGTGTGGCCGCGCGGCTGAACGAAACGCTCGGCAGCCTCGACGCCGCGTTCACTCTCGAAGTAGAGTCGGCGGGACTGGAGCGCCCGCTCGTGCGACCGGAGGATTACCGGCGTTTCGCCGGCGAGCGCGTCCGAGTCGTGACGTCGCTTACGGTCGACGGGGGTAAGACGCATCGCGGACTTCTCCGCGGCTTGCGCGGCGAGACGGTCGTCGTAGAGACCGAGCGCGGCGAGCTGCTGCTCCCGATGGCAGCGATCAAGTCGGCAAATTTGGAATACGATCCGCGGGCGGATCTTACGCGAGATAAACTAGAACGGAAACAGAGACATGGCAACGATCGAAAACGCGGCGACTGAAGAGAAGCTCATCGATGTCCTCCAATACATTGCGAGGGAGCGCAACATCTCGTTCGAGATGCTGCTCGAGGCGCTGGAAGCGGCGTTGCTCACCGCGTACAAACGCCATTTCGGAAGCGAGTCGAATGCGATCGTGATCGTCGACCGGCAGAGCGGCGCCTACCGCGTTTTTCACCGGCGCGCCGTGGTCGAGGAAGTCCAAGATCCGAAACTCGAGATTTCCGTCGGAGAGGCCGGCGGGCCTTATCAGATCGGGGATTACTTCGATCAAGAGGTGACGCCGAAAGACTTCGGGCGAATCGCCGCGCAGACCGCCAAGCAAGTCATCGTGCAGCGCATTCGGGAAGCCGAGCGGGACACGGTCTACAATAAGTACGTACGCAAGCTCAACGACCTCGTTACGGGGACGGTACAACGCTACGAGCAGCGCAACATGTACGTGACGCTCGAGGGGCGCGACGAAGCCGTCATGTATCTCGACGAGCAAGTTCCGGGCGAGGCCTATCGCATCAACGATTTCATTCGCGCCTACGTGCTCGACGTCAAGAAGTCTCCGAAGGGACCGCAGGTAATCCTCTCGCGCGCGGCCGAAGGTTTGGTGCAGCGATTGCTCGAGATGGAAGTTCCGGAGATCGCCGACGGCACCGTTGAGATCATGGCGATCGCGCGGGATCCCGGAAGCCGATCGAAGGTTGCGGTGAAGAGCAATCGTGCCGAGGTCGATCCGATCGGCGCGTGCTTGGGCCCCAAGTCGAGTCGCATCGCAAACGTCACCGATAATCTCCGCGGCGAGAAGGTCGACATCATTCGTTACGATGCGGCGCCCGCCGCGTTTATCTCCAACGCGCTCGCACCGGCGAAGGTAATCGGCGTCGAGCTCTTCGAGGACGACGGCGTTGCGCTCGTCATCGTTCCCGATTATCAGCTCTCGCTGGCAATCGGCCGCGATGGGCAGAACGTGCGGCTCGCCGCGCGGCTCACCGGGTGGCGTCTCGATATCGCGACGGAGAGCGAATCGACCCAGGCTCGCGAGCGCTATCTTGCCGAACGAGAGGAGCGCGTCGCGAGCGAACAGCCCGTGGTCGAGCTCGTCGAAGCGCCTGCCGAGGACGAAGCCGACGAGATCGATGCCGAGCTCATCCGCAAGCTCGAGGAGTTCCGGCGCGAGCGGCTCGGGAAGGACGGACCATAGACCCCGTACGCACCTGCGTCGGTTGCCGCGCGCGATTTGCCCAAAGGCAGCTCGCGCGATTCGTGCGCAACGGTGGAAGCTGGCTGGTCGATTCGTCCACCCGCCACAAGCAGGCGGGCCGCGGCGCCTATCTCTGTTCGCGCGAGTGCGCCGAGCGCGCACGCAAGAACCGTCGCTACCCGGGTCTTGGCGCGACTGCGGCCGAATGTGGTTTAATAGAGAGCCACGTGAAGAAACAAAGAGCATGAAGACTAGCGACGACCGTTCCCTCCGATGAGGGCAATCCTTTGATTACCTAGCGGAGCCAAGCCATCGGTTGGGGCTCCGCGCACTCCAACTGATGGGACTCGAGCGCGCCCGCGTTCGAGAGTGAACTTGGCCGGAAAAGTACGAATTTTTGAGCTCGCCAAAGAGGTTGGGCTCACCTCAAAAGAGCTGACGACGCTCTTTAACGAGCGCCTCGGCGGTGTCTTCGAGGCAAAGAATCAACTCAGCGTCGTGCCGGACCAGATCGCGGATCTGGTGCGCAGCGTGCTGCTCAAACCCGCCGAGAAGGCCCCCGCGAAGCCGAAGGTGGCGGCGCCCCCGCTCGAAGCTCCCCCAGCCAAGGCCCCAGCGAAGCCGGCTGTGGCCGCGCCGCCGCAGCCCACGCCTCCGACGCCCATCGCGCGCCTCCGACCGGTCACCGGTCTTTCCGCGCGTCCGGCCGCCTCGACCCAGGCTCCCGCTCGGGCGCCGCAACGGCCGCCGGCCGCGCCGGCACCGGCCGTGCCGGCGCCGGCCCGCACCGAGCCCGCGCCGCGGCCTTCGGCCGAATCCATCCCGCAGCTCCGACCCGTACCGGCCGGACAGCCCTCGGTCGTACGCCGCGCGCCGCCGCCGGCAACGGCAGCCTCCGCGTCGCCCGGACCCAGGATCGGTCTCCCAGGCCGTCCCGGGGTCGCCCCGAGACCCGGAGAGGCGATGCCGGGCCAAGGCGGCAAGGGTTCCGCCCCGCCGCGCGCCGCGGCGCCGGGCCTCATCGCTCCGGCACGCCGCCCGAGCGGGAATGGACCGTTCCGGGCCATCACGCCGGGGACGCGCCCGGCCCCTGGGCGCCCCGGTGCGCCGCCGGCCGATATGCCGATGCCCTCGGCAGGAGGACGTCCCGGCGACCGAGCGCGTTCGCATGAGGATAAGGCTGCTGCGAAAAAGGATCGCGAGAAGGAGCTGCTGATCGACAAGGAGCGTCAGCGCAAGAAGAAGGGCGAGAGCGTTGCAGCGGCCCCGCCGCGCACGCTCGAGACGATCGAGATTCCCGACCTGCTCACCGTTCAAGAGCTGGCGACCTCGATGATCGTCCCCGTTCGCGACGTGATCACCGAGTTGATCAAGATCGGAACGATGGCGACGATCAATCAAAACATCTCGAGCGACGTAGCGATTCAAGTCGCGAAGCGCTTTGGGTTCAACGCCGTCGTCAAAGAGGCGGGCGAAGAAGTCACGGTCGAGCAAGAAGAGGATAAGCCGGAGATGCTCACGCCGCGTCCGCCGGTCGTGACCGTGCTCGGCCACGTCGACCATGGAAAGACGTCGCTGCTCGATAGAATTCGGCAAGCGAACGTCGCCGGCGGCGAAGCGGGTGGCATCACTCAGAAGATAGGCGCGTATACCGTCGAGCGCAACGATCGCAAGATCACGTTCGTCGATACGCCGGGTCACGAAGCCTTTACGGCAATGCGCGCGCGCGGCGCGAAGGTCACCGACGTAGCGATCCTCGTCGTCGCCGCCGACGACGGCGTCATGCCGCAAACGAAGGAGGCGATCGCGCACGTTAAGGCCGCGAACGTTCCGATCGTCGTTGCGATCAACAAGATCGACCGGCCCGACGCGCAGCCCGATCGCGTAAAGCAGCAACTCGTCGAACAAGGACTTCAGCCCGTCGATTGGGGCGGCACCATCGAGATGGTGCCGGTCTCGGCAAAGACCGGTGACGGCATCGAGGGTCTCCTCGACACCGTGCTCCTCGAAGCCGACATCCGCGAGCTGCGTGCGAATAAGAACCGCCGTGCGAGCGGCGTCGTGATCGAATCGGCGCTCCACCGCGGTCGCGGTGCGGTCGCGACGGTACTCGTGCAGAACGGCACGCTGCGCGTCGGCGACATCGTCGTGGCCGGCGGCACCTTCGGCAAAGTGCGGGCGCTCATCGACGACAAGGGCAAACAGGTCAAGAAGGCCGGCCCTTCGATTCCGGTCGAGGTGATGGGTCT
>DAINBY010000013.1:0-75357 GCA_036732685.1 Candidatus Cybelea sp. | reverse complement strand
AGGAAGGGATCACGTCGCCTTGCAGCGCGGTCTTCTTTGGCGCCAGCGGCGACCTCTTCAAGCGAATGCTCCTTCCCGCCGTTTACTCGATGCGCCTGGCCGGAACGCTCCCGACCGATTTCGCGCTGGTAGGATTCGCACGCAGCTCGTACGACGACGCGGGCTTCCGCGAGTACTGCCGCCAGCAGCTCGAGCTCTTCATGCCGCCCGACGGCAAGCCGCAGGGCGCGCTCTGGGACGATTTCGCGCGCCGCATCAGCTACATCACTGCAGACTTCAACGACACCCGGCACTTCGTCGATTTGAAGAACAGACTCGCGCAGAACGACCGCGATTTCGGAACGAGCGGCAACCATCTCTTCTATCTCTCGACGCCGCCGCCGGTCTTTCCGGAGATCATCAAACACCTCAAGAAGGCCGGTCTCGAGAGAGACCCCGAGGGCTGGACGCGCATCGTCGTCGAGAAACCCTTCGGCACCGACCTCGCGTCGGCGCGCACCCTCCAGCGGGCGATCGAAGCGGTCTTTCCGGAGAACGAGATCTATCGCATCGATCACTACCTGGGCAAAGAGCCCGTCCAAGATATCATCGCGCTGCGTTTTGCGAACACGATCTTCGAGCCGATCTGGAACCGGAACTACGTGCAGAACGTGCAAATCACGTCGGCGGAGTCCTTGGGCGTTGAGGAGCGCGGCGGCTATTACGATCACGCCGGCGCCCTGCGCGACATGATTCAAAACCACGTCATCAACTTGCTCGCGCTCGTCGCGATGGAAGCACCGATCAGCTCGGACGCCGACGACATCCGCAACGAAAAATATAAAGTACTCTCGGCGATCGTGCCGCCGGCACACGGCGACGTTTCCTCGATGTCGGCGCGCGGTCAGTACGGTGCCGGCACGATCGACGGTCGCGCGGTGCCTGCCTATCGGCAAGAAGCCGACGTAGCGCCCGACTCCAATACCGAGACGTTCGCGGCAGCCAAGTTCTTCATCGAAAACTGGCGTTGGGCCGGCGTTCCCTTCTATCTGCGTTCGGGAAAGCGCTTGCCCCGAAAACTCTCCGAAATCGCGGTCACGTTTAAGCCGATTCCGCACCGGTTCTACGGCGATTCGACCGACCACATCGAACCAAACGTGCTCGTCATCAAGATCGAGCCCGATGAAGGAATTTCGATGCGCTTCGAAGCGAAGGTTCCCGGACCGAAGGAACACATCCGCAGCGTCTACATGGACTTCAGCTACGGCAGCGGCTTCGGCGTGCAATCTCCTCCGGCATACGAGCGGCTCATCGGCGATGCGATGCAGGGTGACCAAACCCTCTTCACCCGATGGGACGCCGTGGAACGTGCGTGGGAGATCGTGACGCCGATACTGGAAGTCTGGCAGAACACGAAGGATTTCTCGTTCCCCAACTATCCGGCGGGCAGTCAGGGACCGGAGAGCGCGAAGAAACTCTTCCCCGACTGGCGTCATCTGTGAGTCTCGACATCGCCTCGGTGCAGGACCAGCTCGCGCAATCGTACCGCGAGCGCGGCTGTGACGCGAACGTCGCGACGATGACGATCGTGGTCTTCTTCGATAATCCGGCGATCGGCGAGCTCGCTCGCGAACGCATTCACCGGCTCGCATCGAAGCATCCCTCCCGCGTTATGGTGCTCGACGCGAGCGCGCCGCCGAGCGTACACCGAGTCGACGCCTGCGATTGGATCGAGCTCGGCGTGCGCGAGTCAGGTCCCGAAATGCTGCGCGCGGCGGTCTCGTCGCTGCGCCTGCCCGACGCGCCGGTTGTCTTGTTATGGGCCGCTCCCGGAATCGGAAGCGACCCGCGCTTTGCAAGTCTCGCCGAGGACGCGCAAACGGTCGTTTACAACAGCTCGCTGCTCGACACGGGCCGCAGCGCGCTCCAAGAACTCGTACGCTACGTCGAGGATCATCCGCAGCTTCCGATCGCCGACATCGCCTACTTACGGCTCGCTCCGTGGCAGGAATGCGTCGCGATCTTCTTCGACGGAAAGGCGGTCGACGAACTGCGCGATCTCGAGCGCGTCGAAATCGCGTGCGGGTCCGAGCCCGAGGCACTCTATCTGATGGGGTGGCTCGCCAGCCGTTTGTCGTGGACGCCGAGCGCCGCCGACGCGCTCGTCAACTCACTCGGGAAACGCATCGCGTTTTCAATCGACCGCAAAGGCGAGCCGCGCCGGATTCTCCGCATCGCGCTGGCCTCGTCGCGCTCGACCTTCGTTGCTGAAGTCGATTCCAAGCAAGAGACGATCCTTTTGAGCGTCACCGGATCGAGCGCCCACGGCGCGCGCTACCGAGCGATCGAGAATCCGGGCATCGCCGCGCTGGTCGAGCGGGCAATCCTCTGGGGCCAGGATGATCGCCTCTTCCAAGCCGCGCTCGCCGCAGCCGGTAAGATTCTCGCGCAGGGAGAGCGATGACCGTGGAGGGGCGTGGCGAGCTGCAAATCTCGCGGGATCCTCGAGCGGTTGCCCGAGCACTTGCCGAGCTCTTCGTCTCAACCGGCAGAATGGCTGCCGCCGAACGCGGTTCCTTTCACGTCGCGCTCTCCGGCGGTGAAACGCCCCGCGCCGCTTACGAGCTTCTGGCGCAGGAACCGCTGCGCGAGGAACTCTCCTGGAGCGACGTCTTCGTCTACTTCGGCGACGAGCGGTGCGTGCCACCCGATGACGAGCAATCGAACTACCGAATGGCTTGCCGCTCATTTCTCGACAGCGTCGGCATTCGGCCCGCAAACGTCCATCGCATCCGAGGAGAGATCGATCCGGGACACGCCGCCAACGAGTATGCCTCGATCCTGCGCACCGATCTTGGAAACGCTCCGCAATTCGATTTGATTCTGCTCGGTCTCGGGCCCGATGGGCACACCGCCTCGCTCTTTCCGGGAACGCCGCCTGACACCGATGACGCCGCGCTCGTGCGCGCCGTCTACGCGCAATCGCAGATGATGTGGCGCGTCACCATGACGCCGGCGGTCATCAACGCCGCACGCACGGTCGCCTTTGCAGTCGAGGGCGCGGAAAAGGCGCAAATTCTCGCCACCGTATACGACGGGCCAGTCGATCCCGTCAAGTATCCGGCGCAAATCGTCCGCCCGGCATCGGGGCGCCTCATCTGGCTCGTCGACGAGCTCGCCGCCGGCATGCTGAGCGGCCGAAAGCGCTAACAGCGCTCAGGTTAGGACGAGCGCGGCGCGGGCGACGCGGTGACGAGCGCCTTCGATCCGAGCGTTCTAAGATCGACGCCGTTGTCGGTGAGGATCGTTCCCCGCACGCGCTGTAGCTCGACGACCGTTTTGTTCAGATCGGTTTGGGCCTGCAGCTCGCGCCCGCGGGCCGCGGCCAGCTCCACCTGACGTTGCAAGACCAAGAACGTCGTCGAAGCGCCGTTATGAAAGCGACGAACCTCGCTGGCATACACTGATTCGGCAGCTTCGCGCGCATGACTCGCGGCCGAGAGGCGGGAGAGCGCCGACTCGTAGGTTTGCAGCGCGTTACGCGCCTCGATCTCGATGCGCTGGTCGAGCGCCTGACGTTCGATCGCCGCCTGCTCCTCCTCTTGGTCGGCGATTTGCTTCAAACCGCGAGCGGTGTTGTTCTCGAGCGGAAAGTTCATGACGAGCGCAATATTGAATTCGGGATACGCCGCAGTCCACATATTGTGAAAGGCCTTCGTGGCGTTACCCTGCGATTGGGGCGGCGGCGTGGGACACGAGCCGGTCGGTAAGTTACAACCCTGTACCTCGAAGTTCGGAACCGGCTGGAGCTGCCCGGCGAAACCATTGCTCATATACTGCACGACGACGTCGGCTTGCGGCAATCCTTGATTCTTAGCATAGACTCGATCGAGATCGGCGGCTCGGCGCTGATCGACGACTTGCCGAACCTCCGGACGCTTCTGTTCTGCCTCGGAGACGATAGCGGCGAGTTCGCCGGCGTTAGGCAGCTCCTGCACCGGTGACGACGGGACCAAGTTCGCGCTCCAAATTGCATCTCCGGCATCGGATACAAGTAAGCTCTTGAGTTGCGTCTGCAGTTCCGAAACCGTCTGTAGTGCCGAGAATAACTGGTTTTGAAAATTCGCAACCTGCGTCTGAGTTTCAACGACCGTCACCGGCGGCGCGACGCCGCCTTTCGCCAATCGCTCGACGCTCTGCTCTTGATCGATCGCTTGTTTCAGGGCGTCCTCTTGAATCGCGACGTTCCGCCAGGCAGCGACGAGATTCCAGTAGGCATCCTCGACCTGCGCGATCGTGTTCGAGGCGTCGACGAGTGTCTGCGCCTCGCTGGAGTCCGCGTCGATTACGGCGAGCTTGAGCTGGTGCTTAACCGCATTCATCCCGGCATTCTTGAGCAGGGGCTGCGTCACCGAGAGATTGAGCGACGCTAAGTAGTATGGGTTGAACGTATTGATGATCAGGTTGTTATACGTGCGCGTCTGTGTGATCCCAGCCGAGTACTGCAATCCGTTGACGCCCTGACCGCTAATCCCCGATTGAAACGAATACTGATGCTGGATGATGTAGCCCGGGCCCGTCGTCGAGCACGGCGCCGGCGTCCCAAAGAACGATTGGCACTTGTACCCGTATCCACCGACGCCGGGACCCGCGAAAAAAATATTTTGCGGCGGCAAGACGGAGAAGTTCGACGATGGCTGCACTTGCAATTGTACGTCAAAATTCGACTTGGCCTCGACGATGCGGTATCGCGCGATTCTCACGTTCGATGCGGAAACGGCTAGATTCGGATTCTTCAGCAACGCCATCCCTACCGCATCTTGCAGTGCGATTCCGACAAACGGGCTCTGCGTTACGCCGACGATCCCCGGGTTGCTCGGCTCGACTTCGGGCGCGCGATAACCCGGCGCGACGCTCGGTGGGATCGCGATGCGAGCCGACGGGATCTCGGTTGGAAGAATTGCGCGTTGTAGTAACGCCTCGCCCGGCTGCGCCGACGTCGGTCCCACCGGCACGATGGCGAGGACGACGGCAACGCTGGCGATAAGGGCCGGAAGCGCGCGTGTTTTTCCGTAGGGCATCGCTTAGTGCGCCAGCGCCCGCGTGCCGAGCGTTTGGAGATCGACGCCATTGGTGGTCAGAATCGTACCATCGACTCGCTGCAGCTCGACGATCGATTGATTGAGCTGTGTCTGAGCCTGTAGCTCGAGGCCGCGTGCCTGCTCGACCTGCACCTGGCGCTTTAGGACGAGATAGGTCGTCGATTCGCCCCGATGGAACTGGCGTACTTCGCTCGTGTAGACCGCTTCCGCAGCAGCGCGGGAATGACGCGCGGCGCTGAGCTTCGAGAGTGCCGTCTTGTAGGACTGCAGAGCGTTGCGAGCCTCTGCAGCAATTCGCTCTCGCACTCCCTGCATGAGAATCCTCGCCTGCGTCGTCTCCTCACTCGCAACGCCGCGCCCGCCGCGCGCGAGGCTGCCTTGAATTGGATAGCCCACGACGAGCGCGACGTTGAAGGTCGGGAAGTACCCGGCCCACATGTTATGGTACGCGAACGGCATCGAGCCTTGAGTGTTCGGCGGAGGCGTCGGACACGAAAGCATGCGATTGACGTTGAAGCACTCGTTCAACAAGAACGTAGGGACGGGCGCTAGTATGCCCGCGAATCCGTTACTCAGGTACTGGACTTGGAGATCGGCCTGAGGTAAGGATTGATTTGCCGCAAAGACGCGGTCGATATCCGCGGCAAGGCGTTTGTCTTCGGCCTGCCGGACTTCGGGGCGATTCTGCTCGCCTGCAGCGACGATCTGGTCGAGTTCGCCAACGCTCGGGAGTTGCTGCACCGATGTCGAAGGCACGAGGTTCGCCGTCCAGATCGGATCGCCGGGATCGGCGACCACTAGGCTCTTCAGCGCAACCTGAAGCTGCGAGACGGTTTGGAGCGCCGAATAGACGTTGTCCTGAAAGTTCGAGACTTGGGTTTGCGACTCGATTGCGTCGATCGGCGCCGCCGCTCCGCGCCGTGCGAGACGAACGTTGCTCCGCTGCTGCGCGATCGCCTCGCTTAACGATCCTTCTTGAATTGCGACATTGCGCCAGGCAGCGACCAGGTTCCAATAGGCGTTCTCGACCGCAGAGATGGTGTTCGACGCATCGATGAGCGCTTGGACGGCGCGGGCATCTTCATTGACAAACGCCAGCTCGAGCTGCCGTTTCGTCGCGTTCATGCCGGAATTCTTGAGCAACGGTTGCGTGACCGCAAGGTTGAGCGTGGCGACGTAGTATGGATTAAAAGCGTTGAAGACCGTATTGTTGTAGGTGCGGCTCTGCTGAATGCCGGCCTGATAGTTCATGCCGTTCTCAGTTTGGCCCCCTACGCCGTACTGGAACGTCGATTGGTGCTGAATGATGTTGCCGGGGCCGGTTGTGTAGATCGGACCGCTCGTCGTGCCGGGCGCGGGCGTATATTTTCCAAGCTCACCCGGACCGGCCTCGAACGCATTCTGCGGCGGTTGCACGGAGAAGTCGGAAGACGGCTTGAGTTGAAGCTGCAGATCGTAGTTGCCCTTGATCGCCACCACGTTATAGCGCGCGATTCGAACGTTCGAGGCCGAAACCGCCAGGTTCGGGTTCTTGAGCAGCGCCATGGCGATCGCGTCTTGCAGCGCAATGCTAACGAAAGGCTGCGCCGTAACGCCGACGATCTGCGCCGCGCTCGGTGCCGCTTCCGGCGCGCGGTAACCTGGTGCGACGCTTGGGACGATCGGAAGCACGGGCGACGGAATCGCGGTGGGAAGCATCGCGTGCGCCGGGAGTGCCTCGTCGAGCTGCGCGGACGTACGTTCGACCGGTAATGCGGTCAAGGAGATAGCGACGATTGCAACTAGGGCCGGTGCGAATCGGACTCTGCTCTTCACGATGCCTACCGCGCGATCGCTTGGCTTCCGAGCGTCTGCACGTCGACGCTGTTGACGGTGAGGATCGTACCTTCAACGCGCTCGATCTCGACGATCGACTGATTCAGCTGCGTTTGGCCTTGTAGCTCACGCAGCCGCGCCTCGTCGAGCTGCAGCTGTCGCTGAAGAACCAGAAACGTCGTCGAAGCGCCCTTGTGGAACCTCCGGACCTCGCTCGCGTAGACCGCTTCGGCGGATTCCCTGGAGGTGCGAGCGGCGCTCACCTTCGAGAGAGCGGATTGGTAGGTTTGTAGCGCGTTTCGGGCTTCGGCACCGATCCGCTCGTAGACACCCTGCATCAGCAGGTCGCCTTGCGTCGTCTCCTCGCTCGCAAGGCCGCGTAGACCCCGCGCTAGGTGTCCTTGAATCGGATAGCCGACGATCAGTGCGATATTGAAGGTGGGGAAATAGCCGGCCCACATGTTGTGATAAGCCCAGGCCATCGCTCCCTGCGTGTTCGGCGGCGGCGTCGGGCATGCGGCAAGACTCTGCGAGCTACAAAAGCCGGCGATGAAGCGCGTCACGGGCGCCGGGATACCGGCGAATCCGTTGCTTTCGTACTGCAGCTGCAGGTCGGCTTGCGGCAGCGATTGGTTCTTAGCGTAGGCTCGGTCGATCGCGGCCGCAAGACGCTTGTCTTCGGCCTGCCGGACCTCCGGCCGGTCCGCTCGGCCCTTCGCTACAACGGTCGCGAGATCGGTCGCGCTCGGAAGCTGCTGCACCGACGTGGATGGCACCAGGTTCGCCTTCCAAATTGGATCCTCCGCATCCGATGCCACGAAGCTCTTGAGCTGGTTTTGGAGCTCGGAAACTCGCTGCAGTGCCGCAAAAACGTTGTCCTGGAAGTTCGAGACTTGCGTCTGCGATTCGACCGCGTCGATCGGCGCGGCCGCGCCGCTGCGCGCCAGCCGCACGTTGCTGCGCTGCTGTTCGATGGCCTCTTTCAGTGCTTCTTCTTGGATCGCGACGTCGCGCCAGGCTTCGACCAAATCCCAGTACGTCGTTTCGACCTGCGAAATCGTGCTCGACGCGTCGACCAATGTCTGCGCTATGCCGGAGTCGGCGTTGACGATCGCGAGCTTCAGCTGGCGCTTCGTCGCGTTCAAACCCAGGTTCTTCAGCAACGGCTGCGTGACCGCGAGATTGAGCGTCGCGAAATAATAGGGATTAAACGCGTCGAACAGCGTATTGTTGTACGTTCGGCTCTGCTGAATCTGGGCCTGAAACGCGCCGCCGCTTTGGGCCTGTCCGCTCAATCCGTATTGAACGCCCGATTGATGCTGAATAACGTTACCGGGCGCCACGGCGCTCGTCGGAAGCGAGGCCGGCCCATAGGTCGCGGTTTCGCCCGGCCCCGCCGCCAAGAAATTCTGCGGCGGGTTAACGGAGTAGCTTGAGGACGGCTGCACGTGGAACGCGACGTCGTACGCACCCTCCGTCTTGACGACGTTATAGTGCGCGACCCGAAAGTTCGAGGCCGAAACGGCGAGGTTGGTGTTCTGGAGCAGCGCCATCGCGATCGCATCCTGGAGCGAGATCCCGACAAACGGCTGCTGCGTCACGCCGACGATGTGCGCCCCGCTCGGCTCGGCTTGGGGCGCGCGATAGCCCGGTGCGACGCTCGGCACCGGCGGCAGCATCAACGTTGGGATCATCGTCGGAAGCGTGACCCGATTCGGCAGCCCGTCGTCGGGTTGCGCCGACGTGCGCTGCACCGGCAGCGTCGCCATCGTCAGCGCGACGACGGCAAAGAGGGCCGAGATCGCTCGATTTCGCATTTTGCTCATTCGGCCAAGGCGACGCCGACGCGCGGTCTACGCAGCAAGAGCACGAGCGGCGCGAGTCCCAGCGTAATCACTGCGACCCAGCGCGACGTATCGGCATACGATTCGACCGCGGATTGCGATTCCACTAAAACGGCGAGACGCTGCATCGCACCGCGGTTCTGCACCCCGCCTTGCGCCATCACGTACTGCGCGGTCGGGCCGTGTGCGAGCGTCTGCGCGCTCGAAAGCTCGGTCTGATGAATGGTAAAGCCTCGCACTAAAAGCGTGATTAAAATCGCCGCCGCGAGGCTCCCACCGATTTGGCGCGACAGGTTGAAGAACGCCGCCGTCGAGGGCACCTCCCGATCCGGGACGCTGCCGATGACCGCAACCGAGAGCGGCACGAAGATCTGCGCGAGCCCGATGCCGCTGAGAATCAATGGAAAGACCAAACTGTGGAAATCGGAGAGCGGCGTGGTGATGCTTCCGAGCATCCAGTTCGAGACCGATAGCAGGACGAACCCAATCGCCGCTTGGAGCCGCGGATCGACGAGCCCGCGCTGCGTCAAGATCGCGGTGAGGGGAGTAAAGCAGAGAACCGCGCCGGCGCGGATCATCACCGTCGCGCCCGACAGCGTCGCCGTGAATCCCAGGGAGTTGATCAGATATTGGGGCAGAATGATGATCGACCCGTAAAGGCTGACGCCGAGCACCGCTCCTAGCACGCTGCCGGCGGCTACCTGGCGAAGACGCAAGACACGCAAATCGACGATGGGTATTTTCGAGCGCAGCGTCCACCAGACAAACGCGCCGAGGCCGGAGACCGAGAAGAACGTGAACCATCGAATGCGCGCGTCATCGTACCAATCGTACTGCTGCCCGTTCTCGAGCACGAACTGCATCGACCCCAAGCCGATGCACATGAGAATCAAACCGATCCAATCGAGGCGGCGGTATTGCGGCTCGGCGGGATTTCGCAAGAAGTTGTAGATCAGCGTTGCGGCGATGATGCCGATCGGAATATTAATGAAGAAAATCCAATGCCAGTTCCAGTTGTCGGTGATCCAGCCTCCGATGACCGGACCGAGCGCCGGGCCGACGATAACGCCCAGCGCGAAGACGCCCTGAGCCTTTCCTTGCTCCTTGATGCCGTACGTGTCGCGCAGAATCGCTTGCGACGTTGCGATTAGGCCGCCGCCGCCTAGACCTTGGACTAGCCGCCAGAAGACGAGCTGCCCGAACGAGTTTGAGAGCCCGCACATCAACGAGGCGATGGTAAAGATGACGATCGAGGTAAAAAAGTATTGGCGCCGGCCAAAGCGCGCCGCGAACCACGGATTGAGCGGAATGACCACGACGTTGGCAATGAGATAGGCGGTGACGACCCAGGCGCCCAGGTCCACGCCGATGCCGAAGTTCCCTTGAATGTTCGGCAACGAGACGTTGACGATCGTCACGTCGATGATCTCGAGCAGCGTAGCAGTGATGACCGAAATGCTGATCACGGTCCTGCGCCAGCCGTGCTCGACGACTGGGCTGTCGTACGCGCCGAACAAAGGTTATTTTACCTTGACGTAGGTTTCGACGCTCATCCCCGGCCGCAACGGCAGATCCGAGCTATCGTCGTCGACGTCGATGCGCACCGGAATTCGCTGTGTGACCTTTACGAAGTTTCCGCTCGCATTCTGCGCCGGCACGAGCGCGTAGGTATTCTCCGAGGCGGGATTGATCGATGCGACGCGTCCGTGGAACGTGACGCCTTTATAGGCGTCGACGCGAATCTCGACCGGCTGCCCCACGCGCATCCGGCCCATCTGGGTTTCCTTATAGTTAGCGGTGATGTAGACGCGGTGCGGGACGATCGTCATCAGCGTGTATCCTGCGCCGATGGTCTGGCCGACCTCGGCGCTCTTCTGCCCGACGTAACCGTCGGTCGAGGCGTAGATCCGCGTGTAGCCCAGGCTCTGCTTGGCGAGAAAGAGCTGTGCTCCGGCGGCCTCGACTTGACTGGGATCGGAGGCTTGCGAGAGCTTTCCTTGAGCGGTGGTGAGCGCGCCCGAAGCTTCGGTCACGCCCGCCTGCGCGGCGGAAACGCGCCCCTGCGCTGCCGCGACGGTTGCCTGCGCCGCACCGACCTGGTCCTGCGCGGCGCGTAGTTGCGCCGCCGCGCCGGCCGATTGAGCGCGAACCGCATCGAGCTGTTGCGAGGCAACGTCGCCGGTACTCACCAGCGAGCTGACGCGCCGGTAGTCGGCTTGAGCCTTATCGTAATTCTGTTGAGCCGCCGGCACTTGCGCCTGCGCCGCGCGAAGCTGCGCGCTCGCTTGGGCGACGGCATCTTGCGCGACCGGCACTTGCGCCTGCACGTTGGCGATCGCACCGCCCGCCTGCGAGACGCCGCCCTGCCCCTGTTGGGTGGTGGCGCGCTGGTTCGCGACGGCAAGATCGTACTGCGCTTGCGCCGCGCGAAGCTTCGCCAATTCGTCCTTGTTATCGAGAACGATCAGCAACTGCCCGCGGCGCACCGGCTGATTCGTATCGACGAGGATCTGATTGATCCGCTCTGGGATCTTGCTCGTCACCGCGACTTCGTCGGCGGCGACGTGAGCATCGTCGGTTCCCTCGTGCGAGAGCATGAAGTTCAGCCATGGCAAGCCCCAGATAAGTGCGGCGGCGATAACCACCACGGCAACGACGATGAAGACGATCCGCTTGCGCGGGCGTCCGCCCGATTCTGCGACGTCGGAGCGCTCGGAGGAGGCCACGCCGGTACCGTTACCCTTTGCGTCGGTGCCGGTCTTTTGTTGATCTAGCTCTCGGGTATCCATTACGAGTTCCTTACTCCGTTGAGAAAAACGTCGATGTAGAATCGGAGCGCGTCATCGGGGTCGCCCCGGTGGAGCGCCGAGTCCGGAAACTTCTTCCGCCCCAGCGCATGCATGAAGACCGAACCGAGAAAGACCATCGCCAGCTTCTGCGGTTCGCCGCGAAGCTCACCGGTCTCGATTCGCCGTCGCATGAACTCGGTGAGAACGGCGAGGATCGCGAGCTGCGGGCGCCACGCGGTCTCGGCGAAGATATCGCTCTCGTACTCTTGCTCCACGAGGGACCAGCGGATGATGTCGCCGAGTGCGATGAATCGCGCAAACATCAACCGGGCGATCGTTAGAAGATCATCGGAGAGACCGCCCGTCAGCGATGCGGCGACGTCGGCGAGTTCCACATAACCGCAAAAGTGCTGGGCGCACGCAACCAGGAGCGACTCCTTGGTGCCGAAATGGCGAAAAAGGGTTGCTTCGTTAACGCCCGCGACCTCGGCGATCTCGCGCGTCGTCGCGCCTCGCTTGCCCTTGCGGCCGATCACCTCGCGCGCGGCAACGAGTATCCGTTCGCGCGTCTGGTCCGTCGACGCCGAGCGTCCGACCTCGACGAGCCGGCGAGTTTCGATCATGGTGAGCTGCTCCCCGTCGCGATCGGGACGTTGGTCTCGTACTCTCCGTAGGTTGCATCGGCGACGGCGTGCACGTGCGGAATGCTGATCGTCGCGTGCTGCTGCGAGACGAATGAGTAAGAGCCCTGTGCGCGATACTGCTGCGACATCGTGATTTTTCCGCCGCTCGTGTAATACCACTCCATCTGAAGCAGCGCGTAGCTGGAGGGATCGACGTAGGCCAGCGTGTGGTCGAGAATATCGCTGTGAATCTTTTTCGTCAGCCGTAAAACGATTGCCTGACGATCTCCAAGCCACGCCATGCCGTCGACGGTGATGTTCTGGTCCTTCTCCCAAGCGCGGGGATTGCCGATGTCGTTGAAGAGGCGTTGAAAACCGCGCGCGTATCCCGGCATCCGGTCGAAGACGACGACGTAAAAGTCGGGCCGCTCGTAGTAAGACGTCCCGTCGAGCTTCGGGGCAAAAAACGGAAAACTATACATCCGCACGTCCACGTGCACGCGCGCCCGATACGATTTCAGACTTGGGTTGCGCTCGCTCATTCGTTCCACGATCGCCCGCGCATCGAGGGGCGCGGAGACGCCGTTGGCGGGCGGACCCAGGCCAAGGCTCGCCACGGCCGTGGCGACCGAAATCAGGGAGAGCGTGAGCGATCGAAAATGCCGGCGAACGTTCATGGTGAGGGTGCAAGTAGGTACTCGCACGCGCAGTCTAGCACGGCGCGGGCCTGAATGCAAGTACTTGCACGCACCCGCCGGATGCTAGGTCGGGGCGGTCGAATTCCTCTCGTGGCGGTGTCGAGCCGCTCCGCCGCCGGCCGGGCGGAAGCCTTGGGCCTGCGCCTGAGACGGGCACAGGTACTCGCCGTGCTTCGTCTTCCCGTAGAGCGGATCGCTCTGCGGGTGGTAGACCTTCGTCTTCAGGTTTACCCAGACGGCGGCCACGGCGCCGCAGTTCGGGATCGAGGCCTCGCCGGCGGGTGCCGGCATACTGGGCTCGGCCGAAGCGGCGAGCGTCGTTTTCGCGGCATTGGCGCTGCTGGATTTCCCGCCTCCGCAGGCGCTCACCAAGAGCGTCGCTGCCGCGACGAACGAGATCAGTACGAGAGTGCGCTTTTCCATGGAATGCGCTTCGCGCCCGGGTCGCGCGCGCCTATCGCAGATGCCTGAACGGAAGCCGCGCGGGTCGGTAGCCTTCGGCATGCGCCTCCGAACGGCAGATGTACCGGCCGTGTTTCGTCTTGCCATAGAGCCGATCGCCAGGCACCAAATATACCTTCGGGCTCTGCAGCGCCCAGACCGGAGGTTCGCTTCCGCAATTGACGGCGAACGATTGGGTGTCGACGGCAGATGCAGCAGCCGAGGGCTGCGGCGAACCGGCCCCGTTCGATTTTCCACTCGCGCACGCGGCGAGCGCGACGAGGGCAATTGCGGCCACAGCGGCCGTCCACTTACTCATGGGGCCGACTTTCACGCAATGCGGCACGGAGACCCTCCTGGTCATCGAGCGGCGGATTCGCCCGTGCGGCCGCGAAATCGGCGAGCGATGAAACCGTCTCAACTTTTTGCGGCGATTGGAACCGCGTGCATGGCCGCGAGCATCGCGGCCTGCTCCAATCATTCGTCAAATTCCAGGACGCGCAGCGAGCAAGAGCCCCAGGCGACGAGCAGCGCGCAGGCGCCACCCGCCGAGCGCCAGCACACGATTGTGGAAGCGGGAACCTATTTCTACGGAAAGCTCGATCGGCCAATTGGCACGAAAAAGAATAAGAACGGCGACGGGTTTACGCTCGTCGAAACGACCTCGAGGCCTTTCTCACTCGCCGGCTCGGAAATCGATGGGCACCTCGCTAACGTGCGGCCTGCGGGAGCGGCGCGTAGCGCAGAAATGACGCTCGTCTTCGACGACATTCGCACGTTCGACGGGACGACGGCGCCGGTCAACGTTGAGTTGCTATCCGCCGAAGCCCTTTCGCCGAAAACGCCCCAGGCCGACATCGCCCTTCCGGCGCGCACCGTTCTCGAGGTTCGGTTTAAGTCGCCGGTTAGAGCAACCGTGTCGCAATAGCGGCCGTTTCTTCGCGCGCTCGGGCCGCGAGTGCCGACGGCTCACCGACGTAGACGCGCCGGCCCGCAACGAACGTCGCCTGAACCCACGCGTCTTCGCCGCGATAGACGAGTGCTTTGAGCGGTGGCGACCACGGATCGATCCGCGAAGCGTCGAGCACACAGTAGTCGGCCGGCGTGCCCGCGACGAGGTCGCCTCCCGCGATGCCTAACGCGCGGGCGCCCTGCGCGGTGCCCAGCGCGTAGGCTTGCTCGGCAGGGAGTGACGCACCATCGAGGTACGCGATCTTTTGCAGCAAGGCCGCCGCGCGCATCTCGCCGATTAGCGAGGGACGCACGTTGGCATCGGTGCCCAAGCCCATCGTCACACCCATCGACTCTAGACGCACGACGTCGCAGATGCCGTCACCGAGATACTGGTTCGTCATCGGATTGTGAATCACGCGAGCGCCGCTTGCGGCGAGGCGCCGGTGGTCGTCGTCGCTCAGATAAATCGCATGGATCGCGACGCAACGCTCGTTCAGCGCGCCGAGCTCGTCGAGCAACGCAATGGGCGTGTGACCCGAATCGCGCAGCGTTGCTTCTCCTTCATACTTCGCTTCGGCTACGTGCACGTGCAGCATGCAGTCGAACTCGCGCGCAAACTCTGCCGCAGCGCGAATCATCGAGTGCGATGCCGCATGCAGTGAGTGCGGCGCTACGCAGACGTTCGCCTCGGGATAGCGCTCCATGAGCGCGCGCGTCCGCTGCGCCGCGGTTTGGGCGCTTTCCCGGAACTCCGGCGGCGCATACTCCGCATCCATCCACGTACGCGCGAGCACGATGCGGATCCCCACGTCGCGCGCGGCGCGAATCGCAGCCTGCGCATGCTCGTTGCCGGCGGCGTTGAGATAGAAGAATTCGGCGACGGTCGTGATCCCGGCCGCGAGCATCTCGGAAAAGGCGCAAACGAAGGTCCAATAGACGTCGTCGGGCGTCAGCTTTGGCACGACCCGGTAGAGCGCCTCGGTTCGCCATCGCGCGAAGGGCCAATCGTCGGCCCACCCACGCAGCAGTATTTGATACGCATGACTATGGCCGTTGATGAAGCCCGGAACGACGAGCCGATCGGATGGGAAGGTGCGCGAGGAGAGATTGCGCCCCGCCTCGCGCAGCTCACCGAAATCGCCCGCTGCGGCGATCGCGCCGTCGCGCACGATGAAAGCGTAGTCTTCTCGCAATGCTCCCGAGACGAGGGCGCGCCCGCAGCGGACGAGTTCGCCGCTCACGGTGCGACCAAGGTGCCGCGCTTGAAAACGGCCGCTGCGAGATTGCCGCCGAACTGCCAGCCGAACTCGTCGGGCGACGCGAAACGCAGCGCGACAAAATCGGCCTGGGCGCCCGCGCGGATGCGCCCGGCGTCGGCGCGAAGCGAATGCGCCGCCCCGCGGGTCACCGCGTAGAGCGCTTCGGCTGCGGAGAGTCCGAAGATTTTGCGCCCGAAGAAGGCCACGCTCTGCAGGTTGAAGCAGGGCGACGTCCCGGGATTGTAGTCGCTTGCGAGGGCGACCGTTCCGCCGGCCTCCAGGAGTTCACGAACGGGCGCGTGCTGCGGCAGGTCGAGGTAGGCGATCGTCGCTGGGCATGCAACCGTCACGATACCGCGCTCGGCGATGGCACCGACGTCGTACTTGCGAATATAGTTGCAGTGATCGACGGCGTCCACGTCGAGGTGCGCCGCCATTTCGGCCGCGCCACCGTACGCCATCTCGTCGCAATGCACCCGCAAGCGCATTCCGCTGAGCCGCGCGGCGTCGAGGTAACGGCGAGTCTGCTGGGGTGAGAAGAATCCCGGCTCGCAGAAGGCGTCGGCGTAAACCGCTCCATGCGAGGCCGCCACCGGGATCACCTGATCGATCAAATAGTCGACGAACGCCTCTTCGCGCGTAAACTCCGGTGGTAGCGCATGCGCGCCCAAAAAGGTAGCGACTAAATCCGGAACGTCGGGATCGTTGCGATGCTCCGCGATCAAATCGAGCAACGCCGATTCGCCGGGACGGTGGAGCGCGTAGCCGGTCTTCGTCTCGAGGGTGGTAGTGCCGTGCGCCAAAATCGTTCGAAGTCGCGGGCGAACCGTTCGTTCGTAGAACGCTACCGGGTCGAGCAGGGCCTCGCGCGTCCGCTCGACCGTGTAGAGCATTCCGAGCGTAGCGGCTTCGCCGCGAATGCGCGCGGCGAAGTCGGGCTCGCGGTCCCCGGCGAAGAGCGGATGCGCGTGCGCGTCAACCAAGCCGGGGACGATCACGCAATCGCGCAGGTCGATGAAGTCGCCGTCGCCTGCAAGATCGTGCTCGCGACCGACGGCTACGAACTTTCCGTCTTCGACGATCAGCGCGGCATCGTCGATGCGGCCGAGCGCATCGAAATCGATGCCGGATTGCGGCGCCTCGGTATCGCAGGTAACGATCGTCTTAGCGCGGACGATCAAAGACGCCAATCAATGCCTTTTTCGTCGGCGGTCTCGATGGCGATCTCGTATCCGGCGTCGGCGTGGCGCACCACCCCCATACCCGAATCGGTCGTCAGCACGCACGCCAGTCGCTCCGCGGCGTCGTCGCTGCCGTCGGCGACGACGACCATTCCGGCGTGCAGGCTGTATCCGATTCCAACGCCGCCGCCATGATGGAAGCTCACCCAGTGCGCGCCGGCGGCCGTGTTGAGGAGCGCGTTGAGGATCGGCCAATCGGCGATCGCATCGCTGCCGTCGCGCATCGCTTCGGTCTCGCGGTAAGGTGACGCAACGCTGCCCGTATCGAGGTGATCGCGTCCGATCACGATTGGGGCTTTGAGCGCACCGCTGCGCACCAGCTCGTTGAAGGCGAGCCCGGCTTTCGCGCGGTCTCCGTAGCCGAGCCAGCAGATTCGCGCCGGCAATCCCTGAAACGAAACCCGTTCCCGGGCGAGGCGAATCCACCGCGCCAACGACGCGTTCTCCGGGAAGAGCTCGAGCAGTTGGCGATCGCACGCGTCGATGTCGCTGCGATCGCCGGAGAGCGCGGCAAACCGAAAGGGTCCCGAGCCGCGGCAGAAGAGCGGCCGGATGAAGGCCGGCACGAAGCCCGGGAAGGCAAATGCCCGGCCGAAGCCCGCACGTTGCGCTTGCGCGCGCAGATTGTTCCCGTAATCGAAGACGACCGCGCCGGCGTCGAGATAGCGAACCATTGCCTCCACGTGCTTGCCGCAACTCTGGAGGGCGCGGCGCTCGTACTCACTCGGATCGCGCTCGCGTAAGGCGGCCGCTTGCTCGAGTGAGAGCCCGGCCGGAACGTAGCCGTTGAGAAGATCGTGCGCCGAGGTTTGGTCCGTTACCGCATCGGGGCGAAAACCAAGCTCGTAAAGGATCGGAAACTCTTCGGCTGCGTTTCCTTCGTAGCCGATCGAGACCGCTTCGCGCGCGCGACGCGCCGACTCAACCTGGCGCAATCCTTCCTCGCGCGATTCGACGACTCGGTCGAGGTAGCGCAGCTCGCGGCGACGGTCCAAACGAGCGCGGTCGACGTCGACGACCAGGCAGACGCCGCCGTTCATGGCGATCGCAAGCGGCTGCGCGCCCCCCATTCCCCCAACGCCGGCCGTCAGCGTCACTCGGCCTTCGAGCGAGCCGCCGAAATGCCGGCGTGCGAGCTCGGCAAACGTCTCGTAGGTTCCTTGAACGATACCCTGCGTCCCGATGTAGATCCACGAGCCGGCCGTCATCTGACCGTACATCGTGAGGCCCTGCGCCTCCAGCTCCCGGAAGGTCTTCCAATCGGCCCATTCCGGCACGAGGTTCGCGTTGGCGATGAGAACGCGGGGAGCACGAACGTGCGTCTTCCAGACGGCGACGGGCTTGCCGCTTTGAACGATTAGGGTTTCGTCGCTCTCCAAGCGCTGCAAAGTGCGCACGATCGCATCGAAGGCGCTCCACGAACGCGCGGCGCGGCCGTTCCCACCGTAGACCACGAGGTCGTCGGGCCGTTCGGCAACCTCGGGGTCGAGGTTGTTCATCAGCATCCGCAACGCGGCTTCCTGCGGCCATCCCCGGCACGAAATTTTCGTGCCGCGAGGTGCCCGGACTGGGCGCGGACCAGCCATAACGCTCATTGGCTCGGCCGTTCGCCTTCAACGCGATTTATCCTGAAGAATGACACCGCTTTACGATTCACGAACGCCCGCGCATGCTGCACTCGTTGGGACGTACGACGTTTCTTCTTACGCTCGCTGGAGTCTTTGCCACGAGCGCTTTGCCGACACTAGCCGGAACGACCGGCTCGCTGACCGGACAGGTGGTCAGCACGTCGAAGGCGCCGATCGCCGGCGCGCGCCTCGTTGCCGTCAGTCCCTCGCAAACGGCGACCGTTACGACCGACGCGTCGGGCCGCTTCGCGCTGCTCTCGCTCGCGCCGGAAACGTATACGATTACCGTTTCGAAGGATGGCTTCGATACTGCGTCGTTGACCGGCGTTTCGATCTTCGCCGACCAGTTGCAGACAATGCGCATCGTGCTCGCGCCTTCGCTGCGGACGATCGCACACGTGACCGCACGCTCGACGATGGACCTCGTGAAGTCGGGCACCACGAGCGACGTGTATTCGGTTAACGCGACCGTGACGCAAGCCGCATCGGGCATCGGCGGCGGCGGAAACTTAAACAACGCCTATTCGGCAATTGCCGCAGTGCCCGGAACGTTCGTGCCGCCTAACCAACAAGGTTGGAATGAAACCGTCTATATTCGCGGCGGCAACTTCGATCAGGTCGGCTACGAGTTCGATGGCGTTCCCGTGAATCGTTCGTTCGATAACTACCCGGGCAGCACGGCCGGTACCCTCGGCCAGCAAGAGCTGCAGGTTTACGCCGGCGGCGGAACGGCCGGCGAGAGCGCCTCGGGACTGGCCGGCTTCATCAATCAAGTCATCAAGACCGGAACGTTCCCGGGCTATGCAACGGCCAGCGGCGGAATTGGCACGCCGACGTACTATCACAACCTGCAGGTCGAAGCGGGCGGAGCGACTCCCGACCGGCTCTTCTCGTACTACGTCGGCGTCGGCGGTTACAACCAAGATTACCGCTATCTCAATCAGTTCAATGGCTCGAATCTCGGCAACGTGTGGGGCTATCCGGCGATCGCATTCAACACCGCGAACCTCGACTTTGCCGGCGTCTTTCCATCCTGCGCCTATGCTCCTCCGAGAGGCTCGGGATTCTACAACGGGCCGAATCCTTCGCCGGTCTGGGATCCCTTCACGCTGAGTCCAGGCCAGTCCGCGTATGCGCCGCTTCCAGTCAACACCCTAAATAAGAGCGGACTCGCCAACGATCCCGGCTGCTACGCGACGATCACGCCGGCCTACAACGCGTATGGCGTGTCGAATTTGGCCGACCGCGAGAGCATCATCAATCTCCACATCGGCGTTCCGCATCGGCACGACGCCGGCCGCGACGACATCCAAGTGCTCTATAACGTGGTTGCGCTGCAGACGCAGTTCGTCAGCTCCCAGAACGACCTCGGACCCAACGTCATCACCGAGCTGAGCCAGTACGAAACCGGCGAATCGATCCCGGAAGTCTGGCCCGACTTCGTGACCTGGCCGAGCGGAACGCACTTCGGGCAGAGCGCCTCGGGCCTTTCGCCCGTTCCTTATTTCGCGCCGAGCTCGCCGGGAAATCGCTGCGCCAACATCGACCCGTACGGCTTCTACTCCGGCGTGCAGGTCAAGGGTCAATGTGCCGCGGGAACGTTCTCGGCCGTGCCGCCCGATAACCGCGACTCGTTTTGGAATAACGCGTCGATCTTCAAGCTCCAATACCAGCATAACATCGGCTCGAGCGCCTACATTCGACTCTACGGCTACTCGTTCTATTCCGACTGGCTGCAGGCGAGCGCACTGAGCTACGGTACGCCGTTCTTCGGCTTTGGCGCCCTCAGCTACGACTACGAGCTCGAATCTCATACGCGCGGGCTATCGATGACCGCTGCGGACCAGATCAGCTCCGAGCATCTGCTCACCTTCGACGCCAACTACGTCACTGCGACGACGAACCGCTACAACAATAACAACTTCAACAACTTTCTCTCGACCAACGCCACGAATCTGACGAACGGAAAAGAATGCATCGCCTATTACAGCGGCAGCCTCGGCGGCGAGCATTATCAGCAGGGGCAGCCCGCTCCCTGCAACAGCCAACTCACCAGCGGCTCGTTCCTCGATCCGGCGCCCGGCCCGACCGTTCCGGGCGCGACTTGGCAGGTTACGTACACCGGCAACTCCGGGTTCGTCAACACCGTCGAGCCGAATTTCACGGCGCTGGCGCTGCAAGACCAATGGAATCCCACCGATAAGCTCAACGTCAATCTCGGCCTGCGCGAAGAAGAGTACGCATACGATCTCGCCAACACGTCGAATAACGGTCAGAACTTCTGGTTCTTGGCGGGACAACGCGAGTTCTGCTACAACCCGCAAACGCTGGCGCCATATTTCATACCGACGCCGCCGGCAAGCGGCCGTCCGGCGACACCCTTCATCGGCTTCGACTGTCCGGTCGATAACTCGATCCCAGCACACCCCGTTCAAACCGTGCATCCCGACGGTAAAGACGGGCACCTGCTGCTCAGCAACAGCTATCCGTCATCGGTCGCCGACTACGCGTTTACGCCGCAGTTGGGCATGACCTACACCGTCAATCCCGATACGGTGCTACGTCTCTCGGCGGGACGGTACGCCCAGGAGCCCCAGACGTACCAAGTGCAGTACAACGCCAAGGACAATAATCTCGCGTACGATCTCTTTCAAGCATTCTGGCAATACGGCTATACGACGCCCCTTCACAACGCTCAGGTGCAGTACTCCGATAACTACGACCTTTCGTACGAGCGGCGCTTCAAAGGCACCGATATGTCGATCAAAGTTACGCCGTATTTGCGTTACGCAACCAATCAGGTCTACAGCATCGGCCTTCCATTCGGTCTCTCCGGCGGTCTGAACTCCGGCGTCGAACGCGTCGACGGCTTCGAAACGGAGTTCACGAAAGGCGACTTCAGCAAGAACGGTCTTTCTTTCTTGATCTCCTATACGTATACCAACGCCGCGGAGCGATGGTCGAACTTTCCCGGAACGTCGATCAATCCGCTCGATCCCTACAATCAAGACATCGCCAACTTCAACGGGCTCACGAAGGCCGGCGGCGGGTCGCGGTGCTACGAGAATGACAAAGCCGGCAACCTCTATCCCGATCCCTCCTGCACGCAGCTCAATCCAAAGTACCACCCGCCGATTTCGAATCCGTACTACTCGATGTCGCCGCAGCCGCTGCTCGACCGCAATGGCTGGTATCCCGTTGGGCTCGACTTCGCCTACCTTTCGCCTAACGTGCTCAGTGCGATCGTCAACTACAAGCACAACAAGTTCACGATCACGCCGGCGTTGACGTTCAACGAGGGTTCCCTTTACGGTAACCCCGGCGACGTCATCGGCATCGACCCGCGCACGTGCACGAGCAACTCGGCCGGCTTCATCAACTCGCCGATTCACACCAATAATCCGCTCCAGGCGGACTATACTACGTGCGGCCTTGCAGCCACGCAGAACGGCACCTCGACCGGCGAGCTCTTCATCCCTAATCCGCAGACCGGGAAGTTCGACGGATTCGGCTCGTTCCGGCAGCCCAGTCAGCTCAACCTCAGTCTTCAGCTCGGCTATCAGCTCACGCCCCGCATCAAGGTGAACGCGCTATTGGCCAATCTCGTCAACGCCTGTTTTGGCGGCTCGTCTGAACCGTGGACGACGCAGTTCCCTCCCAATAGCTTCACCTGCGGCTATCAGTCGAACTTTTACTACGTATCGAACTTCTACAACGGAACGTCGCCCAACGACCGAGGTGCCAACGGGGTACCGCTCAATCCGGCGTTCAAGGAGCCCTTCATACCCGCGTACGCCGACACGAACGGGTTCGTGCTACCAAACCCGTTCAACATGTACCTACAGTTCAGCGTCAGCCTGTAAGCCGACGGCCGATCGCCGATTCGGCGGCGGCAGCGAATCGCCGCGATCGGATCAGCTCGCGCGCCGCAGCAATATCGGGCGCCGGCGCCCGATCCTCCAACCATGGCGCAATCGTGGTGCGCGCGAGGGCATGCGCCGCGTCCGTCCCCCGCCCGGATCGCAGCGGGCGGCGCAGATCGGTGGCGGCGAGCGATGCGAGCAGCTCGCACGCGAGCGCGCCCTCGACGTTATCGAGCACGCGAATGAGATTGTTCGCCGAGGTCATCCCCATGCTGACGTGATCCTCCTGGCCCGCCGATGTGGGGATCGAATCGACACTCGAGGGCCATGCCAAGCCCTTGTTGTCGTTGACGAGCGCCGCAGCGGTGTACTGCACGATCATGAGCCCCGATTCCAGGCCGAGTCGCCGCGCGAGGAAGAGCGGCAAGCCGCGATCCTCGGCGTTGAGCAAGAGGTAGAGGCGCCGCTCCGCGATTGAGGCGAGCTCGGCGACGGCAATCTTCAAGACGTCGATCGCCAGCGCGATCGGTTCTCCGTGGAAGTTTCCGCCCGAGACGAAGTCGCCATCCTCGGGAAAGACGAGCGGGTTATCGGTGACGGAGTTTGCCTCGATCTCCGTAACGCGGCGAACGTGCGCGAGCGTATCGCGGACGGCACCGTGCACGACCGGAATGCAGCGGAACGAATACGGGTCTTGAACTCGCCCGCACTCCGCGTGCGACTGCACGATCTCCGAACCGGCGAGCAGCGCCCGCAGATTCGAAGCTACGCGCTCCTGTCCGGGGTGCGGGCGCAGGTCGTTCAAGCGGCGATCGAAGACGCGCTCGGTCCCAAGGTACGCTTCGAGCGACATCGCCCCGATTACGTCGGCCGCCGCGGCGAGATGCTCCGCTCTCAAAACGCCGAGCGCTGCGATGCCGGTCATCACTTGCGTGCCGTTGACGAGCGCGAGACCCTCCTTCGCGCCAAGCGATATCGGCCGCAGACCGGCGCGCTCGAGCGCGACGGCGCTGGGAAGACGCTCCCCGCGATAGAAGGCTTCACCTTCTCCGATGAGCGCGAGCGTCATGTGTGCGAGCGGGGCCAGATCGCCGCTCGCTCCGACGGAGCCCTGGCACGGGACGACCGGCGTAACGCCTCGGTCCAACATCGCAACGATGAGGTCGAGCGTCGCGGGATTTACCCCCGAGTGTCCGGCGGAGAGCGAGTTCGCGCGCAGAACGCCGGCGGCGCGGACGAGCGGAATATCCAGCGGTGCGCCCGTTCCGGCCGCGTGGCTGCGCACCAGATTGATTTGCAGCGCGACGGCATCGGCGGGATCGACCGGTATGTTCGCAAGGCGGCCAAAACCGGTCGTTACACCGTAGATTGCCTCCCCGCCGGCGAAGCGCTTCTCGACGAACTCCCGCGCCCGCGCGACGCGCTCCCGCGCCGCGGGTGCAATGCGAACCTGCGCCCCCTCTGCTACCGCTTCAATCGATTCGAGCGTCAGGTGGTGTCCGTCGAGCTCGACGGAGTTCAAAGCTTCGACCAATCCACCGGCGCCGCTTTGGCGAACGGCGACCCGTTCTGGATCACAATCGTTTCGTGGTCGCGCAGCGCAATCGCACGCGGATCCTTTCCGTGCCACGGCTTTCCGTCCACCCAAATCGAGAGCCGGCCGCCGTGCGGTGCGCTCAAGCTTGCGGCCTTCGTCCAGCTCAAGTCCGGTCCCCAGATATCGAAGAACTCACCGAGGTCGAACGGACGTTTGACGGGCGACTCGATGTGAATGATTCCGTCGGCAGCATGCGTGTGCACCCAGTACAGACATTCCGCACCTTGGGGGATGCCGATGTTGGCCGGCACCGTCACCGCTCGTCCGCGATCGTAGAGCTGCAGGTCGACGTGAACGTGTTCGACCGCGCCCTCGGTACGATCGCAGCGGATTCCGCCGATCGGCAGCGTTCCGAAGAAGCTTTGTGCAACGACCATTACCGTCAAGAACAGCATCGCCCGCCGTCTTCGCTGCGCCGCAGAGCGCTACCCGCGCGGTATAGCCGAGTCCCGCCGGTGTGCATAACGGAAAATAATTGTGGACAGCTTGTGAATTTCGCAGACCGATACTTGTGATGCATTCTTGCGCGTGATACGATGCACGAGCTTCGAATCTTTCGAAGTGCGACGAACGTATCGTTCGCGGCCAATGCAACCGGAGAAGTTGCGATGAGCAACCATCCAAGAGCAACGGCCAAACCGCCAGCCGGCGTCAGTGGGGTCTCCGCAAGGAAGCCAAACAGGCGAGGTGGGTGAGTGAATACGTCGGAGCCCGCACCAGTTCTGCTGGGGCGGGTTTCGTCATTCGTACTTGGCCGCGATTTCGGCAGAGAGCGCGGCGATGCGCGCACGAGCTTCCGGCGGAGCGACGATTTCCGCCTGCGTACCCCAGCCGAGTGCCCAGCGCACGAGCTCGTCGACGTCCGCCACGCGATAGGCGATCTCGACCGTTCCGTCGTCGCGATGTTCGACCTCTCGTTCGGCGACAACCCGGGCGGCGACGGCCGCTTTTGCAACCCGCGCGGCGAAGCGGACGCGCACGTCGCTGGTCCGATCGGCATGTAATACTCCGCTGATCGAAGTGGCGGCATACTCTTCGACGTTAAAGGCATCCGGGCGAACGAACGTGCGGGCCAGCACCTTGGGATTTCCGACGCTGTCGACGGCGAAGGTGCGCATATCCCGGCGCGTATGGTCGTGGGCCACGCAATAAATGCGTCCGGCGTTGAGGATGAAGCCGTAGGGATCGACGGTCCGAGTGCTCGGCTTTCCCTCTTTATCGAGATAGGCAAACCGGACGCTGCGAGAGTTGCGCTCGGCGGAAGAGAGCAGCGCGAACGCGCGCTCTCCGGGCTCGTCGAGGCGTATCTCGGAGAAGCGGAAGGCCATCGGCGATACGGCTTCGACCCGCGCGCGGGCCACGCGGCCGGCACTCCCGACGAGCTTCTCGGCGACCTCGCCGATCGATGCGCCGATCGTACCGCCGATGCTCGCACCCAACGATCGCAGCGCTACGAGCCCAAAGAGCTCGCCGCCACTCAAGTCAAGCCGCCGGAGGCTATATCCGCCCGCGAACCGATAGACGTTTGCCGCGCGGTCGAAGTACCACGGAAAGCCGGCATCACCGAGAACCGAAAGATATCGGCGGAGCGTCCGCGTGCTCGGGCGCTTGCCGCCCTCGGCGATGCGGTCTTTGAGATCCTCGAACGAGTGCAGTCCTTGATCGATCGCGTTGAGCAACCGCACGAGAAGGACGACCTTCGACTCTCCTTCGGCGAGGGTCATTGCGGCGCGAATGAGGCGAGCGGCTTTGGGAAACAGCCGTCGGGCGCGGTAATTGGTGGCGCGTTCGGTTGCGGCGGCGTCGCCGTGACGCCTATCTGCGCGGGGTAGAACGAGCCGCCATCGGTCATGGTTTGAATCACGACGCGCGACGTTTGACCCGGAGGGAGATCGAACTCCGAGACCTGATAGGGCGCGGGCACGCGAACGCATCCGATCTCGAGGAAGGTCCCGCCGATAAGAAAGCCCGCGCGCGCCGGTCCGGCCAGCGGCTTGAAGAACAGGTATGCCGTCGACGGAGCCGTGCCGGGATTGGTCATCGTTAAGTCGATCGTGTGCACGACGCCATAATCGCCGTAGTCGTGCCCGGCGGCGGCCGGGTCGAAGCTTGCCGGCGTCGGTTCCGTGTCGCCTACGACGAGCGTCGCATCCGGGCCGCCGGCGTTATAGCTCAACGTATCCGCACCGAAACCGGCAATCTTGAAGGCACCGGTCCGGTGATGACCGTCGCCGGGCAGCACCGGACCGGCGAGCAGGGCACGCGGATCGACGCCCTCGGACGCGGCGAGCACGCTGACAACCACCGGACCGCCGGAGAGCACGCGCAGGTCGACGGCGCCGGTGACGAGCTGGCGCGCCGTCATCGGCACATCGGCGAGCACGTACGCGTCATCTTGCGAGAGCGTTACGACGACTCCCTCGCCGCGAGCTTTCGTCAACAGGAAGTTCTTGGTCAAAGTTTGGCCGACGTGCATGACGTCCATGTTGGGACCGGCCCAAGCATCGACGAGCTGCACCGACGTCGGGTCTTGCGAGTCGCTGGTTAGCGCGACGACGAGCCGGCGCGGATCATCGGTGGCGTCGTGATAGTAATAGAGCCGCGCTGGCTGCGCCGCGGTCACGCTTCCTCGAAAAAGCACGCCGTCTTGGGCAACGTGCTCGGGATCGTCGTCGTAAAAGAGCAACCCTGGCAGAAACGGTTGCAGTGCAAGGTTCGCAACGCTGACCGTGGTCGTGCCCGACTGGTCGAAGAATTGGCCGTTCCCCCCGATCTGCACCGCAACGGTGAACTCGGCGCTCTCTCCGGGTTGGAGCGGCGCGGCAGGCTGGTTCACGGTACCGATCGTCACGCGTGCGCCCGGCATGGCTCTCGTGACTCGTCTCACCCATCCTTCGACTCGTGCGGCGAGCCAATCGGCCTGCGCCGGGTTGCCGGTAACGGTCAGGCTCGTCTGCGGCACGATCGTTCCGGCATTAAAGGCGACGCGAATCGGGAGATCGGCGCGCACACCGTTCGCGTCGACGAGGTGAAGCACGTCGCTTCCGGTTGCCTGCGTTGCGGTAATCGTCACGCTCGTTGCGTCTGCCGCGACGGTGGCGTTGACGAGCCGTTGATCGAGCGTCGCTTCCAACGGCGGCGCGGCGCCGTTCACGGTCACGACTTGCTGTTGCGCCGGATTGAGGGCAACGCTCGTTGCCGAGAGCGTCAACGTGCCCGGAGTAGCCTGCGCAACGACGATTCCGAGAATGAGGGCGTGCACTCGAGGCTAGTGCGCCGGAGTGCTCTTAGGTTACCGCCGGCTCGGGTGGAGGCGCCGCGGGCGGCTCGACCGATGGAATCTTCGAGTACTTCATCTTCTCCGGATCATCCGGGTCGACGTCGCCGAGAATATGGTCGCCCGAACCGAACGCGCCCCTGAGCATTTCCTCGGCGAGTTCGTCCTCGACCATGCGCTGAATCGCTCGGCGGAGCGGGCGGGCGCCAAACTGCGGATCCCAGCCCTTCTTGGCGAGCAGCGATTTTGCGGCCTCGGTTACCTTGAGCTCCATCTCCTGAGCGCGGACCTCGCGGACAACCTTCTCCAGCTCGAGCGTGACGATCTGCTCGATCTGCGCGCGGGTGAGCTGATGGAAGACGATCACCTCGTCGACGCGATTGAGAAACTCGGGACGGAAGGTCTGCTTGACCTCCTCCATGACTCGGTTCTTCATCCGGTCGTAGGCCTTGACTTCGTCCTCCGCCGAGAGTCTCTGCGGGCGGAAGCCGATGTCGGTTGTCGTCGTCATTCCGATTGCGCCGACGTTGCTCGTCATGATAATCACGGAATTCTTGAAATCGACGTGGCGCCCCTGAGAATCCGTCAACCGCCCGTCTTCGAGCACCTGCAGCAGCAAGTTGAAAACGTCGGGATGCGCCTTCTCGATCTCGTCGAGCAAGACCACGGAATAGGGCCGGCGGCGCACCGCTTCGGTGAGCTGTCCGCCCTCTTCGTAGCCGACGTATCCAGGCGGCGCGCCGACCAGACGGCTTACCGAATACTTCTCCATGTACTCCGACATATCGATGCGGATCATCGACTCTTCGTCGTCGAAGAGGAAGGCCGCAACGCTGCGCGCGACCTCGGTCTTGCCGACGCCGGTCGGCCCGAGGAAGATAAACGAACCGATTGGGCGGCTGGGGTTCTTCAAGCCGGCTCGCGAGCGCCGGATTGCTCGCGTCATTACTTGAATCGCCTCTTCCTGACCGACGACGCGCTGGTGGAGCAGCTCGCCCATTTTGAGCAGCTTCTCAGTCTCGGCCTCCGCGAGGCGGCTGACCGGAATCCTCGTCCACGAGGCGACGATCTCGGCCACGTTCTCGGCGGTAACCTTGAGGACGCGGTCGGAGGCAGCCTTGCGGTCGCGCCATTCTTGTTCGAGATGCGCCTTCTCGACGCGCAGCTTCTCCTCGCGATCGCGAATCGAAGCCGCCTTGTCGAACTCTTGGTTCTTGACGACGGCCTCTTTTTCGGCGATGAGTTTGCGCAGTTGCGCGTCGGCTTCGCGAATCGCCGGCGGCGGGAGCGTCGCTTGGAGACGCACGCGCGAGCTCGCTTCGTCGATCAAGTCGACGGCCTTGTCGGGGAGAAAGCGGTCGGTGATGTAGCGGTCGCCGAGCCGCGCCGCCGCTACCAGCGCTTCGTCGGTGATTTGAACCTTGTGATGCGCCTCATACCGGTCGCGCAGTCCTTTGAGAATCTCGATCGTCTCATCGACCGTCGGTTCGCCGACCATTACCGGCTGGAAGCGACGCTCGAGCGCTGAGTCTTTCTCGATATGCTTTCGGAACTCGTTGAGCGTCGTGGCGCCGATGCACTGCAGCTCGCCGCGAGCGAGCGCCGGTTTGATGATATTACTTGCGTCGATCGCGCCTTCGGCGGCGCCCGCGCCGACGAGCGTGTGCAGCTCGTCGATGAAGAGGATGATCTCACCCGCCGCGCCGCGGATTTCGTCCATGACGCGCTTCATGCGCTCCTCGAACTCGCCGCGATACTTCGTGCCGGCAACGAGACCGGCTAGGTCGAGGGTGATGACGCGCCGGTCGCGCAGCGGTTCCGGGATGTCGCCCTTGATGACGCGCTGCGCGAGACCCTCGGCGATAGCGGTCTTGCCGACGCCCGGCTCGCCGATAAGCGCGGGGTTGTTCTTCGTTCGCCGGGAGAGAATTTGAATGACTCGCTCGATTTCGCTGCTGCGACCGATGACGGGATCGAGTTTGTTGTCGCGGGCGAGCTGCGTCAGATCGCGCCCGTAGGCGTCGAGCGTCGGCGTCTTACTCTTGCCCTTCGGCGTGGTCGGCTGACCTTCGGCGCCAAGCAGCGAGGTCGTTTGGACCCGCACCTTGGCGGGATCGACCCCGAGGTTGGTGAGCACGCGAGCGGCTACGCCCTCTCCCTCGCGAATCAAGCCAAGGAGCAAGTGCTCGGTACCGATGTAGTTGTGGTTGAGCTGACGCGCCTCTTCGAAGGCGAGCTCGATTACGCGCTTGGCACGCGGAGTGAAGACCATCTCTTGCTGGACGGTCTGGCCGCCCCGGCCGACGATCGCTTCGACCTCTTGGCGAACCTTCGCGAGATTGACGCCGAGCGACTCGAGGACCTTCGCAGCCAAGCTTTCGCCCTCGGAAATGATCCCGAGGAGAATGTGCTCGGTTCCGATGTAGTTATTTCCGAGACGCTGCGCTTCTTCCTGAGCAAGCACTATGCTACGCCGCGCTCGCTCGGTGAAGGGCTCCCACATCGACATCGCTCTGGCTCTTCCTTTCTCCTTATTAGACTCTACTCGCCCCAGAGCAGTTTCGTGGCACTTCGCTGGCCCGTCGCCGCGCGCCCGCCTGCGTTGCCCTAGGTCAATCTATGCGAAAAAGCCGGCCAATATTGAAGCGAAGGTTTGCCGTACGCCTCGCGGAACCTCGCTGGAGCCATGCCTACCGTAGAACAAGTTCGCGAAGCGCTGGTCGAAGTCAAAGACCCCGAGCTCAATCTCGGCATCCTCGAGCTCGGTCTCGTCTACGACATCACGGCCGAAGGCGAGAACGGTGAGAACGTCACCGTGATGATGACGCTCACCTCGCCGATGTGTCCGGTCGGGCCGATGTTCATGCAATCGGTCAAGGATCGCGTGCTTGCAGTCGATGGCGTGAAGGACGCGAAGGTCGAGATTACCTTCACCCCGCCTTGGGACCCTGCGACCATGGCTTCCGACGACGTGAAGGCGATGCTCGGCATTTGGTAGTGGCGGGCTTGCGGTAAGCCTGTGATTCGCGCTTTCCATAACGCCTCGGAGACGCTCGTCGCTCCGCCTCCGGCTGCGCTCCTGCTGCCGCGCTCCTCGCTTCGCCATCCATGGCTGCGCTCGTCGTCGCGAGCCTCCTCGGCATTACGGAAAGCGCGAATCACAGGCTTACCGAAGGCGTCACGCTTACCGAAGGCGTCACGCTTACCGGGATTGGAAGTTTGCGGGCTTGGGGAAGATGCGCGTCGGGATGTCGGCGAACGCGGGGTCGCCGCACTGCCAGAGTAGGAACGCATACTCGTCGGTGAGCAGCTCCTCGCTCTGCTGGCGCGAGGCTGCGAGGAAACCGTGCCCGGCATCGTAGTCGACGCGTAAGAGAATCGGGCGTCCGCTCGTCGTCGACGTTTGCAAGCGCGCGGTGAACTTTGCGAGCTCCCACGACGCGACGCGCGGGTCGTTGTAGCCGGTGATCAGCATGACGGCGGGATAGGCGGTACCCGGAACGACGTGCTCGTAGGCATCCATCGCGTAGAGCGCCTTGAAGCCGACTCTGTTCTTCTGCGTGCCGAACTCGGGAATGTTCGGTGGACCGTTCGGCGAGAACTCGGCTCGAAACTGGTTGCTCGAGCCGACTACGTCGAGGGCGGCCGCAAAGAGATGCGGGCGCGTCGTAATGGCGCGGCCGATCGTAATGCCGCCCGCGCTCGTTCCCTCGCCCGCTAAATGTGCCGCCGAGGTGTACTTGTGGGCGATGAGCCACTCGCCGCACGCGATGAAGTCTTGCCACGTATGGGGTTTGGTTGTAATCATTCCGGCTCGATGCCAGGCCTCACCGTACCATCCGCCGCCGCGGACGTGACAGACCGCAAAGACGCCGCCACGCTCGAGCCATGCGACGCGCGTCGCGCTGAAGGCGGGTTCTTGCGTTATCCCGTACGCGCCGTAACCGTTCAAATACGCGGGATGCGTCCCGTCGAGTTTGAGGTCTTTGCGATAGACGACCGAGAGCGGTACCATCGTGCCGTCCTGACTGCGTGCTTGGACCTCGGACGACGTGTACGGCGACATATCGACTTTAGCGAGGCTCTTAATGTGCGTGTCGGTGACGCTGCCGTTTGCGTCGACGGCGTAGTAGAGGAGCGAGTGCGTCCATCCGGTGATGCCGAAGACGGCACCGGGAACGCGGGCGTCGGTGCTCATCGTGTTGATCGAACCCTGGAGGGGAAGCGCTACGGTGCTGCTCGCTCCGGGAGTGCCGTCGGCAGAGAGTGCGAATCGAACGATCTTCCCAAAACCACCGTTGCGCGAAAGCACGTAGAGCCCGTCGGCGGCGACGCCAATCTCCTCAACAACGGCGGTACTCGGCGCAACGATGGTCTGCGCGGTTGCGAGGTCCGGTGAATCGAGCGACGTGGCAGTCACTTTGAAGCCCGGTGCATCTTTATGCGTCAGCAAGTAGATCGTCGAGCCCTTGAGGTCGTAGCCGGTCACGCCATCGGCCGGTGTAGCGATCTGCTTCCAGACCACGCTGCCCGAGTCGATCGCGCTCGCCCGCGTCGCGTAGATTGTCAGCTCGTTCGAAACGCCGTGCGAAACGACGCCGAGAACGTACGGCGATGCCGGCGAGTAGACGACGATCGGAGCGTCGGTTGGTGAGAACGTGTAGCTCGGATTAACGCCCCAGCCGAAGACGCCCGGATCCCGATCGGGATCTCTTCCAAGAACGTGAAGATAGGCGACGGCACGAGTCTCCTTGTCGGAGGCTGGCTCGCCCGGCGCTAGCTGCGGGTAGCGGACGTAGTAAAACGACTTTCCGTCGGAAAGCCAGCTCGTCACGCCGTAGAAATACGCCCGGTCGATCGCGTCGGGAAGGACCCGGCCGGTGGCCGTCTCGACGACGTGAATCACCGCGGCTTCGGAACCGCCTTCGGAGATGCCGTACGCAACATAGCGGCCGTCGAGCGACGGCACAAAATAGTTGATCGTGTAGTGCTTGCCGGCCGTTGCCAATGTTTGCGGATCGACCAGCACGCGTTCGTCGCCGCCGGCCGTGTGGACGTAGAGCTTCGGCGAGTTGTCGCCGGGGTTGATCTTGAGGTAGAAGTAGTACTGGCCATCGAGCGTTACGCCGGTGACGGACGCGCCTGCATTGTCGAGCTCCTTGATGCGATCGAAGAGCTGTTGCCGAGGCGAGCCGAGACGATCGAGCACGGCCCGCGCGTAGGCGTTCTCGTCTTTGAAGAACGCGGCAACGACCGGATCCTTGATGTTCTCGAAGTAGCGGTACGGATCGGTAACGGACATCCCGTACATGGTGATGCCGACCGGACGCTCCGGCGGCACCGGAGGCGGAGTCGGGAAACCCTCTGCCGCCGGCGCGATCGCGCGCGCGCCCCCCAGCGACAGGAAGGCGACGGTAACGACGAGAGCAAGAAACGTAGCACGCAGCATGCGCCTCGTATTCTATGACGCTTCGCTCTGTCATCCCGAGGAGCCGCGTGGCGGGGCGTGCAAGGTTGCGGTGTGAAGAGCCGCGCCGAAAAGTATGACGAGCTCGAGCGAAAGCGCGAGCTGGCAAGAATGCCCGCCGGTTCGGAGGCCGTAGCGAAACAGCACGAGCGGGGAAAGCGTTCCGCCCGCGAACGCGTCGACGCGCTCGTCGACGACGGCTCCTTCGTCGAGTTCGACCGTTTCGTGGTCCACCGCACGAACGCATTCGGTCTCGATGAAAAAGAGTTTCTCGGCGACGGCGTCATTACGGGTCGCGCCACCATCGACGGGCGCCAGGTCTTCCTCTTCTCCCAAGATTTCTCGGTGCTCGGCGGATCGCTCGGCGAAGCTTTCGCGGAGAAGATTTGCAAGGTCATGGATCTCGCGGTGCGCACCGGTTCGCCGGTGATCGGCATCAACGATTCGGGCGGAGCGCGCATTCAGGAAGGCGTGGTCTCGCTCGGGGGTTACGCCGAGATCTTTTGGCGCAACGTCCAAGCGAGCGGCGTCATCCCACAGATCAGTTTGATCGCCGGTCCCTGCGCCGGCGGTGCGGTCTACTCGCCGGCGATTACCGACTTCATCATCATGACCGAGAAGATCTCGCAGATGTTCATCACGGGGCCGGAGATTATCAAGACCGTGACCGGCGAAGAGATCTCGTTCGAGGAGCTCGGTGGCGCGAACACGCACGCGACGCGCAGCGGCGTCGCCCACTTGGTCGCAACGGACGAGGAGAATCTCTTCGATCTCACGCGAGCGCTCTTCTCCTTCATCCCGCAGAATAACGGCGAAGCGCCGCCCGAGTACGGTTGCGACGACGATCCGCTTCGCAGCGTCGACGCGCTCGACGATCTCGTGCCCGACTCGCCGAACAAGCCGTACGACATGCACGAGGCGATCGAGGGAATCGTCGACTACGGCGACTTCCTCGAGATCCAGCCGCTCTACGCGCCGAATATACTCTGCGGTTTCGGTCGCGTCGACGGGCGCACGATCGGCATCGTGGGCAATCAGCCCAGCGTCCTCGCCGGCGTGCTCGACACGCGCTCGTCGATCAAGGCGGCGCGCTTCGTTCGCTTTTGCGATGCCTTCAATATTCCGCTCGTGACCTTCGTCGACGTGCCGGGGTTTTTACCGGGCGCCGATCAAGAGTACGGCGGAATCATCCTCCACGGTGCGAAGCTGCTCTATGCTTTCGCCGAGGCGACCGTTCCGAAGATCACGATCATCACCCGCAAGGCCTACGGCGGCGCGTACGACGTGATGGCGAGCAAACACATACGCGCCGACGTCAACCTTGCCTGGCCGACCGCGGAGATCGCGGTGATGGGCGCCGAAGGAGCGGTCAAAACGATCTTCCGGCGCGAGATCGCCGCCGCCAACGAGAAGGACGCGAAGACGCGCGAGCTGATCGACGAGTATACCGAGCGCTTCGCCAACCCGTACATCGCTGCCGCGAGAGGATACGTCGACGACGTCATCGAGGCTCGCGCGACGCGCAGCGCGGTCGCGCGAGCGCTCGAGATGCTTGCCCACAAGTGCGTCCCACGCCCCGAACGCAAGCACGGCAATATTCCGCTCTAACACCGAGAAGAGGAAGTCTTACGTGAAACTTTTGGAAGGGAAGCGCGCGCTGGTAACCGGCGTCGCCAACCGATGGTCGATTGCGACCGGCATCGCACGCAAACTGCATCAGCACGGCGCGCTTCCGGCATTGGCCTACCAGGGCGAGCGAGTCAAAGGCGAGGTAGAAAAGCTCGCCGCGGAGCTCGGCGGTGCGCCGGTCGTGGAGTGCGACGTTTCCAGCGACGCGTCGCTCGCTGCGATGCGCGCGACCTTGACGAACGAGTTCGGGTCGCTCGACGTCCTCGTTCACTCAATCGCCTTTGCAAACAAGGAAGACTTGGCGGGCAAGGTGTTCGAAACGTCGCGCCCGGGATTCTCACTCGCACTCGACGTCTCGTCGTACTCGCTGATCGCGCTGGTCAGCGCGCTGCGGGATTCGTTGAACGACGGCGCGTCAATTATGGCGCTGACCTATCTCGGCGCGACCCAAATCGTTCCCAACTATAACCTCATGGGCATCGCCAAGGCGGCCCTGGAGGCCACGGTACGCTATCTCGCCTTCGACCTCGGGGACCGCGGTATCCGCGTCAACGCGATCTCCGCGGGGCCGATCAAGACGGCGAGCTCGCGACAGGTCGGGGGTTTCTCTCGCATTCTCGACGTCGTGCCAAAAGTCGCCCCGCTGCGCCGCAACGTGACTCCCGACGACGTCGGCAACATGGCGGTCTTCCTGGCATCGGAGTTGGCGAGTGCGGTCACAGCCGACGTGCACTTCGTGGACGCCGGCTACCACGCAATGGGGTTGCTCGCACCCTTTGACGCGCCGCAGGGTGAAAAGAATTAAGAAAATCCTGATCGCCAATCGCGGCGAAATCGCTATCCGAATCATTCGCGCGGCGCGCGAGATGGGAATCGCCTCGGTCGCGGTCTACTCCGATGCCGATCGCGAGGCCTTACACGTCGAGTTCGCCGACGAGGCCTACCGGCTTGGTCCTGCAGCACCCGCGCAGAGCTATCTCGACGTCGAACGCCTCATCGACTCCGCGAAGCGGGCGGGTTCCGACGCGATCCATCCCGGTTACGGCTTTCTCGCCGAGAACGCGGATTTTGCGCGTCGCGTCGTCGCCGAGGGACTGATCTGGATCGGTCCGCACGCCGACGCAATCGACGCCATGGGCGACAAGCTGCGCGCTCGACTCACGATGCAGAAAGCGGGCGTTCCGTTCGTACCCGGCCTCACCACGGCGCTGACCGACGTCGCCGGCGCTCGGAACGCGGCGAAGGAGTACGGCCTCCCGCTCGCGCTCAAGGCCGCAGCCGGCGGCGGCGGCAAGGGACTGCGGGTCGCGCGATCGCTCGACGAGATCGGCTCGGCCTTCGAAACGGCTCGCCGCGAAGCCGAGGCGTACTTCAAGAACGACACGATTTACGCCGAACGATATCTGGAGAATCCCAAGCACGTCGAGCTTCAGATCCTGGCCGACAAGCACGGAAACGTCATTCACGTCGGCGAGCGGGATTGTTCGCTGCAGCGGCGCCATCAAAAGCTTTGGGAGGAGGCGCCGGCGACGATCGCGCCGAGCGTGCGCGCGGCGATGCGCGAAGCCTTAGTGCGCGCCGCGAAGGCAATCCGCTACGACTCGGCCGGTACGATGGAGTGCCTCGTCGCCGGCGACGCTTTCTACTTTCTCGAAATGAATACGCGAATTCAGGTCGAGCACACCGTAACCGAGATGATCGCCGGTCTGGATCTCGTCCGCGAACAGATCCGTCTGGCCGACGGCGAGCCGCTGGGCTACGGACAGGACGCAATTGACTTTCGTGGATTCGCGATCGAAGCGCGGGTCAATGCCGAAGACCCCTCACAGAATTTCCGGCCGGCGCCCGGTACGATAACAGCTTATCGCGAGCCGGGAGGTCCCGGTGTGCGCGTCGACTCCGCCGCCTACGCGGGCTGGACGATACCGCCCGAATACGACTCGCTCGTCGCCAAGCTCGTCGTGTGGGCGCAAACGCGCCCGCTCGCGATCGCGCGCATGCGCCGCGCCGTCGGCGAATATATCGTGGAGGGCGTTCCGACGACGCTTCCGCTCATACGGGCGCTCTGCGACCACCCTCGCGTCGCCGACGCGACCTATGGTACGGCGACGCTGGAAGCGTTCGCGGAAACCTGGAGCCCCTCGAACGGTGCCGTACGCGAGCGGCCCTCGACTGCGCGAACTCATCCGGGACGCCGGCGGACCGCCCCCCGGCTGACGTCGTTGCAGAAAGGCGGCGCCACCGCGAGTGGAAGTAGCGTGCTCTCACCCATGCACGGGCTCATCGTAGAGGTTCGCGTCGCAAGCGGTGACCGCGTGACGGAGGGACAAGTCGTGGCGGTCGTCGAGGCTATGAAGATGATGAACGAGATACGCGCGCACCGCAGCGGGATCGTGACCGCCGTCTTGGCCGGCGCGGGGTCGAGCGTCGAAAAGGGCGCGAGGCTGATGGCCATCGATGCCTAGAGACGTCAACGACTCGGGGATTCCGATTCGGCCGGTCTACGACCGAGTCGAGGAAGGCCCGGTCGATCTCGGCGAGCCCGGCGCGTTTCCGTACGGGCGCGGAATCCGTAAAGACATGTATCGCGGCCGCCTCTGGACGATGCGCCAGTACGCCGGATTCGCAACCGCGGCCGAATCGAACGCGCGCTATCGCTACCTGCTCGCGCGCGGACAGACCGGATTGTCGGTTGCCTTCGATCTGCCGACCCAACTCGGCTACGATTCCGACGCGCCGCAGGCGCGCGGAGAGGTCGGAAAGGTCGGCGTTGCGATCGACTCGATTGCCGATATGGAGACGCTTCTCGATGGCGTGCCGCTCGATAAAGTCACCGTATCGATGACGATCAACGCTCCGGCGTCAATTCTCCTCGCACTGCTGCTCGCCGTCGCGCGGCGGCGCGGCATCCCGTTCGATAGACTCGGCGGAACGGTCCAGAACGACGTCCTCAAAGAGTACGTCGCACGCGGCACGTACATCTATCCGCCGAAGCCGTCGTTGCGCCTCGTCACCGACGTGATGGCGTACTGCGCGCGGGAAGTTCCGCAATGGAATGCTATTTCGATCTCCGGCTACCACATTCGCGAAGCGGGCTCTACGGCGGTCGAAGAGATCGCCTTTGCGCTCTCCAACGGCAAAGCGTACCTGCAGGCGGCGCGCGATGCGGGCATCGCGTTGGACGACGTAGCTCCGCGCATCTCCTTCTTCTGGAACGCGCACAACGATTTCTTCGAAGAGATCGCCAAATTCCGAGCCGCCCGTCTCCTCTGGGCGCAGATCACTCGCGACGAGTTCGGATGCCGCGATCCCCGTTCGCAGATGCTGCGCTTTCACACCCAGACCGGCGGCTCAACGCTCACCGCGCAGGAGCCTGAGAACAACGTCGTGCGCGTGACGCTCCAAGCGCTCGCGGCGGTACTGGGCGGCACGCAGTCGCTCCACACCAACGGCAAAGACGAAGCGCTCGCACTCCCAACGGAGGAGAGCGCGAAGACGGCGCTGCGCACGCAGCAAATCATCGGATACGAGTCGGGCGTTACCGACGTCGTCGATCCGATCGCCGGCTCTTACTACGTTGAGACGCTCACGGCCGCACTCGTGCACCGCGCTCGCGCGATCGTCGGCGAGATCGATGCGATGGGCGGCAGCATTGCCGCAATCGAGAGCGGGTGGATGCAAGCGCGCATCGCGGAATCGGCCTATCTCGCGCAACAGGCCATCGAGCGCGGCGAACGCGTCGTAGTCGGCGTCAATCGTTTCGCCGAGACGCCGAGCGGCCCTGAAATACCGCTGCAGCGCATTGAGGAGCGGGTCGAGCGCGAGCAGGTCGAGCGGCTGCGGTCGTTTCGCGCGGCGCGCGATGCTTCGGCGGTCGATCGCCACCTCGGGCTCGTACGCTCGGCCGCACAGAGCGGCGAGAATCTCATGCCGTATTTCGTCGACGCGGTCGAGGCCGGTGCCACGCTCGGCGAGATCTGCAATCTGCTGCGGGAAGTCTTCGGCACCTACCGATCCAAAGAAGTCGTCGCGTAACGAGCGAGAGTGCAGATGGAAATCGATCACGTCGCGATCGTCGTAAAAGATCTCGAGGCCGCGGTCCGGCTCTACACGCAAACGCTCGGGTTCAAAGAAGTCTTTCGCGAGATCGTCTACGATCAGGGCGTCGAAACGGTCGGGCTTGAAGCCGGCGGGGCCTTCGTCGAGTTGCTCTTGCCGCTCGACGAAGCCTCGGCGATCGCACGCTATCGCGGCAACGCGGCGACCAAACTCCATCACACCGCATACCGCGTCGACGACATCGAAGCAAAACTCGCGCAGCTTAAGGCGGCCGGCGTTGAGTTGCTCGACGAACGCCCGCGACGGGGTGCGCACGGCAGCCTCATCGCATTCCTCCATCCAAAGGCAACGGACGGCGTCCTTATCGAACTCTGCCAGCGTTGATCCTTCGACAACCCTTCGACAGGCTCAGGATGACACGTTAGAGTAGAGACTGCACGTTGATTTCGGGAAAACTCGATCGGCGCAACCGGGCGCTATTTTGGTCGTCGATCGTCTCGGCTGCCTTTCACCTTATCGTTCTTACGCTGCTCTTCTACGCAATCGCCCGCTCGATCATACCGAAGGGCTCGAAAGAGGTCGTCTCGCAAACGACGATCGTTACGATTAAAAAGGCGGCTGAGCCGTCGCCCGCGCCGCACCGCGCGCTTCGCCCGGTGCGACAACATCAATCCGCGCCGGCGACGGTTCCACGCCCCGAGTTGGCGCGCGTGACGACGCGCCCGGCGCCGCCGCAAGTATCCAAGCGAAGCCTAAGCGTTCCTTCGAAAATCGAGCGCGACGAGGCCGGTTTCGCCCGTGAAGTCGCTCAGCTCAACGAGCAGAACGACCCGCACGCGATTCCGACCATCGACCCCGCGGCGCGAGAGTCGTCGACCAAGAGCTACGCGTTCGACGTCCCTTCATCGATGCGCGGCAACGAGCACGGCAACGGGATCATCACGCCGGTGCAGAGCTGGCGCGAGGCGGGACGCGATTGCTACTACGGCCGGTACGAGTTTACGTATCCCGACGGCGCGACCGAGAGCGGGACCATCCTCTGGCCATTCTGCTTCGACCCCGGCTCCGATCCGTTCAAACTGCCGCCACATCCCATTCCGTTCCCGCTTCCGCTCGTTGGATTCAAGCTGCCGTCCGACGCGCAAATGCCGCCGATCGAGAAGTCGATCTATCAAGAATGGGCCACGGAGAACGGCGCCTCTTCAGCGCCGTAGCAAAGGCGTCTGCCCGAGCCCGTTGAGTACGAACTGAACGGCAAGCGCTGCTAAAATGATTCCGAGCAGGCGCGTCACGACGTGAATACCGGTCGTTCCGATCACGCCGAGCAGCCACGACGAGCCACGCATGCAAAGCCACGTCACGAGCAGCGCGACCGCGTACGCAACGGCAACGACGACCAAGTCGAGGCGATCGCCGCGCGAAATGTTTACCAAAAGAAGTACCGTTGCGATGGTACCTGGCCCGGCGATCATCGGCACCGCAAGCGGAAAGACCGCCGGGTTTTCGTTCGCGGCCGCTTCCCGCTCTTCGGCCTCGGTACGTTTTGCGCGCGTCGGGCGAGCGAAGAGCATATCGATCGCGATTAAAAAGAGCAGGATGCCGCCGGCGATCATGAAGGCCGGAAGCGTGATACCGAGATACTCGAGAAGCACGCGGCCGACGACGCCCATGAAGAGCATGATGCCCGCCGCTACGAGCACCGCCTGATCGACGATGGCATTACGCCGCTCCGGCACCATGCGCGCCGTCGCCGCGAGCGTCATCGGAATCATGCCGATCGGATCGATGATCGTAAATGCCGTTGCAAATGCCGTCGCGACAAACCGTGCATCCATAATCGACCAAAGGGTATCCCCTATTGAGGGCTAACGTCAAGGGCTCGAAGTGAACGCGGTCAACATCGAGGATCTGCGGAGGCTCGCGCGACGCCGTCTCCCGCGCGTCGTCTTCGATTACATCGACGGCGGCGCGGAGGGCGAGGTAACGTTGCGCGAAAACTGCGACGCGTTCGAACGCCTCCGGTTTCGCCCGCGCAACGCCGTTGCCAACGCGGCTTGCGACCTTCGCACGACGCTCCTCGGAACGAGGCTCGAACTTCCGTTCCTGCTCGCGCCGGTCGGGAGCAGCCGTCTCTTCTTTCCACGGGGAGAATGCGTTGCTGCGGCCGCGGCCGGTGCGGCGGGGACGGCGTACGTCTTGTCGACGCTCTCCGGCTGCAGACTAGAGGAGGTCCGCGACGCATGCTCCGGGCCGCTCTGGTATCAGCTCTATCTGGTCGGAGGGCGCGAGGTCGCGAAAGCTGCGATCCACCGCGCGCACGACGCAGGCTTCTCCGCGCTTGTGGTAACCATCGACACCGCGGTAGCGGGATTGCGCGAGCGCGATCTTCGCAACGGCACGAAAGAGTTGACGGGCGGTAAGGTCGGCGCGATGCTTCCGTACGCGTCGCAAATCCTCGCACGTCCACGCTGGCTGCTCGATTTCTTGCGCGACGGCGGAATGATGAAGTTTCCCAACGTCGTTCTGCCTCAGACCGGTCCGATGGCCTATGCGAACGTCGCCGCCGCGCTCGAAGAGTCGACGGTCACTTGGGAGGACGTCGCATGGATCCGCGAGATGTGGGACCGCCCTATCGTAATCAAAGGCGTTCTCACCGCGGAGGACGCTCGCCGGGCGCTCGGCGCCGGCGCCGATGCCGTCGTGGTTTCCAATCATGGCGGCCGCCAGCTCGACGGCGTCGCAGCAACGATCCGCGCTCTGCCGGAAGTCGTCGAAGCGGTGAGCGGTCGCGCCGAAGTCTACTTGGATGGCGGCATTCGCCGTGGCTCCGACATCGTCAAAGCGCTCTCTTTGGGCGCACGCGCGGTTCTCGTTGGGCGCGCTTACGCCTATGGACTCGCCGCGGGCGGCGGCGCCGGAGTTTCGCGCGCGATAGAGATTCTTCGCAGCGGTGTCGTCCGAACGCTGCGACTGCTGGGATGCCACGATACCGCCAAGCTCGACCGGTCATACGTCGAATAGGCAGGTGAGTCTCTACGTTCGCGGACGACTTCCGCACGCGGGCGTCGCGATTATCGGGAGCCGCCGGCCGCCGCCCGAAGCCGAGGCGTTCGCGTACGATCTCGCCTACCGGCTGCACGAGCCCATCGTCGCCGGATTGGCTCCCGGAGTCGATGCTGCCGCACATCGCGGGGCAATCGATGCGGGGACTCCGACAGTCGCGTTCGTCGGCTACGGTTTCGGCTGCACCGATCCGCCGGAGCACGCCGAGCTCGAGGCGGCAATCGTAGCGTCGGGCGGAGCGGTTGCGACGCTGCTCCCGCCGGGAACGCGCGTTTCCGAGGATTCGCGGATCGCGCGCGATCGGCTCCAAGCGAGGCATGCCCGCGCCGTCGTGCTTGTCTGCAGCGAGATCGGCGGCGGAGCGATGTACACCATGCAGTTCGCCCGCGAACTCGGCCGCCTGCGTTTCGCCGTGGAGCCGCCGCCGGCGGAGGTACCGGCCCCGCAGTGGGACGGCAACCGCGCGTGCATTGCCGACGGTGCAATACCGCTTCCTTTCGATGTGCGCGCGGCGCTTGACAGGATAGCCGGCGCAGGCTAGGTAACCCGGCTTTACGCCAGTTGCTGCGTAAGGAGATGAGCTATGCGATTGTTATCGACAGCGATCTGTACGACCGTCACTGTGGCACTGCTCGCGGGATGCTCGGGCAACGCGTCCCAAACGAATCCTTCGGGACCGAGCGCTATGGGGCAGACGCAAATCAAGCATTTACATCAGCATCACAGACCGCAATGGACCTTCCCCGCTAACCTAGCGAACGACCAAACCGCCCGTCCATGGTACCGCCAAACGCTCGGCGGAATACGCCGGCGATCCGGAACGGCGCCGAGCAAAGGCATGTACGTCAGCGAGTTCTATGGCTCGGCGGTTCTTGCATACGAGAATCGCAACACGTCGAACAATCCGCCGGTCTGCAGCGTACCGACCGGCGCCGATTACGTCAACGGCATCGCGATCGATGGTCAAGGGAACCTCATTACGCCCCTGGGCAGTACGCCCTCGGGATACCGTGAAGTCGAAGTTTGGCAGGGCCCCTCCATGTGCGGTTCGCCCGTCGGCACGCTCATGGATCCCTACGGGCAACCGTCGGATGCTGCAAGCCAAGATGCAATCCACGGAACGATCGCGGTCGCAAACATCTTTGGCCCCACCAGCAGCGCGGGCAGCGTTTCAGTTTGCACGCTCTCCGGCGGCTGCACGGCCAATCTAACGAACGCCGCGATGTATAAGGTCGCCGGTGTCGCGATCGATAAGAGCGGCAACTGCTGGGCGTCGGCCGAGGATTCTACCGGCGTTGGAACGCTCACGTACTTCGCGGGCTGCGCCGGGTCGGGTCAACAAGCGACGGGATTCATGAACGTCGATTACGGCGGTCTCGACATCGATGCAAACGGAAACTTGGTCTCGGTCGACAAGGCCGGCCAGCAGCTCTGGATTTACTCGGGTTGCAATCCGGCCTGCACTCTCGTCGGCGGCCCCTTTCCGCTCCAGGGTGAATCGGTCTTCGGCGCGGTCAACCGTCAGTCGATGACGTTCATGGCCGGCAACAGCATCGACGGACAAGTCGACGTGTACTACTACAGCCCCTCCGCACTCACGTACTGGTACAGCTACAATAACGGGCTCAACGTAACGTATACCGTCGAAGGCGTCGCCTATAATCCGCGCTCGAAGCAATAGTGGTACGAGCGTTCTCAAGCGCTCGGATGGCAAGGGCAGCCGGTCCCCCGGCCGCCCTTGCGACATGCGCCCGGCGGCTTCGGGAGCAAGGGCTGTGGAGGCTGCCCAAGCCAGGGGACGAAAGCGCCGCCTTGGCGGGGAAGCGCGGGATAATGACGAAAGTTCACAGGGACCCGGGGTATCCCCGGCCACACTCCAGCTACTGCTAAGGAGAATTCACCTATGCGATTGATCTCGTCAGCGCTGTGTACGACAGTCGCTGTGGCGTTACTCGCGGGCTGCTCCGGAATGTCTCAGACGACGCCGTCTGGTCCGAGCAGCGTCGGGCAAACGCAATCCCATTTCTCGCACGGGCGCTTCATCCCGCACTGGTCCTACCCGGCCAACGTGATGGGAATTCAACAGGGCGCCGCGCCGCGCTACCATGAAGTTCTGAGCCAAATGGGCAAGAAGCATGGTAACAGCGGTGGCATCTATGCCAGCGAGTTTTTGGGCACCAGCATCTGGGGCTACCAGCACAAGAATACGGCGAACAATCCGCCGACGTGCAGCACGGGACCGGTCTCTTCCCCGAACGGCATCGCCGTCGACGGTAAGGGCAACCTAATCGATCCCGATGGTGGCACCCGCTCGGTCATCATCTTCGGCGGCCCCGGCATGTGCGGCGCCGAAGTTGGATCCTTCTCCGATCCGTACGGCCAGCCGTCAGACGCATCCAGCCCGGATGCAGTGAACGGAACGGTCGCGGTCGGCAACATCTTCGACACCAGTGGAGCGGGCAGCGTCTCGGTCTGCACGATGTCGGGCGGTTGCACTTCGAACCTCACCAACCCGAACATGTACGAAGTCGCGGGCGTCGCGATGGACAACAGCGGGAACTGCTGGGCTTCGGCGACCAACTCGGCCGGAACGGCAACGCTCACGTACTTCGCCGGTTGCACCGGATCCGGTCAAGCGGCAACGGGTTACATGAACACGTACTACGGCGGCCTGGATATCGACAAGAACGGTAACCTGGTCTCCGTGAGCGCGTTCAACAGCGCACTCTACGTGTACTCGGGTTGCAACCCGGCGTGCACGCTCGTGGGCGGACCCTTCACCATGACGGGTGAGGCGGTATTCGGCCACCTGAACAAGCAGTCGATGACCTACTGTGCCGGCGACTTCCTCAACGGACAGATGGACGTCTACTACTACAGCCCGAGCGCACTGACGTACTGGTACAGCTTCAACAACGGGCTGACCGCCAGCTACGATCCGGAAGGCTGCGCGTATAACCCGCGTTCCGCTCAATAAGCTAACGCCCCGGCGTTAGGGAACGCTACATACTAAGAAGGATGGCCGGTCACCGGTCATCCTTCTTCTTTTAATTAAATGTCCGGCGCGAGTCCGACGTCAATCGAGGTTTCGAACGTACGGCTCCACGGCAACCCGATCTCCATGGCCGCGATGTGATAACCCGGATCGAGCTGCGGAAGAATCTTGAGCGCATAGCTCCAGAGCAGGGCGTTCGCGCGTTGCGCCGTCGTCGTTGCGACCTCCGGTGCGAGTAGCGTATGGTCGGTGATTCCTTGCGCGCCAAGCGTCGCGTTGAGATCGGGGCGCACTTCGTCGTGAAATGCGTAGTCGTCGAGGAAGATCTCGAACGTCAACGTGCGGTGTGCGAGCGCGTCGTAGCTGTGCATGCGCCGTCCCGCGCCTGCTGCAACTGCTTCGGCGAGCGCCGTTCCGACGGTGTTGGCGTTCGTGTTCCACGAGGAGTATGCGTCGAGCTGCGCCGCCACACCCGACGCCAAAATGCGCCGCGCGAAATCGGCTTGCTGCGAGTAGGACGCCAAGTAGGAGAGATCGGCGAGCGCCACCGCGCGTCCGGAGGAACCATCCTGCGCGATCGCCGCGATGAACGCATCGTCCTGTGCCGGCGTCGTGTTCGGCACGCGGACGTAGAGCACTATCTCGGGATTTGAGTCGACGCGGATCCCGCCGCAGACGCGTATCAGCGCATCGATCGCCGCGGAGACCGGTGCGTATTCGATTGGATCCTGATAGAGCGCCCCGTCGGGCGCCGAATAGCGCACGGCGATCCGTGGGCGCCAGGCGGCCGCGCGGGCGATGGCGTGCGCTACCAGCGCCGCACCCAGCTCGTCGGCGCCGGGCTCGATCGAAGCACGCTCTTGAAGCGATGCCGCCGCGAGCTCGGCCTGCAGAAGCGCGACGTCGGGAACGTGCAGCCCGACCGGGCCCGCGTCATCTTGTCCGAGGACGAGACGATCGATCGCCCCGGTCGCGGTCAAGCGCAATAATAGCCGGTCGACCGCAAGGTTACGTGCGCGCGTGGCGAGGTAGGCATCGAGCGTCGCCGGGCCGATTGCGTCCCGTAGCTGCGCGGCGCGCGGCGCTTCGCTGGGCAGCAGCGGGTCGTGCAGGTTAGCATACTCTTGCAGGTACGACCAAGCGGGATACGACGCAAAAAAATTCGTACCGGCGGGAACTCCCGTCGGCGCGAGGCGCATGATCGTACCGAACGCACCGATCCAAGCGCCGGGAGAACGCTCGCGCAAATGCGAGAGCTCGCGCAGGCGGAAGTACGCGTCGTTATACGACGTTCCGGGAATGCGCGACGCCGTCAAGCCCCCGTACGCAAGCATATCCGTCGAAACGACGAACGCATCCGCCCGGCGGTACGCCGCCTCGTGATTGAGCCAGCGAATTAATGCGTCCGAACGGCCGCCTTCGAGGAATCGGCCGAGCAACGCGCGCGGCGGCGCGTCGACCGGAATCCCCGCAATCCGGCCGAGCATGACGGGAAGCTGATAGGTTACGGGCCGATCGTCGATTGGAACGAACGCGATCGTTGCCAGAACGAACGCGAAGAGCGCCATCAGAGGAGAGCTCGGAGCGAACCGCCGCTTGCGTCGAGCAGCGCGCGAGCCTGGGGCGCGTCGAGTCCGCGGCGCTGCATTACGACGGCAATCTTCACGCGGCCACCGGCGGCGTCGAGCAGCTCGCTCGCGCGGGCCTCGCCGACGCGCGCCAGGTCGCAGACCAGCCGAATTGCGCGGCGGCGTAGTTTTGCGTTCGAAGCGACGAGATCGACCATCAGATTGTCGTGGACTCTTCCAAGCCGTACCATCACCGCGGTCGAGAGGGCGTTGAGCGCGATCTTCTGCGCGGTCCCCGCCTTCATGCGGGTCGAGCCGGCTAGCGCTTCCGCTTCCGTCTTCAATACGATTGCCGCGTCGGCTGCTTCGGCGAGCCGCGAACCGGCGACGCTCGTGATTGCGAGCGTGTAGGCTCCGCTCGCTCGCGCCGCCTCGACGGCCCTCACGACAAACTCCGCCCCGCCGCTCGCCGAGATCCCCACGAGCGCGTCTCCCGGCTTGACGCAATCGCGCACCGTCGCCGCTCCGGCCTCGCCGTCGTCTTCCGCGCCCTCAATCGAACGCACCAATGCGCCGCTTCCGCCCGCCACGTGCGCCCGCACCAACTCGGGCGACGTTCCGAAGGTTGGCGGCATTTCGGCAGCGTCGAGCGCGGCGATGCGCCCACTGCTCCCCGCACCCGCATAGTGCAGGACGCCACCGCGCGAGAGTCGTGCGGCAATCTCGTCGACCGCCGCCGCAAGACGTTGCGTCTCTGCCAGGACTGCGAGCAGCGCCTGATTCTGATCGGCGACGAGCAGCTCGACGAGTGCGGGCGTGTTCAGGCGATCGAGTCCGACGGTGTGCGGGTTCGCGCGTTCGGTCGACGCCAGCTCGTCGTTCACGTGGCCGCCGCGCATTCCCGCGCGATCTCGCCGAGTGTCGCTTCGAGCTCGCACGGCGCGATCGCACCGAGCGTAACCGGACGCGCGGCGCCGGTCGCTGCCGGAACGTTCGATGCGCGCCCGCGGAGCGTCTCGTAACCGAGTACCGCAAAGGCGATTGCTTCTTTCGCATCGGCGGGTATGCCCATCGCGTCGGAGGATTCGACGCGCGAGCCGTCGAGCCGTGCGGCGAGCCGGCGTAGGAGCGTTGCGTTGCGGGCACCGCCACCGCTGACGATCACGCGCGCTCTCGCAAAGCCGCACCGTTGGATCGCCTCCGCAGCCGAGCGCGCAGTCAGTTCCGCGAGCGTCGCCGCTCCGTCTTGGAGCGAGAGACGCGCGAGCGCCTCGTCGTGCCTGGCGAGAAACTGGGCGCCGAAGCGCTCCCGTCCGGTCGTCTTCGGCGGTGCGGCCGAAAAGTAGGCGTCGCGGAGCATTGCATCGAGCAGTTCTTCGTCGACGCGTCCCTCGGCGGCGAGCGCGCCGCGATCGTCGAAGTGCCGCTCACCGCGCGTTGCCTCGAAGACGAACGTATCGAGCAACATGTTCGCGGGACCGGTGTCGAAGGCGATCGCATCGTCCGGCGATGCCCCCGCGCGCAGGAGCGTCACGTTCGCGATTCCGCCGAGATTGAGCGCGACGCGATCTTCCGTCGCGCTTCCAAAAAGCAGCGCGTCGACGCGAGCGACGAGCGGCGCGCCTTCTCCGCCCGCGGCGGTATCGGCGCTGCGGAAATCGTAGCAGACGGTTACGTTCATCGCTTCGCGGATCACGAACGCATCGCCGAGCTGGAGGGTCACGTGCGAGGCGCCCTCATGCCAGAGCGTCTGACCGTGTGAGGCAACGTACCCGATTCGCTCGTCGCAGACCACGGCGCGAGCGGCCCGCGCGTACGCGTGGCCGAGCGCGTTATGCAGACGCGCCGCGGCGGCGATCGACCCGGCCTGAGGTGGAAGCGCGGCGAGAAGCGACGAGCGCAGGTCGGAATCGAACGGATGCGTCTGGAAACGCAGGAGCTTGACCTCGTAGCTTTCGCGGCGCGGTTCGATCGCAACGAGCGCCGCATCGACACCGTCGAGCGACGTTCCGCTCATCAGACCGACGGCCAGCATTCGATCATCGCTTCGTAGAAACGCGGGCGAACGTCGCGCGGATCGTCCCGGCCGAAGTAGACGGCATTCGTGAGCAATACGCCTTGAAGGTCGCGCACCGGATCGGCCCACACGCACGTACCGACGAAGCCGGTGTGCCCGAACGACGCTCGATCCATGAGACGGCCGCACGAGTTCTGGTCGTTCGTCTTGAGTGCCCAACCAAGGCCGCGGCGCAACACCGGATCGCCGGCTTGCTCGGCGATCGCTGCGCGCACGAGCTCTTCCGCAAGGCGAGTGCAGCGGCGGCCGTGCAGCGTTCCAAGGTAGCATTCGGTGAGCGCGGCGACGTCGGCCGCCGTTCCGAAGAGGCCGGCGTGGCCGGCTACGCCTCCCATCAAGTAGGCCTTCTCATCGTGGACGAAGCCTTGCACGCGTCCGCGCCAGGCGTCCTCCTCGGTTGCGGGAATCGCCGCGCGCAGCCGCACACCGGGACGAAAGACCAACGTCGGCGAGAACGACCGCGCGTGCGCCGCGAGCGATTGCCCGGTTATGCGCTCGATCGCGACGCCGGCCGCGATGAAGCCGAGATCGCTATAAATCACGCGCTCGCCGGGCCGCGCGATCAGCGGCGCGCGCAGCGCGAATCGCTCGACGTTCTCATCGACGATCGTGCGGTAATCGGCGCCCGAGTTCATTCCCGAGGTATGCGCGAGCAGCATACGCGCGGTAATTCCGGCGTGCTCTCCCTGACGCCATTCCACGATGACGCGCGCCAGCGGTTCGTCCAACTCGAGCTCCCGTGCCGCGGCCAGTTCCAGAACCAGCGTCGCTACGAAGAGCTTCGTGAGCGATGCGAGATCGAAGCGCGTGTCGGCATAGAGCGCTCGCGCGAGTGAGTCCGCGCGCGTAACGCCGAGCGCACGTTCGTAGACGACCCGGCCGCGATGCTCGATGCGCGCCACCGCTGCCGTAAACTCGCTGCCGCAAGCTTCTTCGAGGATGCGATCGATACGCCTCACACGGGTAAGCGCCCGGAGGGCAGGCTGCCGCCAAAAATAACGTCCGCAAGGCCCGCGATGGAAATCTCGTCGTCGCCGCAGGTTGCGAGCAAATGGCGCGCCCCGCCGAAGAGCGCCACGTCGAAGGGCTCGAGCAGCGACGCGACCAGCGCGTCGGGATACCGATCGATGATGCGCGCAATCGCCGTTGCCTGCGCGGCGTGGAGGTGGGCGCGGCGCGAGAGCAGGATCGGGCGGCGCCGCCGCTCTGCAATCGCGCTCAGAATGGAGTCAATCTCTTCGGGTTGCGGATCGATCGATGCGGCAAACTCTGCAAGCGCCGGCGCTTCGTGGTGCAACGGTGCGCCGGCACCGCCGAATGAGATCGCGATCGATGCGACCGGATCGGCATGGGGCAGGCCGCGCAGCAGCGTGACCGCTCGGCGCGCAATTTCGCGACCGATGCCTTGATGCGGCGCGAATCCATCGAGCGGCATCGGCGCCGCGCCTGCTTCGCGCAATCGCCGTACGCGGGCATGCGCTTCCTGCAGTCGAGGCAGCGGGAGGCGCCCTTCGGCCACCGCCGCCGCGATTGCGTCAGCGGCGCCGGCGGCGAGCTCGGCATCGTGACTGAAGATCAACAGATCGGCTCCGGCCGCGAGCGCCTCGATCGCACTCGTCACCGAGTCCCTCTCCGCGATCGCATTCATCTCCAGGCAATCGGAGAGCAGCGCGCCGTTAAAACCGAGCTCGCCGCGCAAGAGATCGGTGAGAATGCGACGCGACAGCGTTGCCGGGCGCTCTGAGTCGAAGGCGCGCACGACCACGTGAGCGCTCATCATCGCCGGCGCGTCGGCGGCGACGGCCGCGAACGGCACGAGATCGCGCGCACGCAACGTTGCAGCATCGACGTCGACCATCGGAAGCGCGGCGTGCGAATCGACCGGCGTCGCGCCGTGTCCCGGAAAGTGCTTGAAGCACGGCAGGATCCCGCTCTCGCGAAGCCCGCCCGCAAGAGCTGCTCCAAGCGCGGCGACGCTCTGTGGATCGGCGCCGAACGAACGGGTTCCGATCACCGTGTTTTGGGACTCGAGCGCCAAGTCGAGCACCGGAGCGCAATCGAGCGTGCAACCGGCTCGACGCAGGTCGAAGCCGAGTTGCACGCCGGCGGCACGGGCCAGCTCGAGATCGTCGGCTGCCCCCAGTGCCATCATCGATGGGATAGGCTCCACGCCGTCCCGCAGCCGGGAGACCGCGCCGCCCTCCTGATCGATCGCGATTACCGGGGGAGGATCGCCGTGCCGCGCACGCAGCGCGTCGGTGAGTGCGCGTACTTCGCGCAGCGACGCGCCCTGCTGCGGAAAGAGCAGGTAGCCACCGAAATGCATGACCGCCGACTCCAGCTTCGAGCCAACGATGCCGGCCATTACGACGCCGCGTGCCAGTGCGAGGGTATCGCTCACGCGACGGCTCGCCCGGTCGCGGCATCGAAACGCCGCAACGACTCCGTCGGAAGTTCGAGCGCGACCCGATCGCCGGCGCGGGCGGGTTCCGAAACCGCAACGCGCACGGCGAGCGTCCCCAGCGCTGTCTCCACGTCGAGGAATGCGTCCGCGCCGGTGCTTTCGCGCCGGACGACGCACCCACGAACCGCACCGTTGGGCGTCAGACGAATGCACTCGGGACGAATGCCGGCGATCGTTCCGCGATCTTCGAAAAGATTCATCGGGCGCTCGCCGAGAAAGCGCGCCACCGTAACGGTACGCGGCGAATCGTACACGCGTTGAGGCTCGCCGGCATCCTCGATTCGACCGTTCACGAGAACCGCGAGGAGATTGCCGACGCTCATCGCCTCAACGTGGTCGTGGGTCACGTAGAGGATCGGCCCAGCGAACCACTGACGAACGCCGATCACTTCATCGCGCACCGAGCGGCGAAGCGTGGGATCGAGGTGCGCGAGCGGCTCGTCGAGCAGCAGGGCCAACGGATCGGAGAGCAGGGCACGCGCGATCGCCACGCGCTGACGCTCGCCGCCGGAGAGCTGTCGGGGCCGGCGCTCAAGATGCGTCGCGACGTGCAGCGCGGCCGCCGTCGCGGCAAGCCGTTCGTCACTGCGCTCCCTGCGGCGCAGCGCAAAGCGCAGGTTCTCGCGAACGCTCATGTTGGCGAAGAGTGCGTCGTCTTGTGCGACCAGTGCAATGCGACGTCGCTGCGGTGGATGCCGGAGCACCGAGAGGCCGTCGAGCCGAACGTCGCCGCTGCGCGGGCGCAGCAAGCCGGCGATGACGCGCAAAAGCGTAGTTTTTCCCGCGCCGGACGGACCCACAACCGCAAGGGTCGTCCCTTGGGGAACCTCGACCGAGACGCGATCGAGTGCCGCGCCCGAGCCGGCGGTAAAATGAAAGACGAGGCCGCTGGCCGAGAGCATTAGTGCGTGCGCCGATCCAGGCTGCGGTACTCCTCCCGCGCCGCCGCATCGCCGGTTCGGGCCCGAGCAACGACACCGCGCAGCCACGTCACCGTCGCATCGTCGGCCTTTCTGCCCGCCAGAACCAAGCGCAAGGCGATCAGTGCGAGATCGGGTGTCCGCGATCCAAGCCGCTCTATCCCCTCGTAAAAGGGCGCTGCGCCGCCATCGGCCCCGGGCCGCGCTTCGAGCAGCGCGCGCACGACTTCCGATTTCGACGGCGTTCCGTCAAGAAGATAGCCGTCGAGCAACTCGAAGTCCATCGCTCATGGGCTTCGCCAAGCGTACCGGCTTGCTCTGCGCGCTTGCGCTCGGCACGTTGGGAGCGAACGGAAACGCAAGCGGCGAGGCGCAGCTCCTCATCCGCATGCGTGCTGCGGCGGGCCCCGTCTGGCAGAATCACTTCATTTCGGTATCGCGCCTGACGCTCGGCGGCTCGCAGAGCATCGTTTCGAGCGACAGCAGCGGATTGCGGATCACCGTGCGGCACTGCACCGGAGAGCTCTGCAGCGGCACCTACTTCGACGGCGAGCATCTTTATTCGGTTAACATGAATGGAACGGCGGTGCCGGAATCGCTCGAGCCGGAGCCGTTTCTACGCTCGCTTCGACTCGTCGGCTCGCTGCAGTTTCTCGCCCCTTCTTTCATCGCACACGGCGGACGGCTCGGAGAGGCCGGCAGCGGCACGTTCGAAGGGAAGCTGTACCGCACGATCGTCGTGGGAGACGTCAACGCCGTTCCGTTACGCCTCTACGTCGATCCGCAAAGCGCGCTCGTGCGGCTCGCGCGCGAACTCGGGGGCCCGGAGACCTTCGAATATCGGGCCTACCGGCGGGTCGGTCCCTTCACGCTTCCCTTCGAAGTCTTGCACGACGGCCAGCTGTTCGAGCGTTACGACGACCGCGCCGCAGTCTCTTCGGCGTTCGCACCGCCGCACGGTCCGATTCCGTCTTTTCGCGGCCCGCCGGCCCCGATACCAACGGATCCGCGCGCGGTCACTCCAATCGTCGATTGCAGCCTCGCCGGCGTTGCGACACGGTGTTTGGTCGACACCGGGAACTCCGGACTATCGGTGAGCTCGGAGCTGGCAAGCCGGCTCGGCGCGCCCGTGGTCGGAGCGTATGAGGTGCGTGGCCTCGGCGGCTATACCACGCAAGTCGTACGCGCCGGACCGTTGCGGGTAGGAAATGCAACGTACGCCGACGCGTACTACGCCGTGCTCTCCGATCTTCGGCGCTATGGATACGACGTCGTGCTCGGCGCGGACGCACTCGCCGCGACCGGCATTGAGCTCGATGCCGGCGCACACGTCGTGCGTTTGGGTGCCTCAGGTGAGCACAGCCGCATCGTGATGCCGGTGTCGTTCGAGAACTTCGTGCCGGTGATCGACGTGGGAATCGGTAGCCTGCAGGCGGCGCTGGCAGTGGATACGGGCGACGAGTCGAACGTCAACCTCGCGTACGATTTTTATGTCAAACACCCGGGACTCTTCAGCGTCAACGAGCGGCGGCTCGTGAGCGGAATCGGCGGTAGCAGCGTCGAGTTGATCGGAGAGATTCCATCGGTGACGATCGGCGACTTCCATACGGGACCGCAACGCATCGGGACGACGGAGACGCTGCGTGGCACGGGCTTCGGTCACCTCGGTGCCGCATTCTTACAGCAGTTCGTCGTGGAGCTGGATTACCTCGCGGCACAGCTTCGCCTCACACCGAGGACGTGAGCGCGCGATCTCTCCGCAGTATCGCCGCGTGCGCGCTTGCCGCGGCCGCTTTTCAGGCTCCGGCCGCGCCTGCCATGACCCTCGATCGCTGTACGGTCGTCGCCGCCGAAATGATGGAGAGCGTCGACTCCACCGACGCTCGCCCCGGGGACTTCTTCCGATTCCAGACGGTCAACGCGGTGACGGCCGGCTTGCAGGTCGTCATTCCGACGCGGACGATGGGCTACGGTGTGGTGACGGTCGCCTCGCCGGCCGGCCGCGACGCGCGGCCGGGCGTGCTCGTCCTCGAGCCGAGATATCTCGTCCTGCCGAACGGAAAGCATCTCGGCGTCGTCCTCAATCATAACGCTAACGCCGATCCATTGGACAAAGCGGGCTCGACCGACAGCATCCCGGGCTACTTGGGCGCGATTCCGGTCCTAGGCGTCGGGGCGGCCATCGGAGTCTTCAACTACTTCCGCAAAGGCAAAAACATCGTCGTTCCGCGCGGAACGGTCTTCACGATCTTTCCGAGCGACGATCCCTCGGTCGAGCACTGTCAAGAGCACCCGTCGTATTAACGCGCCGGCGCGTTAGGTGTCCGGCGTCTCAAACCTCGCGGAATTAACTTAACGTAAGAACACCGTTAACGCGTTAACGTGTCAGAATGGGGTTGCGCCCGGTTCCTATAGAGAACCGGCCAGACGGTTGTTGGGGATTTAGCCGAATTGACTACTTTCTTCTCAAAACTCGCGGCATCACTTAGAATGCCTGCGCTGGCTGCTTGGCTAATAGGCGGGATCCCCGCCGCCATTATCGCCGGACTCTTCGCTCTCCACGCGTACGGGATTCGGCTCGACGTCGACTTCATCTACTATCCCACGTTCGTCTTCGTGTACGCGATCTGGATTATGCCGATCCTGGGGTTCATGGTCTTCAGCTTCCGCCAAATCCCGCCGAACCCCCAAGCGGCTCCGCGGCGCCGCTTTCTCTGCATGATCCCCGCCTATAATGAAGAGCGGGTGATCGGCAACCCGATCCGCAGCTTGCTCGCCCAAGATTATCCCAAGGACCTCTATGAAGTATGGGTGATCTTCGACGGATCCGACGAGACGGCCGCGCTCGCGGAGAGCCTTGGCGCCAACGTGCTGGTGACGCCGACGAATGGTTACGGCAAGCACCGCGCGCTTGACTATGCGTTCCGAAAGCTGCTCACCGAGAACGACGACCGGTACGTCGCGGTTTTCGACGCCGACAACACGGTGAGCCCGAACTTCCTGCAGGCCATGAACAACGCGATCGAAGCCCGCGGTTTTCGTTGCATGCAATCGTTCCACGACGTTCTCAACGGCTCCGACAACTGGATCACCAAGGCGCTGTGGTGCTCGTGCGTTGCCTCTTCACGGATGTACCTGACGGGGCGCATGCGCAGCCTCTCGAACGTTTTAATTTGCGGTACCGGCTGGTGCTGCGAAGCGGGGCTCCTTCGCCGTTTCTGGCAACTGATCAAAACCCAGACCGAGGACATCGAGCTCAACGGCATTCTGGCGCTCGAGTCGGGCGTGCACGTGGGCTACGTGCCCGAAGCGCACATCTACGACGAGAAGCCCCTCAATATTTGGGTTGCCATTCGCCAGCGGATGCGCTGGATGTGCGGTCATGCCCGCGTGGCATACTATTACTTCTTCCGCTGCCTCTGGCAGGGGATCGCGCGCCGAGACCTCGCCTTGATCGAACTCGCATCGTACTACCTCGTGCCGTTCGCGCTTCTCACGAGCTTTCTGACGTGGCCCCTGCTGGTGGGGATATCGATGGGTTCGCTTCAGATCACCGGTCCGCTCGCGAGCGGCGTGGTCGAACACGTTTTTGAAGTCATTGCGATCTTTTTTATCTTCGGATATCAAGTCGTCGGCTTTTGGGGAACCGAGCCGCTCGGCAAAAGCGCGCTGTTGCGCGCCAGGCGCGTGATCGTCTATTCGCTCTACACGCTGGTCTTTGCGTTCCTCACGTGGCCCCCGGCGCTCGTTTGGGCGCTCTTCTCCGTGGCCAAGAGCGACTGGCTCTACCACACGCCTCATGTCAGCGACGCGGCCGAAGAGCTTTTGGTCGCGCAGCGGACCGCGGCGCTACGACCCCATACCGCACCGCTCGCGCCACAAGCGGCTGCAAATTAACGATAGGAGTTCTCTTGTACACCCCATCTCGCTCCCTCGTCCTATTCTTCATCTTCGTGCTCGGCATGCACACTGCGGCGATGGCAGATAACTCGTCGCGGGTCGAGGTCGACGATTCGACCATCGGTTTCAGCAGTCCCGGAAACGCATACGGTCCGTGGATCTTCCAAAATGCGCGGTACGTCTTCGTCATCCCCGGAGAGGGAGCCATTAACTTCGAGGCCTCGCATCAAGCAAACGGCGATGTCAACTTCCCCACGCATGGCAACTATTTCGCGGCCGGAATCACCCACGATTTCACGTCGCGATTCTACGGCAACGTCAGCTTCGGATACGGAACCGCAAACCCGTACGCAAAGACCGATATCCACGTAGAACTCAACTATAAGACGACCCCCGACTTGCGCTTCGTCGTGAGCGGCGCTGAGGACTTCGTAGCCTACTGGTCGGGGCAAAGCTTAGAGCAGCTCTCCATCGGACCGTCCTACTACTACCCGCAGGGGTCGGTACAAGTCCGCTACTTGTGCGCGGCCAACTCCGGCGCCCAAACCAAGAGCGGCGCGTACGTCGCTTGGGATATCGACCCGAACCGGCGCTCGAAGTATTCGCTGACGGGGCTCTTTGGGCCACAACAATTTCTCGTGACTCTTCCGGGAGTGCCCCTCTCGCTGGCAAACTATACCGGGGAAACCTACACGATATCGACCGAACAGCAGATCGGGCGCCTGTCGGCAGCCGGATTGCGCTGGGGCGTCAAAGCCGGAGGATTCTTTTCGCAGTTGAATCAGTCAGCGGGCGGAGCACCAGTCTACTTTGGACGCGGGGCGACATTTGGCGTCTGGACGACGTACTGAGATTCCGCGAGCGCGTTTCTTGACGCAGCTCGCCGGCGCATGTGCGTGCGTCACGGCTCTTTCGTCGAAAGCGGCCGAATCGGCGTCGCGGGAGACGCCGGCGCGCCGGTTCGAGGAGTGGATCCTCGACTATCAGATCGCTTCGAGCGATCTTTGCCGATACTATCGATTCGGACCCCACCAGGCCGAAGAATCGCCGCTCGCCACCGCGTACGCGATCGTGCTTCTGGGCGAGAGCCACCCCGACGTGACGGACAGGCTATCGCGCGGCCTCGCGGCGCTACAGCAGCGCTTCGCAGGCAATCCGCACGTCGGCGGCGGCGTGCCGTCGATCGCCAACGATGGCTCGCTCCTGTTCTATGCATCCGACGCGTTGGCCGCGACGAAGGCACTCGTTGCTACCTATAACCAAACTCATCAGCTCGATCATCTCCACGCCGCCGCCGGATTCGTTGAGTTCGTACACCGGCTCGCGAACGGAGAACGCGCCGGCTTTCTACCGGAAAATTTCGGCTTCCCCATGCAATATGCGACGCCCGGCGGAGCGTACCAAAACTGGCTGGTTCCAAACGTCGCGATGCTCTTCTGGGATGCTTTGCGCGACTATGCCGATGCGGCCGGGGACGCCGCGACCGCGCGGCTCTTCGAGCGCGGGCGTTCGTTCCTGCTTCGTGACGCTCAGGCCCCAAACGGGGCATATTACGACCACTACGATCCGGGATATCCGCCGCGCGCGTATTCGAGGGAGCGATGGCGCTGGTTTAAGGTAGAGGCCGACGGACGGCGGATCGCGATCGGCGATAACATGATGATGTCGGCTCTGGGCGCGGCGCGTTTAGGCGATGCCACCGGCGTGGACCGGTTCTTGGAGTGGGCCAGACCAAACGATGGAGCGTTTTACGCCTACATCGACGTCGATAGCGGAGGATCCGGTTTCCAGGACGGTGACCCGCGATATTTCGACGTCGTCTCGTCCGCCATGTACTACGGTCTCTTGGCGGAGCGCAAGCGCCTCGACGAAGCGACGCGGCGAAACCTCGAACGGATCTTCGCGCTCTCCGCTGCCGTCGACGGAGGCTACCGTTGGGGCTTGCACGCCGACGGCCCCGGCTGGGTCCAAGACTCCGCAGAGGCGCTCGTCACCGGCTATTGGATCGCCAAAGCCTCGTGACTGCCCCACTGTTACGCCGCTTCTTGACCCTCGCGGGGTTGTCGACAGCCCTGCTGGCGCCGAACGCTGCGCATGCCGCCGAACGAACGAGCCTCGCATCCATCAAACACATCGTCATCATCGTTCAGGAGAACCGCAGCTTCGACGACCTCTTCGAGGGCTATCCGAACGCGCACACGGTCAGCAGCGGCAAACTCCCGAACGGAGAGAACGTCGCGCTTAAACCGATATCGATGAAGGCGCCGTACGACATTTCCCACGCGTTTCAAGACGCGCGGAGCTCCTACGATGCCGGTCGCATGGATGGATTCGCCTACGAGTATACCGGGAGCGGCGGCTCGCGTTACCCCCACCCGCAGTACGGATACGTTCCTCGAAAGGAGGTCGAGCCGTACTGGAGTTTGGCCTCTCAGTACGTACTGGGCGACGACACGTTCGCGTCGCAGCTCGACGGCAGCTTCGTCGCGCATCAATACCTCGTCGCGGGCTGGGCCGGCAACACGTACAACTATCCCGCCGGAGAGCCTTGGGGCTGCGACCTCGCGGGCAATGCGGTCGGGGTGCTCGATAGTACCGGGCAGCCGTTTGGGTTCACGGCACCCTGTTTCAGCTACAAGACGATCGCAGACGAACTCGATGCAAAGGGATTGTCGTGGCGGTCCTATTCACCGGTGAGCGGCATCGGTTACTCCTGGGATGCATTCGACGCCATCTCACAGATTCGCAACGGCCCCGATTGGAAGACCGCAGTCGTTCATCCCGAGACGCGGATCTTGAGCGACGTCGCACATGGAAAGCTCGCCGACGTCACGTGGGTCGTTCCATCGTCTCCCCTCTCCGATCACGCCGGCTCGCGCAGCAGCCGCGGCCCGTCGTGGGTCGCCTCCATCGTGAACGCGATCGGTAAGAGCGACTTCTGGTCGTCGACGGCAATCTTCATCACCTGGGATGACTGGGGCGGATGGTACGACGACGTGGCGCCGCCACAGCTCGACGAGCACGGACTCGGATTCCGCGTGCCGCTGTTGTGCGTGTCGCCGTTTGCAAAGTCGAACTACGTCGACCACACGCAGTATGAGTTCGGAAGCATTCTGCGGCTGGTGGAGATGCGTTTCAACCTTCACTCCCTCGGTCGAACCGATGCGCGCGCACAGGCGCCCCTGGACTGCTTCGATTTCCAGCATTCCGCCCGTCCATTCCGTGAAATTGCGGCGCCCCTCACGCCCGACGCCTTGGTGCGCGCGGCGACGAATACACCCCCGGACGAGCAATGACCAGGATCGAACGGAGCGTTAGCGGGACGCTGATGGTCGCGCTGCTTTCGGCCTGTACGATGCAGGGCGCGCCGAGTATCCCGAAGTTCGCGCAAAGCCAGGCGCTCCGAACCGTTCGCATCGCGGCGACGGAGCCGCTGCTCTACGTTTCGGATCCGGTCAACGATTCGGTGAAAGTCTATCGCGCGGCGCAACGCAATCCGAGCCCAATCGCGACGATACGCAAGGGCATCCGCGGACCTGCCGGGCTGGCGATCGACGGCAGCGGCAACCTCTACGTCGCCAGTACGACCGGCAACACCGTCACGGAGTATCATCGCAACGCTCTTTCGCCCGTGGCGACGTACGCAAAGGACCTCCTCGGACCCGTTTCCGTCGCGGTGGATGATGCCGGAACGCTCTACGTGGCGAACTTCGATTCGTTCGTTTATTCGATCGTCGAGTTTCCGGCCGGTACCACAGACCCATCGGTGACGATCCGCAACCCGTGCGGATGCTACCCAATCGGCTTGGCGATCGACGGCGGAGGGAATCTCTACGTCGCCTATGATGACTTCTATTCGCAGAGCCTCGTCTATCGATACGCACCCGGAAGCACGAAGGGGATCGCCGTCAATTTGCAACTCGGATCGACGCACTGGGAAGCCGCCGGAATGACCTTCGATGCTGCGGCAAACCTGCTCGTCGCAAATGCAACGCTGCCGGGAATCCAAGTCTTTGCCTCGGGAAGCACCACCGCCACGGATGTCTTCGGCAAGCGCGGTTCGCCTCGATTCGTTCAACTTGCCGCCGACGAACGCCACGCGTTCGTCTCGGATACCGCCGCACGTGCAGTCGAAGAGTATACCTACCCCGCAGGGAAACCGGCGGGCACCGTCACGCAGGGTTTGAAATCGGCGTACGGCCTCGCCATCAGCCCCCGCGCGCCGCTCTGAAAGGCGACCGCTAATCTGCGGTCAAACGTCGCTCCATGCACCACTTTCGTGCGAGCGACGGCACCGAGCTGGCGTTCGAAGAGCGGGGCTCCGGCGCGCCCGCACTCGTCTTCGTTCACGGTTGGCAGGCCGATCGAACGGTCTGGAACGAGCTGATCGACGCACTGGGACCCGAAGCGCACGTGCTCGCGATCGACGCGCGAGGAAGCGGCGAATCACACGACGCTACCGGGCCCTATCGGCTGGAACGCTTTGCGGCGGATCTCCGCGATTTGATCGAAGCGCGCGAACTCGGCCCGGTCGTGCTCGTCGGCCACTCGATGGGTGCGACGGTGGCGCTTCGGTTTGCCGTCGATGCTCCCGACCTTGTTTGCGGCCTCGTGCTGATCGCGCCGGTTCCGGCGAGCGGGGGCGGATACTCGCCCAAGGGAGCCGCGTATTTACGTTCGACGGCGGGCGACCCGGCCGCAGCGCGAGAGTGGCTCGCTCGCACCTTTACGCAACCGCCCGATGAAGCAACGCTAGAGCGGCTCTGTGCGGCTGCCGCGCAAACGCGGCGCGACGTTGCACTCGAATCGTTCGAATCGTGGGCCCACGCCGATTTCGCGGAGGCGACCCGCGCGATCGAAGCGCCGGCGCTCGTCATCGCGCCCGAACACGACGCGCGCGGTACGCGCGAGAGGGTCGCCGATTTGCTGCCGAACGCACGCTACGCCGTGGTGCCGGATAGCGCGCATTACGCGATGCTCGAGCGTCCGAAAGCGATCGCGGCGCTGATTCGAGAGTTCCTGCGTTGAACGCGGAGCGAAGGCGTCTCGAAGAGGATCGCGAGAAATCGGGCTGGCATCACTGGGGCCCCTATTTGAGCGAACGTCAATGGGGCACGGTGCGCGAGGATTACAGCCCGTACGGAACCGCCTGGGAGTATTTGCCGCACGATCAGGCGCGTTCGCGCGCGTACCGTTGGGGCGAGGACGGCATCGCTGGTATCTGCGACCGATACCAGCGCCTCTGCTTCGCCGTTGCGATGTGGAACGGCAAGGATCCGATCCTCAAAGAGCGGCTCTTTGGACTCACCGGCAACGAAGGGAACCACGGCGAGGACGTTAAGGAGTATTACTTCTTTCTCGACGCGTTGCCGTCGCACGCCTACATGAAGATGCTCTACCGGTATCCGCAGGCCGAGTTTCCGTATGCCCGCCTCGTCGATGAGAACCGACGGCGCACGCGCCTCGATCCGGAGTTCGAGCTGATCGACACCGGCGTCTTCGACGGCGATCGCTTCTTCGATTGCATCGTCGAATACGCCAAGGCCGCGCCGGACGACATTCTCATCCGCATCTCGGTGACCAACCGCGGGCCGGAGCGCGCTAAGCTGACGCTTCTTCCCACGCTATGGTTCCGCAACGTTTGGTCGTGGAAGCCCGGTGTCGTCAAACCCATACTCGACGAAGAACCCGCGCAGCCTGACCTGCGAATCGTTCGCGCAACGGAGGAACGTCTCGGCACCTATCGGCTCTACTGCGACGAGGCCGAAGAGCTGCTCTTTACCGGGAACGAAACGAACGCTAAGCGTCTCTTCGGCTCGCCGAACCCCGCGCCGTACGTCAAAGACGGCATTAACGAATGCGTTGTCGACGGCAACCGCGACGCAATCGACCCCAGTGCAACGGGAACCAAGTGCGCCGCGCGCTACGAACTCGACGTCGGGCCGGGAGAGCAACAGATCCTGCGCCTACGGCTCTGCAACCGCGCGCTCGACGAACCGTTCGCCGGCTTCGAGCGCGTCTTCGACCAGCGAATTGCCGACACCGACGAGTTCTACCGCGATCTCAACGGATTTCCGGTCTCCGACGACGAGCGCGCGGTTCAACGTCAAGCGTTCGCCGGGCTGTTGTGGAGCAAGCAGTTCTACAACTACGTCATCCACGATTGGCTGGCGGGCGATCCGCTGCAACCGCCTCCGCCGCCGCAGCGAAAAAGCGGCCGCAACAGCGGCTGGGACCATTTCTATAGCGACGACGTCTTGGCGATGCCCGATACGTGGGAGTATCCGTGGTTTGCCGCGTGGGATCTGGCCTTCCACTGCGTCGTCTTCTCCCTGATCGATCCGCAGTTTGCGAAGATCCAGCTTTCGCTGCTCACGCGCGAGTACTACATGCATCCCAACGGACAGCTTCCGGCCTACGAATGGGCCTTCGACGACGTCAATCCGCCCGTACTTGCATGGGCGGCCTATCGGGTCTTCAAAATCGAGCGCAAACAGACTGGCCGCGGCGATCTCTTTTTCTTAGAACGCGTCTTCCAAAAGCTGCTGCTCACCTTTACGTGGTGGGTAAACCGTAAGGACGTCGCCGGCCGCAACGTTTTTCAGGGCGGATTCCTCGGCCTGGACAACATCGGCATCTTCGACCGCAGCGCGCCGCTTCCGGACGGCGGCCGGCTCGACCAGGCCGACGGAACGAGCTGGATGGGCGTCTTTACGCTGAACATGCTCGCGATCGCCCTCGAGTTGGCGCGGGAGATGCCGGTCTACGAAGACATCGCTTCCAAGTTCTTCGAACATTTTCTGCTGATCGCTGATGCGATGAACAAGATTGGCGGCGACGAGGACCGCGGGCTTTGGGACGATGACGACGGTTTCTACTACGATTATTTGCACGTCAACGGCAGCGTCATTCCGCTGCAAATTCGCTCGCTCGTCGGCCTGACGCCGCTGCTCGCAGTCGAGACGTTCGACGGAACGATGCGCGAAAAACTCCCTGGCTTCGCGAAGAAGATCGACTGGTACGTTCAAAACCGGCCCGATCTGATCGGGAACATCGCCGAGATGAACGTCGGCGGCGTCGGCATCCGGCATATCCTCTCGGTCGTCGACCGCGAGCGTCTCGGTCGGCTTCTTCGCCGGATGCTCGACGAATCGGAGTTTCTATCGCCTTACGGCATTCGCTCGCTCTCGCGCGAGCACGCCGAACATCCGTACTCGCTGCAGCTCGGCGGCAAGGAGTATCGCATCGATTACGAGCCGGCAGAATCGACGAGCGGGCTCTTCGGAGGAAACTCGAACTGGCGCGGTCCCATCTGGTTTCCGCTCAACTACCTCATCATCGAAGCGCTTCAGAAATATCATTACTTTTACGGCGACGACCTCACCGTCGAGATGCCGACCGGATCCGGGCGAAGGCTGACGCTTTGGGACGTTTCGATGGAGCTATCGCACCGGCTGATACGAATCTTCACCCGCGACGGCGACGGACGCCGCGCCGTCTTCGGCGCCGACGAACTCTTCCAACGCAGCCCGCTCTGGCGCGATTACGTTCCGTTTTACGAGTATTTCCACGGTGACAACGGCACCGGACTCGGCGCCGGCCACCAGACGGGCTGGACGGCACTCGTCGCAAAGATGATTCAGCAGCGCGGCGAGTACTGCCATCAAGGAAAGCACCCGTTTGATTGACGCTGCCGCCCCGATTGCGTTCGGGCGCTCTATTTGCGGCGAGCTGGACGAAGCGGAGCGGCGCGAATGGCTGGTTACCAACGGATTGGGCGGCTATGCGTCGGGGACGATCGCGGGCACGCTCACGCGCCGCTATCACGGCCTGCTCGTCGCCGCGTTGAAGCCGCCCCTGGCGCGAACGCTGCTCGTTGCCAAGTTTGACGAGGTCGCCACGTATCGCGGCGCGGCCTATTCGATCGCGACGAATCGCTGGAAGGACGGCTACATCGCGCCGCGCGGATTCGAGCTGATCGAAGGCTTCTATCTCGACAACGGATCGGTGCCGGTTTGGCACTACGCGGTCGCCGACGCGCTGCTCGAGAAGCGCGTTTGGATGGCTCCCCGGGCGAACGTAACGTACGTACGTTACCGCGCGCTGCGAGCCGTCGAACCGATCGCGCTCGAGTTGGTCGCGCTCGCGAACTACCGCGATTTTCACGGTAATACGCACGCCGGAGAGTGGAAGCTCTCGGTCGTTCCGCGTGCGGGCGGAGTCACCGTCAACGCCTACGACGGTGCAACGCCGTACTCCATCATCGCCGAACGGGCCGAGGTTACGATTGAAAACACCTGGTACCGCGACTTCGTTCTCGCGCAAGAGACCGCGCGTGGCTTGGACGACCGCGACGATCACCTCGCCGTCGCCCGATTCACCTTCACCCTGGAGCCGGGCGAAAGCGTCACGTTTACCGCAGGGGTCGGCGCTCTTGACTCGCCCGGTGTCACCGGGAGCGCCGCGGGCCGAAGCGCGCAGCCCTGGTGGATCGATCAGCTCGAGCGTGCGGCCGAGCAGTTCGTCGTCGCGCGCCCAACCGCGACCGACCCGGACGGACGCACGATCATCGCCGGTTACCATTGGTTCGGCGACTGGGGTCGCGACACGATGATTGCGCTGCCCGGGTTGACGCTCGCGACCGGACGCCCCGAAACTGCGCGCAAGATCCTGACCGCTTTCGCGCCTTTCGTCGACCGCGGGATGCTGCCGAACTTCTTCCCCGAGGCGGGCGAGTCGCCCGAATACAACACGGCCGACGCCTCGCTCTGGTACGTCGAGGCCGCCGCTGCGTACGTCGATGCGACCGCCGATCGGGTAACCCTGCGCGAGCTCTGGCCGTCGTTGCGCGACGTGATCGCATCGTATCGCGACGGTACGCGCTACGGCATCCACATGGACGTTGACGGCACGATCGTGGCCAGTGCGCCGGGCGTGCAGCTTACGTGGATGGATGCAAAAATCGGCGATTGGGTCGTCACGCCACGCATGGGGAAGCCGGTCGAGATTGCGGCGCTCTGGTACAACGCACTCGAGCGGATGACCGCGCTTGCCGGACTCCTCGGAGAGCCCGCCGGTGAATACGCGGCGCTCGCGCAGCGCGCTCGCCAGGGGTTCAGGCGATTTTGGAACGCGCGATCCGGCTGTTGTTACGACGTGATCGACGGACCGGAGGGCGACGACGGCACCTTGCGGCCGAACCAGATTTTTGCCGTCTCGCTTCCGCATTCGGCGCTCGAGGCGCCGCAGCAACGCGCCGTCGTCGATATCTGCGCTGCCGAACTCCTAACGACCAATGGCTTGCGAACGCTCGCGCAGAGCGATCCGAGGTTCGTCGCGCATTACGGGGGATCGCCGCGCGACCGCGACGGGGCATATCACCAAGGAACGGTCTGGCCGTGGCTCCTCGGCCCGTTCGCGATCGCGCACGCGCGCGTCTACCGCGCTGCAGCGCAGGCGCGCTCCTTTCTCGAGCCGCTTGCCGATCAGTTGTGCGACTGCGGCTTAGGTTCGATCTCGGAGCTTGCCGACGCAACCCCGCCTTTTCGCCCGAACGGCGCAATCGCGCAGGCCTGGTCGGTTGCGGAAGTGCTGCGAGCCTGGAAAGAGGTCGCGCGAATCTCGTAGCCAACGAATAGCGCACGGGATGGAGCTCCCGGTAACTGCCGAACGGCTGATGGCTCCTGCTCAAATTCTTTTTGACGGGAGCTTTTTATGTGGCTGATTGCCGGAATCTGGATGTCGCTGGCCGCGGCGAGCGGTTTTCTCGCCATCCGCCTCAAGATACCGGCGGCGCTCGTGGAGATCATCGTCGGCATGCTCGCCGGCAACCTCATCGCGCTGCGAACTAACGCCTGGATCGATTTTGTCGCCGGCTTCGGCAGCATACTCCTTACGTTCTTGGCAGGCGCCGAGATCGATCCGATCGTCTTGCGACGCCAGCTTCTGCCGTCCTCGGTGCTCGGCGCCGTATCGTTCGGCGCGCCCTTCCTGGCCGCCATGGCCTACGCGCTCTTCGTCGCTCATTGGACGCCGGATGCAGCGAAAATTGCCGGCATCGCCATGTCGACGACCTCGGTTGCGGTCGTTTATGCCGTCATGATCGAATCGGGCCTCGCGAGCAAAGAGTTAGGCCAGCTGATTCTCGCGGCGTGTTTCTTCACCGATCTGGGAACCGTGGTCGCGCTCGGCCTGCTCTTCGCGAACTACAATCTGTGGCTCGCCGCGCTCGTCGCCGGAATCGTCGTCGCGGTCTTCGTCACGCCGCGACTCTTGCCGGGCCTAATCGATCGAACCCGCCGCTATGTCAGCGAGCCGGCTCTGCGCGTGCTCTTCGCGGTCATCTTTCTGCTCGCCGCGCTCGCCACCAACGCAAGAAGCGAGGGCGTGCTGCCGGCCTACTTTCTCGGCCTGGCCTGCGCCGGACTCATGACCGCAATGCCCGACGTCAAACGGCGCCTGCAAACGATGACGATGACGCTCCTCGCGCCGTTCTATTTTTTGAAAGCGGGGACGTACGTCGAGTTCGGTTCCGCGATCTCCAGCATCGGCTTGATCGCCGCGCTCTTCTTCGTAAAGGTCGGCGCGAAGATCCTCGGCGTCCTTCCGACCGCGCGCTTCGTCTTTCGGTACGGTGCGGCCAACGCGAACTACCTGACGCTGATGATGGCGACGGGCCTAACGTTCGGAACGATTTCGAGCCTCTACGGCTTGACCCATCACTACATCACTGCGCCGCAGTACACCGCCCTCGTGACCGTCGTCATCCTAACGGCGATTATACCGACGGCAATCGCACAAGCGCTCTTTAAGCCCATCGAAGAACCCGAGGAGATGGAGGCTGAAGTCCCGTAGCCAGTCGTAATGCCGATTCTCGGAGACGTCGACGTTTACTTGATCGCCGAGGGCACGCACCTCCGTCTCTGGGAAGTGCTCGGATCGCACGCGCGCACGATCGGCGGGGTCGCCGGCGTCGCTTTCGCGGTCTGGGCGCCGAACGCGCTACGCGTTAGCGTCGTCGGCGATTTCAACCGATGGGATGGACGCCGTCACCCGATGGTCAAGCGCGAGGAGTGCGGCGTGTGGGAAGTTTTCGTTCCCGGTGCGGCGGTGGGTTCGCGATATAAGTACGAGATCGCCGGCGCAAACGGCGACCTTCTTCCGCTCAAAGCCGATCCGCTCGCACGGTACGGCGAGATACGACCGGCGAATGCATCGATTGTCTGGGAGGAACCGGCGGTGAGTTGGCGCGACGGCGTCTGGATGAGCGGCCGAGCCGAGCGAAACCGCCGCGACGCTGCGATTTCGATCTACGAGGTTCATCTCGGCTCCTGGCGGCGCGCCGCGGACGGCCGCATGCTCACCTACGCGCAGCTCGCCGACGAACTGCTCCCGTACCTTTGCGAGATGGGCTTCACGCACGTCGAGCTATTGCCCATCACCGAGCACCCCTTCGACGGATCGTGGGGATACCAGCCGACGGGAATGTTCGCGCCGACGAGCCGTTACGGAACGCCCGCCGATTTTCGCGCCTTCGTCGAGCGCGCGCACGAACTGGGGATCGGCGTGATTCTCGATTGGGTCCCGGGCCATTTCCCCAACGATGCGCACGGGCTCGCTTTTTTCGACGGAACGCATCTCTACGAGCACAGCGATCGCCGTAAAGGCTTTGCCCCGGATTGGAACACGCTGATCTACAACTACGACCGGCGCGAGGTCGCAAACTTTTTAATTGCGAGCGCGCTCTATTGGCTGCAGGAGTTTCACATCGACGCCCTGCGCGTCGACGCCGTCGCATCGATGCTCTATCTCGACTATAGCCGGCGTCCCGGCGAGTGGGTGCCCAACGAACACGGCGGAAACGAGAACTTCGAAGCGATTGGCTTTCTTCGCCGCCTCAACGAGACGCTCTACGCGACCTGCGAGGGCGCGGTGAGCATCGCGGAAGAATCGACCGCGTGGCCGATGGTCTCGCGGCCGGTCTCCGCGGGAGGGTTGGGCTTCGGCTACAAATGGAACATGGGATGGATGCACGACACGCTGCGCTACTTTGCTTACGATCCGATCTACCGCCGGTACCATCAGAACGATTTGACCTTCGGGCTCGTCTATGCATTTAGCGAGAATTATATTCTGCCGCTCTCGCACGACGAGGTCGTGCACGGGAAACGATCGCTGCTTTCGAAGATGCCCGGCGATCGCTGGCAACGCTTCGCGAATCTTCGGCTGCTCTTCGCGCTGATGTTCACGCATCCGGGAAAGAAGCTGCTCTTCATGGGCGCCGAGCTCGGCAGTTTGCTTGAGTGGAACCACGACGCGCAGCTCGACTGGACGCTCCTGACCGACGAGCTCCACGCGGGCCTGCAACGCCTCGTCCGCGATTGCAACGCGCTCTATCGCGCGCTGCCGGCACTTCATCGGCTCGATGCCGAGCCGGCGGGCTTCGAGTGGATCGATTTCCAAGATGCGGCGCGTAGCGTGCTGGCTTTCGTACGCAGGGGCGGGGACGGCGACGAGCCGGTCGTCGTGGCGATCAACGCGACGCCGGTCGTCCACTACGGCTATCGCCTCGGCGTTTCGTCACCCGGAACCTACCGCGAAGTCCTCAACACCGACTCGCAATTCTACGGCGGCAGCAACGTAGGGAACGAAGGCGCCATCGAGACCGAGGCGATCGCGGCGCACGGACGTGCGACGTCGCTGGCGCTCACGCTTCCACCGCTCGCCGCGGTGGTCTTACACCGATGATTTCGCCACCACGACGAGCCTCGGTGCTGCCGGGGCGCCCGTATCCGCTTGGCGCGACCTGGAACGGCGCGGGCGTCAACTTCGCGCTTTTCTCAGAACACGCCGAGAAGGTCGAGCTCTGCCTCTTCGACCCGCGCGGGCGGCGGGAAGTGCAGCGCGTCGCGCTCCCCGAGTACACCGACTCGATTTGGCACGGCTACTTGCCCGACGCGCGGCCGGGTCTGCTTTACGGTTACCGCGTTTACGGCCCGTACGAGCCCTCAAACGGTCACCGGTTCAACCATCACAAGCTGCTGCTCGATCCCTATGCCGCTATGATCTCCGGAGCGTTGCAGTGGAGCGACGCGCACTTTGGGTATCGGATCGGATCGCCGCGCGCCGATCTTTCATTCGATCGACGCGACGACGCGGCCGGCATGCCAAAGTGCGTGGTGGTCGATACCGCGTTCACCTGGGGCAACGACCGGCTGCTCCACACGCGTTGGCACGAGCTCATCGTCTACGAGCTGCACGTGCGCGGCTTTACGATCAAACATCCCGGCGTGCCGCAGCCGCTGCGCGGAACCTTCGCGGGGCTCTCATCGCCCGCCGCGATCGACCACCTTTCGCATTTGGGAATCACCGCAGTCGAGTTGCTTCCCGTGAGCTACTTCCTCGACGAGCGCCATCTCGTCGAACGCGGCTTGCGCAACTACTGGGGCTATGGCCCGATCTCGTTCTTCGCCCCGCAGCCTCGCTATCTCTCACAGCCGAACCTCGGCGAGTTCAAGACGATGGTCACCCGGCTCCACGACGCCGGCATCGAAGTGATCCTTGACGTCGTCTTCAATCACACCGCCGAAGGCAGCGAGCTCGGCCCGACGCTGAGTCTACGCGGCATCGATAACAAATCGTACTACGCGCTTGCCGAGGATCCGCGCTACTACGTCGACTACACCGGCTGCGGCAACACGCTCAACCTCGATCATCCGCACGTGCTCAAGATGGTGACCGATGCGCTGCGCTATTGGGTGCGCGAGATGCACGTCGACGGGTTCCGCTTCGATCTTGCGGCGACGCTCGCGCGGCGCGACGGCGCGTTCACGACGCACAGCAGCCTCTTCGTCGCGATCGAACAAGACCCGATTCTCTCTCGCGTCAAACTCATCGCCGAGCCGTGGGATGTCGGCCCGAACGGCTATCACACGGGCGACTTTCCGGCCGGGTGGTCGGAATGGAACGACCGCTTTCGCGACGGCGTCCGGCGGTTCTGGCGGGGGGACGGCGGCACCCCCGACATGGCCACGCGGCTGACCGGTTCGAGCGATCTCTTCGACCGGCGCGGGCGCCGTCCACGCGCCAGCGTGAACTTCGTGACCGCGCACGATGGCTTTACTCTGCGCGATTTGGTCTCGTACGATCGGAAGCACAACGAAGCGAATCTCGAGGAGAACGGCGACGGCGCTCCCGAGAATTATAGCTGGAACTGCGGCGCCGAAGGCGCGACGCACGATCCCCAAGTCCTCGCGCTGCGAGCCAAACAGCAGCGCAACTTCCTCGCGACGCTGCTGCTCTCGCAAGGCACCCCAATGTTGCTCGCCGGAGACGAACTGCAGCGCACGCAGCGCGGAAATAACAACGCCTATTGCCAGGATAACGAAACCAGCTGGATCGACTGGTCGGCCTTCAATCCTGCGCTTGCCTTCGACTTCGCGCGTTCGGCGAACTTCGACCGGCACGACGCAACCGGCAGCGAACTCATCGAGTTCGTGCGCAAACTGATTGCCTTGCGCCGCACGCATCCGGTCTTTCGCCGGCCACGTTTCTTTCGGGGTGTTGAGGCGGAGCCGTCGCCGCTCAAAGACATCACGTGGTATGCACCCGACGGCCGCGAGATGACGCACGACGACTGGCACAACGGCGAGCTGCGATGCTTCGGCGCGCTCCTCGGCGGCGACGTCGGCGACCGCTTCATCAGCCTGCAAGGCTATCCCGAGCTCGACGACAGCTTCCTCATGATTCTCAACGCGCACCCGACCGCGGTCGAATTCGTCCTTCCGCTCGCGACGTCGGTCCGGCGCTGGACGCACTTGCTCGATACGGCGCGCCCCGGCGTGACACCGATGCTGCCGGTCGCCGCCGGCTCGCGGCTCACCGTTGCAGATCGTTCCTTCTCGCTCTTTGCCGGGCAGCTCGCGGATTGATCGAGCCGTACTACGACGATTACTGGGGAAATCGAGTCGCAACGGCGGAGTCCACGCGCCGCGCGTTGCTCGCAGCAATGGGGTACGGCGAATCCGCCGACGCGCATGACGCGCAGAGTCTTCCCCCGGTCATCGTGGTTCGGCACGGCGAGGAACCTCGGTTGCCGCCCGGTGTGCGGTCGTCGCTCGATCTCGAAGACGGCAACGCGTTGCGTGGCGAGCTCGCGGTGGCGCCGCTCGGTTATCATCAGCTAACGCTGCGTCGCGGACGCCGCGAAGAGCGCTGCGCGCTCATCGTCGTTCCTGCGCAATGCTACGTGCCCGCACGTATGCGCGGTGGACGCATCTGGGCGCTCTCGACGCAGCTCTACGCGCTGCGCTCGCGGCGCAACTGGGGCATTGGCGATTTCACCGATCTCTCGGCGTTTGCCGAGCTCGCGGCACGCGCCGGCGCGAGGTCGCTCGCGGTCAATCCGCTGCACGAGCTCCATCCGAGCAATCCGCGGGCTGCAAGCCCCTACAGCCCGTCGAGCCGGCTCTTCTTCAACGTACTCTATATCGACGTCGAACAAGTTGCGGAGCTGGCCGAATCGCTCGAGACTCAAGCGGCGATCGCGAGCCCGGCATTCTCGCGGCGCCTCGCGGCGTTGCGGCGCAGCGAGCTCGTGGAGTATGGCGGCGTGGCGACGGCCAAGCTCGAGATGCTCGAATGCCTGCACCGCGTCTTCCGCTCAAATTATCTCACGCGCCCCAACCAGCCGCGCGCTCGCGCGTTTCGCCGTTTCGTGCGCGAAGGCGGCGTGGCGCTGGAGCGGCTTGCCGTCTACGAAACGCTCGCCGAGTTCTTTCGCGCCCGCGACCCGCGCGCGTACGGCTGGCACGATTGGCCCAGCGATTACCGCTCGCCCGACTCGCCGAGCGTCGCTCGCTTCGCCGCGGAGCACCGCAACCGCGTCGACTTCTACACGTATCTTCAGTTTCTCGCGCGGCGGCAGCTCGCGGAGGCGGCTCGCGCATCGCGCCGGCACGGCGCTTCGCTCTATGGCGATTTAGCGGTTGGCGTCGAGCGCAACGGCGCCGATGCCTGGGCAGATCAAAATCTGATACTCTCCAATGCTTCGCTCGGTGCACCGCCCGATCCGCTCAACCTACACGGACAGAACTGGGGCCTCGCGCCGCTCTCTCCGCGCGCGCTGCGGGAGCGCGCCTACGAACCCTTCGCTGCGTTGCTGCGCGCCAACATGCGGTATGCGGGAGTTTTGCGCGTCGATCACGTGATGGCGCTGCGGCGCGCCTTTTTAATACCGCGCGGCGCACCGGCATCGGAGGGTGCGTACGTTCGTTACGACCTCGACGCGATGCTCGGCATCCTCGCGCTCGAGAGCGTTCGCAATCGCTGCGTCGTCGTCGGCGAAGATCTAGGAACGGTCCCGGAGGGCTTTCGCGAACGTATGCAGGATGCGCGAGCGCTCTCGTCACGGGTCTTCTACTTCGAGCGCGACTCAAACGGCCGATTTTTGCCGCCGGGTGCGTATCCGCGCCTCGCCGCCGCAAGCGCGGGAACGCACGATCTTCCGACGCTCGCGGGTTGGTGGACCGGGGATCGTAGCGAGCACGAGGATCGCGCGCGCGACCGATTGCGGCTTGTCGATGCTCTGCAAGACGCGGGCGCGATCGATGCGCCAGCTGCCGCGCGGCTGCGCGACGATGCGAACCGCGGCGGAACGCCGGCCGCCGTGCCCGAGCTCGTGGCGGCGGTCCATCGGTTCTTGGCCGCCACGCCCTCGACGCTCGCGGTTGTCGCAATCGAGGACGTTCTGCACGAGACCGGCTCGGTGAACGTGCCAGGAACGGTCGACGAGCACCCGAACTGGCGGCGTAAGCGCTCGCTCTCCCTCGAAAGAATTGAAGCCGACGGACGTCTTTGCCAAACCGGTAAGCTATTCGTGAAGCGATGAAAGCCGTAGTCATGGCCGGCGGCGAGGGCTCGCGCCTTCGTCCACTGACGTCGAGCCGCCCCAAGCCGCTCGTCCCGGTTGCGAACAAGCCGGTGATGCATCACATTGTGGATCTGTTGCGCCGGCACGGCATCGTCGACGTCGTCGCGACGCTCCACTATCTCGCCGACGAGATCGAGAACTACTTCGGCGATGGCTCGCAGCTCGGCGTTTCGATGGGATACGTCGTCGAGGACACGCCGATGGGAACAGCCGGCGCCGTCAAGCTCGCGCAGCAGCAGTTGGGCGGCGAACGTTTCATCGTCGTCTCCGGAGACGCGCTGACCGACATCGACGTGAGCGAACTGATCGCGGCCCACGAACGCAGCGGCGCCGTCGCCACGATTGCGTTGCAGCGTGTCGCCAACCCGTTGGAGTTCGGCGTCGTCGTTACCGAAGGGGATGGCCGCATCACCCGCTTCTTGGAGAAGCCGTCCTGGGGCGAGATCTTCTCCGACACCATCAACACCGGGATCTACGTGCTCGAACCGGAGCTCTTCGAGTATATGGAAACCGGCAAGAACTACGACTTCTCAAAGGATATTTTTCCGCTCTTGTTACGTGACGGGCGAAAAGTGCACGGTCACGTTGCCTCCGGCTATTGGAGCGACATCGGCAACCTGCAGCAGTATTTGCAAGCAAACTACGACGCGTTGCGCCGCGTCGTGCGCTTGGAAATACCCGGCATCGAAATCCGGCCCGGCGTCTGGGTCGGAGAGAACGCCGTGATTTCGCCGGATGCGCACGTGCCCGGGCCGGCCTGCATCGGCCGCAACGTGACGATCGAGCGCGGCGCGGTCGTCGAAGAGCTCAGCGCGCTTGGCGCCTCGTCGATCGTCGCCACGAGCGCGCGCCTGCACCGTACGGTGACGTGGGAGGACGTCTACGTCGGTGAGGGTTCGTCGCTCACCGGATGCACGCTCGCCGACCGGGTGATCGTCAAAGACCGCGTGACGATCATGGAGGGCGCCGTCGTCGGGCGCGGCAGCACGCTCGGGAGCGGCTCGACCGTTCCCGCTAACATCAAACTTTGGCCCGATAAATCGGTCGCGTCGGGTTCGATCGTCTCGATGTCGCTCATCTACGGCATCAAATGGCCCGGCTCGCTCTTCGGCGCCGACGGCGTCAGCGGGTTGGCGAACATCGAGATCACGCCGGAGTTCGCGCTCAAGCTTGGCCAGGCGCTGGGCTCGGTGCTCGGACCGGGACAGAACGTGATGACGAGCCGCGACGCGCACCCGGCCTCGCGTTTGACGAACCGCTGCGTCATCGCGGGCCTGCTATCGGTCGGCGTGAACGTCCACGATCTGCGCGAGACACCGATGCCGGTCTCGCGTTACGCGGTGCGCATGTCGGGCGACGCCGGCGTCCACACCGGCATCTCGCCCTACTATCCCGATCAGTTTCTGCTCGAGTTCTTCGACTCGCACGGCGTGAACGTGGACAAGACGACGGAGCGGAAACTCGAGAACATCTTCTTCCGCGAGGATTTTCGGCGAACGCCGATGGAGGCCGTCGGCCGGCTCGACTTTCCGGAGCGGGTTGTCGAAGCGTACAGCAGCGGATTCTTACAAGCGTTGGCGCCTCAGGCCATTTCGGATGCCAACATGCGCGTCGTCATCGACTATGCGTACGGCAACGCTTCGCTGATCCTGCCGCGGATTCTGAGCAACCTCGGCATCGAGATGATCGCGCTCAACGCGTTCTTCGACAACGCGAAGGTGCTCACGTTTGCGGCGAACCGACGACGGCATCTCGAGCAGCTCGCCAACGTGACGACGTCGCTGGGGGCGGCGCTAGGGATTCTGCTCGATCAGCGTGGGGAGTCGCTCGCACTGGTCGACGATCGCGGCCGGATCATCGAGGGGAGCCGGCTCCTGGCGTTGCTGACGGTGCTGGTATCGAGCGTCGTGCCGGGTGCACGGATCGCCGTACCGGTGATGGCACCGAGCGCGATCGAGACCGTTGCCGAGCAAAACGGTGCGACGGTTGTACGGACACGCACGGATCGGCGCTCGCTTATGGCGCTCGCGGCGGAGGCCGGGTCATCGCTAACGTTCGCCGGCGGCGCGAACTTCGAGCTCGTCTTTCCGGAGTTTGCGCCGGTCTTCGATTCGCTCTACGGCGCGGCGAAGATCATGGAGCTCATTGCCGCGCAGGGTCGCCCCTTGAGTGCGATCGTCGACGAGCTACCGGCGTCGCATCTCGCCTCCCGCCGCGATCACTGCCCATGGGAACGCAAGGGCCAGATCATGCGGCAGCTGCTTGACGAAATCAACGGCGAGAATGTCGAGCTCACGGACGGGATTCGCGTGGCGCGCGAAGGTGGATGGGTGCTGGTGATCCCCGACGCATCGGATCCGCTGTTCAACGTCTGGGCCGAGGGCCGGTCAGAGGATGAGGCTAACCGGTACGCAGATGAGATCGCCACTAGGATAGACGAGCTCGCTAGAGCATAGATCCTACAGACCGCCGAGGCGGTTAAGAAGCACCCGCTACCATCGGAAATTGGCCAGTCACTTGGCGCGTTGGGTACGGAATTGAAGAAACCCCTCTGATGTCAAGCCAAAGCGCGCTGCTATTCGTAAGGTACCGCGCTTCGTCCCTCAAACTCACCCGGCTTCGGAAATTAACTCCATAACGTCTCGTCCATCAGCTGCAGCTGTTGTTGAGATAGCTGTTTTACTGAGCCGAACGCACCACCGGGTAGCAATAGCTGTGTTGACGATGAGCGCATTATTTGGAGAAATGACGATTAGCTGGATACTCGGCTCAAATCCACTTCCTAAGGACCAGCAATCTTCTCAATAGACTCGACTGCAAAATCGCTCGCTAAACTTCTTTCATTTCCAAAATCAACGTCGCAAAAGTCATTGCCCGGCCGCTTCCGACGAACGCACGTAAACTTATTCTCCGACAACGCGAAAGGCTAGCTGGGCTCACATAGACTGAGCGTTAATGCGAATTTGATAGGGCCCGACCGCAATAACAACTGACTCGTGTAGCGACTTTAATCTTGACGACTGTTGAGGGTCGAAAGTGTAATCGACCTCTGCTTCCTTCTGGCATTGACGTGCAGCCTGTAAAGTGATCCAACGGTAGGTGGAGAATCCTGAGGCCCCCGGCCTCGAAGGAGACCACCGTGAAGAAGTCTCGGTTCAGCGAATCCCAAATCGTC
>DAINBY010000012.1:0-76005 GCA_036732685.1 Candidatus Cybelea sp. | reverse complement strand
ATATTGATCTCGAGCGACCCGTGGGAAAATCGGGTCGCCATACTCGAGGACGGTGATTTAGCCGAACTCTACATCGAGCGCGAAGAGAAGGTCATCGGCTCGATCTACAAAGGCAAAGTGCAGAACGTGCTCCCCGGGATGGGAGCGGCATTCGTCGATATCGGCCTGGGACGCAATGCGTTTCTGTACGTCGACGACATCAACAAACAGCCCCTGAACATCGGCGACGTCGAGATCACGCAGGGGCACAGCGGCTTTACGATCAGCGAGAAAGTCAAGCGCGGCGACGACGTGCTCGTCCAGATCGTCAAAGAGCCGCGCGGCCTCAAAGGCGCGCGCATCTCCACGAACATCTCCCTGCCGGGCCGCTATCTGATCCTGATGCCGACCGGCAAGTACTCGGGCGTCTCGCGCAAGATCGAGTCGGCCGACGAGCGCGACCGGCTCAAAGGCGTCATGAAACGCATTCGCCCCGAGGGGATGGCGACGGTCGTTCGCACCGCTGCGGCGGGGGCGAGCGAGGCCGAGCTGATCGCGGACCTCGGCGTGCTCATCCGCATGTGGCATGGGATACTCGAAACCTACAAGCGCGCAACGTCCCCGTCGTTGCTGCACAAGGACATGAATCTCGTCTATAAGGCGGCGCGCGATTTTATCACCGCCGACGTCGATCGCGTCTTGATCGACAACGAGGAAGAGTATCGAAAGACCCGCGATCTGCTCCAACTGCTGGGGCCGCAGTACATCTCCCGCCTCGAGTATTACAACTCGGGCCGCTCGCTCTTCGATGACTACAAGATCGAGGACGAGCTGCAGAAGCTCATGCGGCCGAAGATCAATCTGCCCTCGGGGGCCTCGATCGTCATCGAATCGACCGAAGCGTTGACGGTGATCGACGTGAACTCGGGCAAATTTACCGGTGGCCGGAATCTCGAAGATACGATATTGAAGACGAACATCGAAGCCGCGGAAGAGATCGCGCGCCAGGTGCGCCTGCGCGACATCGGCGGCATCATCGTCGTGGACTTCATCGACATGGCCGCGGAGTCGTCGCGCGATAAGGTCGTCAAGACGATGGAAGATCATCTACGCCGCGACCGGACGCGCGCGACGATCCAGTCGTTCTCGAATCTCGGGCTGCTCGAGTTCACGCGCAAACGCATCGGCAAGGACCTCGGCAGTCAGCTTCGCGGCGCCTGTCCGACCTGCGCCGGAATGGGAAGCGTGATGTCGGCGCAGTCCGTCGCAATCGAAACGTTCCGGCGGATTTTAAGCGAAGCGAGTAACGGCATCGCCGGAGACGTCGTCGTTCACGTCGCACCGACCGTCGCCGTGCAGATGGATTACTGGTACGAAGACGAGTGTGCGGAACTGGCCCGCTCGATCGCGCACCCGATCCACGTTCGCGTCGACCCGATGATCCATCCTGAGAAGGCCCGCGTCGAGATCGTCGCGGGATTCAAGGAACAGAAGGGTCACGTCGTGCGCGTCGGCGACGAGCACGAGGTCGAGCTGCTTCCCGGGCGTCTTCCCAACGCCGCCTCCGCAGCCGCGGTCGTCGACGGACACCTGGCCGAGGTCGAGAACGGCGCGAACAATGCGGGCAACTTCGTACGGATTCGGATCATCGACGTCGACGACAAAGAAGATTACGTCCTCGCCGAGCTGGTGACGGCCGGCGCGAAGCCGCGACGCAAACGGCGCGGGCGTGGGGAGATCTCCGCTGCCGAACAGACGCGCCAACTACGCGAACTCGCCGAAGATGCGGCTCGCCAATCGGCGGCGCGGGCCCCTATCGGCATCACGGCGATTACCGAAGAAGAGGAAGCCCAGGATAAGGCGTTGCGCGCCGAGCGCATAGGCGAGGCGCAGCCCGACGCGATTATCATTGCGGAGGGAGCGGTCCAGCACGCCTCCGGCGACGGCCGCCGTAAGCGGCGCCGGCGACGGCGGGGCGGCCGCGGGCGAGACGAAGTGGTCGCGGTATCGGCTACAGCGGCGGTATCGGCTCCTGAGGAGACGGCGGTTGCCGCAGCGCCTCTTGATATGGCTTCGACCGACGGGGCCCAGCACCGGCGCCGCCGGCGCCGCCGGCGCGGGCGACGGGGACGAGGGGGAGGAGCCGCCGGCGCGGCGATGCCCGACCGTCACATCTTCGAAGTCTCCGGCGACGGAGCGGTACATCCGACCGGTGCGACGGCGCCTCCCGAACCCTCTCGAGCGATCGCGTCGCGCAGCCGAACCTCCCCGCCGGCAGTCGAAGGACCGCCGCCGAGCCTCAGCGCGCCGGAAGAGGAGCCGAAACGAACGAGGCCGTCCCGCCGGCGTCGCGCGCCGCGCGCGGAGATCGCCGTGGAGCTAGAAGGAACCGGAAGCGCGCTCGCACTCCCCCCGCCCGAACCAAAACCGCGACGTACGCGCAAGAAGGCGGAACCCGCGAGCGAACCGGCAGCCGTTGAGGTGCCCGCGGCGAAGCGCAAGGCGGTACGCAAGCGAAAGACCGCCGCGACGGCCTCCCGGAAGAAGCGGTCCTAACCGTTCTCCTGGCTCATGTGTGCGAGCTTATCGTCGAGATACTGAATCGCGCGCGTTAGCTGGTCGTCTTTGGATGGCTGGCCGAACTGCGCGTGCTTGTTCTCGGTCACGACGATGTCGGGCGTGATGCCGAGATGGTTGATGTCCCGGTTGCGAGGCGTCAGATAGCGCGCCGTCGTGATCTTGATCGCGCTCTTATCCGGAAGGGGAATGATCGTTTGGACGACGCCCTTGCCGAACGTCTTTGTGCCGATGATCGTTCCCACGCTGCTGTCCTGGATCGCCCCGGAGGTAATCTCCGAGGCGGACGCTGTGTAACCGTTCACCAGAACGACGAGCGGCAGCGGCGTGATCGCCGTGTCGTCGGCGTCGAGCGTCGTGATGTTCGACGCGCGCGATTCGACCGAGACGATCGGACCGCTCGGAATGAATTTCGAGCTGACGGCGACCGCGGCTTCGAGATAGCCGCCGCCGTTGTCGCGCAGATCGAGTACGAGCGCGCGCGCACCCTCCTTCTGCAGACGGTCGAGCGCGGCGTTCAGCTCGTCGCCGGTATCGCGCCCAAAAACCGTCAGCGCGACGTAGCCGATCTTCCCCGGCAGCATCTTCTCGTACACGCTTAGCTGATGAATCTTCGCGCGCGTGATCGTGATCGGCGACGGAGCCGCGGCGCTCTCGCGCTCGACCGTCAGCGTCACCTTCGTACCTTCTTTGCCGCGGAGTTTTCCGCTCGCCTGCGGTAGGCTCATACCTCTGGTCGAAACGCCGTCGATCGCCGTGATCAGATCGTCTTGTTGGATCCCGGCCTTGTCGGCGGGTCCGTCGGGAACGACGTTCTCGACCGAGATGTACTTCGTCTTGTCGTCGAGCTGAATGACGATGCCCGTTCCGCCGAAGTCTCCACCGTCGAGGCCCTGATTGAGTCCGGCGAAGTCCTTGGGTGTCAAGAAAACGGTGTACCGGTCGTTCACCGACTTCATCATGCCGTCGAGCGCGATGTATGTAAGATCGTGAAGCGTAAACTTCGGTCTCGATTCCGCTGCGGCGCTCTCGACCTCGCGATCGATCGCGCGAACGTTGGCCGCCGTGGTCTCGCCCGCGTGAACGACTGGAAGTTCGGCGTGTTTGACGCCGGCCGTCCGCATCGCTGCGAGTAGCTGGGCGCGAATCGCGTCGAGAACGGCTTGCTGATCGACCTTCTTATAGAAGTTGTCGGTCAAATAGCCGTAGCTGGTGGCGATCTCGCCGGCGTCGACGGTCGACAGACGGCCGTCTTGCGCCGCCGATGCGGCCGAGAGCTGGATGAGGACCGCGCCGAGCGCGCCGGCCCAAAGAATCGAAAGGAAGCGTTTCATGGTCTCCACGTTAACGAATGGGGGCGAGGAATCGTGCCTTCGCCGCCGCGAGCTGCTTATCGGCCGGCGTGTCGATGAGCGCCGGGTTCGCGCTCTGGTCTACAACCATATCCGGTTCGATACCGTGATGCTGGATGTCGCGGCCGGCCGGCGTCACGTACCGCGCCGTCGTGATCTTGAGCGCGCCTTCGTCGGGAAGCGGAAAGATGCTCTGGACGACCCCTTTGCCGAAGGTGCGCGTGCCGACGAGCGTCGCGAGGTGGTAATCCTGAAGCGCGCCAGCGGTGATCTCCGAAGCGCTCGCCGTGTATTTGTTCACGAGCAGAACGAGCGGTTGAAGGCCGCCGATCGCGTCGCCGAGGGCCGATTGAGTCGTGCGCTGGCCGTCGCGCCGGATCGTCGAGACGATCGTACCTTGCGGTATGAAGAAGCTGGAGATCTCGACCGCCGCGTCGAGCAACCCGCCGCCGTTGTCGCGAAGGTCGAGAATGTAGCCGCGCGCGCCGTGGGCGCGCCCGTCCAGCAGCGCCTTGCGGATCTCGTCGGCAGAAGTCGTACCGAAGTCGGAGAGCCGAATATAATCGAGCCCGTCTTCCATCTTCGCGCGTACCGTCGGAACGTGGATGATGTCGCGCACGATCGCATACGAGCGCTGCACCGACGGTGCGTTAAACGCGTGAACGCGAAGGTGGACGACGGTACCGGCTTCGCCGCGAATCAGCTCCTCGACGCGGTCGATGTTCAATCCCTTCACCGACTTGCCGTCGACGCTCTCGACGATGTCGCCGGGTTTCATTCCGGCGCGCGCGGCGGGCATTGCTTCGATCGGCTGTACGATGATCCGGCCGTCTTTGAGCTGATAGATGTAGACGCCGATACCACCGAAGTTTCCGCCGGAGAGCGACTCGTTCAATCCCTGAATCTCTCGCGGCGAGAGATAGACGGTGTAGGGATCGCGTACGGAGTTCATCATTCCGCGCAGCGCCGCGTCGGTCAGATCGTCGCGCCCGTTTTGACCGACGTCGGCGGCATAATGCTGCTGCGCGTAGGCTAGCACGTCCGCCGCACGCGCGCCGTCTTGACTTGGGTTTCCGCTCGCGTTCGCCGGCGGCAACGCGGCGCCACCGATCTTCTTCTCGCTCAAGAGCGTGCGCAGACCCGCGACTTCGCCGGCGATCGGGGTCTGCGGATCGATCGGCTTATAGTAGTCGCTTTCGAGCTTGCGCAACGCGAGATTGACGAGGATAGAACTCTGGGCCTCGTGCGGGGCGAAGAGATCGCGAAGATCGCCGGTCGTCGCGACCTCGAGCACCGATTGCCGCGCGATGAGGCCGGTTCGATATCCGATGACGAGCGCGCAGGCGCCGGTCAGGGCGACGACGAGCAGTAGGGTCAGCAAAAGACGAGCGAAGCGACTCATAAGTTCCTTATAGTTAATACCCGGCCGGACGGCCTTTCAGTTTCTCTACGGTGAATCTTACTTCTGAAGTCTTAATGAAGCCGGGGGGCCGGGTCGACCGGCTTGCCCGCGATCCGGACTTCGAAGTGGAGGTGCGGTCCGGTCGACTGCCCGGTCGAGCCGACGGCACCGATTGCTTGGCCGCGTTGGACCGATTGCCCCACCGAGACGTAGATCGCGGAGAGGTGACCGTAGCCGGTCGAGTAGCTGCCGCCATGGTCGATGAGGATGTAGTTGCCGTAACCGCCGTACCACTGTGCCATAATAACGGTGCCGGTTGCCGCCGCCGTTACCGTAGTCCCGGACGGAGCCGCGATATCGAGCCCCTGGTGAAACTCGGGCCCACCTCCGAACGGATTCGGCCGCCAGCCGAAGGGCGAGGTAATCGTTCCGGTCACTGGCCACGAAAAGCTGCCGAGTGCTCCTTCGCTCTCGACGCCCCCCGCTATTCCGGCGGCGCGCCGTTGGGCCGCAATCTCGCGCTCGCGCTCGAGAATCAATCCTTCCAGCGCCGCCTCCTCGGAAGCGGAGAGGCTTTCGATCTCCGCAACTTGAGATGCGACGCTGCGCCGTTGGACCGCCGCCAACTCGACGAGATTCTGCCGCTCGTCGGCGAGGGAGCCGAGCTGACTGCGGGCCTCTTCTTGGGCCGTTTCTTCTTGCTGCAACTCCATCCGCGTGCGTTCGAGGTCGGCCTCGATGGCGGCGACGCGCGCTTCGGCGGCCTTGCGCGCGCGCACGGTACGCTGGTTGGATGCGATCAGCAGCCGCAGATCCTCCCAGCGCTCGACGAAGTCGCTGAACGAGTGCGCCGCGATCAGCGTGTTGATATAGGTGAGATCGCCGTTTTCGTAGATGTCGACGAGCCGGCGTTTCAGCAACTCGTCGTGGAGGCGCAGCGAGCGCCGGGCCGCGTCGAGTTGGATTCCGTTGTAGTCGATGCGGCGCTGCGTAGACTCTCGCTGCGTGCCCAAAGCTTCGATGCGCCCGCTCACCACGCCGATCGCCGCATTGGTCTCGCCGAGCTGATGCTGCAGATCGTCGTAGTGGAGCGTTACCGCGTGCAGCTCCGCGCGTTTGGCATGCAGGCGGCTCTGCGTCTGCTGCGCCTTCGCGCGCTGCGCGGAGATGCGCTGCTCGAGCGTCGATCCGGCGGCGATGACCGGGACGAGCGCGAGTACTGCAGCGACGAATGCGAAACGGGCGCGCATGGAACGAACTACGTCCGCAAATGCCGCCCGACGGAGACCCAGGATGCGAGGATCCCAATCGCCGCGCCTACTCCGAGAAGCTCGGTCGTCAAGACGCGGCCGTCGACGGGAACGACGGTGAGCTGCGCCCACGGGAGCGCTTCGAGCAGGCGCGGCCAGAGCGCGGCGCGCGCGACGGCGAGCAGCGCTACGGCGACAAGCGCGCCGATCAATCCGTCCAAGAGTCCTTCGCAGATAAAGGGCAGCCGGATGTAGGTGTTCGTCGCACCGACGAGCTGCATGATGGCGATCTCGCGCCGTCGCGCGAAGACCGTCAAGCGAATCGTGTTGGCGATGATGATGCCGGCGACGGCGAAGAAGACGACGATGACCGCGATGCTGATGCGCCGCAGCAACGCGCCGAGCTGCAGAAGGCGTTGCACGATCTTCTGTCCGTAAACGACGTTATCGACGCCGGTCAAACGGCGGACGCTTGCGGCGATTGCCGGAACGTCTTCGGCGACGCGCGCCTTGATGCGGAATTTGTCGGGGAGCGGGTTTTCCGTGAGCAGCGCGGTGTCGATCGTGCCTTTCGTGCGCGCGCGCAGCTCCGTCAATCCTTCTCGCTTGGGGACGTACTGCACCGAGGCGACGCGGGGATCTTGTGCGAGAAAGTGCGCGATCGCCGTCACCTGCTGTGGCGTCGCATCGGTCCGGAGATAGGCGGAAACGGAGATCTCGTCGAGGAGCTGGCGGCCGGCATCGGCAATCGCGGCGCGGACGAAGAGAAAGAGGCCGAGCAGAACGATGGTGATCGCCACCGTTCCGATCGCCGTGACTTGCATTCCGGCGTTGCGCGAAAAGTTGCGCAAGACCTCAGCCAGAAAGAACTTGACTTTCCCTGAGTCCAAGATAGTAGTAGCCTCGCTCTTCATCGGCGGCGATGCGCCCATCTTCCAATCGCACGACGCGCCGCCGCATGCGGTCGACGACCGCCTGGTTATGCGTTGCGACGACGACGGTCGTGCCTTTGAGGTTGATGCGCAGCAGCAGTGCGGTGATCTCGGTGGTATTCGCAGGGTCGAGGTTCCCGGTCGGCTCGTCGCAGAGCAGAATCTTTGGATTGTTGACGAGCGCGCGGGCGATGGCCGTTCGCTGCTGCTCGCCGCCGGAGAGTTCCCCGGGATACATCCGGCTCTTGTGCGAGAGCCCAACCAGATCGAGCACGCGCGGCACCTGACGCATGACGTCGCGCGTGTGGGCTCCCGTCACTTGCATTGCAAAGGCGACGTTCTCCCATACAGTCTTGTCGACGAGCAGCTTGAAGTCTTGGAAAACGACCCCGAGATGGCGGCGCAGTGCCGGGATGCGGCTGCGGCGCAAGCGGTCGACGCGGATCCCGTCGACGACGATCTCGCCCGTGCTCGATTTGGCTTCACGGTAGAGGAGGCGAAGCAGACTCGACTTACCGGTTCCGGAAGCGCCGACGAGGAAGACGAAGTCGCCCTTTGCAATCTCCAGAGTGACGTTATCGAGGGCGCGTACACCGTTGGGATAGACAAGCGAAATGCCGCGGAGGGAGATCATCGCTGAGAGAGGACTTTACGTCAGGGTCGGGGCTATACCTTTGATATGGACTTCGATTTAACCGACGAGCAAAAGGCGATCCAGGGCCTGGCGCGCGAGTTTGCGCGCGACGAGGTGCGACCGCGCGCCGAAGAGATGGATCGCAACGAGCGATTTCCATACGAGTTGATTGCGAAGATGGCCGAACTGGGCTTCATGGGCCTCCCATTTCCGGAAGAGTACGGCGGTGCGGGCGCCGATACGGTCAGCTACGCGCTCGCCGTCATGGAGATCGCGCGGGCCGACGCTTCGACCGCGATCACGATGGCCGCTCACGTCTCACTCGGCGCGACGCCCTTCTACCTGTTCGGCACCGAAGCACAGAAGCAAACGTATCTCGTTCCGCTCGCACGCGGCGAAATGTTATGGGGTTTCGGTCTCACCGAGCCGAGCGCCGGGAGCGATGCGGGAAACGTGCAAACCAAGGCCGATTTGCGCGACGGCAAATGGGTCATCAACGGCACCAAGGCCTTCATTACCAACTCCGGTACCGATATCACCGGCGGAACGACGATCACCGCCGTGACCGGCCGCCGGCCGGATGGCTCGCGCGAGATTTCTAACCTCATCGTTCCGCAAGCGACGCCCGGCTTTACGCGCAGCCGCAAGTACGCGAAGATGGGCTGGCGTGCGTCCGATACGCGCGAGCTCTCTTTCGCGGACGCGGAGATTCCGCAGGAGAACTTGCTCGGACGCCGAGGCGAGGGCTATCGGCAATTCCTCTCGATTCTCGACGGCGGACGCATCTCGGTGGCCGCGCTCTCGATCGGCTTGGCGATGGGTGCCTACGACGAGGCCCTTTCGTACGCGCGCGAGCGCCACGCCTTCGGGCAGCCGATCAGCAAGTTTCAGGCGATATCGTTCAAGCTCGTCGACATGCTCACTGAAATCGAGCATGCGAGGTTGATGATGTTGCGCGCCGCGTGGGAGAAGGACCAGGGACGCGACTACGTGCAAGCCGCGAGCTTCGCGAAGCTCTTCGCGGGCGAGCTCTCGCACCGCGTCGTCAACGAGGCGCTGCAGATTCACGGCGGCTACGGCTTCATGGACGAGTATCCGATTTCGCGCATGTACCGCGATCAGAAGATCAACGAGATCGGCGAAGGAACCAACGAAGTGCAGCGCCTCATCCTCGCGCGATTGATGCGTTTGTAGGCCTGGGGATCCGCAGGTGAGCACCGAGCAAGCTTTCGCCAGCGCTTCGATCGCGGTCTCGCTGATCGCGCTGGGAATCTCTGCGATCTTGCTCACGCGTCAGAACAAGCAGCTCGAACACGAACGCAACGCGCTGGCGATTTTGGATTCGATCGCGCGGTTGACGGATCCGGCCATCGTCGCGGCGTTCGCTCAGCTCGATGACATCGTCGCGCGTTACGCGGACGACGAAACGGTGCGCCGGGAATTCGACGGATCCCCGGACGACCGGGCGCTGGTGCTCGTGGCACAGTATGTCGAGACGGTTGCCTGCTTGGCTCGGCGCGGGGTGCTCGACGCCACGCTGCTCGTCGACGCGGTCGGGTTCATGCTCCGATCTCGCTGGAAGACGATTCGCCCCTTCGTCGAACGCTTGCGGCGCGTTCGCAGCAACGAGTATCTCTTCGAGAACTTCGAATGGCTCGCGATGTATAGTGCCTGGTGGAAGAATACGCCGAGGCCGCCTAACGACGCCAACTACGATCCGAAGCAGTTCGCCGGCGTCGAGTTCACAGTGTAAGAAAGGAACGACTACGATGAATCGCACGCTCTCTCTCTCGGTCGTCGCGTTCGTGCTCGCGGCCGCGTTCTGCCTCCCGGCGGCGGCGGCGCTCTCAACCGGAAGCAAGGCACCCGATTTTACGCTCCAGGCAAGTCAAGGGGGCGACGTTTTTACCTTCAGCCTCGCGGCCGCGCTGAAGAAAGGTCCGGTCGTGGTCTATTTCTATCCCGCGGCGTTCACGACCGGCTGCACGATCGAGGCGCACGAGTTCGCCGACGCGATCGATCAGTATAAAGCGCTGGGTGCGACGGTGATCGGGGTTTCGCACGATCCAATCGATAAGCTGCAGAAATTTTCGGTGAGCGAATGCCGCAGCAAGTTCGCGGTTGCCGCCGACACGAACCAGACCGTGATGAAGGCGTACGATGCGGTGCTCCCGCAGCATCCCGATTATGCGAACCGCACTTCGTACGTCATAGCGCCGAGTGGGACGATCGTCTACACGTACACGAGCCTCGATCCGTCGCAGCACGTCCAGAACACGCTGACGGCCTTGAAGGCGTGGGATGCCGATCACGGGACCGTTCCGGTCCCCGCAGCAAGTCCCTAGACGGCAAGTCCCTAGACGGCGTCGTCCTTCGCGAAGAGCTGTTGCGACCGCGGCAGCCGCTTTGGGCTATTGCCCGCGTCGAGCACGGTAATGCTGCGCGGCACGACGTCGATTGGTGGAATTTCCGCGAGCTCGTCGCCGCCGAGCGACGCCTCGTCCTTGAGCTTACGGCCCTGCGGCAGCAGCTTCGATTCATACGAGCCGACCGCAATGTTGAAGGCGTTGACCGAACGCTCGAGGTGCCGGCGAAGCTCGACGAGGTGTTCGGAGAATTTCAGCGCTCGTTCGTAGAGCACTTTGCCGAGCGTTGCGATGCGTTTGGCGTTCTCTTCCTGACGTAGCGCCTGCCATCCGATGGCGAAACTTCGCAAGAGGCTGATGAGCGCGAGCGGACCGCTGACGAGAACGCCTTTGTCGAGCGCGTACTCGATCAGCGCGGGGTCTTCGTTGCACGCCGAGCCGAGAAAGGCTTCGCCCGCGACGAACATCACGACGAAATCCACCGAACCTTCGGCGGTCTGATAACCGCGCCGCGCGAGCGAATCGACGTGATCGCGCAGCGCCCGCGCGTGCTGCTTGACGAGCCGCTTGCGTGCGGTCTCATCGCTAGCCTCGAGTGCGGCTTGCATCGAATCGAGCGGCGCCTTGGCGTCGACGAAGACGCGGCGCGCGCCGGGAAGGTTGACCGTCATGTCGGGACGGACGCGCGCCTCTTCGAGCGCGACGGTCTGCTGTTCGAGAAAGTCGCAATAAGCCAGCATCCCGGCCTTCTCGACCACGTTGCGCAGCTGCATCTCCCCCCACTTGCCGCGCGAAGCGGGGTTGCGCAGCGCGGTCACCAGCGTTGAGGTCTGCGTGGTGAGATTGAGGGTCGCGTTTTCGAGCTGATTGGTTCGTCCGAGTAGCTCGCCAAGCAGCCGGTCGAACTCGCCGAGCTTCTGCGCAACCGGCGAAACGAGCTCTCCGACGCGTTCGCTCGCGCGCATTGCGGTCGTCTCGCGCAGCTCGTTCTTTGCGCGCTCCAGAAGCGCTTCGATCGTTTTTTCGCCGGCCTGCTCTGCGTGCGCGAGGGCCGTCCGCAGAGCGGCGTTTTCGGAGCGTGCCGCCAGCCACGCGATCGCAGCACCGGCTGCGCCGCCGAGGATGAAGATCGCGAGCACTTCGACGGCGATCACGGATTGGGGACCTGCAAATACTTCGAATAGCAGGCTAACGTCCGCGTCCACGCGTCGGCAGCGGCCGACGCTACGTACGACGGACGCTGATCGTCGAAGAACGCGTGTCCGGCGTCGTCGTAGATCTTAACGTCGTTGGGCACCATCAGAGCGGCGGCGAACGCGCGAACGCCGTCGGCGGGAATGCCCGTATCGCGCGCACCGTAGCTGCCGCATACCGGAACGTGCATTGCTTTCGGATCGATATCGGCGACGGCGCCATAGAACGGCGCCACGACGGCAAAAAGATCGCCCTCTTCCACCGCCGCGATCAGCGCGAGCTTTCCGCCCATGCAGAAGCCGGTGATCGCGGTCTTGGTGCCGGGAAACCTCGCCGCCAACCACTCTTGCGCCGCACGCACGTCGCCGACCCAAACCTCGCGATCGAGGCGTTTCGCGTACGGGACGAAGATCGTATAGTCGGTCACGTCGTCGCCGCTCGGCGCGCCGAACCTGGCGTAGAGATCGGGAGCGATCGCGGCAAATCCCGCCTTTGCGTAGCGCCGCACCACGTCGCGAATCGATGTATCGACACCCCAGAGATGCATGATCACCACGACCGATGGACTCCCGCGACCCGCCGAAGCCGGCCATGCCGCGTAGGCGGGAAGCTCGATGCCGGGCCGGTCGAGCTTCACGTGCTCGACGGCGATCGCGGGATCGTTCTCGGCGACGAGCGGCGCGTGCGGTTTGCCGAGGGTTTCCTCCGCGGAACCGGCTGCGGCCGAGGCGGCGAAGGTCGCCGCCGCGGAGATGCCCACGAAGACCCGCCGATTCAGGCTCTCCGCCGGCGGCGTCGTCGGGTCGATCTCCACTCCGTCCATGCAATACGATAGTTTCGACCAGAGCGAGCGTCGATTCCTCGAACGCCTGTTTGGCCTGCCGATGACGGGAGCGAGCGATTGGACGTGGGAATATAGCGAGCCGTTTACCGGCCCAGAGGAAACGTACGTCAGTTGAATCGCAGAGGCTTCCTGGCGAGCTCGGCGACACTCGCCTCGGTGCCGAGCGTCGCGGTCGCGCAGAGCGTCCCGGGCGGCACCCATCGCGTGGAGCGGCGCGCCGACTTTGACGCCCAAGTATTTGCCTCAATCGTCGGGCGCCCGGCGCAGATCCGGCAACTCTACGAGGCGACCTCCTTTGTGCCGGGCGTGCTCTCTAGCATCAAGAACTCATTGAACGGCTTGCAGTTCGGCTTCGGCTATCCGGCCAAGGAGATTTGCATCGCGCTCGCCGGGCACGGGCCGTCCGCGGTCTACGGCTATAGCGAGTACGTATGGAGCAAGTATCGGATCGGCGAGTTCTTCAAGCTCGCCGACACGGCCGGCCGGCCGATTCAAACGAACGTCTACCTCGATTCGCACGCGCCACTCGACCCCACGGTCGACCCCGACGATGAACGGAGCATGTACCAAGACGCTTCGATCGCGATGCTGCAGCGCCGGGGACTTATCGTTTTGACGTGTCACACGGCGGTGGAAGAACAGGCGCGGGGTTTGGTACAAGAGGGCTTCGCGCCGGCTAAAATGAGTTCCAGTGAGGTCGCCGTCGACATTCTCACGCACCTGGTCGACGGAGCGCTGGTCGTGCCCTCGATGGTGGCGACGATCGCGGTCCTGCAAAACACCTACCGGTACGCATATCTTACGCCGCTATGAAGCAGTACGCGTTTGCGGCCCTCGTGGCGTTCGCGCTTGCCGCCTGTGCGAGCGGCGCCCCTCGCAACGATGCAACGCTCTACGATCCGCGGGCGCTTCCGTCGGGGCCCGTTGGGAAGTCGATCGCACGAGGTCACGCGCTCATCACGCAGACGCGCTGGCTCATGAAAGCGTACGTCGGCGCCGAGCTGAACTGCTCCGACTGTCACGTCGCCGCCGGAACGCAAGCCCGGGGCGGCAGCTTTGCCGGTACGTACGCGCGCTTTCCGCAGTGGAACGGACGCGCTCACCGCGTCATCACGCTGCACGACCGGATCGCGGAGTGCTTCCTTTACAGCATGAACGGGCGGGTACCCGCGTACGACGGCAAAGCGATGATCGCAATCGTCGCCTATATCGCGTGGCTTTCGCGCGGCACGCCGGTCGGCGCCCCGCAAACCGCATCGGATCGATATCTCGAGCCGTTGCCGACGGCCTCGCCGAACCTCGGCAACGGCTCGAGAATCTACACCGCAAAGTGCTCGACCTGCCACGGCGCCGCGGGAGCCGGCGTCGCAAACGTCTTTCCGCCGCTCTGGGGAGAGAAGTCGTTCAACAACGGCGCCGGTATGTCGCATATCGAACGCATGACCGGTTTCGTCCGCTACAACATGCCGCAGAACGCACCAGGCTCGCTCTCGCTCGCTCAAGCCTACGACGTCGCCGCGTTCGTGCTCTCGCACCCCCGTCCGCACTTTCAAAAGAACGTACTTCAGCAGACGCCTCCGCTTCGGGCGAAGTACTTCTAGCTGTAGGCCCCCGGCTCTCAAAAAGATAAGATGAAGCCTGCTTTGGAAGAGACGCTCGTCAGCGTGACGCTTCCCGAAATGGGAGAATCGGTCACCGAAGGCTCGGTCGTCGAGTGGCGCAAGCAAGTCGGCGAATTCGTCGGCGAGGGTGATCCGCTCGTCGAAGTGACGACCGATAAAGTCGATGTCGAGGTCCCCGCGACCGTCTCCGGCGTCGTCACGCGAATCCTGGCGCGCGAAGGCGAGACCGTCGCCGTCGGCTCGGTTCTCGCCGAGATCGATTCCTCAAAGAGCGACGGGGCGCCGGCCAAACCCGCGAAGGCCGCGCTCCGCGGTAATGGCGCGACTACCGAAGCGCCGGCGCGGAGCTCCGCTCCGGTTCGCGGCGAGGCAATTGCCGATGCACCCGCACGGCGCATCGCGCAACGGCTCGGCGTCGATCTTGCGCTCGTCCGCGGTTCCGGTCCGAATGGCTTGATTCTGCGCTCCGACGTGCTCGCGCAGGCGGAGAGTGCTCGGCGTCCTGCCGGCGTCGCGGCGCAGCCCGCGCCGATCCCGCCCGGCGCGACGCTGCGTCCGCTGCGAGGTCCCGCTGCGGCGCTCGCCGGGTACATGGAGCAGAGTCTCTCGATTCCGACCGCGACGAGCTTTCGTAGCGTGCCGGTCGACGTACTCGACGCGCGACGCAAGGAACTCAACGGCGGGATTCGCGCCGCCGGACGATCCGAACGCATCTCGTTCACGCACATCATCGCCTACGCGCTCGTTGCCGCCGCGCACGAACTCCCGTTCATCACCTATTCGTTTCGGCGCGACGAGTCGGGAGCGCCCGGGCGGCTCGAGCCGGGCATCCACCTCGGGCTCGCCGTCGACACCGAACGCAAGGACGGCACCCGTTCGCTCGTCGTGCCCGTCATCCGCAACGCCGACGCGCTCGATTTCGCCGCGTTTCGTGCGAAGTACGAAGAGTTCGTCGCAAAGGCGCGCGATAACAAGCTGGGCGCCGACGACCTGCAAGGCGCGTCGTTTACCTTAACCAACCCCGGTGGGATCGGAACGGTAGCTTCGGTGCCGCGATTGATGGCGGGCCAAGGCGCAATCCTCGCAACCGGCGCGATCGGTTACCCGCCGGGATTCGCCGGTGCCAACGAACAGTCGCTTCGGCTGCTCGGCGTCTCACGAGTGATGGAGATGACGAGCACTTACGATCATCGAGTCATTCAAGGAGCGCAGTCGGGCGAGTATCTGCGCCGGGTCGACGAGCTTCTGCAGGGGCGCGACGGTTTCTACGAAGCGATCTTTACCTCGCTGGCGTTGCAGGCCGCGCCCGAACCGCAGGTCGCGTTCGCCTCGGTCGGCGCGAAGAGCTCGCAGCCCTCGGACGAGATGCTGCGCGCCGTCGCTGCCGGCATGGCGATCGTCTCGGCGTACCGCCGGCACGGTCACCTGGCCGCGCACCTCGATCCGCTCGGTGCGCAACCCGTCGGCGACGCCTCGCTCGATCCGCAGACGTACGGGCTGACGCCCGCGCTCCAGAGCGCGATTCCCGCAAGCGTATTGCGCGTGAAAGTTCCGGGCAACACGCTCGCCGACGTGCTGCCGAGGCTGCGGGAGACGTACAGCTCGACGATCGCATACGAGATCGAGCATATCTCCAACGCGAACCAGCGCGTCTGGCTGCGCGATTACATCGAGTCGGGCCGCAACAAGATCAAGGAATCGCCACAGCGCCAGATCGATTTTCTCGAGCGGCTGACGCAGGTCGAGGCCTTCGATCAATACGTTCGCAAGACGTTCCTCGGGCAGAAGACGTTCTCGGGCGAGGGGCTCGACGTCATGCTCCCGATGCTCGAAGAGATGCTCGACATGCTCGCCGACGACGGCGTCTCGGATGCGGTTTTGGGAATGGCCCACCGCGGCCGACTCAACGTGATCGCTCACGTCGTCAATCTCCCGTACGAAGAGGTGATGACGGAGTTCGAGGCGGCCCAGTATCGCGGCAATCTCGGCGACGACGACGTCATGGGCGACGTCAAGTACCATCACGGTGCGACCGGCACGTTCGCGACCGCAAAGGGAAAGACGATCGGCGTCACGCTCGCGCACAATCCGAGTCATCTCGAGGCGGTCGATCCGGTCGTCGAGGGGAGCGCACGCGCGTTGCAGACGGACCATTCGCGCGGCATTCCCGCGCAAGACCATAAGCAAGCGGTGCCGATCCTGATTCACGGCGACGCCGCCTTCACCGGCCAAGGCATCGTTGCCGAAGTCTTCAACATGCAATCGCTCCCCGGTTACGAAACCGGCGGAACGATCCACCTGATCGCGAACAACCAGATCGGCTTCACGACCGATTCGATCGACGCGCGTTCGACGCGCTATGCGTCGGATTTAGCGAAAGGTTTCGACGTTCCGATCGTGCACGTGAATGCCGACGACGTCGACGCCTGCATCGCCGCGGTGCACCTCGTTATCGACTTCCGCCGCGCCTTTGGCCGCGACGTGCTGATCGACCTCATCGGCTACCGGCGCTTCGGGCACAACGAGCAGGACGAGCCCGCTTACACGCAGCCGCAGATGGCCGAACGGATCAAAAACCACCCGACCGTGCGCGAGCTCTTCGCCAACAAGCTCGTCAATATGGGCGTGCTTACGGCAGAACGCGCGCAAGCGATGGTCGAGGAGGCGATGGAGCGCCTGCGCCAAGTACGCCACGCGGTCAAAGGCGCGCTGGCATCGCACATCACCGGACGCAAGATCTCCGGCAGCAACACCTTCGACGGCACGGTTCTCGCGCCGGTCGCACGCGGCGCCCTCGTCGCGTGGAGCGAGGCGCTAACCACCGTTCCGCCGGGCTTCACGCTCAACCGCAAGCTGCAGACGCAGTTCGAGCGGCGTGCCGCGGCGATCGCGGAGAAGGGCGTCGTCGATTGGGGAACGGCCGAGTCGCTTGCCTTCGCATCCTTGCTGACGACTGGAACGCCAATTCGCTTCACCGGTCAGGATACCGAGCGTGGCACCTTCAGCCACCGCCACGCCGTCTTCCATAACGTCGCGGAGCAAAAAACGTGGATTCCGCTGCAGCATCTGGCGGAGCACCAGGCTTCGTTCGAGATTCGCAACAGCCCGCTATCGGAGTACGCGTGCGTCGGCTTCGAGTACGGCTACTCAACGAAGGAGCCCGAAGCGCTCGTGTTGTGGGAGGCGCAGTACGGCGACTTCGTCAACGGCGCCGAGATCGTCATCGATCAGTTCATCGCCGCCGGCCAAGCGAAGTGGGGTCAAACGTCACGCCTGACGCTGCTGCTTCCGCACGGCTACGAAGGCGGTGGCCCCGAACATTCGAGCGCGCGCCTCGAGCGCTTCCTGCAGCTAGTGGCCGAAGGAAATCTGCGCGTCGCGTCGCCGTCGGTTGCGAGCAACTACTATCATCTGCTGCGGATGCAGGCGCGTTCGCCGCTTGCGGTTCCGCTCGTCGTCATGACTCCGAAATCGTTGCTGCGCGCCGAGAGCGCCGCGGGAACGCTCGACGAGATGGCTGCCGGGAACTTCGCTCCGGTCATCGACGACCCGCGCAGGCTCGATCGCGAGCGCATAGATCGGCTCATTCTCTGCAACGGAAAGATCTATCACGATCTCGTCGCACACGCTGCATACGGAGCGCTTACGCGCACCGCAATCGCGCGCATCGAGCTGCTCGCGCCGCTGCCGGTCGGCGAGATCAATCGGATCATCGGCGGTTATCCGCAACTGAAAAAGCTCGTTTGGGTTCAGGAAGAGCCGAAGAACATGGGCGCGCGCGCCTTCGTTCGCCGCCGCCTGCTCGAGGGCAAGCGCGATGGCTTCGACATCGAGTATATCGGGCGCGGTTACCGAGCGAGCCCGAGCGAAGGATACGCAGGGCAGCACGCCGTCGAGCAAGAGCGCATTCTCACGACCGCGCTCGCCGAGTAGCCGGCGCTTACGGCAGGTTCTTCTCGGAGAAGAGCCCCTCGAGCAGCTCGCCGACCGTCGCGGCGTCGGTGAAGAGCGCGCGGGTCGCCGGCCCGATGAAGCCTTCGCTCACCATCGAGTCGAAGAGCGCGAGCAATGCGTCGTAGTAGCCGAGCACGTTGAGCAGACCGATCGGTTTGTCGTGGATGCGAAGCTGTCGCCAGCTCAGCACTTCGCAGAATTCGTCCATCGTGCCGAAGCCCCCGGGCAGCGCGACAAATGCGTCGCTGAGATCGTCCATCAAGGCTTTGCGTTCGTGCATCGTTTCGACTACGTGCAGCTGCGTCAGTCCTTGATGCGCCACCTCGCTGCGTGCGAGCGCGTGCGGAATGACGCCGATGACCTCGCCGCCCGCCTCCAGCGCCGCGTCCGCGACGATCTTCATCAAGCCGATCCCACCGCCGCCGTAGACAACGCCGTACCCGTCGGCAACGATTGCCTCGGCGGCCTCGCGCGCGATCCTCGCATAGGCTGGATCGTTGCCGGTATGAGATCCGCAGAAGACGCAGATTCGTTTCATCGCTGTGAGCTTGTCGGTGCGACGCGCGGTGCCTGCTCGTGAGAGTCGCGATCTGGGCCGCAATCGAATTCGGGCTTCTTGCCGTGCTCGCCGCCGTGCGTGCCAAACTCTGGACCTATGGTTCGGACACCGGCACCTTCGCGCAGATCGTCCACGACGCGTGGCACGGAATGCGCAACGGCGTCGAAGGCGGATCGCACTTTCGTTACCATTGGTCGCCCTCGCTGGCGCTGCTCTGGCCGTTGGTTGCGGCGACGCGCAGCGCGCTGGTCCTGCAACTCGTTCAAGCCGCCGCGACGGTTTGCTGCGCGCCGCTCGTCGCATCGATCGCCCGCCCGTACGTTGGAAAACGGCTCGCCGAGACGTTGGGGTTCGTCACGCTTCTCTACCCGCCGCTGCTCGCTCTCGGTTTCGACGAGTTCCACGAGCTCGGGCTCTTCACGCCGCTCGCGCTCGCGCTCGTGCTCTTCGCCGATAGCCGTCGGTGGATAGCCTTTGCGATCTGCGCGATCGTTGCGATCGGAGTGCGCGAGGATGCCGACCTGACCCTCGTGGTCTTCGGCCTCGTGCTGCTCGCGATCGCTGCGCGCGGCGCAATGCGCGGGCGTGGAATGCTCGACGGTTCCGCGGTCGCACCGCGCGAGCTGGCGATTGCAGGTGCCGCGCTCGCTGCCGGCGCGGCGGCGGCGCTCGCTCTCTACTACGGTATCATCACGCCACGGCTCGGCGGATGGACTCCCAGCCACTTTTACGTCTACCCATTTGCCAACGGCCCGCTCGCCCTCGTCCTGGCGCCCTTCACGCATCCGTTGCAGTTCGCGCGCGCGATCTTCACGTTCGGACGGCTCACCTATGTGCTCGAGGCGCTCGTGCCACTGCTCTTCCTGCCGCTGCGATCGCGGTGGGCGCTGCTCGCGCTGCCGGGCGGCGCGATCGTCTTGCTTGCGAACTCCGGTTACGTGTGGCGGATGGGCGACCACTATGCGGCGCTCTGGATACCGTGGCTCCTCGTCGCGACCGTGATGGGCGTCGCGTCGCTCGTGCGCCGGCGAAACGAGCGCGTGGCGGGGCGCTGGGTCGCGATCGCGGGCGTTCTCTGCGCGATCTTCTTGATTGCCTTCGACCCGGCCCATCCGCTGCACTATCTGCACTCGTACTACGGCGACCTCGCCGACGCGCGCCGCGCGCTCGGCTGCGTTCCTAAGGATGCGCCGCTCTCGACCCACGACGAATGGTTCTCGGCGATCGCCGCCCAGCGGCCACGCGCAACCATCGATCGCGCGCGCGGCGTCGACTATCTGGTCTACGCGCAGGATTATCCGAACGTGACGTACCAATCGCGCGTGCGCCCCACGGTTGCAGCGGAAGTCCAGCGCGGCGAGTATCGCATCGTCTGCAGCTTCGGAAACGTTGCTGCATATCGGGTCGTCGATGGCCGCTAAAATTCCCGGTCCGAACCGCTGGGAGACGCTGCGCGGTCTTCTACCGGTACCGTTCAAACGCTTCCCCGATTTCTTACGGGCGGCGACGCTCCGTTACGGGAATATCGTCGCGTTCGCTCTCCCCTGGCGTTCCTACGTCTTCGTCAACGAGCCCGCGTTGATCAAAGAGATCCTCGTTACGCAGCAGCAGGCCTTCTCGAAATCGCTCGGCACGCGCGTGCTTCGGCTGCTGCTTGGCGAGGGGCTGCTCACCAGCGAGGATCCGCTCCACCGGCAGATGCGCCGAATCGTTCAGCCTGCGTTCCACCGCGAACGCATCGCCGAGTACGCGCAAATCATGGAGAGCGACGCGACCGAGTTTGCCGATCGCATCGTCAGCGATCGCCCCTTCGACGCGCACCGGGCGATGACGGAGTTGACGCTCCGCATCGCGACGGAGACGCTCTTTGGAAGCGACGAGAGCGATGCATCGGAGGCGGTCGCCGATGCGTTGCGGCTAATGATGAACGAGTTTCCCGCGATGCTCACACCGCTGGGGGCGCTGCGCCAGCGTCTGCCGCTTCGCAACACCCGCCGCTTCTGGCGCGCGCGCGCCATGCTCGATGCGATCATCTACGGGCTGATCGCCCGGCGCCGCCGCGACGGAAGCGATCGCGGCGACGCCCTCTCGCTATTGCTAGCGGCGCGCGACGGCGAAACCGGGCATACCCCTGGTGACGAACAGGTCCGTGACGAGATCATGACGCTCTTCATGGCCGGTCACGAGACGACCGCGAACCTGCTGACGTGGGCGCTCTATCTCTTGGCGCAGAATGCGGCAGTCGGCAGGCGCGCCGCCGTGGCTGCACGTGACGGCGATCGAACGTATCTCGAGCGCGTGCTCAAAGAAGTCTTACGCCTCTATCCGCCGGCGTGGATCATCGGACGCGAGGCGCTACGCGATGTTACGCTGCGCGACGGATCGTTCATACCGGCAACGACGACGGTCTTTCTCGCGCCGCTCATCCTGCATCGCCGCGCCGAGTACTTTCCCGATCCGCAGCGATTCGATCCCGAGCGATGGCTCGGCGCCGAGCCGCCCCCATTTGCCTACGTTCCATTCGGCGGCGGAGCGCGGCGCTGCATCGGCGAGGAGTTTGCGATGCGCGAAGCGGCGATCGTGCTGCAGGCGCTCCTTCGGCGGTACCGTTTCAGGCTCGCGCCCGGTCCTGAGGTGAAACTCGCACCCCTCGTTACTCTCCGCCCCGCGGGTCCGGTGATGCTGATAGCGGAGACCGACTAGCCGCGAGGGCAGGACGCCACGGCTTTGGGCTCGGCATCGCGGCTCTGGAAGCTTTGCGTCCAGCAGGTTCCCGTTAGCGAGCAGTAGCACAGCGAAATCCCGACGCGCTTGACGGCGGGCTTGAAATACCGCACCAGCGCGGCGCCGTCGAGACGGACGACGACATGCTGCGCGTTTGCCGGAATGACCATGCCCGAAGTCGGCGTACTGGTGGTGATCTTCAGCTTGGCGCCTGCGCGTATTGCGGCGCGAGCCGCCGCCTGCGATTGGGGCTCGCCCGCAACGAACGCGGTGAGCATCGCCTCAATCGAAGGTTGCGGTTTGCCGTCGAAGGTTATGCCGACGGAGCGAATGATCGCGGGGCCGAGTCCGTCGTTGCGAAGGTCGAGCTCGACCGACCACGGCGAGTTGTTGTCCTCGAAACTGAGGTAGGGCCAGACCGTCGCACTAAATTGGCGGGCGATGACGTGAGTCTGATAGACCGTCGCCACGGCGGCGACCGTGCTGATCAGCAGTGCGCAGAGGGCGATGACGAAGTCGAGCCGGAGGCGCCGCTCGTTCATTGTGAGGGAGAGCTAGTGCTCGAAGGCCGTGATGCTCTCGTCGGGCCCGGCCGGCTCGACGCGTCCGCCTAAGTACTTGCCGAGAAAGGCCTCGACGGCCGCGTCGAAGCGTTTGGTATTCTCGGGGCGCGCGAAGCCGTGGCCCTCATCCGGAAAGACGATGTACTCGACCGGCTCGTTGTTCTTGCGCATCGCGGCGACGATCTGGTCGCTTTCGCGGCGATTCACGCGCGGGTCGTTCGCGCCTTGTCCGATCAGCAGGGGCACCTTGATTTGATCGGCCTTGAAGAGCGGCGACTGCGAGTTCAAGAACTCGGTCGTGTCGCCCATCCGTAGCGCAAAGGTCGCGCGAATCGTCGACCAGTACGGCGGAATCGCTTGCAGCAGCGTATTAAGGTTGGAGGGCCCGACGATGTCGACGCCGGCGGCAAAGGCATCGGGAGAGAACGTAACGCCGGCCAGCACCGCGTAGCCGCCGTAACTTCCGCCCATAATCGCGACCTTCGCGGGGTCGGCATAGCCCTGGGCGACCGCCCAGTTCTTCGCGTCGATGAGATCTTGGTGCATCGTGCCGGCCCACTGCCGGTTTCCGGCGTTGAGAAACTCCTTGCCGTAGCCGGTAGAACTGCGGAAGTTCACTTGCAGCACCGCGTAACCGCGATTGGCAAGCCACTGCACGTAGCCGCTGTAGCCCCAGCTGTCGCGCGCCCAAGGTCCGCCGTGCACGTATAAGACCATCGGGAGATTCTTCGGCGGGATGCCGACGGGAAGCGTGAGGTATCCGTGAATCGTGAGCCCGTCGCTTGCCTTATACGAGATCGGCTGCATCGAGGCGAGTTGATACTTCAACAACGCCGGACGTGAGACGAAGAGAAACGTGCCGCGTTTCGTCGCGCGGTCGTAGGAATAGTACGAAACCGGGCCGTTGTCGACCAAGTAGTCGACGATCAGGCGCCGCCCATTCGCAGTGCTCCCGAGAAAGCCGATATCGCCGGGGTGCAGCTTTGCAAGAGCGTCGAAATCGCTTTGGTACGAGGGATCGAGAACGTCCCACGTGGTGCGGTCGCGCTCGAACGAGACCGCGGCCAGCCTGCGCGTCTTGGCGTCGACGAGCGGCCCTCCGACGTCGTAGGTTGGGTCGGAAGCGACGACGGAATATTTTTCGTTAGCCAAATCGTAGAGGAGGAGGCGCGCCGAGTTCGCTCCGATGCTCGACGAAACGTAGAGCGATCGATTATCCGCGCTGAAGGCGACCGGCGCGATCTGATCGTCCGGCGACGCTTTGAGAAGGCTCCGCCACGGTGTCGACGGATTCGGGCGAACCAGTACCTCGGTCGATCCGTCGGGGTTGTTCTGCACCGCCGCCCGAACGACGAGCTTGTTATCCTCGGCCCATCCGCCGACCGTTCCCGGATTGCGCGTGTCGAGTGCGGCGATGCCGGTGCGCAGATCGATCCGGTAGACGTCGAAGAGGTTTGGATCGCGCTTGTTCGAGGTCACGAGCATCTGGTTCGGATAGCGCGGGTCGACCGCTTCGATGTCGGATCGCACCTTGTCGCCGAACGGCGTGAGATCGCGGGTATACTTCGTTGCGATCGTTGTTTGATAGACGTGGAAGTTCTCGTTGCCGCCCTTATCCTGTTCGTAGAGCACATGCTTCGAGTCGGGCTGCCACACGACGTTGCGAATTGGACGCGATGGGTCGGTTGCGACGACGCGATCGTCGTTCTTCCCCACGGTCCGCACCCAAATCGAGAGAACGCCGCCCGACGGCGCGAGGTAGGCGAGCATCGTGCCGTCCGCCGAGATTGCCGGTCCAGCCTTCTGCGGGTTTCCGAAGAGCACGGCGCGCGGAATCAGCGGCGGGAGGTCGGCCCGGGCCGCGGGCGTCCCGGCGAATGCGAGCGTGGCGAGGAGCGTCAGCGAGAGCGGGGTCCGGATTCTCGAAATCAGCATCGCGAGTAACCTTTCTTGTAAGCGATAACCGGCCATCGTTACGCCAAGACCAGCTGCTGCTCGCCGACGCCGGCTTGCCGGATCGCCTCGCCGATCATTTCGTCGGCGATCTCGCGCACGGCCCAGCGGGCTTGAACCTCGGGTGCAAGCTTGTCGATGGGATCGAAGTAGAGGAAGGCCTTACCGGGCTTGACGCTTGGGGCTGCGTAGACCGCGATGCCGTTCGTCCGGTCGTAGTACTCGTAGGAGTGTACGTCGCGCTTGCCGCCGCCACCCGGGGCGTCGCAGACAAAGGTCGGCGTATTGAAGCCGGCGGTGCTGCCGCGCACGAACTTCTCGGTGTCGGTTGCGGTGGCGATCGTCGTCCGAAGCTCCTCGACTCCTTTAACCATGTCGTGCATGTAGACGTAATAGGGGTGAACGTTGACGTATCCGAGCCGCTTGACGAGCAGCTGCATGCGCTCGCGCGTGTCGTTGACGCCGCGAATCAACACGGATTGGTTTCGCGTGAAGATGCCACGCTCGAAGAGCACCCGCATCGCCTTTTCGGTAATCCACGTAATCTCTTCGGGTGCGTTGAAGTGGGTGTGAAGCACGACCTCTTTGCCGAGCGAGCGGCCGCGTTCGACGATCGCCGTGACGGCGTCGAGCCACTCGGTATGGGTGAGCAGCTTCATCGGCATGATCGCCGGCCCTTTGGTCGCAAAGCGCATCCGCCGCACGTGCGGAATGTCGAGCAGCGCGTTGCCGATGAGCTCGATGTTCTTGGGCGGCAGCTGATAGACGTCGCCGCCGGAGATGACGATGTCTTCGAGCTCGGGGCGCTCGGAGATGTACTGGAATGCGTCCTGCCACTGCGTCGGCGTCTTGGCAAGCGCAACCTTATCGACGTTTTCGGTATCGGGTCCGATCGCGTAGCTGCGCGTGCAGAATCGGCAGTAGACCGGGCAGACGTTGAGTGGGAGGAAGAGCGCCTTGTCGACGTACCGATGGACTAACCCCGGCACGGGCGAGTCTTCCTGCTCGTGGAGCGAGTCGAGCGTCAGACGCGGATGGTCGGGCAGCGCGGTCGAGGCGAGCGGAATGAACTGACGGCGAATCGGGTCGTTGACCGGATCGTTCCAATCGATCAGTGCGATGGCGTAAGGTGAGACGCGCACCGCCATAGGGGCTTGGCGGAAACCCGCTTCGGCGTCGTGATAGAAGTCCGTCGAGCAAACCTCGCGGATCGTGTTGAGCAGTTCCTCCGCGGTCTTGACCGATTGGCGCTGCTGCCAGAGGTGGTCGAGGAACGTGGCTTCGCCGATTTCGGCGTAGGCTGGAATGTGCCGCCAAAACTCGCCCTGTTTGAGCCGCTTGTACTCGAACTGCTCGGGCGGGACGGACGGCTTGCGATGCGTAGTCAGTGACGTGGTGGTCATAGATATCCTCGTTTCATTCCTTCGACGAAGCTCGAGCCGGCGCGGTGCCGAACGTGGCTTTGAAGTGCGCGTGGACGGCAGGATGGTCGCGCAACGTCTGCAGCGCGACCTCGGCGTGTCCTTTGGTGTAACCGTTGCCGATCATCATGTTGACGTCGCGGCCGGCGCCCTCGGCGCCGAGGGCCGCGGCCGTGAACGACGTCGACATCGAAAAGAAATAGACGGTGCCGCCCTCGCGCGTGCAGAGAATCGACGCGAGCTCGGTTCCGGGCACGTTGACGCAGTTGACGACGAGATCGGCGAGGCCCGGTGCGATTGCGGCAATCCGATCGCTCGCCTCGAGCGCGTTTCGCGCGTCCGCGACGATCAAATCGTCGACGAGTCCTTCGCGCAGGAGCAGCAGTGCGGCGGGCGTCGACGCGTTCGGAACGAGTCCGAGTACGCGGCCGCTCGAACCGACGCGGGCTTTGGCTTGCGCGCACGAGAGTAGGCCGCTCTTTCCGTCGGCACCGATGATCGCGACGGTATCGCCCGGCGAGCAGAGCTTGCGAACCTGTGCCGGAGCACCGGCGACGTCGAGCACCGCTAGCGCGACGCCCTCTTCGATATCGCCGGGCAGGCGTGCCCAAAGTGCGCTTTCGAAGAGAATGGCTTTGCCGCGTATTTGAATGTGGCCGGTCGTGACCTCGACGCTCTCGATGCGCTCGATGTGCAGCGGCGTCAGCGTGAGCGAGACGAGGGATGCAATGCGATCTCCCGGCCGCAACTCGATGCTGCCGCGCAATCCTTCGCCGATCTCGACGACGCTTCCGACGAACATACCGCCGCTTCCGGTAACTGGATTGTGCTGCTTCCCGCGCTCGCGCACGATCTCGAGAACGCGCTCCCCGATTCGCCGCGCGTCGAAACCGCAGGCTTCGCCGAGCTGCCGGAAGGAGGCCGAATCGATGTTGAGCGCCTCCACCTCACAGAGAATTTCGTGCGATCCCGCAACGGGCGTGTTATCGATTCGCCACGCGTCTTGCGGCATCGAGCCGGCCGGCTCGATCACGCGATGGGCACCCAAAGGATGGCAAACCGGGCGTAGTGAGGCGTGCACCACTATCGAACCGTGACGCCGCCGCGCTCGAACGGCATGCTCAGTACGATCGTCGTACGCGTCCGTGCCATGCCGGGAGTCGCCTTGAGGCGGGCAAGTAACTCGTCGAGGTGCTGTGTCGAACGAGTAACGACTTTGCAAAGGAACGTCTCTTCGCCGGCGACCGAGTGAACTTCGCAGATCTCCGGCATCTCGCTCAAGCGCCGAGTAAAATCGTCGTACTTGCACTCGGGCGAGGTGTAGCAGCTCACGAAGGCGGTCAGATGGAGCCCGAGCCGCTCGGAATCGAGGTGCGCCGAGTAGCCGCGAATATAGCCGCGCTGCTCGAGACGCTTCACTCGGTCGTGCACGGCCGGCGCCTTCAGGCCGACGACCGCCCCCAATTCGGTAAAGGTCGAGCGTGCGTTGCGCTGCAACGCATCGAGAAGTTGAAGGTCGAGCTCATCGAGCTCGTGGTTGATCAGCGCCATATTCGACATAGGAGGAGTTTTGCCGAAGAATATTCGGCTTGACAACAATAACACCATAAATCCATTCGGCGCAAGCGCCCGGAGACGGATTGTTTTGTTTTTGGTCGCCATGACGGCGTTGCAGGGCTGCTCGCGCGGCTCGCAAGCCCCGGCCGATACCCTCCGGTTCGACCTAGCGGCCGATCCCCGCACCCTCAACCCGCTCTTTCTCACGCCGGATGCCGCTTCGGTCGAACAGCAGGTCGCTCGGTTGGTCTTCGAACCGTTCGTCGATCTCGACCCCTCCGGACGTCCGGTGCCGGTCCTCTTGCGGGAGATCCCGACGCGCTCCAACGGCGGCCTCTCAGCCGACGGCCGGACCATTCGGTACCGGCTTCGAGCTGGGGTCCAATGGAGTGACGGCAGGCCGGTGACCGCGCAGGACGTCCTCTTCACGCTGGACGCGATCCTCGACCCGCGCAATCCGGTCCGTTCGCACGACGGCTACGACCTGATCGATCGCGCGCAAGCCTCCGATCCGCTCACGCTCGTTTTTCATCTGAAGCGGGCGTGGGCTCCGGCGGTCATGACCTATTTTTCGGCGGGAATCTCACCGCAGTTCGTCCTGCCGGCGCACGTGTTGCGTTCGCAGCTTCCGCTCGACCGCGCGCCGTTCAATGCGGCGCCGAGCGTTGGCGACGGCCCCTACCGGTTTCTCTTTTGGCGGCGCGGCGAGTCGTTACGGTACGCCGCCAACGCTCGATATTGGCGCGGCAAGCCGGCGATCGCGGAGCTCGACGTACGGACGATCCCCGATCCGTCGACGAATCTGCTCCTGCTGCGATCCGGGGCGATCGATTGGAATTTGCTGGCGCCGGCGCAGCTCGCCGTGGTGCGCGGCGACCCGCGCATACACTTCCTCACCGTGCCGACGGCGGTCGTTGCGGGGCTTGCCTTCAACACCTCGCGCGCACCGCTACGCGACGCGCGCCTTCGCGCGGCGATCGCGATGGCGATCGATCGCAATGCGATCTCGCGCAAGATTACGCTGGGGTTCTATCCGGTGACGAATATGATTCAGCCGCAGTTTTCGTGGGCGTACGACCCTGCAGTGCGCGAGCCGGGATACGATCCGCGCGGCGCCGACGCGCTCTTCGATCGCGCCGGCTGGGTTCGCGGACCCGACGGAATGCGCCGCCGCGACGGTTCGGCGCTGCACTTGACGTACGTGCAGTTTCCCGAGAGCGCGACGGGAGTGCGGGTCGCAACGGCCGTCGCCGCGGCGCTCCGCGACCGCGGCGTCGACGTCACCATCAAGGCGGTCAGCAACGCGCAGCTCTTTCTTCCGCGTACGGGCGTCCTCGCGAGCGGTAACTTCGACGTCGCGTACGTGCCGTGGACGATGGGGGCCGATCCCGACGACTCGACGGTGCTCGGCTGCGGTGCGCCCTCCAATTACATGCGCTGGTGCGATTCGCACGTCGAGCGTCTCGAACGCGCCGCGCTCGCGACCACGACGGAGGCGCTCCGCAAGCGAATCTACGGCGAGATCGGACGCATCGTCGCGCGACAGGTTCCGGTGCTTTACCTCTTCAACGCAGAGTACGTCTACGCGTATAGCGGTCGCGTGCGCGGCTTCGCACCCAACGCCTTCGTGCCGACGTGGAACGCGTATCGGTGGCGATTGCAGGCGCTTTCTTCGAGCGCTCGGCCGAGCGCGTCAGCAAGGAATTATGCCCGGTAGCATCCGAACGCTCGTTACCGGAATGAGCGCTCTTTCGCCGGAAGCTGACTCTTGATCGAGTTTTTCCTGCGGCGGCCGCACTTTGCGGCGGTGCTTAGCTTCGTCGTGCTGCTCGCGGGCTTGATCACCATTCCGGCCCTTCCGATCGCGCAGTACCCGCAGATCTCGCCGCCGACCGTCACCGTGACGTCGCAGTATCCCGGTGCGACCGCCGAGATGGTGATGCGCTCGGTGACGACCCCGCTCGAAATCAACATCAACGGTGCCGACGGCCTGCAGTACATGCAGTCGTACTCAAGCGCCAACGGCACGAGCGTCATCACCTGTACGTTCGCACTGGGCACGGATCCGACCACCGATCAAACCAACGTGCAGCACGGCGTCGATCTGACGCTGGCGCAACTGCCGCAGGCCGTGCAGAGTCAGGGCATCAGCGTCCAAAAGAGCTCGGGGAACATCACGATTGCGGTGGCGATGCTCTCGACCAGCTCGGCCGTCTCGGACGTCGCCGTCAGCAACTACGCCGACCTCAACGTCATCGAGAATCTAAAACGCGTTCCGGGCGTCGGCCAGGTCGAGGTGCTCGGCGACCGCACTTACGGCATGCGGATCTGGGTCGACCCGCACAAGCTCGAAGCGAACAATATTTCGATCGACACGGTCCTCAACGTCATCAAGCAGAACAACGCCGACGTCGCGCCCGGCTCGATCGGCCAGCCGCCGACCACCGGTAAGCAGCCGTTCCAAATTCCAATCTCGATCAACGGGCGGCTTCAGACTCCAGAAGAGTTCAAACAGATCGTCGTCCAGGCGCAGCCGAACGGCGGCTACCTGCGCCTTGGAGACGTCGCGCAGGTCGAGCTCGGAGCGCAAAACTACATTACGTCGGCGCGATACAACGGCGAGACCGCCGTCGTGCTGGCGATCGAGGGCGAGCCGACGGCCAACTCACTGCAGATTTCCAAGGACGTCCGGGCGACCATGGCCCGCATCGCGCAGACGATGCCGACCGGCTATGCGTACAAGATTGCCTTCGACACGTCGGATTTCGTGCGCGCTTCGATCAAGGAAGTCGTCGTCACGCTCCTTATCGCGATTCTACTCGTCGTCTTGGTGATCTTCATCTTCCTGCAGAGTTGGCACAGCACGCTGATTCCGTCGATCACGATCCCGGTCTCGCTGATCGGCACGTTCGCTGCGATGAAGATCCTCGGTTTCTCGATCAACACGCTCACCCTCTTCGGCCTGACCCTCGCGACCGGTTTGGTCGTCGACGACGCAATCGTGGTGCTCGAGAACATCGTGCGCCACATCGTCGACGACAAAACGAACTCGTTCCAGGCGACGGTTCGCGCAATGAAAGAGATCGGCGGGGCGGTTATGGCGACGTCGCTGGTTTTGATGTCGGTCTTCATTCCGGTCGCCTTCCTGCCGGGCACAACCGGATTGCTTTTCCAGCAGTTCGCGCTGACGATGGCCGCTTCGATCGGGATCTCGCTGTTCACGGCAATGACGCTCGCGCCGGTGCTGACCTACGAGCTGGTGCACGGTGCCGAACCGACGACGAACCGCTTCATGCTTTGGTTCAACGATCGGCTGCACGCGATGACCGCGTGGTACCAGAACAAGGTGCCGGTGATGATCCGGCATCAGAAGGTGATGGTCGCGATCTTCATCGGCGCAATCGCGCTGCTCGGCCTGATGTTTAAGATCACGCCGACCGGCTTTCTACCCAACGAAGACCAGAGTCTGCTCTACATCATCGTGACGCTGCCGATCCAATCGTCGATCGACCAGACGACCGCGATGGTGCATCGGCTTGAAAAGCTAATGCTAAACATGCCGCAGGTCGAAGCGGCGACTTCGGGCATCGGCTTCGGTTTTGCCAACAACAGCTCGAATCAGGCGACGATTTTCCTGCAGCTCAAGCCGCTCTCGGAGCGGCACGGCGTCGAGAACTCGTCGCTTGCGGTCCAGTACGCTCTCTACCAGCAGTTCCTGAAGATCCCGAATCTCACGGCGATTCCGGCGAACCCGCCGGCGATCCCCGGCCTCGGCTCGACCGGCGGATTCGCAATCGAGGTCGAGGATATCAACAACCTCGGCTTGCCGACGCTCAATAAGGTTGGAAATTCGATTCTCGCGCAGGCCAAGCAGGATCGGACGCTGGCCCAGGTTCGTCTGCCCACGATCTTCACCGGATCGTATCTTACGACCGAGTTCAATCGCTCCAAGGCGCTCGCGTTCGGCGTTACCCCCAGCGCATTCTTCGACACGATGAACGGCACGACGGGCTCGACCTTCGTCAACTTCTTCGACTACGGAACGCGTTCGTACCAAGTCGTTTTACAGGCGAAGGCGGGCCAGCGGACGGTGCCCCAAGATCTGTCGCGGATCTACGTGGGGAACTCGGCGGGCAGCATGATGCCCGTGAGCCAGTTCCTCACGACTAAGATGGAGACGAACAACGTTGCCATCATGCGCTTCAACGAGTACAACGCACTCGAAATCGACGGGAACCCGGGCATCGGAGCGAGCTCGGGGCAGGCGCTCAGCGCGATCCAGAATCACGTTACGGCAAACCTGCCCAAGGGCATGGGATACGAGTGGAGCGGCATCGCGCGCCAGCAAGTGCAGAGTGGTCCGCAAACGATCGCCGTCTTCGCAATGGGATTGCTATTCGTCTTCCTCGTGCTCGTAGCGCAATACGAAAGCCTCTCGACCCCGTTCGTCATCATGCTCGCGGTACCGCTGGCGCTGCTCGGCGCGATCGGCGCGATCTACCTCCGTATGCTCTCCGAACTCGCGAGTCAGGCCATCCACTCGATCATGGCCGGTCACATCGTGCCGATTCCGATCACCTCTTCCGACATTTACGCGCAGATCGGTTACGTGATGCTGATCGGTCTCGCGGCAAAAAATGCGATCTTGATCGTCGAGTTCGCCAATCAGTTGCGCGAGCAGGGAATGGAGGCGATCGAAGCGGTCGCGCACGCGGCGGCGACGCGGTTGCGCCCGATTCTCATGACGTCGATCGCCTTCATCCTAGGCATCATTCCGCTGGCCTTCGCGCACGGCGACGGCGCGCAATCGCGCATCTCGCTGGGGACCGCCGTGCTTGGCGGAATGCTCGTTTCGACGATCATGAACTTGGCGATCGTGCCGGTGCTCTACATCGTCGTGGTCGAGCTCACCGAGCGCAAGAAGCGCAAGACCGGTCCGCCGCAGCCCGACGGGCCGCTCTCCGAAGGGGCCTCGGCTACAAAGCCTTGACCGCGGCGGTCAGGGCATCGACGGAGGCCTTCGCGTCGCCGAAGAGCATGGAGCAGTTCGGCAGCTCGTAGAGTGGGTTCTCGATTCCGGCGAAGCCGGATCGCATCGAGCGCTTGAGCACGACGACGTTCGCGGCCTTGTCGACGTCGAGAATCGGCATCCCGTAGATCGGCGACGACGTAACGGTGCGCGCCGCCGGGTTGGTGACGTCGTTGGCGCCGACCACGAGCGCAACGTCGGCGGTCGGAAACTCCGGATTCGCGTCTTCCATGTCGAGCAGCTGATTGTACGGCACGTTCGCTTCAGCGAGCAGCACGTTCATGTGCCCCGGCATCCTTCCGGCGACCGGATGGATCGCGTAGAGCACCTTGACGCCATGCTTCTCGAGTTGGTCCGCGAGCGCTTTCACGCTGTGCTGCGCCTGCGCGACGGCCATGCCGTAGCCCGGAACGAAGATCACCTTCGACGCGTAGGCGAGCATCACGCCGACATCGTCGGCGCCGGTGCTGCGGATCTGCTGGGGACCGCCGCTCGCGGTTGCGACCTCCGTTCCTCCGGCCGCGCCGAAGGCGCCGAAGAGCACGTTGGTCAGTGGACGGTTCATCGCCCGGCTCATCGCGACCGTGAGAATCGTGCCGCTCGCTCCGACGAGCGCGCCGCAGATAATGAGCAGCGACGAGTCGATCTCGAAACCGGTGATCGCGACGGCGACGCCGGTGAACGAGTTGAGCAGCGAGATGACGACCGGCATGTCGGCGCCGCCGATTGGTAAGACGAAGAGCACGCCGAGGAGTAGCGCGCCGAGCAGGAGTGCGACGAAGGCCCAGCCCGGAAGCGCTCCGAGCGTCGCGACGAACCACGCGGCCAAACCGAGAAGCGCGAGCAGAACGACGAAGTTAACGAGCTGTTGACCGGGATAGGTGATGGGTCGTCCGGTCATGAGCTCCTGGAGTTTGAGAAACGCGACTATCGATCCGGCGAAGCTGATCGCGCCGATGATCGCCGAGAGCACGAGCGATACCGCGACGACGGCATCGGAGCTGCCGGCGCCCCGCTCGATGAAGAACTGGACCGTGGAAATCAAGGCGGCGGCGCCCCCACCGGCGCCGTTGTAGAGCGCGACCATCTGCGGCATCGCGGTCATCTTGACTTTAAGCGCCGCGTAGATGCCGACGGCGCCGCCGATCGCGACGCCGATCGCGACGGCCCACCATCCGATCGCACCCGTTCCAACGAGAATCGAGACCAGCGCGACGGCCATGCCGACCATCGCGAGACGATTGCCGCGCCGCGCGGTTGCCGGCGAGTTCAGCTCGTGAAGACCGTAGATGAAGAGCGCGATCGCGACGAGGTCCGCAAGCGAGGTTCCGATCTCGGTCGCGGTCACTTGCCCGGCTCCTTGCGCTTGAACATCTGGAGCATTCGCTCGGTCACGGCGAATCCGCCGAAGACGTTGATGGCGCCAAGCGTCACCGCAGCGATTGCCAGAATCGTCAGTCCCGTCTCCGCGCTTCCGGTCAGGAGGCGCGCGACGATCACGATCGCACCGCCGAGTACGATTCCATGAATCGCGTTCGTCGCCGACATGAGCGGCGTATGGAGCGTCGTCGGTACCTTCGAGATCACCTCGAAGCCGACGAAGACGGCGAGCAGAAGTACGGTGAGCAACTCGATGTAATGAGCTGCCTCCATTACGATCCTCCTCCGATCAGCACGTTGCCGTCACGTGCGATGACGGCGCCCTTTGCGACGTCGTCGTTCGGATCGACGTCGAGCGTGCCGTCTTTGATCCAGGGCGAGAGCAACGCGAAGACGTTGCGCGAGTAGAGACGGCTGGCGTCGGCCGGCATCGTCCCCGCTAAATTCGTCGTACCCACGATCGTAACGCCGTTGGACGAACTCACGATCTCGTCGGCGACCGTGAGGGCGCAGTTTCCTCCCGCCTCCGCGGCGAGATCGACGACGACGCTACCGGGCTTCATCGCGGCAACGGCGGCTTCGCTGATAAGTATCGGGGCTCTCCGCCCCGGCACGAGTGCCGTCGCGATCACGACGTCGTTAGCGCCGATCTGCTCGACCATCCAGGCGCGCTGGCGCTCTTGCTGCTCGGGGGTCAGCTCCTTCGCATATCCGCCGGTCCCTTCGCCGTCGCCGCCGAGGTCGAACTCGAGGAAGGTGGCGCCGAGCGACATGACTTGCTCCTTCACGACCGCGCGTACGTCGTATCCGCTGACGACCGCCCCGAGGCGCCGTGCCGTCGCGATCGCCTGCAATCCGGCCACGCCGGCGCCGAGCACCAGAACCTTCGCGGGGGCGATCGTTCCCGCGGCGGTCGTGAGCATCGGAAAGAACTTTGGCAGCGCCGCGGCGGCGAGGAGGACGGATTTGTATCCGGCGATGTTGCTCTGCGACGAGAGCGCATCCATCGATTGCGCGCGGGTGATGCGCGGTATCATCTCCATCGCCAGCGCCGTCACCTTCGCGCCCGCGAGTTGACGCACGTATTCGGGATCGCCGAGCGGATTGAGAAAGCCGACGACCACGCAGCCGGGGCGCGTGGCGGCAAGTACCTCGTCGCTCGGCCGCCCGACTGCGACGACGGCATCGGCCTCGTGGGCGAGCGACGTCGCATCCTGGGCGAAGGTCGCGCCCGCCCCCTCATAGAGCTCGTCGGGAAAGGCGGCCGCAGTGCCGGCCCCGCGCTGGATGCGAATGCCGATGCCCGACTTGACAAATCGCGCGACGGTCTCGGGCACGAGCGCCACTCGACGCTCCTTTACCGCAGCCTCGCGAGGAACGGCAATAATCATACTCGGGGGCTTGTCATACGGCTCCGATACGACCGCGCCCTTCGTTATCTTAACGAAGCGGCCGCGCCGCTACGCGATGCGTACGGCGTTGCGAAGCGTGCCGATCCGTTCGATCTCGACTTCGAGGACGTCGCCGTCGGCCAGAAACTCGGGCGGAGTGCGCGCGAAGCCGACGCCTTCGGGCGTACCGGTCGCAATGACGTCTCCCGGAAGCAGCGTCATCCCTTTGCTCAGCTCCGCGATAAGGCGCGGCACGCCGAAGATCATCTTCGCCGTGTTGCTGTGTTGTTTCTCGATTCCGTTCAGACGCAGACTTAGCTCGAGCGAGTCCGGATCGACGGCCTCATCGGGGGTGACGATCCACGGACCGATCGGGCAGGTCCCGTCGAGGCTCTTTCCTTTGAACCACTGACCGTGCGCGCGCTGCAGATCGCGGGCCGTCACGTCGTTGAGCGCGGTGTATCCGAAGACGACGTTGAGCGCCTCGTCTTCGGGTACGTCCTTGCACTCCGCGCCGATGACGACGGCGAGCTCCGCTTCGAAGTCGTACTCACTCGAAATCGAAGCTTGCAAATCGAGCGTGGCGCCGGGCGCGGCGATCGCCGTTGAGGCCTTGGTGAAGAACGTCGGTGCCGTCGGAAGCCTTAACTCGCGCCCAAGCGCCCGGGCCCCCTCGGCCGCGTGTTCGAGATAGTTTCGGCCGACGCAGAAGACGTTGCGGGAGGGACGAACCGGCGCGTCGAGTGTGACGGTCGAGAGGGCGATGAGATCGTCGGCTGTGTGCCAGGCGATGCGCTCGTGCGGGGCGAGCTCGACATACTCGCGCAGCGTCGCCGACGCAATCGTCCGTATCATCTCACCTTCGAGCACTCCCGGCCGCGTTCGTCCGTCCGCGAGCCGGTAGGTGAGAAATTTCAGCGGCTTCTCGGCGGCAACGTTGCGGCGTTGGCCGGTTTTGGAGTCGGTTTGGGAGTCGGCACGCCGCGAATCTGGTTGAGGGAGGGAAGTTTGTTGACCTGTTCTTGTTCCTTGCGTTCCGTTTCGGCGGCTGCGGCAGCCTGTTTCTTTTCCATCTCGATCATGACGTTGGCCGCGCCCGGATCGTTCCCCCAGTTACCGCCGGCCGAGATCAGCGCGACGTGCCGAGCAACGTTTTGCGTCTTCGGATCGTAATCGTAGGTAACGCGGTAGAGCCCGACCTGCGCGCTGCCGTCGGGGCGCCGAATCCACATTTGCAGCGCGTTGCCATACGTCTGAAAGTTGAACGAAGCTCGTTTCGACGGTTTCGTCGACTTCACGCGGACGACTTGGCCTTTGGCATTGACTTCGACCACGACTTCGGAGTGCAGCGGGATCTTCGGCAATTGGATTACGACGCGCGTCGGCGCCGGTTTCGGCTTGGGTGAGGGTGTCGCCGCGAATACCGGAAGCGCGGCAGCGCAGAGCATTGCGAGCGTCGCGACTGCGACCGAAGCGCTCTTCACGCGGTCAGTTTCGCGCGAGAACGGCGAAGGGATGGCCGCACGATCCGCAGGCGACGACGACCTGAAAGTGCGCCTTCTCGCGCACGCTTCTCGCATCGTCGGCGCCCTCTTCGAAGCCGCAGAAGCGGCATCGCGTCGAGGTGGGGCGTTCTCCGGCCGCCTGTTCGTCCACGCTGCTGCGCTTTACGCGGGCCTCGCACTTCGACCTGCCGAAGCAGCGCAGACGCATGCAGCCCGCTCGTTTACTGGTCGCCGGTTTGATCGCCGTCGCACTCGGCATCGCGCCGGTGCGCGCCGAGCGTCCAATCGTCGACCTGCACCGCTTGGATGCAAACTTTCAACTCTTCGCGGGCGATTCGAGCGTACCGTGGAAGCCGACTACGGTTCGCTTGGATACCTACTCGAGCGCTCCGGTCGCCTTATCCGTCTACCAAGTCGATCCCGCCGACGTTCTGACCGCAGGCTCGAACTTTAGTCCGCGCGCGATCGTCACGTCGGGCAGACGAGCGACGCTTTCGTTTTCGTTCACGCCGCCGGGGGGTTATCAGTTCCAATCGAATGCGGTGAACGTGCCGCTGGGCACGCGCGAAGGCTTCTTCGTCGTCGAGGCGCGCCGAGGCGATGTTGGCGAGCAAGTCTGGATCAATCGATCGCGGGTCGGTTTGATCTCGAAAGAAACCCCGGGCGGACTGCTGATGTACGGCTGCGATCTCGGAACCGGCACGCCGCTGCCGCGGATGCGCGTCGAGCTTGTCGTCAATCGCAATTTCGTCACGGAGACGACCGATCGCGACGGTCTCATACGCTGGAATCGTTTGCCGCGCCCGGTTTTTGCGCTCGCGCAGTGGGGAAGCAGCTACGCTTTCTTAAGCTTGCTCCCGCAGCCGCCGCTGCCGGAGACGATCGTCGGCGTGCGGACTGATTCGGCGGTCGTCCACGCTGGAGATACGTTGCGCGTCGCCGGCTTTGCGCGAACGCGCTCGCGCGGCATACTGCGCGCGAGCACCGGCACTGCGGCCGTCTCGCTGCGCGACGGCGCGACGGCGGTCGCTGAGCAGCGCGTGCCGCTCGATGCCGCGGGCGCCTTTACCACGTCGTTCGTTCTGCCGGAGAGCGCGGCCGCCGGAGAGTATGCCGTGCTGGCGCAAGCCGCCGGCGGTATCGGCGGTGCGACGGTGGACGTCGATGCCAACGCGGGCGGAGTATCGCTGGAGGTTAACGCTGCGTGCGGAGGTTCGTGCGATCCCGCGCGGGACGTTCCGCTCCTCATCCATTCGTCTCGGGGCGGCGTGACCGTGCGCGTGACCGTCGTGCGCTCGCCGCACGTCTACGCCGGTGAGGTGCCGGAGAACGTTGCGTGGGCGACGAGTCCGTGGTTCGACGGCACCGTCACGACCGACGGCGAGGGCAATGCAACGGTGCAGGTTCCGCGTCCCAGCGACGAGTTCGGTTCTACCTATGGCGTGCGCGTCGAATCCGGCGGCGCCACAGCCGCGACGCGCGTCACCGTGCCGACGGCCGACGCGGCGATTCGCTTAGAGGTCGATCGAACCGAGCAGAGCATCGGCACGCCGCTGGATTTCGACGTCTATGCCGACACGCTCGACGGAAAGCCGCTTGCCGGTGCGACGGTAACGGTCGCGCTCGGGCACGGTGCTTCGCGCGCGCAGCAGAGCCTTACGCTCGATGCGGCCGGACACGCGCGCGGCACCTTCAGCGCGCCGGATCTCGGAACGAATTTCTTGCTGGCCTGGATCGATCGGGGCGGACGGGCAATCGACGCGGCGCAGGTGCGAATCGATCCGCAAGCCACGGCCCCCGCCGCCGAGGGGGGCAGCACGAACGTTCGCGTTCGGCTCGACCGCAACGTCTATCGGCCGGGCGACGAGATTGCCGTCGACGCAGAGGCTCCGGGATCGCAGGGCGTTGCGCTGATCACCTTTGAAAGCGCACTCGGTGTCGACCTTCGCGTCGTCGGGGTCGTGCAAGGACGCGCCGTTGCGCGCCTGCGTGCAAGCGATGCCGCGGGCGAGCTGAACGTCGGGGCCGCCTTCGTGCGCGACGGCGCAATCGAGTGGAACACCGCGCCGGTCGCGCTCACGGCGCCGGGCCGGCCAAACTCCGCGCAGCTCTCGATTCAAACCGGCGCCTTCGCGCCGGGCACGGCAACGAACGTTTCATTCGACGGCGCGCCGGCCGGCTCGGGGACGTACGTCGTGCGGATCAGCCGCGGCGCGCCTTCGGGCAGCGCGCTCTTTCGATCGGCTCCATCCTTGCTCGCGATCGGCGTGAGTACGACGCAGAACAGCGCGCCGGAGACGACTACCTGGCATCCGTGGGTACGTTCTACCGGGGATCGCGCGCAGGCGCTCGGATTCGTACGCCGGACGCAGCCCCCGCCGGAGTCCTCGCTCGCACAAGCCGAGACCGAAGCGGTCTCCTGGGACGTCGCGCGCGCCACGCACGGTACGATCGTGGTCTTGCTTCCAACTCGGAGCGGCCGTTACGATCTCTCGGTGCTCGGAATCGCCGACGACGGAAGCGTGATCGCCGGTTCGTCGACGGTCGTCGTTCGATGAACTCGGAAGCTTGACGCGATGGCGCTGATGCTGCTCGATACCTACGGGCTCGTCTACCGCGCGTTCTTCGCACTCCCCGGGTTGACGACCAGTAAGGGGATGCCGATCAACGCCGTCTACGGCTTCACGATGATGCTCAACAAGCTCCTCGCCGACGAGAGGCCGACCCACATCCTCGCCGCGTTCGACAAAGGCATGCCGGCCGAGCGCGTCGCGCTCTTCGCCGAATACAAAGCTCAGCGGCGCGAGATGCCCGACGAATTGCGCGGCCAGTTTGCGCTCGTGCGGCGCGTTCTCGATACCTATGGCATCCCAATCGTCGAGGTCGAGGGTCAAGAGGCCGACGACGTCATTGCGACGCTCGCGCGCCAAGCCGAAGAGGCGAGCGAAGAGACGATCGTCGTAACGGGCGATCTCGATCTCTTGCAGATCGTCGATGAGCGAACGACCGTGCTGACGACGCGGCGCGGCATCACCGAGCTTGGGCGTTACGATCCCGTCGCGGTGCGCGAACGATTCGGGCTGGAACCGGAGCAGCTTCCCGATTATCGTGGTCTCAAGGGCGACCCGTCCGACAATCTCCCCGGAATCCCCGGCGTCGGCGAAAAAACCGCGACTAAGCTTTTGCAGGCGGCGGGATCGCTCGACGCGCTCGTTGCCGACCCATCGCTCGCGGGCAACCCGAAACTTCAAGCGCTGATCGAGCAGTACGGGCAGCAGGCCTGCCTCTGCCGTGCGGTCTCGATCGTGCGCCGTGACCTTCCGCTGGCGATCGATTGGGAGAGCAGCCGATACGCCGTGCCGTCGGATCGCGATCTCTACCAGCTCTACTCCGAGCTCGAGTTCAAGACGCTGCTGGCGAAGTTGCAGCCGCCTTCCGATCTGCCGCTCTTCGAAACGAGCGCGAAGCTGGAGGGCACCTACCGGAGTTACGTGCATTGCGTCGATCCTCCGGAGTTCGCCCGTCTCGCCGGCGAGCTGCTCGCGCTGCCGGAAGGCGGCAACGTGGTCGTCGCGATGCGCGGCGACGAGATCGGCGTAAGCACACGCCCGGGCGAAGGTTTGAGTTTTGCACGAGGAGCGCTCACCGATGCCGGCGTGCGCAGTGCGCTCGAACGGCTCTTTGCCGGCGCGCCGGGCGGCGCGTACGATGCCAAACGGGTCCTGCGCGTCATGCGCGAGGCCGGCATCGAGAACGCGCGTTTCGGCGACGATGCGATGATTGCCGCGCATCTGCTCGATCCCGCGCGCGGCTTCGCCGATATCGAGGATGCCGCAGCGCAGTTTCTCGGCGTGGAGCTGTGCACAGATGCGGCCGCACATGCCGATGCGACGCTTCGACTGATCGCCAAAGCGCGCGGCGAACTCGAAGCGCGCGATCAACTGAGCCTCTACGCCGACCTCGAAGTGCCGCTCGCGCCGGTGCTCGAAAAAATGGAGGCGGCGGGCGTTACGATCGACGCGCGCGAGCTCGACACAATCGGGAAGGAAGTCGAAGCCACCGCCGCGCGCCTGCAACGGCGCATCTACGACTTTGCCGGCGAAGAGTTCAACATCGGATCGCCGCAGCAACTCGGCAAGGTGCTCTTCGGGAAGCTCGAGATTCCCGGAAGCAAGAAGACCAAGACCGGATGGGCGACCGGGGTCGAGGTGCTCCAGAGTCTCGCACGCGAGTATCCGATCTGCGCGCTGGTCTTGGAGTGGCGGGAAGTCACCAAACTCAAAAATACCTACGTCGACGTCATTCCCGCACTCGTCGATCCACGCGACGGACGGCTCCGCACGGCGTTCAACCAAACGGCAACCGCGACCGGCCGCCTCTCGTCGACGAATCCGAACCTACAGAATATCCCGGTTCGCGGCGAGTTGGGGCGCCGAATTCGCCGTGCCTTCGTCGCGCGCAGCGACGAGTACGTGCTGCTCGCCGCCGATTACAGTCAGATCGAGCTGCGGCTGATGGCGCACCTCTCCGGGGATCGCGCGTTGCGCACCGCCTTCGAGGATGCCCAGGATATTCACGACTTTACCGCCCGTCAGATCTTCAACGTCGGGCCGAACGACCGGGTCGACCCAAATCAGCGTCGCATGGCCAAGAGCGTGAACTTCGGGCTCTTCTACGGCATGTCGGATTTCGGGCTCGCCCAGCGCTTGGAGATCAGCCGCGCCGAGGCCAAGGAGATCACGACCGCATACTTCGCGCGTTTTCCGGACGTGCGCGCCTACATCCAGCGGACCATCGATGAGGGGCGGCGCACCGGCTACGTGGCAACGATTCTCGGACGCCGGCGGTACATGCCCGGACTCGTCTCCGGAAACTACATGCTGCGTGCGGCCGCGGAGCGCGAGGCAACGAACGCGCCACTGCAAGGCAGCGCCGCCGATCTGATGAAACTAGCGATGGTGCGGATCGACCGCGCGCTTGGAGAATCGGGGCTCGACGCGACGATGCTCTTGCAGATCCACGACGAGCTCATCTTCGAAGTGCACAAGAGCCGGCTCGCTGAGGCGTCGAACCTCGTGCGCGGCCACATGGAACGAGCGATCGAGTTATCCGTCCCGCTCGAAGTGACGCTCAAGGCGGGGCGCAATTGGTACGACGTCGAGCCGATCGGCGCGGAGTCTTTCGAGCGTGTCTAGGCTCGGCACGCTCTTACTCGCGGCGACGCTGCCCACCGTCGTAGTGCACGCGCCGCGCGCCGATCTCACGCTCGAGGTCGCACGCACCGAGGCGCAGCGCGAACGCGGATTGATGGATCGCACGAACGTGCCGACGCATACCGGAATGGTCTTCGTCTTCGACGCCGACGCACCGGTGGAGTTCTGGATGAAGGATACGCTCGTCTCGCTCGACATGATCTTCGTCGCCGCCGACGGGAGCGTCCGGCGCGTCTACGCCGACGTGCCGGTTCCCCGCGCGGGCGTCGACGACGGCGCGATCCCACGCGAGGGCTCGATGGCGAAGTACGTCATCGAGCTGCACGCCGGCGAGGCCGCGAAGGACGGCATCGCCGCGGGCGTCCGGCTCGATCTGCACGACCTGCCTTCGTCTATGTAGCGTGCCGGAGCTTCCCGAAGTCGAAACGATCGTGCGCGGCCTCGCAGGCAAGGTCGTCGGCAAGACGATCGCGCGCGTCGAGATTCGCCTCTCTAAAATCGCCGTCGCTCCGCGCAGAGTGGGGTTCGCCCGCGCCGTCTCCGGAGAACGGATCGCCGGCGTTGCGCGGCGCGGGAAGTATGCGATTCTCGAGCTGGCCTCGGGACGGTTGCTCGTGACGAGTCTGCGAATGACGGGGCGGCTCGTCGTCGCCGCCGACGGTCATCCCGAATTGCCCGGAACGCACCTGGTGCTCCACTTTGCCGAGGGGGGCCGGCTGCGCTTTTCGGACGTCCGGACCTTTGGACGGATGCGGCTGGTGGAGTCGGGTGACGCGTGGGACCGCGAGCTCGGCATCGAACCCCTCTCCGCAGGCTTTACACAGGAAGCCTTTATCGGTATGCTGTCGGGGCGGACGACGCCGGTCAAGGCATTGCTCCTCGATCAACGGCGCATCGCAGGCATCGGCAACATCTATGCATGCGAAGCGCTGTGGGAAGCTCGGATTCGTCCGAGCCGGCCCTCCCGGAGCTTGAGGAAACCGGCGATTTGCCGCTTACGTCGTGCCATCGTCGAAGTTCTGCAACGCGCGGTCGATCTGCGTGGAACCAGCATCGACGACTACGTAGACGCCGACGGACTGCAAGGTGGTTTCCAAAACAACCTCTCGGTCTACGGCAGAGACGGCGAGACTTGCCCGCGCTGCGGCGCGCGGATAGTTCGAACCGTACTCGCGCAGCGAGGTACGTGGTGGTGCCGGCGGTGTCAACGATAAAAATTACGAAAGTGGGAAAGTCACATCTCTACAACTGAAGTCGCTCCGGTTCACTACGAAGAAGATCAGTTAGCTTTCGAGCAGCGCCTCTACGAAGAATCGCTCAAAGTTCTCGACGAGGGACAAGTGCTCACCGGTACGATCGTCCAAAAAGACAAGGACGAAGTACTCGTCGACGTCGGCGGTAAATCCGAAGGCGTCCTTCCGTTCCGTGAGTTATCGCTCGCGGTGGATTCCAAATTGCTGCGAGTGGGCGACACCCTCGAAGTGATGGTCCACCGCATCGACGAGCTCGACGGAACGCTCTTTCTCTCGGAGCGGCGGGCGCGAGCGCTCAAGACTTGGGAGAAGGTCATCGAAGCGCACGAGCGCGACGAAGTCATCGAAGCGACGGTAACGCAGGTCGTCAAGGGCGGAGTGCTCGTCGACCTCGGCATGCGCGGCTTCGTTCCGGCCTCACAGATTCGCCGTCAGCCCGTCGGCAATCTCGACGAGCTCGTCGGCCAGCATCTGCGTCTCAAGGTGATCGATCTCGACCACAAGCGTCACCGGGTGGTTCTGTCGCAGCGCCTCGTTCTGGAAGAAGAGTTGCAGGCCAAGAAGCAGGAGCTGCTCGACACGCTCGAAGTCGGACAGATTCGTGAAGGCATGGTCGTGCGTCTCGCCGATTTCGGCGCCTTCGTCGACCTCGGCGGCATTGACGGTTTGATCCACAACAGCGAGCTCGCCTACGCGCGAATCAAACATCCCTCCGAAGTCGTCAAGATTGGCGATGTCGTCCAAGTCGAGATCATGAAGTTCGATCCGGAGGCGAAGAAGGTCAGCCTCTCGCTCAAGCACGCGCTCCCGGATCCATGGGATCAGTACGCGGATCGTCTCTACGAGACGAACAAGCTGAACGCGCAGGTCGTAAAGGTCACGCCGAACTATCTGCTCGTCGAGGTGATTCCCGGCATTCTCGCGATGGTTCCGAAGGGTGAGTTCGATGCCTCGGCACAGTTCAGCGCCGGTCAGGATGTCGAGGTCACGCTGCTCACCATCAATCACGCGACCCGCCGGATCACCGCTTCGATTCAGCACGTTGCCGACGTACCGCTCGAAGAGATCGAGCTGCTCGCCGTCGACGAGGAGATCGGGATCGAAGCGGCCGCGCCGGCCCCGACGGAGCCGCTCCAACCCGAGTAAACGAACGCCGTGCGCGTCGGGTTGACCGGCGGAATCGGGGCAGGGAAGAGCGCGGTCGCCGGCATCTTCGCAAGCCTCGGCGCACTCGTCGTCGATACCGACGAGATCGCGCGCGAGGTGGTTGCACCGAACAGCGACGGGCTGATGGAGATCGCCCGCGTGTGGCCCCAGACGGTTCGGAGCGGCGCGCTCGACCGCGCCGCCCTTGCCGAGATCGTTTTTTCCGATTCCTCGGCGCGCGAGCGGCTCAACGCGCTGCTGCACCCCCATATCCGCCGCATCGCCCTGGAGCGAGAAGCGCGCGCGAAACCGGGTCAACTCGTCGTGCACGTCGTCCCGCTCCTCTTTGAGACGGGCTACGACCGGCTCGTCGACCGATCGGTCCTGGTCGTCGCGCCCCTGGAGGCGCGCGTCGCGCGGGTCGTGGAACGCGACAGACTCGACGAGCCTCGCGTTCGCGCGCGCATGGCGGCGCAAATCGCGCCCGAACGTGCTCGCGATGGCGCCGATTTCATCATCGAGAACGACGGCAACCTTGCCCACCTGCGCGAGCGTACGCGCGAGGTCTACGAGCTGCTCTCCCGGCCATCCCCAACCTCGATTTAAGGGCCGACGGCCAATTTCTCAGGGAATCCTTAGTTTACCGAGCGCTTGTATGGGATATAGAGTAACTCGGACCTTTGAAACTAGAGAGGACAATCGAATGGCACAAGAGACCGGTAACGCCGGCGGTATGAGTGTACGCGAAGCGGGCCGCCGCGGCGGCGAGCGCGTGAAGGCGAAATACGGCTCAGAGTTTTACGAAGAGATCGGCCGTAAGGGCGGAGAGGCGACGAAAAGCAAGTATGGCCCCTCCTTCTACGAGGTGATCGGTCAAAAAGGCGGTCAGCGTCCGAAGCGTAAGGCGCCGGCGTCGTAACATCCATCCAACCTAGTTCGTTAGGAGACCGATGGCTGAGAAGCACGATCCTCCGTCAAAGCGCGAAATGTCGGTGCGCGAGGCGGGCAAGAAAGGCGGCGATACCGTTCGCGATCGCTACGGTTCGACGTTTTACGAAGACATCGGTCGCAAGGGTGGAAAAGCGACCCGCGACCGCCATGGCGTAGAGTTCTACGAATCCATCGGCCAAAAAGGCGGCAAAGTCGTCAAAGAAAAGTACGGCTCGGATTTTTACGAAGAGATCGGGCACAAGGGCGGTCAGAAAGTTAAGAGGCTGATTGCCGAAGCCAAGAAAAAACTCTCGGATGAGAAGGCCTGATTTGGCGCGGCTCGTTGTCAACGAAGGGGCTCGTTTACCGTAGTAAACGTCGCCCCCTCGTTTCCTAGAGCCGCATCCAAATCAGGGCCTTCTCAATCCTCTAACGCTTTTGGGGCGCTGGTTTTAAATTAGCGCTTTTCTATTCCGTGCGGTTAGTGGACGACGTTGACGCCGCCGCTGACTTTTCCGAGATGAATGGTGTTGTCGTCGAAGTTGACGCTGATACCGTCGATCCGCAGCGTTTGATTGCCGGAGTGCACGTACGCCGGATGCTGCATCCGTAAGATCTTCGCGTCGTTCGTCCACGTCACCAGATCGGTGTCGAACGAACGATGTTGGGGATCGTCGATGCGCTCGATGTGGACCTTTCCGACCGCGGTAAAGTCGAGCGTCTGAATGTTTAGCTGAACGTGTTTGGCCGAGATTCGCAAATACGGCTTGCCTTTGCGGAAGACAATGCCGTTGCGCACGCCTTCCACGCTCCCGCTCAGGCCGTCGGGCGAAAGTCGGGCGTGGTCGTAGTCGAACGTCCACGACTTCGTCGCGATGTGGTTGTTCATCACGTGCCCGCCGCGAAGGTCGATCGGCGCCTGGTTCGGCGGTGGCGGCGGAGCGCCGCCGCCGGCCAGAACGATCTCGACCACGACGTAGATTCCTAGTGCGACGCCCGCCCCCACGGCGAGACGCTTCCACATCAACGCTCTATTGCGCATCGGGCCACTCCGCCGGATCCGGTGGTAACGTGGTGCTCAGGGGCAGGAGCAGACCCGCATAGAGTACGCCGAGGAGCAGCGCGACGGTCGTCGGTCCGATTCGGGAAAAGACCGTCGCGACCCGAGGACCGACTCGCCCCGCGATGATCGCGCGTACGCCGACCCGGCTGCGGCGTTGCCACCGCCCGTCGGGCGCGATGATCCCGGTGATCCCAGTCGCGGCGGCACGCACCACGTACGTGCCGCTCTCGATTGCGCGAAGCTGCGCGATTTGGGCGTGCATGTACGGGCCCGAGGTCTTTCCAAACCATGCGTCGTCGGTGCTGATGACGAGCAGCTGCGCGCCGCGTCGTACCTGCTCGAATGCGAGATCTGCAAATGCGGACTCCCAGCAGATGAGCGGCGCGATGGGGAGCGCCTCCGTCTTATACACGCCGTCGACTCTTCCCGGCGTCAAGCCGCCGTTGAGCGCGGCAACGTACGGCAGCCACGAAAGAAACGAACGCCCCGGAAACCACTCCGCGAACGCGACGAGCTGCCGTTTGTCGTAGACCAAGTACCCAGCGTCCGGCGAGAAGATGTAGAGCGCGTTATAGAGCGCGTCCGGGCCGGCCGCGAGGCTGCCGGCGACGATCGTGGCGCGCGACGTGCGGGCGAGATCGGAGAATCGCTTGATGAGCTCGGGATTTGCGTCGAGCTCCGTCGTGATCACGGTTTCGGGCCAGACGATCAAGCGCGGCTTGCCGGCCAGCGCGCGGTGCGTCATCGCGGTGTACCGGCGTACCGCAAGATTCAATCCGCGCGGATTCCACTTGAACGTCTGCGCGATGTTGCCTTGAATCGCCGCCACCGGAATTGTCGGAGGCGGCAGCCGCCGTGCGGGCCACGCAACCCAGGCGCCGGCAGTCAGCAGCGCTAGCGTGGTAGCAACGACCGCAAACGGCCGCCAGGTGCGGCGGTGAAGCGCATCCGCCGCGTATGCGCCGATCGCGCAGAGCACGAACGTGATGCCGTAGGTGCCGGCATAGGCGGCGATCGCTCGCAAGGGCGAATCGGCTTGCGTGTATCCGAGCTGATCGAACGGCGCGGCGAGCACGCCAATCGAGCGCAGCCATTCGCAGAGTGTGAACGCGGCGGCGGCGCCAAGCGGCGCAACGTTCGGTCGCATATGCTCGTATGCAACGGCGGCGAGCACGCCGGCCAACGCGACGAACGGCGCTTCGATCACCGCCGGACCGAGGGCGAGAAACGGTCCGAAGATGCCGATGTAATGTCCGACCGTATGTCCGACCCATGCGAAGTCGAGCGCGAAAAAAATTAAGCCCGCAAACCAACCGAGGAGCGCGGCTCGTTTCCAGGAGGCACCTTGCCAAATCCAGAAAAGTGCAGCAGTACCGAATGGCACGAGCCACGCGGCGCCGATCTTCGGAAAGGCTGCCGCCAAAGCGATGGCAGCACCGGCAGCGAGGCCGGCGTCGCGCGACGGCACCGAGGAGATCATGATTCGCAGATTGAGTTTCGGTTTCGTAGTCGTATTAATAACGGCGTTCATCGTTGCGGCGTGCGGTCGTCAGGTCACGCCGAATCCTCCGGGCTTAGGGCCCGGTGGCGCGCCTCCGGGGTATTTTGCCGTCTTCTTCAACACGCAGGCGCCTTTCAACTTCAGCAACTACCAGTACCTGATCGTCTTGAACACCACCGGAAGCGGCGTTACGCCGTCTACCGATACGATTCAGACCAATTGGGCGGGGTACTCGTGGGCGATTGTCTCGCGCGGCAACGGCGTCGCTTCGTATGCCCAAGTCGTGCAGTTCGTTCGGAGTACTCAGAATCCGCACGTTCCGCCGGTGTGGCACCAACTGGGCACGACACCGCAGCAGTTCTCGTACAATCTCAACGCCAACGGCGCCGCGTCCGAGTTCTCAATCCTGGCGCAAAAGTCGGTCTTCAACCCCTCCCCCTCGCCTTCTCCGAGCTCCAGTCCACCGAATCTCTGGACGTTCAACGCATATACGACCGCGGCGAACAATCAGGGGCAATGGACCTTCGTCGATTCGATGGGCGCCGGCGGGCCGGTCGATCCGCAGTTCGTCTCGCCGCATTTGGACATGGCAACATGTTTCGATAACACGTACTACGCGCTAAACACCCAAATCAACGATCCGGCGGCGGAGATCGTTAGCGTCGAGATCGCGAACAATCCAGCCAAATCGCCCTGCTCTTCGCAGTAGCCTGCCGTGCATGAATCCCCGCTCGAGTGCGCGCACGAGATCTGCAACTGCTCGGTGACCGGACCGGTCGACGGAAGCGAAGTCTACTGCGGCAACTTCTGCCGCAACGCCGACGAGCAAGGCATCGAATCGGAGACATGCGCCTGCGGCCACCCCGAATGCGACACCCCATAGCCTAGCGGCGCGGACGTACCCCACTCGAAGCGTTCCAACTTTTCCGGACCAGCCATGGATGGCTGCTTCAAAACTTTGTTAGTCCGGAAAAGTGGACGAGCAGGAGCGAACAGGATGTGAGCGACGAGCGTATTCGAGTGGGGTACGTCCGCGCCGCTAGCTATCGGGATGCCTTACCTGCTATGAAAAGCTCCGACGCGTGGCGTTCGAGAGCGCCTGCATTAGAAGTTAAAGGTCGTTGGGACGACTTGTTGGGGTTGGCCGATGTTGAAGACTGCGGTTTGCGACGGGAAGGCGAGCAGGTTGAGGCCGACGTTGACGGCTTGCTGCGCTTCGTTGTAGAGCACGAGCAGTTGGTAACAGTTGCCGATCGTTCGCGTGTAGTAGATGATCTTGTCCGAGAAGAGTTCGCCGAGCCCGAGCGATGGACGCCAGTTGATGTTCGTCACGAACTGTAGCGAAGCGTTGCGGCCGAACGGCGTCGACAACTGAAGGTTTGTCGTTTCGAAGCCTTGGCCGGGGCCTGGAATGAAAGACCCACTGAGCAGTACGACCGATCGCGGCGACGGACGCGCCGACAACTGATAACTGAGCGGCTGCGCGACCCCGTCGAAGTTCGTCGTCCATCCCACGGAGAGCGCGTAAACGTCGTCGTTGAAGAGGCGGATCAAGTCTTGCGCGTTCTTCGTGTTCATCGTCGGTTGCTGGTCGAGATATTGAAACGGTACGAGCGCCGGACCGTTGTAGTTTGCCTCGTTGTACGTAATCGTGTTGACGATATGCTGACTGATCGGCGTCGTGAGACTCAAATCTTGCTGGACGGCGGCTTTGAGATCGCCGGTCCCGTAAGCGTACTGATCGACCGTCACGGTGCCTTGGAAATCGCTGCCGAAGACCTTCGCTTCGATCGGCCCGGCGACGACGTTGGCGTCGCCGCGCCAGGTTGCCAGCGCTAAGGGCTGACCATCGCCGGCTGGATTGCTGTATTCGCCGACGGTTAAGTCGGCCGAGAGCGGTATGACGAAATGCTGGAAGAAGCTCGTTGGACGGACTTCGAACTCCGGAATCTTGTTGATGCCGACCGCCTCCTGCGAGTAGATCTTATCCCACTCCATCTGGTAGTCGGCTCCAGAGGTCGTGTACTGCAAGAGATAGTCGAACTCGGACTGATTGCTGAATTGGTTTATGCCACCGAAGCTTGCGCTGCTGTTGCTGAGGTTGTACGTAACGGTTTCGTTGAGGTTTTCGTTGAACTGGCGCGTGTCGGTAAACGTGAAGCTGTCGCTGCTCGACTGACCGCCGACCGAGGTGTGCGTGTAGCTGTAATTTTGCGACGTTTGCGTCGTTTGGTGAACGATCGCCTCGCTCAGCGATTCGTTCGGCGGAATGCTGATGAGTGGGCCATAGTTGGACTGGTATGAGAACTGAAAGTTGCTGCGGAGGTGCTCGGAAATATTCTCCTGCTCGGCCAGCGCGGCGTTCGTCTGACGGCCGCCTGCTACGCGGTTGTTGATCGTGTAGACGTTGATGTTGGCGCTCCGGCGTCCCTTTTTGCTTGTGTAAAACGCGACGTAGCCGAGACCCAACCCTTCCAGGGTGTAGTAGTTAACGATGTAGTACCCGTAATAATATTGGTCCTTACCGAACGGAATTTGGATCTTGATCCAGGCGCCTTCGTACGAGTTGTAGCCGACTTCTGGGAACCAATGCTGCCGGCCGCGCTGATTCTCGAGGCTGCGCAGCGGAATGACGAGCAGCGGAAGGTAGAAGACCGCGGCCGCGCCCAGCCAGAGCACCGCTTTGTGAACCACGATTTTGTCGCCCGGATAGACCTCTAAGTCTTTGCCGGTGATGTGGTATCCGCCGCGCGGGTTCTCGCAGGTCGTGATGTACGGGTCCATACCCTTCGCGGTTCCATCCGGGTCGGTGTGCAGGTCGCTAGCGGAAAAGTGTATCAAGCCACGCTGCACGCCTTCGTCGCTTGCACCCTTGCCGTTCTCGAGCTTCGCCGTCTGCGCGACCGTGTCGAAGATGATCGCGTCGGCATTGAGCACCGAGTTGTGCTCGTGATTGACCAAGAACGGGTTGCCCGTGATCGTGATCGTACGGACGCCGTCGAAGTGCGCGTGGTCGCCGACGATCTCTTCGTCGGCGTAGTAGATGTGAACGTTGCCGATCGCGTCGCTCGGCTGTCCGCGCGCTCGGTTCCCCGTCCACTTGTCCGAGATGACCGCGATGTAACCTGGGGCGAGCGTCGGTACGCCGCTCGGCTCGGGCGAGGGTTCGGGCGTGGCCTGGCCGGCGGGAGGAATCGGCGGCGGCGTCTCGCCGCCGCGCACCAGGAAGACCGGCTCTAAGGAGGCTGTGGGCGCCGGCGTTCCGGTTGGAATCGGCGGCGGCGTGACCCCCGGCGTCGTTCCCGGCGCCGGCGGCGGCGTTCGATTGATCGTGTACGTTCCGTTCCCGACCCCGGCTGGAGGGTTGGGTAAGCCGGGAGTAATGACCGGCGCCGGCGAGGCGCTTGGATTTGCGGTTGCTTGTGCGAGCGTCGCAGAATCGTCGCGATAATGCTGCGCGCAACTCTGCGTATTGAACAGCGAGAGCGCGAGCTGCTGGCGGTCCTCGGCGGCGGCAGGGGCGAAGCCCGGAAAGACCGCGCTAACGCAGGCAGCGAGAGCCGCAATCGCGGCAACACCGCAACGTATGCGGTTCCCGAACGACACGCTTTAGCGCTCTTCCAGCCAAAGAAGAACCGCGCCCGCGGTTCCTATGAGGACGTTTGGCAGCCAGGCGGCGATATATGGATTCATCGCGCCGTTTCGGCCGAAGGCCGACGCCGCCGAGACCATGAGATAGTATATGAAGAAAGCAACGATAGAGAGTGCGATGCCCAGCATGCGGCCCCGCTTGCCGAAACGCATCGCGAGCGGTACCGCGACCAGGACGCCGATGATGCAGGCGAACGGCCACGCCAGCTTGTCGGCGAGATTGATCTGCAGGTTGCCCATGGCCGTCCCGCCGATTCCCTGAGATTGCAGCGCGTTCACTTGCGTGCGCAGCGATTTGCTGCTCATCGTCCACGGGTCGTTGTTGACCTGGCTGACGAACTGCGACGCCGTCTCGCCGAGCGGCAGGCCGATCGTGACGTTCTTGACGTGCTGCTGGTTGGTCACGAAGCCGTCGTCGTTGTAACGCGTGTCGATGACGTCGTGCAGCACGAGGCTGGCGCCCGCGACCGAGGCCGTCTTCGACTGCAGCGTCTCGTTCCACGGACCGAATTTCGCCGGCTTGAAGATCTGGACGTCCATCATCGTTCGGTTGTCGGGGGCGACCTGTCCGACGTAAAACGTGTTTCCGGTATCGGGGTCCTTGCGAAAGAACTGCGGCTCTACCGGAAGCGCGTCGGTGTGGTAGATGATTTGGTAGAAGGTCCGCGTCGAGAGATCGACCGACGCCGGGGCAACCCACTCGTTCATGCAGTAGGCGATTGCGAACATCACGATGCCGAAGAGCAGCGGCGCCAGCGCGATGCGCATCACCGAAATCCCGGCCGTTCGCATCGCGGTCACCTCGTTATCGCCCATCACCCGGCCCATCGCCAGCAGGCCGGCGAAGAGGCAGCCGAAGGGGAAGGCCATCGGAATCGCCTGCGGGATGCGAAAAACTACGAACCGGAGGACGAGAAAGAACGGCGCGTGCTGGTTGATGATGTAGTCGGCGGCCAGAAAGAAAATATTGAGCGCCCAGAAGAGCAGAAACGCGCCGAACGCAAAGAAGAACGGCACGGACATTTCGCGCAGGAGATATCCGTCGAGAATCGGCAGGCGCAATAGCGTCGAGCGCACGCGCGGTAGCGGTTGCTGGTACGTCAGCGTTGCCATCAGCGGCCGCGCTTCAGTAGTTGTGGTATGCGTTGAGTACGCGCGCGACGTATGCGCGCGTCTCCGGATACGGAGGGACGCCGTGATAACGATCGACCGCCCCGGGGCCGGCGTTGTAGGCCGCGACGGCAAGCGTGACGTTGTTGTGATAACGGCGAAGCAACGAATGCAGATATCCGGTTCCGCACTCGACGTTTTGGGTCGGATCGAATGGGTTTGCGATTCCGCAGCCGGCCGAAGTGCCCGGCATCAGTTGCATGAGCCCCTGCGCTCCGGCGACGCTGATCGCCGAGGGGTTGCCCGCCGACTCCGCCATGAGAACGGCGCGCACCAATCCGGGCGGCACGCCATTGGCCTGGGAGGCTCCGCTCACGAGCGAGTCGATGGCCATCGGATCGAGGGACCGGGAAGCATAGGGCAGGTACCCGCCGCTGCAAGCGCAGAGCAGGGCGACCAGACTGCAGACCCCCAGCAATCGACTCATCGCAGGGGCGCCTTTCTTCCCCGCCGGGGGCAGGGCCTGGCAGGCAGGCCATGGCTACTTCGCAACTTTCCGATGGTTTTGGCCCTCGAGCATTGGTAGAGTCAGAGTCATGTCAAAAACGAATCTCAACGCCGATCTTATACGCGACGTCTGCCGGTACGTCGAGGATCATAGCGAAGAAGCCTTGACGCTCGCTGAGCTTGCTGCGCGCGCCTCGATGAGCCGCTTTCATTTCGCCCGCACCTTCAAGCGCGTGGTCGGCGTCACGCCCAAACAGTATCTGGCGACGGTTCGCCTGCGCAAGCTCAAGGACGGCCTGGGGCGCGCGAAACCGATCGACGCGGCCGCGCACGATGCGGGTTACGGGTCGACCAGCCGCATCTACGAGAACGCGGCGTCGAACCTCGGGATGACGCCGCGACAATATCGTCGCGGCGGCGTAGGCGTGACGATTTCCTACGCGTCGTTTCCGACGCCGCTGGGAATCATGACGATCGGCGCGACCGATCGCGGAGTATGCTTCGTTGGATTCGGCGAGACGCGCGATGAGCCGCTCGCGCAACTGCGCCGCGAATATCGCGAGGCGCGAATCGAGGCGATGCGCGAGCCGTATCATCCGCACTTTCGAGTTTGGATCGACGCCATTGCGCGCTACCTTGACGGCGCCGGACCCTCGCCCGATTTGCCCCTCGATATTCGCGCGACCGCCTTTCAAATGCGCGTCTGGAAATATCTCCAGACTATCCCGCCGGGCGACGTCGAGTCGTATGCGGAAGTCGCGGCGGCGATCGGAGCGCAAAACGCGGCGCGCGCCGTTGCGCAGGCCTGCGCGCGCAATCCGGCGGCGCTGCTCATTCCGTGCCATCGCGTGATCCGCGGTTCGGGGGAACTCGGCGGTTATCGCTGGGGTCTTGCGCGCAAGCGCGGATTGATCGAAATGGAGCGCGCAGCGAAGTCTTCGGATCGCGCTCCCGCACTGCAGCACAAATAATGAGCCGGTGGTCGCGGCGGAGTGCACGCTGCGAAACACTACGAGTAGAGCCGTTAGCGCTCACCCCAAGAGAGTGCCGAGGGGTGAAATGCGGCGGGTTTACCTTGCCTTAAGGAAAGCTGGGGCGTATAGTGGTGTGAAGTAGTGCTTAGTGGTGCCTTCCGGAGGACTTTGTGCACGCGGAACTGCCGCGATTTGCGGGTTCGGAGCAGCATGCCCTTGACCATAAGGGCCGACTCATCGTACCGGCACGCTTCCGCGAGCGCCTCGGCTCCCAGTTCGTCCTAACGATCGCACCTCCGGACCCTTGTCTGGCGCTCTATCCGACCGCCACCTGGGTGGAGTTTTGCGGGCGGCTCGAGGCGATCCCGAAGAAAGACGAGCACTATAAACGCTACGTTCGCTACCTTTTTGCGCATAGCGAAGAGGTCGGATCCGATACCCAAGGGCGGGTAGTGGTGCCGGCGCGGCTGCGCGCCTATGCCGGCATCGAACGGCAAATAGTTTCGGTGGGGTTGCTGACGCGGATCGAGATCTGGGCGAAGGAGCGGTACGACTTTCAGACGCCGCCCGACGGCGAGATCCCCGGCTTCATCGCCGAGCTTGGCCTGTGATGTGGCGGCGTGACCCACCAACCGGTGCTGCTCCAGACCGCCGTGGAGTATCTCGCGATACGTCCCGACGGCATCTATGTCGACGCTACCTTCGGCGGCGGCGGTCACGCGCGGTCGATTCTGCAGCATCTCCAAGGTGGGCGCCTCATTGCGGTCGATGCCGATCCGCAAGCCGCGGCCCGGGCCGCCGCGATCGCCGATGCCCGCTTCACCTTTGTCCACGCCAACTTTCGGGAGATCACTCGCGTCCTCGACCGATGCTCGATCGCCTCGGTCGACGGCATTCTTTTCGATTTGGGAGTCTCGTCGATGCAACTTGACGACGCCGAGCGCGGCTTCTCACTCGGGAGGCCCGCCGCGCTCGACATGCGGATGGATCCGGGCGCGGGACGGAGCGCCTACGAGATCCTTGCGACCGCGAGCGAAGGCGAACTCGCGGACATCTTCTTCTATTATGGCGAGGAGCGCGCGGCCCGACGGATCGCGCGCGCGATCGTCGCGCGTCGTTCGAGCGGTAGGCTTCCGAGCACGACGGCCGAGTTCGCGCAGCTCGTTGCCGGCATCATGCAGCGGCGCGGCAGACGCGAGCGCATCCATCCGGCGACGCGAGCCTTTCAGGCGTTGCGCATCGCGGTCAACCACGAACTCGATGCTCTGCGCGAGGGCTTGCACGGCGCCGTCGGGCGGCTGCGCGGCGCCGGACGCATCGTCGCAATCAGCTTCCACTCGCTCGAGGACCGCATCGTGAAACAGAGTTTCCGCGAAGACGAGCGTCTCGAAGTGCTCACGAAGCGCCCGGTTCTTCCGGGCAGCCTCGAGATTACTGAGAACCGTCGCGCGCGCAGCGCCAAACTGCGCGCCGCGCAGCGTAAGGCGAGTTGACGTGATAGCGCCGCGTCTCATCGAGCGCTCGCCGCGAATCCGCAATCCTCGCACCGTGCGCGCCGCTACCCAGCGGCGGATCGTCCGCACGTCGCGCGCTCGTTATACCGGCGTCGTACGCATCGTCGCCGTATCGGCCGGCGTGCTCGCCCTACTCATGGGGTACGTACTGCTGACGTCGAGTTTGACCGGGCTCAGCTATGCGGTCGCGACGGCGCGTGCCGACCGCGAAGCGCTGCAGGAGGAGACGATGCGCCTCGACGATCGCATTTCGGCGCTCCGCTCCGACGACCGGCTCTCGGCGATCGCGGCGCGCTTAGGCATGCACGAGCCGCAGGCGCTCGCCGTCGTCAGGATCGAGGCGCCGCCTATCGCCCGCGAACGCCCGCGGTTCCCGGTGCTCTCGTCGCTCGCGGGACTCTTCGCTCCGGCGGCCGCGCGCCGGCAGTGAGCGTTACCGGTCGCTAGGGCTGAAGGAATGCATCAGCGGACCTTCGCGCGCGTCGCTCCGATGCGCGCGCGGCTCTCGTTCTACGCCTGCTTGGCCATCGCGCTCTTTCTCGCGTGGCGGCTCTACGACGTGCAGGCCCTCAAGGGCGCGCTCTATGCGAGGGAAGCGCTCGCGCAGCGTTCCGATACCGTCGAAGTCTTTGCGCGCCGCGGCAGCATTCTCGATCGCAGCGGAAACGTGCTCGTCCGTTCGCTGCCCTCGGAGAGCGTCTACGCCGTACCGCGCGAGATCGTCGATGCCGGGGCGACCGTCGCGAAGCTCGAGCGCGTCTTCGGCAAGCTCGACGCGGCGACGGTTGCGGCGCTGCACGACCGCCATCTCTGGTTCGTCTGGATTGCGCGAAAGGTGCCGCACGATCAGGCGGCGCGCATACGCACGCTCGGCTTGATCGGCGTCGACCTCAAGGAAGAGCAGACGGGCCTGCGCGTCGACACGGCGGGGCGTTTGGCATCGACGGTGATCGGCTTCGTCGGCACCGACGAGAACGGGCTCGACGGAGTTGAGTACGCGTACGACGACGTGCTTCGCGGGCAATCCGGCCGCGTCACCCTCGAAGCCGACGAGTTCGGGCGGCCGATCCCGTTCGGTCGCGAACGCGTGATCGCGTCGGCACAGCCCGGCTTGGACGTCGGGCTAACGATCGATCCATACCTTCAATTCGTTGCCGAGCGAGCGCTTGCGAAACAAGTGAGCGCCTATCACGCGCTCGACGGCACCGCGATCGTGATGGACCCATGGACGGGCGAGATCCTCGCGCTTGCGAACGTGCCGGACTTCGATCCGAACCGCTTCTGGAAGTTTGGCGGCGCGCAGCGCCGCGACCGCGCGGTGATGGACGCCTACGAACCCGGCTCGACCTATAAGCTCGTTACCGCGGCCGCCGCGCTCGAATCCCACAAAGTAACGCTAACGAGCCGCTTTCCGGCGCGAAACGCGCTCGAAGTGGGCGGTCAGACGATTCACAATGCGGAAGACGGTCTCATGGGCGCGGGGGGAAGTGAAACGCTCGAGCAGATCGTCGCGCTCTCGCACAACGTGGGAGCGGCGGAAGTCGGGCTTTCGATCGGCGGCAAAACGCTCTATGCGATGGAGCGCAGAGCCGGATTCGGCGAACCGACCGGTATCGGTCTGCCCGGCGAGAATCCCGGGATCGTACCGCCACCGTCGCAGTGGAGCGGATCTTCGCTCGCAACGATGTCCTTCGGTCAAGGCGTCTCCGTCACGCCGCTAGCGATGGTGCGCTATTACGCCGCGATCGCCAACGGCGGTCTGCTGATGCAGCCGCGCGTCGTTCACGGCGTCTACGATCCCCAGGGCGCGGTTCTCCGGCGGTACTCGCCGGCCGTCGTCCGGCGCGTCTTCTCGCAACGCACTGCCGCCGAGCTCCGCTCGTTCCTGCGCACGGTCGTACTGCACGGCACCGGAAACCCGAGCGCGCAGATACCGGGCTACGCAACGGCAGGCAAGACCGGCACGGCGCAGATGGTAATCGACGGCGAGTACCGGGCCGGATACTACGCCGCGTCGTTCATCGGAATGGTGCCGTACCCACACGCGCGCTACGTGATTTACATCAAAGTGGAACGGCCGATCGGCGCGTACTACGGAAGCATCGTCGCCGCTCCCGCCTTCGCCGAGATCGCGCGCGACGCGATGCTGCATGCCGGAGTCTTGCCGAGCGCTTCCGTCGCCCTTCGTGGTCACTGAACGCGGCGCCGCGCTCGCGACGCTGCTGAGCCGGGTCGCCTGGACGGAGATCGCCGGCGAGCGCGACGCCACCGTGAATGCGATTGCGATCGACTCGCGCGAAGTGCGGCCCGGCGCGCTCTTCGTCGCGCTCCGCGGCAGTCGTACCGACGGTCATCGTTACGTCGCCGAGGCCGTCGCCAACGGTGCGCGCGCGGTCGTGGTGCAGGACGGAGCGCGCGTCAACTTTCCTCCGAGCGTCACCGTCGTGGGCGTCCGCGACACGCGTCGAGCGCTCTCGTCGCTTGCAGCGGCGTTCTACGGCGATCCATCGCACGACTTGGCCGTGATCGGCGTCACCGGAACCAACGGGAAGACGACGGTGACCCACATGATCGCGACGATTCTCGATGCGGCAGGCACGCCGTGCGGCGTTGCGGGAACGGTCGGCGCCGAGTTCGGTTCGCGGCGATGGGGCTTGGGAAACACGACGCCGCTTCCTCCCGAACTCCATCGGACGCTGGCGGAGATGCGCGACGAAGGCGCCGAGGCCGTTGCGATGGAGGTCAGCTCGCACGCGCTCGCGCTCGACCGGATCGACGACGTACGCTTTCGCGTTGTGGCGATGACGAACGTGGCGCGCGATCATCTCGATTTTCACGAGACCGTCGAGGCCTATGCGGCGGCGAAGCGGCGGCTCTTCGAACTGGCGCAGCGCTGCGTTCTCAACGTCGACGATGCCTACGGCCGGCGATGGGCTGCCGAGCTGAAGAACGAGGCGCGAGAGATCGTCGCGTACGGCTTGGAACGCGAAGCAACGCTCGTCCCTAAAGAGATCGCCGTCGACGCCGCCACAAGCCGCTTCATCGTCGACGGCGAGCACTTCGAGCTTCCGTTACCGGGGCGTTTCAACGTCTGGAACGCCTTAGCGGCGATCGGCGTTGCCCGCTTCTTTGGCATCCCCGATGCGACGTCCGCGCATGCGCTGGCGCGTATCTCGCCCATTGCGGGTCGAATGGAGCGAATCGTCTCAGGTGACGTTGCCGTCGTAATCGACTACGCACACACTCCCGACGCGCTCGAGTCCGCCCTGCAATCGCTGCGCGAAACGACGAGCGGCGCGCTGGCGGTGGTCTTCGGATGCGGAGGGGATCGCGATCGCGGAAAACGGCCCGCGATGGGTGCGGTCGCGGCGCGCCTCGCCGATCGCCTCTACCTTACGAACGATAATCCTCGCTCTGAAGACCCGCAGTCGATTGCCGACGCGATCGCCGCCGGAATCGGCAACCGCGAGTACGTCGTCGAGCTCGACCGCCGGCGCGCGATCGAACGAGCGATTGCGCAAGCACGCCCCGGCGATGTCGTGCTCGTCGCGGGAAAGGGACACGAGAACTATCAGGTCGTCGGCGACCGCGTGCTGCCGTTCGACGACGCGGCGGTCGCTCGCGAAGCGCTCGCTTCGCGAGCCGTGCTGCAATGAATCTTCCGCTCGACGAAGCGATTGCGGCAACCTCGGCGACGCTCGCCGACGCGGCCGCCGCGCCCGCGTCGCTGCGCGTTAGCACCGACACGCGAACGCTGGAACCGGGCGATACGTTCGTCGCACTGCACGGCGAGAACCACGACGGTCACGATTTCGTAGACGATGCTATCCGGCGCGGTGCCGCAATGCTCGTTGTCGATGAAGAGCTGGCTCGCGTGCCTGGGGTCGCGGCGATGCTCGTCGCGGATACGAAAGCCGCGTACATGGCGCTCGCCGGCGCGTCGCGCGGACGCTTTGGCGGTCGAGTCGTCGCCGTAACCGGGAGTGCCGGAAAGACGACGACCAAAGCCTTCTTGGCGCAGCTCCTTGCGATACGCTACGGCGCGCGCCTGCTCGCCGCTCCGGGAAACGAGAACAACGAGATCGGCGTCAGCAAACTCCTGCTGCGTGCGTCGAACGAGGCGCACGAGGTGATCGTCGTCGAGATGGGCGCGCGCCGCTACGGTGATATCGAGGTGCTCGTCGAGATCGCGCGACCGCAGGTCGGAATTTTGACCAACGTCGGCGACGCGCACCTCGAGATCGTCGGATCGCGCGAACGGCTCGAGGAGACGAAGTGGGCGCTCTTCGGGCGCGGCGCCGGCGCAATCTTGAATGCCGGCGACTCCGTCTCACGGCGGCGCGCCGGCGCGCTCGATCGCAAGCCGCATTGGTTTGCCGCCGATTGGGGTTGCGTCGGCAGCGACGAGAGCCTCGATCCGCTGACCGCATTCGAGGGCGATCGCGTCCTCATTCATCGCTCCGGCGGCGATCGCACCGAGCTCCCGGTCGACGTGCGCGTGCCGGGATTACACAATCGCGCAAACCTCGCGGCGGCCGTCGCCGCCGCGCTCGAACTCGGGGTGCCGCTCGAGCAGCTTGCGCCCGCGATCCCGGCGCTGCGTCTGCCCGAGGGACGATACGATCGAATAGCGCTGCGCGGCGGCCTACGGCTCATCTACGATGCCTACAACGCGAACGCGAACGGGATGATCGCCGCGCTCGACGCGTTCGCTGCGGAGTCGGCGGCGCGTCACATCGCCGTGCTCGCTTCGATGGCCGAGCTGGGAGAGGAGTCGAGCTCGCTGCACGAACGCGTCGGCGCCCACGCGGCCCGGCGCGTCGACATGCTCTTGGTCAGCGGTGAGTATGCCGCCGATCTCACGCGAGGCGCCCATCGCGGCGGCCTTACCGACGGGCAGATCGTTGAGGTCGCGACCAACGCTCAAGCGGCGCGTTGGCTGCGCGAGCACGCCGGCGCCGACGACGTCGTACTTTTGAAAGGCTCTCGCAAATACAAATTGGAAGAGATCGTCGAAGAGTTGCGCACGTGAGCCTCGCAACGCGCACTCTGCTCGTAACGCGCCTGGAAGCGCCCGCCGGGCTGACCGCGATTCCCGTCAGAACGCCGCTCGTTCGTCCGGGCGACGACCTCGTCGCCGCGATCGCGCGCGCGGTGCGCGGCATCGCGCGAGCCGGCGACGTCATCGCGGTCTCGGAGACGGCCGTCGCGATCGCGCAAGGCGAGCTGCTTGCGGCCGAGTACGTTCGCCCATCGCGTCTCGCGTTCGCGATCTCGCGCCGCGCCGATCCGATGGCGACGATCAGTCAGCCCGAGTCGATCCAACTCGTTATCGACACGGCCGGCATGTGGAAGGTCGTCTATGCGACGCTCCTGCAGATCGGCGCTCGCCTCGTTGGCCGGCGCGGTGCTTTTTACGAGGTGATGGGCGAGGCGGTCGCTGCCTTCGACGGGTACACCGGAACGATGCCACCGTACGAGCGAGCGATCGTCTTCGCGCCGCGCGACGCCGGCGGCTTCGCACGCAACGTCGCGGAGCGAATCGGCATCGCGTGCGCCGTGGTCGATGCGAACGATCTCGGAAAGGCAAAGATCCTCGGGTACTCGCCCGGCATATGCGTGTCCAGCGTGGAAGCCGCGTTGCTCGACAATCCGCACGGCAATAGCGACGAGCAGACCCCGATCGTCGTGCTCAAATGGCGCGGAACCGGACCCAATCCGCTCGTCGAGGGCGGTACGCCATGAGCGGCTCGTCGCTATCGATCCTGGGACTCTGGGTGCTCGCCGGTTCGCTCATCGCCGCGCTCTTGACGGCCGGATTGCTCGCGATTTTTGGCCGGCTCGAGGTGCGCCAGCGCGCCTACGAGGACGCGCCGGAATCCCACCGCGCGAAGACCGGAACGCCGACGATGGGCGGGCTCGTCTTCGTTGTGGTGCTGCTCGCCGCGCTCGCCAGCACGCGCCTGCCATTGCTTCCCGAACTCGTCTTGCTCGTCGTTCTCTGCGCCGTCATCGGCGCCGTCGACGACGCACTGGCGATTCGCAGTGGCGCGAACCGAGGTTTGCGCGCGCGCACGAAGTTCCTCGCATCCGCACTTGCGGCGGTGATTTTCTTACGTGAAGCGGCGGCGTCGCCGAGTCTCTTTCCGCCCGACGTACTCTTGCACGCTGGGACCTTGACGCTCACGGCCCCGCACTGGCTCTGGCTGCTTCTCGGGGTTCTCGCGATAACGGGCACGACCCACGCCGTAAATCTCACCGACGGTCTCGATGGTCTAGCGGCGGGTACGATGATTCCGCCGCTCGTCGTGCTCGCGCTGGTCGCGGCGCGCGCCGCGCTGCCCGGCGTGGCGATCGGCGCGGCCGCGGGCATCGGTGCGTGCGTGGGCTTTCTGTTCTTCAACGCGCACCCCGCACGGATCTTCATGGGCGACACCGGCTCGCTCGCGCTCGGCGCATTGCTTGCGGGCTGCGCAATTCTCACCGGCGAGATGCTGCTGCTGCTCGTGATTGGCGGCGTCTTCGTCGCCGAAGCGCTCTCCGTCATCCTGCAGGTCTCGTACTTCAAAGCGACGCGAGGGCGACGGATCTTGAAGATGAGCCCGCTGCACCACCACTTCGAGTTGAGCGGGTGGCCAGAAACTACAGTGACGTCGCGCCTTTGGGTTGCATCGCTGCTCTGTTCGTTGGTAGGATGGGCCATCGTGCGATGAGTGAGGTTTTTCAATTCGGTGCGGGTGAAAAAATTCTGATCATTGGTCTTGGGCGAAGCGGCCTGGCGAGCCTCGAGGTATTGAGCGAACAGAACGTCACGCTCTACGCGACCGACGAAAAGCCGCTTGGCGAACTTGCCGGGGCAGTTGCGATCGCGCAAGCGTATGGCGCGCGCTTCGTCGAGCCGAGTTCCCTCGGTGCGATCGCACCCGAGCTCACCTGCGCGGTGCTCTCGCCCGGCGTGCCGCCGACCTCGCCGGTCGTGCGCGCAATGCACGGGGCCGACGTTCCGGTGCTTGGCGAGATCGAGCTCGCCTATCGGCTTTGCAAGGCGCCGATTGTCGCGGTGACCGGAACGAAAGGGAAGTCGACGACGACCGCGCTGATCGGACATCTTCTGCGAGCCTGTGGTCATCGCGTCCGCGTCGGCGGCAACATCGGCAATCCATTGATCAAGGAAGTGCGCGGAGCCGGTGCCGATGAGTGGGTTGTCGCCGAGGTCTCTTCGTTCCAGCTCGAGACGATCCGCGCGTTCAAGCCCCGCGTCGCCGTCTTGCTCAACATCGTGCCGGACCATCTCGACCGGTACCATTCGATGGACGAATACGCCGAAGCGAAGTACCGGATCTGCGCGAACCAATCGATGACCGATTGGTTCGTCGGCAACCTCGACGACCCACGCATCCGCAGCCTAGACTGGCACGACGGCAACCCGCGGGTTCAGGCGCGTCAGCTTTGGTTTTCGCTGGAGAACGCCGACCGCGCCACGATCTATCTGCGCGGGGACCTGGTGATGTACGCGCCGGTCGCCGGCGATCCGCGACCCGTTGCGATCCTTTCGCGCGATGATATCCCGCTCGCCGGCGAGCACAACGTGCGCAACGTTATGGCTGCGCTCCTTACGGCGCTCGCCATCGGGTGCGCCCCCGCTGGGCTGCGCGAAGCGATTCGAACCTTCGAGCCGATGCCGCATCGCCTCACAACGGTCGCCGAAATCGACGGCGTGCGGTACGTCGACGATTCGAAATCGACGAACCCCGCCTCCGTCATTGCGGCGCTGCAGGCCTACGATGCGCCGATCGTGCTGATCGCGGGCGGTCGTTCCAAGGGCACGGCATTCGATGCGATGGGTGCGGCGATCGGCGCGCGCGCGCGGGCGCTGGTAACCATCGGTGAGGCCGGCCCGGAGATCGCGGGCGCCGCGCACGGCGTGGAAACCGTGCACGCCGCGTCGATGGAAGAGGCAGTCGCGCGTGCCCGCGAGTTTGCAGACGCTGGCGCGATCGTGCTGCTCTCGCCGGGCTGTGCGTCGTTCGATATGTTCGAATCGGCGGAGGATCGAGGCGAGCAGTTCGCGGCGGCGGTCGCAGCGCTTCGGGAGCCGGCCGGTGCATAGCGCGGCGACTCTGCGCGGATCGGCGCGCACGCCGCTCGACACGGTGCTCTTTGCAACGGTCGCGGCGCTGATCGCGATCGGTTTGGTGATGGTCTTCTCGGCCTCGAGCGCGACGGCATACGCACAGCACGGCGACATCGCCTATTACCTTAAGCGCCAGCTTATCTGGCTCGCGGTCGGCTTAGGCGCAGCCTACGTTTGTTACCGCATCGATTACCGGCGACTGCGAAGCGTCGCGCCCTACTTCCTCGTCGCGGCGATCGCCGCGCTCGTACTCGTCTTTGTTCCGCACGTCGGCCTCGGCGTGAACGGCGGACGCCGCTGGATCGGTGCGGCCGGGCTGAGCATCGAACCATCCGAGTTTGCGAAGCTCGCGTTGGTGATCTATCTCTCCGCGGTCTTGTCGACGCGCGGCGAGCGCATCACGTCGCTCGTTCGAGGCCTCGTTCCCCTCTGCATTCCAGTCGCCCTCATGGCGGTCTTGGTGCTCAAGGAGCCCGACATGGGCACGGCGAGCCTGCTCCTTTTTATCGCGCTCGCGCTCTTCTTCGCCGCAGGGGCGCGGCTCGTCCACCTCGCCGCAATCGTCCTCGCGATGGTGCCCTTCGCTGCGTTTAGCGTGCTTGCAAGCCCATACCGGCGCGCGAGGATCTTCGCGTTCGTCGATCCGTGGAAGGACCCGCTCAATACCGGCTTTCACATCGTTCAGTCGCTCCTCGCATTGGGCAGTGGCGGACTCTTCGGAGTCGGCTTGGGTGCCTCGCGCGCGAAGTTCTTCTACCTGCCGGAGCAGTACACGGATTTCATATTCTCGGTGCTCGGCGAAGAGCTGGGCCTGATCGGCACGCTGGCCGTGATCGTGCTCTTCGTAACGTTTGCCTACCGTTCGATCCGTATCGCGCTTGCGGCGCCGGATCGATTTGGATTCTTTCTTGCGATCGGCTGCGCCGCGATGATAACGATTCAGGCGTTTATCAACATCGGGGTCGTCTCGTCGTCATGGCCCGTGACCGGAGTTCCGCTGCCCTTCATTTCGTTCGGCGGGAGCTCGCTAGTCGTCAGTTGCATCGCGGTCGCACTCATCGCGAACGTGGGAAGGTCGCGAAGGTCGCGCGAGCAGGCGTGATGGTCGTTTTTGCCGGTGGCGGCACCGGCGGGCACCTCTATCCGGCGATCGCGATCGCCGATGCACTCCGCGAGCGCTGCGCGAAGATCGCTTTTATTGGTACGGCCGACCGTCTCGAGGCAAGAATCGTCCCGACGGCGGGATATGAGCTGTACTCGATATCAAGCGGCTCGCTGCCGCGCGCACCCTCGCTGCAACTCCTTCGATCGATCGCGGCGAACGTTGCCGGCACCTTCCAGAGTTTGCGTCTGCTCGCTTCACAGCAGCCCGATCTCGTGATCGCGACGGGCGGTTACGTCTGCTTCCCCGTCGCCCTCGCCGCCCGCATCCGGCGGGTGATGCGCCTTTCTCGCGCGCCGCTCGTCTTGCTCGAACCTAATGCCGCGCCCGGCTTGACGAACCGGTTGCTCGGGCCGATGGTCGACGAAGTCTGGGTTGCGCCGTATGCGCGGCGCAGCCCCGATCCGAAGTATCGCGCGACCGGCATCCCGATCCGCTCGACGCTGCGCACGCTGCCGCGGCGCGAAGATGCGGTCGCGCACCTCGGACTCGATCCATCGAAGCGTACGCTCGTCGCGATCGGCGGGAGTCAAGGCGCGCGTTCGATCAACGACGCGCTGATTCGTTTGTTGCGCGAAGACGCACTGCCGGCGGGCTGGCAACTCTTCGCGCTGACCGGCGCGAGCGATTTCGAACGCGTCCGTACGGAGCTGCGGAATGCGCGGGAGTATCTCGACGACATGTCCGACGCCTATGCCGTCGCCGATTTGGTGCTCGCGCGGGCCGGTGCCTCGACGCTCGGGGAACTGGCGGCGCTCGGAAAGCCCGCGATATTGGTTCCCTATCCGCACGCGGCGGAGGGACATCAAGACGAGAACGCCGCGCGATTTGCGGCCGCGGACGCGGCCGTCGTGCTGACCGACGCCCGGCTGGCGGATGGAGGCCTGCCCTCCCTGCTCGTGCAAACGGTCGAACCTCGCCGGCTTGCCGAACTGGCGGAGGGCGCCGCGCGTTTGGGAGGAGCCGACCCACTGAGCACGATTCTTGCCCGGATCGATATGTTGACTGCTCGAAGAGAGAACGCGTGACGAGCTACCACTTCGTGGGGATCGGCGGCATCGGAATGAGCGCAATCGCGCGCGTCCTCCTCGCACGCGGCGAAGCGGTCTCGGGCTCCGACCTCAGCGTTACGCCGCTCGTCGAGCGGTTGCGGGCCGAGGGAGCGAGCATTGCGATCGGACATCACGCACGCAACGTGCAAGGAGCCCAGACCCTCGTCGTCAGCTCCGCGATCGATCGCCGCAATCCCGAGCGCGCGGCCGCGGCTCGCCTCGGCATCCCGGTCTTGCACCGCGGCGAGATGCTCGCGCGGCTGCTCGCCGGTCGTCGCGGAATCGCCGTCTGCGGAACGCACGGAAAGACGACGACGACTGCGATGACGCACGCCGTTCTGCGCCGCGGCGGTACCGACGCCGGCCTCGTGTTAGGCGGCATCGACGCCGCACTCGACAGCAACGCGCACGACGGAACCTCTCCGTGGTTCGTGACCGAAGCTGACGAGTCCGACGGATCCTTCGCATTGCTCGAACCGGTGATGGCCGTTGTCACCAACATCGAGAACGACCATCTGACGAGCGACGACGAGCTGCCCGCGCTTGCGCGCGCCTTTGCCGAGTTTCTCGCGAAGCTTCCCGAAGAAGGTCTGGCCGTCATCGGCACCGACAACGCGCTCGCGGCTTCGTTGACGGCGCACGAGCTGCGCGCCCGCGTGGTCACCTACGGACTCGACGGCAATGCGTCGCTGCGGGCGGGCAATCTTCGTTTCGCTGGTTTCGGTTCGAAGTTCGACGTGCTCGCCGGCGGTCGCCCGGCGGGGAAGATCGAGTTGCAGGTGCCCGGCGCGATGAACGTGCAGAACGCACTCGCGGCTATCGCGATCGGCATGGAACTCGGCCTGTCGTTTGCGGCGATCGCTGCGGCTCTGCGCGAGTTTCGCGGCGTGCGCCGCCGCTTCGACGTACTGGTCTGTAACGAACGCGCAACGGTCGTCGACGATTACGCCCACCATCCGACGGCGGTCGCCGCGACGATCGCGGCCGCGCGCCGCTGTTACGCGGGCGAGTTGATCGTTGCGTTCCAGCCGCACCGGTATACGCGTACCGCGTTTCTCGCGCGCGAGTTCGCCGCGGCGCTGCGGGGGGCCGACCGCGTCTATCTCGTGCCGGTCTACGCCGCCTCCGAGCCGACGATTCCAGGCGTGAGCGAACGTTCGATCGGCGAACCGCTCGCCGCGCTCGGCGGCAACGTCGAGTATGCGGGATCGATCGCGGAGCTCGAACGCCGGCTTTTTGAAGAACTCCCCGCTGGGGCGATGCTGCTGATGCTCGGCGCCGGCGACATCACCGAGGCGGCGGCGCGTTTAGCGCACCGATTCTCGGCACCCGTCGAGCGGCGGGCCGCACCGTTGCACGCATGAGCGTCACGACGGCGCGCGCGCTGCACAGCCTGCTGGAAGAGTCGGATCGCGAGTCGCTCCGCGAAATCTTCGGTCCACGGGTACGGTTCGACGAACCGCTCGCGCCCTTCACGTCGTGGAAGATCGGCGGCCCTGCCGACGCCATTGCGAGCGTGCAAGATGAGGACGAGCTCGCGCGGCTCATGCGTTTCTGTTTGCGACGCCGAATGCCGTGGTGGATTATCGGCGCGGGAAGCAACGTGCTCGTCGGCGACGGGGGCGTTCGCGGCGTCGTCATTCGGCTCGGCGGAGAGTTCGCCGCGGTCGAGGTCCGCGGTGAGCCCGATCGCGTGGTCGTCGAGGCGGGCGGATCGGCCGACATGGCGCTCGTCACCGCGAAGGCGGCCTCGGCCGGGGCCGAAGGCATTGGATCGCTCGCCGGGATTCCCGGAACGATCGGCGGCGCGCTGCGGATGAACGCCGGCACCGATCGCGAGATCGGCGAGTTCGTTCGCGAAGTCTGGGTGCAGTCGCCGAGCCGCCCGCAGCCGCATGCCGCGAGCGTACGGTATCTCTACCGCCAATCCACGCTCGACCGGGAGGTCGTCGTTTCGCGCGTCGTGCTCGACTTTGCGAGTTCGAGCGCGCGCGACGTGCGAAGCGAGATGCAGACTCGCCTGGTCCGGCGTAAGAAGACGCAGCCGATCGCGCTCCCCAACGCGGGCTCCTGTTTCCGTAATCCGCCCGGTTCGGCAGCGGCGCGGTTGATCGAAGACGCCGGGGCCAAGGGATGGCGCGAAGGAGGCGCTGAAGTTTCGCGACTGCACGCCAACTTTATCAACAATCTCGGCGGAGCTACGGCCCGAGACGTTGCGACCCTGCTCGCGCGAGTTCGCCGCGCCGTGCGCGATCGTTCGAACGTCGAGTTACAACTCGAAGTGCACTTGGTTGGAGTTTTCATCGATGCAACGTAATACCGGAATCAAGGAGCGCATTGCCGTCGTCATGGGCGGCAGCAGCGCGGAACGTGAGATCTCGATTCGTACGGGTTCGGAGGTCGTGCGCGCGCTCAACTCGCTCGGGTACGACGCGCAATCCCTTGACTACGACGATCGCTTTCTCGACGCCGTCCGTCAGCTCAAACCCGACCTCGTCTTCATCGCGCTCCACGGACAGGGCGGCGAGGACGGCCACGTCCAAGCGCTCCTCGAGTACCTTTCGATACCCTACACCGGAAGCGGACTCGAGGCGGCGGCACTCTCGATGGACAAACACCTCACGAAAAAACTGCTCGCAGCGGAGGGCTTGCCGACGCCGGTCTGGGATCTTTTCGATCTCGCGGGCGGCACGCTGCCGCTTCTCCCGGGATCGCTCGATCTTCCGCTCGTCATCAAGCCGCGCTTCGAAGGCTCTTCGGCCGGCGTTGCGATCGTGCGCACGCACGAAGAGTGGACGAGCGCGATGCTCGAGGCTTCGAAGGCGTACTCGCAAATTCTCGCCGAGGAGTATCTAGAGGGCCGCGAGTTCACCTGTGCCGTGCTCGGTGAAGAGGCGTTGCCGATTATCGAAATCGTCGCGAACCGCGACGGGTTCTACAGCTACGGCGCCAAATACGAGCCCGGCGGGAGCACGCACGTCGTTCCGGCGCCGATCGACGAAGATCTCGCCGCTCGCCTGCAGATGCTCGCTCTCTCGGCGCACCGTCTGCTCGGGCTTCGCGATTACTCGCGCAGCGACTTCATCGTCACGCCCGACCAACGGCCCCATCTCTTGGAGATCAATTCGCTGCCTGGTTTGACGCCGGTGAGTCTCGTGCCCGATGCGTGCGCTGCCGTCGGCATCTCGTTCGAGTCGTTGATCGACCGTCTCGTCGGCTACGCGCGCGCGCGGGCCGATCTGCGCGATGCCGTCGCTTGATCCCGGCGGCGTACTCGCCGAGATCAATCGAATCTGGCGCGAGGCGGCGGCCGATGAGATTGCGGAGCTGGTCGCGCCGCACTTCACCGAGGACGCAATCGTCGTGGCGCCGAGCCTCGCGCGCGTCGCTCGCGGACGCGCCGCGGTCGCGGCGAGCTATGGCGACTTCGTGCGCAGCGCGACCGTGCTCGAAGTCACCATCGACGAGCCGCAAATCGATTCGAGCGGCAACGTAGCGATCGCGACGATGCCGTGGAGGATGCGCTACGAGTTCGGCGGGCGGCGCAGCACCGAGCGCGGCTTCGATACGTACGTCTTCCGGCGAGAGGGCGACGCGTGGCAGATCTGCTGGCGCTTGATGATCTCCGCGCAGGAAGAGCCGGCTACTCCGGTTTCTTGAACGCCTCCGCGTCGTCGGCAGCGAGCAGGTCGAGCCGCGAAGCTTCCGGCGAGAGGGAGCGCGCGAGCGGATAGCGTTCGACGAACGTGGGATCGTTTAAACGTTCGGCGATCTTAAGGCCCTCGAACTTGGCGTTGATCTCGGCGTAGCGATGCGGGTCGCTATGATCCCGAATCCAACCCGCGATCTCCGCATCCGACTCGGCGCGCGCGATCGCCGTCCGAAGGGCGGCCTCGACGATTCCGAGCGAGTTGAGCAGGCTCGAGCTAAAGCCAGTGATCTGATACTCGCCGATGTTCCCGCCCGGAAGCGTCGCGCGCAGCTTGTCGACGGTACGGGCCGCCATCAACAGGTCGAGTCCGGGCAGCAGCTCGCGCGGGCTGCGTGGGGGGCGTTTCGTCAGATCGAGTGCGTCCATGGCAGAGTGCCAATTCAACCAAGCCTCCTGTCGATGCCTCTCGCCACAGGCCGACTTCCGGAGGAGTCGAAGCATTGCCGCCGGGGAAAACCCTGAACCGTCATACCCTTGCCGTTTATGGAGGAAATCCTTGCCTACCGTTGTCGACCGTGGTCTCGAAGGGGTCGTCGTTGGGACGACCGCGCTCAGTAATGTCGAAGGAACGATCGGCCGCCTTACCTACCGCGGTTACGACATCGACGATCTCGCCCCGAACGCGACGTTCGAGGAGATCGTTCATCTGCTGCTCTACGGTCATCTGCCGAACCGTCATCAGCTAGAAGTTCTCAAGCGCGAGCTGGCCTCGTGCCGCGCGCTCCCCGAGCCGCTCGTCAACGCCATGCAGAACGTCCCCAAGACGGCCTGGCCGATGGACGTTCTGCGAACGGTCGTCAGCGGGCTTGGGCTTTTCTCGCCGGTCAACGCGCAGGGCGAGCATCGCTCCGACGTGCACACCGCGATCGAACTGATCGCAAAGACGCCGACGATCGTCGCCGCCTGGGATCGGATTCGCCGCGAACTCGAGCCGGTCGCGCCGCGCGCAGACCTCTCGCAAGCCGGAAACTTTCTCTATATGCGAAGCGGCAAGGTGCCGCACGCAATCGAAGAGGATGCGCTCGACACGTACTTCGTGCTGCTCGCCGACCACTCGTACAACGCATCGACCTTTGCCGCGCGCGTTGCCGCGTCGACCCGCGCCGATATCTATGCGTCGGTCACGGCGGCGCTCGCGACGCTGCAAGGCGATCTCCACGGCGGTGCCGCGACTGCAGCATTTCGCACGCTGACCGAAGTAAAATCGCCCGAGAACGCCGAGCCCTACGTGCGCGACCTGCTCGAGAGCGGAAAGCGGATCATGGGCATGGGCCATCGTGAATACAAGGTGCGCGATCCGCGCGCGCGGCATCTCGAGGCGATGGCGAAGGAGCTCGCCCAGCACGTTGGTGGAGACCGCTGGTACGAAACGGCGCACGCAGTCGAAGAGGCGAGCCGCAAAGTTCTACAAGAGAAGAAGCCCGGCAATACGATCTACGCAAACGTCGACTTCTATACCGCGCCGGTGCTGGCAGATCTCGGGATTCCGGGAGACGAGTTTACCTGTCTGTTCGCCTGCGGCCGAATCGCCGGATGGAGCGGCCACATCCTCGAGCAGCTTGCCGACAATCGGCTCATTCGCCCGCAAGCGACCTACGAAGGCCCTTCGAACGGACCCTACGTTCCGATCGAGCAGCGCGCGGCGAACGGCGCGCGCGGATAGCGGAGTAGTACGTGCTGGTCCTTCCGGCGATCGACTTGCGCGGGGGCAAATGCGTCCGCATGAAACAAGGCGATCCCACGACCGAGATCGAGTACGACGACGATCCGGTCGAACGCGCGAAGGTCTTCGTGGATGCCGGTGCGCGCCGGCTGCATGTAATCGATCTCGACGGGGCCTTCGGCTCGGGCGAGAATCTCGCAGCGGTCGCGCGCATCTGCGAAGCGGTCGCCGTGCCGGTGCAGATGGGCGGCGGCCTGCGCGCCGTCAAGCACGCCGAAGATGCCTTTGAGGCGGGTGTCTCGGAGATCATCCTCGGCACGCTCCTCGTCGAGGACGAGCGGCTCGCACGGCATATCATCAGCCGCTTCGCGGGAAAGGTGATCGCCGGAATCGACGCTCGCGGCACGCAGGTTGCCATCCACGGATGGCAAGAGCGCACGCCGGTTGACCGCGATTCGCTCGTTCGCCGCGTCGCGCAGTGGGGCGTGTCGCGTATCATTTTTACCGAGATCCGGCGCGACGGGATGGGAGAAGGCTACGACGTCGAGGCGCTCAACGCGGTTGCCAACGCCGCCGACGTGAAGGTAACCGCAAGCGGCGGCGCACGAAACATCGAGGATTTGCGCGAGCTCAAAGGCTCCGTTCCGGTAGCCATCGATTCGTGCATCGTGGGGAGTGCGCTCTATAACGGCACGCTGGATCTTCAGCAGGCGATCGCGACGGTCGCCTAACTCACGAAAGTGGCGTAGACGCGCCGAAGTTCGCTGGGAAGACGCGTCACGATCTCGTAGTTGATCGTATCGGCCCATTGCGCCCAGTCGTCGGCGCCCACCGCCGCGTCGCCGTCGCATCCGATGAGCGTGACGATCGAACCGGCGTGTGTGCCGGGCGCGTCGGTGAGGTCGATCTCGGTCATGTTCATTGCAACGCGGCCGACGATGGGGCAGAGGGCGCCCTCGACGGCGAACGCGCCGCGGTTTGAGAGCGCGCGTGGTATGCCGTCGGCATAGCCGGCGGGGACGACGCCGATGCGCATTTCGCGCGGCGCGTGAAAGGTACGGCCATAGCCGACCGAAGCGCCGGCTGGAATCGTGCGTGTCACGACGATCTGCGATCGGTATGCCAGCGCCGGCCGCAGGTCGAGCGGCGCCGACGCCATCGCTTCGCGCGTTTGCGGTGACGGCATGAGACCGTAGAGCGCGATCCCGAAGCGAACCAAGTCGAGCCGCGTCTGCGGCCAGAGCATTGCAGCGGCCGAAGCGGCGATGTGACGCAACGGAGCCGTCGTCGTGCGCTCGATCATCGGCCTCGCTTCCGCGAGCGCGCGCTCGAAGGCGGCGAGTTGGAACATCGTGTAAGGTGAGTCGAGCTCCTCGGCGGACGCGAGATGCGACAAGATTCCCGCGATCGCTAGCTCCGGCATCGCCAAGAGCGCGTCGAGCGCACCGCTGAGCTCGTGCGGCTCGAAGCCGAGACGATTGAGATCGGTGTTGACCTTGAGGTGCACGGCAGCGATCGTCTCGCGTTTGCGAGCGCTCGCGCAGAGGCGCCGCGCGAAATCGCCCGCGCTCCAGAGTACCAGCTCTGTCTTCGCGGCGAGCGCATCGTCGAGTGCGTCGGGCGGAATCGGTCCCAAAACGAGTAGCGGTGCCGTGATGCCGCCGGCGCGCAGCGCAAGCGCTTCGTCGATGGTGTAGACGCAGAGCCGCGCCGCGAACGATTCGATCGCGCGCGCGACGGGGACGAGCCCGTGGCCGTACGCATTCCCCTTAACGACGAACGCGGCGCGCTGCGCGCCGACGAGGTCGCGTAGCACGCCGGCGTTATGCCGCAGTGCTGGAAGCGAGACTTCGATAGCGCCGATCACGTGCCGGTCCATTCGCGCAGGCGAGAGCCGGGCCTGGCAGAACAGCGTTTCATGGACGGGCTCGCCCCGCACGTACGCTGGCTCCTTGCGGCTCCGATCTATGCGGCGGCATACGCGCTCGCCGCGTACGTCTTTTGGCTAGCGGCACGCCGCCGCGCAATGGGCACCGACGGGATCGCACGGATCGCGGCGGCCGGGCTGATCGGCGGATTGGCGGGCGCAAATCTCTTCCAACTCTTCGCGACGGGTCTGCCGGGAAAAACCATTGAAGGGGGCATCGTCGGCGGCTGGCTCGCCGTCATCTGGATGAAGCGCCGTCTGGGCATCACGCGCCCGACCGGCGATCTCTTCGCGCTGGCCATCCCCGCCGGCGAAGCGCTCGGCCGAATCGGCTGCTTCATCGGCGGTTGCTGCTACGGGAAAGCGGCGAGCGTCGCGTGGGCCATCCACGACCACGGCGCACTGCGCCATCCCACGCAACTCTATCTCTCGGCCGCGGCGGCGACGTGCTTCGCCGTGCTGCTCGTCGTCGAGCGGCGGAGGATCCTGGCCGAGAACGGGCTCTTCTACTTGGGTGGAGTGCTCTTTTGCATCGATCGATTCGTCGTGGAGTTCTTTCGGCAGAACGCACCGGTCGCATTCGGCCTGACGCTCGCGCAATGGGCGTGCTGCGCCGGCGCCGTCATCTTCGTCTGGAGGCTTGCCAAGCTGATTCAACCATATGACGTGCGATCGCGGATCGTCGCGGCGTGCCGATAGAGACTCCGGATAATTGTTCCAAGTGTGGCACGATGGTGCCGGCCGGCGCCGTGTATTGCCCGAACTGCGGCGATGCTCGCGTGGCGATCTCGAGGGGCGCGACCGTTGGCGAGCTGCTCGTCTCCGGGCTGGGCGGCATGGTCCTCGCACTCCCTGCGTTTGTTGCGTTGAGCGTCGCCGGATCGGCGCTCTTCGCCGACGTCGGCGCACGGTCGTCCGGACCGGCGCAGGAATTTGCCGTCTCCAGGGGGTCGGCCGTTTTTTTTATATTCCTAACGCTGCTTACGCTGGTTGGTGTGGTCGTGGTCGCGCGGGCGCGCATGTCGCCGCCGCTGCGGGTATTCTCCCTCGCGTTTTTCGCCGTGATGCTCGGACTGTTCTCGATCTGCGACATCTTCGCCATCGGATCCTGATGGGGGCGTAGCGTGTCGCTGCCGGTTTACGATTACACGGTTCTCAAGAGCGTCCGCGCCGTCTGCCCGCGCTGCTTCTCCGAACGCGACGACTTCGATCCTGAGTTTCCGACCGATATCTGCGACGGCCATCTCGTCGAGCGGGAAGGAAAGGTCTATCTGCGCCGTTGGTGCCGCCGCGGTCACGGCGAGGTCTGGTCGCTCTACGAAGAGGACGCTTCGCTCTGGGGCTATCTGCAGCAGTGGCGCGTCCCGACGAAGATCATCAATCCCGACACAACCGACGTCTATCCGGTGCCGATGGGGTATGAGTACGGGCTCGGGCCCGCGCACCTGCAACACTCGTGCATCTATCTGCTCGATCTCACAACCCAGTGCAACTTAACGTGTCCGGCATGCTATACGAGCTCGAGTCCGGCCCTTAGCCATTATCTTCCGTTCGACTCGGCGGTGGCGGCCGTCGAAACGGCCATCGAGCGCGAAGGCGGCCGCCTCGACGTCGTCATGCTCTCGGGAGGTGAGCCGACCGTTCACCCGCAGATTCGCGAGCTGATCGAGCGGCTCTGCGAGCTCCCGATCACGCGGATTCTTTTGAACACCAACGGCGTGCGCCTAGCCAACGAAGACGCACTCCTCGATTTCCTAGCCGGTCTGCGCGACCGGGTCGAGGTCTATTTGCAGTATGACGGCCAGCGGAGGGCTACCCATGCGATGCTGCGCGGGCTCGATCTACGCGAGGTAAAAGCGCGCGTCGTCGAGCGCTTGAGCGCCGCTGGGATCTTCACCACCTTGGTGATGACGGTGGTGCCCGAGAACGCCGACCAAATCGGCGAAGTCCTCGACACGGCCTTTGCCACTCCGTACGTCGGCGGCGTGATGTATCAGCCGGTCTTTGCTTCGGGGCGTGCGCCGGCGGTCGATCCGATGTCGCGCGTGACGACGACCGGCGTGCTCGCGCGCATCGCCGCGCAATCGAGCCATGGGGTCGCTACCACCGATCTGATCGCGCTCCCGTGCAGCCATCCCGACTGCTGCTCGATCGGGTACTTCTTGCGCGGCCGGCACGGACGATTCATCGGCCTGGCCTCGGTGGTCGGCGAGCCGGCCCTTCGCGAGCACTTGAGCGTTTTCGCAAATCAGATCGCGTTCACCGAAACGCTCGAACACGTACACGAAGGGCTCACGAGCGTGATGTCCGAGACGATGACCCTCTCGCGCCCCGAGCTCGCCCGCCATCTTCGAACGCTCTGCGAGGCGTGCGACTTCGGCGGGATCGCCGATCTGATCCGATTGGCCTTCGCGAAGAATGCGACGGCGCGCTTCGTCGGCGAGCGCGTCAAGCGCGTGACGATCAAGCATTTCATGGACGCCGACACGCTGATCACCGAACGGTTGGAACAATGCTGCGTGCACGTCGCCGGCGCCGGCAACGATCCGGTGCGCATGCCGTTTTGCGCGGCCCGCCTTTTTCCGAAGGTGCGGGGGCGCGCGATGAAAGGAATGGTCGCCCGTGGAGAACTCGACCAAGCTACAACGCGGTAAGGAAATCGAAGGCTACGCGTTCACGCTATGCAAGGCGGCCTTCCTCGCACTGCTCTTCGCTAAATATGCGGTACTGGTGCTCTCGGTCGGGGCCGTCGTCCTCTACCTCGTTGCCTATGCGCAGGGCGTGCGAGAGTGGCGCTGCTGGGTGAAGCCGCCGTGGGTAGTCCTCTTCTTCGCCGCGGTCGCCGCCGCACAAGCCTACCTGCTCTTCGGGTCGTCCCTCCGGTGGGTTATCTAGGCGCAAAGCGCTCGCCCGCTTAACTTCCCGCCCGCGCGGAGCCGGAAAGGGTCCTTGCACTCACGCCCGGACTCTGCTAATATGGCACAGCTAGCGCTCTTGCGCTGAGAGTGCTAAATTGTGTTCCTCACCTAAAATAGCCCAAACTCGAGTGGAGGTTTACGTGAATCTCAAACCCCTGTTCGATAACGTCGTTATCGAGCACGTAGAGCAGGACGACAAGACGACCGGCGGCGTTTTTCTTCCCGACACGGCCAAAGAGAAGCCCCAAGAAGGCATTATTCGCGCGGTCGGATCAGGCCGGGTGACCGATAAGGGCACCGTGGTCGACATGCACGTCAAGGTCGGCAATCGCGTGCTCTATCGCAAGTACTCCGGTAGCGAAGTCAAGATCGACGGTACCGAGTATC
>DAINBY010000011.1:0-82314 GCA_036732685.1 Candidatus Cybelea sp. | reverse complement strand
TGTCGTCGCTGACCGTGCCGGTAACGAGGCCGCCGGTCTCGGCAAGAGCGCGTGCATGTGGAGCGATCACGTAAATACATAGAATGAGGAAGACACGCTTCTTGACCCCGAGCAGGCTCTTGATCAAATTCGACTCCCAGCAGCAACTAAGAGGCGGCGCTTGGGCCGGAGCTCTACAACACGATGCTAAGGGTTAGCGTATTATGACTGCATCCTGGGAATGCGCGAATCGTTAAGGCATCGGCAACGTGACTTTATCGAATCATAAGGAAATTCGGGGAACCTTAATGTTCGTCGTTCTTCGGCGCATCCGCGATCTGCCAGCGCGATCGCAGGCCGAGCCGGCCCAGAATCGAGCTCACGTGGCGCTCGACCGTGTGCTCGCTGATCTGCAGCGCGGTGGCGACCTCGCGATTGCGTGCGCCGCGCCGGATGAGCTGCGCGACCTGCTCTTCCCGCCCCGTGAGCGTGGTGGCGCTCTGCCGTCCACGGGAACGCCGATCACCCACCGGCTCCTGCGCGACGAGCAGCCGCATCGCTTCGTTCGTCCAGCGCCGCATGCCCATCGCGCTGAATGCTCGTGCGGCATCGCCGGCATTGTCGATCCAGCCGCCGCGTTCGCCGGATCGTAAGAGCAGGTGGGCGCGCGCGAGGAGCTGGTGCGCGTAGAGATAGGGACGCGTCGGCGCAACGGCGGCGGCGAAGGCTTCGACTGCAAAGCGCGCCTCCTCGAGATCGCCGTACTGCGCGGCAGTTGCGAAGAGCTCGACGGAGTTCGCCGCGCCCTCCGCTTGGAAAAGTGCGCGCCGCAACGCGGCCGCGACCGGCGTGCCGGGCGCCGGCGTTCTGGAGGCGATCAGCGCGGCGGCGGTCGCTGCGTTTGCCGGTTCGGCCGTCTCGCAGCGCAACGCCGTTTCAATCATTGCGGCCGAGGTCCATTCGGGCAAGGCCGCATCGTCGCCGAGTTCGACCGCGAGTTGCGCGCCCGTCGCTGCAAAGAGGGCGAGCTCTTCGGGCGAGCGCGTTGCGGCTCGTCCGCGCGAGAGCAACTCTTCAGCGCGGTCGAGGTCGCCCGAATCCAACGCTAAGCTCGCGGCCGCGGATAGCGAGCGCAGCAACCAGCTCGGCAACGCGCGGGATTCGGCCAGCGCAATCGCTTCGTCGATCGCGCCGCGAGCGAGGGTGACGTCGCCGAAGAGGAGCGCGTGATGGGCCAACCGTTCGCGCGCCGCAACGGCGAGATAGTAGCGGCGCTGCGCGAAGGCGCGGTCGTGAGCCGCTCGCAGCGAATCGTACGTTGCGGGCGCGTCGGCCGCCCATGCAAGCACGACGCCGGCGACGAGATGATCTTCGGCCGTAGGCTCCAGGTTCGTCGTTGCGTAATACGTGGCGACCTCGGCCGCGCTCCGGCATCCGAGAAGTTGCACGTCAACAAAACGCGCCAGCCCGCGATCGTCACCGGCGAGCGCGCAGAGCGCGGCGCGGTCGCGCCGCGGCGCTCGCTCGAGCGTCAATGCGGCCGAAGCCTCCGAAAGCCGGCACTGTATGACTAAGCCTTCGATCTTCTCATCAACGAAGATCATCAAAGCCTAATCTAGCAAGCGATTCTTAAGCGGCGATTATCCCCGTCGACGCGGTGCCGCAGCCAACGCTCTTAGAGCGGCGGATTGACTGAGGCGTCCACCGGCGTGATAAGCCCGTCGGGCGACGTTGAATTGACCAGTCCGCCCCCCGGATACGCGATCTCGTTTGCCATATGGGCTTGCGGCTGATGGTACCAGGGATACGTCGTCGCATCGCCGCCCCACAGGTTTGCTCCGCTTTTCGTAAAGTGAAAGCCCGTAGCAAACCCGCTCGTGCACGACGTCGGCGTTCCCTTATACGGCTTTACGAACGTGCAAACGTTCGAACCAGAGTCAGATAGATTAAAGAGCGCCCATGCAAGGTTTTTCTGCGCGTCCATTGCCAGGCCGGCGGGAAAGTAGAGGTCGGACGTCTCGCGCTGGAGGACTTTTGATTTGCCCGATCCGTTTGCGCCATGGACGAACTCGTCGAGCTCCGCAAAATAGTCATAACTTCCGCTGCCGCCCGTGGCAAACTGCCCGGAGATGAAGAGATCGCCGGCATGATCCGTCGCGCACGCTACGGGTCCGTCGGCCAATGAGGGAGAACCGGCGCTCGAGAGATGCAGATCGGTCAGCGTCGAGGTTTGGGTACCGTTCTTGGTTCCGGCGCTCCAGACGGCGATCTTATCGGTGTAGAGAACGGTCGCATAGATGGTGCCGTTCTTGTCGCCGCAGACGTAGTCTAAGAAGGCTCCTTCGCTTGGATTCGATACCGTCGAATAGAGGGTGTTGATCGGTTGCGACGATGCCGTCAGCGGTAGGTCGTACTCGGTGACTTGGCCTGCGTAGCCGCTCGCGTCCGGTCCACCATTTGCGACCCACAGGTGTTTGGAGCCATCAATCCACGTGCCTTGTGGAAAGTTTATGCCGGACGTCGACGATGATCCGCCGCCAAGGCAGCCGAGTTGAGTGCCGCCGACCGGCGCGTAGTAGCAAATCGCCCCGAAGTATCCATTGAGGCTCGGATCCGCAACGTAGACGGCCTGCTTTGCGGCATCGCGTGATGCCCAGCTTCCCCAACGCGCTTGACGCGCGGCATCCGCGGCTACTCCCGGCACTCTCGGAAGTAAGCGCGCGAGGCGATTCGACACTAGGGGTTGCGGCTGCGAAGCGGTCATCGAAACCGGATTCGACGTTCCCGCAGCGCATGATGCGAGCATCGCGGCGACCACGCCGAGACCGAGCGCGTTACGACCGAAATCCAAAGTTCCCATTTGCGCCTCCGCTAGAGCACTAGGCGAAAGACCGTGCCGTAATATTGAGCGCTGCCGCCCCAGAACGTCGTCCCGTAGAGAATACCGCCGACGCTGCGCAGGCCGGCTTCCGGGTTCGCGCCGTTCGGATCGCCGCGAAAGCGATAGACGACGTGCTCGGTTCCGAAGGGATCGGTGCGAAAGACCGTTCCGCAGCGATAATAACCCTCGTTGCGAACGTCGCCCGAAGAAATGCATTCGTTCGCTCGTCGCGGACTATACCCGCCGCCGATCGTTGTGCCGAAGAGCTCGCCGTTGTTGAGCGTCAAGCCCGCATCGGGGAACGCGCCGTCGAGCTTCGATCCAAAACTGTGAATTACGAGCTCGTGCCCTTGCGGCGTCATCTCGTAGATCGTTCCTCGTCCGAACGTTCCGCCGCCGTGCGTCGTTCCGAAGAAGACGCCGTCGTAATAGAGCAGCGTGCCGCTGGGGCCCTTTCCATCTCCACGCGTGACGTCGAAACTGTGCAAGAGTTTCTCTTGGCCCAAAGCGTTGATCTTATAGATCGCCCCGCCCGGCTGCGTCTTGCCGCCCGCGAGCGTTACGCCGTAGAACCAGTCTTTGAGGCGCGTGAGTCCACCGCCCGGGTGGCCTCCGTCGGCCGGGGCACCGGCGAAACTGTGCAGGACGCTCTCCGCTCCGCCTTGACTCACGGCAAAGACCGTCCCGCGGCCGTGCTTTCCACCCTGACGCGTCGTGCCGTAGAGAATTCCGTTCTCCGCAAGCAGCCGAGACTCAGGATCGACGCCGTCGGGCAGCTTGCCAAAATTATAGACGACGTGTTCGCCGCCTGCCTGACTGATTGCAAAAACCGTACCGCCGCCGTACTTGCCACCGGCGGACGTCGTGCCGTAAAGCTGACCGTTGAGCAGCACCAAATCCGACAACGGATACGCGCCGTCGGGCGTGCCGATGAATTTATGGACGGTCCGAAACCTGCCCAGCGGACTGATTGCGAAGACGGTCCCGTAACCGGCGCCGTAGGACGAGGTGGTTCCGTAGAGCGTGCCCTGGACGTTGACGAGCGCTCCCTCCGGCTCGCCGCCGCTTGCCCGCCCTTTGAAACTATAGAGCGTAAGTAAGCCGGCGTCGGGCGAAGTTTGCAGTGCCGAGCGCGCATTGGCCGGACCGGCGGGCAGCGCCGTCCCTGCGCCCAAACGCGAACAACCGGCGAGAATCAAAAGGCCGAAAACTACTAGTGAAGAGACGCGCACGATGCACCTCCGAGAGCCACTCTCCAAGATTGAAGATGTCTTCTCTAGCAAATCGGTGCCGGCCTAGCGGCACCGATTTGTTTCGTGCGCTTCTGTTAGCCGCTCCCTAGGGATCCCAACTCGAGCGTCCGGTTGGAGACGAGGTCGGCGCGGCCGTCGCCTGGGGTCCCGGTCTCGCGTACTTGCCGACAACAACAACGTCGTGCATTCCCGAACTGTAGTGGAAGGCACACCCGATCAAATAGATGCCGTCCTTGACCAGCGTTACGGTTACCGACTGGCCGGGCTTGATCGGCCCGCTCGCGTAACCGGCTAAAAGTTTTCCGTCGCCCTTCGCGCCGACCGAAAGCTGCGGATTCTTCGGGAAAATGGCCGGACTCTTAGTGATGACCTTCACCACGTCCATCGTGTGCGTGTTCTTCCTCGAAACGTTGCGAATCGTGATCTTCGTTCCGGGCGGAAAGCCGAGGGATTCCGAGTAGGTTTGCTGCGTGTACCCGCCGAGCATCGCTTTCCATTTCACGGACTTGAGTTGCCCGAGCCCTTCGCCAGGAAGTTCCTCGCCAATCGTGTGTTTCGGCATCATCGCGTAGACGGCGAGATCGCCCATCGGCGGCAGCATCACCGTACCGCCGGCCATCGAGTTCTCGTTCGTCATGCGCCCGCCGCACGCGCTGATCGCAAGACCTGCGATCGCCAAACCTACGGCAACGAATTTCCTGACCATGTTCTCCCCTTTACGGATCGTAACTAGAATGTGAGCCCGGCGTCTTCGTTCCGCGCGGCGCCGGCGTTGCTTGCGGTCCCGGCGTCGCGTGCGCCTCGACGACCAGAACGTCGCGCATCCCGGAGTGGTAGTGGAAGGCGCAGCCGATCAAGTAGATGCCGGCTTTAACGAGCGTCATCGTCACCGATTTGCCGGGTTTGATCGGACCGCTCGCGTAACCGAGCTGCAGTTTTCCGCCGCCCTTGGCTGGTATCGAGAGCTTCGGGGCTTGCGGAAAGATGGCGGGCGGCTTGGTGACGACTTTCACGACGTCGAGCGTATGCGTGATGCTCTTCGAGAGGTTGCGAATCGTGATCTTCGTCCCAGGCGGAAAGCCGAGCGCCTGGGAGTAGGTCGTCTGCGTAAATCCGCCGAGCGTCGCCTGCCACTTCTTGGATTTGATCGTACCGACGCCTTCGTACGGCAACTCTTCGCCGATCGTATCCTTTGGAAGGACCGCGTAGAGTGAGAGCTCGTTATCGATTGAGGGGAGCGTGACGATGCCACCACTTGCGCCGCCGACGCCCCCGCCGCCGCAAGCGGCCACGGCCAGGCCCGCGAGGGCGACTGCAAGTGCGATGAATTTTCTCACCATGGGCCGACTCTAGCCCGGGGGCATGAAGAAAGTCTAAACGTTCAAGCGCAGCCGCATCGTCGTCTCGGTGGTCGCCCCGCTCGCGGGGTCGGTGACGAGGATCCGCACGGTAACGGTCTGCTGACCCATAAGCGTCGTCAGCGTCACGGCCAACTGGAAGTTGCCGCGCGGTCCCGCCGTCGTCGTGCCATTGAACTGCCCCGTGGAGGAGGGGGACGGGCCGGCCGTCACCCGCACGCGACCGTTCGCGACGGTATTGCCGGAGATCGTGAAGTTGCGGCCGACCGCGTCGTTCTGCCCCGGCTGGTAGATGGTGAGATGCAACTCCGGCGTCGCCGGGCGTGCGACCGTGAACGACCACGAGCGATCGAAAGCGGCTCCGCCCGGCCCGCGGCCGGCAACGCGCACGGTATGGCTGCCGAACGAGAGCGGCGCCGGCGGTTTGAACGAGAACCCGCTGCGCGAGACGCCGCTTTGCATCGTCCGGTTCGCGCCGTCAAGCCAGACGCGCACGCTCGCGGCTTCGACGTCGCGCGTAAACTGCGCTGCGATGACGGCGAAACGATCACGCGTTTCGCTTCCGGGCGCCGGCTGCTGGTCGCGCAGCCTCACGGCCGGAGGCGGATTCGGCGGCGGCGGCACTGGTGGGGGTGGATTCGGCGGCGGCGGCATTCCATGCGTCATCCGGATCGCGACGACTTGCGTCGAGTTGTCGTAACCGACGTTCGCGCCGAGAGATTGCGCAATGAAACGCAGCGGAACGTAGGTCGTCGCGCCGACGATAAACGGCGCGACGTCTAGAGTTTGGGGTTGTCCGTTAACGGTCGCTTGCGTCGAGCCGATCTGCAGCGAGATCGTCGTGCTGCCTTTCGTCGCGTTGATCGTGCCCGACGAGTAGACGACGCCGGCGCCGAGGCGCTCGAAGATTCCCCGGAGCGGAACGAAGACGCGGCCGACGCGTTCGATCGGACCGGGATTGAGATAGAGCGGCTGACCGTTGATCGTGACGCTTACTTGCTGTGCGAACGCAGCGGGCGAAGTCGCGAGACTCAGCGCTACGATCAAACCGGCGGCGAGCCGGCGTTGCGAGGCTGCGAACATGGAGTACTCCCCCTCTCTTCAGATGAAGACTTGCATACCCGCGGAGACCTTCCCGCTTGGAACGCAGCGCGCAGGCGCGCCGGCCGAGGCGGGAAAAGCCGGGTTGACCTCTAAAGGGTCGGCTTTCCCAGACTTCTTTTCGCCTTGGAGGTGCGCGTGGTTCGCTTCAGCTTAAGATCGGCATCAATTACATTTGCCGGCATGCTGGCCATGGGGATGGCCGCATGTTCGGGAAGCCACTCCATGCTGCCGGGAGTCTCTCAGCAGCAGCTCGGCGCGTGGGGTCAGAGTCACGCTGGGCGAGTGACGCGAATGACGAGCAGGCCTCCAACCTCAATACAGTTGGAGTGGCTGATGACCGACGGTTCGGTTCTCGCACAGAGCGCCTCGAACTGGAGTAACTTCTACCGTTACGCTCCCGACTCGTCGGGCAACTACGCGAACGGGACTTGGACGCAAGTAGGTTCGCTGCAATCGGGATACGGTCCCGACGCCGCGGCCGCCGACGTGCTCGGAACCGGCGAGTTCGTCATCACCGGCGGTGAGTACAACTCGCCCGGAAATGGTTACGATCTCCAACTCACCAATCTCGGCGCCGTCTACGATCCGGTCAAGATGACGTTCAAGGCTCTCGGCCATCCGACGAAGTGGGGCTGGATCGGCGATTCACCGTCGACCGTTCTCCCCGATGGAAAACTGCTCGTCGGCCAAAAGCTGACCGAGCGCGATGCTTACGTCGATCCGAAGACCCTCACGTGGAAGAGCGTGAGCCACAAGGGCAAGTCCGACTTCAACGCCGAGGAGGGCTGGACGCTGCTACCCAACGGCACGATTCTTACGGCCGACGTGAAGAACGCTCCCAACTCCGAGACGTACAATCCGTCGACGCATAAGTGGACGACCGCGGGATCGACGATCGTCGATCTGCACTCCCCGTCGCCGTACGGATGTCTGCTCTACGGCCCGAGCCTCTGCTACTATCCGCCGGGCGAGATTGGACCGTCGATCCTGCGGCCCGATGGAACGGTCTTCTATACCGGTTCGTATTCGAGCGGCTACGGCCCAGGACACACCGCGGTTTATAGCACGACGACGAAGACGTGGACGAAGGGACCGGACTTTCCCAATGGCGACAATGCCGGCGACAACTTCGCGGTTCTTGAGCCGAGCGGCAACGTGCTGGTCTTTGGCGACAGCGGCACTGCTTATGAATGGAACGGAACGACCCTGACCCAGCTCAATGGCGTGTCGGAGAGTGGTTCTCCGCTGCTCCTGCCGACCGGTCAAATCATGCTTCTCGGCTACTCGAATGCCGTGCTCTACACGCCGAGCGGTTCGCCGAATGCGAGTTGGGCGCCGACCATCAAGACAGCTCCGTCGAGCATCAGCGCGGGTCAAACCTATCAGATCAGCGGAACGCAGTTCAACGGGCTGAGCCAAGCCGTAGCGTTCGGCGACGAGTACCAGAACGCGACGAACTACCCGCTCGTGCGCATCACCAACAACGGCAGCGGCAAGGTCTACTACGCCCGTACGCACGACCACAGCACGATGGGCGTCGCGACCGGTAGCAAAGTTGTCTCGACGAACTTCGACGTTCCCGCGACGATCGGGTCGGGCCCGAGCAAGCTCGTTGTCGTGGCTAACGGCATCGCATCGAAGCCGGTCAGCGTAAACGTCTCGGGACATCGCCGGCAGTAATTCCACTTGCGGCGGAGCGCTTCCTGACGAAGCGCTCCGTCATCGCGTTTAAACGCCGAGGTGTAACCGCTATTGCGCCGGAGGCGGCGGCTGCCCGCCGGTGATCACGGTCGCGTAGAAGTTCTCCCCCTGCCAGTATCCGTGCGCTACGATTTGGCGCCCGACGGCGACTCGCCCGGTCGTCTGATCGTTGAGCGCGGCCGAATCGTCGATGACGACTTGCTTGTTCGTTTGCTGAAGGGTCACGAGATGGCCTTTGACGCTCACGATCGTCCCGGTGACCACTTCGTGCTTGTACGTCGTTGCGGTGCATTGGCCGTTCGGCGTCCAAGTGTCGCCCTGCCAACTTCCGCACGCGGTATCGACATACGGGGGCGCCGCGCCCGGCGGCGGCGGGGCTCCTTGCGCTAATGAGGTCGCGCCGGCGGCAAGCATCCCGGCGGCCGCTGCAATAATCGTAATAATAGCTTTCATAACTCTTTTATTCCGCAATGTTCGTGGCGCCAACCGCGAGCGAGCGTTCGCCCGCGGCGTTCCGTCGTCTAAATCTAAGCGGCCGGTCGCTTTCGCGCAGATCCCACGAAGAACGGGATGGCAGCGAGCTGAAGCGCCACCGAAAAGATCACCAGCGCGACGATCGAACGGTCGACGAGAATGCCGGCGATAAGGCTCCCGGCAAACCACGCCGCCCCGAAGAGCAAATCGTAGAGGCCAAAGCTCGTGGCGCGCCGGCGATGCGCGAGTGCGCCCGCGACCAGGGCGAGCAAGAGCGCGTCCTGCACGGCGATCCCAACGCCCCACAACGCCGCGCCCGCCTCGGCAAGGAGGCCGTTGCCGAGAAATGCGAGCGGCGTTGCAGCCGAAGTAAGAAGTATCGCGATTCCCACCACCGGTTTTCCAATGCGATCGAAAAAGCGCCCGAGGATCGGGGATGCGATCGCCCCAACGGCCATTGCGACCGCAAACCAGATCGATATCGCCGCCGCGCCGGCGATGTGATCGCGCTGAAAACGAAATGCAATCAATGCGAAATCTACGAATCCCGCCGCGACCAGCGCACCGCCGATCGCATACCGGCGAAATGCGGGCCAATCGCGCACGGTGGGGCCCGGTTCGCCATCGTCGACCGGCAGGAAATTTCGGCCGGCCGGTGTGGCGATCGCCAAAAACGTTAGCGTAAGCAGTGCGGGAACGATGAGCACGCCGAAGCCCGTTGGGTACCCGCCGCGCGCGATCGCAAACGCAACGACGAGCGGTCCGACCGTCGCGCCGGTTTGATCGAGCAGCTCGTTGATCCCGAAAGCGCGTCCGCTGCCCAGCGATCGTCCCGCGTGCGAGAGCATCGCGGCGGTCACGGGCTTTCGAATGCCCCGGCCGACGCGTTCGCCGATGAGTAGGCCCGCCGCTGCCGGCCAGCTTCCAACGAGCGCGAGCGCCGGAACGCAGAGCACGTTGATCGCGTAGCCCACCCAGACGTCGAGCCAGTAGAGTCCCGTGCGATCCGCGATAACGCCGGCGACGGAACGGATCGCGTACCCCGCCAGCTCGCCGCCGCCGGCAACGGCGCCGACGATTGCTCCGCTGGCACCGAGATGGCCGAGGAACGCGCCGGCGACGCCGCGGCCGCCTTCGTACGTAAAATCGGAGAACGCGTTGACGATGCCGATGAGCAACACGAAGCGCAGCGCACGCTTCGCCGCGGCGGGATCGAACGTGGCGCTCACGTTAGCGGCTGAGGTAGTGCCGCTTCACCCATTTTGCCCACGCGTTGGCGGGTGTTCCGTTGTAATCCGAAATCAGTACGCCGCAGCCGCCCCACGTATCCCACGTCCAGGCTTCGTATCCGACGCCGTGCGCGTCGGCCCAGTTCAGAAACGTCGGAATGTACCCGCGCGTGCAATCCGAGCCGCCGTAGGTTTCGCCCGTCTCGCCGAATATCATTGGGACGACCTTCGTGATCGGCCGCATGCTCGAGTCAAAACAAGCCGTCGCGTCGCACGTGTTCTTGCCGTAGACGTGAGCCTCGGCGACGAGCTGATTCTGCGAATCGTGCGGACGAGACTCGAGCCAGGTCGAGCCGTCATATTTCGATCCGTCGATCTTCCCGCAGGCATTGGCATAATCGATGCACGGGATCGAGATGACGCCGTCGTACCCCGCTTGGCGCATGAGATTGACCGCCTGCTGCATCGCCGCGGTCTGATAGTACGCGTTGCTCGGGCCGTAGGTAGCCTCGTTATCGCAACCCTTCTTCATGAAGCACTTCCAACCGACGGTCGTCTCGCCCCACGGCGCGAGAACCACGTTTGGATCGTTCTTGAAGGTCGCCGCCATGCTCGACCACATCGCGGGCGAGTGGTCTTCGTCGGGAGCGGCGGGTTGGTAGGTGGCTTGGTACGAGCCCGGCGCGCCCCAAATCAGGGAGACCTCGGCGTACATGCCATATTGATGGAGGAGATTGACGTAGTTTACGACCGCGTTGATGTAGTTCTGCCCTGCATATTGCTGATTCATGCCGTTGATGTCGAGCCAACAGTCTTCGTTGAGCAGCACGCGAACGATGTTGACGTTCCAGGTGGTCATCGCCTGAATCGACGCTGCATCGTTAGGGCCGTCGAAGATACCCCACCCCTGCACGCACGCGTACTCGGTTCCCGAGCGGTTAATGCCATGCAGGTTGATCACGTTGTCGTTGCCGTCGACGAGATGGTTGCCCGAAACGCGTATTCCGGTCAGGGCGCTGCGCTGGTGCCTTGCCGGCGCGCTTGCGGCGCCGGGCGGAACGGCTGGGCCGCTCGGACCTTGCGAGCATGCGGCCGTCGTCAGTGCGAGTGCAATCGCGAGGCGGCGGAGGTTCATCGTACGTAGTTCGTCGTCTTTGCGTCGGGCTACTTTCTCCTTCGACAAGCTCAGGATGACACGGGTTGACTAGAGAATGTGCCAGGATGGCGCAGAAGTATCGTTACGGCGAGATGACGTGGCCGGAAGTCAAGGCGGCCGCGGCACGCCCGTGCGTCGCGATCGTACCGATCGCAACGCTCGAAGACCACGGGTTTCATTTGCCGGTCGACACCGACTTGCTGCTCTGCGCGAGCGTTTGCGAGCTCGCAGCGTCGCGCGCCCCCGATCGCGCGGTGCTCGTGCCGCCGATCAACCACGGCTACACTCCGCATCACATGGATTTTCCCGGCGCGATCACGATCGGCCCGCACACGCTCATCGAGTATGGCCTCGACGTCTGCAAGAGCCTCGCACATCACGGCTTCAAGCGCATCCTCATCGTCAACGGCCACGGCAGCAACGCGCCGTTCATCGACGTCATCGCGCGGCTCTGCGTCGTGCAGACCGGTGCGCTCGCCGCGGCGGTGAGCTACTGGGCCGCGCCCGGCGTGCGCGAAGCCGCCGAATCGCTGCGCGAATCGGAGCCGGTCGGCGGGATGAACCACGCTTGCGAGTTCGAAACCTCGCTCTATCTCGCGCTCCGTCCCGATCTCGTCGACATGAGCCAGGCGGTACACGAGCTCTCGCACCGTCCCTCGAAGAGTTATTGGACGGATCTCATCGCCGGCGACGGACCGCTCGCAATGATGGAGTACTGGAGCCAGCTTAGCGATAGCGGCGTGATGGGCGATCCGACCAAAGCCACCGCCGAAAAGGGACGCGCGCTGCTCGATGCCGCCGCGAACGGAATCGTGGAGCTGGTCGACGAGCTGCTCGCGCGCGAGAGCCGCCCGCGAAAGGATCATCATTAGACCGCGCTCGTAAGACGCCGGAATTGATGACGATTTGACGCTCGCCGCGCCGCCGGCGTGCTAAACTCGCCGAGGCATGCTCTCGAGATCGCGTGCGCGGCGCTTGCTTTTTTCCTTGTTCTGCATTGCGGCGGCGTTCGCGCTCTGCGCTCTCCCGTCGCGCGCGGCAGTCCCACAAACCTTCTCCTTCACGGTGGCGCGCGCGCCGCATCCGCTTCCCCTCGACCCGGCATTGACCGATCCTGCATGGGCCGCCGGGCTCGTCCCGACCGGAAACGGACCGTGGGAAAACGTGACCACCCGGTCCCCGTCGCGCTTCGCAACGACGACCTATCTGCTCTACGACGACAAGAATCTCTACGTCGCCTTCAAAGCCGATCAGCCCGGCGCTCCGATCGTCGCGTCGCAGACGACGAACGACGCCGGCTTCGGCATCGACGATTTCGTCGGAATCGGCGTCGACACGAGCGGAACGGGCAGCCAAGTCTACTATTTCGAAACGACGCCGCGCGGCGTGCGCTACGAGCAGGCAAATGAGAACACGCGGTTTCGACCCCGCTGGAACGCGGCCGCCGTTACCGCGGCCGGCACGTGGAGCGCGGTGATGATCATCCCGCTCGACGTTTTGCGCGTACCGCGCGGCGGGAAGCAGACCTGGCGCCTGCAGTTCGTTCGCGGCATCGCCGCGCGCGGGGAGCACGTCTCGTGGGTCTGGGATCCGATCATGCAAGATGCCCCGAGCGGCGCCTGGCCGCTCTTCTCGCCCGACACGCGCTTTTGGCCCGCGGCGCTCCTCGATCTCGCGGCCTCCGCCGCGGCGCGTCCGAAGCCGCGCGCCGACATTTACGCCCTCGGAAGCATCGGCCAGGATCGCAATCTCGTGCAACAGGCCAATGGCACGTTCTTACCGATGAATACGCGCTGGTACGGCGGCGATCTCAGCTATCCGCTCACGCCCACGGTTCGGTTCGTCGGCACGCTCAATCCCGATTTTTCAAATGTCGAGATCGATCAGCAGACGATCGCGCCGCAAGAGTTTGCGCGCCAACTCGTCGAGTACCGGCCGTTCTTCGCTCAGGGCGCAGCCTATATCAACGCCGACTCCAGCGTCCGCGCGCCGACCGGCACGAACGTGCAGGCACCCTATCTCGTCTTCTACTCTCCCTCGGTCGGGCCGTTCGACAGCGGCGGCAAAGTCGAGGGCACGTTCGGCGAAAACGCGTTCGGTGCGCTCACCTTTCACGGTTACGATGCGACGACGAACAATACGTTCAGCGACGCCGCCTATGGATTCCAGCACGCGCTCCCCGGCGGCGCCTTTACTTATTGGAGCGACGGAGTCTTCGCCAATCATAGCATCGCCGGGTGGGATAACACGATCGAAAACGGATTCGAAGTGCGCAATCTTCAAAACGGAATGATCTACTACGGCGACTACTCATTCGAGAACGGATCGTGGGTGCCGCAAGGAAACGCGGATCTCGCGCAGTTCTTCATAGACCGGCACAAGGGAAACTTCGAGCTGAACGGCGGCTATCTCGACGTTTCCCCGAACTACGATCCCATCGACGGCTACACGGCCAACTCCGACATTCGCGGTCCGCAGTTCTTCACCGACTACGCCGGAGCGACGCCCGCGATCAAAAATTACACGATCTTCTTCACCGCCGATCGCTTCCTTGACGAATCGGGCGCGGTACATCAAGCGGATTTTCAGTACTTCATTAGCGCCGTCTTCAAGAATCAGTTCTCGATCAACGGCGCGGGCGCCGCGGTTGGCGAGCTTCGCTCGTATTCGATTCCCGAAGGACCGGGCTGCAGCGGGCCGATTCTCTATCAGTCGAGCTTCACCGGATATCCGTGTTATCTCGACGGGGTCACGCAGCCGTTCAATCTCTACCAGTTTCCGGTTGGTTACCGCGACGGTACCCCCACACCGATCGACGTCAACTATTCGTGGGGCCCGTTCGGCGACGATTACGTGCACCTTTTCACGATCGTTACGAGCCGCCCGCTCGGGCGCGGCTTGTCACTCGGCTTGGAGTACGACGGCACGTACGAGCGCGCGTTCTCCAACGGCCTGCTCGATTCGCAATGGCTGCGCCGCATCTCGCTCGGCTACAACATCAGCAGCGAGAGCACGGCGAGCCTCGAACTGCGTGACATCAACGGCTACGGCGGTTTCGCAACGGAGATCGGCAATAATCTCGCCGTGGCGTACCACCAGCGCTTCGCGGCCGGCAACGAGCTCTATATCAATTTCGGCAGCCCCGCTGCCGGGGCTACGCTGAACAGGCTCATCGTCAAGTTCGTCTTCCACGCCGGAGCCGACGCCGGAACCTAAGGCGCGGCGGCGCTACGCTGGAGGATAACGACCGCTACTCGATGAGTTTGACGGCGCCGGTTCCCAATAAATAGACGCCGCCGGCGATCAGAATGCGGCCCGATTTTTCGGCGGCTGCAAGCGTCGGCGAATCCGTTCGAAGGTCTTTCATAGCCGCGCGCACGTTTGCCTCGGTGGCCTCCATGATGCTGCCGCGCGCTTTTACGATGCTCCTGATGCCGGGGGCGATAAGATTCTGGATGGTCGAGAGGTGCGGCGGAAGTTCTTTGCCCGATTCGAGGGCGGAGTACACGGCTTTGATGGCACCGCAGTTTTGATGGCCGAGCACCATGACGAGTCGCGTTCCGAGGTGCTCGATGGCGTATTCGAGCGACGCGGTAACGAGATCGTCGGGATAGTTTCCCGCCACCCGAGCGACAAAGAGATCGCCGAGACCTTGGACGAAGATGAGGTTCGGAATCACGCGCGAGTCGGCGCAGCCGAGGATCGCCGCGAAGGGCGCCTGACTATCTTCGAGCATCTCGCGCTTCACGGCCACGCGGCTCTGGTCGGGAAAATCGTTGTCGACGAAGCGTTTGTTCCCGGCCATCAACTGCCCGAGCAGACGCTCTGCCGGCGCCATCGGCCCCGCGCTCGCACCGCCGGACGGAGCCGCCGCAAGCGCGCGGTCGGTGAGGCCTGCGCTCATCGCGGCAACGGAGCCTGCGAGAAAGGCAGCGCGGTTGAATTCGAATGATTCGTCTTTATGCATATCTCAATTCTTATTCGGCGTTAGGAAGATGCGCCCATGCGGGTAGTCGAAGACGAAATCGAAGCGTTTGAGGAAATCGAAGCCGAGCATCATGGAGTTTGATCCCAAATCCACGGCGCAGACCTCTTGCTCGGAGTAGGTAATCGGCCCGATCGCGAGACTTTCGAGCGCGGAACATCCCTCGGAATACGGCAACAGATGATGTTTCTTAGCCAGGTCCACGTCCATGAAGATGACCCCGGGGTTGCCGGTGTCGAGCATTGCGTTGACTGGTATCGACTTATTGAGCATCATCGGAATCGCCGGAGGCCCGCCGGAAAGATCCACGATCAACTGCAATCCCGGCTGTGCCGAGAGATCGGTTGACGGGTCGAGGACGCTTATCTTCGAACCGTAGACGTCAAGCTTGACGACCGCGGCAGCAAAAAGATCGTAACCGATCAGACCGTCCAACTCCTCGAAATCAAGGCCGCGATACGAACCCATCACGCTCGTGTGGAAATCCTGAGAATAGACGATCGGCGCGTGCAGGGTTGCTCCACCGACGGAAAGCGTGTCGACCCGCCGGATGCGGGTCGGCACCGATCCGTAGATGGTGTCGAAGTCGGTGGTCGCCTTGAGCTCGGTTGCCTTCGCGCGATCGGCGAAACGGTCGTCGAGGATGATTGCGTCGGCGCCGGTGTCGAGGATGAACCGGCCTTTCACTCCGTTGACCGTTGCATCCACCAGCATTCGGTAGTGCGTGAGGGTGATGGGAGCGGGATCCGACGATTCGAAGGTCCAGAATGCGGTCGGCTGCGGAGGATGCAGGTCGGTATCCGCTATGGGGACGTTCGGCTCGAACGTGTCGTAAGTAAAGAGCGTCTTGTCCTCGCCGCGCGTAAACGAGGAGATCATCTTTTTTCCCGGGAGCACGTCCGCGTACGCATGGATGTGAATCGTCGTCTCGTACGAGCCGTCCGGATCGATCGTCGCCTGGACGTAGGCTCCGGTCTGCGGATCGATAAAGCAGTCGATCGGATCACCGTTGGCGAGCGTTACTCGCACGACGCGGAGGCTCTTTCCGTCGACGGTTTTGTCGCCCTTCGAAGTTGCTGGAAGCTCGGTCGTTCCTTCTTGGCGTAGGATCGTGAGCGAGGCCAGAAACTTGGCATAGTCGCCGTAGACCGGCGTGGGAAAGCCGTTGACGTCGGCACGCCAAAATAGCTTGCCGGTATAACCGGTGTATACGGTGGCGTTCGCTTGATCGAGCATCGTGCTGGTGTTGCGATAGACCACGCCGGCCGAGATCATACTGAAGTTCTCGATCCGTTTTCCCTTCGCGTCGGTGGCGCGTCCCGTGATGCGCATACTCGTAAACGTCCCGTCGCCGAGCTGCCATCCTGCGTAGGCGCGGTGTTTTGCGAGCAGCGCGGCGGCCGTTGCGTCTTGACTTGGCGCCTGGGCACGTGCGCCCGGCGACGCAATCGCCGCGATAATAACGAGCAAGAAGGATGCCGCGGCGCAACGCGCCCTAAGGGCGGCAAACAGCCTCATGGGCATCCCATTTTCTACGGCCGCACCAGGTTTCCGCTCGCCTGCTGTAAGACGGCGAGATCGTACTGCAGGATGCCCGTGAGCACCCGCACGCCGGGGGTCGGTACGTGCGGTTGCGGCACGCCCGCGTTCATCAAATGCACGACTTCGATGGAGTGCAGCAGCACGAGCGCATCGGCGATGAGCCGCCGGTGGCAGCGCCACCAGAGCGTTTCCGAGCACATGATCGCCGTCGACCTTCCCGCCGCGTCCTCGAGCAGACGGCCGAGCGCTTTGCCAAAAGCTTGCGTCTGCATGTAGTCGGCGTAGCCCCGAAAGGCGGGGTGGCGCAGCGTGGTGTTCGGACTCTGCGGATTCGTCTTGCGGAATCCGCCAAGCTCGCGCCGCCATTCGTAGCTCGCGCCGGCGAGGTCGGGCACCCACTGCGACATTCGCTCGGCCCAGACGTGGGGATGGGCCCGGCTCTTGGGAACGCTGCGCACATCGGCCACGGCTCGTACGCCGGCGCCGCGAATCAGCGCGGCGAGTTCGACTTCTCCGGCGGTGCCGTGGCCGAAGGTGAGGATCCGCACGCTAGAACCTTCGGCTGTCGTATGCCCAATGGAGCACGGCTTGACGCTGCCGGCGCCGGCATTGCAGATCGCGCGGGAGACAGTTTTTTCGAATCGCGGCAATGTGCCGTTCGATCGCGCGCCAGCGGCGAATCTGCCGCTCGTCGTCGTCGCTGCGGCGTCCGATATAGTAGCGGCAGTACCATTGGAACCAGCCGCGTGGATCCTGCGGATGAATCCAGCCCTTGCGACGCCACTCGCTCAGCGGCTGCGATGCGTTGACTCCGAAGTAATTGAGCCGCGGATCGTGCCGCCCGGGACAAAGCTTCGCACGCGCGAACCAGGATGCCGGAAACTCTCCGCGGCAATCCGTCATGTACTTTCCGCCGAAGACGCCGAGCTGGAGCATCGCTTTCGGCGTGAGCTGCGGGGCGAAGCCCAGCGCGAAGTTCCGGCCGGTCGGCTCCGTTCGATAGTAGACGTAACCCCGCTGCATTCTGTCGTTGACGACAACGCGCGTCTTCACGATAGCGCTGCGATTCTCACACCGGGAGCCGTCCCCTGGGAGCCGGCACACGGAGGGCGAACGCTACGCCGCATCGTGAAGCCTCGGCCGTTTGCACTCGAACGATTCTTTGCACGCTACGAGTTCGCCGCGCGTTACCTGCTCTGTTCGAGCGATCCCGAATCGATGCCGGTGCGCGAGCTGCTCGCGCTCGAACCGGATGCGCAAGCACGGCTCTTGGAGCTGCGGCTGGGGTATACGGAGACCTCCGGCGGCGATGCGCTCCGCGCGGCGATCGCGGCGCTTTACGCGGATGGCGATCGCGAATCGATTCTCGCACACGGTGGCTCCGAAGAGGCGATCTTTACGTTTATGAACGCCGCGCTGGAGCGCGGCGATCACGTCGTCGTGCAGTTCCCGGCATACCAGTCGCATTATTCGGTTCCCGAAGCGATCGGCGCCGGCGTCACGCGGTGGAACTCGAACCTGCGCGGGGACGGATCCCCCGATGTCGACGAACTCGAATCGCTGATTCGACCCGAAACCCGCGCGATCGTCGTGACGACGCCAAACAACCCGACCGGTTATGCCTTCGATTGCGAACAGATCAACGCGATCGTCGCGATCGCGCGCCGGCGGGGCCTCTGGCTCTTCAGCGACGAGGTCTATCGCGGCACCGAGCGCGAGGCCGAGCCCATTGCGGCCGTTAGCGATCTCTACGAACGCGGCGTTTCGCTTGGCGGCCTTTCGAAGGCGTACGGTCTGGCGGGCTTGCGCATCGGCTGGATCGCTACGCGCGACGCCGCCTTGCGGCAGCGGATGGCGGCGCTCAAGGATTACTCGAGCATCTGCAACGCCGGCCCGAGCGAGTTTCTCGCCGCACTCGCCCTGCGCCACGGCGAACGGCTCATCGAACGCGTCCGTCGGATCGCCGTGCGGAACTTGGACGCGCTCGACCGCTTTTTCGCCAGCCACGACGACCTCTTCGAGTGGCGCCGGCCGCGTGCCGGCACGACGGCCTTTCCACGGTGTTTGCAGGGCGGTAGCGAGGCGTTCTGCGCGCGGCTCGTCGAACGGTCGGGCGTGCTGCTTCTGCCGAGTACGCTCTTCGATGCGGGCGACGAGTACGTGCGTTTCGGCTACGGCCGCACCAATCTCCCCGAGGCCCTCGCGGCCCTCGAAGCATTCATCGATCGTAAGGAGTCAGCGTGAAAGTATTGATCGTCGGTGCCAACGGCACCATCGGCCGAGCCGTCGCATCCGAGCTAGCAGCGCGCCACGAGATCGTGAGCGCCGGACGGTCGAGCGGCGACGTTCGCGTCGACATCGCCGATCTCGAAAGCATTCGCGCGATGTACGAACGCGTGGGGAGAGTCGGTGCCGTCGCATGCGCCGCCGGCAACGTCCACTTTGGACCGCTCGAATCGATGACGCCGGAGCAGTTCGATCTCGGCCTCCGCGACAAGCTGATGGGTCAGGTGAATCTCGTGCTTGCGGGGCGCGCCTTCGTCGAGCCCGGGGGCTCGTTCACGCTGATCGGCGGCGTACTCGCACACGATCCGATCCGATTGGGCGCCTCCGCATCGATGGTGAACGGCGCACTCGAGAGCTTCGTGCGCGCGGCGGCAATCGAGTTTCCGTCACATCGCATCAACGCCATTAGCCCAACGGTGCTCGAGGAATCGATGGACGCCTACGCGCCATTCTTTCGTGGTTTCGAGCCCGTTGCGGTGCATCGTGTCGCCCTTGCCTATTCGAAGAGCGTCGAGGGCGCCCAGACCGGCCAAATCTACCGTATTCCATGACAGGACGCGGGGGCACCGCGACGTAAGCGGCCGTATGGAGCTTTCGCATTTTGGGCGCTACGCGCTCACCCTCACCATACTTGCGGCCTCGGCGGGCTGCAACGGTCAATCCGGATCGAACGCGCCGTCCGCGCTCGTTCCGTCCACGACGACGGCGGCGAGGCACGTCGCGAGCTGGATCTCGCCGGAAGCAAAGCGGGCGAAAGAACTGCTCTACGTTGCCGACCCCACCCAGAACCCTTCGTCCAGCGGACATATCGACATCTTCGAGATGCACGGCGTGACGGCCAATTATGTCGGCTCGATCCTCGACCCCGAAGATCCCAACGGCATGACGACCGATAAGGAAGGCAATCTTTACGTAACCGACCTCGGCGTTGCGACCGAAGGGCCCGCGGCCGGTGACATCAAGGTCTATCCGAAGGGCTCGACGAGCTACTCGCGGCTGATCGTTCCCGGAGACTGGGTTCCCTTCGACATCGCCGTCAACCCCAACGGAACTTTATACGTCGCGAACATCGCGCCGGTCGGCTATTTCAATCCGGGTTCCGTCTCGGTCTTCCCGCCCAACGCCAGCCAGCCGTCGCGCGTCCTTACGCTCAAGAACTTTCAAGTCGACGGAATCACGCGGCACGACCAAACGTCGACGGTCTACATTTCTTTTCAGGCCAACGGCGGCGACGGGGAGATCGCGGAGTTCAAGCACGCACGCGGAAAAGCGATCAACTTAGGCGTTTCGTTTCCGGAACCGTGGGGTCTCTTGGAGGACGGCAGCGACAATCTGCTCGCGGCGGTCGGCAGCGGATCGATCAACGTCTATTCGGAGGCAACGAAGCAGCTCGTCCAGCAGATCTCCGTTCCCAATGGCGCGATGTGGGAAGCGTTCAATCAAAAACGGACGCATCTCTTCGTTTCGAACTTCGAACAAGTCGAAATCCTGAACTATCCCGCCGGGCAAGTTATCGGTACGGTGAACCACAACTACAGCACGTCGAACTATCCAACGGGGGTCGCGGTTTGGCCGCCGCCGCCGTAACGCACTCTCGCTCCCTCGAGCCGCCGCGGTTAAGCCGCGGCGGCCAATGGGCGGCGTGGAGCATTGCCGCCGTCGTCGCGATCGTTCATCTCGCGGTCGCGCCGCAGTACGGCATTTTTCGCAACGAGCTCTACTTCATCGTCTGCGGACGCCATCCGGCATTCGGTTACGTCGACCAGCCGCCGCTCGTACCTCTGCTCGCGGCGCTCACGCAATTCGCGGGCGTCAACGCCTGGCTGCTGCGGATTCCGGCGGTGCTCGCGGCGGTCTTTCTCGTACCCGTCACCGTCGCGCTCGCCCAGCTGCTCGGTGCGACGACGCGAGGAGCGTGGCTTGCCGCGGTTGCGGCCGCGACCGCGACGCTCGTCACCGCGATGACGGCAACGCTCTCAACGGCGACCTTCGAGCCGATCGTCTTCGCCGCGATCGTCTACTTTCTGGTTCGCGCAACGCGCTACGACGAGCCGCGTTCGTATTGGTGGGCCGGCGCGCTCGTTGGCCTCGCATTCGAAGCGAGATACGGCGTGCTCTTCTGGGCCGTTGGCCTCGCCGGCGGAATGGCGCTCGCCGGCCCGCGCGCGATCTTCCGATCGCGCAACTTCTGGATCGGCGTGCTGATCGCGGCCGTCATCGCGTTGCCGAACATCGCCTGGCAAATCGCGCACGGCCTGCCGTTTCTGGAGCTGGTTCGCAACGACAACAGCGGTAACTTCACCGGCTCGCCGGTCGTGTTTACCATCGGTCAGATCTTTGCGGTGAACTTGGTGCTCGCGCCGCTTTGGATCGCCGGGATCGTCGCGCCCTTCGTATCCGCGCGGCTTGCGGCATACCGGTTTGTCTCGATCGCGTTCGTCTTCGTCGCGCTCGTCATTTTAACGACGCACGGCAAAAGCTACTATCTGGCCGGTACGTATCCCGCAATGTTCGCACTCGGCGCGGCGGCGTGTACGCGGCTGCCGGCGATTCTCATCGCGGTTTGGGCGGTGCTAGCCGCAGCCAACGGCGCGCTCTCGCTGCCGCTCGTTTTGCCGGTGCTTCCGCCGCAACGCCTGGAGCGAATGCTCGACAACATGTCGTTCCGTCCGCCGCCGGTCGAACGAGCCGGGATCGGCGCGCCGCTCATGCAGATGCTCTCCGACGAATTCGGCTGGCAAGAGCTCGCGCGCGACGTCGAGTCCGCCTACGCGGCGTTGCCGCCGGCGGATCGCGCGAAGACGGCGATCCTCGCGTCGAATTACGGCGAAGCCGCCGCGATTGACGTCTACGGAACGAACCTTCCCCCGGCGCTCAGCGGGAACAATCAATATTACCTGTGGGGTCCGCGCGGTTACGACGGATCGGTCGTGCTCGCGGTCGACCCCGATCCGGCGAGGCTCTCGGCGATCTGCAGCTCCGTTACGGTCCTTGCGCACTTCGGCACGTCACCCTACGCGATGCCATACGAGCGCAACCGTCCGATCGTCCTCTGCCGCGGCATGCATCCGCCGCTGCAGCAACTCTGGCCGACCTTCAAGCACTACGGCATCGAGATGCTGGGCGTCCCGGCGCGCAGTGGGATCTAGCCCGCCCCCGCCCGGCTCGTTCCTCGGAAGATGCGTCCAGGCATGGATCGCATACATGAACGAATTTGCTCTCTTGACGTCGTTCGTATGGCTCTGCATATTTCCGATCGTGGGGAGCTTGCTGCTAGCAATCGTCCTCAACGGCGTTTCGGAAGGCTCCGAGCTGCTTGCGATTCAACGCTCGAGCGCGGCAGGCTGGCACGGGCTCCTTACCGTACTCGCGGCGATCTACTGCATCTGTGCAATGACATGTGCGTCGGGGCTCGCCGTACGCGGAGAGGGAAAGCAACCCGGAGCCGGCGACCTCATTCCCCTCTGGATCTTGATCGTAGTTGTAACCGCCGTTCTGCCGATTTTCTTTAGCTGGGTCGCGCCGGCAATATCGAGCTCGATTCCTCTGGGATTGCTGCTAGCGTTCTACGCGGTGCTCTTCCTCTTGCTCCCAATCGGCGGAAGTCGATGGAGCGGCCTCATCGAGCGCGTCAGGACTGGGCTTCTCCCCGGGCACGGATTGCGGACTGCCGCGGCAATTCTCTTAGGTGTTGGGGTGCTCGTCATGGTTGCGGCCATCGGCAATCCCGTGCGCTTTCCAATGGCGCTTGCGACAATCGCAATCGTTTGCATCGGCGTTGGATTTTGGAGCCTGGCCGGAACCGTCGTGCTCGTCGTGCTTCCGCGTCGCTTCCGGTTGCCGACGCTCACGATCGTGGCTATCGCGATCGTCGCGATCTTCGAACGCACGAACGACGAACGCATCGTTCGCGTCTGTCAAGCGTGGGAGCCACCGTGTACGGCCGGCGTGACGGCGCCCGCCCCCGCCGATATCCGCTCGCCGTTGGATCTCAACCGTACGAACGTCGAGAATTGGATCGATCACGTCTGTCCGCGCGTCGGGCGACCCTGTCCCATGATCTTCGCGGCCGGCGAGGGTGGCGGATTACGCGCCGCCTATTGGACCGCGCGCGTGTTGTCGGAACTGAATCGATCGACACGGGGCGGCTTCTATCGCCATCTCTTTGCGTTGAGCACCGTCTCGGGAAGCTCGCTCGGTGCGACCGCGTTCCTATGGCTCAATCGAAACGACGCTAATCCCGGCACGTTCGACGATTGCACCAAGCTCAATTCTAGCGACGCCAATCCGACGGGCTCGAAGAGCTGCGAGGACCGGCTCTCGACGTTCGTCGATCGCGATTATTTATCGCCGGCGATCGCCGCGGTGCTCTTTCCTGAGGGCTTGCAGCGGTTCTGGCCCGTTTCTATCCCGCAGTTCGATCGGGCGAGAACCTTCGAAGCGTCCCTGGAATCGGGATGGGAGTCTTCGTTTGGCGGCGATCGTTCGATGTCGCAGGACTTTCTCGGACTCTACGCCGGCAAGAACGGACCCTATATGCCGGCGCTCTTCCTGAACTCGACGAACGTCGAACTCGGGAAGCGCTTCATCATCAGCGACCTCTTGCCGCGATTTCGCAACGACGCGTACTACGCGTACGATCCAAAGGCGGCCTATCATATCACCGAGTTACCGGTGAGTACGGCCGTACATCTCACGGCGCGGTTCCCGTACGTGAGCCCTGCAGGCGTCTTACAGAGCCGGTCGGCTTCCACGACGGGTCTCACCGGCGCCTCGTTGCCGTGGGGCCGCCTTGTCGACGGAGGTTACTTCGAGAACACGGGCGTGACGACGCTAGCGGACGTCGTCGGTTCGGTGAAGTACGCGCTGCGGAAATCGAATCGGCGCAACGACGTGCGCATTTACGTCGTCCTGATCCTGAACAATCCGCAGCCTGCGGAGGCGTACAAGGAAGGCGCGAATATCTCAAGTCTGCCGGAGCGACCGCGCGACGCACCATATGCCGCAGGCGGGGCAGCCGATCAAAGCACGACGCCGTGGAGCGACTACACCGCCCCGATCGAAGGGCTCTTCGCGACGCAGGGAGCGCGTAGCTTTAGCGATCGCTATCGGCTCTTGCAGGCCGCGGTACGTCATGTATCGCCGTGTGGAGGCACCGAGGCGGCCAACCTCGACGTGAATGGGCCTCAAGCGCTGCAAGCATATGCGTCGACTCCATCGCGCGTCGTTAGCGTTCCACCGGAGTGCACGGGATATTGGGAGATCTCTTACGCTCGGATTGCGTCCCCGAGCCCATCGGCGAACCCGAATGCCTCCGCGAACCCGAATGCGTCGCCGAGTCCGACCGCGACTCCGAATGCGAGCACCGCAGCGCTGATCGGGACCGACTACGTCAAACCCGCGCTAGGCTGGGTTCTATCCGACACGTCGAGAGCGGCGATGGACGCCGCAGCACAGAAAATCGACGGCACGATCCCAGGGCATCCCGTGAGCGCGCTGCAGGCCGCGCTCAAGGAGGGCGACGCTCCGTAGCGGGTTCGCTACATCTGCACCAGGCCGATCACGTGGCCTTGCGGATCGGCGAAGATCCCGATTACCGGGCCGTTCGGCACCTGATCGGGACCCTTCATCCGTTTCCCGCCGAGCCTTTCGATCTGATCGAGCCCGGCGCCGACGTCGTCGACCGCGACGTAGAACGTAACGTGTCCATCGTAGCCTTCGGGCAGGCCACCGAAGCCACCGTTGATGCCGGACTTCGGCGGCATTTCGCCGTCCGGCATGACCATGTAGTAGTCTTCAACGCCGGCGCCGCCGGCAACCGGCTGCTCGGGAATCTCCCAACCGAACGCATCGCGATAGAACGCGGTTAGGGCTTTTGGATTCTTGCCGAGGATCTCAAAGTGAACGACTGGATTTGGCATGCGCCAACGATACCAGCTTTAGCTGAGCGCACCTTTAGCGCCGCCGCCAAGTGCGCAAGAAACCGATGGTTTCCGCAGGCCGTGCCGTCTAGGATTGCGGTATGACTGACTTTCGCATTACCGGGCTAGAGCCGGATTTGTTCTCGCACCTGTTCGGGCTCGGCGATGCCGAGTTGGCTGCGCTTGGCGTACGGCGCTACGTCGTCGACGCCACGCCCGGCTTTCCCGATCGCATCGAGATGCGCGACCTCGAACCCGGCGAACGCGCGCTCCTGCTCAACTACGTTCATCAGCCCGGCGACTCCCCGTATCGCTCCGGTCACGCAATTTTCGTACGCGAAGGCGCGACGCAGCGTTACCAACGCATTAACGAGATACCCGAGGTCATGCGGATTCGACCGATGAGCCTGCGGGCTTTCGACGGCGACGCTATGATGATCGACGCCGATCTCGCCGAAGGCGATGGCATCGACGCGCTCATTAGGCGGTTGTTGGCCGACCCTCGAGTGGCATACATCCACGCACACAACGCGAAACGCGGATGCTACGCGGGAAGGATCGAACGCGCCTAGCCACTAGCCGCGGCGGCGCCAGGCGGGCGCCCAAACCGTTTTTCGGAACTGCTGCGCTTGGAGCGGGGTGCCGTCCCAAAGATGATAGTGGCGGTTTGCCTCGAGGTCTTCCCCGGGAATCTCGTCGAGCGGATGTTGCCGGATCTCGATGCCGGCCGCGTCGGCTCGAGCCAAGAGCTTCGCGCTCGGACGCCATGCCGAGAAGAGCTGCACGGCTCGTTGTCCGGTTCCGTCACCGAGTGTGACGAAGACGTCTTCGAGCCGGCGCGCGCCGCGCCGCTTACACGTGCCACAGCTCGGGTGAGGACAGGTGTGCGGGTCGAGGAGCGGCTCGATGACGTCGTGATGAAACTCGTCGATCGGCATGCCGGTCGCGATGAGTGTGAGGTGGCGCGTGAGCCGAGCGTTTTGGGCGTTGACTTCGATGCGCTCGCGAACCGTCGCGACCGTGCCCATTGGAAACTCCCACGCGCCGTTCCATCCGGTGGCGATCGATGCTTCCGCCTCAGCTTCGCTCTGAGACGCGAAGTCGACGATCATCGCGTTGCGTAGCCGCACGTACGGCGGCTGCGGATACCAACCGTAACCCCACGCGAGCGCGACGAGCGAGTCGGCGAAGCTCGTAAACGAATAGCACTCGTCCGGGTAGCCATGCCAGAGGTGCTCCGCGCCGGCGTCGGGGGCAGGTGCCGCGAGATAGAGTTCCGGACGTTCAAGAAGAGTTTCCATCGAAGCGATTCTCACGCCCGGTTGTGCCACCAGGGTGGCACGCTGCGCAGGCCGGAGGGACGAAAGCGCTAGCCGAAGCGGGCCAAATGGAATCGAAGCCCCTCGTCTCGCTTCTCGCCGCTACGCTGCTGCTGGGAACGGTCCCCGTTCCGGTGACGACGACGCCTCAGCCCGACAACGCCGGGCGGCTCGCCGATCGCGAGTTTCTCGTACAAACGCCGCGCGGGAGCGGTTACGCGCGCTACTTCGCTACCTCGTCGCTCGACGGGGACGCCGGCGTAACGCGAGCGCTTATCGTGGTGCACGGGGTGTTGCGCGATGCGGACTACTATTACGATACCGGCGTCATCGCGGCGAACGACGCGCACCGGCTTGACGAGACGCTCGTCATCGCGCCGCAGTTCGTCGAGCGAAGCGAGCTCGCGAATCAGAACGTTTCGCCAAAAACGCTCTACTGGAGCGGACTCTGGCCGGGCGGCTCCGACGCGATCGCTCCCGCAAAGATCAGCACCTACGACGTCTTCGATGCGATGATCGCGCGCCTCTCCGACGAGCGGCGATTTCCAAAGCTGCGCGAGATCGTCGTCGCCGGCCATTCGGCGGGCGGACAGATCGTGCAGCGCTACGCCGTCGTCGGCAAGGCACCGCAGCTCGATCCGGGCGCGCGCATCCCCGTGCATCTGATCGTCGCGAATCCGTCGTCGTACTTTTACTTTAACGACTGGCGTCCGGTCCCACAGACCAAATGTCCCGATTTCGATCGCTGGCGTTACGGACTTGCGGGCGCACCGCGCTACGTGACAGGCACTTCGACGGAGCTCGAAGCGCGCTACGTCGAGCGGCACGTCACCTACTTAATGGGCACTGCCGACACGAACCCAAAGGAAGACGATCTCGACCAGAGCTGCGGGGGCGAAGCGCAGGGATCCTATCGCTTCGCACGAGCGAAGTACTATATCGCCTACATCGCCGGCCGCCACCCGAATGGTACGAATCAGGATTACGCCTTCGTCCGCGGCGTGCCGCACGACAACCGGCGGATGTTCGCCTCGAGCTGTGGTCTCGCGGCGATCTTCGGCGGCAGTCTCGCCGATTGCGCCGCCGCAGGCCGTGTTCGCGCCGGGGCGCCGTGATTCAGACTTTTTTTATCAGCTTGGCTTACGCTCCGAGCATTGTCGCTGTCCGAACAAGGAGACCCACTATGCACCTTACGCAACGCTTTATAATTGTTGCCGTGGCCGCCATGGCAATGGTTCTCTGCGCCGGTCCCGCCATGGCGCGAAGTTACAACGGGGCCTGGCCGGTGACCGTGACGGGCTCGCAACGCAGCAACGGCACGGGCTGCCTGACGCTCAATGGCACCCCAACCGGCGGCGCGGCATCACTCGTCTATGGCGGTTTCAAATATCCTTACGGCTCATTCCTGGTTCTCAACGGCATCCTCATGGCGACGATCTCGGAACCACTCTATGGTCAGAACGGCGCCTTGATGTTCACCGCTCCCGCCAACCGCGGCCACATCGGTCAGGGCATTTTCGAGAATATCGAAGGCGGGTCAAACTTCGACTTCGGCGAGTTGTCGTTCGGCATGAAGAACCGCTGCTGAAGCTGCTACTCGACGAGCTTCAATCATCTCGGGTGTGTACCGCTCTCCGGCCGTCATTGCAGCCAGGCCTTCGAGCCGCGCGACCTGCTCGGCGGTGAGCTGCAGCTCTTCGATCGGGAGCCGCGAAACCAACCCAAATCGTTGCGGCTATTTGTCTGACGGCGTAAACGCGGCGCCCATCGGTGACTGGAAATTCTGACTCAGGACGGCCTTCATTTGTTTGAGCGAACGCTTCCCATGTTGAGCCGGTTGTCCGCATCGGCAAGGGCCATCTTCGTCTCGAGTTGATTGAAGCCACCCGACACGGGGTCTCCGAACCCTAGGTAGTTCGTCTTAGTCGGTCCAAGGTAAACGACACGATCGCGTGGTTGTTGCGATCGGCTGTCCAGAACTGCTCGCCGTCGAACGCAACGCTGCGCGGTTTGAACGAAAGCGAGCGAAGCGCTTGGATCGATGATGCATCATCGTCGACGCCAAGACGATCGAAGCGCCCGTCGTCCCACTCTTCGTCAACGGTCACGAGGTAAAACGCACCGTCGACGATTGTCATACCAACCGGGCGGCGCTCCAAGTGCACTTCACGCACCGCGGCACCGCGTTCGTCGAGTTCGATGAGTTTCTTATCCCAGGCTTGCGAAAGATACAACGTTCCGTTTGCATAGGCTAGAAATGATCCGGAGTTATGCGGACATACGAAACACTCCGCAAACCCCGCGTCAGGCGAAAATGAATAGACGTAACGGTGATCGCGCTCCAGATCCGGTTCGTCGATCGCCGGCGCCAGGATCAGCCGAAAATCCGAACCGGTATAGGTGATGCCCAATGACTCAGACGGCGGAACGAACTCGCGTTGGATGCTCCACGTCTGCGGATCAATCGCATACAAGCGGCCATTCGCCGCGCTCGTCAACCACATCGTCGCACCGTCCCATGCAAGGCCTTGCGGACCTTGCACGGGGGAAGCGTGTCGCACGAACGGGCTCGCCACGCCGTAGCGCTACTGCTCGACGAGCTTCATCATCTCGGGTGTGTATCGCTCTCCGGCCGTCATCGCCGCCAGGCCTTCGAGCCGCGCGACCTGCTCGGCGGTGAGCTGCAGGTCGAGCGCGCGAACGTTCTCCTCGAGGTACCGCACGCGCTTGGTTCCGGGAATCGGAACGACGTCGTCGCCGCGTGAAATCACCCACGCCAGCGCAACCTGCGCGGGTGTCGTGCCGCACTCGTGCGCGACCGCGCGCACGACTTCGACGATGCGCTCGTTCGAGCGCGCGTTATCGGCGGAGAAGCGTGGATGGGTCCGGCGAAAATCGTTCTCCTCGAGCGTATGAACTTTGAGCGTGCCGGTGAGGAAGCCGCGTCCGAGCGGGCTATACGGCACGAAGCCGATGCCAAGTTCTCGCACGGCCGGCAACACACTCTCCTCGACGCGACGTTCCCAGAGCGAGTACTCGCTCTGCAGCGCGCTGATCGGATGAACGGCGTTGGCGCGGCGCAGCGTCTCCGCATTAACCTCGGATAGCCCGAGGTAGCGCACCTTCCCGTCGTCGACGAGCTCCTTCATCGCGCCGACCGTCTCTTCGATCGGCACCGATGGATCGCGCCGGTGCAAGTAATAGAGATCGATGCGGTCGATGCCCAAGCGCGCCAGCGATTCGTCCGCGACGCGCTTCGCGTTCTCGGGGCTTCCGTTGACGCCACGCGCGGCATCGCCGATTCGGAAACCGAACTTCGTTGCCACGACGACCCCGTCGCGTCGGCCGCGCAATGCCCGGCCGACGAGCCGCTCGTTGGTGTGCGGGCCGTAGACCTCGGCGGTGTCGAGAAAGTTGATCCCCAGATCGAGCGCGCGATGGATCGTCGCGATCGCCTCGGATTCGTCGGCGGTGCCGTACGCCATCGACATGCCCATGCAACCGAGGCCCAGCTCCGAGACCGTCAGACCCTGCGTTCCGAGTTTGCGTTGCTTCATAGGTGTTTCAAGACGCCGGCGCGTCGATTGCGGTTGCGGTCCGCCGGCTGCCGAGAAGAATCAGCGCGACCGAGACGACGACCGCCGCACCGCCTGCCACGATCCGCCACGTCACTGGCTCGCCGAGCACTACCGCCCCCAGAATCACGGCGACGACGGGGTTGACGTAGCCGTACGTCGCGACCGTCGTCGTCGGTAGCCTTCGCACGGTGTAGGCAAAGGCGCTATAGCCGACAATGGCGCCGCCGAAGACGAGCCACAGCATTCCCCAGAGCGATTCTTGCGTAATCGCGCCGAGGTGCAGTCTCGAGGTTTCGCCAAGGGCCAATCCGGCAAGAATCGAAACGGCGCCGCCGATCGTCATCTCGAGCGGCGCCGTCAACGCATGGTGCGGTGTATCGCGCGCGTAGACCGAGCCGACAGACCACGCAAACGACGAAAAGAGGATCAACGCTGCCATCAGCAGATCGGCGTGAAGCGAACTCTTTCCAACTAAAAAGGCGATGCCGATGCTCCCCAAGACGATGCCGGCAACGGCGAGTGCGGAGGGAGTCTTACGCGCCCAGATCGCATCGAGGAGGACCATAAAGATCGGCGAGCTCGCGATTAGGAGCGCCGCCGTACCCGATTCGACGCGCGTCTCGGCCAGGCAGAGCAAACCGTTGCCGACGGCGAGGAGCAGGATCCCGATCACGGCGATGCGGAGCAGTTGCGCGCGATTCGGCAACGCGGGCTTCTTATTGGCAAAGAACCATTGCATCGCAAAGAGCAGCACGCCCGCGAGCGCGTAGCGGCACCCCGTCATCAAAAAGGGTGGAATCGTCGCGACCGCGACGCGTATGCCGAGATAGGTCGAGCCCCACAAAAAATAGACCGCGACGAGCGCGATCCAGGGCAGCGCATGCGTGCGGCGCGTCACGCGCCGAAGGCGAGAGTAAATCCGATGGTGCGCGTCGCCCCCACGTAGGCGAACCCGAGATAGAGGCCTGGAGCGACGTTGCGAATTTCGTCGCGGACGAACCGCGCGATCGTCGACGTCTTCGAGTAGTCGAGCACGATGCAGGGCTTACCGTCGAGCAGACTCGGCCCGGCGTAGACGTCGGCCGCGATTGCATCGATGTGAAGCGGCGTAATGCGATTGACGAGGCGGCCACGCGCGGCATCGAACGTCTTGCCCTGCCATCCGACAAGATTGGTCCACTGCGCGAAGAGACGGCTCAGCGGTGCTCCGGCCGAAATGAGCGCGACGCCGCGCGCCGCGCCGTTAGGTATAGGCCCGGCCGGGCTCGATGCGTAGAGCGCGAGGAGCTCGCGCCGGTTCATCGCGACCAGCCGCTCCTCGTCGAGCTTCTCGGCAATCAGCATGCGTTAGCGGTTCGCCCCGCTTCAGTAGGAAAACTCCTGAAGCTGACTGACCTTCGGTCCGTTCACCCAGCCGATGCGCCGGTTCGGATTGATGGCGATCTTCACCGGAATAGCGAGGTCGCCGGCATCGGTGAAGTTGAAGCCGTTGATCGACTCGACGAGCGTTCCATCCTCGGCATAGACTTGCACGCTGCTGCCGGATTGCGACGTGCTCGAGAACGGCTGCGCGATCAGAAAAAAATGGTGAACCGGGTCGCTCGCAACGTAGGCGCCGGCATAAAATTGACCGCCCCCGTTGGGAAGCAACTCGTGGAACCCGGTCTGCTGCGCGACGTTGTAGAACTCGATTCCGCCGTCGAGCTCGGTCGTCGTACACGCGATGCCGCTCTGTGAATCGTAGGCGATGCCGTTGGCATAGCCGCATCCGACCGAACCCGGACAGTTAACGCCGTTGAACTCTACGGTCTTGCCGGAGCTCAGATCGACGGTCGCGATCACCGGCGGCGGACCACCCGCTCCGCCGGCGCTCGGCGACGTCGCGATCACCGCGAGGTTCTTCACGGTGTCTTGCGCGAGCTGGGGGGCGTCGGCGAGCGAGAACTTGCCGGGATCGAGAGCGACGACGGTGCTAACGCTGTTCTTCGCAACGTCGGAGACAACGAGTTTCGGCGCGTCCGATCCCACGCGTTCGTACCCGTAGACGACGCTCGTCGTGGTGCTCTGATTCACGGCGTTCTGCAGGATGTTGAAAAGCTTGATGGTCGGCGACCAGGGTCCGGTGAACTTCTTACCCCCGACCGGGTTCATCACGTGGTAGATGTCGTGAGCCGGACTTACGCCGGGCTTCCCGGCCTTTTGAAAGTCGATCAATCCGACGTCGCCGGCAAAGATGCCATCGGCGACGTAGTCGTCACCCTTCTGAACCGGCCGCCCGGTCTTAATGCCGAGCGTTTTGGTGATCTTGCCGGTGAGGGTGTTGAACGTCTGGACCGAAATCTTGGTGTAGCTCGCCGAGGCGAGCACGCCGTCCTTTCCATTCTGATCGACGTCGAACCCGAAAATCTGGCCGCCGTCCGAGGTGGAGAGCACCGGGCCGAGCGACCCGCCGGTGCCGCGCACCGCCGTCGCGCGCTGTGCGCCGGCCGGTAACGAGCGCAACGTATTCTCCGTGGCGCTGCAACCGCCGGCAACGACGAGCGAAATGAAACAGACCCACGGTGCAACGGCATTCTTCATTTTGAGAAAAGTTTGACTTGCATTCATGAAGGAAGTGTAAATTCCATGCCGTCACCGCCGAAGGACGCGGCACGGCGCTCTCGTACGGTAACAACCATGAAATCCGTGACGCTCGTTGCCTTGATTTTGGCGTGCGCCGGGGCGATCGCGGCCAGCACCGCGTTCAGCGTTCTGCCGAATGCGTGGATCGTGCGCGGTCCGATGGGTCCGAGCCTCCGCACCGGCACGATGCCGCAGGGCGCCGCGCTCTCTCCCGACGGTTCCACGCTCGCAGTCGTGGAGTCGGGCTTCAATCCGCCCGCGCTCGCGCTCTACTCCACGCGGAACTTGCAAACGATCCGGCGCGTCACGTTAACGGGTGCCTTCGGGCGGCCGGTTTGGACCGGTCGCGGCATTCTGGTGGCCGGCGCCAACGCCGACGCCCTTTTCGCGATCGACCCGGCGAGCGGCCACGTCAGTAAGATCGCACTGCAGCGCAACTCATATCCCGTTGCGGTCGCCGCACACATCAATCTCGTCGCGGTCGCGACGAACGGCGACGACAGCGTTCGCATCGGCAGACTCGATGGACTTCGCAACGCGCGCGCGATCCGAATCGGACACCAGCTCGGTCCTCTCGTCTTCTCGCCGGACGGTTCGCGGCTCATCGTGACGGTGCGCTCCGCAAGCTACGTCGCGAGCGTCGATACACGCACCGGCGCGGTGCGGCGGATAGCGACCGATCTCCATCCCAGCGACGTGCTGGTGGTGCGAGGAAAGCTCTACGTCGCGCAGGCCGACGCCGATACCGTCGGCATCTACGACGCCGGGACCCTCAACCGGATCGGCGACGTCTTCGTCGGCACGGTCGCACATCACATAGGCTCCTCGCCGAACGCGCTCTCCGGAGCCGGCGACGCGGTTTACGTCAGCCTCGGCGCTGCGAACGAGGTCGCGGTGCTACGCGACGGGCGGGTCGCGGCGCGATTGCCGGCAGGATGGTATCCCACCGATGCGGTCGGGCGTGGCGACCGGCTCTTCATCGTCGACGGCAAAGGCGATGGAACGAAACCGAATCTCGGTTTCAACGTGATGAGCCGCGGCTATCACGATTACATCGCGTCAATCGAGTACGGATCGATTCGCGAGATCGCGCTCGACGGCGCGTTGCCGTTGCCGAATCCGCAGGGCGCGCAAGGCGCTCGCATGCCGCCCGCGCAGACGATTCTGCACGCCGGCGGTCCGATCGAGCACGTCTTCTTCATCCTAAAGGAGAACCGGACGTACGACCAGATCCTGGGCGACATGCCGCAGGGCAACGGCGACCCGAAACTCGTATACTTCGGCGCGCAAGTGACGCCGAACCAACACGCGCTCGCGCAACGCTTCGGACTCTTCGACGCCTTCTACACGAGCGGCGAGGTGAGCGACTCCGGACACAACTGGGCGGACGGAGCGTTCGCGAACGATTACGTCGAGCGCTGGTGGCCGCCGGCATACGGCGGGCGCAATGACAACGACGAGGTTCTCAGCGGCACGGGTGCCGGCGTAGCCTCCGGCGGCTATATCTGGGATGCGGCGCGCCGCGCGAACGTTTCGTTCCGCGACTACGGCGAGATGGCGCTGATGCCGGCGATCGAAGGGCACGTCGCGGCGACGGCGCCGAGTTTGGGGGATCGCTTCGATCCGCATTACGTCGGTTGGGACCTCGATTACAGCGATCTCGACCGCGTCAAAGAGTGGAAGCGCGAGTTCGACGGCTTTGTCTCCAACGGCACGGTGCCGCATCTCGAATACATGTGGCTGCCGAACGATCATACGGCCGGAACGCGGCCTGGGCAGCTCTCCCCGGCGGCCTACATCGCGACGAACGATTACGCGGTCGGACTGATCGTCGAAGCGATCTCGCACTCAAAGATTTGGCCATCCTCGGCGATCTTCATCACCGAGGACGACGCGCAAGACGGCGCCGATCACGTCAGCGATCAGCGATCGACGCTCTATATTGCATCTCCGTATGCAACCGGCGGCGCGATTCACGATCACTTCTCGACCGTGAGCGTCCTGCGCACGATCGAGCTTCTGCTCGGCATGAAGCCGCTCTCGACCTACGACGCAACGGCGGCGCCGCTCTACGCCGCCTTCGATTCGTCGCCGAAGCTCGAACCGTTCGACGCCACCGCGCCGAAAATCGACACCACGACGCGCAATGCAAAGGTTGCGTCGGCCACAACGGTCGGCATAGAGTGGGACCTTAGCCGCCCCGACCGGCCGCTGCCGGCGTCGATCACTCGCCGACGCTAATCGGCGCATCCTCGAACGACGTCGAGAGCACGACCAGCGTGACGATGTGCACCGACGCGGGTTCGAGATGGTTGAGCAGCTCTTCGAGATGGGTGACGTCGCGCACGACCGCCCGAGCGATGAACGAGAATTCGCCGGTAACGCGATGGCAGTCGAGGATTTCTTTGCGTTCGCGTGCGACTTTCACAAAGCGCGCGTCGGGCCCGCTGGGCCGCGCGAGAATGAAAGCGGTAACGGGATAGCCGAGCTTCGCGGCCGATAACCGAACCCCGTACCCTTCGACGATACCCGCCTCTTCAAGGCGCCGGATCCGCTCCGCGACGCTCGTTGCGGAGAGGCCGATTGCCTTGCCGATCTCCGCGAACGAATCGCGTCCGTTGCGCTGAAGCGCGCGGACGATCGAACAATCGACGCGATCGAGAGCGTGAAAACGCGGGCTCTTTGCCAACGAATCCCTCCTCCTTCGAGGCAGCGGCCAGCTTTTTCGGTGGAATCTCGCTGTTTTCCGTCTGCCGTCCGCGATACGATACCGGTATGCCGGTGGATTGCATCGTTGCGACGTGCGAGTTGGTTCCGCGGCTCGATCCCGACGACCGGATGCTCGTGACGGAGCTTCGCAAGCGTGGCGTGAGCGTCTCGATCGCGGTGTGGAACGACCCGCGCGTCGATTGGGGCGCGGCGGCGCTCTGCCTGGTGCGCTCGACGTGGGATTATCATCGCCGTTACGACGAGTTCCTCACGTGGATCGAACGCATCGCGTCGCTCACCGTCGTGAAGAACGATCCGCAACTGCTGCGCTGGAACGCGCACAAGTCCTACCTGCGCGATCTCGAACGCAGGGGCGTGCCGGTCGTGCCGACGCTCTGGTTGGAGCGCGGAGCGCGCGCCTCGCTCCGCGAGATCGCGCAAGCGCATGGCTGGCGCAGCCTCGTTCTCAAGCCGGCCCGCGGCGCCGCGTCGCACGGCGTCACGCTCGTTCGCGAAGATGCTGCGTCGCTTGCAAACGGAGAGGCCTGCCTGGAGGAGCTGCTCGCGCGAGACGACGTGCTCGTTCAGCCCTATCTCGAAGCGGTCGTGACGTACGGCGAACGAGCTCTGATCTTCCTGCATGGGCGCTACTCGCACGCCGCCGTGAAAAAACCGTTCGATCGAATTCTCGCGGTCAGCAGCGGACCGTCGTCGTACGCTCGCGCAACGTCCGACGAAATCGAGATCGCGGCACGGGCCGTCGCAGCCGTTGGGGGCACGCCACTCTACGCGCGCGTCGACCTTCTCAAAGACGACGATGGCGGCGTCCGCGTCAGCGAACTCGAGCTCATCGAACCGACGCTCTACTTCGCCCTACACGAGCCGGCCCGCCGCGAGCTCGCGAGCGCCGTCGAGCGCGAGCTGGAGCTCGCCGCAAATCCACGGCGCAGCGAAGGCCTTCCCGTGGTTTCCTGCCGCGACGCGGCGCAATAGGCTGCCTTGCTTCTCCTCGACTTCACCGATGCGTGGTACGATAGCGTCGTGCTCACCGACGCGCGGATACTCGCCGCCCTGCTCGGGACCATGTTGCTGTCGGCTTGCGCAGCCGGAGGCGGCGTCCCAGCGTCGCACCCGGGCGTGCCGTCGTCACCGCTCGCGCCGCATGGCAATGCACGCGCGGTCTGTCCCGATAAGGGCGATCCGTCCGCGGTCTATTGCTTGTCGCTCCTTCGCACCGGTCTTCCATCGCAGTCGCCCTCGGGATACGCCCCGAGCGATCTGCAGTCCGCATACAATCTTCCCTCGACGACGAACGGCTCGGGGCAGACCGTTGCGATCGTCGATGCGTTCGACGATCCCAATGCGGAGTCGGATCTCTTCATCTACAGAAACGAATTCGGGTTGCCGGTCTGCTCGGAGCTCAACGGCTGTTTTAAAAAACTCAACCAGAAGGGTAAGAAGCATCCGCTACCGCCGCCGAATTCGGATTGGTCGATCGAGATCTCGCTCGATCTCGATATGGTCTCGGCGGCCTGCCCGAACTGCAACATTCTGCTGATCGAGGCCGACAAAAACTCCTGGCGGGACGTCGGCGAATCGGTCAACGAAGCGGTGAAGCTCGGCGCGCCGATCGTCAGCAATAGTTACGGCGGGATGGGTCACGGCGCCAATCCGCACGACTACAATCACCCGGGCGTCATGATCTTGGCCGGCGGTGGCGACAGCGGCTACTACGGACACCACGATCAACAGCCGGCCGGTTATCCAACCGTCGTGGCAGTCGGCGGAACGCATCTCGTGCGGGGCGGAACCGGACGCGGATGGACCGAGAGCGTCTGGAGCGGTTCGGGCAGCGGATGCTCGAAGTTCTCCAAGCCTTCGTGGCAGACGGATTCTGGATGCAAATATCGCACCGCCAACGACATCGCTGCCGTCGGTGATCCCAATACGGGTGTCGCAGTCTACGACAGCTATCAGGAGTCGGGATGGATGCAGATCGGCGGCACCAGTGTCAGCACGCCGCTCAACGCAGCGGTCTTTGCACTCGCAGGGAACGCTACGCAGCTCGACGCCGCAAAATCTTTCTACCAAAAGCAGAACCAGCGGTACTTGTACGACGTGACGAGCGGTTCGAACGGTTCGTGTTCGCCCGCATATCTCTGCACGGGTGAAATCGGCTACGACGCTCCGACCGGTTGGGGGACGCCCAACGGCATCGGCGCTTACTAAACCACGGGGAGATGACCGAGATGATCGTTGCTAAGTCGAAATCTCTGTACGCGGGCGCATGCGTTGCAATCATCCTCGCCGGCTGTTCGGGCGGCGCAACGGCCGTACCGCCGGCGGGCGCCGCCTCGAACGCAATGCACCGCGGCTGGATCTCTCCAGCGGCGCATCACTTGAAACTGGTCTACGTCACCGATTATAACTCGAGCGTCGTCTTGATTTACAAGCAGGGTCATACCAGTTCGGGGCCAGTCGGCGAGATCGCTACCGGCATTTCCAATCCGCAAGGCGACGCCGTTGACGCGTCGGGAACGCTTTACGTCGCCAATCAAGGCAACAACACCATAACGGAGTACCCGAATGGGGCGACTATTCCGAGCGTGACGCTGTCGAGCGGGATCTCGAAGCCGCTCGACGTTTCCGTCGACTCCACCGGGATCGTCTACGTCATCGATGGCTCGGCGAGTCAGATCGTTGAGTTCAAGCCGGGCAGTACGTCGCCCGATGCGACCGTCACGCTTACCCATCCGTCGGGCGGCGTCAACGCAAAGAACGACGATCTCTACGTTACGTACAACATGTCGGGCGGACACGTGGCACGCTGCAAACCGCTCGCGACGACCTGCAAGGATCTCGGAATCTCGGTCGGACTCGCGCAGGGCATCGCTATCGATCTGAAGGGGAACCTGGCCGTGGGCGACTACTACGGGCAGGCTATCGACATCTATAAACGCGGGGCGACGACGCCGTTCCGTACGATCACGACGACGTTAGAAGAGCCGGCGAAGCTCGCGCTCGATAAAACCGACACGACGCTCTACATGGCCGATCCCGCAAACTTCTCGATCGACCTTTACAACTACGCCGGGGGAAATCAGGAGAGCACCTTTACCTTCGGCTCGGCGGACGAGCTGGAAGGCGTGGCGCTCTCCCCGGGACAGAAGCCGGGGCCGTAGGCCTAGGCCGAAAACGACGCGATCTCATCCTCATCGCGCAGGCACGTCCACCAGCGCGTACCGTCGTAGGCGATCGAGCGGGCCGCGTCGGGTAACGGACGGATACTCTCGAAGCGCGGCGGGCTCTGCGCGACATCGAGCGTTCCGAATTTTAAGTTTTCAAACTCTTCATCGGCGCTGATGATGTACAAGTCTCCGCCCGGACCGAACGCGAGGCCTGCGAAGCGCGTTTCCATTGGTATCTCGCGCTGGACCGTTGCATCGGAATTCAAGAGAAGAATCCGGTGAAGGCCGAGCTGACCCAGATAGATCGTCGAGCCTTGCGCGGCGATATAGGAACCCGTGAAGTCGGGACACGCCGTTTTGCTTTCGAGATCGAATCCACGATCGGGGAGCAGGCGATAGAGATAGCGGTCCTCCTCTTCGCCGTGCGCGATCACGACGCGCAGCTCGTCGCCGAACGCCGTGATGCCATACGGCTTTCCAGGCGTTTCGAATTCCTTACGCACGCTCCACGTTTGGGGGTCGATCGCATAAATGCGGTCCGTTACCCGGGAGCCCATCCAGAGAAACCCGTCGCGATAGGTGAGCGGGTGAGGCTGTGCCGCCGGCGACGGGCGGCGATCGAGTTCTTGCGTAGTCTGCATTCCTGCAGAAAGGCCGGAGCGCCGGCAAGGGTTGCAGAATAGCGATCGTCTATGAACGATTCGGCAAACCCGCCCGCGGCAAGCGTTTGGACGATCGCGGTCATGCTCGGCCTGAGCTCGGTCGCAGCCTCGCCTGCGCCGTCGCAGACGCCATCGCTGGCGCTGCTGGCACGCGCGACGAATCCAAACCCGACGCTCAACTCGTACACGGCGACGGCGCAGCTCTCGGCACTGCTCCACGCCGTCATCCCGATTCACAAAACGTTTAACGGAAACGTCTACTACTTACGACCAACGCGCAAGATCGAGTTCCAGGGCGTGCCGGGCGAGTTGAGCCGTTTCAGAGACCTCGCCTCGACGACGCCGAGCTACGAGCAGGCGACGCAGCAATACAGCATCACGCCGCTGACCGACAACGCGACGGTATCGACCTACTCGCTCGTCCCGAAGAAGAGCGGGAGCCGCGTCAAAAGCGTGATCGTGACGATCGACGATCGGTCGGCGCTGCTGAGCAAGGCGCAGTGGAGCTACACCAACGGCGGATCGCTGACGTTCGCCCAAACCAACTCGACCGTCGGCAGCTATCGGCTGCCCTCGAAAGCGACGATCTCGGCGCGATTCCCAGGCTACAGCGTCGACGGCACGCTGACGTTTTCCAACTACCGGCCTAACGCGAACGTTTTGCCTTCGGAAGTCGCCTCGCCGTCTCCGCAGTAGCGCGCTGGGGCGCGGGCAGAAGTTCGAGAACGCTCGACGCGTTCGCGCGGATTGCCGCGCGGCTGAACGGCAGCGGCTCGAGCGTGCCGGCAACCCATGCGCCCGAGAGGTCAGTATAGTGTCCCGAACCGCGTTCGCCGGATTCCCCGCTCGGAATTGCAATACCGCCGCGATCCCAGTCGCCGGCATCCCAAACGGCGCGAAAACCCTGCGCGATGCCCGGTTCTTGCAGATGAACCGTATACTCGTCGCCCGCGCCCGGAAGCCACGCCCCGTCGAGAAATCCAAAGTGCATTGGTGCGAGCAGATGCTCGATGCGAATTGCGCCGGCGTCGCGCCACGTGCCCGCTTCACCGGCCTCAACGCTCGCGAGCGCCGCGGCAATATCGTCCTCGAGATCGCGCGGCGCACCGCGTTCGTCTCGCAGCTCGTTCAACCGCGTGCCGAGCGGCGTTCCATCTTGGAAAAGAGCGAGGCGCAGCGCGTGCTCGAGCACGGCTCCTTGCGACGCGGGCCGGTAGCGGCCGTCCCAGCGCCGTAAGAGCGCTACCGCGTTCGACCACCCCGGCTGCACGGCGCGACCTTGCGCAAATCGGGCGACGTCTCGGGCGATCTCCAAATCGATCGGCGAGAGCGTGTCGAGCTGCATCCGCTCGAAGTACGCCTCGTCGTAACGCCGCCGTAGTGCCAGGAGCTGCGCGATGCGATAGGCGCGATAGGGCGCCTCGAACTGCGCCGAGAGGCGATACGGATAGGTGGATTCGTACGTTTTGTTGTTCGCGGCGAGGAGCGTCGCGTCGCGCGACGGGGCGCGCTGCGGAAGACGATCGAACGGAATCGGAGCGTACGTCCTGCGCAGATCGCGCGCCGCGTGCACGTAACGTCCCCAGGCGGGATCGTCGGGGATGAGGCCCGCTACGTGGTACGCAACCTCGCCGTTGCGGCCGGCCAGGATGAAGCTCTGGGGCGAACCGCGATAACGCGCGAGAACTCGCAATGCGTCGCGAACGTCGCGCGCGCGATCGAGCGCCAGCGCGGTCGCAATCGTCGATTCACTCTGCGTGTAGACCGGCCACCGCACGAGGACGAGCGACGATGGATCGCTCTCGTTGGGAATCGAGAACTCGCGCTGCGTCCGATAGTATGCCTTCGTTACGTCGCCCGAAAAGCGCACGCCAAACCGCTGCGTCGTCCACGACGCCCGGTCGAGCCGTCCGGCCGCAAAGAGACTCGCCGTCGTCACCGCCGCATTGGCCGAGGCCCATGCAACCCGCTCGTTGTGACCGAGCACGACGCCCGGGATGCCCGGGATCGTCGCACCGGCGGCGTGGAGCTGGGGCGATTGCAGATCGACGAGATACCAAATTCCGGGAATCGTTAGATCGAGATGCGGGTCGTTTGCGAGCAAAGCGGCGCCCCCGGCACTGCGCGCGGCGCCCGCGGCCCACGCATTGCTGCCGATCGCAAAGCGCGACGTACGTGCGGCGAGGCTCGACTCGCCGCACGTGGCCGTTCGCAAAGGCGTTGGATGCGCCGCACGCGCACCATCGACCGTCACGTCGTAGCGCGCGTCGGATAAGGGCACGAGCGCATCGAAGCAGCGCGGCCCGTGCTGCCGCCAAACGGCATCGCGTGCGAAGACGTCGTGCCAGGAGCCTGCAAGCTCGAGCGAGGCGACGACCGAGACCGCGAGCGAATCTTGCGGCGTCCACGGCGCCGGCCGGTAGAGCAGCATTCGAAACTCGACCGGCAGCGGTTGCGTTGCGGCTGCCGCATTCACGCCGTCGCTGAACGCAACGATCGCGGCGCGGTCGCGCGGCGCAAGCGCGCGCAGCTGCCGCCGTGCGATGGCGTCGATGCCGGCTGCACGCTGCATTTCGTCGTAGGGGAGCGCCTTGGCGCCGAGGATCTCGGCGAGCCTGCCGTAGGCGTAGCGTCGGCTCAAGTCGAGCTGGAAGAGACGATCGGAGCCTTGCACGTAGCCTTCGCCAAAATAGAGGTCGTGCTCGTTGCGCGCGGCGATGTGCGGGACGTCGCGCCGATCGCGTACGATCGTGACCGGCGCGTACACTCCCATCGTCACGACGCTGCCGCGCGTCGCCGCCGCGACGTGCAGCCCGAGCACCACGTTGCCGGTGTAGAGGGTCGCCACCGCAACGAGGCAGACGAGCAATCCAATCGCATGACGTATCAGCGCGCCGGCGACCGCTGGAAGCGGCAGCGGGTCGGCGCTCTGCGCGAGCCGCGGATCGGGTCGCTCGAAGAAGCCCACGTCGTACGCTACTTCAGCGCGTGTCGAGTGCCGAGCGTGACCTTGGCGCACGCCGAGTGCCGGCTCGCGTAGAATCGCCGCTCTTCGGGATTTCGCGCAGCCTGGATCGCCGCCGCAAAGTGCTCGCGCGCGGCGGCATCGTCGCCGCGGCGCAGCTCCAGCTCGCCGCGCGCCGCGTGGTAGAACGGATACTCGCCGAGCCGGTCGCGCCGGTCGATCGCGTCGATCGCCTGCAATCCCAGCTCGGGACCGTCGCGTTGCCCGACGGCGATCGCACGGTTGAGCGCGACGACGGGAGAGGGCGCGAGGCGCATCAGCCGATCGTAGAGCGCGACGATCGCGCCCCAGTCGGTCGCTTCGGTTGACGGCGCGCGCGCGTGGACCGCCGCCATCGCGGCCTCGATGTGATAACGGCTCATCTCCGAGCCCGTCGCCGAACGCTCGAGCCACGCGACGCCGTCATCGATCATCGTGCCGTTCCAACGCGAGCGATCCTGTTCGTAGAGCGGCGTGAGATTGCCCGAGGGATCGAGACGCGCCGGAAGCCGCGCCGCATCCAGATACATGAGCGCGAGCAGCGCTAGCGTCGAAGGCGACGCGGCAAGCGGGTGCTTCGCGAGCAGGTGCGTGAGCCGAATCGCTTCATGACAGAGATCGGCGCGAACGGCCGTCCGCACCGAGGCGCCGTGATACCCTTCGCTAAAGATCAGGTAGAGCGCGCGTTGCACCGCTGGAAGCCGTTTCGCAAAATCGGCGGCGTCGGCGATGTCGAAGAGCGCACCCGATTCCTTGAGCGTGCGCTTCGCTCGCGTTAGACGTTTCTCAACGGCGGCGTGCGAGCTGACGAATGCGGCGGCGATCTCGCGCACGCCGAAACCGCCGACGAGCGCGAGGACGAGCATGATTTGCGCCGCCTCCGGCAGCTCGCGGCGGCAGCACGAGAACATCATCCGCAACTGATCGTCGCGCAGTTCCGTCGATTCGAAGACTTCGTGCACGGCATTGGCGAGCGTCCATTCCGTTTGAAGCAGACGGCCGTACTCGGGCGCAAAGGTGCGCGCGGTGCGCTCGCGTCGCAGAACGTCGAGCGCGCGGTTTCGCGCGGCCGTCATCAGCCACGCCGACGGGTTCTCGGGAATCCCGCGAACTTTCCAGACTTCTATAGCGCGGCAGAAGGCGTCTTGAACGACGTCTTCTGCCAGCTCGAGATTCCGTAGTCCGAAGATGCGCGTGAGCGCCGCGACCATACGTCCGGCTTCGTGCCGGAAGAGATGGTCGCTCGGCTCCACGCTACATGTCCATCTTCATGATCGGACGAACTTCGACGAGACCTTGACGCTCGAGAATCGGGCAACCCTGCGCGAGCTCGGCGGCGCGTCCCAAGTTCTCCGCTTCGATCAACGTGTAGCCGCCGACGAGATCTTTGGCCTCGGCGAAGGGGCCGTCGGTTACGGTGCCGCGCTTGTCGCGAACGACTTTGCCCTCGGCTTCGAGGGGCTGGCCGCCGTCCTTAAGGTTCCCGCTCGCGGTCAGTTCTTTGAACCAGGTCATCCACTTTTGCATGATCTGCTCGGACTCTTCGGCCGTCGCGCCGCGCGTGCCGCCGCGGTAGAGATAGAGAAATTCCGCCATGTCGTGCCTCCTATAAGTCGGTGTTGATGCATCCTCGACGTTTGAGGCGGCGGAATCCGGACACTTCCGGCGGCTAGCTAGCTGCCGGAGCGGTGGCGATAGACGATTCGTCCTTTGGTCAGGTCGTAGGGCGACATCTCGAGATCGACCCGGTCTCCCGGGAGAATTCGGATGCGATGCCGGCGCAAGCGACCGGCGATGTGCGCCAGGACGATATGTCCGTTATCGAGCTCGACCGAAAAGGTCGCGCTGGGGAAGACCTGCTTGATGCTCCCGGCGACCTCGAGGGCGGGTTCCTTGACGTTCTGGGGCGACGTTTCGGCTTTGGGGGGACGGGGGCCGGTTCTACGGCGTCTGTTGCGAGGGGCTATGGCAAATACTCCTTGAAAAGTGCCTCGTAAGCTCACCCCATCATACCACTGCGAGGAAAGTCTCAGGCCGGTTCGAGCCCGTGTGCAACGTTTTGGTGGCTTTGGGCGTTATACTTCGGTTATGGATGCTACGTGTTCGCCGGTTGCTGCGCTTGCTATCACCAAGTCGAACGGAAGAGTCGCTTCCGAGCTCTCCGAACCGGTTTACGGCGGATACGCCAACCCTCGCGGCGAGATCTTTCTCTTCGCCAAGGACCTCGTCTACCGGGTGAACTTCAAGACCTGCGTTCTGCAGCGGCGCCCGCCGCTCAACCCCGGCGCCCAGGCGCGCTACGACGCCACCATCGCCGGCGAGCAGTTCGAGTACGGCAATCGGACCTTCCGCCGGTTGAGCCACGAGCAGATCGCCGAGATCTGCACCGCCAACCGTTTCAAGGTCAGCGCCGGCTCACATTACGCCTAGCTCGTCGTAGCGAAGCAGTTTGTAGACGCCGACCGAGACGAGCCAGCTCGCCAAGAAGAGCCCGATGATGATGAAGCCGAGCGTGCCGAAGTTTTCGTTCACCGCTCGGATCGCATCCCACGCTCCGCCGTTGAGCCGGAGCTGATCGGCGATCACGCTCGTCGCCTCGATTGCGCCGACGATGACGGCGACCAGGACCGAGACGAGCGTGATTACGAGGTTATAGTACAGCTTGCGCATCGGCTTCATGAAGGCCCAGCCGTAGGCGCCGACCATCATGATGCCATCGGCCGTGTCGATCAGCGACATTCCGGCCGTGAAGAGCAACGGGAAGAGCAGAATCGCAAAGACCGGCAAGCCCTTACCGGCTTCGACGGCGGCGATTCCCAGTAGCGCGACCTCCGTTGCGGTGTCGAATCCGAGCCCAAAGAGTAGCCCAACAGGATACATCTTCCAGCTTCGGTCGACCAGCAGCAGGAGCGGACGAAAGCATCGCCCGAGGAATCCGCGACGGTCGAGCATCGCGCCGAGCTGCGCGTCTTCGAGCGGCTCGCCGCGGCGCGCGCGAGCGAAGGTCGCAAAGATCTCGAGCAGTACGACGAGGTTGATCGCCGCGACGAGCAGCAGAAATGCGGCCGAAACCGACGTGCCGACGAGCGCGCCGATACGCTGCAGCGCCGGCAGATGGCCCTTCACGACCGTTGCGGCGACCGCGATCGCAAGCGTGAGCGCGACCACGACGGTCGAGTGGCCGAGCGAGAAGAAAAAGCCGACGCCAACGGGGCGACGCCCTTCTTGCATGAGCTTGCGCGTGACGTTGTCGATCGCGCATATGTGATCGGCATCGACCGCGTGGCGCAATCCGAACGTAAAGGCGAGCAGCGCGGTGCCGAGCAGCACCGGGTGCGACCGGAAAACGGCGAAGGCGAGCGCCCACGCTGCGATATTGATCGCGACCAAGACCGTTACGAGACCGAAAACGCGCGTGCGCATCGTCATCCGCCCATTCTTGCCAGCAAACGCCGCGCATCCGCGGCGTAGAAGGGATGAAAGTCCGAATCGGCCGCCAGCGCCGCGCGCAGCCGCCGCAGCGCCTCGCCGCGATCGCCGGCATGCCACGCGATGACCCCGGCGTGGTATTGCAGCTCGGGATCCTGCGTGCCGTAACGGGTCGCACGCTCGGCGTATCGCCGCGCTTCCTGCCAGCGGCCCATCGCCGCGAGCACCCAGGCCATGGTATCGTCGGCATAAATTTCGTCGCCGCGTTTGGCGAGATCGGCGCGGGCCGCAGTCAGCGCGTCGGCCAAGTGCTCGCGATGCTCCGCATAGTAGATCGCGAGCAGCCTATCGTTGACGCCTTGCGCGTTGAAGAGCCTCTGCTCGGCGCGGATGAGCGCGTCGGTCGTGCGCGCGCTCTGCTCGTCGCCGAGGGCGCGCTGCGCGTCGGCCTCGTAGCCGAGCGCCTGGGGCAGCGGATAGAGCTCGGCGCTGCGCGTCGCCGACGCGAGCGCTTGCGGCCAATCGTGCCGTGCCCGATAAAACTTCGCCGCAAAGAGCAGCGCCATCGCGTTGTCGGGGAAGACGTGCAACGCTTCGGAAAACTCACGATCCGCCGTAGTACCGTCGCCGGCTTCGAAGGCGAGCTGCGCGTCGCGCAGGTGATACCACGAGCGCGCATAGGCGTTGATGCTAATCATGCGATCGACGAGCGCCGTCGCTTGCGCCATCTGCACGCGGGCGCCGGTCAGATTTCCGGTCAGCTCGTCGTAGCGTGCGCGAATCGACAGCCAGGTTGGATTCGCGCCGTCCTCCAACGGATGCGCGAGAATCCGCCGCGCTTCGTCGTAACGCCCGATCTCCAGGAGTATCGACGCCGTCTGCGCGCGGGCGCCGTCGTCAAACGGCGCGGCTTCGATGGCCTGGCGATCGGCACGCAGCGCCGCGTCGAAACGGTGGAGCGCGAGATCGGACGACGCGACGACGCCGAGTGCGGCAACGTTGCCCTGCGGCTGCAAGAGGAGCGACCGTTGCGCGACCGCGAGCGCGCGGGTGACGTCGTTGAGGTCGCCCGTCTCGCGGAAGCGCTGCAGGTATTCGGCGCCGAGCATCCTGCGCGTGATTTGGTCGTCGGGATCGAGCCGCGCTTGCGCTTCGTAGAACGCGACGGTCGCGTTGCGCTGGCGGTAGTCGGTGGGAATCGGCGCGGGCGCCGCGACGCCGGCCTGCGCGCGATGCATGCCGAGCCACGGCCACGCCGCCCCGATAGCGATTGCCGCCGCAAAGGCGGCAATCGCTCCAGTTCGTCGCATCGTTAGAGCGGCGACTGGATGTACGGGAACGTCTTCGTATTCGACTTGTCGTACGCGACGTTATCGGTGGTGAGGCAGGGCGCTTCTTTGTGGTCGTCGGGGATGAGACCGAGCGCCGAGAGGGTGTTTCCGAAGATCGCGCCGAGCGAGATGTCGATGATGTCGTCGTCGAGCCCGCGCCCGCCGAACTTGCTCCCCGTCGCGCCGCCCGTCTCGTACCCGAGGTAGGAGGCTTTCGTGGTGTTCTGCGAGAGGTCGGCCTTCATGACGTTGGGATAGAGGATCGCTTGGAGCGTCTCCGACCAGGTCTTGCTGCGAAACATCATCGCAAACGACTTGATCTGCCCGTGCAGCACGGGATCCGCGTACGGCTCGGAGCGGTTCGTCTTGTTGTGGTCTTCGAAGAGTTCGAAGGCCTCTTTGACGGCCGGCCGGGAGAGCAGTTCGATCTGCTTGTACGCAACCGCGCTGCCCGCGCTTACTCCCGCCGGAGCCTGCGAACTGCCCGGAATAAATCCTTGCGCGGATCGCGAGCTGCAGCCCCCGGCGACCGCGCCGGCGAGTGCGAGCGCGACGAGACCGACGATATATCGTGATGTCATTACTCTGTTCTCCTATTCCGGCTGACCGTCGGGCGTGCCGGTGGTAGCCCACAGTGCGATCGGTCCCGGCGACCCGCTCGCCGGCGCGAGCAGCTTCTTGGGCATCTCGATCACGATCGAGATGACGTCGTACGACGCGAGAAGATCGTGCGGCTTCTTGATGACGCAGCCGTTCGAGCCGGCCGTTCCATAATCGACGCCGTTGAGTACGATCTCCTGATCTTTCGATGCAAAGCGGAACGACGTCGCCGTCGCCGGCGGAGTGTGCGGATGGTTCATGTAGTTGCGATCGGGAATGATTTTGAAGAACTGGGCGAGATCGAAGTAGAACGGATCGCGCCGCGGCCCGACGAAAACCTTGATGCCCTTCCCCAGTTTGGCGACCGAACCGAAGCCAAACGTTCCGGTCTCTGCGACGAGCGTATTCGTCGTTCCGACCTCGTTGGGCGCCGCGGGGCCGTAGAGCGTGACTTGTTGAGCCGTTCCCGTGGAGTTGGCCGTGAACTGAATGACGGTGTCCTCCTTGATCGAGTTCGATGCGACGCCTTTGGTCGCGATCTTAATCTGATAGAGAACGTTGGGATCGAGCGCGATACCGCCGCTCATTCCCTGCGGGATAAGCGGACGCACGTCCATCGCCAGCGCGACGCGCGACGCGTCGTGTGGATCGGGGAACGCGTAGACGTCGGTGATGTCCGCGAGCGGATTCTTGACGACCGTCGGCGAGTCTTGATGATCGGATCCTCGCGCCGCTTTAAACGAATAGAGCGAGATCGAGAACGCGAGCAGAAAGACCGCCGCCATCGTACCGACGGAGCGAAGCAGTCTCATGTGGTCTCCTTTACTACCAGTGTGCGGTGCGCGGACCGGGTTGCCAGAAAAACGGGAAAGAAGGCGAAAGCGGCGATCGCGAGCAGCAACGACGCAGCGGTCGCCGGTTGTGCGAAGGGCAGGCCTTCGCCGCTCAATCCTTGAGCGAGCATCACCGACCCGATCACCGAAATGACGCCGGCGGTGAGGAACGGCGCGATTGCCACGACCCGCGCGAAGAGCGTCTGGCGCCCGAGCCAGGCCGCACCGTGCACCACCGCGAGACCGAGCCCGCTCAGCACCGTCGCCAAGCCGAGGCTAAATATGACGATCAGCGCGAGCCCGTAACCGACGCGGTGCAGGTGGAGGGCGGTGAGCAGCACGACGATTGCAGCCGGACAGGGCGCGATGCCGCCGCTCATCGCCGCCACGACCGCGCTGCGAAACTGCAGCGGCTGCGAACCTTCGATCGCGTGGGCGTGTGCGTGGGCGTGTGCGTGATCGTGGCCGTGACCCTGATGATGCGCGAGCGTGTGGGTCAGCGCGTTCGAGAGGGCGCGCGCACCGATGAAGGCTACCGCGGCTCCCGTGATCAGCGTGATCCACGTGAAGAGCGTCTCGGTCGCGAACCCGGCGACGAAGCAGAGCAGCAGCCCGAGCAAGACGACGGCGATCGTGTGCGCGAACGTCAGGGCTGCCGCCAGGATCAGCGCTTGTTTGAAGGTGGCGCGCGCGCCGACGAGCGTGAACGCGAGCAGCGCCTTCCCGTGACCGGGTTCGAGGGCGTGCAGCGCCCCGAGTCCGAAGGCGGCGAGGATCGTGAGCGCGATCAGCAGCGGCGTTTGACTGCTGCGAGAAAAGAGATCGGAGAGCGCCGACGCGCGGACGATCGAGCTTGCACCCCACGACGAATCGCCGTCGCCGCTAACGCGGACGTGTGCGACGCGTCCATCGGCGACGTCGAAGGTCGCGCTATCGATATGGCGTGGCGAACCAACCAGCGCGCTCGGATACGAGCGCAGCTCGTCGGTTGGATCACTCAAGCCCGGCAGAACGATGTCCTTCCACCCGATGCGCCGGTCGCTGTAGACCGTATCGCGCACCGAGATCGCCGCGTGCGCGGGGATTGAAGCGGAATAATCGCCGGTCCAGTAGAGGATCGGCAGACCGCCGGCGCCCGGACGCGTGCGCGCCGTTACACCTTCGAGATGGAGCGGAAGCACGATGCCGTTGACCGCGATCGCGAGACCACCGGCAACGGTCGCGCTCTCGCCGTTCGCCCAATCGTGCATTCGCGCCGGCGTCCACTCGCCTGTGGCGTGCATGATCTGAAACGTGGGGATCTCGGCGATGTCGAGAACGTAACGAACGCGGAGCTCCGCCGCACTCATGCGAATTCGCGCGAGATGATTGATCGTAAAGTTGCCCAGGGGATGGGCGACGGCACTGCCAGCTCCCAGTAATGACAGGCACGCCGCCCACAGGATACACGCCGGCACCCGCATCGCGTATCGCTCCTTTCTCCGTTTCAGCACTAACGGCTCAGCGAGGTGCTTGGATTGCGGGGACGGGAAAATTCTTTGCACCACGTCGAACGGTCCACGGATGATGCGACCGCTCTTCAGCCTCACGAGCACGATTCTCGCCGCCGCGATCCTAGCGTCGTGCGGCGGAAGCGCACTAAGCCCATCGACTCGGGGCGGCATCCCGAACTCCGCGGCGCCTCGCTCGATTGCGGGGGGCACCTCTCCCAACGGCTACAAGCTGCTCTACAGCTTTAAAGGAACGCCGGATGGTGCGAGCCCGGACGGCGGACTCGTCGCCGTCAACGGCACGCTCTACGGAACGACCCTAAACGGCTCGAGCAACTACTGTTCGCAGAATTGCTCGAACTATTGTTATCTCGGCTGCGGAACCGTTTTTTCGATCACGTCGGGTGGGAGCGAAAACGTCATCTACAATTTCAAGGGGAACTTCAACAGCGCGCACGACGGCTCGTGGCCGTTCGCGGGCTTGACGCCCCTGAACGGCGCGTATTATGGAACGGCCTCGAGCGCGGGCGCGGATGGGCGCGGCGCAGTCTATACCGTGAGCACGTCCGGTCAGGAGAGCGTGCTCTACAGCTTTATGGGCGGCAACGACGGTGCCGCTCCGGAGGCGCCGGCGATCGCGCTCAAGGGCCGGCTCTACGGAACGACGGTCGTCGGCGGCGGTAGTGGTTGCGGCGGTTCGGGATGCGGCATGGTGTACTCGCTGACGACCGCCGGAAAGGAGTCCGTTCTCTATAGTTTCACCGGTGGAATCGACGGCGAACGCATTTACGCGCCGGTTACGGCGCTGCACGACCGGCTCTATGGCGCCGCGCTCGAAGGTGGAACCGGCTGCGGGAGCACCGGCTGCGGAATCATCTTCGAAGTAAATCTGCACGGCAAGGAACGCGTGCTTCACCGCTTCGGCGGAACCTCCGACGGCGCGTTTCCCAACGGGCTCACCGCGGTCAACGGCGTGCTCTACGGAACGACCGAGGGCGGCGGCACGCGCAACTCGGGGACCTTCTTCTCGATCACGACGTCGGGCACGCTGACGACGCTCTATAACTTCCTAGACATTCCCGACGGCAATCTGCCAGGTGCAACGCTGATCTACCATAAAGGAGCGCTCTACGGCACGACCGTCGGCGGCGGTACCGCGGGCCACGGCAGCGTCTTCTCGATTACCCCATCGGGCACGGAGAAGGTGCTTTACAGTTTTCAAGCCGGCACCGATGGAGCCGATCCGCAAGGGCCGGTCTATCTGTTCGATAAGATGCTCTATGGAACGACGGCTTCGGGCGGCGGCACCGGTTGTGGCGGAAACGGCTGCGGCACGATCTTTCGCGTGAAGCCGTGACCCCGATCGAGAACGCCATGGAACCGCTCGACCTCCGAACGAAACCGCCGCGCAGCTGTTACGCCGAACTCGACGGCCTCATGCTGATGCCGCGCACCATCGACAAGCTGCGCGCGCGGCTGCCCGGCGGCGACCCGGGAGTCTACTTCATCAACGGTCGCATCAAAGGCATCTCGGGATACTTGCTGGAGCGGCTTGGAGTTAGCCAGGAGGAGCTGCTCGACGCGGTCGCGCGCGCCGCGACCGAAGAGGACGTCGCGGCGTGGCTGCGCGAGCGGACCGATGCCTCGCAGTACCCGGCGATCAACGCGACGCTGCGACGTATCAAACCGAAGCACGCCGAAGATGAGGCCTTTTTCCGCACCGAGTACGCCACGACGCTGGCGCAGCGCCCCGAGTTGGAGTTCATCATCGACATCGTCGACGCCGACGACGACCTTGCCTTCGGCAGATTGGAGTAACGCTCGTGCACAACCGCTTTCGCATCCTCTTTGCTGCGCTCGCGGCGTCGAGCGTGCTGGCCGTCGTCGCCTGTGGCCGAACGTCGGACGCAACGTCGCCCCTGACGCCCGCGGCACCTATGTCTTCGCAGACCGCTACGGGCCGCGCGGCCGCGTTGCTCCCGCACGCGATTAGCGGCGGCGCGATCGCCGAAATCCGATACGATCCGAACGGACTCGTCGCGTCGCCGAACGACGCGTGGGCGATCGTTCCGGGAACGCTCTTCGTTCGCTTTGCACCCGAACTTGGCGCGGCGTCCAGCGGCGCGGGCGCCGGCGCGCGATTCTCGATGCCCTACCCGCAGGCCGAGAACGCGGCGATTCTGGCGGCGCACGCTCCGGTACTCGCCGTGAGCTACGCGAACGGAACGACGCTTCGCTTTCCCGCGCCCGGATCGTTCGATCCGGTGCGTCACCGCGTGACGGTCGAAGTGCCGGCCGCGCTCCTGCAGCGCGCAACCGGCGCAACGCTCGCGCTGGCCAAGGATCGAGGCAAGGTTGCGGACCAACCGACGGGCCCGCGATATTGGGACGGCAAAGCTTGGAAGGAGAGCGGTACGATACAGAGCGGGAAGAAAACGCTCGTCCTCATCCACGGCATCTTCTCCAGCGTCGAGAGTTCCTTTCCGGCCTACCGGTTCTTCACCGGTTGCCCGCAGAAGATCGCCGATGCCGGCGGCTTCGATCAGGTGCTCGGATTCGACTACGACTGGTTCGAGCCGCCCGATAAGGAAGGGGCGCTCTTCGCCGATTTCCTAAAGGAGGTAGTCGCAAAGAAACCCTCGTCGCTTACCGTCGAGGCGCATAGTTACGGCACGCTCGTGACGCTCGCCGCACTTCCGAAGCTTGGACCCGATGCGAAGATTGCAAACGCGGTGACGCTGGGCGGTCCGCTGCCGTTGCGTGGAACGCCGCTCGCGAATCCGGGGAATCACTGGCGCATGGGGATGATCCTAGGCTTGCTGGCGTGGCACTTCGACACGCCGCCAAGCTTCGTCGACCACGCGTTCGATAGCGGAATGGTTGCGTCGCTCGCAACGAACTCCGACGCGCTCAAGAATATCTTGACGAACTTCAAAGCCATGTCGAACCGGCCGCCGGTCGTTCAAGCCGCCGGCACCAAGTGGATCTGCTTAGTCGGGACGGTCTCGCATTGCGCCTACTCCGAGGAGACGTTCAAAAAAGTTCTGATCGAGGGCAGCGGCGTGGAGTTGCCGTGGGACGGCGTAGTAGAAACGCTCGCCGCCGGATCGACCGACATCCCCGACGCGGTCGCCACACCGTTTCCGCTCTCGCATATCGACCTCCAGTGCGCCGGCGACGTGATCAAGTGGGTTGCCAAGCAGCTGAAGTAGTCCCGATCCTCGACGTGCCGTTGCTTACGGCTGGTCTGGGCTGATAGTGAGGCCCTCGAGCGCTCCGTACCCAGCCGTAACGTATTTAATGGGATAGCCGCCGGCTGGATATTTCCACACTTCTATCGTGTAGCCCGTGTAGTTGGACGCAGCCACTTCATCGCCCTGAGGGTGCTCCTTCGTTCCGTCGGTGACCCAGAACTGGTCGATGTCGCCTGCATAATCCAGTTTCGTCACGCCCATTTGGATCGCCGCGGCGCCCACGACCGCAAACTGGTAGATCACGTCGTCGCTGCCGTCCATTTCCGCAAGGTATTTACCGTCCCACTGCAAGCCGCCAGCATACCGTATAAGTGTTCCCACGTTGATGTGTTTGAACGCGGTGCCGCCCTTTTGAAGCTCCGCCAAATCGGGCTGGCCGTTCTTCCCCACGCCGTTCACGAATAAATTACCGGCCTTGTCGTACGTCACAAAAAAGCACTGGGTCAAGTCCGCCGCGACGTACTCGGTCGGACCGTGCCGAGCCTTTTTGAATATGAGCACGTTACCGGGCGCCGTACCGTAACCGGAGTAGTCGGCAACGGCGAGATTTCCAGTGGTCGGATCGCTCGAGCACGCGCCGGGGACCCCATACGAGTCGCTCAGCGTGTGGATCGGTGTCGAGCCGCCGTGCGCGTACTCATAGATTTGGTGGGAGAAGAAATCGGGAACGTACACGTCTCCCGCTGCATCTACGCACAGCGTAAAGGGAACGCCGAGGCCCGAAACCGTCCCCACCGGTCGAAGTCCCGGCCAGGTGTAGACGAGCAGGGTGCCTGCGAGGGTCGATGCATACAACAGGCCCTTTCTTCTCGCGTCCGGCAACATGTGCGTCGGGATCTCGCTGCGAGATACGAGGCCGGGCTGCATGCCCGTTGGCATCATCGACTCATGCACGCCGTTGCACCCTGCAATCGCAATGGCTACGGCAACCGCGTTCAGGCTCCGCGCGAATCGAGCGAAGCGCTGCATCAGCCGATCGGGCAGCTCCGAACCCGAACCGGCTTGACCGACGGATCCCAGAGCCGCTTCGTCCAGCAGTCGCCGAGCAGCGAACAGTAGCAGAGCGTCAAATCGATCCGCCGCATGTTTGCGATCAGGCGCCGCGTGATGAACTTGCCCTGAACCCGCAGCAGCATCAGCTTCGCGCCGGCGGGAACGACGTCGCCGGCGACAATCGAGCTCACGCTCATCGACGAGGCCCCGTGGGTGTGCGACTTACGAGCGTCGGCCTTTGATTCGAGGAACTCGGGTTCGACCGCACGCTGCAGCGCCGGCTGGTTGGTCGGAGTGGCGGGTAACACAACGGGTTTTCCGTCTCGAGTTACAACCGCGCTCATGATGAGCGCGGGGCCGATGCCCGGGTTGCTCACGTCGAACTCGAAACTCTCGGGCGAGGCGGTCGTGACGTAATTTAGGTAGGGCCAAACGGTTGCGCTGAACTGGCTGCGAATGACGTAGGTCTGATAGGCCGACGATGCCGCGGCGACGCCGCTGATGAGCAGTGCGCTCAGGCCAATCATCAGATCGAACCGGAAGTGTTTCTGGTCCACCCCAAAAAATTCTCGCCGCTCGCTAGGGCTTAGGACGAGGGAAGACCGCGAGGCCGGCCGGATTCCCGATGCTAATCGATTCGAACGGGCTGGTCGCGCCCTTCTTGTAACCCGCAACGTTCCCCGGATAGTGCAGGCTGTTGCCGACGAAGAGCTTTCCGGTTCGCTCGAATGCTATCGAGTAGGGACCCAAGAGCCCGTTGGTGATCGTGACGAATGGCGACGTATCGCCGAGGTGAAAGCCGAGTACGGTATCGTTCTGGTCGTTCGCCACCCAGAGGTTGTTGGCCGGGTCGATCGCGACGCCCGTCGGATCGTCCAAACCGGTCAGGTTGAGCGAACTCGGCGTCGTCGAACCCTTGGGCACTTTCCAGACGACGTTCTGGAGAGCGTCGCCGACGTAGAGGTTGCCGCCCTTGTCTATAGCGAGGCCAACGGGAAGATCGAAACCGTTGATCTGCTGGCTCGGCGTTGACGCTCCCTTCGGAAAGACTAAGACGTAGCACGATCCGGCGCTCGCGCCGCTGGTCACGAACACCGTGCCCTTCCTGTTGACGGCGATGCCGTTGGGATAAACGAGCGTCCCTCCGGAGAGCGTTACGCTGGGACTCGTCTGACCGAAGGGATATTCGGTGACGGTGCTGTTGCCGTTGTTTGCAACGTAGAGCATGCCGTTGTTGTCGACGGCGGCGTTCACCGGCAAATTGATGCCATCGGTAATGCTCCCACTTTGTTTGGGATTTGCCTTGTTCGCTGGGAAGAGTTTGATCGCGTCGGCATCGATATCCGAAACGAAGAGTGTCGCGTTGCTCTTGGCGGCGCGAAGGTATCCGACGCCTCGGCCGGCTCTCGCCGCTTGAATTTCTTGCGGCGTCAGGCCGAATCGGAGATCCGCTCGTACCGACTCTACTCGCCGGCCCTGGGACGCCTGCTGCGCCGGCGGCCCCGTTGATGACGAGGCACACGCTGCCAGAACGGAAACGGTGAGTACGCTAAGGACCGATGCAAGGCGAGAGCGCATGATGGTACCTCCGAGGGCGTTCTGAATTGTCCGTACCGATGAGCGGAACCTCCTCCGCCTAGGGGCGATCGTAAGTTACCGCGCCGGACCGATCGCTACGCCGAGCACTCCACCGTGAATTCCGTCGACGATCGTGCGCGCCGGCTGCGTCGCGCCCGGCGGAAAGACGACGACGTTGCCGTTGTTGACGTTGACGTATTCGTTTCCGACGAAGAGCGAGCCGTCGGGCCCGTAGGCGAGTCCGGTCGGTGCGCTCATTCCTGCCGTCAACGCGTGGCTTTGCTTCTGATACGGCGGCGGGTAGAAGCGCACCGCGTTCAAGTTGGCGTCGGCGACGACGATGTCGGCCTTGGCATCGAGCTTGAGGTCTTCCAAAAAGGCGCCGGTGTCGAGGTCGTTGAGCGGCAATACCGTGCTCTGCGTCGAGCCAGCCGGAAACTCGACGACCGACGACTGGTCGCCGTAGATGACCGCAACGAAAAGATTACCGCTCGCGTCCTTAGCGACGCCGTGCGGCACGTAGATGTTCTCCGTGAGAAAGCCCGACGGGCTCGCCTTGCGTCGCGGAAAGACCGCGATGCCCCCCTCGCTGCGCCCCTTCATGCCCGCAACCGAAACGTACATCCGGCCCCTCGGGTCGACCATACCGCCGAACGGAAGATCGATGCCGTTGGTATACGTGCGCATCGGTTTCGTCGCACCGGGCGCATATTCGACCACGGAGCTCGTATAAGTCATGTCGTTACCGGCATAAAGGTTGCCCTTGCCGTCGACCCAGATCGCACCCGGGTTCTGCAGCCCGTCGGTAATCGAACCGAGCGGCCGCGGCTGCTTCGCGTAGGCATCGTAGAGCTCGACGTAGCTGTTCGACGTGCCCTCGTTCACGAGCACGTAGAGTATCCGCTTTGCGTGTTTCGCATCCGGCGCGATGCCGTTTCGCGCGAATGACGTGACGAGCTGCGACGGTACGGCGCCGCTTGCACATCCGACGAGCAACAGCGTTGCGCCGGTCGCCAGCGCAGCAACGTAACGAATCATCGGCTCAAAAATCTCCCTTAACGGATTGCGCGCCCCACTTTGCTCCAAACGTTCCGTTCTTTACCGAGGCGGCAAATGCATCGAAGGTTGCGATCGGTTTTGGGCCGGTTACGTTCCAGACTGCCGTCCAACCATTCGACCTGAGCGAGAGCGCGAGAATCTCGTAGAAGTGCGCGATGCCCCCTCGTTCGTAGTGAATCACGCAGAGCGCTGCATCGCATGCCGCAAAGATGAGCCGGCGCCCGGGCGCGCCGGGAACGGGAACGTCGGTCGCGCTGAAGGCGCCGCCCGGCTCGGCCATCTGCCAACCCTTCGCCGAAACGCCGTCAACCGAAAACCGTCCCGCCACAATCGCCGGCGGCAATGCGCTGAAACGGCCGACCGGCCTGAGACTGGAGAGTTGGCCGGTGACCGCAGACGGCGGTGTGACGGCGAGCAGCGCAACGGCCGCGAGCGCGACGAACACTTTGAGATTCGGCATCGATCGTCAATTCGACGGAGAACCAGGCGCTCCGCCGAATGCCGCGGCCATGGAGAAAATCAATCTCAACGGCATTGTACGGGGCATCGCCCTCGTGCTCACGATCGCCGGCGCGGCCGGCATGCCGGCAGCCGTCTCCGCGGCGCCGATCGACGAGCTCAACCGGTTCGCCGGAACGTGGCAGAGCTACGGAACCTTCGTCGACAGCCCCTATCAAAAAGCCGGCGCTGCAACGGCCACGACGACGTGTGCCTGGTCGATCGACCACGCCTTTATGATCTGCCAACAGAGCGTCATCATGAACGGCACGCCCGACAGCGACCTCGGCATCTACACTTTCGATCCGGTCGCGAACGTTTATCGCTTCTACAACGTCCACTCGAGCAGGACGACCTCGTCGACGATTCTCGTCGACGGCAAGACCATCACCTATCCATTTTCGTTTACCGACAACGGCAAAAGCGTCGTTATTCGCACGCTCAACGTGTGGCAGAACCCCGACGCCTATACGTGGCGCACCGAGTATTCGATCGACGGCGGCACAACCTGGTCGCTCATGGGCTCGGGGAAGTCCGAACGATCGCACTAACCGCCACGCCGAGCGAACCCAAGCCGAAAGCCGTGTCGCGCACCGGCGCGACCAAATCCGTCTTGTTCTCGAGTGCGGAGAGCGTTTCGTCGAGATGCCTACGCGTGAACTCGATCTGCGATCGAAGCTCGGCGAGCGTCTTCTTCCCGGTGGGAGGTCCGACTAACGTACCGATCGTCGAGCGGAGCGGCGCGGCCACGTCGGCGAGTCGCCGTTGCGACGATTTCGCTGCCGCGAACGCAACCCCGAGTAGAACCACGGCCACGATCAGAGCCGCCAGCCAGACCGTCACTACGTAGGCGAGCGCGGCGATCGCAAACGTCGCGAGCGCGCCCACCCCAACGACACCGCAGAACGCCGCGAACGCAAAACCGCGTGTCGCGACCGAGAGGATCCCCGCGCGCTCGTGAACCTCGATCTTGGTCAGTTCGATCTCTTCTTTTGCCAAATCCGACACGTCGCGGTAGAGCCGCTGCAGTAACGTCTTGGTCGGCTGAGCTCGCAGCTCGTAGGGCCGAACGGTCGTTTCTTCTTGCTGCATGATAGATACGTTGCCCGAGCGCTAGGCCGCTCAAACAAACGGGTAGAGTAAGGAAGATGCCTATGAGCAAGGGCTCCCCACGTGCGAAGGCCGCCGCGGCGAGTTCGACCGTCCAGTTGACGCAGACCGAGGAGCACGAGGTTCGCAAGCGTACGGGGCTGCGAGCCGCCGTCGTTTTCGAAACCGTGCGCCGCGAAGGCGACGTGGAGTTGAGCCGCCCGGCGCTCTCGCTCGCTTTCTCGGGACTCGCGGCCGGTCTATCAATGGGCTTTTCGCTGGTCGTTACCGGATTGTTACGCGCCTATCTCCCCGACGCGCCGTGGCGCACGCTCGTCGAAAACCTCGGATACACCGTGGGCTTCGTCATCGTCGTTCTCGGGCGGCAGCAGCTCTTCACCGAAAATACCGTGACCGCGATCCTGCCGCTGCTCGATAGTCCGCGCAAGGGCGCCACCCTGCTCAAGGTCGCAAGGCTTTGGATCGTCGTACTTTGCGCAAACCTAGTCGGCGCGGCCATTTTCGGCTACGTTATCGCCCATGCGGCGATCTTTCCAGAACAGGCGCAGCGCGCGTTCCTGCAACTCGCGCACGAGAGCGTTGGACCGGGATTCTGGGGCGTTTTAGTCCGCGGCGTCTTTGCGGGATGGCTCATCGCGCTGATGGTCTGGCTGCTCCCGGTTGCCGATACGCAGAAACTCTGGGTGATTGTCATCATTACTTATGTGGTCGGCATCGCGGGGTTCAACCATATCGTTGCGGGTTCGGTCGAAGCGCTCTATGGCGTCGCCGCCGGAAGCGTCTCCGTCGCGACGTATCTCGGCGCTTTTCTGGTGCCGGTCTTCATCGGCAACTCGATCGGCGGCATCCTCCTCGTTTCGCTGCTCAACTACGGTCAGGTTGCGCCGGAGTAAACGGAAGCGATCGCGGCCTGACCTAGACTGATGCCGCCGTCGTTCGCGGGAACCTTTTGATTGATCCAGAACCGATCGCCCAGCCGCTGCGCGAGCAGTTCGATCAGCAAGGCGTTCTGAAAAACGCCGCCCGACGCAACAACCTGCCGCGGCTTCAGCGTTGCCACCGCCTCGACGACCGCATTCGCGAGCGAGTTATGAAACGCGCGCGCAATCTCGGCGACATCGCGGCCACGGCGGCGGTCGGCGACGACCGCCGCGAGCATGGGACGAAAGTCGAGCCGGCGGTCCGCGAGTGGAAACGGGTAGGCGTCGCTCGTCGGGCTCGGCCACGCCAGGTGCTCGAGCCACATCGCGGCCTGCGCCTCGAACGTGATGGGCCGCGTGAACCCGACGATCGCCGCGACGGTGTCGAAGAGGCGCCCGACCGAAGTGGTGGTAAACGTGCGAAGTCCGCTGCGCGCTATACGCAGCGCCTTACTATAACGGTCGGGAAAATCGAACGGCGCCGCGGTGAGATCTGGAAGATCGTCGAGCTCGTTTAAGAAGCCCGCCGCGGCTTGCACAGGATAGCGCGCCGCAGCATCGCCGCCGGGTAGCCTAGCTTCGCGCAGTGCGATCGCGCGCGCGAAGCCGCCACGAAGCGTGCCGGTGAAGATCTCGCCGCCCCAGATCGTCCCGTCGTCCCCGTAGCCGGTTCCGTCGAAGGCGACCCCGGCGACCTCGATCTCGAAGGCTTCGCGCTCGGCGAGGACGCTCGCGACGTGGGCACGGTGATGCTGAACCGCCAGGTGGTCGCCGGCGAGCGCGAGCGCGTATTGTGTGGAGGCGTATTCGGGATGCGCGTCGTGCACCACGAGCAGGTCGCCGGCCGGCACTTCGTACATCGCGCAGAGGTCCGCGATCGTCTCTTTGAACGCGGCAAAGGCGCCGTAGTGATCGAGATCGCCGATATGTTGGCTTGCGAATGCCTGTCCTTCGACGACCAGCGTAATCGCGTTCTTCAAGTCGGCGCCGACGCAAAGCGTCGGGCGGCGCGTCGGGAGTGCGACGATCGCCTGCGGCGCGAAGCCACGCGCGTGGCGCAGCACGATCGGACCGTATGGACCGGCGCTCGCGACCGAGTCGTCGACGCGCCGCGCGATCTCGCGCTCGCCGGTCAAGAACGCGTCGGCGATACCCGAGAGCCGCTCCAGGGCCTCGTCATCCCGATAGGCGATCGGCTCGCTCGAACGGTTTGCGCTCGTCATCACGAGCGCGGCGGGTGCGCCTCGCGCGAAGAGCAGATGGTGCAACGGCGTGTACGGCAGCATGATGCCCAGCTCGCGGTTCTGCGGTGCGACACCCTCCAGCGCGAGCCGTGCCGGAGCGAGCACGATCGGGCGCTGCATCGATTGCAACAGCCGCTCGTGCGCGGGCGATAGGGCGGCCAGCTCACGCGCGGCGGCGAGATTGCGCACCATGAGTGCAAACGGCCGCTCTTTGCGAAATTTGCGCTCGCGCAAACGCTCGATCGCGCCGGCGTTTCGCGCATCGCAGGCTAGGTGATATCCGCCCAACCCCTTGATCGCCAGGATCGAACCGCCGCCCAGCAACTCGACGGCTGCATCGATCGCCGCATCCCCGCGCTGCGTGCTTTCGTCCGTACGCAAATAGTATGTGGGGCCGCACTGCGGACAGGCGATCGGCTGTGCGTGAAAGCGGCGATCGCCGGGATCGTGATACTCCGCCGCGCATAGCTCGCACATCGGCCAGCTTTGCATCGTGGTCTGCGGCCGATCGTACGGCAACCCGAGAACGATGCTGTAGCGCGGACCGCAGTTCGTGCAGTTGATGTACGGGTACGCGTAACGGCGGTCTCGCGCGTCGAAGAACTCCGCGAGACAATCGTCGCAGACCGGCAGATCGGGCGAGACGCGAACCGTCGGCCGGTGCTTTTTCGCGCTCTCCCGAATCACGAAATCATCGAACCCGCCGACGGTCGCCGGTTCCTGCGCGAGCGTTGCGATCGCAGCCGCGGGCGGCGCTTGCGTTTCGATCGCTCGCACGAACCCGGCTAAAGCGGCAGGCGCGCCCTCAACCTGGATCTCGACGCCGTTTTCGCCGTTGAGCACCCACCCTCGCAGCCCGTGCGCGCGCGCCAGCCGATAGATAAACGGGCGAAAACCGACGCCCTGCACGACGCCGGTCACGTGAACGCGGCGAGCTTCGGCCGGCTGCGGCGGCGCAGCCTTCATGGCTGCGCGGCGGCGACGTAGCAGGCCCGCCCCTGCCACCCGATCTGCACGATCCGTCCTTCCTCGACGAGCACCGGGACGCTCACCGGTCCGGTCACCAGTGCGAAGAGCCGGTCGCGCGCGCCGGCGTCGAGCTCGACGTCGTACTCGACGAATGGCCTCGCGTCCCATTCCAGCTCCGAACGCAGTTCGGCGGTGTACGGGCAGCCGCGCGTTCCATACAGCTCAAGCGGCATAGCCATCTTGCGAGTCCAGCGCCTCGCGAATGATGTGGTAGATGCTGCCTTGCACTTCTTGAATGCGCGGGATGTAATCGCAGTGGACGACGATCGGAATGTCGGCGAGCCTGCGGCGCACGACCTCGCCGCCATCGTACCCGAGCAGCGCGATCGTCAGCATGCCGCGCTTACGCGCTTCCTCCAAGGCCGCGACGATGTTCTTGGAGCCGCCGCTCGTCGAGAGCGCGATCGCCACGTCGTGCGGTCGCGCCTGTGCCACGAGTTGCCGTAAAAAGATCACCTCGGTGCCGACGTCGTTGGCGACCGCTGTCAGGATCGCCGGTTCGAGCGAGAGGGAGACGGCGCGGATCGGACGCGCGCCGGTTTCGGGCATCACGCAATCCAGTGCCCAATCCGTCGCGTCGGTCGCCGAACCGCCGTTTCCAAAGAGAATCAGCTTGCCGCCGGCCCGCAGCTCGCGCGCGATCGCCGTCGTCGCGCGCGCGATCGCGCCGGTTTGATCTGCGACGACCGCTTCGCGCAGGTTGTGCGCGTCGCGCGCCTTCATCGCGATGGAAGCCGCAACGTCATCGACGAGCGATTCCTGCGGCGCCGAACGCTCGCCCAAGAATGGATAGAGAAAACTCGACGCACCGACATCGTGCCCCATCTCGCTGTGCTCGAAGAAAACGTGGACGCTCTCGTAAAGCGTGTGGCAGAGAATCTCGATCATCTCTTGATGGATGTGCGGGTCGTCGCTGGGCGCCAAGACGGCGTAATCGGCGCGATCACCCGGAAGCGCAAACGTAAGGGCGCCGCGCGCGCGGGCGAGCTCGAGAACGCGCGTGACCTCCGGATCGCCGCCCGGAGGCCCGAAACCCATCACGATATCTTCGGGCTCGAGAACGGCCTCGACCCACGGCGCGAAGGCGAGGCTCAGATCCATGGCCGGCAGCGCACGCTTTCCGACGATCACCGGATGCACGAACTCGACCGATACGTGCTGCGCGTCGGTGGCGTAGGCACCGCGTCCAAAGGCGAGCAATCGGCCTCCGCGTTCGAATCGCTCGAACATCTTGCGGCACGCCTTCGCGAGCGGCTGGGCCTGCGCGGGAAAGAAGGCGTCGGAGACTGCGTTGCGCCGCGCGAACCGCTCGGCGATCCAACCCTCGAGCTGCGCGACCAAGGGGTCGTGCGTCAGCATATTCGAGGCAGCGGATCGCCGACCAGCATGTCGATGATCCGGCTGCCTCCATAGCTCGTCATGGCCACAACGGCGCGCGCGGGCTTCGATCGCACCTCACCGATGCAGACGGCAGCCTCGCCGCCGGGTACCGCTCGCATCGCAGCGAGCGCCGCATCGGCGACGCCCGGCGGAACGACGGCAAGCAACTGACCTTCGTTTGCGATGTGCAGCGGATCCAGGCCGAGAATTTCGCAAGCCCCGCGCACCTCGTCGCGCAGCGGAATCGCCTCCTCAAAAAGCGTGATGCCGAACTCGGTCGCGCGAACGAGCTCGTTGAGCGCCGTGGCAACGCCGCCGCGCGTTGGGTCGCGCATCCAATGCAGTCCGTCGCCGGCCGTTGCGAGCAAGCTTTCGACGAAGGGCGCGACGCTGCGCGTATCCGAGACAAGATCTGCTTCGAGATCGAGCTCGCCACGCGCCAAAAGAATCGTGATGCCGTGATCGCCGATCGGCCCCGAAAGCAGCACGCGGTCGCCCTCGCGGACAAACCCGGGACCCAGCCGCGCGCGCGAATCGACTTCACCGAAACCGAAGGTCGCTACGTACATCCCATCGGCGAAACCATGCTCGACGACCTTGGTATCGCCGCCGACGATCGCAACGCCCGCACGCCGCGCTGCCTGTGCCATCGCTTCCACTTCTGCCCGCAGCGTCTCGCCGGCCAACCCCGCTTCGAGAATGAAGGCCACCATCAGTCCCAGCGGCCGCGCGCCCGAGACCGCCAAATCGTTGACCGTGCCGTTAACGGCGAGCTCGCCGATCGAGCCGCCCGGAAAGCGCAACGGTTTGACGACGTAGGCATCGGCCGTCGTCGCGAGCCTGGTTCCGTTGAGATTCGAGACGGCAGAATCGGAGAGCGTCTCTAAAATCGGATTTGCGAGCAAGGGTACGAAGAGACCCTCGACGAGCCGCCGCGACGCCTTTCCGCCGGCGCCGTGCGCCATCTCGATCTGCGCATCGGCGAATCGCACGCGTGCAACGTCGCGCTCGATCGTCTCCATCGCTTTACACGGTCACCGACTCGTTGAGGTGCACGTACCGGTAGTAGGCCGCGCACGCGCCTTCGCTCGAGACCATGAGCGCGCCGACCGGATGCTCCGGGTTGCACTCCTTACCGAATAGCTTGCATTGCGGCGGTTTGAGCACACCTTTGAGCACCTCGCCGCATTGCGCGGCCTTCGGATCGGTCACGCGGACGCCGGGGACTTCGAACTGCACCTCCGAGTCCCACGCTGCGTACGCTCCTGAGACCCTGAGCGCCGACTGCGAGATGAAGCCGAGGCCGCGCCACTCGAAATACGGCCGCAATTCGAAGGCCTCGCCGATCGCGCGTAACGCGGGCAGATTCCCCTCCCACGGCACGATGCGGCGATATTGATTCTCAACGCGCGATTCCTTGACGCGAAGCTGACGCAAGATCATCAGAATCGATTCGAGGATGTCGAGCGGCTCGAATCCGGAGATAACGACGGGTTTGCCGTAGTCACGTGCGATGAATTCGTACGGGCGGCAGCCCGTCACCGTGGAAACGTGCCCGGGACCGACGAACGCGTCGAGGCGCATGTCGGGCGAATCGAGGATAGCGCGGATCGCGGGGACGATCGTGACGTGGTTGCTGAAGACCGAAAAGTTCCGAATGCCCAGCGCCTTCGCGCGGGCGAGCGTCAGCGCGGTCGAGGGTGCCGTTGTTTCGAATCCGATCGCGAAGAAAAAGACGTGCTTCTCGGGTGTCGTCTGGGCGATTCGCAGCGCGTCGAGCGGCGAGTACACCATCCGAATATCGACACCGCGCGCCTTAAGTTCGAGCGGCGTCCCGCGTGTCCCCGGGACGCGCATCATGTCGCCGAAGGCGGTCATGACGACGTTGCGCTGCTCGGCGATCGCCAGACCGTCGTCGATGCGGCCCATCGGCAAGACGCAGACCGGACATCCAGGACCGTGAATGAGCTCGACGTTCTCCGGAAGCAGCTGCTTGAGTCCGTGCCGGTAGATCGCGTGGGTGTGTCCGCCGCAGACCTCCATGATCCGATAGTGGCGGTCGGGGTCGGCGAGCCGCACGATCTCGCGCGAGACGTTCTTGATCAGCTGCGGGTCGCGAAACTCATCGACGTACTTCATTCTAAGTGTCACCCTGAGCTTGTCGAAGGGCCGTCGAAGCGTCTCCTGAGCGAAGGGCATTCTCGGCGAAATTGTAACCGCGAATCTCCTCCATCGCCATTTGGTCCTCACCGAGTGCCGAGAGCATCCGCAACTGGTCGCGAGCCTGCGCCTCTTCGATCTTGCTCATTGCGAAACCGACGTGAATCAAGACCCAATCGCCGATGCCTATTTCACCATCCTCGAGCAGGCTGATGTTGACGTTGCGCTTGACACCCGCTACGTCGACCTTCGCCAGCGCCGTCTGGTCGGAGGCAAACTCCACTATGCGGCCTGGTATTGCCAAGCACATCTGCGGGCCCTTACCCTTCTCGCCGCGCGACCATGCGCAGGCGAACGCGTACGAGCGGCTCGACGCTGAGCACGAGCAGGTTCATCGACTTCAAGCCGAAATCGCGAACGTCGACCTTGATGTCGCCGGCGATCCGTACGTACTCGTCCGAGCGCGTTGGCAACAGCTCGCCTTCGTAGCGGCGCGCCAGTCCCGCGAGCGTGATCTGGCCGGCGGCGTTATAGCGTCCGGGTGAGGCGGCCGGACTTAACTCGCGCAGCTCTCCGACGATCTTGGGAAATCGTTTGCTGTCGATCAACTTCCACATCTCGCGATCTTGCAGCTCGTTTCCGGTGCGCAGGCCCTCGACTTTCAGTTCGAGGTGCATCTTGGGCAACGGGTGAACGGCGAGCGTACCGTTCTCGTTCCAGACCGCCTCGACGTAGCCGCTCATCTCGGTCGCCCTTCCGTAGACCGGAAAGAGCGTGGACGTGGCAAAGAACGTCAGCGACGATTCCGCGCTCACGACGGCAAAACGCTCCGATATCGATCTTTCCCGTATGGTTTCCACCTGCGTGCGTCCGTCGTGACGGGTTTCGATAACTATCACGCGGCCTTCCTCGCAACCAGGCGCAGCCGGATGCGTAGAATCGGGTCGACCTTGAGAATGAGCAGGTTCGGCGGCCGCAAACCGAAGTCTCGAATGTCAATGCTGAGCTCTCCGTCAACCGTGACGCTGTCGCCCGCGTTCGCGATCGCAAACTCACCCCCATACGTCCGCGCGCGCCCAACGAGCGTGATTTCGCCGCTTGCTTTATACCGGTTGGGCGGGGCAATCAGCTCGATGCTGCGCAGGTCGGCCGCTGCCTTTGGAAAGCGTGCGGCATCGGTCATCTTGAGCATCTCGCGGTCCTGTATCGCGTTGCCCGAGCGTACTTGGTCGAGCGAAAACTCCACGTGCATGACCGCGGCCGGCGCCGTCGCCAAGCTGCCGTCTGGATTCCAGCCCGCAATGACGTAGCCGGTGAGGCCCGTGGCGTTTGCGCGGACCGCATGGAGTGTCGACCGAGCCTCCACGGTCAGGGACGAGCCGGGCGAAACCTCGTACCGAGTAGGCGTCTCCACGCTCGTCGCCACTTCCTCACATGCCCCGCATCTTCGCGTAGCGGACGACGTCGTTCGTGAGCGACGTGACGAATGACGTAAGACCGCTCTTCTGAACGGAACCGGTAACCAGCGACCCGATTGTCGAGAGCACCTCCTTGGCGATCGGTTCCTCTCCCGACATCTTCCGCATCCGATCGTACCGCGCGAAATCGCTCGCCATGCCGGCGACGACGCGTTCGGCCGCAAATGCCGCCGCGAATGCGATCGCGCCGACGATTATGCCTCTGACCATACCCCACTCTCTTTCTCGCCGCACTCGCCTGCGGCTAACGTTTCGGTGAGCAAGCGCCGCACGAGATCGGCCGCCGGCTCGACCATCGCGCGGACCGGTTGCGAGAGTCCCATCGCTTCGTCGATCTTCGACGGCTCGCATCCCACCAGCGTGATCGGGGGCGCTTGGCCACCGATTACGCGCAGGAATGCAAAGACGTTCTCGAGATCCATGCGGTGCGCGTCCGGTATCGTCTTCGATGCCGGAGTCCCCGGTTCGATGACGTAGAGCGTCCCGGGCGAGCCTCCCCGCGGCACCGCGTCGATTAAGAGCGCGCGGTCGTATCCCGACGAGAGCTCGTACGCCAAATGAAGCCCGCGAATCCCGTAATCTTCGATCTTCACGCCGGGGACGTCGTCGCCGGCGAGCGCGCGCGCAACCTCGGGACCGAAGCCGTCGTCGCCGAAGAAAATGTTGCCGATTCCTGCGACGAGCACTCTCACGTTGAGCGCTCCGCGGCCATCGCGACCGGTTCGACTTCGTCGGGATAAAAGAAGAGAGAGCGCCCATACCAATGATGCATGTCGCTTGCCGGATCGTCGTCAACGGTGACCGCGACGTACATTTGGTTCTCGACGTCTTGATGAATCGCGCGAACGGTCGCGAGCTTGTTCTCCAGAAAAGCGTCCCAGACGTCTGCCCGGCGCTTGGGATGGAGCCGGACGACCGATCCTTTGGCGATTTTCGTCCCGTCCACGAAAACGCAATCCATCGAGGGAATGTCGAGCACGCCGTGGAGCTCGGTCAATTCGTCGGGCCCGAACCGTTCGGCGCGCTCTACGATCGCTCGGGCGCGCGGATCGGTGGCGCGCGCCTCTTTACGCTCGTCGTCGGAGAGGCTTCGAACGCTCAGCATCATCAGTTCGTCGATCTCGGTCGCGTCGAACGTATCGCCCTCGCTCTGTGCCGCAACGGACGGAAAATCGTAGAGAATGATCGGTGACGAGAGCACGAGCGGTGAGCGCTGGGCGCCATCCGCCTCGTCGCCGATCAAGACCGGCCAGGTGTGGCGATTCTGCAGCGATGCCGTTTCGGCCGCGAACTCCGGCGGCGGATCGAGCAGCGAGAGAAACGCTCCGGGCTGGGCGTGCAGCAGCGTGTGGGTCGAGACGAACGCGGTGCGCAGTGCCGAGCTGCGTTCGCCCGGCACGACTGCGGAACGGTTGACGATGCTCACGCGCAGTTTGCGCAGCGCCGGGTGCGACGCGACGCTCTCACATGCGACGGCGACGGCGCCGTGGAGCGCCCAGCGGCTGCGCACGATCCGTCCGCGGAGCGTGCCGTCGGCCTCGCGCAGCGGCTCGACGCGTTCTTCGGCACCGAATGCAATCGGCGCCGCGGTCGAAGCCGTCCCCGGGCCGAGCTGCAGGCGCACTTCGCGCTCGACCCCTTCGTCGAACGTGACGTTCCGGCGTCCATCGACTTCCAGCGAGTCGACCGTCTCGAACGCGGAATCCGAGAGCGCTTGAACCCAGCGCGTCTCGACGTGCAAGAAACGCACGAGCACGGTGACCTGCGTCTCGCTCGTGCAGTCGAGCAGAATCTCCGTCTGCGCCTGCGCGGGCTCGCCGGTCCCCTTAGCTGCGTACGCTTCGGGCACGATGACGCCGAACTGCCAGCGAATTCGGTTCTTTCTAGCCGACGCGGTATACGGAAAGAGGATGTACCCTTCGTACAAAACGGCGTTCGCGACGGCGAGCGCCGGTGCCATCGGGTTCATCGCTGCGCCCGTGCTAACTCGCACAATCGCTCGAGGGCCGCGTCCCAGGTCGGCAACCCGGTTGCGATCTTGAAGCGGCGCAGCTCGTCGAAGAGCTCGCGGTTCACGCGAATCCAGGCAGCGTTGGGAAAGAACGCGTCCATCGCCTCACGCCAAAGCGCGACCGGCAGCGGGAAACGCGCTTCGCAGCTCCATGGCACGAGCTCGACGGTAATGCCGGCCGCGCCTTCCACGAAGACGGTACCGCTGAAGAGCAGGTTGACTGGAATCACGCCGCTTTGAAGCGATGCGAGATACTTGTTCGACGCAACTTCGAAATCGTAGCTGCAGGGCACCATCAACTCGAACTCGGTCTCCCGCTCGAAGGCCAGCACCGACTGCGCGACGTGCGTCCAGAGCATCGGCCGCAGCGTGTCGCCGTAGCGCGCCGGTTCGCCGAAGAGCTCAGTCAAGAGCGCGCTCTCTTCGGGAAAGTAACGCCGGCGCTGCACTTCGAGTTGTATCTGCGCGCGTAAGGCGATGGCGTCGACACGTACGCCGCTCGTCTCCGTGACTGCGACGCGCAGAAAGATCGCGGGCGATGCCGCAAAGCGATCGACCCGCGCTCCGGCGACTCGAAACGAGAGATCGGTCATGACATCCGCGCGGTCACGCGCCCGGCGCTCCGTTCGCTAAGCCGGCCGAAGTACTCGTCGATCCGCCGGTGCGCCTTCTCGCCGCCGTCAAATCCCTTCCACGTGCTGCGGATGATGCCGACCAGCTCGTACGCGGCATCGATCGGTACGATGAACGAACGCGACGCGTCACGGGTGCGCTCGATTACGACCGCCTCGACGTCCGGCGTAATCGTACCCAGCGCCGGGTACGTCGCGACAATCTCTTGCCAGGTGTCGAGGGGAAGGAGGGATTCCGTCGCGCCGGCCGGGCTGGGATAGAAGGCCACCATCTTCTTCTCGAGCGAGTTGTAGAAAAAGAACGCGAGGCCGATCGGGATCGCGAGCGCATCCCACACGTCGTCGTCGACTGCGAAATCCGTTACCTGCGCGTACCGCGACGGAATCGGCCGGTACTTCCCCTTGGCCGCGCCGGCCGGCTCGAAGACGATATAGCATGGGCGGCACGAACAGAGAATGCGCCGCGCGGCGAGCTCGATGAGGTGGCTGTGCTCGGGCGTCAGCGGCATCGAACAGAAGTCGCAGCGCTCGCCCGGCGGCGGGCGCTTCTCCAGCAAGCGCTCGAGCATGCTCACACCGGTGAAAGGACGCGGAGCGTGCTCTCCTCGGCCCGTACCTCGCGTATCTCGGGAACGCGTTCGATAATTGCCCGCTCGACCGACTCTTTGAGCGTTGCGGTCGAACCGGGACAGCCGTCGCAACTGCCTTCCAAACGAAGGTAGACGACGTCGCCTTCAATCCGCGAAAGGTCCATGTTGCCGCGGTGCGACTTGATATACGGCAGTACCGACTCCATCGCCGCTTCGATGCGTTCTTCGATCGGAAGCGGATGAAGGCCGTGCAGGCAGAGCAAACCCTCGACGAGCTTATCGTCGCAAAGACGCGCAAAGAGCTCGTCCGCCCGGTCGCCGAGTTCGGTGTGAGCGATCGAGAGCAATCGCTCCAGACCCTCGCCGTAGAGTGTGACGACCGTTCGGACGAGCTCTTCCCCCCACGCGCGCGCCCCATCGTCGCGCTCGGACGTACCGAAACCGGCGAACAGCTCTTCGAGCCGCTTTGCCGTCGCAGCGACGTTGGAGCTCATCCTCGCCTATCCGAACGGCGCCAAGGGCGAATGGACGGTCTCGATGGTCTTTCCCTCGCCGAGATACATGTGAACGCCGCATGGCAGACATGGGTCGAAGCTGCGCACGGCGCGCATGATGTCGATCCCTTTGAAGGAATCGGGGCCGTTCTCTTCGTGGATCGGCGTGTTCTGCACCGCATCTTCGTACGGGCCCGGCGTTCCGTAAATATCGCGCGGGTTTCCGTTCCACGGAGTCGGCGGCCACGGATGATAGTTTGCGATCTTTCCGTCGCGGATGACCATGTGATGCGAAAGCACGCCGCGTACGGCCTCGGTGAATCCGCAACCGATCCCCTCCTTCGGAACGGTAAACGGTTCCCACGAGCGGGTACGCCCGGCATTGAGCTCCTCGAAGGCTTTGTCGAGGAAGTAGAGTGCGGCAGCGGCGCCGTAGGCTTGGAAGTAGGTTCGCGCGCGGTTGCGCTCGAGCGTGTTCGACCACTTCGGAATCTTCCACTCGAACTCGACCGGACCGCTGAGCACGCTCTTAGGCAGGTTGATCTTAACGCTCGTGCCGGTCGCTTTGATGTAACCGCCCATGTCGACGAGTCCCGAGAGCGCGGTCGACCAAAGCCGCGCGATCGGACCACCTCCGGTATCGAGCGCGAGATAATCCTTGCCGTCGAACCATCGCGGCGACATCACCCAGCTATACTTGTTTGCGAAATCGCGCTTCTTCGGCGTCGGCAGGGTGTGCATGTTCCACGGGTGGCGACGGTCGACCGGATTTCCCAGCGGATCGTTGGGGACGAAGATCTCCTCACTCTCCCAGTCGTCGTAGTACGAGTGGCCGAGCAAGATGCGAATGCCGAGATTGATCGCGACCAAATCGTTGGTAACGAGTTTGCCGTCGACGACGACGCCGGGCGTCACGAACATCTTGCGGCCCCAGTTCGTCATGTTTTTGTACTGGAAATCGCAGTGATCCGGATCCTGAAACGCACCCCAGCAGCCCAAGAGAATGCGCCGCTCGCCATTGTGCTCGTAGCCCGGCAGCGCTTCGTACCAGAAGTTGAATAGATCGTCGTGCAGCGGCACGCAGACCTTCATGTATTCGATGTATCGCATCAGACGGGAGTAGTAATCGGTGAAGAGCTGCTGCGTCGCGACCGTTCCCGTGCCGCCGGCGTAGAGGGTCGATGGATGGACGTGCCGCCCCTCCATCAGACAGAACATCTCGCGCGTATAGCGGCTGATCTGCAGCGCCTGCCGGTAGAAGTCTCCGGTAAACGGGTTGAGCGAGGTCATGATATCGGCGATCGTCTTATAGCCGTGGATGCGCGCGTTGGGCGCCTCGGTCTTCTTCGCTTTCTCCCAGACGCTCGGGTTCGTCTCCCGGACCATCTTCTCGCAGTAATCGACGCCTACGAGGTTCTCTTGGAAGATGTTGTGATCGAACATGTACTCGGCGGCTTCGCCGAGATTCATGATCCATTCGCCCATGGCCGGCGGCCGGACGCCGAAGGCCATGTTCTGCGCGTAGACGGAGCAGACGCAGTGATTGTCGCCGCAGATTCCGCAGATGCGCGACGTAATGAAGTGGGCGTCGCGCGGATCCTTGCCGCGCATGAAGATGCTATAGCCGCGGAAGATCGACGAGGTCGCGTGGCATTCGGCGACGCGCTTATTCGCAAAGTCGATCTTCGTGTAGATCCCCAGACTACCGACGATCCGAGTGATCGGGTCCCACGACATCTCGACCAGCCGCGATGGCTGAGTTCCGGTGACGGTGGAGGGAAGATCCTTGATTGCCATTGTTCGTTCGCTCCTCTCAGCCTTTCGTATATCCCGTCGTGAGCTTCTTGCCCCGATGGCGCCAGCTCGGTTCTTTATCGAGCGTTGCAATCGTGAAGTTGCGCAACGCCTTGACCACGGTACCGGTCGCGGTGGAGATCGTCGATGAGATCTTGCCGCCCGGCGGCTCGTCCATAAACGGCATGAACTTATCCGGGAAGCCCGGCATCGTGCAGCCGATGCAGATGCCGCCGACGTTCGGACACCCGCCGATGCCGCCCATCCATCCACGTTTGGGAACGTTGCACTTGACGACCGGACCCCAACAGCCGAGTTTGACCAGGCACTTCGGCGAATCGTATTCGGTTGCAAACTCGCCCTGCTCGTAGTAGCCGGCCCGATCGCATCCTTCGTGGACGGTGCTGCCGAAGAGCCAGGTCGGACGACCTTCCTCGTCGACCGGGATCATCGGCGCTCGTCCCGCAGCCTGCCAGAGCAAATATAAGATCGTTTCCGAGAGATTGTCGGGTTGTATCGGGCATCCCGGGACGCAGACGATCGGCAGTCCCGCGCTCGACCGCCAATCACGGCCGAGATAATCGAGAATGCCCATCGCGCCGGTAGGGTTGCCCGCCATGGCGTGGATGCCGCCGTACGTCGCGCACGTACCGGCGGCTAAGATGGCCCACGCCTTGGGTGCGAGGCGATCGATCCACCCCGCAAAGGTAATCGGCTGGTCGCTGCCCGGTGCGTTGCCGAACCCGGTAAAGTAGCCTTCCTTTTTGATCTCTTCGTTTGCGATCGAACCTTCGAGCACGAGCACGAAGGGATCGAGCTCGCCGCGTTCGGCTTTGAAGAAGGCTTCGAGAAACTCGGCTCCGCCAAGACTGTAATCGATCAGCGGCCAGTGAAATTTGACGCCCGGCAGCCCGGGCAGCGCCCCGAGGGCGATCTCTTCGATCGTCGGCTGCATCGCAGCGGTGAGCGCAACGGAGTCCCCGTCGCAACTGAGCCCCGCCGGAATCCAGAGGACGTTGACAACTGTTTCGGCCATGCAATTATCCTCTCACCGTAGACAATTTTTAGGCTAGTTAAATCGATTTGGAATTACAAGTGCCCAAAATCGTTACCGTTTCGTTACCGGCTGCGCCGGAATTTCGCCCGCTCGGGCCGGCGCGCACGATCCTTGTGGATTGCCTGAGGTTTGCGTGGGCACAACGGCCTGCGGGCAGCAAAAACGGTTACCGCACCGTTACAAAGCAGGCGTACGTCCCTCCGCGGGTGGCCTTCCCAAATGAACGTGCAGCGGTTATGTTAGTGCTCGAACCGTTCGCGCCGGAAGGAGTAACGTGCACGAGATCTCGGTCGCTCTCGGTCTGCTCGAGGGCGTCGAAACGACCGCCCACGAGCAGGGAATAGATAGCGTGCGCGCGGTGCACGTCCGAATCGGCGCGATGAGCGGGATCGTACGCGATGCCCTGCTCTTTTCGTGGGATGCCGTCACAGCCGATACGATCTGCGAAGGGAGCGTGCTTCGCGTGGAAGAGGTGCCGTTGATCGTCTACTGCGAGCGGTGCGGTGGGGAACGCGCTCCGCGTCCAGGCTCGGGGCTGCTCTGCCCGGAATGCTCGACCGTCGCGCCGCACGTCGTTCGCGGACGCGAAATGGAACTCGTCGCTATGGAGGTTCCTCAATGAGCAACCTGCGCGTCGTCGCAATCGCCAGAAATCTAATGCTGAAGAACGACGCTATCGCGGGCCGGTTGCGCGAACGCTTCGCCGCCCGCGGAACGCTGGTCGTCAACCTGCTTTCGAGTCCGGGATCGGGCAAGACGACGCTGCTCGAGAAGACGATCGAGCAACTCGCGGCGCGTTACGCGATCGGGGTGCTCGTCGGCGACCAGGCGACTGAGAACGACGCCGTGCGGCTGCGCCGCGACGGCGTCGAGGTGCGCCAAATTACAACGGGAGCGGAGTGCCGGCTCGACGCCGAGATGATCGCGACTGCGCTCGACAACCGGCAAGAAGAGCGCTACGATTTGCTCTTCATTGAGAACGTCGGGAACTTGATCTGCCCGGCCGAGTACGACTTGGGTGAAGATCTGCGCGTCGTGCTCTTCGCGGTAACCGAGGGCGAAGATAAGCCGTTGAAGTATCCGCTCGCATTCAACACGTCGCAGGTTGCGTTGATCACCAAGACCGACATCGCCGCGGCGGTCGGCTACGACCGCGCCGCGGCGACCGCGAGCATTCGCCAGGTAAACCCCGAAGCGCGGATTCTGGAGCTCTCGGCACGAACGGGGCAGGGCATGGATGAGTGGTTGGCGCTGCTCCAGGAGCGCATTAGCGCTAAAGCACTCGCGCCCGCGGGATGATTCTGGCGCGCCGGCGCCTACTGGCGCGTCTCGGGGCCGCCGAGCCGCGTCTCGTACGGCTTTGCGCTCCGCCCGGTTACGGGAAGACGGACTTCGCCGACGTTTGGGCGCGGCGCTTCGAGCGCCATTCGATCTGCGACTGCACGGAGCTCACGGGGGCCGTCGATTTCGCCGGCCGAGTGATGTCGGCGCTCGCTCGCGAATCGCAGGGGAACGGCGAGTCGATCGCTCGCACGCAGCTCTTCCTGCACGTAACCGAAGCGGACGACGCCGCGTGGAGCCGCGCGCTGCTCGAAAGCTGGAAGCTTCGCCAGGAACGGGCGCTGCTGATCGTCGCAAACGCCGATGCGGTAGCGGCGCATCCGCGCGTACTCGAACTGCTCGGCGATATGCTCGCGGCGCGCCCGGCCGAACGCGTTCTTCTGGTGAGCTCGCGCAAGCCGTTGCCGCTCGACGTGGGGCGCTACCTCGCACCACACCAAGTGCTGACGCTTTCGCGCGCCGAGCTGCAGCTTGACGAAGACGAAGCGCGCAGCATTTTTGAGGGAACCGACCTCGCCCCGTCGACAATCGATCGCATTCTTGCGATGGCCGAAGGGTGGCCGATTGCGCTCTTACTATTGGCGAGAATCGCGCACTATGAAGCCGACCTGGAGCGGCTGCTCGACCGGCTGAGCACGATCGCGAGCGACCTCCACGAACACCTTCTGAACGAAGTGCTCTCGGCGCTGCCGCCCGAGATGATGTCGACCATGCTTGCGGCGGCCGCGATTCCGCACGCGACCCTTGAAGATATATCGGTCGCGACGGAGATTGCCCACGCGGCGCCGATCATCGAAAGCCTGTTACGTCTTCCGGGCTTCATTTCGTACGAAGCTGGAACGTACCAGATGCACCCGCTGCTCCATAGCGCACTGCGCGCGCGGCACGCCTCGGAGTTTGCCGATTACGTGCTGCGAGCGGCCCGTGGAAACGTGCGTTTGGGCGACTTCTTGCGCGCTGCCGAACTCTACAACATCGTCGGCGATCGTGCCGCGGCCGCCACGGCACTCGACCGGCTGGCGCCCGCAACGTTGCAGCAACCCTCGTCGCGATTGATCAACGCGATCGTGAAGATACCCGTCGCCGCGATCGCCGATCGACCGAATCTCTGGATTGCGACGCTCCCGTATCGCCGCCAGATCGTTGACGTCGCGCAACTGCACGCAGAGTCGATCGCACTGCAGCGAAGCGTCGGCCCCGAAACGGCTCCGGCGCTCTACCGGCGGCTTGGCGTACGCCGCGCGATGCTGGCAGTCGAGCGAAATCACGTGAGCGAAGCGCGCGAGACGCTCGACGCCCTCGGCCCGATCGGGTCGGCCGACGAAACGCCCGACGAACATCGTCTCGTTATGATGACTTCGGCCGTCGCCGCTGCAAAGCAAGGGCGCTTCTTCGACGCGGAACTCTTCGTCGAACGAGCCGACGGCGTTCACGACGCCCGTTATCTGCGTTTCGACGACGAGCGCCTGGGGATTGCGATGGAGAAGGCCGCGACGCAAGGGGACTGGGACGAGCTGCTCAAGATCGGCGAAGAGCAGTTGGCCGCGGCGCTGCGCACCGGTCCGACCCAGCGGATCGTAGAAGCGGCTCGCCGAGTTGCGCGCGCGGCTTGGTATCGTAACGATGACGACCGAGTGGCCGCGGCCGAGCAGGTCATCAAGGATTGCGGTCTCGCGCCCGCCGACGTAGTCGAAGCCGCCGCAATCGGCGATCTGCAAATCGCGCTCGCTACCGCCGACCTGGAGCGCGCCGCGGCGCTCCTCGATCGAGCGATCGAGCGCATCGACACCGGCGAAGACCACTTCCTGTGCATTGTCGTGCGAGTCTGCGCGGCGCTGCTTGCGCCCGCGCAACGCCGCCGACTGCTCGAAGCACGCGTCATCGCGCAGAGGATCGAGTCTCCGCCCCTGCAAACCTCGATCGAGCTGCTGATCGATTCTCAAGAGCCGCAAGACTACGGGATCTTCAAGAGTCTGGCCGCGCGAGTCGCGCGCTCGCCGCTGCGCACTCGCCACGATCGAGTCTTCGTAGACGTCGCCCACGGACAGGTACGGCGGGGCTCGGAGCTATTGCACGTCTCCGATCGCGGTCTCGAACTGCTGGCGGCGCTCGCGCTCCTCGAAGCGGGCACCGCAAACGAAGAGCTAGCCTCGGCGCTCTGGCCGGCGCTCGACCGCAGGGCCGCCGTCAACGCGCTCAAGATGTGCGTATCGCGCACGCGAGCGCAGGTCGGAGACCGCGAGTCGATTCAGAATGCGCGTAATGGCTACGTGCTCGGCGAACGCGTCGAGAGCGACGTGCGCGAGTTCGAACGGCTCTTACGCTCGGTCCGCGGCACCGGAGCCCTCGGCGAGTCGTTGCGCCAGCAAGCGCGCCAGCTGCTCAATCACTGGGGCGACCGACCGCCCGCGCACGTCGCCCAGTGGGCGTGGTTTGCACCACACGCAGCGCACCTCGCGGAGCTGCGTTACGAGCTGGCGCAAGCGCTGGCAAATGACGATTCGCGCCGCGAGCAATTTGTCTACAGAAAAGCGGCGGTGACGCACTCCATAACGTAGAACCGCGCTCGCGTGACCGAACGGACGCGGGCTAAAATCCTTATGATGTACGCGCTGCTGCTCGGCGCCAACGCCATCGTTTGGGCGTTGGCTTTTCTCTTCTTCTCGCCACCTCACGCGCTGCTTCTGGGAACCGCGCTGCTGGCGTACACCTTTGGCTTGCGCCACGCGGTCGACGCCGACCATATTTCGGCCATCGATAACGTCACGCGCAAGTTGATGCAAGAGGGCCAGAGGCCGGTGGGCGTCGGGTTTTTCTTCTCGCTCGGTCATTCGACGGTTGTCGTCGCACTCACGCTCGCGATCGTGCTCGGTGCGGCGGCGGTGCGCGAGCATCTGCCGAGCTTCGAGGGAATCGGGGGCATCGTGGGGACGGGGATCTCCGCAGCCTTCCTTTTTATCATTGCAGCGATCAACGCGTTCGTGCTGGTCGACTTGCTGCGCGCAGTAGGTGACGTGCGAGCCGGCCGCGCCTATGCCGAACAAAGGCTCAACGACTCGCTCGCGCGGCGCGGTCTCCTCGGTCGCCTTTTCAAACCCGTGCTGCGGCTCGTCTCTCGAAGCCGCGACATGTATCTCGTCGGCCTGCTCTTCGGACTCGGCTTCGACACCGCGACGGAAGTGGGACTCCTCGGGATCGCCGCGATCGAGGCCGGGAAGGGCCTTCCGGTCTGGGCGATCCTCATTTTCCCGGCGCTCTTCACCGCGGGCATGTCGCTCATCGACACGACGGACGGCATTTTGATGCTCGGTGCCTACGGCTGGGCTTTTCTCAATCCGGCCCGTAAGCTCTACTACAACGTGACGATCACGTCGGCGTCGGTGCTGACGGCAGTGCTCGTGGGCGGCATCGAACTCGCCGGCATCGCCGGCGGCGGCGTGCAAGTGGGATGGCTCGGATTTGCGATCGTTATACTTTTTGCGTTGGGTTGGCTTCTATCGATGTCGCTTCACGCGGTTCGAACGGCCGGATCCCGTCGGCGAGCAGCCAGGCTTCCAGATGTCTGACGTAGGCGCTGCCGAACGAGTCGGCGAGCGCACGCGCGTACGACTCGTACCGCGCGCGATCGTTCGCGATCGCCATCGCTCCGAGCGCGCGACGCTGGCGGCTCATGTAGCCGGCTTGCAAACGCAGTCCGCCGTGTACCGCCTCTAAGAGAATATCGCTAGCCGCGCGGCTCGCGTCGTGGCGCAGCCGCTCCTCGAACCATTCGTCGAGCTCCAGTGGCAGCCGCAGCGACCGCACCGGCCCAAATCGCCCGGAGCCCTTAGGTCGCGCCATCACCGCTCCCGTGCGCGTGCTGGTGATCGTGGTCGGACCCATCGTGCGCGTGGGCGTGCTCGTGCACGGTCCCGTCGTAGTGCGCGTGCGCGTGCGAGTGGTCGTGGCTGTGACCCGGGGTCGCGTCGTCGTGCACGTGCACGGTGCCGTTCTCGTGCCGGTGCGGCAGGCTCTTCTCCATGGTTCGTCCCTCCGTGTAGCTCTACATTATACACGAAGAGCGCAACGGCAAAACGGTACTCGGATTGCAAGCGCGAAAGCCCGCTCTCGATGCTCTCCTCGATTCGCGGGCTCTTCTCGAAGCTCGGTCCCGGTTTGATCACGGGTGCGTCGGACGACGACCCCTCGGGAATCGCCACCTACGCACAGGCCGGCGCGAGCACCGGCTATTCGATGCTCTGGGTGATCTTCTTGACCACGCCGATGATGGCCGTCGTGCAAGGGATGTGCGCGCGCATCGCCATGGTCACGGGCAAAGGCCTCGCGGCGGCGATGCGGCAGAAGCTCCCTCGTTTGATCGTCGCGCCGCTCGGGATCGCCGTGATCATCGCGAACACGGTCAACGCCGGCGCCGATCTCGAAGGAATGAGCGCCGCCGCCCGCCTCCTCTTTAACCAATCGAACCTGTTCTGGATCGGGATCTTCGGCGCTATGTTGATCGTGATTCAGGTCTGGTTCGCCTACCGATCATTCGAATCGATCGTCAAGTGGCTAACCCTCGCACTCTTTGCCTACGTCGTGACGGCGTTCGTCGTGCGTCCGCCGTGGGGCGACGTCTTCAGGCATCTCGTCGTTCCGGAAATCCACCTCCACGCAACTTGGCTTACGATGCTCGTCGCGGTGCTCGGCACGACCATCACGCCGTATCTCTTCTTCTGGCAGGCCGCGCTCGAGGTCGAAGAAGAGGAGCAACTCGGCCGAAAGACCGTGGCCCAGCGCCGCGGCGCTACCCCGCAAGAGATCTCGGCGATGCACGTGGACGTAAACGCCGGCATGATCTACTCGAATGCCGTCGCCTTCTTTATCATCGTAACGACGGCGGCAACGCTGGCCGCGCACGGCCTCCATCAGATTACGTCGGCGGGCGACGCGGTGAAAGCGCTCGAACCGCTCGCCGGACGTTTCGCCGCCTGGCTCTTCGCCGCCGGAATGATCGGCACGGGGCTTTTGGCGATTCCGGCCTTTACCGCGTCGTCGGCCTACATTATCTCCGAAGCCTTCGGTTTTCGAGAGGGACTCAACGAGAAGGTGAGACAAGCGCCGCAATTCTACGCGGCGCTCATCCTTGGAATGCTCATCGCGATGATGATCGGTTTTCTTCGGGTCGATCCCGTCGCCGCGCTCTTCTGGGCTGCGGTTGTCAACGGGGTCGTCGCGGTACCGCTGCTCGCCGTGATAGTGCTCATCGCGAGCGATCGTCACGTAATGGGGCGCTGGCGGAGCAGCGCCGTGGCGAGAATCTGGGGCTGGGGAACGGTCGGCGCGATGGGCCTCGCCGCGATCGCAATGTTTGCCTTCTGGGGAAAAGCGTAAGGCTTAAATTTCCGACGCGCTTGTCCGGAAGTCGGCAAAGGCGATGCTAGTCTGAAAGAGTTGCCGGGATCCGACCGCTCTAAAAGCCTAGGTCGTAGACTCCGCGTCTCGGCGCTCTCCTCGTCGGCAAGGCTTCCACTTGTCCAAGTTGGTTGTCCAAGTGTCCGTTCCGCTGATCGTCCCAAAACGCCATCATGGATACATGTCACTTAGGGTGGTGTGGCGTTGGGGCGGCCCTAGCCCTTCGCGTCAGTCCTGTGGAAGCTTTATAAGCTTCGGGCGCGACCGTTTACTTCGGATGGTGCGGCGCAGGCGCAGATCCGTCCCTGTGCGGCAGGGCCCCTTCGGAGAAAGTAGTTTGAACCCAATGCGAACTTCAACTTTGGCTATCTGCGCGCTGATAGCCGTCTCGGCGTTGCTCGCTGCCTGCGGTGGCGGATCATCGCTAATCGGCTCGTCTTCCGGCATAACACCCGGTTCGCGCGCGCCTGCCGCGCTGATGGGCGAACGAACGCACCCGAATGTCACGTACAGCGTGATCCACAACTTCGGCGGCGGATCGGCAGATGGCTCCGAGCCGTTCGCGAGCGGCCTCCTCGACTTGCACGGCACGCTCTACGGCACGACTTTATATGGTGGCGCCAATTACTCGTGCAACTGTGGAACGGTCTTCGCCATCGGGCGGTTCGGCGCAGAGACCGTGCTTCACAGCTTCGGCGGCGTGGGGGACGGTATTAACCCTGCGGGCGATCTGATCAACGTCAACGGCACGCTCTACGGCACCACTGCTTCAGGGGGCGGCGTCGGGTATGGGAGCTACGGCGGGGGCGGCACGTTCTTCTCGATCTCGCCGTCCGGCGCCGAAACCGTACTCCACGCCTTCGGCGGCGCTGGAGACGGCGCAGAGCCTGAGGGGCACCTCGCACGCTTCAAGGGGACGTTCTACGGCGCCACTTATGCGGGAGGCAGCTACAGTTATGGTAGTCAGGGCCGCGGCGGTACGGTCTTCTCGATTTCGGCGGCCGGTGGGGAAACCGTCCTCCACAGCTTCGGCGGCGCGGGGGACGGCGCACTGCCGAATGACGGCTTGATCAAGGTCCGACTGCAAGGACACCCTATGGAGAAGCTGTACGGCACGACCGTGCTTGGTGGCGCGTACCAGAGGGGAACGGTATTCGTGATCTCGCCGTCCGGCGCTGAAACCGTGCTTTACAGCTTCGCCGGCGGCTATGACGGCAAAGACCCATGGGCCGGCCTCGTCAACGTCAATGGCGCGCTCTACGGCACGACCACTGGCGCAGGCGCATACGGCGGCGGAACAGTCTTCGTGGTCTCGCCGTCTGGCACAGAAAGCGTGCTCCACAGCTTCGGCGGCTCGGGGGACGGTGCTACACCGCGAGCGACCCTTATCAACGTAAACGGCACGCTATACGGTACGACCTACAATGGGGGCGCGAACAATGATGGAACGGTCTTCTCGATCTCGACATCCGGCGCTGAAACCGTGCTCCACAGCTTCGGCGGGGCACCGGCGGACGGCGCTCAGCCCGATGCAGTCCTCCTCAACCGCAATGGCACCCTGTACGGCACGACGCGATACGGCGGTGCGTACAATGGCGGGTCCGTTTTCTCGTTAACGCCGTGATCTGGTTAAACTTCGCGCCTCGCTAACGCATGGCACAGGCAGGCGAAAAGTCTCTTCGTTTACACTTTGCAGAACATCGAGCCGCTCGCGCAACTGCGGGCGGCTCTTTTTTGCGTAAGCACCGCATCCTTCCGCTCCTCGCCGCCACGCCCACAGCTTCGCGATCATGGGGTCAACGACAGTAACACCACGAGTGCGAACGTCTTAATTAAGAGAGGGATGCGGCTGCGCCACCGCCGCGCCGAAGAATGTTAGAAGATCGGCGTTGACGCGATCCTTCAGCGTCGAGGGAAGGCCGTGCGGCGCCCCCTTGTAGACTTCTAAACGTCCGTTCGGTACGAGTTTGACGGCGAGCATTGAAGCGTCGGCGATTGGAACGATTTGATCGTCATCGCCATGGATGAAGAGCGTCGGCACGGTCATTTTCTTGAGGTCTTCGGTGAAGTCGGTCTCCGAGAAGGCCTTCACGCAGTCGTAGCATGCTTTGATCCCGGCGAGCATTCCCTGCAGCCAGAACGAGTCACGCAAACCTTGCGAGACCTTCGCGCCCTCGCGGTTCGCGCCGAAGAACGGCGCGCTCAGGTCTTTCCAGAATTGCGACCGGTCGGCTTGGATGGCCGCGCGAATTTGATCGAACGCCTCCATCGGCAGACCGCCGGGGTTCGCCGGCGTCTTGAGCATCGTCGGCGGCACCGAGCTGATCAGCACCGCCTTCGCAACGCGCTCGGTACCGTGACGCCCGATGTATCGCGCGACCTCGCCGCCACCGGTCGAGTGGCCGACGTGAATCGCGTTGCGCAGATCGAGGCTGCTCACCAACTCCGCAAGATCGTCGGCATAAGTATCCATGTCGTTGCCGTCCCAGGGCTGGCTCGAACGCCCGTGTCCGCGCCGGTCGTGCGCGATGCAGCGGTAGCCGCGCGCAGCCAGGAAGAGCATCTGATCTTCCCACGCGTCGGAATCCAGGGGCCAGCCATGACTAAAGACGACCGGTTGCCCGGTTCCCCAATCTTTGTAGTAGAGTTGCGTGCCGTCACGCA
>DAINBY010000010.1:0-87837 GCA_036732685.1 Candidatus Cybelea sp. | reverse complement strand
AAGCCTCCTATCCGAACAACCTCTCGCAGCTTCCGCTGATCAAAGGACCAAACGGTCAAGCCGACGTTACGACCTCCGATCTGCTCACGGCGGCCTACCCGTGAGCGGGCGGCCCGTACGATCATTAGCTAAGCAGTCAAGCAAGCCTAAAAAAGGGCGACCGTTTAGGCTGCCCTTCTTGGGGAAGGACGGTATAATGGAGGTAATTGGGGGCTCGTAGTGGCCCCCTTCCCTGTCCCCTAAAGTGGAGCGTCATGCGGATCAAGTACGAGGTGTCGGCGGGCGGACTGCTGCTGCGCCGCCGAGATTCGAGTTACGATGCCCTGCTCATCGGACGCGGCGATCCGCCGCGCGTCTGGACGTTGCCGAAAGGACACGTCGAGGCGAGGGAAACAACCGAGCAAGCGGCGTTGCGCGAAGTCCATGAAGAGACGGGTTGCTGGGCGGAGATCATCACGCGTCTCAATGAGATTTCGTACTGGTTCTACGTCGGAAAAGCCAAGCACCGCAAGGCCGTGACGTTCTTTCTGATGCGCTATCTTTCGGGCGATCCCGCCAACCACGATCACGAAGTCGACGATGCGGCGTGGTTCGACCTGGCCCAAGCGCGCAAGACGCTCAAGTACGTCAACGAAAAACGTCTGGTCGATCTCGCGCTCGAGTTTCTCGCCGCGCATCCCGAGGCGTTCGGCGAGCCCGAGCTCGTCCCGCGCACGGCCGAGTCCGTCTCCTCCTGAGTACCGAAGCACACGCGTTCTGCGTTCGGCTCGACGCCTTCGATGGGCCGCTCGATCTTCTGCTCGGACTGATCAAAGATCAGCAGCTCGACATCGCGACGGTTCCGCTCGCGACCGTCGCCGAGCAGTACCTCGCGTACGTGCGCGCGCTGCAGGCGCGCGACGTCGAAATCGCCGCCGAGTACTTAGTAATCGCGGCGACGCTACTCTTCCTCAAATCGAAGGCGCTCTTGCCCCCGATTCCGCAAGAACTCGTCGACGACGAGGATGAGACCCCCGAGGAAGTCGAGGAGCGGCTGCGCCGCCGTCTCATCGCCTACTCGAAGTACCGCGAGCTGGGCGAGGAGCTGCGCGGGCATCAGAACGAGGCGAGCTCGTTCTTCTATCGCGAGCCCGGCGACCCGGCCGGGGAGATCTTGCAGCGTTACGATATCGATCCGGAGAAGCTCAAACGCGCCTTCGTCACGATGTTGGCGCAAGCGCGTCCCGAGAAGCGCTCGATCGTCCGGGAACGCGTCTCGCTGCTCGCGACGATGGATTACATCATGCGGCGAATCAAAGAGTCCGAAGAAGCCTATTTCTCGCAGATCTGCAAGGAGCTGGGGATGACGCGCGACGTTATCGTGGTGACCTTTCTCGCGATCCTCGAGCTCGTGCGCCGCCGGCGCCTCGCCTTCGAGCAGCCCGAAGCGTTCGACGACATCCGGCTCTTCGCGGCGCCCAAGGCGGCGGCATGAACGACCTCGACGAAGCGATTCTCCGCCTGCAGCGTCCGGTCGAAGCGCTGCTTTTCGTCGCAAGCGAGGCGCTCTCGATCGCGCAGCTCGCGAAGCTGCTGCGAGCGGAGGAACGAGAAATCGCCGCGGTCCTGCAGCGCGTCGAAGCCGAATATAGCGAGCGCGGCATCGTTTTGCGGGAGGTTGCCGGCGGTTATCGCTTCGCGACTTCGCCGCTCGCGCGCGACGTGGTCGAGTCGTACTTGCTGCCTCCGAAAAACTCGCTCTCGACCCCTGCACTCGAGGCCCTCGCGATCGTCGCCCACCTCCAGCCCGTTACCCGTAGCGAGATCGAGGCGATTCGCGGCGTGAACTCCGATAGCGTCGTGAGCACGCTGCTCGATCGCGGATTGATCGCCGAGGCAGGCCGAAAGGACGTGGTTGGACGCCCGATGCGTTACAAGACGACGCCGTTCTTCCTGGAATCGTTCGGGCTGCGCTCCATCGACGATCTCCCGGAGCTCGAACTGGAACCGGGCCAACCCCTCGAGTTCGAGCTGACCGGCTCGAAGGTTTCCTAAGAGCACTCGATGCGGATCGGCCTGCACGTGCACGTAGCGGGCGGCTACGTGAGAGCGGTCGAGCACGCCAAGGCCGCCGGCTGCACCGCGATGCAAGTATTCTCGACGAATCCGCGCAGCTATCGCACCACCGCGATCGATGGCGGTGCGCTCGAAGCCTTCGCGACGCTGCGCGGAGAAGCGGGACTCGATCCCTGCGCGATTCACACCCCATACCTGATCAATCTCGCTAGCGCCGATCCGAAGATCTTCCAAGGATCGCTGAATTTGTTGCGCAACGATCTCGCCGTGGCTGCGCGCGGGGGAATGCGTTTCGTCAACACGCACCTCGGCTCGTACGGAACGCGCGATCGCGCAGAAGGATTCGCGGCAATATGCGGCGCGCTCGAAACCGCGCTCGCGCAAATCGAGCCCGGTGTATTCTTGGTGCTAGAGAACTCGGCGGGAGCCGGCAACTTAGCTGGCGGTACGATCGAAGAGCTTGGTGCCTTCGTGCAGAGCCTCGCGCATCCTCAGCTCGGCGTCTGTCTCGACACCGCGCATGCGTGGGCCTCAGGCTATGCGATCGACTCCAAAGACGGCGTCGAGCGCTTCGTGGAGCGGGCCGAAGCCGAAATCGGACTCGACCGTATCTTGATGTTCCACTTCAACGACACGGAAGTGGAACTGGGAGCGAGTCGCGACCGTCATTGGCATATCGGCGAAGGACGAATCGGGTTCGAGGGCTTTCGTGCACTTCTCGCGCATCCCGAGCTGCGCGAGAAGACGGCGATACTCGAGACGCCTGGGAGCGACGACGACGACCTTCGGAACATGCAGACGATCTTAGCAATTCAGAAGGGCGCGCTCGCATCGAGCTAGGCGCCTCGGCGCCTAGCTCACTCTCAGATGCGGCAGCCGGAGATTCGACTCCAGGAAGAGGGCCGAGTCGGCCCGGTTGATTTTAAGCCTCAGCTCGACATCGCTGATGTCGGAGACGAGTGGTGCGGTGCGGATCGGATCGCGGAACATTTGTTGTAACCTCTTGACGAATGTGGTAACCTTCAATCATTATACGGTGGTGACAGTAACTTGTCAACAAGTTTTGCCGGTGACAAAACCGGCGTACCGCCGGGCGTGATCGCTCCGGCTCCCGACCGGGCTCCAGGCGCACTCGAACTGGTCCGGCGCTTTGTAAACACGGTCGATCTGCCGAACGGCCCCGACGAACTCGATACGCTGGAGAAGGCAAGCGCCTGGTGCCTTAGCCACGGGCTTGCTCCCGCGAGGAATCAACCGCACTTGGCGCAGCTGCGCGACTTCCGCGAGACCCTGCGCGACCTGCTCTTTGCAAACAATGGGGAGGGCGATGCACCCAGCGCCTGGGAGCGCATGCAGCCCTTCCTGGCGTTGACGCGGCTGAGTCTGGCCGTTAACCCCGAACGCGGCTTGGAGTTGCGGCCCGAGGACAAGGGCCCGATTGCCTCGCTGCTCGCAGTCGTCTACGAGTCGGAGCTCCTAGGCACGTGGCCGCGTCTGCGCGCCTGCCGCAAGCTCTCGTGCCGTTTTGCGTATTACGACCAAACGAAGAACGCTTCGCGCGCCTGGTGCAGCATGGCGACCTGCGGCAATCAGGCCAAAGCGCAGCGCCGTCGCGAACGTGAGCGAACGCGCTAATTTTATCGCGCACTTCGACATCGACGCGTTTTACGCAAGCGTCGCCGTTCGCGACGACCCGTCGTTGCGCGGCAAGCCGGTTGCGATCGCCGGACGGAGCCGGCGCGCCGTCGTCCTGACGGCTTCGTACGAAGCGCGCCCCTACGGGGTGCGTTCGGCAATGCCGCTCTACAAGGCACTCTCGGCCTGTCCGGAGTTGGTCGTCGTGCCTCCCGAGATGCAGAAGTACCGTGCGATCTCGCGCGAAGTCTTCGACGTCATGGCGAGTCGGGCACGGCCGGTGGAAGCGCTCTCGCTCGACGAGGCCTTCGTCGGCGTGGGCGAAGCGACGTACGCCGACGCCTGCGAGTTCGCCGCGACGCTTCGCCGCGATATCTTCGGTGTGACCGGCCTGACGGTGAGCGCGGGCGTCGCAACCGGGAAGATGATTGCAAAGATCGCCTGCGACGCGTGCAAACCCGACGGTTTGTTGAGCGTTGCGCCGGGCGATGAAGCCGCTTTTCTCGCGCCGTTGCCGGTCGGGCATCTGTGGGGAATCGGGCCAAAGATGCAGACGCGCTTGAGCGTATTTGGGATCGCGACGATCGGCGAGCTCGCCGCGCTCGACGAAGCTCGCTTTCGCGAGTTGTTCGGATCGTGGTGGCGGGAGGTGCGCGATCTCTCGCGCGGCACCGACCGGCGCCCAGTGGAGCCCGAGCGCGAGACAAAATCGATCTCGACCGAGGAGACGTTCGAGTACGACGTGCGCGACGAGCAGCGATTGATTGAAGTCCTGCGCGAGCAGGCGCGCGAACTCGCCGAAACGCTCGAACGAGAGCGCACGGTTGCGCGGACGGTCGGCGTGAAGATCAAGCGAGCGGATTTTACCATTCTCGGACGCCAAACGCATCTCGCCGAACCGACACGCGACGCGCGCCGCATCTTTCGTGCGGCCGTCTATTGTCTGCGCCGCGCAGCACTGCAAGGCGTTCCGGTTCGGCTGCTCGGAACGCGCGTCGCGTCGCTCGTCGAAGGCGACGCGCTACAGACGAGCCTGTTTTAGCTCCTCCGAGGGAGAGGCGCCCCGGTCGCGCAGAAGCCAGGGTTGATGCAACGCCGATGGTTGATTGCTTGTATTGCCGTCGCGTCTCTTGCCGGTTGCAACGCCGCGTTCGTGCCGAGCGGAGGAGCGGCGTCGGTGACGGCCGGATCGCCGATTCGCTCGCAGCCGCAGAAGTCGTGGATGGCGCCGGGCGCGGCCAAGCTCGATCTCATGTACGTTTCGGATTTCGAGACCAACGACGTCTACGCGTACTCGTATCCTGCGGGAAAGCTCAGCGGGGTGCTCGCCGGAATCCTAAAGAGCTTCATCTATCCGGCCGGCTTGTGTGCCGACAAAGCCGGGAACGTCTATATACCCGACAGCGCGAACTCGTCGGTGCTCGAGTACGCCCACGGCAGCACGAAGCGCCTGCGGACGCTACCCGATGGTAACCAATACCCCTATAGCTGCGCCGTCGATCCGGCGTCCGGCGACCTTGCGGTGGTCAATCTCGAATCGATCAACGGTCCCGGCGGCGTCTCCGTCTACGCGCACGCGCTCGGCCGGCCGAAGAAATACAAGTTCGCGTTTGTCTACAAGTTCTTTTTCGCCGCCTATGACGACAAAGGAAATCTCTTCGTCGATGCGAGCTACGACGTACCGAGCGAACCCTTCACGTTTCTGGAGCTGCCGCGCGGGGGCACCGCTTTGGAGTCGATTCAGTTGGATAACGACTTCAAGATCGGCGGAGGCGTCGCGTGGGACGGGCACCATGTCGCCGTCGCCGACTCGAGCTCTTCGGTGATCTATCGCTTTGCGATTTCGAAAACGACGGGTAAGCGCGCCGGGTCGACGCCCCTAAAAACGTGCAGATTCGTTACGCAGTTCTTCGTCGACGGCGCCACGGTCGTGGCCGCAAGCTTTCACGGCAAGAGCGCGATCTATTGGAAGTATCCTGCTGGCGGTGCGCCGGCGAAGCGAATCGGCGGCTTCGGCGAGCCGTTCGGCATTACGCTGAGTAAAGCGGCGGGTCACACGTGATCCGTCGCCCAGCCGACCTCTAGCCGGTCCGAGAGGACTCGGCGCAACGCCTCTTCGCCTTTGGCGCTTAACGGTGCCATCATGAGGATCGCGTTCTTGCGCGCGCTTATGGCAAGCTTGGGAAGCATCTCTCGAGGACCGTTTGGTGGAAGCCATCCGCCGACGCGGCGCAGATCTCCCGCCGCCGCGCGAAGGAGTCCCGGCATCGTTTCGTCGGCATCGCCGGCGAACCCGTACTCGTCCAGACCGTAGCGATCGTTCTCGGGATCGCGAACGCCAAGTGAGTACGCGACGATCTTCCCTCGCCGCCGCGCGACGAGGTTCGTCTCCTCGCCGCGCCAATGCTCCGACCCGCGGCGCACGCGCGTCCGAATCCAACCCCAGACCGCCGCATCGCGCACGAATGCGAGTTCGCTCGAGCCTTCGGTGCGATCGTAAAGACGGCGCACGGCGCTCCAGTCGCCGTCGTCGAGCCTTGCGAGATCGAGCCGTGCGGAAGGCAAAAGTTCGGCCCGCAACGAGAAACGGCGCGAGGGAAGCGGCGCAAAGCCGATTGCGGCGTAGAACTGCGGACGAATGTCGGAAAAGAGATAGGCGAGGTCGTACCCTTCGCTTCGCCCGCTATCGAGTACCATCGCGAGCATGATGCTCGCGTAGCCGCGCCCGCGGTAGTCGGCCGGCGTAAAGACGGCGCCAAAGCCGACCCCGCGCAGCCGGGTCGCACCGTGCCGAATCGTTCGTTCGTAGCGTTTGAAGGACGTGACACAGCGGCGCCCGTCGTAAAGCCCGATCGTGCGATAATCCCGGCGCCCGAACGGGCTGCGTGCGATCTCGAGCGTCTGCGCGACGTATTCGTCGAAGCTGCGGCGTCCGGCCCAGAGCGGCGCGGTCTGCGGCAAGATTTCGCGTGCGTAGCGATCCGCCGAGATGTCGCGAAGCTGCACGGCGTCTTAGCGGAGTTCTTCCAAGAGCTCGGGCGCAGTCATCCCGCGCGTCGGCGTACCCGAGGCCGTGACGAGCACGTTCTCACTCGCGCGCCGCACGGCATAGGCGAAGGCGCGCCGCTCGCGTTCGTAATAGTGCTGCCCCGCCTTGGAGCGAAACATGTAGTACGTAAACTTGGCCGTTCGCGACGCCGAGGCTTCTCCGACGTTATCCTTTGGTATCATGCCGTACCGAGGACTGAACAAGAAGGAATCGGGCGAGTACCAACGGGGAAAGGCTCCGGGTCGAACGTTTGCGACAACGACGCGTTCGAACTCGCGCCCGAGCGCCGCTTCGACGCTCAGAAGCTGCACGAACCCTTCGGCATCGCCGGGGACGACGCTCGCTTCGAGGTCGCTCTCGGTCCGATCCTCCGCATAGGAGAGCAGGTCGGCGATTGCTGCCGCGGGGTTCTCCCGCAGAAATGCCTCGAACCGATCGTATAGACGTCGCAACGCCGCCTGTTGCGTGCGCGCGCGCGCCGATTCCGGCTCGCCCTCGCGCGCGAGACCTTCGTCCCATACGGCTCGCACGAATTCTGCGAATGAGGATTCGTGCATCGTCCGCAGCCAGCGCTCGCGCAGGCCGCGAAAGCGGCGGATCCGCGCGGCCGCTTCGTCGCTCAGCGCGGCATCCTGTTCGCCGCGAACAACGTTCCAGCCGAGGCGCAGATCGCGCTTGGGGTCCCAGCGCGTCGCGCGAATCGTCGGCGCCGGCTCGTCGTCAAAAGCGAAGAGCGGCCGCTGCGGATCGGGCGGCTCGGCACAAAGGATTGCCAGCGATGCGTCCGAGAGGCCAAGGGCGGGATTCGCCAGCGTTCTCAAGAGCCAATCGTGACGGAATGGATCGTAGACGTTCCACAGCAGCGCCAGCGCGTCGAGCGCGCGCCGGTCGCCGAAGACGTTCGCGTCGCCGGCCACGATGGCCGGGATGTTGCGATCGAGCAAGGCCGTTTCGTAGCGTTCGACGCTGCCTACCGATCGAAAGAGCACGGCAATCCGTTCGGGTCGCACTCCCAGCGCAAGCCACTCGCCGACGCGTTCCGCGATCGCCTCCGCTTCCTCGCGCGGCGTCGAAAAGCGGCGGCACTCGATGCGCGGCGTGCGGTGGCTCTCGCGCAGTTCGACGCGTGAATGCGCCGGTGCGAACGAGGCCTGTGCGAGCGTCATCCGAACGCTTGCAATCGCCGATGCGGGATCGCCGCAAAGCGTCACTCCGTCGAGCCGTTCCCCGTAGATCGCGGTCAGCAGCCGGAGCTGCCCCTTTGTGAGCTCCTGCGCGTCGTCGACGAAGGCAAAGCGGTGACGTTCGCGCAGCGCCGCCGCCCGCTTCGCGTCTGGGCGAAGCAACTCGGCCGCCAGTACCGTCGCATCGCGCCCGGTCATGCGTCCGCTCGTGCGGACCAGTTCGACGTAGGCTTCATAGAGCCGGGCGAGGATCTTGGCGAGATCGATCTCGCGGCGTTGCTGGCGCAGCAGCTCTTTCGGCGTAACCTCGAGCGAATCGCGCAGCGCGGCTTTCGTCGCGGCGATCACCGCAGGATCCGCAAAGTTCGGTGGATGCGCGTAGAATTCGGTGGCGCCCGTGAGCGCGAGCGAGAGAAACTCCGCCGGCTCGACGGCTGCATCGCGGAGCCGGCGAATCAAACGAAAAGCCGACTCCCCAAACCACTGCGGCGACCGCAATCCCGGAACTTCGGGATCGAGCTGATGGCGCGCGAGCTCCTCCCATTGCAGCGCGAAGAGCGGCGAACAGGCTTGGGCGAAGATGCGTGCGGCTTCGACGTCGTCGACGAGCGTGGTTGCAACGCCGAGCGAGCCGAGTAACTCGGCGGCATATACTTCGAGGTTGCGGGGCGACTCGAGCACCAACGGGTCGCCATTGCGATGCAGCGCGCGAACCCGAGCGATCCGCTGCGCGAGGGCCGTGCTCTTTCCGGTGCCGGGAGCGCCGAGGATTGCGAAGCACTCCTCGAATGGCGCTTCAACCGCTCGGCGCTGCTCGGCGTCCAGTTCGAGTGCGATCAACTGCCGAAGCGCCGGTTTTCCGGGGGCGGCTTCGAGATGCACGCAACCGCGTAAGCGCAGTACGCGCATGGGGCGGGATCCTTGGTCGTCTCGAAGTGCGGGGTTCGGCCCGAGGCAAGCTCGTCGCTGAGTTCGATCATGCGCTTGCGCGACCGCTCGAGCTCGTCGATGCCGATGCCGGAGCCGACTTCGAGGACGATCGGGCGCACGTCGAGCAGCGCATCCTTGAGCGGAATCAAAACCAGCCGCGTAACGCGATCGCCCGCCGCGGTACGCGCCCAATAGTAGAACGGAAGCTGAAAGTCTTTGAACCGCCGGATCTTTTCCGCGTATTCGGCGGGACTCGCTGCGATGCTGCCGGTCTTATAGTCGACGACGCCGATGCCGCCCGAACGCTCGTCCCGGTCGAGACGGTCGATATATCCGACGAAGGGACGACCCTCCAGATCGAGTTCGGCGGCGACTTCGCGACCGAGCACTTCGAACGGGCCTTCCCGCTCTTGCGCCAGGAGCCAAGCGACGTACCGCTGTGCCGTGCGTTGCGCGCGGCGGACCTGCAGCTCGAACTCGACCGGCGTTTCGAATCCGTCCCGGTTGCGTTCGAAGGCCCAGGTAACGCATTCGCGGACTCTGCGGCGCATCGCCGGTTCGTCGGTTGCTCGTGGGCGGGGAAAATCGCCGTGAAAGTCCTCGAGTGCCAAATGGAAGGCGCTTCCGTACGCCGATGCTGCCGAACCGCGATCCTCAATCGCCCCGCATGCATACTTATAGAACCATTTTCGCGGGCATTCGGCGTACGTGTTGAGAGCCGAAGCGCTGAAATGCCGCTGCCAGCCCGGCACGCCGGCGCTGCCTTCGCGAGTTGCCGGATCGGCGGGCGCAAACTCGGCAGTCTCGCCGTGCTCGCGTGCTTGCGGTTGCGGCGTGCGGCGAAGGTGCTCCCCAAGCTCGAATGCTTCGACGATTGCTTGCTCCAATGACGAAGCCTCGAGTTCCGGGGCGAGCGTACGCACCCGGCGTGCGCGAAGCGCAAAGGCAATGAGAAGGTCGCGATCTGCGGCGGGCAACGCGAGTCGGCCGCGATCGATCGAGTCCAAAAGCGAACCGGTGCGCGCGGCAAGCGTCGCGTAAGCGGCACCGGCGTCGTGCGAAACGCCCGAGTACGGCGATCTGATCAGACGCAGCAGGGATGCTTCCGAACCGGTGCGATGCCAGCAGACGGCATCGTCGACGAACGCACGAACTCGCGAGGAATCCAAGAGCACCGGACGAGTTGTTACAGCTTCCACCAGGCGCCCCTGCAGCCTGCGTGTAACCGCCCTCGAATGCGACGGATCATCATCGGCATCACCGGTGCGAGCGGCAGCCTCTACGGCTACATGGCGCTGCAGGCGCTGCGGGCAATCGGAGGGATTGAAACGCATCTGGTGCTCACTGCGGCCGCGCACCGCACGATCGCGCTCGAGACGGATATGGCGGCCGAAGATTTCGAAGGGCTCGCCGATTTCGTGCATCCCGACGACGACCTCGCGGCGGCGATTTCGAGTGGATCCTTTCTCACCGACGGAATGTTGGTGATTCCATGCTCGATGAAGAGCGCGAGCGCGATGGCCTACTCGATCAACACCAACCTCGTCGTTCGTGCCGCCGACGTCTGCCTTAAGGAGAAGCGCCGGCTCGTTCTCGTGGTTCGCGAGACGCCGCTGCACCTCGGTCACCTTCGCGCGCTGGCCCAGCTCGCCGAGATCGGCGCGGTCATTCTACCGCCGATGCCGGCGATGTACTCCAATCCGCAGAGCGTCGACGACATCATCGCGCACACCGTTGGAAAGGCGCTCGATCAGTTCGGCATCGCCAACGAGCTCTTCAAGCGCTGGCGGTCACCGTAGCGCCGTTACGCAGCCCCCTGTCGCACTAAACGCCGAGCGAGTTCGACGTCGGTGACGCGGTCGACGTTCACGGCCGTTTCCGGATAAGGCGAGACGAGCGCGCGCACCGGTGCGCCGAGGATCCGTGCGGCACGCGCTTCGGCGGCGGCGATGGTCAGCTGTCCGACTGCGAATCGCGCGAGCATATCCCAACCGAAGAACGAGGCGAGTTTGAACGGGTGCTTGCGCGCGGCACCGAGCCGTTCGATGAAACGTTCGAGCAGCGGGAGCGCCCGGGGTTTGAGCGTCACCATCCCGCCGCCGCAGAAGGTCCCGTCGCGCATTCGAGCCCAGGTATGCGGAACATCGGGAAAGCGTGCGACGTGCGTTCGCTTTTCGACGCACCCGTAGACTACGTCGGCCGCGAGTCTGGGCAGCCGCGATACGAAGTCCTCCACGGCCGCGGGGGTGAGCACCGGCAGATCCGAAGCAGCGATCAGGACGTCGGCATCGGCATCGAAACCGGCAAGCCCGTTGCGCAGGCTTTCGGTGATGCGGACGCCGTCGGGACGGAGCTCGTCGGCCGCGGATAAGTCGCGGTGGCCGTTCATGCTCGGCGGCGCGACCACGACGATTCGTCCCACGCTCGCTGCGCCGCGCAGGGCCGCAACCACGCGTCCGACGAGCGTTATGCCTTCGATCTCTACGAAGCACTTGTTGGGAGCGCCGGGTTGCAAGCGCGCGACCTCGTCTTGCGGTCCACCCGCAAGCATCAGCGCGTCGATCAGCGCCATTGCGGCGTCTGCGCGAACGCGCTGGCAATGCGTTCGTAGTCTGACGGAAGATCGAGACGCGCGAGAATGTGCTCGACGGTCGCGCGCTCGGGCGCGAGCGTGAATACGCACGACCCCGACCCGGCGAGCAGCGCGTTCGTCGCGCCCGCCGCGCGTAGCGCGGCGATTGCATTGGCGATCTCTGGCGCCGACGATGCGATCGCGTCGTGAAAGTCGTTCTGCATGAGCGATTCGACGCTCGCGAAGTCGGCGCGCTGCAGCGCCTCGATCATCGCGATCGAGGCGGAGTCCTTGCGCGGGCGCTGCGGCCGTTGCGCGCGATCGATTCGTTCGTAGGCCTCCGCCGTCGACACGGCAACGGGTGGTTTGACGATCGCGACGTGCCACTGCGGCAAGGATCCCGCGGGCGTCACGCGTTCGCCGGTTCCTTCGACGAGCGCCGCCGTACCGGCGAGAAAGAACGGCACGTCGGATCCGAGCGATCGCGCGAGACTCAACCAATCGCGGTCGGGTGTGGGACCGAACGCACCGCCCATCGCGGCACGAAGCACCGCCGCAGCGTCGCTCGAGCCGCCGCCCAATCCTGCCTGCACGGGAATTCGCTTACGGAGCTCGATCTGCATCGCCGCAACCTCGCCGAGCGCGCGAAACGCGGCGACCGCAAGATTGCGCTCGCTTTTGAGCTCGACGCGGTCGCACGTGAAGGCGAACTCTGCGCTCGGCACGACGGTCAACTCGTCCGATAGATCGAGCGGGACCATCACGCTGCGTATGCCGTGGTATCCGTCGGCGCGCCGGGCGAGCACCTCGAGGGTGAGGTTGATTTTCGCCGGGGCCCGCAGGGTCAGCATGCCGAGCCTCCGTTTGCCGTCGCGAGAGGAGGCGCCTTTGCGCTCCGCGCCGCATACCAGCCGAGGAACCTTATAGAATGGGTTTGAGTTACGACGCGCAGCGAAACGAATTCTGTGCTTACGTCTTGCACGAATCCCAAACACCGTACGGCCTGCTGCTCGGTAACTTCAAGACGTACGCTCAGTCGACCGCAAAAGGCGGCGTGCGCGGTCTCTGGGATGCGGATACCGACCAGATCATCTTCGGTACGCATCACATCGCCTACCGGATCGGCGATCGCACGTTCTTTCCACACCAAATCGAGCGCGAGCTCACCTTTTTGCCGTACGCACAGATCTCGGAGTTCACCCTCGATCATCGGGTTCACGTTACCGAGGCATTCTTCGTGCCGTACGGAGCGGAGTTCGACCGCGCGGTCGCGTTCGTCGTGGACGTCACGCTCTACAATCCCGGCGCGACCGAGGCCGACGTCGGAATCTTTCCGTGGGCGATGCTCGTCGGGCAACGCTTCTACGGCGAGCCCGAGCACGAGGTGCGCGCGTGGAACGACGGACGATTCGTCTGCTCGCGGAATCTCGAGACGGGTGGCGAGCGCTGGTGGGGCGGATCGCGCGATCCGATCGCCGTCGAGCTTTCGCTGCGCGAGCAGGTCTTGCTGCAATCGATGCGCCGCGGCACGCTCGCGAAGGAAGCCTCCTCCCAGACGCTCGACGACGTAACGCCGGCGCAGGCGGAGCTCGTGAGCCGGCGCATCTTTGGCGCTTTCGAGTACCGCATCAACGTTGCGGCGGGGGCGCGCGAATCGCTGCGCTTGGCCGTGGTCTACCACAAGGGCGGGACCGAACGCAGCCGGCCCGTGCTCGAAGCACTGCTTCGCGACCGGCAAGCCCTCCATCACACCCAAGGATACTTCACCGATCGCCTGGCGGACGCGCGATTTCTGGTGCCGTCGCCGGAGATCAGCCGCGGCGTGGCGTGGGCGAAAGCGAATATGCTGCGCATCGTCAAGGAGTATCCGCACGGCTGGGGCGCAACGAACTCGCCGCCGTCGGACATCCTCGTCTCGCGCGATACCTCCTGGCTCGTCCACGGGTTCGATTATTTTTGGCCGGAGTTCAGCCGGGATGCGCTCGAGGTCTTCAACGGCGCGGTCGAAGAGAGCGGCCTAATGGTCGAATACGTCCGAGGCGTCAGCGGCTACAAGACGGATTACGATCTCAACATCAACGACGACACGCCACTGCATCTCATCGCGATGCTCCATCACTACAACGCGACGCTCGACGATGCGTGGGTGCGCGAGCGGATCGGCTTGGTCGTCAAGCTCACCGATTACATGCTAACCCAGCGAGACGACCACGGACTGATTAACTGCCGCGCGAAGGGCGTCGACATGTACGGCATCTCTTCGTGGCGCAACATTATTCCCTATTATACCCTCGACGGTGCCGTGACCGAGATCAACGCCGAAGGAGTCTACGCGCTCGAGGCCGCGGCGATGCTCTGCGCCGTCGTCGGCGACAACGACCATTGGGAACGGTATAGCGGCGAGGCGCGGCTTATGCGCGACGCGATGATGACGTATCTCTATAACGACGATACCGGCGCGTTCGTGCTCAACTACGACCAGGACGGAAACTACCAAGACAACTTCACGGCCGACGAAATCTTCCCGGTGCTCTTCGGCATCGCCGATCCGGCCCAGCGGCGGGCGATTCTCGCCCGCCTTTTGGAAGCCGATTTTGTGACGCCCGTCGGGCTGCGCACGATCTCTACCGCCGACGCGTGGTACTTTCCCTCGTATGGATTCGGGTTGCTCGGCGGCATTTGGCCCGATCTGACGATCTGGTGTTCGGTCGCGCTCGCGCGCAATGGTTTCACCGACGAAGCCGTGCGCTTTCTCAACGTTTCGTACGCGGCAATGGAGGTCGGCAGCGCGCGCAATACGGTGCCGGGCGAGTTCGCCGAATGGTTCGACGGCGGTTCGCTGAGCAACCGCGGTATGTACCTCTCCCCGTGGACCGGCGCGAAGTATCTCTGGGCGGTTGCAGAGACCGTCGGCGGTCTCAACGGCTATCGTACCAGCGGCCGGCCGCACTTGGCGCCGCTGCGGCCGAAAGGCTGGCAGTGGGTCGCGGCGGCGCGCGTGCACTGGGGCGGACGCCGCTGCACCTACGTCGTCGATCTGCGCAACGACACGATCTACGGAGACATGCCCGAGCTATCGGCGGAAGAGCCCTTTCGGTGCATTCATGCCGGCCGCGACGTCAGCGACGAAGTCGCAACCTCGCCCGTCGAAGTCGGTGCCATCGCCTTCGAGGACGAAGCGGGCGCGGTGCGCATCTTCGTAGGCAACCAACTCGATCGTGCACGCGACGTGCTGCTCGAGTTCCGCGGTCACACGGCGCGCGTCGACATGGCGCCGGGCGAACTGCGCGAAGTGCATTTGATCGGCAAGCCGAGCGACCGGCGAGCGCGCGCGGCAAAGCTCGACGTGGTTCGTCCGCTGGCGCGAGTCTAAGAGCGTGCAATCGAGACGATTTCCGACGCTTCTGTTGGCAGCGGGTGCCGCGGTGCTGTTGATCGCGGTCGCGGTGGGCGAGCGCATGGGCAATCGCGTGATCGGTCAAGCGAACGAACAGACCTTGCAGTCGGTGCTCCCGCAAGCCGTGACTCCGGGGCCCAACGCGACGCCTCAGGCCTACGGACCGGACTGGAAGCGTTCGCAGGCGCTCTCCGCGGCCGGCGACCCTCGCTTTCCCGACCCTCGCGTTCCGCCCCAACCACTTCCGACGCTCGCACCGACACCAAAGCCGAAACCGACACCGGTTCCGACGCCTACCCCAAACCCGAACATCCCGATTTGGCGGCAGAGCCCCTTCCCGACGTTCGGGCCGTCGGCGCTCCCATCGCCCGAGGGCTCCGGGGCGCCGGCCACCGAGGCCAGCCCGGCGGGTAGCCCGACACCGCTTCGATAGCGTACCCAATGTCCTCATTGGGATCGGCTGTTATCATAGGAACATGGAAAGCACCGGAACGGGGACCGTAGCGGTCAAGCGCGGGCTCGCGCAGATGCTCAAGGGCGGCGTCATCATGGACGTCGTCACGCCCGAACACGCCGCGATCGCTCAGGAGGCCGGCGCGGTCGCCGTGATGGCACTCGAACGAATTCCGGCCGACATTCGTGCGATGGGTGGCGTCGCGAGGATGAGTGCGATCGATTTGATCCGCGGCATCATGGACGCCGTAACGATTCCGGTCATGGCCAAGGTGCGCATCGGCCACTTTGCCGAGGCACAAGTCTTGCAGCAGCTCGGCGTCGATTATATCGACGAATCCGAAGTGCTGACGCCCGCCGACGACAAGTATCACGTCGACAAGCACGCCTTCACGACGCCCTTCGTTTGCGGGGCTCGCGATTTGGGCGAAGCGTTGCGGCGCATCGCCGAAGGCGCGGCGATGATTCGCAGCAAGGGCGAGGCCGGGAGTGGGAACATCGTCGAGGCGGTCCGCCACATGCGCGCGATCGGCGATGCCGTCCGCGAACTGGGCGTTGCTCCGAAGGAAGAACTCGTCGCGCGTTCGCGCGAGCTCGGCGCTCCCCTGGAGCTCGTCACCGACGTCGCAAAGAGCGCAAGGCTTCCGGTCGTGTTGTTTTGCGCGGGCGGCGTCGCTACGCCGGCCGACGCGGCGCTCATGATGCAGCTCGGCGCCGAAGGCATCTTCGTGGGTAGCGGCATCTTCAAATCGAAGGATCCCAAGCGGTTCGCGCGCGCGATCGTCGACGCTACGACGCACTTCAACGAACCGGGCGTGGTGCTCGAGGCATGCCGGTCGCTCGGAATCTCCGAAGCGATGCCGGGACTCGACATCCGCGCGCTCGACGAAACCCAGCTTCTCGCTCCACGTGGCAATTAAGGCCGGCGTACTCGCGCTGCAGGGCGACGTGGTCGAACACCTCGCCGCGTTGGAACGCGCCGGTGCTCGTGCCGTTCCGTTAAAGAGCGCCGCCGAGCTGGCGAGCGTCGACGCGCTGATCGTTCCCGGCGGCGAGTCGACGACGGTGATGAAGCTGCTCGAACGCGCGCATCTGGTACGGCCGATCGTCGAGCGCGTGCAAGCCGGGATGCCGCTCTGGGGCACCTGCATGGGAATGATACTCGCCGCGCGCGAGATCGCCGGCCTCGAGCAGCCCACCCTGAACTTGATCGATATCACGGTCCGCCGCAACGCCTTCGGACGGCAGAACGAATCGTCGGAGGTCGACCTTTTGATTCCGGTGCTCGGCGCCGCGCCGTTTCGCGCGATCTTCATACGCGCGCCGTGGATCGAACGGTGCGGACCCGCGGTCGAGCTCCTTGCCGAGCGCGACGGTCGCGGCGTAATGGTGCGGGAACGCAACGTGCTTGCGACGTCGTTCCATCCCGAACTCGGCGCCGACCCGCGCGTGCACCGATACTTTCTCGAAATGGTCCGAGAGCAAGAAAAAAAGGCAACTGCGGCGTAACCCTGGCTCGAGATGTCCACCCGGGCCGCCTCCTCTGACGTTCAGGGAGGGTTTCAAGGGCAGATTCCGCCCGTCGAGCCTTTGCTCAGCGAGGTCATCGCAACGCTGGCACTCGCCGCGCATGCCTATCTGGCCGAAGAAGAAGGCCGCAAGACGGATTACGAATCGGCCGAAATCGCAATCGACGTTGCGAGCGCCGCGTTCGACCGCGTCAAAGAACGACTTGCGCCCGAGCAACGGTTAGCGATAACCCAAATGCTAACCGAAACGCGACTGACGTTCGTTCGGAAGCGAGGCACCTAAAGTGCCTTGTTTTATATCGCAGTGCTTCTTGGGGGCCCACGCCGCGACAGTCGGCGTGGGGGCGCGCAGCGCAGATTTCGGCGCTGCGAAGCAAGTGCCGAAAGCGGAGCGTAGCGCCAGGCGAGGCGCGGAGTGCCGAGCCTTATGACTGAGGTACTGGTTCTCAACTCTACGTACGAGGCGCTCAACGTTACCAGCTTTCAGCGTGCGGTCAAGCTGATATTTGCCGGTAAGGCGGAGGTGCTGCACGGGCGTGAGCGGATGCTCGCGTCGCCGACCTTCGCGATGCGCATGCCGTCGATCATTCGCATGCTCTACTACATTCGCCGGCCGATGCAGAAGGTCGCGCTCACGAAGAAGAACGTCCTGATCCGCGACGATCATACCTGTCAATACTGCGGGACGCGCGGCGAGCGTTTGATGACGGTCGATCACATCACGCCCAAGAGCCGCGGCGGAGAATCGACCTGGGAAAACCTCGTCTGCGCCTGCATGCGCTGCAACAACCGCAAGAACAATCGGATTCCGCAAGAGGCGAACATGACGCTGTTGCGCAAGCCGCGGCAGCCGAAGTACATCCCGTGGATTCAGATCAAGCGCAACACGCTGCCCGATGAATGGGGTAAGTTCCTCTTCCTCTACAACGTTTCGATTGACGAGCGGATCGAGGCATAAGCCCGCTCGCCCGGGACGCAAGCGAGGGGCGCGAGCGACGGCTGCGCGAACCTAGCGACGGCGATGGAGGACCTGGTGCGAGCACCCAGCTCGTCCGATTTTGGAACGCTCTTGCGGCATCACCGTCTTGCCGCCGGCCTCTCGCAGGAGGCCTTAGCCGAGCGTGCCCGGATGAGCACGAACGGAATCAGCGCACTCGAACGAGGCTACCGCCGCTCGCCGCAGCGCGAGACGCTCGGACTCCTCGCCGGCGCGCTTGCGTTAAGCGGCGAGCAGCGCCGGGCCTTTGAGGCCGCGGCGGCGAGTGCCGCGTCGCGGATTACGGCGAAGCCTCCGGTCGCGGTCGGCCCTTGGCCTGGCGCAGGTCTACCCCTCGCACTCACCAGTTTCGTGGGCCGCGATGCCGAGTTGAAAGAGATCGCCGAGCTCACTCGTGATTACCGGCTGATAACGCTGACCGGCTCCGGCGGCGTCGGCAAGACGCAGACGGCGTTGCGGGTCGGCGCGGCTCTTGGAGAAGAGAGCGATACCGCCGTTCGGTTCGTCGGGCTCGCCGCGGTGCGAGCCGGCTTAGTCACCGCGGCCGTGGCAGCAGCCGTCGGAATTCAAGAACTGCCCGATCACCCGCTGTTTGAAACGCTCGGCGCGTCGCTTAAGAACAAAGCGATGCTCCTCATTCTCGACAATTGCGAGCACGTAATCTCGGAGGCGGCGACGGTCGCGGACACGCTGCTCGGTGCCTGTTCCCAACTGCGAATTCTTGCAACGAGCCGCGAGCCGCTGCGAACGGCCGGTGAGCGCACCTATCGACTGCCCTCGCTCGAGGAGGCGCCCGCGCTGGCACTCTTTGCCGATCGAGCGCGCGCGGTCGACCATCGCTTCGCAATCACCGATGATAACGAAGAGACCCTTCGCGATCTCTGCCGGCGGTTGGACGGGATTCCGTTGGCGATCGAGCTTGCTGCTGCGCGCATCAACCTCTTATCGGTTCGAGCGCTGACCGAGCGGCTGGACGAGCGCTTTCGCATTCTGAGTGGCGGGGAGCGGACCGCGCTGCCGCGTCAGCAGACGATGCACGCGACAATCGATTGGAGTTACAACCTGCTCACCCCCAGCGAGCAGCGGCTCTTCGAGCGTCTTGCGGTCTTCGTTGATGGCTGTACGCTCGACGGAGCCGAGGCGGTGGCGGCCGGCTCGGGACTCGACGCGCACGAGGTCTTCGATTTGCTCTCATCGCTCGCGGAGAAATCGCTAGTCGTCGCCGACGTCGAGCTGAACACCTCGCGCTATCGTCTGCTCGAATCGACGCGCGCCTTCGCGCTCGAGAAACTCTCGGAGCGGGACGAGCGTTCGGAGCTGGTACACCGTCACGCACTCTGGGCCGCGGGCGTCGCCGACCGGGTTAGGCAGACCGCACGGACGATGCCCGTAGTGCCTTGGCTTCGCGAGTTCGAGCCGGAGCTCGATAACGCACGCTCGGCAATGGAGTGGGCGCTCTCCGCGGCCGATCTACCCGTCGCGATGCGCATCACGGCCGGCTTTTCGCTGATATGGAGCACGAGCCGAGGACAAGCCGAACCGCGACGATGGCTCGAAGCGGTGCTACCGCATCTCGACGAAGAGCCGGATCCCGTCGTAGCGTCACACGTGTGGCGCGTGCGATCCTGGCTGACGTTCGGGTCGCATAAAATCGAGGCGGCACAGCGCGCGCTCGAGCTCGACGAAGCCAGCGGCGACGTCTTCGGACAGGTTTGGAGCCTCTATCAAATTACCGCGGGTTTGCTCGAGACGCGGCGCTTTGAAGAGGCCGAACGAATTAGCGATCGCGCGCTGAAGCTCTACCACGATCACGATCTGACTCGCACGCGTCGATACGCGTGGGCCCTCGACGTCGCCGCCAGGCTCGCCGTGCATCACGGCCGTATCGATGAGGCGCGGCATTCGTACGCGCAAGCACTCGCGGTGATGATCGCCTTCGGCGACGAGTTCGATGCTACGGCAATCCGCCAGAACATGGGCGAACTCGAGTTCAGTGTTGGCAACTTTCAAAGGGCGCTCGAGCATGTCGAAACCGCCCTGGCCGCCGCGCGGCGCGTTCACTCGCTACATCGCGAGATCTCCGCGTTGACCACCTCGGCTGCCTGCCGGCTTGCGCTCGGCGACGCCGATGGAGCGCGTCTGACCGCCTCCGAAGCGCTCACCCTCGCGCAAGACGCGCAGCCGCTCGAAGCGGCCGTCGCGATCCAGCACCTTGCAACGGTCGCGTCGATGCAAGGCGATACGCGTCGTGGCGCGCGTCTGCGGGGATACGTCGATAACTGGTATCGTCGCGAAGGGTGCGAGCGCGACATCACCGAGCGGCGCACCTACGAGATTCTCACGGAGAGCGTAAATGCGGCGCTCGGCGAGTCCGAGCTCGGCGTGCTCGCCGCCGAAGGTGCGCAGCTCTCCAAAGAACAGGCCACGGCCGAAGCGCTCGCGGTGTAGCGCGGTGCCGCTCCAAAATCGCGTCACGCCCTTCGGCGACGTTGTCGCGTCGCCCGGACGAGGGCTGATGATGGGCAATCGCGGCGTCCTGCACGACGATCGACGACGGATCGTTCGCGCGTGGCAGGTTCGGCGCTGGATCGCCTGCGTTCTCGAATTCCGCGGACGCCGCCGCGCCGTGATGACGCCGCACCGATACACCGAGCTCTTTTTCCTCGACGAGGCTGCGGCACTAAGTGCCGGGCATCGTCCGTGTGCCGAATGCCGCAGGGAGGACTACCGGAGATTCCAATCGTTCTGGCGGGCTTGCCACGGCGGCGGCGCAGCCGCCGACGAAATGGACCTGCGGCTCCACGCAGAGCGTCTCGCGGGAAAGAACAAGCGCACGTATCGCGCCGCGCTTGCCTCGATGCCCAATGGTGCCTACGTGGCGCTCGACGGCGTCGCATGCCTCGTTTTGGGGAGGCACCTCTACGCATGGTCGGACTCTGGCTACGTGGAACGCCGCTCGCGCCCCGCGCGTTGCGAGGTCGACGTGCTTACGCCGCGCGCCATGATCGGGATTCTTGCCGCCGGATATCGGGCAGGCGTACACCCAAGTGCGACGGAGGCCGGCGCTATCGTCGATCGCCGGTGAAGTCGACGAGCCGATTGTTCTCGATCACGTACGTCCACGCGTCGCGCGAGATATGAATCGCCCCTGAATACGGCGTGCTCAGTTCGAGCACGAGCCCGAAGAAGAGACCCATCGAGCCCGCGAGGAGCGCCGTCATCGTCATTTGCCTACGGAAGTTCTTCACGCCGAAAAAGAAGGTGAAGCTAATCACCATCACGCCGCCCAGAACGAGCGCCTCGAGCATTCCCGAAGGAAGATGGCTCTCGGATTGAACGAGCCGCAGTCTTCGAGCATCACCGATCTGGCGAAGGCTCGCCAACAGCCAAGCACGCATCCCCGCGCTTTGAAGAACGGCGCCCTCGCCGTCCCTCGGGCGCGGCGGGGGCATCGCGAGCGTAACCTGCACGGCCTGCCGCAGCAGCGAGACGGCGACAGGATCTTCGCGACCGTTCCTCGCGACGAACCATTCGACATCGCGGACCTCGACGGCATACCGCGCGATCAGGCGCTGGAGCTCTTCGCGCTGAGGCCGCTGAACGTCGCCTGCGAAGTTGAAGGCGTCCGCCACCGACCCGGCTTCGGCGTCGGCCGTTTGCTGTGCCAACGCGAACTGCGTCCAAACCGTACCGACGAGGAATCCGAGCACGACCGAGTAGAGAACGCCGACGACCGCGATGAGATAGCCCGCGACGTCGTGCTGTTCGATGAGACTCTCCGGAGGTACGGCGCGGCGGATGAGGGCGTGCACGCCGACGGCCGCCGCCGCCGGGATTAGCGCAAAGAGCGGGAGTGCGATCAGAACCGGGATGCTTGAGAGCACGTCGAAGCATTTGACGAATGCCCGATGAATTCGTGCACGATTTCCGGCAGGGGTCGAGAGTCCAGGAGCCCGGCAATGAAGGCAGCTGACGTGACCACGCTCGATTTCGTGGTGCGGCTTGCCGTTGCGGCGGCGTTCGGCGCCGCGATCGGCTTCGAGCGTCAATGGCGTCAGCGGTCCGCAGGATTGCATACGACCAGCCTGGTCGCAATCGGCGCGGCGCTCTTCGCGCTGCTCGATACGATGATCGCCGGTAACGATACGAGCCGGATCGTCGCCGGCGTCGTCACCGGCGTCGGTTTCATCGCCGGTGGTGTCATCTTTCGCTCCGGCGCAAACGTCACCGGGCTCAATACGGCCGCGACGATCTGGGCGACCGCCGCCGTCGGCGCGCTCTCAGGCTTCGGTTTCTGGGTGGAAGCGGGAGCGGGCGCCGTTGCGGTGGTCCTCTTCAACCTCTTTCTGCAGCCCGTCGCCGACGCGATCGACGCGCGCGCCGCAGCCGGCCAGTACGCCGAGACGCTCTATAAGATTTCGCTCGTCTGCGTTCCGGATTCCCAAGCGGCGGTCAGCGCCGAGATCGTGGGAGCGATTAGCGGCTCCAGCCTCAGCCTCCAAGCCCTCACGCGCCACAAAGCCGAGGAGGGCCGAATCGAGCTCGACGCCGAGATCTTCTCGCCCAAACCGCAGACCGAACGCATCGAAGACCTCTCGACCCGGCTTCTCGCGCTGCCGGGCGTCGAGAAGGCCGAGTGGCAAAGCGCTCCGCCCGAACTCTAGTCGATCCGTTGGACCAGCGCCGAACACCGTACTTTCAAGCTCTGCTCGATTACGTCGACGCCGGCGTACTGCCGTTCCATACGCCGGGCCACGTTCAGGGCAACGGAATGGATCTTGCCTTCCGCGAGTTCGTCGGCGATAACATCTGCGCGATCGACTTGACGCCGATGCCCGGGATCGACGATCTGCTGCAACCGACCGAGTCGATCAAGGAAGCGCAGGCGCTGGCCGCCGACGCGTGGGGCGCCGACCATTCGTTCTTCCTGATCAACGGCTCGACGAGCGGCAACCAATGCATGATGATGACGGCCGTCAATCCGGGAGAGAAGATCGCGGTACCGCGCAACTCGCATAAGTCCATGCTCGGCGGTCTCATCATGAGCGGCGCGGAGCCGATCTACATGCAGCCCGAGGTCGACGAAGAGCTGCGTATGGACCACTGCGTCACGCCCGAGACGGTTGCGCGCACGCTGGAACAGCACCCGGATCTTACGGCAATCTATCTCGTCTCGCCGACGTATTACGGCGTCGCGGCAGACCTCGCCGCGATCGAGCGGACCGCACACGACGCCGGGAAACTGCTGCTCGTCGACGAGGCGTGGGGACCGCACTTCCACTTCCATCCCTCGCTGCCGCTCTCCGCGACGGCCGCCGGCGCCGACCTCTGCATCAACTCGACCCACAAGATGCTCTCGGCCTTCTCGCAGTGCGCGATGCTCCACCAGAGAGGGAAGCGCGTCTCACTCGACCGGCTCGCATCGGTACTCAAGATGTTCCTCTCGACCTCGCCGAATTTGCCGATGGTCGCCTCGCTCGACGTCGCCCGCAAGCAAATGGCGACCGAGGGGGAAGCCTTGCTTACGGGCACGATCGCGCTGGCCGAGGAGATACGGGCGCGGATCAACGAGATTCCCGGGCTCTACTGCTTTGGTGAAGAACTGCGCGGCCGCAAAGGCGTCTTCGCGCTCGACCCGACGAAGATTACGGTGACCGTTACCGGTCTCGGATATACGGGATACGAAGCCTCCGACATCCTGCGCCGGCGCCACAACATCCAAGTCGAGCTGGCCGATCTCTTCAACGTGGTCGCGCTCGTCACGATCGGTACGACGCGCGAAGCCTCGGAACGCCTCGTTCACGCGTTTGCGGAGATGGAGCGCGACGATCGCAAGCTCGACATGCTCGCGCCATCGGGAATACTCGAGCGGCGCTTGCGCCGCGGAAACTTCCGGCTGCCGCCGGTCCCGCCGATGCGGATGCGTCCGCGCGAAGCCTTTCTCGCTGCGGCCGAATTCGTGAAGTTTCGAGAATCGGCCGGCCGTATCTGCGCCGAGACGCTCACGCCCTATCCGCCGGGCATACCGCTTATTGCGCCGGGTGAAGAGATTACGCCCGAGATCGTCGATTACGTGCGCCTTGAGTTGAAGGCGGGAGTCCGCATTCAAGGTCCGTTCGACGACAAGTTGCGCACCGTGCGCGTCGTGAAGGAGTGACCCGGGGCTAAGAGAAACGTCGTTTGCGTGGCCGTCAGGGTTCACTCCGTCTCTCCGAACTGGGAGTTGTCCCAACTCCTCGACATCTTCCCACTTGCGATTCGACAAGCGCTCGTTCGTCTCCACAACATCGAAGACATTATCGAAGTGGTGCTCGATCTCGGGCGTCCGCCCGAGGCTCGTTTCGAACACGATTTCAAGTATCTCACTGACTCTCCGGTAAGCCACGAAGACATCGCGCACGTTTGCTCGCGCATCTCGCCATTCGGCGCGGACAATCGGGCAGGCATCGAACAGACGCTTCATCGCATCAGCGCGATCCGTAATCGCACCGGAAAGATCGTCGGTCTCACCTGCCGCGTCGGCCGGGCCGTCTATGGAACGATCGACATCCTGCTCGACGTGCTGCGCAGCGGGAAGTCAATCTGCCTGCTAGGGCGTCCGGGCGTCGGCAAGACGACGATGCTGCGCGAGTGTGCGCGTGTGCTCTCCGAGGAACGTAAGCGCGTCGTCATCGTCGATACTTCAAACGAAATCGCGGGCGACAGCGACATTCCGCATCCTGGTATCGGTTTGGCTCGGCGAATGCAGGTCGCCGACCCGGCGCTGCAGCACGCCGTAATGATCGAAGCGGTCGAGAACCACATGCCGGAGGTCATCGTCATCGACGAGATCGGCACCGAGGCTGAGGCCGCGGCGGCTCGAACGATCGCCGAGCGTGGCGTCACGCTGATCGGAACCGCGCACGGCCAGACGCTCGAAAACCTCTTGATGAACCCGACGCTCTCCGACCTGGTCGGCGGGGTGAGCGCGGTGACGCTCTCCGACGAAGAGGCGCGCCGGCGCGGCACCCGCAAAACGGTGCTCGAGCGCAAGGCGCCGCCCACCTTTGACGTCGTCATCGAGATTCACGACCGCGACCGTCTGGCGATTCACAAGAACGTTGCCGAGGTCATCGACGCATTGCTGCGCGGCTACCAGCCGCAGCCGGAAATCCGGCAGCGCGAACCGAGCGGCGAGGTCACGGTCGTCCAAGAGGCCGATACCGAGTCGATGCCGCGCTTTGCGGAACGGTACGACCACGACCGCGAGGCCGAAGAACGAGACCGACCGCTCTCGATCTTCCCGTACGGCGTCTCCCGTAACAAGATCGAGCGCGCCATCACCAACTTGCGCGTCAACGCCGCGATGGCGCGGAACTGGGACGATGCCGACGTCGTGCTGACGCTGAAGACGCTCGAGCGCAAAGAACAGCCCAAGCTCAAGCAGATCGCCTCGGACAACGTCCCGATCTACTCGATCAAGACCAATACGACGACGCAGATCCAAGCCGCCCTGCGCGACGTCTTCAACCTCGGATCGATCGACAACGAAGAAATCGCGCTGCGCGAGACCGAAGAAGCGATCTATCAGGTGCTGCTCAACAATCAGGCGATCGAGTTGTCGCCGCAGACGTCGTACATTCGGCGCATGCAGCATCAGCTTGCGGAACGGTATAGGTTGCAGTCGCGCAGCACGGGGCTCGAGCCCAATCGCCGGGTTCGCATTTTTAAGACCACCGACGTCTAGTCGGGCTGGCGTCAGCTTGGGATACATGCCGTTGCCGCGGACGCTTGCTCCTCGCATCACGCTCGTCGCTGCGCTTGCTTCGTGCGCCGCTCTCGCCATCCGTGGCTACGCGGCGCACTCAGACACCGCCGCAACGGCACGTATCCCAAGCTGACGCGGAATTTCCATGTTTATCGTCGTTGAGGGAATTGAGGGGAGTGGCAAGAGCACGCTCTCTGAGGGCCTCGCCCAGGCACTCAGCACTGAAGGCCACGACGTTGTAAGGACACGCGAACCGGGCGGTACACCAATAAGCGACGCGATTCGCCAGCTTTTCTTGAGGAGCGCATTCGAGATGTCGCCCTTAACGGAAGGGTTGCTGGTTAACGCGGCTCGGGCTCAGCATGTTTCCGCCCTTATTCGTCCGTCGTTGGTGTCTAAACTAACGGTGATTTGTGATCGCTTTACCGATTCCACGATGGCCTATCAGGGCTACGGGCGAGGATTCGACCTCGACCGGTTGCGCGAAATCTGTGCGATAGCCACGGACGGCGTGGAGCCGGATCTAACGTTTGTGCTTGATGTTCCATTTGAAGTTCTTCGAGACCGTATAATCGGCAGACCCGATGAGCTCACTCTGTTTGCAGTAAAAACCAGCGACGCGCGACCTACGAAACGCCTTAAGGACGCGGCAACGATTGATCGCATCGAAAAGGAGGACGAGGCATTCCATAACCGCGTACGGCGAGGATTCTTAGAACTTGCGAAGTCACCGAAGCATCATCTTCTAGATGGTACGATGCCTCGGGAGCAATTGCTGAAGATGGCGTTAGCTAAGGTGCATGCGCTGGTGGGAGCGGCGTGAGCGAGCTGCACTTCGACGTCGTTGGCGCGGAGGGAGCGAAGCGTTATTTTAGTGCGCTGACGGCGGAGCGGCTCGCTCATGCATATCTCTTCACTGGGCCTGCCGGGGTCGGCAAGAAGACCTTCGCGCGGCGTTTGGCGCAATCGCTGCTCTGCACGGCGCCGAAGGAAGGCGTTCTCGGATACGATGGGACGTGCGCTTCGTGCAAGTTGTTCGGCGCCGAATCGGCGCGCCACCCCGATTTTCTCGAACACAAGGGAGCGCTCAAAATAGGCGATCCGGATGCGGCGATGGGCTTCCACGGGGGTGACGGGTTATCGTCGCGCGATATCGTCCGGCAGCTTTCGATGCAATCCTATAGCGGCGGGTTGCGTGTGTTGCTGCTCGGCGACATCGATTTCGCGACGCCGGCCGCGGCCAACGCGCTCTTGAAGTTCCTCGAGGAGCCACCCCGCGGCGTAGTGATGGTCTTAACGACGGCCGCGCCGGGGCGGGTGCTGCCGACGATTCGCTCGCGCTCCGTCGAAATATGCTTTTCGCGGCTTTCGAACGCGGAGGTTCGCGACGTGCTCGATCGTTTGCAGGTCGAAGGCAGCGATGCCGAGCTCGCCGCGTCGCTGAGCGGCGGCAGCGTCGGACGCGCACTCGCGACGCTCGAAGGTGAAGAAGAATCCCTGCGTATGCACGTCGTGCGCTGGTTTTTCGAGAGCGTCGGCGGTAAGTCGCCCGAGAGTTCGTGGGCGACGCGCGAGACGCTCGACGAAGGCCTTGAAACGATCAAGACGCTGGTGCGCGATTGGATCGTGGTCAGCGGCGGCGACGGCGTCGCGCTCGTCTCGATCGATTCTGCCGGGCGCTTACGGGATCTGAAGCCGATCGAGCCGAGCGCCGCCGTTGCGCTGCTGGGAAAACTCGACGACGCGCAGCGGCTTGCGCGAACGAACGTCAACGCCGCGCTCGTCGGCGAGTTCGTCCGAATGGCGCTTACCAGTATCCCCTAAAGGCCACGTCGTCGTACTGTTTCGCAAACGGGAAGGCGAGGTAGGCAAGCGCTAAGGCTCGCGATGCCGCCATAACCAAGCTCGCAACGATCGGCGAAAAGTGAACGAGCAGGGCCGGAATCTCCAGCGGTACGGCGACGTACCAAACGACGAAGAAGACGAGCGCGAGGATGAGCGATCCTAACGGCTGCGCGCGAACGCCGCGAATCGAGGCCGAGAGCGCGAGCGATCCCGGCATCCCGCCGATGGCCGCTGCGGGAATCGCGTAGATCATGAACAGGGCGGCAATGGCGCCTAGCGCGAGGCTCACGACGCCGAAGAACGAGCCGATATAGCTCGCGGCCCATACGACGAACTGAAAGCCGATGGCGGCGAGTGCGATCGCGCCGAACTTTGCGCGGCCCTCTTCCCAAGCCTCGTCAAAAGTACCGCGGCGTTGGCGCCAGATATTGCTGGCCTGAATGATCGTGATGCCGAAGGCCCACAAGTAGACGAGCTGGACGAGCAGCTGGAAGAGCCCGCTGCCGGCGCCGCCGGTGGGATCGGTGAAGAGATACGAGAGTTGAGTCAGCAGCAAGTCGACGACTGCGGCGAGCAGCGGCATGACAAGGATCGAGGGGCGCCGCAGCAACAGCGGTACGGCCCGCACGTACATTAGGAGATCGACCAACGGTGCGCGACGCATCGGAGTTAGAAGCGGGCACCCTCGAGCGCGTGCCGGCACGGGCAATCGGCATCGGCGGGAATCTTTGCGACGATCGTGCCGATTGCGCCGCGAACGCGCTCGTTGTTGGAGTTAAAAACCTCGATGACCGCGTGGTGCGAAACCGGGGCCATACCTTCGATCCCCACGTCGTAATCGGTGATGAGCGAGATGTTCGCATAACACATCTCGAGCTCGCGCGCCAGATAGGCTTCGGGATACTGCGTCATATTGATCACTTCCCAGCCCTGGCTTTGGAACCATCGCGATTCGGAACGCGTCGAGAAGCGCGGCCCTTGGATCACGACGACCGTGCCGCGATCGTGCGTTTCGATCCCAAGCGAGAGCAGTGTCTCGATGGCGATCGGGCGCAGCGTCGGGCAGTATGGGTCGGCGAAGCTGACGTGCGTCGTGATCGGGCCGTCGTAAAACGTGTCCTTCCGGCCGCTCGTGCGGTCGACGAGCTGATCGCAGACTACCATCGAGCCGGGCTTCACGTCCCTCGCGAGCGAACCGGCCGCCGTCGGTCCGATAATCCACTTCACGCCGAGTTCCTTCATCGCGTAGAGATTCGCGCGATAGTTGATTGCCTGCGGCGGAAAGCGATGATCTTTTCCGTGACGCGGCAGGAAGGCGACACGCCGGCCCGCGATCTCGCCGAGCGCCACCGTATCGCTCGGCGCGCCGTACGGCGTCTCGACCCAATGCTCGCTCGCGCCCTCGATCAGCGAGTAGAATCCCGAGCCGCCGAAGACCCCGATCTCCGCACTCAAACCCTTCTTCATAGGATTGCGATTGTAGCGTGAAGCGATGAAATAATCCTCCGCACGAAGAATCGTAACCCTGATTTGACGGCATTCGAGCACATTTCGGTTCTGATCTCGATCGTGATCGGTTTCGCAATCACGACGCTGCTGGCGGGCGCCGTGCGTCTAGTCCATCGGCGAAACTCCGTGATTTGGTATTGGCCGTCCGCGATTTGGATGGTCACGCTGCTGATCATAGATATCCAAGTTTGGTGGTCGCGTTTTAGTTGGCGCAACCTACCGGCTTGGACGTTTGCGACCTTCATCGCGATGCTGCTGGTGCCGATCGGCGCTTACGTTCTGTCGGCGCTCTTGGTGGCCGAGCCGGCCGAGTTCCCGATCGATCTCCGCAAGGAGTACTTCACGCGCCGCCAGGTTTTCTTCGGCGTCATCATCGCCACGCTCGCCGCAAGCTACCTTCCCGATCTGCTTACCGCGCGCAACCTTGGTAACCCGATCGACGCCTCGATGAAGGCGGTAATGATCGCCATCGATGTTCCGGCGCTCTTTACGAAGAACGAGGGTTATCACAAATTCCTCGCCGTTGCTGCACTGGTGATCTTCTGCGGTTACGTAACGATACTTTTCTCGCAAATCTAGGCGCCAGATAGCGCCGTGGGTTAGCGGTTGAAGTCCGACGGCTTGAGGTCGTCGAGGAATTTCTTGAAGCGCGCCATCTCGTTCTCGTTGATCGGCTTCTTTTCGGCGGTCGCTTCCTCGAGGACGATCTTATCCGAAACGAAGATCGGCGCGGGGACGCGAAGCGCGAGGGCGATACCGTCCGAAGGCCGTGCGTCGATCTCTTGAATCTCGCCGTTCGTGCGAACGATGAGCTTGGCGAAGAAGGTTGAGTCCTTGATGTCGTGGATGACGACCTGCTCGAGATTCGCGCTGAGCGTATCGAGAATGTTGCGCATGAGGTCGTGCGAGAGCGGCCGGGGCACCGGCGCACCTTCAAGTGCGAGCGCGATCGCGGTCGCTTCGAAGGGCCCGATGAGGATCGGCAGATAGTGCGAGCCGTCCATGTCTTTGAGGATAACGACCGGATCGTGGGTGAGGAGGTCGATACCGAGCTTGTCGACCTTCATCTGGCGCATATGCGACCTATCCGACGCGCCCGCCGGATTTTCTTGCCGGGTGCGCGAACGGCCCCGCTCGACCATGCCACTCTCATGCGGAATAGTCGGCCTGCCCAATGTTGGCAAAACAACGATCTTTAACGCGCTCACGCGCTCGGCGCAAGCCCTTGCCGCAAACTATCCGTTTGCGACGATCGAGCCGAACGTCGGCGAGGTCGCGGTGCCCGACCCACGCTTGCCGGTGCTGCAACGCCTCGTCAACGCGAGGCGCATCCTCCCGGCGACCGTTCGCTTTGTCGATATCGCCGGATTAGCGCGCGGCGCCAGCTCGGGCGAAGGCCTCGGCAACGCCTTTCTCAGTCACATTCGCGAAACCGACGCGATCGCGATGGTCGTGCGATGCTTCGAGAACGACGACGTCACGCACGTCGAGGGCCATCCCGATCCGAGCCGCGACTGCGAGATCATCGCAATCGAATTGGCGCTTGCCGACCTCGCGACCATGCGCAAGCGTATTGTAAAGCTCGAACGCGACGTGCGCGGGGCCTCAAATCTCCGCCCCTACTTGGAGGCGGCGCAGCGGCTCAGCGCGGCGCTCGAGGAGGCCAAGCCCGCCCGCAGCTTCGCGCCCGAAACCCTCGAGGCGCAGGTTGCCGCCGACTCGTTCCTGCTCACGCGCAAGCCGATGCTCTACGTCGCCAACGTGGACGACCGCCAGGCCGCCGGCGGCGAGCAAGTACGGGCCGTCCAGGAGATCGCCAGCGCGGAAGGCGGCCGCGCGGTGGTCCTCAGCGGCAAGCTGGAGGCCGAGCTGGCCGGGCTATCCGAGGCGGAGACGGTCGAGTTCCGGCGCGAGCTGGGCCTCGAACGCAGCGGCCTCGACGACCTCTCGGCGGCGGCTTACGACCTGCTCGGCCTCATGACGTTCCTGACCGCCGGCGAGAAGGAAGCCCGGGCTTGGCCGATCCCAAAGGGCACGAAGGCGCCGCGGGCGGCCGGGACGATTCACAGCGACCTCGAGCGCGGCTTCATCCGGGCCGAGATCATCTCGTACGACGACTACGTCCAATACCAAACCACGGAGGCGCTGCGAGCCGCCGGGCGCGTGCGGAGCGAGGGTCGCGAGTACGTGATGCAAGAGGGCGACGTAGTGAACTTCCGGTTCAACGTCTGACTTCGAACTAAATTCACCGCCAAAACTGGAAATGACCCAAGTGCGGCAAACTCATAGCCTATGACCACCGCTTTGCGCGAGACCTCGGTGCGCGACGTCTCGGTATTCGGCGACGCGATCGCCTATTTCAACGAAGCCGCCGACCTGCTCGAGCTCGATGGCGGCATGCGCCGGATCCTCACTCACCCCTCGCGCCAGATCATCTTCTCGATTCCATTCCAGCGCGACTCCGGAGAGTTCGAAGTCTACACCGGATACCGCGTACAGTATAACTTCGCGCGAGGTCCGGCTAAGGGCGGCATCCGCTTCCATCCGCGCGTCACGCTCGACGAAGTCACCGCGCTCGCTTTTTGGATGACGTGGAAGTGCGCCGTCGTCGATCTTCCCTTCGGTGGGGGAAAAGGCGGCGTGACCTGCGATCCGACGACGCTCTCGTCGAACGAGCTCGAGCGTATTACGCGGCGCTACGCCGCCGAACTGGTGGAGGTCGTGGGTCCCGACAAAGACGTTCCGGCGCCCGACGTCAACACGACGCCGCAGGTGATGGCCTGGTTCATGGATACATACTCGATGCACGTTCGTCAGAACATACCGGGCGTCGTAACCGGCAAGCCGCTCGAGATCGGCGGATCGCGCGGGCGCGTCGAGGCGACGGGCCGCGGGGTGACGCTCTGCGCGCTCGACGAGATGGCCGAGATGGACCTGCGTCCCGATAAGACCACCATCGCGATTCAAGGTTTCGGAAACGTTGGAATGCACGCGGCCAAGCTCTTCGAGGAGCGCGGCTGCAAGATCGTCGGCATTTCCGACGTGACCGGTGCCTATTACAATCCCGAAGGAATCTACGTCAACGGCGCGATCGAGCACGCGGCGAAGTTCGGCACGCTCGAGGGCTTTAAAGGCGGCGAGAAGATCACCAACGCCGAGCTGCTCTCCAGCGAGTGCGACGTGCTCGTACCCGCCGCGCTCGAGAAGGTCTTCACCGTAGAGACTGCGGCGAAAGTAAAGGCAAAGTTGATAGTGGAAGGCGCGAACGGGCCAACGACACCCGAAGCCGACCGCATCTTCCGCGAGCGCGGGATCATCGTTATTCCGGATATCATGGCCAACGCCGGCGGCGTGACCGTCTCCTACTTCGAGTGGGCGCAAGACCGCATGGGCTTCTTTTGGAAAGAGGCCGAAGTCAACGAGAAGCTCGAGGACTTCTTGCTCACAAATCTCCATCAGATCCGCAGCATCGCCAACTCGCGGCACGCGACGTTGCGGACCGCAGCCTACACGCTGGCGATCGATCGCGTCGTCAAGGCGTCGAAGCTTCGGGGCATCTACGCCTAGCTAGCGCTACGCGGAACCGGCCCCGCGACGCCGACGAGACGCGCGATTCGGGCCGTCGCTTCGGCGTAGGCGCGGAGACGTTCCCGCAGAAAGTCGCGCTCGCGATCCCGCAGCGCAAGCTCCGTTGGGAGTTCCGTTGCCGACGCACCTGCGCAAACGTCACGGTGCGCGCGGCGCGATTCCCGCAACGCTTGCGCAAGTTCGGCCATCTCCGCGTCGAGCGCGCCGGCGAAGCGGTCGAGCCCTTCGGCCGGGATCGGCCGACGCGTCTCGAGCGCAGTCTCTAGGGCGAGACTCGCCAGGCCGAGGCGCTGCGTAGCGGCAAGGATGCGCAGCGCGCGCCCGGTGCCGATGGTGTGGTGGCGATGCGGTTCGTGACGCGTCCGGTCGATCGATGCCTCCGCCGCCGTCCGGGTTCTCCAAACTTCGTGCCGTCGTACCTCGATCGCGCTGCGCGCATCCGCCGACGGATTGGCGTAAGCGTGGAGAATCGCGATGGCCAAGGCGCGCTGGGCGTCTAAAAGATCGGCGAGCAGCGCGCGCGTTCGCCGGTGCTCCCACGTTGGAAAGATGAGATAGCCGATCATCGCGAGCGCACCGCCGGCAAGGGTGTCGAGAAGGCGCGCAGCGAGCGTAGTCGTTCCGGGAAGTCCGCGCATGCTCAAGATCATTACGACGAACGACGTGATCGCGACGGTAAAGAGCGCGTAGCTCGGATTGAAGACGAGATACGCGGCCGCCGCCGTGACGAGCACGCCGGTCAACTCGAGCGCCGGATGGCCCCTAACGAGCGCCAGGGTGAGGCTCGCGACGACGGCGCCGACCAGAGTGCCGGCAATCCGCGCGCTGCCGCGCTCGAAGGTCGTCTGCAGATCCGGCTTCAGGACGAGCGCGGCGGTCATCGGAATCCAGTAACCACGCTCGGCCGTGAAGTGGCGTCCGATCACCATCGCGACGGCGACGACGATCGCGAAACGCAGCGAATCGCGGCTGAACCAGTCGATGCGAGTTCGCACGTACGGCGCAGGCCTAGCCTTCGAGAGGAGCGCGAACCGCGGCAGTCGCCCCGTCGCCAGCATCGTCGCGGCTTCGCCGGCATCGCGGACGTGTGCCGCCAAATCCCCAACGCCCGCGAACTCGAGCGCGGCGTCGGATGCGGGCAGGTCGTTTTGCGCGCTCTCTTCCTTAGCGCCCGTCAGCACGTCGGCGATGTCGTTCAACTCCCGCGCCGTCGTACTCGCGAGCGCGCTCGCAGGGGATCGTTTGCCATCGCTTGCCAACGCGGCCAACGCACCGAGCCGCCGTCGAATGACCTCCGAATCTTCCAGCAGGCGGTTGAAGCGCGCAAGTTCGGCGGATCGCGCGAAAGGCTGCGGATCGGCGAGGACCTGCCGCGCCGTGGCGAGCGGCGTGACCGGCGGGATCGTGGGCGCACCGTCGGCAATCTGCTGCGCGAATTCGGCGAGATTGCGGTAGACGTTCGCCAACGCGATGCGTTCGGTCGCGCCGCGCGCCGCCGGCCACGCGAGCATGAGCAGCAGCGCCTGGATGAGACCGCCGGCGAGAACGAGCGCCGATTCTTGCGCGGCGGCGGCGGGGGCCAGCGGTTGACTTGAAAAAAGCACGAATGCGACGAACGAGTTGAGCGAGACGGTCGCCGCGACGGGGCCGATTTGACCGATCGTGCCGAAGGCGTAACCCGCGATCGCGGTTGCGATGACGATCGCGGGCGTCGAATGGGCCGCTAACGCGCCGACGAAACTCGTCGCGCTCATCCCAAACGCGGCGGCGAGCACCGCCGTCAGCCGCGTGCGATAGATCCCCTGCAACGACGTGAATCCGGTGATGAACGCGCCGATCGCCGCCGGTATTCCGAGCGCCGTTCGTCCGGCGAGCGCCGCGACGACGAGGGGTATCGCAACGCCGATGGTGCAGCGCAGCGCATATCCCGGCTCGAACGCGGTGCGATCGAACGCGCCGACCGCTCGCGCGACGTCGCGCAGCGGGCTATTTATACGGGACGTCGTTCGGCGGGGCGTACGGGTCCGGGAAGCAGTAGCGATGATGCGGGTTCGATGCCGAGCCGCATCGAGTGCCTTCGTAGGCCGCCTTCAAGTCGATCTGTCGGATGTGCGTGCCGTACGCTTTGTTGATCGTGTCGATGAACTCGTATGCGACCAAGGCATAACCGGTATTCGAGGGATGGATTCCGTCGAAACTCGAGATGCCCCACAAGAATCCCAGCGTGCAGCAGAGTCCCGGATTGATCGACGAGGCCAGTGCGAAGTACGGATCCGACGAATCGCCCGAGGCGAGGCCGTGGAAGATCGCGTGGACGTCGACGAGCGGCACGTGCGATGCCGACGCCGCGTCGTCGATGCCCTGATTGATTACGTTGTTGAGCGCCTGCAGCTTTCCCGCAAACTCCGGCGTGATGTACCGCATGCCCAAGCCGCTTCCCGGGACTGCTTTACAATGCGGCATGGGAACCGCGCAGTCGAGATTCGGCAGCTTGTTGTTGGCTCCGAAATAGGAGATTACTTCAACCGCACCGGGCAGCATAAGGTAGCCGCAGGGCGATGATTCGGAAGCGGGGACGCAGCCGTTGGGGGTAGACAGGTGATAGGTATTCGCGAGTATCGCGATTTGCGAATTCGGCGGTCCCGAGACCGCGCCGAAGAAGCACGACGCGTACGTGCGAATCCTGCATATCTTCGAGTGCTGCGGTACGAGCGTCACGCGCTCGAAGAGCCCGGTCTCCAAGATGTCGGGCAGGTTGGCGACGACGACCTTTGCGCCGGCGTGTTGGAGCGTTGCGATCGTCGCGCGCAGATCACTCTCGACTTGAGCGGCGGTTCGGTCGCCGCCCACGAAGCGGCCACCGCTTCCCATAAACTTCAGCCAATCGTTGGCTCCGAGCCAGACCGTCGCGAGCGTCGGGTGAAGCGAGGCTGCCGCGTTGACCTCGGTGAGATGTCCACCAAGCTTGGTGAAGTTCAGCAGCACGGGCCAGAACGTGCCGCTCTCCTCGGAAACGACTTGACTGAGCAGTCCGGGAATTCCGGGCAGCTCCTTGCACGTCGACGACTGCGGCTGATGGAGCACGTTGGCTTCGTGAAGGGTGAGTCCGGGAACGCCGACATCGCGGATCGTCGTTGAACTAGGGTTCATGCGCACGCGCGCTGCCGTGTGCTGCTGGAAACCCGCCAGGTTGAAGCCGTTGTGATCGGTGCAGGGGTCGTCGGTTTTGAGTTGCCCGAAAGGAGAAAAACCAGATCCGGTAGGCGTCAACTGATCGTCGAGCCCCGGGCCTTTGATTAAGGGAAGCGGACTCACAGAGGGATCGTACATCTTTAGGATCGTGCTGCCGATTGGTTCGCCGGAGGCTTGCTCGACGAGATCGGCCCACCATCCGTTCTCCTGATTCGGCGGAACCTGTTCGCCGATGAAATTGGGATTCGGTACGCCGGTGGCGCCCAGGAAACCATTGGCCTGATAACCGGCAGTTAAGCTATCGCCGACGCCGACGATACGGCTGAGGATCGACTCGGTCTGCGGGGCGCCGGTGCGCGATGGAAGCAGCGACGAGGATGCGGCCGAACCGCCTCCGCCGCAGGCGGTGAGTGCCCCGATCGCTGCGGCCGCAAGTAGTCTCTTGAAGTGCGAAACGTCCATATGCACGCCTTTGAAGTTTACAGCGGAAAAATATTCGGCGAACCGAGGCCGAACTGAAGCTGCAGCTGCGTCGCCTTGAGGCCGCCGATCGCGAGTCCGCACGCGTTGTTGATCGCCTGTTGGACGGTCAAACACTTAATCGCCGTCACGCCGTCGGGGCCGAGGTTCGTCGGATTGCCGCTATTGAGAACGATCTGGACGAACGTATACTTGGTGAGTCGCTGCGACGCTCCGAGAAAGTAGGCGACCAGGTGCTCGGGATAGGGATCGGTCGGCAGGTAATCGCGCGCGCTCTGCGGCTCGAAGAAGAACGTCGTACCGCGGGCGGGCGTGTACTCGAGATAGATGACCTGCGGCAGCTGCATCGAGTTGCCGACGTTCGCACCCGCGGTGTGCACGAGCCACTGCGGCGCGATCGTGAAGGTGCCGAACATTTTCGGCGTCTTCAGGAACGGCAGCGTTATCGCGACGGCGTAATATTGTGCGGTGCGCACCGGAATGTTCTCGACCGGTCCGTCGGGCAGATTATAGGTGAACGGGACGACGTCGTTGTTGTTCGGCGCAAAGCCGATCTGACCGCCGCGCGCGACGTACGTAGGCGTGATCACGATCGGTATCTGTCCCGGCCCCGGGATCTTATCCGATTTGATCACGAACATCTTATGGAGCATGAAGACGCCGAACGTATCCTTGGTGCGGACGTTGATGTTGCGCCCCGCACCCGGGCCGCACGCGTTGCCGTTGCTCAAATCGGCGCAGCCGACTGGGTTGACGAAGCCGGCCAAATAGACCGGCGCGGTACCGGAGTTGAAGCCGTAGGGCCAATGCTGGAGCTGAAACATGCTTACGTCCAATCGGGTCGACCAATTGAACTTGTATGCGAGCGACGCATCCATGCCGCCCATTAGCCAGCCTTGTTTTCCGTACGACCCGATGTTTCCGTACGGATAGGCCATCGAGACGTCGACCATGTACGTGAATCGATTGCCCGGCAGCTGCATGACGTGATCGATCGGCGGTTGACTCACCGGCGGAACTTGCGCGACGGCGCCGGGCTTCTGCGCCTTCGGTTGACTCATCACGCTCTTAATTGCGTCGTTCGCGCCGGGAACGATCGACTTTTGAAAGACGTCGGCGGTGCCGTCGGCCGCAGCCGTAAGCGTGCAAGCTCCAATGGCAAACGCCGCAACGGCGGCGGCTATTCCGCGAAGTACGTCTTTACGCATTCGACGGAAGTTGCCGCCTAACTAATCGGAATCCTTTCCTGCTACACGCCGATTTGGGGCGTTATCGGTTCATCCAGCACGACTTCGCCGCGCGATTGTCCGTCGCGCGGTATGCGATTTCCGCGAAGCTCGAACGACTTAATGATGACGTAGAGCACCGGCGTAATCGCGAGGTTCAAGAACGTCGATACGAGCATACCGCCGAAAACGACCGTGCCGAGCGAATGCCGCGCCGCGCTTCCCGCCCCCGTCGCGAAGACGAGCGGAATGACCGCGATAACGAAAGCGATTGAAGTCATCAAAATCGGTCGCAATCGCGTCTGCGCCGCGCGCAGCGCCGCCTGCACGATGCTCGCGCCTTCGCGAAGCTGCTGATTCGCGAACTCGACGATCAGAATTGCGCTCTTGCTTGCAAGGCCGATAAGCATTACGTAACCGACTTGCGCGTAGGCGTCCTGGGCGAGACTTTGGTCGAAGAGTCCGGGGATCGGAAGATGACGGAGGTTCATGAATCCGAGCGCGCCGAAGAGCGCGGCCGGTACCGCGAGCAGAACGATGAGCGGATCGATGAAGCTTTCGTACTGCGCCGAGAGCACCAGGAAGACGAAGACGAGTCCGAGCGCAAAGATCAGCGTGCTCAAACTTCCCGCCGCGATCTCGTCGAGCTGCAGTCCTGACCACTCGAATGACATTCCGGCCGGCATCACGCGTTGGGCGATCTGCGCCATCGCCGCGATCGCTTCGCCCGATCCGTGTCCCGGAGCGGTCTGTCCGTTCAGCTCGATGTTGCGGTAGAGGTTGTAGTGCGTTATCACGGGTGCGGCAAGAACTTGCTTCATTTGGACGAGTGCGTTCAAGGGCGTCATGACCGTGCCGGTCGCGTTCGTGCCGCTCGTTGCGATGCCGGGCGGCGCGGTCGGGAAGGGGTTCGTTCCGGTCGGTATCGCCGCATTTGCCGCCGAGCCCGAGCTAACGTAAAGACCTTGCAACGAATCGACTCGATTGCGGAACGGTTCGTCGGCTTGCACGTCGACCTGCCAGGAGCGATTCAAATACGTGAAGTTATTAACGTAGAGCGAGGCGAGGTCGACCTCGAGGGTGTCGAAGATGTCGTTGAGCGAGATGCCGATCGATTTGGCCTTATCGCGATCGATGTTGATCTGGACCTGCGGTGAGTTGATGCGAAACTGCGTGAAGACGTTCTGCAGCCGCGGATCCTGCGCTGCCATTCCCATGATGCCGTAGGCCGACTTCGCGAGCGTCGGCAATCCGAGATTCGTTCGGTCTTCCAACTCGAACTGGAAGCCGCCGAAACTCGAGACGCCGTTGATCGCCGGAGGGTTCACCGCGAAGATCTGCGCTTGCGGCATCTGCGAGAAGAAGCCATAGTTGACGCGCTGGATGACCGCGTCGATGTTATCGCCGGGGGCCTTTCGCTGACCCCAGGGCTTGAGCAAGACGAAGATGAGGCCGCGGTTCGGGGCCGATCCCGCGAAACTAAAGCCGCCGACGTCGAACATGTACCGCACTTGCGGCTGCTGACGGATGATCGCTTCGGCTTTCTTCCCGATCGCGACTTCGCCGGAGAGCGAGGTGCCTTCGGGGGCCTGTACCAGCACGATGAAGTAGCCTTGGTCTTCGCTCGGGATGAACGAGGTCGGCGTCCGGACGAACATAAACAGCGTCACGAGCAGCGCGAGGCCGAATACGCCCAAAACGAGCCAGCGGTAGCGAAACGCGCGCGGCAGCTCCGAGCCGTACCATCGACGGAAGTTTTTCAGGCCCGCGTTGAACCAGCGGAAGAAGAGGAACTGCGATTCCGTTTCGCCGGTGAGCAGCCGCGCCGACATCACCGGCGCGAGCGTCAGCGCTTGGAAGAGCGATATCGAGATGGCGGCCGCGATCGTCAGCGCGAACTGTTTGTAGAGCTGTCCGGTCGTGCCTGGAAAGAAGCCGACGGGAATGAAGACCGCGAGCAGGACCAGCGACGACGCTACGACCGCGCTCTGGATCTCGCGCATCGCCGCAGCCGCGCTCGCGATGCCGCTCTGCCGCCCCTTGTTCATCTCGATGTGGCGGGCAATGTTCTCGATGACGACGATCGCATCGTCGACGACGAGCCCGGTCGCCAGCGTGAGGCCGAAGAGCGTGATCGTGTTGATCGTGAAGCCGAAGATCTTCATTACGAAGAACGTTCCGATCAAAGATACCGGGATCGTGACCGCCGGGATCAGCGTCGAGCGGGGGTTCTGCAGAAAGACGAAGATGACGAGAACGACGAGCACGATCGAGAGCAGCAGCGTGATAATGACTTCGCGCACCGATTCGGCGACGAAATCGGTTGTGTTGAAGGCTACCGTATAGTGCACGCCCGGCGGAAACTGCTTCGAGAGCAGGTTCATCTCGGCGAGCACGTTCTTGGAGACCTGAAGCGCGTTTGCGGTCGGATATTGCTGCACGCCTAGCCCGATGGTCTGCGCGTTACCGTTGAAACGTAGGGAACTGTTGTAGTTCTGCGCGCCCAGTTCGACGCGCGCCACGTCGCCGAGGCGCGTATAACCGCCGTTGGGGTTGGAACGAAGGATGATGTTCGCGAACTGCGCGGGGCTCGAGAGCTGGGTTAGCGCGTTGACCGTGTAGGTGTAGGGCTGGTCCTTCGACTCCGGGGCCGAACCGATGCTTCCGCTGGCCACCTCGGCGTTCTGCTCCTGCAGGGCACTCACGACGTCGCCTGCGTCGAGACCTTGCTGCGCGAGCAGGTGCGGGTTCAGCCAGATGCGCATCGCGTACTGGCGCTGTCCGAAGACGATGACGTTGGAGACGCCCGGCGTTCGCGAGAGATCGTTGACGATGTTGAGCTGGGCGTAGTTACTGAGAAAGAGCGTGTTGTACTGCTTGGAATCGGACGTCAGCGCGATACCCAACACGAAGGAGCCCGAGCTCTTGCTCACCTGAACGCCGACTTGCTGCACCGTCGCCGGCAACTGTCCGATAGCGGATTGGACCAGGTTCTGGACGTCCGCCGCGGCGATGTCGAGATTCGTTTCGAGCGTGAACGTGCAGGTGATGCTCGAGGTGCCTTGGGTGCTCTGCGAGCTGATGTAACGCAGCCCCTGAACCGTGTTGACCGCCTGCTCGAGCGGCGTCGTGACCTGCGCTTCGACCGCTTGCGGCGATGCGCCGACGTACGAGGCGCTGATCGTGACGACCGGCGGCGCGATCTGCGGATACTGCGCAAGCGGCAGGGTCGGCATCACGACCAGTCCGCCGATCAGGATGATCAACGAGCAGACTGCCGCGAGCACGGGCCGGGTGAGAAAGACCTTGGTCACGTCAGTTATACGAACCTACGGCCGCCAGCGCGGGTTGCGCCGCGTTCCGGCCGGCGAAAACCCCTAGAAGGCCTGCTCGGCGTGGTACGAGCTGCGCGAGAGCGGGCTCGAGACCACCTGATGAAAACCCTTGCTTGCCGCGAGCGTGCCGAGCCGCTCGAATCGATCCGGCGTCACGAACTCGGCGACAGGTAAATGCTTCTTGCTCGGCTGCAGGTACTGACCCATCGTAAAGATGTCCACGCCGGCGGCTCGCGCGTCGTCCATGGCCGCCTCGATTTCGCCCTCCGCTTCGCCCAAGCCGAGCATCAGCGAGGTCTTGGTGAAACGTTGGGGAGCGCGCCGCTTGGCGTGCGCGAGAACCGCGAGCGACTGATCGTAGCCGGCGCGCTTGTCGCGCACCGATGGCGTGAGCCGGCGCACCGTCTCCAGATTGTGTGCGAAGACGTCGGGTCCGGCATCGAGAACGATGTCGACGGCGCGCTGGTCGCCGCGATAGTCGCCGCTCAGAATCTCAACGCGCGCGCCGGGAACCCGCTCGTGAATCGCGCGCACCGTATTTGCAAAGATCAGCGCGCCGCCGTCGGCGAGGTCATCGCGATCGACCGCCGTGACGACGAGATACTTCCAGCCCAAATCGCGCACGGCTTCGGCGACTCGCAGCGGTTCGAGCCAATCGATCTCGCCGCGCGGGTTTCCGGTCTTGACGTTGCAGAAGCGGCAGCCGCGCGTGCACGTGTCGCCCAGGATCATGATCGTCGCCGTACCGGCGCCCCAGCACTCCGCCACGTTCGGACAGGCCGCCTCCTTGCAGACCGTGTGCAGCGCGAGCGCGTTGACCTTCGCCTTGACGCGTTCGTACTCGTCGCCAATCGGCAGCGAGACCCGCAACCAGTCCGGCTTGCGCACCCGCTGCGAAACCAAATCGATCGTGATGGCCACGCTAGGCTGCCTCGACCGAATCCGTAAAGAACTCGACGTCGAACGCCCGTCCGAGCGCATCGAGGAGGGCCGGCTTGGCCTCGTCCATGCCCACCTCGCGACCTGTCTGCGCGGAGAGCGAAGTAACGCCTCGATCGGGCAGCCCGCAAGGAACGATCAAGCGGTCGTAGCCGAGATCGGTCGAAACGTTGAACGCGATGCCGTGCAGCGATACCATCCGTTGTATCGCAAGGCCGATTGCGCAGATTTGGTTGCGTCCGACCCAGACGCCGGCGTGGTCGCTCCATCGTTGCGCCGATACGCCGAAGCGGACGCACGTCTCGATGACGGCGCCTTCCAGCGATCGCACCAGCGGCACGACCTCGCGAAAGCGCTGCAGCCTGCGGATCGGATAGACGACGAGCTGTCCCGGCCCGTGGTACGTGACGTCGCCTCCGCGCTCGATCTTGACGAGATCGATATCGCGGTGCGCTAGCGCGTCTTCCGAGAAGAGAAGGTTTTCGCGTTTCGCCTGCCGCCCGAGCGTCACGACCGGCGGATGTTCGACGACGATCCAAGTGTCGGGATCGCGACCCTCGCGCACGCGCTCGTGCAGCCGATGCTGAAGCTCCCACACCTCGCGATAGGGCCGCAGACCGAGATCCAAAAGATGTGCCCGCACGCTACGCTCTTACGCTTACTGCGCCCCAACCGGAGTCTTCGGCTTGGGGTTGATGAGATGGATCGCCTTTCCATGCGCGGCTTCGGCCGCATCCATGATTCCTTCGGTGAGCGTCGGATGCGGATGTACCGAGAGGCCAACGTCCTCGAGCGTTGCACCCATCTCCAGGGCGATCACGCCTTCGCCGATTAGCGATTCGGCTTGCGGCGCGACGATGTGCATTCCCAGCAGGAGATCGGTTTTGGCGTCGGCGACGAGCTTGATTAGACCTTCGGTGTCGTTCATCGTCCGCGCGCGCCCGCTCGCAGCGAGCGGAAACTTTCCGACGCGCACCTCGTAACCGGCGGCTTTGGCTTCCTCTTCGGAGAGGCCGACGGTGGCGACTTCGGGGTCGGTATAGACGCAGTTCGGTACCGCGACTGGATCGAAGGCCGCCGAGCGGTCTCCATTGATCACCTCTGCTGCGACGACGCCTTGCTTCATTGCGCGATGCGCGAGCAGCGGCGCGCCGGATACATCGCCGATTGCAAAGATGTTCGGCACCTTCGTTCGCTGCTGGCGGTCGACGGCGAGGAAGCCGCGATCGTCGGCGTCGAGACCGGCCGCTTTGAGGCCGAGATTATCGGTGACCGGACGACGCCCGACGGCGACGAGCACCATGTCGAACTCGCGCGTCTCGTCCTTTCCGCCGGTTCCCTCGCCGTTAATGGTCGCGCGCACGATCTCGCCCCGCTTTTCGAGCGCGCCGACTTTCGTATTGAGCATGATCTCGATGCCTTGCTTCTTGAGAATGCGGCCGAGCGTCTTGCCGATCTCGGCATCGGTTCCGGTGAGAATCTGCGGCATCATCTCGACAACCAGGGCATCGGCGCCGAGCCGTTTGTAGACGGTTGCGAACTCAAGACCGATTACGCCGCCGCCGATCACGAGCAGGCGCTTGGGAATGCGACCCAGTCGCACCGCGTCGTCGGAGTTCACGATCGTCTCGCCGTCGCGCGGCCACCCTTTTACGTCGACGGGCGCCGAGCCGGTCGCGATGACGACGTCGCGCGCGACGATTCGAGCGGTGCCCCCATCGGCGAGTTTGACCTCGAGCTGCGTCGGCGACTTGAACGACGCCTCGCCTTTCATGAACTCCACGCCGTTGGCTTTGAAGAGCGTCTTGACACCGCCCACGTTCGCGTTCACGACATCGGTCTTGAACTTGGCGACGGCTTCGCGCTCGACTTCCGCCTTGGGCACCCGCAGGCCGATCGCTTCGGCGCGCTCGATGTGCCGGATTACTTCGCCGACGTGCAGGAGCGCTTTGGTCGGAATGCAGCCCCAGTTAAGGCAGACGCCGCCGACCTCGTCGCGGTCGATGCAGATAACCTTCTTGCCGAGCTGCGCTAGGCGAATCGCGGCGTGATAGCCGCCGGGTCCGGCGCCGATGATCGCCGCGTCAACCTGATGTTCTGCCGAAGTGCTCATACCGCACGTTTCGCATCGGATGGGAGCGTTCCCCAGGGTGTGAGCGAAATGGAGCGATCGATGGCGAGAATTGGATGGGCCGGAGTTCTCCCGGAACTCGATCGCGACTCGATCGTTCCCCTCTACCGCCAGATCTACGAGTCCTTGCGAGAAGCGATCCTCGCTGGGACGCTCCCCGAGTCGACCCGGCTTCCGCCCGAGCGCACGATGGCCGATCGGCTTGCGGTCAACCGCAGCACGATCGTCCACGCATATCGCGAGCTGGTCGGCGACGGGCTCATCGAACAGCGGGTCGGCTCCGGCTCACGGGTCGTTCCAAAGCTGCGCGGGGGGCAGCCCGAGCGAGCGGCGGGCGTCCCATGGTGGGTGACGCTGCCGCCCTGGCGGGTCGGCGAGTTTCCGAACGTCCTCGGCGAGCTCGCCGCCAAGCCCGAGCCGGGACGGATCTCGTTCGTCCAGGGCGTCGCGCCCGACGAACCCTCGCCGCTGGGCCACCTGGCGAAATCCTTCGGTCGCGTCGCACGCGACCCGCGCTTCGTGCTCTCCTACGGCGATTCCGAGGGGTACGAGCCATTGCGCGCCGCAATCGCCGGACGCATGCGTGCGCGCGGTGCGAGAAGCATAACGCCGGCGAGCATCATCGTATTGACCGGATCGACGCAAGGAATCGCGATCGTCGCGCAGAGTCTGGCGGAGCCGGGCGACGAGATCATCGTCGAATCGCCGTCCTATCCCGGCGCGTTGCAGGTCTTCCAAATCAACGGGCTGCGCGCAACATCGGTGCCGGTCGACGACGAGGGCATGCGCGTCGATCACGTCGAGGCGGTCTTGCGAACGCGCCGGCCGCGTTTCATCTACACGATGCCGTCGCTTCACAACCCGACGAACGCAACGATGAATGCCGACCGGCGCGAACGGTTGGCGACGATCGCGCGGCGCGCCGGCGTTCCGATCGTCGAAGACGATCCCTATGGCCCGCTCGCCCCTCCGGGGCAGCCGCTCGTCGCGCTCGCGCCCGATCACGTCGTCTACCTTTCGACGTTCTCGAAGACGATCGCGCCGAGCTTACGCGTCGGCTGGCTCGCGGCGCCGCGCACGATTCTCGAACGCCTCTTGTTGCGCAAACAGGCCTACGACATGGCGACGAGTCTCTACGTGCAGGCGGCGATCGCCGATTACCTCGAGCGCGGCTACGACGCGCACCTCGGGCAGCTCCGTACCGAGCTGCTCGACCGGCGCGCCCTGGCCGACAAAGCGATAGCACAGCACTGGCCTGTGGGGTTTAAGGTGAGCCGGCCTGCCGGCGGATTCTACTTGTGGGCGTCGACGCCACGCGAGCTGCGGGCCCGCGCGCTGCTCGATGCATCGGAGCGTCTCGGCGCATCGTTTCTCTTCGGCGAAGCCTTCTTTGCAAACTCCGGCGGCGATCATAACTTTCGCCTCGCGCTCACGGCGGTTACGCGCCCTGAAATCGCCGAGGGCATCCGGCGGATCGGCGAAGCGATCTCGACGCTGCGCCCGTGAAGCCGATCGCGCGGCGCCTTTTGAGCTGGTATCGCCGCCACGGCCGTGCGAACTTGCCCTGGCGAACCCGACGCGATCCCTACCGCACGGTCGTGAGCGAGTTCATGCTTGCGCAGACGCAAGTCGAGCGGGTGGTGCCGAAGTTCGAGGCGTTTGTGGCGCGCTTTCCCGATTTCTCTTCGCTCGCGCGCGCCTCTGCCGCCGACGTCGTGCGCGAATGGAAGGGGCTTGGCTACAACTCGCGGGCGGTGCGCCTGCGGCGGCTCGCAGAGGTGGTGGTCGAGCGGTACGGCGGCGAGCTGCCGCAAGACCGCGAATCGTTGCGCTCGTTGCCGGGCGTCGGCGCCTATACCGCCGCCGCGATTCGCGCGTTTGCCTTCGACATCGACGACGCGCCGATCGACACGAACATCCGGCGAATCATCAACCGGCTCTTCTTTGGCTTGGAGTATCCGGAGGCGGCCGAAATGCGAAAGGTCGATGCGCGAGCGCGTGAGGTGCTCCCGGCTGGACGCGCGCACGATTGGAACTCGGCATTGATGGATCTCGGCGCGACGATCTGCAGTGCGCGCGCGCCGAAGTGCCTCGTCTGTCCGGTGCGAGACGATTGCGCGGCCTCCCCGGTGGACGCCGCGCGGCTCGAGGGGTTGCGAGCGGGGGCCGCGGCGCGGCGCCCAACGGAGAGTCTTCCGTTCGAGCGCACAACGCGCTACGCACGAGGACGCATCGTGGACCGGTTGCGCGAGCTGCCGGCCGGAGCACGCATTTCACTGCTGGACCTGCACCGCGCGGTCGGTCCGGTGATGCCCGGGCGGAGCGTGGAAGAGATTCGCGAGTTCGTGGCGGCGCTGGCGCGGGACGGACTGGTGACCGACGACGGGACCTCGGTCGCGCTGCAAGAATAGCCGGACGTGCCGCGGATTCCGTTTCCGAAGAAGAAGGTGCCGCGCCGGGTCGCGGTCGAGCAGCTTGGGATTCTCGAGCGCACTTACCCGCACGCCGTGACCGCACTCGAGTACGGAAGCGAGTTTCAACTGCTGATCGCGGTGATTCTCTCCGCTCAGTGCACCGATGCGCGCGTGAACGCGACGACGCCCGCGCTCTTCGCGAAATATCCAACCCCCGAGAAGCTCGCTCGCGCGCGCCAGGCCGACGTTGAGAAGATCATCAAGTCGTGCGGCTTCTTTCGAATGAAGGCGAAGAACGTCATCGCCTGCGCCCGCGACATCGTCGAGCGTTTCGGCAGCGAGGTGCCGCACGAGCGCGAGGCGTTGGAGTCGCTCGCGGGCGTCGGACGCAAGACGGCGAGCGTGGTGATGGCGGCGGCATTCCACGCCGAGGCCCTGGCCGTCGATACGCACGTCTTTCGGGTAGCGCACCGGCTCGGGATCACGCTGGGCACGACGCCCCGGCACGTGGAAGAGGATCTGACCGCGCTGGTGCCGCCGAACAAGTGGGGCGACTGCACGCACTGGCTGATCATGCACGGCCGCGCCCTCTGCAAGGCGCCGACTCCGCTCTGCGATCGCTGTCCGGTGAGCCAGCTCTGTCCCACGCCGCGGATCATTGCGCGGATGTCGCGATAAGCGCGGCGATGCGTTTTCGGACGTTGGTGCTCCTGACCGCATCCTCGCTCTGTGCGGTTCCGGCGCGTGCCGGGGAGATTACGCTCGACAACGTTTTCACAAAAGAGCCGCCGTGGGGGCGGATGGTCAATCGCGTGGACTGGTCGCCGAACGGCAAGTACTTTCTCTTCATCCGCCGCGGCCAGAATCCGAACGAGGCGCTTCCACTCATGATCTACGACGTTGCGACCGGCACGTCGCGCGTCTGGCTCCCTCCAAGCGCGTTCGGAGGCGGCGTCGAAACGCCAGAGGTCGCTTCCTGGTCTCCCGACGGCAACCGCGTCGCCGTCCTCGCAGACGGAGCGCTCTACTGGACGACGGTCGCGAGTCCCCGGCCGCGGGCGATCGCATCCGGCGTCGACGAGGCGCAGTGGTCGCCGCGCGGGGACGCGATCGCGTACTCGCACGACGCCGATCTCTACGTGGCAGCGCTCGCTGCGAACGAAAGGGTACGCCGGCTAACGAGAAGCGGCGTTCGCAACGACGTGCTCAACGGCTCACTCGATTGGGTCTATCCGGAGGAGCTCGGCATCGAGCACGGATTCCGCTGGTCGCCCGACGGAGCGCGCATCGCCTATCTGACGATGGACGAACGCCGCGTCACCAACTTTCCGCTCGTAGACTTTCTCACGACCAACAATGGCGTCGATTTCCAGCGCTATCCGCTCGCCGGCCAGGCGAACCCGCGCGTGACGCTGCGCGCGGCCGACGTTGCCACCGGGCAGACGTGGCCGGTATACGACGCCGCCGCGCACGATGAGTACGTGGCCGCCTTTGATTGGATACCGCGTTCCGATCGTTTAGAGGCCGAGATCGTCGACCGCGCGCAACGTACGCTGCGGGTCGAGGCTTGGAGCGGAGCGCGCGGCGCCGCATCGCTGATCTACTATCAAGCATCGCGCTCTTGGGTCGACGTGCAGCCCCTGCCGAGGTGGCTCCCTGACGGACGATCGGTCTGGCTGCTCGATCGCAACCGCACCGCCGGACTCTATCTGCGTGGCCGCGACGGCTCGATGCGGCAACTGACCAGAGGCTTTCGAGTGGGATCGCTCGACGGAGTTGCGCCGGACGGTACGGTCTATCTCGCGGCCGACTATCCGACCCGCCGGGATTCCTCGCTGCTCTCGCTTCGTTTGGCCGATGCGTCGCCGAGCTTGCGAAATCTTACGCCTGCGCCGGGTTGGCACGCGACGACGCTCTCACCGAGATTCGATCGCTTCGTCGATCTCTACAGCCGCCTCAACGAACCCCCGCGCAGCGATCTGGTGTCAACGAATTCCCTCGCGACCAAGGAACTCGCCCCGCAAAACCTCGCGCTGAAAGCCGAGCTCTTGCCGACGAAGATGCTCGAGGTGCCGTCGGCGTACGGACCGCTCGACGCAGAGCTCGTCGAACCACCCGGGTTTGCGCCCTCGAGGAGGTACCCGGTCGTGATGTATGTTTACGGCGGACCCGACGCGCCGACGACGACCGACAGCTTCGGCTCTATGAACGCGCTCTATCATCAGCTCCTCGCGCGCGAGGGCATCATCGTCTTTTCCATCGATGGACCCGCCTCGCAAGTCAATAACGACGAGCACGTGCGGTTGCTCTTGCACAACTTCGGACCGGGCTCGCTGCTCGGCCAGGAGGTCGGCGCGCAGTATCTCGCGACCCTGCCCTACGTCGACGCCTCGCGGATCGGCATGTGGGGTTGGAGTTTCGGCGGCTACGAAACCTGCTACGCGCTCACGCATAGCCGGCTCTTCAAAGCCGGCGCCGCCGTCGCACCGGTTACCGACTGGCACCTCTACGATACGATCTACACCGAGCGCTACATGGGCTTGCCGAGAGAGAACGCGCGAGCTTACGACGCCAGCTCGGTCTTAAATGCCGCGGATCGCCTCAGCGGGCCGCTGCTGATCCAGCACGGCACCGCCGACGACAACGTGCACATGGCCAATACCATGCAGCTCATCCAGCGGTTCATTCTAGCGCGTGACTCGCGCGTGCTCTTCTACCCCTATCCCCGCAAGACGCACTCGATTGCCGGGCTCGCGCAGCGGCGCTCCGTCTTCGCACACATGCTAGACTTCTGGAAGACCTACCTATGACTCATTCGTTGTCGGGGTCGACCCACGAGACCGGCTGGCGGAGAAAATACGCGCGGTTGAGCTTCGTCTGAATCGGTACGAAGGCGCGGGGCTTGCGCGAGAAGCTGAAACAGTCGGCGAGGTCGTCGGCGCGCACGTCGGTCGCTCCGAGTGAGCCGAGTCCAAAAACCTTCTCGGTGAACTTCAATAAGCTGCCGAACTCGTGCTGGGTGTGCGAGACGTAGCCCTTCTTCGCGTACGGACCGATGGCGATGAGCGGCACTCGGAACCCGAGCTCGAACGAATTGTATTGCACTGGCGGCACGTGATCGTACCAGCCTCCCCAATCATCCCAGGTGACGAAGATCGCGGTATTCGGCCAATAACTGCTCTCGCCGATCGCGTTGACGACCGACGCGACCCAATCGGGACCAGATCCGTCGGTGATTCCGGCATGGTCCGACGCTGCGGCCGTCGGCGTGACCCAAACGACGTTCGCTAAGTTCCCCTGCGCGATATCGGTAAGCACTTGCGAGGGCGGCGAAACGACATCGGTTGAGTACTGCGAGCCTTCGCGGATGTGTTTGATCGCATCCGGTGCGTTCCAGAGTCCGGCTCCGGGATGCGTTTGATAGTAACGCCAGGTGAGACCCTGCGGCTGGAGCAAATCCGGCATCGCGGGACGGTCGAAACATGGGTAAACTTGTTGATCTTCGGTTCCGTTCGCGTCGATCAGCATCACGAGCGACCCCGCGGGCGAGTCGCAGCCCCCTGTAAAATGCTGCTTGGTGTCGAGCGGCAACTCGGCGGCGCGCAGCGTCGAGCTTGGCGTCGTCGTGGAAGTACCGCTGAAGATGTATTGGTGCGCCGCGAAGCTCGGCCCCGATTGTGAAGCGAACATCCGGTCGGCGAACGCGTACGATTCGGCCATCGTGAAGTACGGCTGCACTTCGGTCTTGGGGACGATCCCGTAGGCTCGAAACTGCCGATCGGGCTTACACTTGGCGGTAGTCGGTCCGTCGCAGCTCGAATGCTCGAAGCTGAAACCGTCCATGAGGCCGCCGTCAAACTCGATGTTGAACGCGTCGTGGGTGTGAGTGAGATCGTAAGCCGCGGCGATCGATATCGGACGCAGCGACACACTAGTCCCCGCGCTGTTCGTTCCCGAGGTGACGGTATCGGCTCCCTTGAGCCCATTGAAGAGATCGTCGGGCGAGCGATTCTCTTGAATGATGAAGACGACGTGCTCGATCTTACCGTTGCCGAGCAGCGCGCGCGAAGCGTTGGTGCGCAGGCCCGCTGGGCGCGGCGCGGTGCTCTTCGCGAGCAGCGCCGGCGCAATACCCGGTGTGGTGGTGCGGCCGGTCGCCGGCTGCGTGCAACCGCAGAGCCCCGCGACGATGAGGCCGAGCAGCGCACCGGACGGCTTTGGAAAGAAACGCATGCGGTTAGGCCCTTCCGACTAGGTTGCGCGCGATCACGAGCCGCTGGATTTGCTGTGTGCCCTCGTAGATCTGCGTGATCTTCGCATCGCGCATCATGCGCTCGACCGGATAGTCGGCCGAGTAACCGAAGCCGCCGAGCACTTGCACGGCGTCGGTCGTCACCGACATCGCTACGTCACCGCACTTAAGCTTTGCCATCGCCGCCCAAAGCGTGACGTCGGGGGCTCCCTCGTCGCAGCGGCGGGCCGCCTCATAGAGCAGCAGACGTGCGGACTCGACCTCGGTCTTCATGTCGGCGAGCATGAAGCCAACGCCCTGATGCTGACCGATCGGTTTCCCGAACGCTATGCGTTCCTTCGCGTAGCCGGTCGCATAATCGAGCGCCCCCGCCGCGATGCCGAGCGCCTGCGCCGCGATGCCGGGTCTCGACTTATCGAGGACCTTCATCGCGATCTTGAAACCTTGACCCTCTTCGCCGAGCCGGTTTGCGGCCGGTACTTCGCAATCGGCAAAGACGAGCTCGACCGTCGGAGATCCGCGGATGCCCATCTTTTTTTCGGTCTTGCCAACCGTGAACCCGGGCGTTCCCTTCTCGACGACGAACGCCGTGACGCCGCGCGATCCGGCGGCTGGATCGGTAACTGCGAAGACGCAGACGACGTCGGCGACGCTGCCGTTGGTGATCCAAATCTTTTGACCGTTGAGCACGTAACCGTCGCCGCGCTTCTCCGCGCGCGTATGCATCGAGCCGAGCGCGTCGGATCCGCTCGAGACTTCGGTCAGCGCGTACGCGACGAGGTGCTCGCCTGAAGCGATCTTCGGTAAGAAACGCCGTTTCTGCTCGTCGCTTCCGCCGATAACGATCGGCAGCATGCCGAGCTCTTGCACGGCGACGATGAGGGCGCTCGAAGCGCAGGCCTTGGCAATCTCTTCGACCACCTTCACGTAAGTGAGAAACGTCCCGCCCAAGCCGCCGTACTCGGCGGGAATCGGAATCCCGAGCAGGTCGTTCTGCGCGAAGAGCTTCTTGACGTCCCATGGAAATTCGCCGGACGCGTCGATCTCCGCGGCGCGAGGCGCGACTTTCTCGGCGACCAGCTCGCGTACCATCGCGAGGATCATCGCCTCTTCGTCGGTGCTTGCAATTTGAGAAGGTGCCGTCGTCATATCACCACACGTTCCACGGAGGCGGCCTCCGTTCCGTCGGCGCATTAGGGCGGCATGGAGAAGGTTTATGCCTCCTGTGCCGAGGCGGTCGCCGATATCTCGAGCGGCGCTTCGATCGCGGTCGGCGGCTTCGGGCTCAGCGGCATTCCTCACAATTTGATCGAGGCGCTTCTCGAGCAGGGCGCGTCCGAGCTGGTTACGGTCTCCAATAACTGCGGTGTGGACGGCTGGGGATTGGGTGTTCTGCTCGACAACCGGCGCATCCGGCGCACGACCGGATCGTACGTCGGTGAGAATCGCGAGTTCGAACGGCAATACCTCACCGGCGAGCTCGAAGTAGAGCTCGTTCCGCAAGGAACGCTCGCCGAACGGTTGCGCGCCGGCGGCTGCGGCATCCCGGCGTTCTACACACCGGCGGGTGACGGCACGCTCGTAGCGGACGGAGGCTTGCCTTGGCGCTACAATGCCGATGGCAGCGTCGCAATAGCCTCACCCAAAAAGGAGACCCGCGTCTTTAATGGCCGCGAATACGTTCTCGAAGCGGGCATCGTCTGCGACTACGCCCTCGTTCGCGCATCCGTCGGCGATCGCGCCGGCAACTTGATCTTTCACAAAGCGACGCGCAACTTCAACCCGCTCTGCGCGATGGCGGGAAGACTCACGATAGCGGAGGTCGAGGAGCTCGTCGAACCCGGCGACATCGATCCGGAGATCGTGCACTTGCCGGGCGTCTTCGTGCAGCGAATCGTGCACGTTGGCGCGCAGGGCAAGCGCGTCGAGCGCGTGACAACAAGAAAGCGGAGCGCATAATGGCGCTAACACGAACTCAATTGGCGGCTCGCGTCGCGCAGGAGCTGCGTGACGGTCAGTACGTCAATCTCGGCATCGGTCTTCCGACGCTCGTGCCGAACTACGTCTCCTCCGACGTCACGGTCACGCTGCAGAGCGAGAACGGTATCCTCGGCATGGGACCCTATCCGTTCGAAGGCGAGGAAGATGCCGATCTCATCAACGCCGGCAAGGAGACCGTAACGGTGCTTCCCGGCGCCTCGTTCTTCGATTCGTCGCTCTCGTTCGGAATGATTCGCGGCGGACACATCGACCTCGCGGTGCTCGGTGCGATGCAGGTCTCCGAAAACGGCGACCTCGCCAACTGGATGATTCCCGGCAAGATGGTGAAGGGAATGGGCGGCGCGATGGACTTAGTGCACGGAGCCAAGCGCGTGATCGTGATGATGGAGCACGTCGCGAAGGGAAACGCGCAGAAGATCCTGCGCCGTTGCTCGTTGCCGCTCACCGGAAAGCGCGTCGTCCAGCGGATCATCACCGATATGGCGACGATCGACATCTCGCCCGACGGTTTAATCCTGCGCGAGCTCGCGCCCGGTGTCACGCTCGAAGAGGTGCGCGCGGCGACCGAGCCTGAGCTGCACGTTCCCGTCGAACCGATGGTCATGGAGATACCCGAAGGCGTCTAGGGTTCGGTCCTCCTGCTTGCGAATTAGCTAGGCAGACTCATCGCACTCTTCTTTGGAGGCATCATGCTCAAACTGAAGCTTCGCTCCGCCGGATTGGCCGTGGTTTTCGCACTCTTCTTCGCGGCGATTGGCGCCGGCGTCGCGCTCGCCGTTCAATCCCACATGGTGAACGCGCGCAACGATCTCCAATCGGCGTTAAGCGAGTTGAATCTGGCGACGGCCGATAAGGGCGGACACCGCGTCAATGCCATCAACTATGTCAAGAGCGCAATCAGCGAAGTAAACCTCGGGATTGAGTACGCGCACTAGCGCCCTAGAGGACTCCGGCGGGGTCGAAGGATTTGAACTGCGTCTGATAGAGGCGTGAATAGAGGCCGCCGCGCGCGAGCAGCTCCGCGTGGCGGCCCGATTCGACGATGCGCCCGTCGTCGACGACGAAGATCACGTCGGCGGCGAGGATCGTCGAGAGCCGGTGCGCGATCACCAGACTGGTGCGTCCGCGCATCACGACTTCGAGCGCTCGTTGAATCGCCGCCTCGTTCTCGTAGTCGAGCGAGCTCGTCGCTTCGTCCAGGATGAGAATGCGCGGATCCTTGAGCAGTACCCGCGCGATGGCGAGCCGCTGGCGTTCACCGCCCGAGAGCTTGTGACCGCGCTCGCCGACCACGGTCTCGTAGCCGTTGGGAAGCTTTGCGATGAAATCGGCGATGTTTGCGGCGCGCGCCGCCGCTTCGAGCTCCGCAGCGGTTGCATCGGGCTTGCCGTAGCGAAGATTGTTAGCGACGGTGTCATGGAAGAGGTACGTCTCCTGCGTAACGATGCCGATGTCGCGTCGCAGCGACTCGAGCGTCACCGTACGCAGGTCGTGATCGTCGACGAGCACGCGGCCGCCCTGCGGATCGTAAAAGCGAGGCACCAACTGCGTGATCGTCGTTTTACCCGCGCCCGAGGGTCCCACGAAAGCGGCGACCTCTCCGGGACGCACGTGAAACGAGATGCCCTTGAGAACGTCCCGCCCTTCCTCATATGAGAAGACGACGTTCTCGAACGCAATTTCGCCCGCGACGCTGGGCAACGCGATCGCTGCGGGCGGATCGTACTCTTCCGGAGTCATGTCGAGGTAGTCGAAGATTCGTTCGAAGACGGCGAGCGCGCTCACGACCTGCACCTGAATTCCGGCAAGAGACGCGGCCGGCCCATAGAGCCGTCCTTGAATGAACGAGACGAAGGCGACGATGATGCCGACCTTGAGCTGGCCCAGAATCGCAAGCCATCCGCCCCCGAACCAGACGAGCGCGGGGCCGACGACGACCATCGCCGTCACCGAGGCGATGAACCAGCGGCCGACCATCGCGAGATCGATTTCGAGGCGCATCAGGCGCGTGCCCACGTCGTAGAAACGCGAGCGCTCGTACGCCTCCCGCGCGAACGACTTGATCAGGGTGATGCCGGAGATCGAGAGCGTCTCTTGTGTGATCGACTCGATCTCGTCGCGCTTCTCGCGGGTCTGTTTGCGAATGTGGTACATCCGGCGTCCCACCGGGCCGAGCGGGAATACCATGAGCGGAACGATCGCGACGCTAAGCAGCGCGAGACGCCAGTTCCACAAGAACATTGCGACGAGCGTCGTCGCGATCAGCACGATGTTGGTGACGATGCTGGTGAGCGTACCGGTAACGACGTTGTCGACGTTGTCGACGTCGTTGCTCACGCGGTTCATGATCTCGCCGGTCTTCGTGCCGGTGAAGAAGTGCAGCGGCATGCGATGGAGATGCGCGACGAGGCTCGTGCGAATGTCTCGCATGATTCCTTCGCCGACGACCGAGTTGAGGTAGCCCTGGAGCACGCCGATCGCGGCGGAGAGCAGAGCCGAGGCGAGGATGATCCCGACGTCGACGCCTAGCTCGCCAAGATTCCTGTGCGGAATCGTTTCATCGATGATGTGCGCGACGATGAAGCCGGGCACGAGCCCGAGTCCCGAAACCACCACGATGCATGCCAGCACCGTAGCCTGCTCGCGCCAATATGGCGCGAAGAGCGCGCCGAGCCGCCGCCAATCGACGCGCCGCTTCACTTTCGGTTTCTCGGGCTGATAGATGTTCGACCACATCAGCCCGTGCCCGGCCATCATTGCTTAATGTGGAACCGTCACCTGATGGAGTGAGACTTTATTCCCTTCCATGTCGCTGAACGACGTGATCTTGCAGACCGGCGTCGCATACGGGTCGTCCACCTCAATGCCTTTACCGCGCAGATCGGCGACCGTGTTGTCGATGTCATCGACTTCAAACACCACGCCGGACGCGCTGCCGGGCGCCCGATCGGCCCATTCGGTGGTGAGCACGCTGAAGTAGCCGCCACCGACGTTAGCCTCGTTGTATTTCTCGACGCCGTCCTCTTCGTAAGGGCCACTGAACTTGAGTCCGAGCTTCTCTTCGTACCACTTGCGCAGGCCGGCGACGTCTTTAGCCGGATACGCGGTAAACGCAATCTCTTTTATCACGAACTTCTCCTAATCGGTCAAAGGTTTGTTGGCCCTACGCTAAACAGCGCACCGTTGCCCGCGGTTGCCCGAATGCTGTGCGTTTTGGCTACGTCGCTGCTAGACGTGATGGCGAGGAGGCTCGGGACGACGAGCGGAGCCATGGATGGCGGGAGCGAGGAGCCCGGCAGCAGGAGCGCAGCCCGGAGGGCGGAGCGACGAGCGGCTCCGAGGCGTCACGTCTAGCAGCGACGTAGCCAAAACACGCCGGAGACTACGGTTCGCCGTTGCGGAGTGCGGCGAGTTCCTCGAAGAGTTTCTTTTCTTCTTTTGATAGGTTCTGCGGAAGTTGTCCGATGAGCCGGACGTATTCGTCGCCGCTGCCTCCGGCTTTCACGTGCGGCAGTCCGCGCCCCGAGAGCCGAAGCAGCCGGTTGTTCTGCGTGCCGGCGGGGATCGTCATTGCGACTTCGCCGCTAAGCGTTGGAACGTTCACTTCGCCGCCGAGGACGAGATCGTAGATGCTCACAGGAAGATCGACGTAAAGATCGTCGCCCTTGCGCTTGTACGTGGGGTCGTCTTGCAGATGCACGACGAGATGGAGGTCTCCGTTCGGGCCGCCATTCGTTCCGGCTCCGCCTTGACCGGCGAGACGAATGCGTTGTCCCTCGGCGATGCCTTTCGGGATCGTGACTTCGAATCGTTTCTTCAGTAGAATGCGACCGGTGCCGTGACACTGCGGGCAGAGATGGCGCGCTTCGGTGCCGGTGCCGTGACAGCGGGGGCAGAGGTCTTCGATCTGGAGCGAAATGGCCTTCGTTCCGCCTGCGTAGATATCGCGCAGGTCGAGGTCGATGGTCGTCTCGAGATCTTGCCCACGCCGCGCGAAGCCGGTTCCCTGTGCGGTCTGGCGACGTCCCACGCCGGAGAAGAAGACGTCGAAGAAATCCGAGAATCCACTCGGGCCGCCGGCGCCTCCGAGATCGAACTCGAACTCTTCCCCGCCGACGTTGGTGCGATAACGGCGCTGCTGCTCGGCTTGTTGCGCCGCTTGCTGCCAGTTCGGGCCGAGAACGTCGTATTTTTTACGTTTCTCGGGGTCGCCGAGAACTTCGTAGGCCTCCGAAATCTCTTTGAACTTTTCCTCGGCCTCTTTGGGGTTCTTTAGGTTTGCGTCGGGGTGCCACTTGCGCGCGAGCTTCCGATAGGCGGACTTGATGTCTTTCTCGGCCGCGCTCTTTGAAACGCCCAAGATCGCATAATAGTCCTTGAAATTCATTCGTCGCGGCGCTTCGCTACAATCACCTTCGCGGGACGGAGCAAATCTTCGCCGAGCTTATAGCCCTTCTCGGCCACCTCGACGACCGTATCCTCGGCAACGTCGTCCGAAGGCAAAGTCCCCACGGCTTCGGCGATCCGCGGATCGAATGGCTCGCCCTTCACGTCGATCGGCGTAACGCCTTCGCTCGCCATGACGGCTTCGAATCCGCGCAGCGTCTGCTCCAGGCCGCCGCGCAACGCATCCCCGCCGGCATTGGAGTGCAACGCGCGCTGCAGATTGTCGAGCACCGGAAGCAGACGCTCGAGCATCATGCGGCGGCGCGACGCGACGATGGAGTCCATGTCGCGCTGCGTCCGCTTCCTATAGTTGTCGAAGTCCGCGACCGCCAACAAGAACTTTCCATAGTTCTCGTCGGCGCGCGCGGTGGCCGCGGCGAGCTGATCCTCGAGCGAGGGAGCCGCCGCGGCTTCGTCGATTGTGGCCTCACCGGCCTCCGTCTTCAGGACGGATTGATCGTCGTACATTGAGTGCGTCAACGCGCGAGCTACTGGGCTTCTTTGAACTCGGCGTCGATGACGTCTTCTCCGGCGCCGCCCGCGGACGCCCCGTTGCCGCCGGGCGATCCATCGCCCGAGGGAGCCTGTTCGCCTTGCGGTGCGGCCGCTTTGTAGAGAAGCTCCGCCATCTTGTAGCTCGCCTGTTGCAGCTTCTCGATCGCGGGTTTGATCTCGGCGACCGTGCCGTTCTCGCTGACGGTCTTGAGCTCGCTCAACGCGGCTTCGACTTCGCCGCGCGCGCCGGCGTCGAGCTTGTCGCCGACTTCTTTGAGCGACTTCTCGGTCGAATAAGTCAAGCTCGAAGCGTTATTGCGCACTTCGGCTTCCTCGCGCTTGGCTTTGTCGGCTTCGGATTGCACTTCGGCATCGCGAACCATGCGATCGACCTCTTCTTTGCTGAGGTTGGTCGATGCGGTGATCGTGATCGCCTGTTCCTTGCCGGTACCGAGATCCTTCGCGTTGACGTTTACGATGCCGTTGGCGTCGATGTTGAACGTCACTTCGATCTGCGGCACGCCGCGCGGAGCCGGCGGAATCCCTTCGAGCCGAAAGCGACCCATCGTCTTGTTATCTGCGGCCATCTGACGCTCGCCTTGGAGCACGTGGATGTCGACCGAGGTCTGACCGTCTTCGGCCGTCGTGAAGATCTGCGACTTCTTCGTCGGGATCGTCGTATTGCGATCGATCAGCTTCGTCATGACGCCGCCGAGCGTTTCGAGCCCGAGCGAGAGCGGCGTGACGTCGAGCAGAACGACGTCGCGGACTTCACCCGAGAGCACCCCCGCTTGAATCGCCGCACCGACTGCGACCACTTCGTCGGGATTGACCGTGAGATTCGGCTCCTTGCCGGTCAGTTTCCGGACGAGGTCTTGAATGACCGGCATGCGCGTCGCGCCGCCCACCATGATGACTTCGTCGATCTTGGAGATATCGAGCTTCGCGTCGGCGATTGCGTTGCGGAACGGACCCACGCAGCGATCGGTGAGATCGCTCGTCAGCTCTTCGAACTTGGCACGCGTGAGCGTATAGTCGAGGTGCTTGGGGCCTTCTTGATCGGCCGTGATGAACGGCAGGTTGATGCTGGTCTGCACGACGGAGGATAACTCGATCTTCGCCTTTTCGGCGGCTTCGGTGAGACGCTGCATCGCCTGCTTGTCTTTGCTGAGGTCGATGCCTTGGTCGCGCCGGAACTGATCGACGAGCCACTCGACAACGCGGTGATCGTAATCGTCGCCGCCGAGACGGGTGTCGCCGTTGGTCGCTTTGACTTCGAAGACGCCGTCGCCGACCTCGAGAATCGACACGTCGTACGTGCCGCCGCCGAGGTCCCAGACGAGGATCGTCTCGTTGCCTTTCTTTTCGAGGCCGTACGCGAGCGCCGCGGCCGTCGGTTCGTTGATGATGCGCAGCACGTCGAGACCGGCGATCTTGCCTGCGTCTTTGGTTGCCTGGCGTTGTGAATCGTTGAAGTAGGCGGGCACGGTGATGACCGCTTTGGTCACGCGCTCGCCGAGATAGTTGCTCGCGTCGTTGACGAGCTTTTGGAGGATCATCGCCGAGATCTCTTGCGGCGTGTAATCTTTGCCGTCGATCTTGACGTGGTAATCCGCTTCACCCATGTGGCGCTTGATCGAACTGATCGTGCGATCCGGATTGGTGATCGCTTGCCGCTTTGCAAGCTGCCCGACGAGACGTTCGCCGGTCTTCGTAAATGCCACGACCGACGGCGTCGTACGCGAGCCCTCGGCGTTGGGAATGACGACGGGCGCAGTGCCCTCCATAACGGCGACGACGGAGTTGGTCGTGCCTAGGTCGATACCGACCGTTTTAGCCATAAAAACTCATACCTCGTTCTATTTAGATGTTCCGACCGCTCTGGACCAGCTATGCCGGGCGATCGCGTTTGGGCGAGGTAGCCGCAAACGCCGGATCTCCGGCGGGAAGCCTTGCCGCTTACGGCAAGTCGGATTTGGGATACCGCTCCATCATACCCGATGGGCGGCTGGAGTTGTTTCGTTATTTGGAACAAACATAAGGGGCCCCGCGGTTGCAGGGCCCCCCTCCAACGGACCATATTTGCCCCAGCTCTTCGTCGCCTCGGGCCTCGTTTACCGTAGTAAAACTTCGGCCTCTCGGCTCCTCGATCTGAGCCAAATCTGGTCCGTTGATTCTCTACTAAGGCTGCTGGTTGTCTTCGGGAGGTTGGCCTTGCTGTTGCGGCTGCTGCTCGGCTGAGAGCGGCTGCTCGGCCGGCGTCTCGCCGAGTTTGATCGCCACGAACTTCTTCATGCCACCGGACCAGACGTTGAGCCGGATCGTGTCGCCCGGTTTCTTCGAGGCAATGTAGTCGTGGAGGTCCTTGACCGCGCTGAAATCCTTGCCGTCGGCCTGCAGGATCACGTCGCCGGGCTGGATTCCGGCCTGGTCGGCCGGCGAGCCCGAGAAAACTTGCTGAACCGCGACGCCGTTGCCGCCGTTGTACCCGATTTGGTTCTTGACACCGGCGCTGAGGTTCGCCATATAGATTCCGAGGAATCCGGTGTCGGTGCCCTGGTGCGCGCCGGGATTACGCTGCAGCGAGGCCACGACGTTGCGGACGGTGTTCGACGGAATCGCGAAGCCGATTCCCTGCGCGTACGCCGACTTGACCGTCGATTGGTTCATCCCGATCACTTGGCCGTCGATATCGATAAGCGGGCCGCCCGAGTTTCCGGGGTTGATCGGCGCCGAGGTCTGCAAGAGACCCTTGAAGTCAATCTCTCCGCCATTCTCAGTCGGAATCGGCTCGGAGCGGTTGAAGGCAGAGACGACGCCGACGGTGACGGTCTGCTGAAGCTGGAGCGGCTCGCCGATCGCGATCGCCCATTGCCCTTGCTCGAGCTTGTTCGAATCGGCAAGATCGAGCGGAGGCGGCAGCTTTGAATAGTTGTCCACACGCAGCAGGCCGACGTCGGCGGCGAGGTTATACGCGACGACGTGAGCCGGAATCCGGTCGCCGTTCGGAAAGACGACGGTCAGCTTTGTCACCTTCCCGCCGTTGGGCGGTTGAAGGACGTGCGCGTTCGTCACGATGTCGCCCTTGCCGTCGATCACGAACCCGGAGCCCGAGGCTTCGGCCCGGTAAGGCTGCGCGATGCCGGGGCCTTGACCGCCGAAGAACTGTTGGAAGAACGGATCGGCGGGGACGACCTCTTGTCCGTTAACTTGTTCGGTAATCGCGACCACGGACGACTTGGTCCGCTTGACCGCGCTGACGATCCGGTCTTGATCGCTCACCCCGCTTAGGGGCACGGCGGCGAGTGCGGGCGGCGTGCGATTAGGTCCGGTCGCGCCGCCGAAATGACCGCTCGCGTAGAGCATCATGAGGAAGCTACCGACAACGGCACCGGCAAGGCCGACAATCAACGTGGGCAATATGCGATTCTTCAACATCTCAAATCTATTCCGTCAGGCTTGGAGTGTTCTCTGCCTGCCATCTACTTGGTGAACGGCAAAAAGTCGCAGATGCTCACGAACTTGTCACCCGGGCCCTCGGCGCCGCGGCGCCCTACCGCGTGGGGCGCTTGCTTTATCGCCTAGAATTTCAAGATTTCGGCGCAGTGGGCCACTGCCGCGGCCGCGTTCGGCGTTCCGCGCGTGGGCGTCGGCAGCTCGGGCCAGAGCGCATCGGGCAATCGGCGCAGCAGCGCCTCCCGGACGCATTCGAGCCGTTCGTCGCGTAGCTGAAAGACGCGCATTTGAATGAGGAGACGCGCGCGGCGCAACGCCCGGCGGGAGAAGAGGTCGTCAGGCGAGAGCGCGGGCGACGCCGTTGGGGCCGGCCGGCTCGCGGCGGGCGACGGTGAGCTTGCCGGGGCCGCGGCGAGCAGAATCGAGATCAACGCTAGGAGCGACATAAGGCACCTCCGCAGGGCAATTCACTGCGACGGTGCGGGGGAGCAAGGTCCTTCGGCCAAAGGACCGCTCGTGAGCATCGACAGCCTAACCGTCCCGGCGCCGCCTTCGGTCCCCTACGTTCGCGTCGTCCCGCTTGGGGGTTGCGGGGAGATCGGACGCAACATGACCGTGATCGAGACGAACGAGGATATGGTCGTCGTCGATTGCGGGCTGATGTTTCCCGACGACGAGATGTACGGGGTCGACATCGTCATCAACGACTTCACGTACGTTCGCGAAAGAGCCGACAAGCTTCGGGCCTTGCTGGTGACGCACGGTCACGAAGACCACATCGGCGGCATTCCGTATTTCGCTAAAGAGTTTCCGCAAACGCCGATCGTCGGCACGCCGCTGACGCTTGCGCTCATCAAAGCGAAGTCGCGCGAGCAGCGTCTCGGCGAGCGGGAGTTCACCCAGGTGCAGCCCGGAAATCGAGTTCGCTACGGCAGCATCGACACCGAGTTCATCCACGTCAACCATTCGGTTGCCGGCGCCTGTGCGCTCGCGCTGCGCACGCCGGTCGGCACGATCTTCCACACCGGCGACTTCAAGTTCGATCAGACGCCGATCGACGGACGCCCCGCGGACTTCGCGCGAATCGCGCGGATCGGCGATGAGGGCGTGCTCTGCATGCTCTCGGACTCGACCAACGCCGAGCGCCCGGGTCACACGCTCTCGGAGCGGATCGTCGGCGAAGCCTTCACGTCGATCTTCTCGCACGCCAAAGGGCGCATCGTCGTCGCTTCGTTTGCTTCGAACGTCCCTCGGATTCAGCAAACGGTCGACCACGCGGTGCGATTCAACCGAAAGATTGCCTTCTTGGGGCGATCGATGCGCAACGTCGTCCACGTGGCGGGCGAACTCAAGCACCTGCAGATTCCTCCCGAGACGGTCGTCAAGATCGAGGACATCGACTCGTATCCGCCCGAGCAGATCGTCGTTATGACCACCGGCTCGCAGGGCGAGCCCATGAGCGGACTCGCGCGGATGTCGGTGCGCGACCACGCGAGCTTTCGCATCGTCCCGGGCGACACGGTCGTCATCAGCGCGACCCCGATTCCCGGCAACGAAAAGAGCGTGCACAAGACGATCAACAATCTCTGCAAGCTGGGGGCGATCGTGATCCATGGCACCGATGGCCGTTCGCACGTCTCCGGCCACGCCTCGCAAGAGGAACTGCTTCTGATGCTCAACCTCGTGCGGCCGGAGTTTCTCGTTCCGGTCCACGGCGAGTACCGCATGCTCGACGCGCACAAGCACCTGGCCGTGCGCACCGGCGTCGAGGCCGGGAACGTCTTTCTCGCCGAGAACGGCGACGTGTTCGAGTTTACGGGCGAGTACGGCGATAAAGTCGGCAAGACGTATGGCGGCCACGTCTTCGTCGACGGCTCGGGCATTGGCGACGTCGGCGAAGCGGTGCTGCGCGATCGCAAGGCGCTCTCTAACGACGGCATCATCATGGTCGTCGTCGCGATCGATAGCGAAGAGGCGCACCTGATCGGCGGTCCCGATCTTATCTCCCGCGGCGTCTTCTATCTTCCCGAGGCGGGCGGCGTACTAGACGAGCTGCGCGCGGAGTTGAATACGACAATCCAAGGAATTTCGGTCGACGCGCTACGTGACGTCGACGCGGTGAAGGAGCACATTCGCAGCGCCTTGGCGAGGGCCGTCTACACGCGAACGAAACGTCGCCCCATCATCATCCCCGTCGTCATGGAAGTGTAACCGCACGGGGGAGCGGCGCTAGCGGGCTAGGCGTTCGATTACGGCGTCGGTGAACTCTGTGGTCGTTGCGTGACCGCCGAGATCGGCGGTCGCGATTCCGTCTTGCACCGCCGCTAACGCGGCGTCGTAAATGGCGCGCGACGCGGTCGCCGCACGTGGATCCTCGATATACGAGAGCGTTGCGGCCGCGGCGAGGATCATCGCCAGGGGATTTGCAACGTTCTTCCCCTCGAGACGCGGAGCGGTGCCGTGCGGCGCTTCGGCCATCACCGTCGACGGCTTCAAACTGTGAGCCTCTCCTGCGCTTGTCGAAGGGAAGGCCAGAACGACCGACTCTGCGCCCGCGATTGAGCCGAAGAGCTGCATCACCAAGTCGGAAAGGCAGTCGCCGTCGCGGTTGAGTGCCGGAATCACCAACGGGTTATCGCCGGAAGCGGAGAGCAGCAGCGCGTAGGTCGCGTCAATAAGCTGCGGATCGTAGTCGACGAGCGGGTGGCGGGCGGCCGCGCCGTCCATTTCCTCTTTGAGCAGCCCTTCGTAGACGGGGCTCACGGTGTACTTCGGGCCGCCGAAGACCGTCGCTCCGGTCTTTTCGGCGTGGACGAACGCGAACTCGGAAACGTAGCGGCAGACGCGGCGCGAGATCGTTTCGGTGCGGCACGCTATTTCGTCCAACCCTTCGCCGCTGCGCCACTCCTGCGCGCCATAGGCATCGCCGACGGCCATTCGTACCACCGAAATCGGCGCGTGAACTCCGCCGACGGGGCGCACGCGCGGGAGCCTGCGCCCGGTGCGCAGGATAACGCTTGCGCCGATCGCTTCGCGAAGAATGCGGTTCGGCGAGCCGACGTCGTCCTTCGCCTCGGGCGTAATGGTCGCGGCTTTGAGCCCGATGCCGCTGCGGCGCATCGCAGCGGCCGCATCGAGCACGACGCGGTTCGCGGTCGCACGGCGATTCGCGAGCGAGAGGTTGTAGCGTTCGAAGTCGAGCTCGAAGCCGATCGCCGGCGGGGCGAGCACGCGCAACGCTTCGAGCAGTAACTCTTGACCGGTTTGATCGCCCTCGAGGACGACGAGTCTCGGCGCCGTCAAATGAACTCCCGTTGTGACGAAGAAGAGGTAGATTCCATGGCACGCACCCGCCGACGGGCGTCTGCGAGAACCCGGATCAACCTCGAGATCGTCGGGATCGCCGCCGTCGCACTCGCCGTTTTTTGTGCCGTTGCCCTTGCGTTTCCACATCTCGCCGGTGCCGTCGGCGGTTGGACTGGTGCGGAACTGCGCCGTCTCTTTGGAGGTGCGGCGCCGCTTTTCCCGGTGCTCGTCGCGTTGTTCGGCGCGATCGTCTTCCTGGAAGTAAACGTGCCGCGGATGATCGCGGGGCTTGGAAGCACCGCGCTTGCGTACTTCTTGCTGATCGACGCGATGTTCGGCGCGGGCGGCCTGCGCCGCGGCGGCCTCGTCGGCTCGACCATTTGGTGGGCGCTGCACGCGCTGGTAGGCAACCTCGGCGCGTGGATTCTGCTATCGGTAGCGCTGCTATCGCTGACGCTCTGGCTCTCCAATGCCAGCCTCAAACAGGTGATCGGGCGCGTTATCGTCTTCTTCGGCGGACTGCGGCCGCCGGCGGTTCCGCGACTCCCCGGTTTTAGCGTCGAGCTGCCCCAAGGGCACGAAACACTGCGTGAAGCCTTCGCGCTGCCCGTGCAGCAGGTCGTACCGGTAGAAACGATCGAACCGCGACCGATCCGCACCCACCACGGCATAATCCCAGCCGAAGTCTCGCCGCCGCCGTCTCATCCGCAGCCCGTCGTTTCCGTTCCTGAAAAGATTCGCGAACCGCAGGCAAGCGAAGCCGGCGGCGCGGTAGTCTATCGCCTTCCGGATCTTTCGCTCTTCGACGTGCCGCCGAGTCAAGCGGTCGACGTTTCGAATCGCGCTCACGTGCTCGAAGATACGCTCGCGAGCTTCGGGGTCGGTGCGAAGGTTTCGCACATCGAGCGCGGTCCGTCGATCACCCGCTACGAGCTCAAGCCCGAGCGAGGCGTGAAGATTTCGCGCATCGCCGCGCTCGCCGACGACCTCGCGCTCGCCCTCGCAGCGACGAGCGTGCGCATCGAGGCGCCGATTCCCGGAAAGTCGGCCGTAGGAATCGAAGTTCCCAACCAAACCGTTTCGGTCGTCGCGATTCGCGAGATTCTCGATTCGATTCCCAATCGCGGTCAAGTGCCGCCGCTTTGGATGGCGCTGGGCAAGGATATCACCGGGCGACCGGTCTTTGGCGATCTCTCCAAGATGCCGCATCTCTTGGTTGCCGGCGCGACCGGCGCGGGGAAGTCGGTCTGCCTGAACACGATCATCGCGTCGCTCTTGGTCTGCGCGACGCCCGATCAGGTGCAGATGCTGATGATCGATCCAAAGCGCGTCGAGCTCACCGTATTCAATGGAATTCCGCATCTCATCAAAGACGTCATCGCCGATCCGCGCTTGGCCGCCGGCGCGCTCTTCGAGATGACGAAGGAGATGGACTCGAGGTACGAGCGCTTCGCCAAAGCCTCGGTTCGCAAGATCGAAGAGTATAACGCGAAGTATCCGCAGGAGCGTTTGCCGTTCGTCGTGATCGTGATCGACGAGCTAGCCGATTTGATGCTCATCGCTCCGGCAAAGGTCGAAACCACGATCATGCGCCTCGCCCAACTCGGCCGCGCGACCGGCATTCATCTCGTCGTCGCCACGCAGCGCCCCTCGGTCGACGTCATCACCGGCCTCATCAAGGCTAACGTGCCGTCACGTATCGCCTTTGCGGTCAGCTCGCAGTCCGACTCGCGCGTCATTCTCGACATGAACGGAGCGGAGCGGCTCCTCGGCCGCGGTGACATGCTCTACCTGCCGATCGACGCGCCGAAGCCGGTTCGAGCGCAAGGCGCGCTGATCACCAACTCCGAGGTTAGCCGCCTCGTCGAGTTCTGGGCGCGTCAGGCGCGTCCCGAGAACTTGCTCGACGTCGAGGTCGTGCCGGTCGACGACGAGCTTGGCCGGCGCGACACCGATCCGCTCTGCTACGAAGCGGCGAAGTTCATCATCGAATCGAATTATGCGTCGACCGCTGCGCTGCAGTCGCAGTTTTCGATCGGCCATCCGCGCGCGGTTCGAGTGATGAAGCAGCTCGAGGATTTCAAAGTCGTCGGACAGCACGAGGGAACGAAGCCGCGTAAAATCATCATCGGTTTCCCCGAACTCGAGCTCATGGCGACGCGGCTCGGCAAAGACCAGAACGCGCAGCAAGATCTCTTTGCGAGCGGCGAGTAGCGTGGCGCGCGAGCGTAGCGTGAGAGCGTGGCTCGGCGCCGGATTGGTCTCATTCGGTCTAGCGCTCTTCTTGGGGATGATGGTCAGCCGCAACCCGGAGCCGCCGCTCCTGCTTGCCTGGGAGCGTGCGTCGTTCGATCACTCGACGCTGCTCGCATGGCGGCTGACGCAGAGCTGCTACCCAAGCGTCTTGATCCCAATCGGCATCGTGCTCGTGATTCTTGCGGTGCTCTTGCGGGCGTGGCGAGTGCGAATCCTCACGAGCGTCGTCTCACTCTTGATCAGTTGGCGCGCCGCGGATTTTTTCCAGCACTTTTTCGAACGGCCTCGGCCGGTTGATTGGGTCGTCAAACACGAGCTCACGTTCTCGTACCCCAGCTCGCACGCGGCGATCGCCGTCGGCTTCTACGGTCTTTGGGCGGTACTGCTGTACTCTTCCGATCTTCCGAAGCCGGTTCGAGTGATCGGATCCTTGCTGCTTGCGATTTTTGCCGCAGCCATTTGCTGGGCGCGCTTGGCGCTCGGGGCGCATTATTTCACCGACGTGCTCGGCGGCGCGCTGCTCGGACTCTCGGCCGCCTTGCTTTGCACGGCGCTCGTGGTCGCCCTCTTCGGCGGCATTGCGGGGCCCGCCGGACCCGAGCAGAATAGGGCGGCATGACCTTCGCCGACCCCAGACTCGCGGAGATCGAGCGCAAGCTCGATGCCGGCGTGCCGCTCTCGATGGACGATGGGCTCGTGCTCTATCGCACCGGGGATATCCACAATCTCGGGCGCATGGCGCGCAAGCAGAAGGAGCGCAAGAGCGGCAAGAAGGTCTTCTACGTTCTCAATCGTTACATCAATTCCACGAACGTCTGCTTTGCGGGCTGTACGTTCTGCTCGTTCGCGGCCGACGAGTTCAAAGAGCCCGAACGCATTTTCAGAATGACGCCCGACCAGGTCTTCGCAAAGGCGACCGAGACCGGGACGAACTTCAACCAGCTTCACATTGTCGGCGGGCATGATCCGCGTCAGCTCTCGCTCGACTACTGGCTGCCGCTGATGCGCCGCTTCAAGTCGGCGCTGGCGCACGTCCAGCTCTCGCTTTTCACCGCCGCCGAGATCGAGTACATGGCGAAGCGCCACCGGCTTTCGTTTCCCGCAATCGTCGCAGCGCTAAAGGAAGCCGGCCTCGACAACGTCAACGGCGGCGCAGCCGAGATTTTTGGCGAGCCGACGCGCGGAAAAATTTGTCCGAACAAGGTATCCGCCGACAACTGGCTGGTGATTCACGAAGAACTCCATCGCCAAGGCATCGCGAGCAACGCGACGATGCTCTACGGCCACATCGAGTCGATCGAGGATCGCGTCGATCATCTGATCCGCTTACGCGAATCGCAGGATCGTTCGCCGGGCTACAACGCCTTTATTCCGCTCGCATTCCACCCCGACGGCAACGAGCTCTCGTACTGCGGCTGGACGACCGGGCTCGACGACATCCGCACCTTCGCGGTAGCGCGCTTGATGCTCCACAACTTCGATCACATCAAAGCCTACTGGATGATCCAAGGATTGAAGGTCTGTCAGGTTGCGCTGCACTTCGGCGCCGACGACATGGACGGTACGCACGGATCGACCGATGAGGAGATGATCTATCACTCGGCCGGAACGAGCTCGGGGCAGTACGTCGACGACCGCGAATTCCGCCGCTTAATCGAAGAGGCCGGTTACGTTCCCGTGCGCCGCAACTCGACCTACGACGAGTTCGCCTGGGACTGGAGCCCTCCGCAGCGCGAGCTGGCAGGGGTGTCATCCTGACCTTACGCTGCGGTCGAATCAAATACACGAACGACCTGCCGATCTACGCGGCGTTCGATGAGGGCGCGATCGAATATCCGGGTGCGTTGCATGCCGATACGCCGGCGCGTTTGAACGCGATGCTGCTGGGCGGCGAGCTCGACTTGAGCCCCATCAGCGCATTCACCTGGGCTGCGAACGCGCGCGACCTCGTGCTCCTGCCCGACCTCTGCATCGGCGCGCGCGACGAAGTGGTCTCGGTCGTGCTCGTCTCCAACGTCGCGCCGACGTTGCTCGGCGGACGCCCGATCTTCGTGACCGAAGAATCGGCGAGCGGGCGCAACTTGCTGCGGATCCTCATGGAGCGCCGCTATCGCATCGCGCCTACCTACGTCGACGAATCCGATCCGGTCGAGCGCGCCCTGCGCGGCGACCCGACACTGCTCATCGGCGATTCGGCGATCGACGCAATCGAGCGTTTTCCGGCCGAGATGGTGTACGATCTCGGACGTCTTTGGCACGAGTGGACCGGCCGCCAGACCGTCTTCGCGGTGTGGGCCGCACGTCGCGACGCCTACGAGCGCGATACCGCTGCGATTCGCGATTGCATGCACGCGCTCACCGACGCCTATACTTGGTCGCGCTCGCACACCCGAGAGGTCGTGGCGCTCGCGCAGCGCGCGATTCCGCGTCCGCCCGGCTTTTACGAGACCTACTACGGCAGACTCAACTTCATGCTGCACGTCGCTGCGCAGGACGGGCTCGAAGCCTTCTGCCGCGAGCTGCTCGCAATCGGCGCGATTTCCGCGCTGCCGGCGTTTCCGGAGACGGTCGGTGCCATCGCTAGCTGATCTGCTCGACCGCGCCGCCGCCGGCGGACGGCTCGATTTCGACGAAGGCGTACGGCTCTACGACGAGGCCGACATCCACGAGCTGGGTGCGGCGGCGCACGCGCGACGCTTGGCGATGCATCCGCACGACGTCGTCACGTACGTGATCGACACGACGATCAACTACACCAACGTCTGCAACGTCCACTGCACGTTCTGCGCCTTCTTCCGGCCGGAGCATCACAAAGAAGGCTACACCATGTCGCACGACCGGGTGCTCGACCGCGTGCGGTACGCGGTGGACCAAGGTGCGACGCAGATCATGATCCAGGGCGGCGTCAATCCGGAGCTTGGCATCGAATGGTTCGAGAGGCTCTTCGGGCGCGTGCGCCGCGAGTACCCGCAGGCCGACCTGCACTCGCTCTCGGTCTCGGAGATCGTCGGCCTCGCGCACGTCGAGGGGATCTCCACGCGCGAGGTGCTCGCGCGGCTGAAGGATGCCGGGATGAAGTCGCTCCCCGGCGCCGGCGCGGAGATTCTCGTCGAGCGCGTGCGCAAGCGCATCTCGGCGCGAAAGGTCAAGCCGCACGAATGGCTCGGCGTGATGCGCGAAGCGCAGCAGCTCGGCATGCCGACGACCGCAACGATGATGTTCGGATCGATCGAGACGCCGGCGGAACGCATCGAGCATCTGCACGTGCTGCGCGAACTGCAAGACGAGACCGGCGGCTTTACGGCCTTCATTCCGTGGTACTACGTTCCGTTCAAGACGCCGCTGCGCGGTAAGGAGTCGACGGGCCTAGAGTACCTGCGCGTGCTCGCAATCTCGCGACTCTATCTCGACAACTTCCCGCATCTGCAGGCTTCCTGGCTGACGCCGGGGTTGAAAATGGGGCAGCTCGCGCTCTTCTACGGCTGCGACGACATGGGCGGCACGATCATCGAAGAGCAGGTCGTGCACGACGCCGGCAGCACCAATGAAGCGACGCGCCGCGATGTCGAAAACCTGATCGTCAGCGCTGGGTTCAAGCCGGTCATCCGCGATACGTACTGGAACGCCCGCCCCGAAATGGCCCTCGCTACCGGCTAATAACGACGGCGTATGGGCGGCCGAATCCGCCAAGCTTCCTGACGGGATTTCCACCGGCCGGATAGTTGTAGAAGAGCACGTCGCCTTTCGCGTTGCAAATGTTCGGCGCGATGACGACGGAGCCGTCAATGAAAAACTGCTGAACGAAGCAAGCTCCCGAGAGTTTCGTTGTGCCGGTTATCCTGCGATCTAAAGTCTGATAAATGATTCCGCGCTTCGCGATGCCGACGGCCACGTGCGATCCGTCGTACTGAACGCCGCCCGCCGAATGCAGGCGCATTCCTTTTGGCGTGACGTCGGCGGCTCTCTTTGCATTGGGCGCGAGCTCTTCGAGACTGGTGCGCTGATAGCTGCCATCCACAAAGGCATTGCCGGCGTTGTCGTAACCGATGAAGCCGAGATCGAACATCGGGCCGTAATAACCCTTCGCTTTGCCCTCGCCGTTTTTGAAGACCAAAATTGGCCGGAATCGTCGAAGTCGGTCGATTGAACGACCGCGAGGTTACCGCTGGTGGGGTCGACTGCGCACGCATCGGCCGATGGTGCGCCATAGATTTTCAGGGTTCGGATACGCGTCGTTCCCCCGTGTGGAAACTCGCTGACCTTATCGACGTTCGTTCCCCATACGACCCAAACGTTGTCGGTCGAAGCGTCTACGCAGAGACCTGCCGGACCCTTCAGTCCCAAGATCTTTCCCCGCAGCTTCAAACCGGGATACGAATACATCGAGACGGTATTCGTCGCCGGATCGGAGACGTACATCAGCGCATTGCCGCCCGCCAGCGAGTTACCGTGTGCGTTCTGCTGAACCGATCGAAACGGCGTAAGCGGCGCCGCAGCGTTGCACCCCCCAAGCGCTAGGGTTAGGAGGACGATTCCGAGGTCATAACAGCTGCGCCGGATCAGGCTCATTTCGCGCGCCTCCGAGGGTGGAAAATTCGGGACGGGGAGGCGGGTCACCCTCCGGTTTCCCTCGGTGGAGGAGGCTATCTAATGGTGGCGGCGCCGAGGACTTCTTCGGTTGCGGGGTCGAGCAGCGCGACGAGCTGACCCGGCGTGACCGCCCGCTGCGCCCTCTCGAAGCGCAGGTGTAACTCGCCGTCGCGCACCGCGGCGAACGCCGCGGCGGGCGCGGCGCGGTAACGAACCATCGCTCGCACCGGCACATCGCCCTCGCCGAAGCGCTCGGGCCGGATGAGATTGACGTCGTTTGCCGTCAGTTCGCTGCAGAGCAGCTCCTCCTCGCGCCCGACGACGATCGTATTCGTCGCCGCGTCGATGCGCGTTACGTACCGAGCGCCGTCGCCGCTCGCGGGAAGGCCGGCGCGCTGCCCGACGGTGTAGTTGGCGATGCCGGCGTGCCCGCCGATCTTCTCGCCGCTTGTCGCCACGACGTCGCCCGGCTCGTTGATCTCGGGACGTAAGCGCGAGAGGACCGCGCGATAGTCGCCGCCTTCGACGAAGCAGATGTCCTGCGATTCGGTCTTGTCGTGTACCGGCAAGCCCATGCGCCGGGCGTGTCCGCGCGTCGTCGCCTTGTCGAACTCGCCGAGCGGGAGCAGGAGACGCGCGAGTTGGGCGGGCGTGAGCTGGGCGAGGGCGTAGGCTTGGTCTTTCGCATATTCGCTGCGGAAGAGATGGGGGCCGTCGTCGCGCCGTTCGATGCGGGCGTAGTGTCCGGTTGCAACGTAGCACGCGCCGAGCCGGTCGGCATACTCCGCGAGCGTCCCGAGTTTCACGAAGTTATTGCACGAGACGCACGGGTTGGGGGTGCGCCCGCCGGCGTAGTCGTCGACGAAGCGCTCGATGACGTTACGCCGAAATGTCTCTTCGAAATCCAGCACGTAGTGCGGTATGCCCAGCGCTGCGGCCGTCGCTCGCGCGTCGTCGAAGTCATCGACGCCGCAGCAGCTCTTGGCGTGCGCCGGTCTCGACGGTGCGTACATCTTCATCGTGATTCCGACGACGTCGTACCCGCTCTCCACCAGGAGACCGGCAGCAACCGCGGAGTCCACGCCGCCGCTCATCGCCGCAATCACGCGCTCTTTTTGCATAGGACGTGCAACAGGATAACACTTGGGCGGGGCTAACTCAAAGCCCAATGCCGGGAGCCCCCGAAGCGCTAGGCGAGCGGCTTCGCGCGGCACGCGAGGCCCGCGGCCTCTCCTTATCCGACGTTGCGGATCAAATTCGCATCCGCTCGGTCTACTTGGCGGCCATCGAGGAAGAGAGTTGGAACGCGATCGGGGCGCCGGTCTACATCCGCGGCTTCATTCGTACGTACGCGCGGTTCGTCGGCCTCGACCCCGAAGAAGCGGTCGCTGCGTTCAACCGCATACAGCCGGCGTCCGGGTCTCCCCAGGCGCTTGCGGCCCGAGAGGCGGCGCGCGAAGAGGCGGGGCGGCGCGGCTCGGTCCTCATTTGGATTGCGGCAACGGTCGCCGTGCTCCTGATCGCCTTCGTCGTCTACAACGAGCTGACTATGCGCCGGCCGCAGGTCGCTGCGAGCCTCGCCTCACCCCCGGCAAGTGCCATTCCGGCGAGCGCGATCCCGGCGCCGGCCGCTGCGACGCCCACCCCCGCGCCGGCGGGCCCGGCGGGCGGCGCCAACTCCATTGCGCTGGTGCTGACCGCCCCCTCGTGGCTCAGAGTCACCGTTGACGGCAGTGTTAGCATGGAGGGTACGTTTCCCGCCGGAACCTCGAAGACGTTCCGCGGGAAGAGCGCCTTGGTGCGCATCGGCAACGCCGGCGGCGTGGAGGTCTACGTCGACGGTAAGGACGTCGGAAAGCTCGGCAAGTCCGGCGACGTCGTCGAGCACGCCTTCACTCTTTGAGAGGAGCACCGTAAGACTGTAGTGGCGAGCGAATCCTCGTTCGACGTCGTTTCGCGCGTCGACCGGCAAGAACTCGACAACGCGCTCAATCAAGCGCGCAAGGAGATCGAGAACCGGTTCGATTTCAAGCATAGCAAAACGAGCATCGAATCCGACGACAAGAAGATCACGCTGATCTCCGACGACGAGCTCAAGATGCGCAACGTCGTCGACATCGTGCAGAGCAAAGCCGTTCGGCGCGGCATCGATATCAAGGCCTTCGAGTTCGGCGAGGTCGAGCCGGCCGGCGGCGCTACGGTGCGGCAGGTCGTCACGCTGCGCAGCGGGATCGGCAAAGACCAGAGCCGAGCGCTGCTCGCGCACATCAAAGCGCTGAAGCTAAAGGTAACCGCGCAGTATCAGGACGACCAGATTCGCATCGCGGGAAAGAGCAAAGACGACTTGCAGAAGGTCATGGCCTCGCTGCGCTCGATGGAGTTCGAGCTCCCCCTGCAGTTCGTGAACTATCGTTAGCGGCGCGAACGTGCGAAGTGTCGCATTCGTCAGCCTCGGTTGCGCGAAGAACTTGGTCGACACCGAGGTCATGATCGCCAAGCTGGGCGCCGCGGGCTGGCAGTTGGAGACCGACGCGAGGCGTGCCGATACGGTCGTCATCAATACCTGCGCCTTCATCGATCCGGCAAAGGAAGAGTCGACGCACGTCATTCTCGAGCACGCCGCCCAGAAACGGCGCGGCCAGCAGCTTGTCGTCGCCGGATGCCTAGCTCAACGCTACGGCGCGCAGCTCCAGAGCCTCGTCCCGGAGATCGACGGCGTCGTCGGCACTGGTGCCTACGCCGGCATCGCCGAGCTACTCGACGACGTCGAAGCCGGACGACGGCCGGTGCGGCTCGAGTTCGAAGCCGAGCCGGAGCACGATTTCTTACCCCGGCTCGTGACGACGCCGCGTGCAACCGCCTATCTGAAGATCGCCGAGGGGTGCGATCATCCGTGCACGTTCTGCATCATTCCCACGCTGCGCGGACGCTTTCGCAGCCGCAGCGCCGAATCGATCGTGGCCGAGGCACACGCGCTCGTCGACGGCGGCGCTAAAGAGCTGATTTTGATCGCGCAAGATACCTCGATGTGGGGGCGCGACCGCGGCATGCGCCGCGGCGGTCTCGCGGGGCTGCTCGAAGAGCTCCATGCGATCGATGGGCTGGAGTGGATTCGGTTGCTGTATCTCTATCCCGCGACGGTCGACCGCGAGCTGGTCGATGCGATCGCGCAACTTCCCAAAGTCTGCAAGTACATGGATATGCCGTTGCAGCACGCGCACCCCGAGGTGCTGCGCGCGATGCGCCGCCCCAGCAACGGCGAGCGTTACCTCGAGATCATCGACGAGTTTCGCGCGCGCGTGCCCGGGATCACCATGCGCTCGACCTTCATCGTCGGCTTTCCCAGCGAGCGCGACGAACACGTCGAGTATCTCGAGCGGTGGATCGAACGCGCGCAGCTCGATCGCGTCGGCTTCTTTGAATATAGCGCGGAAGAGGGAACGCCGGCCGCCGAGCTTTCGGCGCGCGTGGGGGTACGGCGCCGTCGCGAACGGCTGATTCGTCTGCGGGAGACGCAGCGGCTCGCGTCTGAGCGAGCGCGCGCTCGCCGCTGCGGTGAGACCGCGCGCGTGCTCGTCGAAGAGTCGCGACGGCTCGGCGAACGCGACCCGCTGCGCGGTCCGCTCGGCGCGGCGCGGGCGTGGTTCGGACGCTCCCAGGGTGAAGCGCCGGGGGTCGATGGCGGCGTTTACTTCACCGGCGACGCTCGCGTCGGCGAGTTCGCCGAGGTCCGCCTCGACGGCCACGGGCCGTTCGACTTCTTCGGCCAAGTCATCGCGCGGGAACGCTGCGCCGTATGATTAAGCGCATCGCGATCGTCGCCGGCTTTATCGTTTTGGGCATCGCCGCCGCGGCCGCCGGCTACGCCGTGATCGAGCACCGCAATCCGGTCAACGCGATCGCGCAGATCGGCCAGATGATCGTGCCCTCTCCCCGGCAAGTTTTCGGCAAGCCCAACCTGCTCGTGCTCGTCGAGGGCCTCGACTACGACTACACGGCGAGCGACGAAGAGTACTCGAAGAACTCGCGCAGCGACGTCATCTGGGCGGTCAATCTCGACTTTGCCAACAAGCGCATCTATCAACTCTCCATTCCGCGCGACATGGTCGCTACGATGCCCAACGGCACGCAGGCGAAGATCAATCAAGCGCAATCGGACGGCGGCGTGTCGGAAGCCAAGAACGTCATCGCGCAGTGGTTGGGAATTCCCGGATTCGACCGCTACATGATTCTGCGCATCGATGCCACCAAAGAGTTCATCACGGCGATCGGCGGCGTGATGGTCGACGTTAAAACCTCGAACTGCCTGCAGTATAAAACGCAGTGCACCGGCGGGGAGCTCGACTACGACGACACGTGGGGGCACCTGCACATCCATCTCAAGGAAGGCTGGCAGCACCTCAACGGCGAGCAGGCCGTCGCGTACATGCGCTTCCGCCACGACTGGTGCAGCGATCCATGCCGGATCAAGCGGCAGCAGCAAGTGTTGCGGGCCCTCGCCGACAAACTCAAAGGCGACCGCATGAACACCCTGCTGCACTTCGGCGATCTGCTCTCCGTCTTCCGGCGCAACGTTCAGACCGATTTCTCCGATCCGGAACTGCTCTCGATTGCTTCGTACTATCAAGGAATTCCGCCGGCGGCAATCGTCAGCAATCAGGTGCCGTATACGGGCGACATCGATCTTCCGGGTTATGGCGATTCGCTCGTTCCCGATACGAGTGCGCGGGCCCGTCTCGTCGCGACGATGCTTGCGCCGCAGCCGGTGCAGATTCCCTCGCCCGACGCCTTGGCGCTTGCCGCAATCCCGCCCTCGACGCTGCGCGTCGACGTCGAGAACGGCAGCGGCGTCTCGGGCGCCGCGCGTCGCCTTGCAGACGTGCTTTCGCACGCCGGATTCACGATCGGTGCGGTCGGTGATGCGGAGCGATCGGATTACACGCTGACCGAGATCCACGAGCATTCGAACGTGACCTTCGCGGGTGCGCGCGTTCGCGAAGCCTTGCCGGCGTCACTGCACGATGCGGCGGTCGTTCCGGATTCGGCATCGACCGCGTCGCCGGCCGCCACCGCCACGCCGGGCAGCGACGTCACGGTCATCGTCGGCAGCGATTTTGCGAAAAGGTCGTAGCGTGAAGATCGTTCTCGCAGTTCTGCTTGCCGGCGGCGCGTTCTACGGTGCGTGGCGCGAAGTCGTGCATCAGAGCAACGTTGCGCCGGCGCTCGTGACGCCGCGCGCGAACGTCCACCTCGAGCTTTCGGGCGGCCCCGTGGCGCGGCTCTATCGCATGTCGCGCGAGCTCGGCAGCGCGGATCGGTCGGACCGGCCGCGGCTGATCGCGCTTACCTTCGATGACGGTCCGTATCCAGTCTTCACGCCGATGTTGCTCGACGTGCTGCACGATCTGCAGGTGCCGGCGACGTTCTTCCTGATCGGACGGGACGCGCAGGAGTGGCCCGAGATTACGCGTCGCATCGAGAGCGACGGCAACGAGATCGCCGATCACACCTACACGCATCCGAATCTCGATCAAGAGAGCAACGCCGAGGTGCGTTACGAGATTCTCGAGGGCGCCGCGGCGCTCTGGCCGCTCTCCCACGATCCTGCGGTGCGCACGCTCATGCGACCGCCGCACGGACGCTACACCGAGCGCACGCTGCAAATAGCGCAGAGCTTGGGATACTCCGTCGTTCTTTGGACCGACGACAGCGGCGACTGGCGAACGCTGACCGTTCCGCAGATCGAGAATCATCTCGTCGAGCACGCGACCGCGCCCGAGATCGTGCTGCTTCACAGCGGGAAGCTCGCGACGATCGAAGCCCTGCCCTATGTCGTCGCGCGATTCAAAGCCGCCGGGTACCGGTTCGTTACCGTTGGGGAGCTGCTCAAGCTCGTAGAGACGGGCGAGCTCAACCATCCGCTCCGCCGCGCGGTTTAGAACTACCTTAAAAGATTGCCGCGCCAGATCATCGATACCGAGTCGAGCCGACCTGCCTACGTGCGCCGTCGCACGCGGCGGATCGTGGTTTCCGCGCTGATTTTCCTGCTGCTGGTAGCCGCCATCTGGTTCCTTGCTCACCGTGCGGTCGGCCAGGAAACTCGGGCGGCTGGGGGAACCGCCTCGCAGTGCCACTCTTTAATGGCTTTAGGATGAGACGGTTCCTTCGCTCTCGGCGTAGCGCGCTTGCGTTCGTTTCGGTCATGATGGCCGGGGCGATCGTCGCATGCAGCAGCCTAGGACAAACGTCGGGAGTCAACGTCGGGCCGAACTTCCCATCGAAGACGCTCTATGCGTCGAACAGTAACCAGAACGCGATCAGCATCTATACCAACGGTACCAAGAGCGGCGCTGGGCCCACGTTTAACATCGGCGGCGCGAACACGAGCCTCGACGGCCCGCAGTATCTAGCCTTCGATCGTGGTTCGAACCTGTGGGTCACGAACTATAATCCGAGCACCGGCAGGGCCCTGCTGATTGAGTTCGAGGCGCTCGCGACCGGCGACGTGATTCCATTGACCTCGAGCGCGCTCTCGGGGCGCCCCCGCGGGATCGCCTTTACGCCGAAAGGTCCGACGCCCCGTCCTTCGAGCTCGGCGAGCCCGATTCCGAGGCTCATGGTCATCGCCGACAACATTCCGACCGACGTCTATCCCAACCAGATCCTCCTCTTTGGCGCGGGAAGCACGTCGCCGTTTCAATCGATTGCCGGCCCGAAGACGAATCTAAAGCTGCCCGGCGGCGTGATCGTCGATCGCCAGGGACACATCTACGTCGCGAACATCGCCGGAGGGACGGTCGAGCAGTTCATGCTGCCGACCCCCAAGCCGACGCCGACGCCCTCGCCGACGCCGACTCCGACCGCGACTCCGTCGGGATCGCCGAGCCCGTCGCCGACGCCTTCACCGACGCCCACGCCGATCAACGTCTACCCGCGTTTCGCGATCACCGCCAAAAACGGCGTCGTGACGCCGTTTAGCGTTGCGGTAGATACGTTGGGGAACATCTACATCGTCGACCAAGGCCACACCAAGGCGAGCTGCGGCTCCCCGAGCGGACCGGCGATCTTGGTCTTCCCGCCATATAACAAGAAGATTCCCTTCACGAAGCCGATTCGCACGATACGCGGCTGTAAGACGATGCTCAACGCGCCGACCGACATCAAGGTCAACCCCGACGGGGTGATCTACGTTGCCGACTCGACGAAGAGCGGCAGCGGCGTGGTGCTCATCTTCACGCCGAGTGTGAGCGGCAACCAGCCACCGACATCGTACTACACGTCTCCGGGAGCGGTAACAGGCATCGGCCTCGTGCCGTAACTTCCATGGCTTTCATCAAGAGCATTATCGACGGCAACGAGCGCGAAGTCGCACGCCTGCGACGCACCGCCAAAGCCGTCAACGAATTCGACGCCGAGTTCTCCGCCATGCCCGACGAGCAGCTCCAGGCCAAGACGGCCGAGTTCAGGAGCCGGCTCGAGCAGGGCGAGTCGCTCGACGCCATGTTGCCCGAGATCTTTGCCGTTGTGCGCGAGGCCGGAAAACGCACGCTGGGGATGCGTCACTTCGACGTGCAGATCATGGGCGGCCAAGTGCTCTACGAAGGACGCATCGCCGAGATGAAGACCGGCGAAGGCAAGACGCTCGTCGCGACGCTCCCCGTCTACGCCCGCGCGCTCGAAGGGCGCGGCGTGCACGTCGTCACCGTGAACGATTACTTGGCACGCCGCGATGCCGAGTGGATGGGACCGATTTACGAGTATCTCGGACTCAAGGTCGGCATCATCCAGCACGGGCTCGATTCGGCACAGCGCCGCGAAGCGTACAACTGCGACGTAACGTACGTCACGAACAATGAGGTCGGTTTCGACTATCTGCGCGACAATATGGCGTGGCAGGTGGAAGATCTCGTTCAGCGCGAGCTCTACTTCGCGCTCGTCGACGAGGTCGACTCGATTCTGATCGACGAGGCGCGCACGCCGCTGATCATCAGCGGTCCCTCGCAAGAATCGGGCGAGCTCTACGACAAGTTTGCGCAGATTCTGCCGCGGCTGAAGAAGGACGAAGATTACACGGTCGACGAGAAGGCGCACGCGGTTCCGATCACCGAAGCCGGCGTGGCTCGCGTCGAGAAGATGCTGGGAATCACCAACCTCTACGAGCAGCGTAACATCGAACTGACGCACCAGCTCAACGCCGCGCTCAAGGCCTGGAACCTCTTCCATCGCGATCAGCAGTACATCGTGAAGGACGGCGAGGTGATCATCGTCGACGAGTTCACCGGGCGGCTCATGTACGGCCGGCGCTACTCCGACGGCATCCACCAAGCGATCGAAGCCAAAGAGGGTATAAAGGTGCGCGGCGAGGACCAGACGCTCGCGACGATCACCTTCCAGAATCTATTCCGCCTTTACGAACATCTGGCCGGCATGACCGGCACGGCCAAGACCGAGGAGCGCGAGTTCCGCGACATCTACGGTCTGGACGTGGTGGTCGTGCCGACGAACATGCCGATGGTCCGCAAAGACAGCTCGGATATCGTCTACAAGAGCGAGAAAGCGAAGTTCGACGCGGTCGTCGACGAGATCATCGAAGAATATAAGAAGGGGCGGCCGGTGCTCGTGGGCACGCGCTCGATCGAGAAGAGCGAGCTGCTCGCGACGATGCTGCGGCGTAAAGGCGTCGAGTGCAACGTGCTCAACGCGAAGTACCACGAGCAAGAGGCCGAGATCATCAAGGATGCCGGCCAAAACGCTCAGGTGACGATCGCCACCAACATGGCAGGCCGCGGCACCGACATCAAGCTTGGCGAAGGCGTGGCCCGCAACGGCGGACTCCACATCATTGGCACCGAGCGGCACGAATCGCGGCGGATCGATAACCAGCTTCGCGGACGCTCCGGACGCCAAGGCGACCCGGGCAGTTCGCGTTTCTACGTTTCGCTCGAAGATGAAGTGATGCGGCTCTTCGGCGGCGACCGAATGACGAACATCATGGAGCGCGTCGGATTTACCGACGAACAGCCGATTGAGTCGGGGCTCGTTACCAAATCGATCCAGCGCGCGCAGGGCAAGGTCGAGAATCACAACTACGAGATCCGCAAGCATGTGCTCGAGTATGACGACGTGATGAACAAGCAGCGTTCGGTCATTTATGGCGACCGGCGAGCGACTCTGGAAGGGAAGTTTGATTCGCGGACGTTCATGACGCAGACGCTCGAGGCGAAAGTCAACGAAGCCGTCGAGGAGAACGCGCCCGAGAACGTCCATCCACAGGAGTGGGATCTCCCCGAGATGATCAACGCGCTCGATCTGATCTTTCCGATCAAGCGCAGCATGAAGGTCGAAGATCTCGTCGGCAAGGACCGCGAAGAGATTCGGCGCCTCCTGCAGGCGAAAGCCGCCGAGGCGTACGAGACCAAAGAGAAAGAGGTAACGCCGGAGATTCTGCGCGTCGTCGAGCAGCGCTATCTCTTGCTGCCGATCATCGATCGCCAGTGGGTCGACCATCTCTACGTGATGGACCACCTCAAGACCGGCATCGGCCTACGCGGTTACGGCCAAAAAGATCCGCGCGTCGAGTATGAGAAGGAAGCCTTCGAGATCTTCGAATCGCTGAAGAACAACATTGCCGATGAGGCGATCAAGGGCGTCTTCCGCGTGCAGATCGAGCACGGCCCACCGCCGCAAGAACTCACGCCATATGCCCAGGGTCCCGGCGCGCCGCGGTTCGAGCCGATTCCATCGGGCGAGCTCGTGCCGCAGCCCGTTGCAGCCGGCAACGCTCTACCGCCACAGCAAGTCGAACAACTGCTCGGCCCGATGCCCGGAGCCGGTCGCCGCGTGCAGCAGTTCCACACCAACAAAGACGACGAATCGCCAACCAAACCGATGCAGCGAGAACAACCGAAAGTCGGACGAAACGAACTCTGCCCGTGCGGGAGCGGACGCAAATACAAGAAGTGCCACGGCACCGCAGCCTAGCGGGCATAGGAGTTAGGCGCTAAAAGATGGCGCCCCCGGCTCAGCTTCATAGGTGCGACGAACTAGGCCGCGAGGCTGCGAGGCATTGCGAGCCAAAATGCGAGGCGCAAAGCGCCACGCGATCGGCGCCGGGCTGCGCTGCTGCGAGGCATAGCTTAGCTTCTAACGTGATGCGGCCTCGCGGGTGTGGGGAAACCTAGACCTTCAGCGCTTCCTCGACGGCCCGATCTTCGGACCACGCCGCGCCGTCGGCTGCCAGTTGTGCGATCTCGTCTTCGCTCAACTGTTCGCGCAGCGTTGCCATGAGCTTGTCGTAGCCCCATTGCTCGGTGGCTTCGCGTTGCGTTCCCAGCGCGGTGTATTGCGCGTCTACTTGGCCGAGCAGCTGCGCAGCGCGGCGTGCGTCGCCGCCGAGCCCGGCGAGCAGCACAAGATGCTGCAGCGCAGTGGCGATGACTTGCTCGTGTCGCGCCTGCCGCGCCACGCGCAACCCCTCGCGCGCCGAGTCGCGCGCAGCGCTGAGATCGCCAAGCGCGATGCGATACGCGGCGCTGTTGGTGTGGGAAGTAGCGATGTTCGCTGCGTTCTTTCCGCGCGCATAAATCTCGAGCGCTTCGCTTGCGGCTTGCAACGCCGGCTCGGGATGCCCGTCGGCAAATTCCAGCTCAGCCAGATTGCTCAGAACCACTGCGGCCCCATCTTCGTTTCCAAGCGCCTTGAAGGCCGCCAGCGTCGGCGCGTACAGCTCGCGCGCCACGCGAACGTCGCCGCGTATCCGCGCGATGTTCGCCCGCTGGGCGAGACAGATTGCCACACAAAACGAGTCTCCACACGCGCGCGCCGCCGCCAGCGCTTGCTCGTTCGTTGCTGCGGCTTCATCGAGCCGCCCCGTCTGCATAAGTGCAAACGCAAGCTGGTACTGCGCACGAGCGGTCCAGCGGGCATCGCCCACCGACGCGTACAACTGCATCGCCCGCTCGGCTTCGTCGTGTTTGCGCTGCCCGGATGAAAGAGTGCCCAGCGCCCACCACAGGCCAGCCGCAACGTGCGGATGTTCGGTTTCGTTCACGCGTTCGAGCGCAAGTGAGATCCAGTAGCGCCCCTCGACAGTGAGACCGGCGTGTCTCCAAAGCCATCCCAATGCGGCGGCGATGGCCCCGCCCAGCACCGCGTCGTTGCCGCGCGTCAGTGCCCACTCCAATGCCGCCCGGTCGTTGTCGAGCTCCAACTCCGCGCCGGTAAGCCACGCAGTCGCCGAGCCGGTGCCGTAGCGTTCGTCGGCGGCTTGTGCCTGATCGCGGAAGTACTCGGTATGACGGCGAGCTAACGTCTCGCGCTCGCCTGCCGCAGTGAGCTTCTCCATGGCATAGGCGGCGGTGGATTCGAGCAGCCGATAGCGCTCTTGCTCGCCGCTGGTGTCGGCAACGACCAGCGACCTATCGGTCAGCGACGCGAGCAGATCCAAGATGTCGATCTCATCGAGGCCCTCGCCGCTGCACACCGCAGTGGCCGCATCCAGACTAAAGCCGCCGGCGAAGATTCCTACCCGATTGAACAGCATCTGCTCTTGGGGCGTGAGCAGGGTCGTAGCTCCAATCAATGAGCGCGCCCAGCGTCTTCTGGCGCGGCAATGCGGTACGGCTGCCGCCGGTGAGAAGCTTGAAGCGTTCGTTGAGCCGTTGCGCCAGGTTTGGGATCGAGAGCACTTTGACCCGAGCCGCAGCCAGTTCGATCGCGAGCGGAATACCGTCGAGCCGGCGGCAGATCTCGACAACGATCGGTGCGTTGTCGTCGGTGAGCGCAAACGTGGCGCTTGCGGCGCGCGCGCGTTCGACGAAAAGCGCAACTGCGGTGGAAGCGTCGAGCGTGGGCACCTGATAGGCCGCTTCTCCCGCAACTCCCAGCCCTTGACGGCTCGATGCTAGCACCTTGACCTTCGGCGCAGCGCGCAGAATCGTGGAGATGACATGAGCGGCCGGCTCGACCAGATGCTCGCAGTTGTCGAAGACCAGCAGCTGCTCCTTGCCTTTGAGCGCTCGCGCGAGATTCTCGACGAGATCGCCTTCGGACGGGAGCGTGATGCCGAGCGCCGACGCGACCGTCGTGGGAATGTACTCGCCTTGACTGAGTGGCGCGAGTTCAACGAACCACACGCCGTCGCGGACTTGGTCAACGAGATCGGCCGCCACGTGTAAGGAGAGGCGAGTCTTGCCGACGCCGCCCGAGCCGACGAGCGTTACGAGACGATGCTGTTCGATCAGCGCAGTGATTTCGGCGATTTCCGCCTCGCGGCCGATGAAGGACGAAACCTGCGCCGGCAGATTGTTGGAGAGATGTTCGAGCGATCGCAGCGGCGGGAAATCGGCAACGAGGTCTGCTGCGAGCAGTTGGTGGATGCGCTCAGGCTGCGCGAGGTCTTTGAGCCGGTGCTCTCCGAGATCGCGCAGGCTGCACTCCGCAGGCAGATCGTTACCGATCAGCTCGGTGCAGGCACCCGAGAGGAGCACCTGTCCGCCGTTGCCGACCGACAGTAATCGCGCAACGCGGTTGACCGCCGGTCCGAAGTAGTCACCGTCGCGTTCGTCGGCGTTTCCGGCATGCAGCGCCATGCGCACGCGCAATCCCTCGACTGCGGAGAAATCTTCGCCTGCGAGCGCGCGCTGGGCGTCGAGCGCCGCCGCCAAAGCATCGAGCGGCGTTGCGAAGGCCGCGCAGAACGCGTCGCCTATGGTTTTGAAGATGTATGCACCACGGGTTTGCATTACGGTGCGCATCAGGGCGTCGTGGCGCGCCAGTGCGTCGGCCATCGCTGCGCGATCGCGCTCCCAGCGCACGGTACTGCCTTCGATATCCGAAAACAGGAAGGTTACCGTGCCGGTCGGACGCGCCGAAGCCGGCGGCCCCGAATCGAGCTGGGTCGCCATAACGCCGCCTTTCGCGCTAGCCGTGTTCCCCTCCGCCGAGTAGCTTCAGCAGCGCCTGCCAATGCCTCGGATGCGGCACCCTCGCTCCGGCCCGAATGCGCGAGCAGGCTGCGAGCGACAAGCTCGTCGCCTTGCCGATCTCCTTGAGCGAGAAGGCATCGAGCTTCGGCGTGATCTCGCGCTTGAACCACGCCTCGTCGCGCTGGCCCGGATGCTCCCGCGCCCAGCTGCGGTTGCGGCGATGCCCCTCGCTGATCGCTTCGCCTCGCGCGCGATTCACGGCCGCGCTGTTCATGAAGCTAAAGTAGCGACGCAAGAAAATCGCTAATGAGGGATCAATGCCGAAAACCTCACCATGCGCCGCCGCGCATACTCCCGATCCCGTTAAGTAGATTGCTCCCAATTCTCGTCGTGCATTATCAAGGAGCTGTACACCCCAAGCCACTGGGAACGTATCATATGTGTAACTTGCTTCGTAGCAGCGATTGCCGAGAATAACGCTATTGCGCAAGGCTCCAACTACGGCTGCCATACCACTCTTGTCAAGTGTTCCGATTGTAGCCCGGTCTGCATAGGATGAGTTGATCCCCTGCGGCCTCACAGCGACGACTGTGGCGATCCAGGGATTGGTTCTCAAAACATCAATCTGCGATATGCTCGCTAGGTCCGTACTCCCCAGTGTCGTATCTAGCGCTGATGGGCGACTGGTAGCGGCTAAGGATAGTAAAAGCGTAGCCGTCATGAGAGTGAGTCGCATGACTATCAATCGCACTTACAAACACCCCGTATCGGTAGCATGTTTCAAGCTTCCTCGCTTAGCTGAGCCCGGCACGCCGATCGGCTGCCAGGGCTCTTAGCACTTCGCACCCCAGTCAATTTTTAGCGAGGACACAATATTCTGCGCTTCAGTAAGGCGTGCTCCAGACAGTTTAGCCCAGTATACATCGACGGCGTTGAATCCTGGTTCACCCGCCACAACCATGCCAGAATCGGCGTTCTCGATTTTCCACGCCTGCCTGCCGTTGAGACACATGCGTGTGTATCCGTGTAAGTTGTACGCCCCGCCTCCCGCAACTATCTGTAGGAACGAATCCTTTTCGCTCAGCTCATAGAGATCGTATTCGAGCGTCTCCCAGTTAACCTTAGATTGCTGCACGCGGACGCTTGTTGGGACTGCTATGTGTAGTTGGCCATCGTCTAAAGATAGCAGCGTCGTCGAAGCGGCGACCAATAGTGCCGGCAGCGTTGCACCATCTTCGTCTAGCTCTGCCCGGGCGTGGATCGGTTGCCCGCTGCTCTGATCGCCGGCTGCGTACCCCTGGGGCTCGTGGGGCGAATGCAAAGGATCAGGCGAGAGTTCTATCGGTCCCGGCAGATGTTCGCTGCCGGGTGGATCGAAGCAGGAGTAAACCTGGAAATGGCTCGGACATTCTGTAAGGGGGGTTTCACTAATCCAAAATACGCTTTGGCCATTTGGGCGCGTACAAACCCCATAAATGACTAGATCCCTAAATGTCTTGGCGACGGCGTCTAGAGCCTGATCCATCGTCACATTTTCAAGTGACGAAGGAAGATGGGGGTACCTGTTGTCGCCAGTGGGTCCAGAAATTATGTCGATGATTCTAAGTCCACCAGGAAACCGAACGTTTAGGCGGCGCATTGCGGTTTGCACTTCCGGTGCATTCTGAATGGTGTCAATCGCATCAGATGGAGTCCACCGCGCCTCGGAGGCAAGAGTCAGGCGAGCGATCCGCGTACTCAAAAGATCGGTCGGGACGACTCCTAAGGTTATCTTGATGATTCCCGCTCGGTCTTCGACAGCCGCTTCCCGTTCGTAGCGAAAGATCGTCCTCACGGCGTCAAGCGATGGAGCCTGGGCGTTAGCCGGAGCCAACGTCAACCTAGGGAACGGCGCGAAGGTGTCTTCATTATCCCGTGAACATTGGGTGGCAAAATAAAGCCTAGCAGCGCTTCCTACTGGCGCTAGCGCGGGAGCCAAAGCAGCGCGGAGTTCGTCTTCCCCTCTCTCCCAACCGCCGAGTGAGCCGAGCATACAGATCGTCAGTGCGCTGACGGTGAGCTTCTTCAATCGAGACTGGCGCATTAGCTCGAGCCTGTCGGGCCGAGCTCTAGATGAGCACTCGGTTCTATGTGTTCGTTGATGAAAGTCTCAAAGTGCTTCCAGTGGATGCACGGCGAACCGCTTGGGATCCCATTTCCTTCAAATGTAAATTTCGGCTTGATTCTCTTTGCAGTACGCCTTATGCGATCGCAGGTTAGATCGCGCTTCTTGATGCCGAAGATAGGAAAACAGTCAGGAGCTGGACCCCATCGCGCGTTTTGCAGTACGCTTTCCGACATAGTCAAACCCTGACGGACTGACCGAGGGAGCACGCGTCGAACCGGTGTACGATCATTCGCCTCTCCCACATGTTCAAATGACGTAGCAAGAACGCAAACGACCGGGTAGCGGCTATGGCGCATTTCCCCGATGCCTTGGACATGCAGCGGTATCCGCTCGCCAGAGTCGCGCTTGTACCCCACTATCTCTCCGGCTTCCCAGTCGCATTCACTTGGAATCTCTCGACGGACCTTGGTAGGCTCCCGCTGAGGGCCGACAAGTTGAACCCGTAGCCTTTGGAGAACTTGCATGCGCGCGCGCTTTAGTTTTTCGTTGCCCTCAAATCGGGCTATGTCGCTCCCGTCATCCATGCTTTTTAGAGCTCGGTCGCGGACGCGATCTTCCAATCTCCCATATCGAAACTGAGTCGCGGCCAATGACAGCCAGAACGGTGGTCCATCATCTGGGTCATCCTGCGAGTCTTTGAATGAGACGAGCACCTTCTCAGTAGCCGCCACGCCATCCAAGCCTTCGGCTAGACAGTCGCGATATTCGTCGCGAACATCTGCCGCAATATCATCCGAGAAGATGCCGGCTCCCCAAACCCCCATTGACGGTCGGTTTTGACGACGTTAGGGCTGAGGTCCTAGCGTCTCTAGGTGTGATTTATCAACCTGCGCAGAGCCTCCCAGTGGCGCGGGTCGGGACCCTCGCTCCAGACCGGACGCGCGAGCAGGCCGTCAGCGATCGCGAACGTCGTTGGATCGGCGAAGCGTGGCATTACGCAATTTGCGAGACGCTCGGCCTGGCGATGGAGTCCCCCGCGTGGTTTGACCTGCGGGCAACCTCGCAGTTGACGCTCACAACCTTGAATCTCTTGGAGCATTACGAAGAGACGAGTAGTCCATTCGACTTTCTCGCAGTCGCGCAGCTGGCGTCTCCCGCGCTAGTCCGATGCTGCAAGGCGCCGCGTCCATCGTGCCCGCTCTATAAAGACCGCGCGAGGTGGCTGGAGCAGCCGTGGCGTTGCCTCGGTTGCGGTGCGTCGATCGATCCGCACCTCGCAGATACCTCGCGCCGATCTTCAAGACGTTTTCGCCGCGTCGTCGCGAGTCTCGCACGTTCGATGGAACTCAAGCGCCTCAGCGCGGACGGCGCCGAACCAGCTCCTGGCGCGATGCGCGGCTTTACGATCCCGCGCCCGGTGCACGTTACAGCGATCGAACACATGGGCAAAGAGGTCATCGTCGATCCGACTGACACACCCGAAGAGTTAACTCGCCAGGATCGAGGCTGCTCAGCGGGCTAATCCGCAGTACGAAGCGATGCGCAGTTCTAGCTCGATGCGGACTCGCGGGTGGGGAGTGGATAAGATCAGAGGTCGCGTCAGTTACCTCAGATAAGGTCGATCATGTGAGCGCAGTTGGGAGCAGGTGAGAATCATTAAGAAACAGATCTGGTTCGTTACCGGGGCGGGCCGCGGTATGGGCATCGACATCTCGAAGGCTGCTCTGTCCGCGGGCCATGCGGTCGTCGCCACAGGGCGCAACCCTGAGCGAATCAAGTCCGCGCTCGGAATTCA
>DAINBY010000009.1:0-125305 GCA_036732685.1 Candidatus Cybelea sp. | reverse complement strand
TCGCGTTCGACGTGAAGAAGGTCGCAACCCAATTGGCCGATTGCGGGATTCCGGAGAGTGCAGAACTGATCGCCACCCTTCGCCGCCACCGGTACAAGCAATTAAAGAATTCGATACCATAATCTCATCCGCTCCCGCCGTCGAGGTCGATCGCCTCGTGAAGCGGTATGGCGACGTTACCGCCGTCGACGGCATATCGTTTCGGGTCGAAGCCGGCGAGTTCTTCGGCTTTCTCGGCCCCAACGGTGCGGGCAAAACGACGACGATCAACGCGATCGCCGGGCTCGCCCGCAAGAGCGCGGGTGAAATTCGGATCTTCGGTTACAACAACGAGCACCAATGGCGGCAGGCGCGCCGGCTCGTCGGCCTCTCACCGCAAGAGTATAACTTCGACCGGTACCTCTCGCTTCGCGACGTACTGATCTTCGCGGCTGGCTACTACGGTTTGCGTGGCAAAGCGGTCGCGGAGCGCGCCGATATGCTGCTCGAGCGCTTCGGTCTCACGGCACACGCGCACCGCGAGTACACGAAGATCTCGGGTGGGCAGAAGCGCCGGCTCTCGCTCGCGCGTGCCTTGATCCACGAGCCGAGTCTGCTGATCCTCGACGAGCCGACGGCCGGCGTCGACGTCGAGTTGCGCTTGGAGCTGTGGGAGTGGCTGCGGTCGCTCAACGCCGGCGGTCTCACGATTTTCCTTACGACGCACTACCTGGAGGAGGCCGAACAGCTCTGCAGGCGGATCGCGATCATTCGAAAGGGGCGCATCGTCGCGGAGAAGCCGACCGAGGAGCTGATCGCCGACGGATCGTCGCTGCAAGACGTCTTCTTAGAGCTGACGCGAAACTGATGCTTTCCAACCCGAACGGACTCTGGACGTTGATCAAGCGCGAGATCATCCGCAGCATCAAGATCATCAATCAAGTGATCTGGCCGCCGATCATTACGACGCTGCTCTACGTATTCGTCTTCGGCCTCGCGCTGGGGAGCCGTATTCCAAGCGTTCAAGGCGTCAGTTACTCCCAGTTTCTCATACCCGGCCTGATCATGCTGCAAGTCATCGACTCGTCGTACGGCGAGTGCTCGAGCTCCATCTTTCAGGGGCGCTTCATGAACTCGATCCAAGAGCTTCTGATCGCGCCCATGTCGGCGGTCGAGATCGTCTTGGGGTACGTTTTGGGGAGTCTAGCGCGCGCGCTGCTCATCGCGGGCCTCATCACGGTACTGGGCGTATTTCTGGTCCACAGTACGCCACAGAACTGGCTGCTCTACTTCGGCGTGATCGCAATGGTCTCGATCCTGTTCTCGGCGCTCGGCTTGATCTCCGGAGTGCTCGCCGACAAGTTCGACCATATCGCGATCCTTACGACTTTTGTGATAACCCCCCTGACCTTCGTGGGCGGAGTCTTCACTTCGGCGACGATGCTGCCGCCGGCGCTGCGCAATTTCGAACTTTTTAATCCAATTTTCTATACGATCGATGCATTTCGCCGCAGCTATACGGGCCAGAGCGACCTGCCGCTTTCATTCTCGATCGCGATGATCGGGTTGCTCGGCGCAATTGCGCTCGGCATCATCTTGCGCATGACGGCGATCGGTTATAAACTTCGTACTTGATGATGCTCTTTGCCATACTGCTCGCCCTCGTGCAGACTGCGACCCATCTCGCCGTCGAGCCGTGGACCGGTTCGGATTTTCAAGTGACGAGCGGCGCCGCCGCAAAATACCGGCTCGAAGTAAGCGGCAAGCCAAACGATTCGATTCGGCTCAGCGCACGCCGCGTTGCCCCCGGCTGGCTGGCAGCATTCTGCACGCCCAAGCTCTGTTCGCCGCAACGAGTCGACGTCGCGTTGCCGCGCTCGGGACAGGCGGTCTTTCAGTTCGAGCTGATTCGCCAAGCCGCCGGCGCGCCAAAGCGAAGCGGCGCGACGATCACCGGCAGCGACGGTGCTTCGGTCAGCGTCCCCGAAGCCTACCGGGAGTAGTTTTTTAGAAGAAGGGGTTGTGCTCTTTCTCGAGGACGATCGTCGTCGGCGGCCCGTGCCCCGGCATCACGGCCGTGTCGTCGGGAAGCATGAAGAGCTTGCTGCGTACGCTATTGAGAATGTCGCCGTAGGTGCTCGTGTCGCCGTACGCACCGCCGACGCTCGCCGCGAAGAGCGTATCACCCGAAAATAAGGTGCCCTGGAAGATATAGCAGGCGGAGCCATCGGTGTGGCCGGGCGTGTGCAGCATGCGGATCGTCGAGGCGTCGCCGAAGGAGAGCGTCTCGCCGTCGCGCACGCGGGTCGCCTTGGACGCGAGCGGACCGATCGCCGGAACGTCGAGCTCGTGCATGACGATCGTCGCGTTGGGAAAGGCCGCCGCGACCGGCGCGGTGGCGTCGCAGTGGTCGAGATGCTTGTGCGTTATCAGGATGTACTGCAGATGGTAATCGCCGTCGCGTAAGATGCGCAGCAGATTCTCCGGAATGCCCGCGGGATCGACGAGTGCCGCCCTGCGCCCCTGTTCGAGAAAGAAGACGTAGCCGTTGCTGGGCTGTGGCTCTTGCGCATGGCGCCGAACGTTGGCGCGCTCGATCGCGGGCGGATACCAGCGTTGCGCGGCGCTCTCGGCCAGCTTTCCGCCGTCGAGATGCAGAACCTGAGCGACCGCTCGCGCCTGCGCATCATCGGCAGCGCCGTCGTCTTTGAGCCATCGATCGATGGTCGCGTCGCCAATGCCGGTCGCGGCGGCGAGCCGGCTCGCGTCGATGGCGGTTCCGCGCATTGCCTTGCGCAGTATGTCGCCGAAGGTATCCTCGAGCGGTAATCGTTCCTCAGCCATGCGGGGAACTTCGACGAGCGGCGTCTTACCGCTGCAACCGGGATGGCGCGGCCGGAGTCGAAGAGTGGCGGAGTGGAACACCTCATCATCGTCGGTTCCGGACCGGCTGGCCTTACCGCGGCAATCTATGCCGCGCGCGCAAATCTGCACCCGCTCGTGCTCGCGGGGGGGCTCTATGGCGGCCAGCTCATGCTGACGACCGACGTCGAGAATTATCCAGGTTTTCCCGAGGGTATCGTGGGCCCGGAGCTGATGATCAAGTTTCGCGAGCAGGCCGAGCGATTCGGGGCGCGCATCGAGAACGTCGACGTCACCGCGGTTGACTTCGCGAAACGCCCACTCGTCGTGCGGACCGATGACGCCGAACACGAAGCCACGACCGTGATCGTCGCGACCGGTGCGAGCGCCCGATGGCTGGAGATTCCCGGCGAGGAGCGCTTGCGCGGGCGCGGCGTCTCGAGCTGCGCGACCTGCGACGGCGCCTTCTTCCGGGATAAGCGGATCGTGGTCGCCGGCGGCGGCGACTCCGCGCTCGAGGAGGCGCTCTTCTTAACGCGTTTCGGTAGCAAGGTGACGATCGTGCATCGGCGCGATCGGCTGCGTGCGAGCAAGATCATGTCCGACCGCGCGCGATCGAACCCGAAGATCGAGTTCATCTGGAATACGGTCGTCGAGGCGGTTCACGGCGAGACACGCGTCACCGGATTGCGGCTTCGGAACCTTGTCGAGGCACGTTCCTACGACCTCGAAGCCGAGGCGCTATTCGTCGCAATCGGTCACACGCCGAATACCGGCGTCTTTGCGGGCCAGCTCGATCTCGACGAACGCGGGTACATCGTCTCCCCAGACGGCAGCGTGACGAACGTCGAAGGCGTCTTCGTCGCGGGTGACGTCAACGACGCCCGCTACCGCCAAGCGATTACGGCCGCGGGTGCGGGGTGTCGCGCCGCGATGGATGCCGAGAAGTATCTCGAGGCGCTCGAGTTTAGAGTAGGTTCGCTAGCGCGTCTGTGAGGAGATCGAACTCGAAGCGGTAGCCGAGCTGCTGCGTTCGCTCGGGCAGCACGCGCTGGCCTTGCAGCACGATTACGGCGCCCTCCCCAAGCAGCGCGCGCAAGGCGAACGTTGGAACCCCGAGTCGAGCCGGGCGGTGGAGCGCCTCGCCGAGTTCGTGCGTAAAGTCCGCGTTCGTGACCGGATTGGGCGCGGTTGCGTTAACCGGCCCCTCGATACCGTCGAGCGCCATGACGTAGATGCGGACGAGATCCTCGATATGGATCCAAGAGAACCACTGCCGCCCGTTTCCGACGACGCCGCCCATTCCCGCGCGAAATGGCGGAAGAATCTTTGCCAGCGCCCCTCCGTCGGTACCGAGCGCGATTCCCGTGCGAACGATCGCGACGCGCATCCCAAGCTCGGCGGCGCGCCGTGCTTCGCGCTCCCAGCCGGCGCAGACGCCCGCTATAAAGTCGTCTCCTGCGGGACTCGTCTCCACGAACGCCTCGGTCTCGCTCGTTCCGTAGTAACCCACGGCCGACGCGCTGACGTAAACCGCACAGCGCCGGCCGATCTTCGAGAGTGCCTCGAGGAAATGCCGCGGTGCAGCGATGCGGCTCTCTTCGATTCGGCGCTTAACGTTCGCGTTCCAGCGCTGCGAGATCGGTTCGCCGGCAAGATTGACGACCGCATCGCATTGTGCCGCCGTCGTCGCTGCGGTGTCCGGGTCGCGGAGCGACGCGGTCAGAACCTCGTCATCCCGCGCTCGCAGTGCACGGACGAGATGTTTGCCGACGAATCCGGAGGCGCCGAGCAGTAGAATCCGCATGCGCGCTAGATTCTACCCACGAAGCAACCGGGGTTTAACGTCCGATTTAGATCGAAACGTTCTTTAAGAGCGCGCATCTGCTCGATCGCGGGCGGCTCCGTGCCCCAGACCTGCAGCGAACCCCGGCGAGAGTGCGCGCCCGCGATGACTTGCGCGTGCGGTTCGGCGCGATGAAGCTCCTCGTCGAAGCCTTCGATTTTCGCGCCGAACGAATGGGGGTCGAAATCGCTGATGCGCAGCACCACGTCGGCGTTCATGACGTCGACGATCGCTTCGGCGCGCAGCTCGACGCGGCGCGCGAGCTCCTGCGCGCCGATCGCGCTACGCAGCGACTCCTGCCCGGCGGGGAAAAGGCGGTACGTAACCGAGCGTTCGCCTAAGCACGCGATGTAGCCGTCGACGACGCGTTCGAAGGCTTCACGGGCTCCTGCGTCGACGATGCGCGTTTCGGGAACGCCGGCGCGGCCGAGCGCCGAGCGCAGCTCGAGCGTTGCGCGCTCTACTAATGCCTCGCTTCCCTCGAGCAACGCGAGCACGCGTCCTTCCGGGCCTTCGTCGCCGTCGATCGTATTATCGAATCCGTCGATCCAGAAGGCCGCGGCCGGCGCAATGCGCAGGGCCGCAAGCTGACCGCAGGCGCGCTCGCGCGTCCGCTCCGGAAGCGGTGCGAGGAAGAGACGCGCCCGCTGCGGCATCGGAATCGACTTGAAATTCGCTTGCACGAGCACGCCGAGGGTACCGAACGATCCGACGTAGAGCCGAGTCATGTCGTACCCGGCGACGTTTTTGACGACCATTCCTCCGGCGCGCGCGATCGTGCCGTCGGCGAGCACGATCGTCGAGCCGAGCAGATAATCGCGGACGCGACCATAAGCGTGGCGACGCGGTCCGAGCCAGCCGGCGGCGAGCGTTCCCCCGATGGTCCCATACTGCGGATTCGGCGCATCGAACGGGATGAACTGTCCCTGCGCGGCGAGCAGCGTCGTAACGTCTCGTACCGGCATTCCGGCGCGCACCGCGACGACGAGATCGGCGCGTTCGTTTGCCGTGACGCCGGTGAGCTGCGCCGTCGAGAGCGTCACGTCGACGCGCTCCGGCGGGTATCCCATTCCCGCAAACGTCCCGCCGCCCGCAACCCGCACCTTGTGGCCGTTGCGGTCGCAGCGGGCGAGTAACTTTGCGACCGATTGCGCGTTCTTGGGCGCGACGCGTTCCTGCGCGCTGCTCACGGCGTAACCTCGGGGCAGCGAAGGCCGCGCGGAAAAATCTTCTCGGGATTGAGCATCCGCGCCGGATCGAAAACGTCTCGCACTCGCGCCATCGTTGCGAGATCGGCGGTCGAATATACGCGAGTCATCGCCTCGCGCTTCTCCCAGCCGATGCCGTGCTCTCCGCTGATCGTTCCGCCAAGGTCGATCGCGGATTGGAGAATCGCGTTGCCCGTTTCGACGACGGCTGCGACTTGTTTGCGGTCGCGCTTGTCGTACATCAGCAACGGGTGCAAGTTCCCATCTCCGGCGTGAAAGACGTTTCCGACGGTGATCCCGTTGGCGCGCGAGGCGGAGTCGACGGCGCGAAGCGCGTCGGGGAGCCGGCTGCGCGGAACGCAGACGTCCTGCGTATAGTAGTTCGGTGCAATTCGCCCGGTCGCGCCCGCGGCACCCTTGCGCCCCGCCCAGAGGATATCGCGTTCGGCTTGCGTTCGAGCGGTTCGCCACGAGCGCGCGCCATGCTCCATCACAATGGAATGAATCGCCGCTTCGCTAGCGGCTACGTCTTCCTCGAAGCCGGCGTTTTCGATGAGCAGTACCGCTGCGGCTTGCGTCGGATAGCCGGCATGGAAGGCGGCCTCCACCGCCTGCGTAATGACCCCATCCATCATCTCGAGTGCCGTCGGCAGGATTCCCGCGCCGATGATCGCCGAGACGGCCTCCGATGCGGCATCGATGTCGTCGAAGGCCGCCACCGAAACGCGGACCGATTCCGGAATCGACAAGAGCCGCACCCAGGCGGAGGTTACCATCCCCAGCGTCCCTTCGCTGCCGACAAGGGCGGCGGTGAGATCGTATCCGGCATCGTCGATGCTGGTCGTAAAGACGTCGCCGCTGGCATCGACGACTTCGAGCGCGAGGACGTGATTGACGGTCGTCCCGTACGAAAGACAGTGCGCCCCGCCCGCGTTCGTTGCGATGTTTCCTCCGATCGTCGATATACGCTGCGAGGAGGGATCGGGCGCGTAGAAGAGGCCGCCCGCGGCAGCGTGGCGGGAGAGATCGAGATTGATCACTCCGGACTGAACGTGCGCGCGGCGGTTCCGTTCGTCGAGCTCGAGCAAACGATTCATTCGCGCAAACGAAACGATGATGCCGCCCTCGGTGGGTACGGCGCCGCCGCAGAGACCGGTCCCGGCACCGCGCGCAACGATCGGCTCGCCGCAATCGCGAGCGATCTTCACGATCGCTCCGACGTCGCGCGTCGAGTTCGGCAAGACCACCGCCGACGGCAATCCGCTTTCCGTATAGGCATCGAACGCATAGACCGCGAGATCTTCGGGCGCGGTCTTGACCGCGTCGTTCCCGAGCGCCTCGACGAGCCTCTCGCGCACCATGCTAATCGTAGAGCAGATACCGGCGGCGGATCGTTTCGAACTGCGCTACGGAACTCGACCACTGCGCGAGAATCGCTTCGGGGGTCGCTCCCGCGAGCAACGCCGTCCGAATCGTGTCGGTGCCCCAATCGCGATCGAGTCCGTTGACATTCGCGACGTCGATCGCGTGCGGAAAGAGGTCGCGGACCGCGACGAGGATCTCCACCGCGGTGCGAACGGCGTAGAATCGGCGCGGATCGAAGACGATCAGCTCGACGCCGGTCAGCTCGTGATGTTCCCAGAATCCGGTCAGCGGCGACCACGCAGCCGGGCGAAACCAGACTCCCGCAAGATTGCGCGCGTTCAGGCGCGCCGCGAGCTTCGCGCCGTCGATGCCCGGGCCGCCCGCGAGGAAGAAGGGCATCGTAAAACCGCTGCCGTTATTGACCCCCGCGTTATCGAGTAGTCCCGTGCCGACGTAGACGAAAGTGGTCTGCCAGGTGGGAACGTTCGGCGAAGTCGGTACCCATTGCAGACCGGTATCCGGCCAGATCGTCGAACGGTGCCAGCCGTTCATGCGGACGACGCGCAGCTTTGCGCCGATGCCGAAGCGTTCGTTGAAGAGCGTCGCAAGTTCGCCGATCGTCATGCCGTGGCGCATCGGAATCGGATAGAGCCCGATGAACGACTCGTAGGCCGGCTCCAGCACCGGCCCTTCGACGATCGTGCCGCCGATCGGATTGGGGCGGTCGAGCACCCAGAACTCCTTCCCGAACTGCCGGGCACTCTGCATGGCGTATGCCATCGTCGAGATGTACGTGTAGGCGCGCGAGCCTACGTCCTGAATGTCGAAAAGCAAAACGTCGACGCCATCGAGCATCGTTGCACTTGGGTGACGCGACGCGCCGTAAAGGCTGTAGACCGGCAGGCGCGTCTGCGGATCGATCGACGACGCAACCGAAGCGCCGGCGCCGCGATCGCCGCGAAAACCGTGTTCGGGCGCGTAGATTGCCTTGATCCGGATCGAGCCGTGTCGCCGAATCGCATCGACGATCGATTCGAGCTGCGAGGTGACTCCGCTGGGATTTGTAATGACGCCGACGCTGCGGTCGTTCAAATCGCGCCAGGCGGCGCGGAGGAAGGCTTCGTCCCCCAGTTCGATGCGCGCGGCGGGAACCGGCTCGGCGCGCAGACGCGCGGTCGTCGCGAACGCGAGGCCGGCGCTGCCGGCTAGGAAACGTCGGCGAAGCGTGGCTCGACCTCCCGGCGGAGAATCCCGGCATCATGCGCGCGCGAGAAGAGCGCCCGCACGGCGTCGCGACCGTTTTCACCGAGATCGTCGGTATATTCGTTGACGTAGAGCCCGATGTGCGCGCGCATGACCTCGTCGTTCATCTCGACCGCATGCTCGCGAACGTACGGCATCACCAACGCGTCGTTCGCGCGCGCGAACGCGATGCTGCGTCGAATCGCGGCGTTGACGGCACGCGCTTCGTCGTCGCCGATGTCGTCGCGCACTAGAATCGCACCGAGCGGGGTCGGGAGCAGCGTCATCGTTTCCCACCACTCGCCGAGGTCGGCGATCGCGATGAGGCCGGCCTCGCGATAGGTGAAGCGCGACTCGTGGATGATGACGCCTGCCTCAACCTCGCCGCGCGCTACGGCCGGTACGATTTGATCGAAGCGCATCGGCACGGTCTTCGGGCGTACGCCCAGGGCGAGCTGGAGCAGCAGATAGGCGGTCGTGCGCTCACCCGGAATCGCGATGCGCCTGTGCGCGAACTCAGAGAAGAGCGGCGGAGCTTCGCCGGGAAGCGCTACCAGCAGCGGGCCGCATCCTCGACCGAGCGCTCCGCCCGACGGGAGAATGCGATACCGCTCCATGAGGGATGGTATCGCGCCGTAACTCACCTTCGTCAGCTCGAACTCTCCGCGCGCCGCGGAGGTGTTCAGTTCTTCGATGTCGGCAAGGTGGACGCGAACCTCCGGCGCGTTCTCGAGCAACCCGTTCGTCAGCGCCGCGAAGACGTAGGTGTCGTTCGGGCAGGGCGAATACGCAAGCGTATAACTCATTGCTGCAGCTCGAAGAGCGCGTCGACGACGCGGTGCAGGCCCGCGACCCCGGCCGCGAAATCCCAGCCGCTCGCGGCGCGATTGCCGCATCGGTTCGAGATTCCGCGAACCTCGATGGCGGGCACGCCGGCGCGCTCTGCCGCGCGAAGAACCGCGAATCCCTCCATCGACTCGACTTGCGCTCCGCGCTCCGCCCAGCGGCGCGCCGTCGTGTCGCTCGAAGTCACGTGCGCGACGGTGATGCCGCGCAGCGCCGCGAAGCCCAACGACTGCAGTTGCGCGACGAGCCCGGGGCTCGAGCGCGCGGTTTCGACGAGTTCGATTCCGTCGGGAAGCGCGAGCGGCGCCCCGTTTTCTTGGGCGAGCTCCATCGTGTCGTCGGTGACGACGACGCCGTCCCCGATCTGCGCCGCGCCGTCGAAGACGCCGGCGATCCCGGCATTGACGACGAGCCGGTAGCTGCCCCGCGCGAGCGCGGCCGCGAGCGTGCACGAAGCCTCGACTGGACCGACGCCCGTCACGAGTCGCTCGACGCCCTCGCGTTCTCGCCAGAAACGGAGTTCCGCTTCAACCGCGCTTGCGAGCAAAATCACGGCACGCCGATGAACTTGTGCGTCTGCAGCGAGAGCCGGAATCGCGCGGGATGCGCCTTCGCGTAATCGAGCGCGACCGCAACGTTCGACGGTTTGTTTCCTTCGGGCTGCAGCAGGATCGTCGGTTTCTCGGCAAAGAGCGCGAGATGCTCTTCGGGAACGCGCGCATCGACGATCAGCTTCGCCTCGTTCGCGCGCGCGGCCATGCGCGGATCGACGCGCTCCTTCGGCGAGACGCAGAGCCAGACGTCGTTGGGCAGATCGGTAAAGATCGTACCGTTCGACTCGATGTGAACGCGCCGTCCGTCCCCGCGCAGCGCCTCGATCAAATCGAGCGCCTCGGCTTGGGCGAGCGGCTCGCCGCCGGTCAGTACGACCATCGGGCAATCGCCGCCGGCTTCGCGAACCATCGCGACGACCTCGCCGACGCTTGCGAAGAACTTCGTCGAGTAATCGGTATCGCAGAAATCGCACGCGAGATTGCACCCCGCAAGCCGTACGAAGACCGCCGGCGTTCCCGTCCACGCGCCTTCGCCCTGAATGCTGTAGAAGATCTCGCTCAACTGGAGCATCAGCGTGAAACGATGTCGGAGCGGCGCAGCACTGCACAAGCGGTCCGCGTCTCCCAGAGGACGAGTTCGTCGAGCCGGACGAGCGCACTCTCGAGGCGTTTCCAAATCCAGAGCACGATGTTTTCGACCGTGGGGTTCTCGATGAAGTCGTTGAGATGCTGGTGGTCGAGAACGTCGACGACGCGCTCGTTGACGGCGCGCTCGATGCGGTCGAAATCTTCGATCATGCCGCGCGCCGGTCCACGCGTCTTGATCGGTCCGGAAATTGCCACTTCGAGGCGATACGAATGCCCGTGCATCCGCGCACACTTCCCGGGGTGGTACGGGAGCACGTGCGCGGCCTCAAAGCGGAACTTCTTGCGAATCTGGACTTACAGCTCTCCCTGCGGGCCCATCGCCTCGAGATGGCGCTTCAGGTCGGCGAGGAAACCGCTAGCGACGTACCCGTCGACGACCCGATGGTCGAGTGAAAGGCAAGCGTTCATCATCTGACGGATCGCGATCGTGTCGTCGTTGCGAACGACCAGCTTCTTGACGATCGCCTCCATCGTGACGATTCCGGCTTGACCGGCGTTGATGATCGGCGCGGAGGCCCACGAACCGTTGGCGCCGTTGTTGTTTACCGTGAACGTTCCGCCCGCGAGATCGTCGACGCCGAGCTTGCCTTTTCGCGCCTTCTCGATCAACTCGCCGGCCGAGACCGCTAGTCCCTTGATCGATAGCTTATCCGCATGGCGTACGACCGGTACGACGAGATTCGCAGGCAGGCCGATCGCGACGCCGATATTGACCTGGTCGTTCACGTAGATGCCGGCTTGACTCGATCCGGTTGCCGGCACGAACTTCGCGTTCATTAGTGGGAAGGCGGCGAGCGACTGGACGACGGCGCGAATGAAGAAGGGAAGCAGCGTCAGACGGTATCCGGTTTCGCGCTCGAAGCGGTCCTTCTCGCGCAGGCGCCATTGCCAGACGTCGGTGACGTCAACTTCGACCATCGACCAGGCATGCGGCGCCGTCTGCTTGCTCTCGACCATTCGTTCGGCGATGATCCGGCGCGCCTGCGTGAGCTGGACCATCGTGCCGGGGATGGGCTGTGCGTAGGTCGAGGTGCGAGCCGCGCCTGGGGCAACCGCCGGCGGACCGGAGGGCGGCGGCGCTACGGCGGCGGCAGCCGTCGGCGATGCAGCGTGCGCGGTGATGACGCTGCGCGCCGCAAGCAAAATATCTTCGGCGGTGACGCGTCCGTTTGCGCCGGTTCCTCTGATCGCGCGGATGTCAACCCGGTGCTCGCGTGCGAGGCGCCGAACCGCCGGCGATGCGCCGCGCGTCGCGTTGTCGGCGTCGGCAGCTTCGACTGCGCTTGGGGGCGCACCGTTTCCGGAGCGAACCGACTCCGTGCGGGGTGCCGGCTGTGAGACCGGGGCCGGCGGCGCTGCCGCGCCCACCTCGTCTATCACCGCGATCGGAGTTCCGGTCGCGACCGTTTCACCTTCCTGCACGAGCAGCTCGCGAATCGTGCCGGTCACGGGTGAGGGAACGCCTGCATTGACCTTGTCGGTCGAGACTTCGACGAAATCTTCGTACTTGTCGACCGCATCTCCGACGTTCTTGAGCCATTGCGCGACGGTACCTTCGGTGACCGTCTCGCCGAGTTGCGGCATCGTAATAGTGGTTGCCACTAGAACTTCACCATCTCCCGCATCGCCTCTGCCATCTCGGCCGGCGACGACATAAACTCTTCCTCGAGCGGCATTGCGTACCCCATCGCGGGTACGTCGGGGCCGCAGAGGCGCCGAATCGGAGCGTCGAGTGCAAAGAGCGCCTCCTCGGCAACCATCGCGCTAATCTCGGCGCCGATTCCGCCGAACTTATTGTCCTCGTGGATGATCAGCAGCTTGTGCGTCTTTTCGAGGCTGCCGAGAATCGTCGTCTTGTCCATCGGACGAATCGAGCGCAGGTCGATCACTTCGACCGAGAGACCCTCCTCTTCCAACTGTCGCGCGGCCTCGAGCGCCCAATGGACGTAGAGTCCGTACGAAACGACCGTAAGCTGGGTGCCTTCCTTCACAACGTTGGCCTTCCCGAGCGGAATCGTGTAATGCCCGTTCGGCACTTCGCCCTTGATCAGGCGATAGGTCTTCTTGTGCTCGAGGAAGAGAACCGGATCAGGATCGTCGATGGCGGTGTTCAGCAGCCCTTTGACGTCGGCCGGAAAGGATGGCGCGACGATCTTGAGGCCGGGCACGTGGTAGAAGAGCGCTTCGATCGAAACCGAATGCGAGAGCGCACCGCGCACGCCGCCGCCGTAGGGCGTCCGAATCACCATCGGACAGGTGTACTCGCCGTTGGAGCGATATCGCGTCTTCGCCGCCTCGCCAACGATCTGGTTGAACGAGGGATAGATGAAATCGGCGAACTGGATCTCGGCGATCGGCCGTAAACCTTCCATCGCCATCCCGATGGCGATCCCAACGATCGACGCCTCGGCAATCGGCGTGTCGATGATGCGGTGCTCGCCGAACTCTTTGACGAAGTCTTTGGTGATGAGGAAGACGTTGCCGCGCGCGCCGACGTCCTCACCGATGATCACCGTGCGATCGTCCGCTTTCAGGGCTTCGTAAAGCGTCGCGCGGACGGCTTCGACGTTATTCATCACGGTCGAGTTAGCGCTCACGACTGCCACGGCTGCCAGGCTCCTTCGTAGACGTGGGTGTAGAGATCCGACGGCTCGGGGTAGGGCTGCGCTTCGGCGGTATCGGTAGCTTCGTTCGTCTCGCGCAGGACGGATTGGCGCATCTCGTTCACGTCGGCGCTGCTAACGATTCCGTGCTCGAGCAGCACCGCTTCGAACGCCGGCACCGGATCCTGCTTGCGCCGCTCCGTTACCGCCTCGCGCGTGCGATAGGTCATGTCGTTGTCGTCGGTTGAGTGCGCGAGGTAGCGATAGCAGGTGCCTTCGACCAGCGTCGGGCCGCCCCCATCGCGGGCGCGATCCATGGCCTCTTTCACGGCCGCGTACGTCTCGATCGGGTCGAATCCGTTGAAGCGCCGGCCCGGCATTCCGTAGCCCGCCGCGCGCTTCCAGATTTGCGGCTCGGCCATCTGTTTATCGAGTGGGGTCGAGATCGCCCATTCATTGTTCTCGACGAGCATCACGAACGGCAGCTTGTGAACGGAGACGAAGTTCATCGACTCGTGCCATTCGCCCTCACTCGTCGTTCCGTCGCCGCAGGTGGCGAGCACGGCGCGCCCCTTCTCTCCGCGATACTTGATCGCGTAGGCCGCGCCGACCGCGTGCGGAAGATGCGCCGCGAGGATCGACGAGAACGACATCAACCCGGCCGCCTTCGAGGAGTAGTGATTCGGGAACTGACGCCCGCCGTTGTGATCGGCGGCGCGTGCAAAGATCGAGAGCAAAATCTCGTAGGGTGAAAGGCCGATCCCTAAACAGAGACCGAGATCGCGATAGTACGGCGCGAGAATGTCGCGCCCGCGATTGAACGCCATTGCGGCCCCTGCCTGCAAGGCTTCGTGTCCCTCGCTCCCGAGCGCAAACGGCACTTTCCCCTGCCGGTTGAGCTGAAATCCGCGGTTGTCGAGTTGGCGCTGCAGCAGCATGTTGCGAAAGATCGCGCGCAACTGCTCGTCGCTCAGCCCATGGCGTTGGAGCGTTGGGGTACTGACGTCGGTGCTAGCCATCGTTCATCTCGTCTCGTCCTTAGAGCCACGGGTCCCAGCGCTCCGCGTAGACCCGTTCGTAGAGGTCTTGCGCCGCGGGATAGGCCATCGCTTCGGCCCGGTCCGTGGCGTCGTTGGCTTCTTCGAGAACGGAACGCTTCAACGCTTCTGCCGCCTCCGCGGTGAGCACGCCGTGCTCGATCAGGAACCGCTCGAAGCACGGGACGGGGTCGGCCTTACGCCGGGCGGCAACCTCGTCGCGCGAGCGGTAGGTTCGGTCGTCGTCGTCGGTCGTATGCGAGAGGAAGCGATAGCACTTTGCCTCCACCAAGGTCGGGCCGCCGCCGGAGCGCGCGCGCGCAAGCGCCTCACCGACCGCAGCATAGCATGCGATGGGGTCCATCCCGTCCACCACGCTCCCCGGCATGCCGTAGCCGGCGGCGCGCTTGTACACGTCGGGCTGCCCCATCTGCTTTGAGAGCGGGGTCGAGATCGCCCATTCGTTGTTCTCGCAGAGAAAGACGATCGGGAGTGCGTGGACCGCGGCGAAGTTCAGGGACTCGTGCCACTCGCCTTCGCTCGTGGCGCCGTCGCCGAAGGTCGTCAGTACCGCCCGGTCGCGTTCGTTGCGATACTGCAAGGTGTAGGCCGCGCCGACGGCATGCGGCAGTTGGGCGGCGATGACCGAGCTGATGGTGTGCAGGCCGAGCCGCCGGCTCGCGTAGTGGTGCGGAAACTGCCGTCCCGCCGAGTGATCGGCGGCTCGCGCGAAGAGCGAGAGCAGCACCTCAAACGGCGTGAGCCCAATCCCGAGTTCGAGGCCGAGGTCGCGGTAGTACGGCACCAGGATATCCTTGCCGCGCGCGAATGCCATCGCGGCTCCGGCCTGTACGCCCTCGTGCCCTTCGCTCGCCGACGCAAACGGGATCTTCCCTTGACGGTTGAGCTGAAAGCCCCGGTTCTCGAGCGTGCGCTGCATGACCATCGTCCGCAGCATCGCAACGAGCTGCTCGTCGGTAAGGCCCCGACGTTCGAAGGGCGGCAGTTCGGTCTTGCGAGCGGTCACGAAGCGTAGTCGCTCGCGGCCAGTGCCGAATCCTGCGGCGAAGGTAGGAACGAGTCATGCCCAAAAAGACGCGCCATGCTGCCGAGAGCCGCGGCCTTTGTGGTGGCGCTGGCATGGTCGTGTATTCCGGCGCGAGCTGCCGACGCGCCGGTTTCGAATTGGAAGTACGAGAATCCATTCTGCGGCGTCATCGCCGCGGTCGCTCCACTCGGGAGCAGCGGCCGCTACGGTCTCGCAATCTTCGCCGAAGCGGGGACGACGCTCGCCGCGCACGTGACGCTCGTCAGCGATACCGACGCCTACGACGTGACCGTTCCGGATACGAATTTGTCCGGGCCTATTACCGATCGGCAGATGGAGCCGGTCGCCGTCACCTTACCGGTGAAGGATGCCATCAAGTATTATTTCGTCGACTCGTATGCCGCCGATCGCGGTGCGAGCGTGCCGTGCCCTTCCTACGTCTTTCCGCTCGACGATCCGGTTGCCGACGCCGCGTCCGACGTCACGAGCATCGAGGCAAAGCATCTCCAATCGCTGGGGAAGCTGGCGTGCGGGGCGATGTACCGTCCTCCCGGCGGCGGCAGTAACGACCTCGGCGTCATGGGCCACTTCGGGAATCGGCCGTTGTCGACCCAGTACCGCGTTTTCATCGACTCGAACGGCCGTGCGGTTGGGCAGAAATTGCTCGCTTCGAGCGGCGTCGATGCTCTCGACGCGGCGGCTCGTGGCAACGTGCAAAACCATCAGTACGTGCCGGCGCAGTTCTTGTGCACGCCGGTCGTCGGCGAGATCGAGCTACGCTTGGACTACGAGCCGTGACGGGGCCGGGTGCGGCGCTTGCGGCGTTGCTAGCGCTCGTCGCCGCCGCCCCGGTCGCACCGGAGTACGGGCCCTCGCCCATTTCGCTCGCGCAGCTGCTCGATCGCAATCGGCATGCGGCGGGCACCTACGCCGCCGGCGCATTCCACATGGTTACTCGGTTCGTTCCGTTGAAGGGCGACCGATCGACGTCTGAGACGTATTGGAGCGGCGACGATTACCGGACGACCGTCCGGCAGGGCGGATTTGCCTGGTCGTATGGAGAGTACCGCGGTCGCGAGTGGCACAGCGACTCTAACGGGCTGGTCTTGCCCTCTTCGAATTTCGCCGAAGAGAACGATCCCTTTGCCGCAGCCATCCAAAAGGCGGAGCAACCGACGAGCGGCGTAACCCTCCTCGGTATGACGAGCGGTTCGTCACCGGCGCTGGTGGTCGACGTTACGCCAAGCCGCGGTTTACGCGAGCGACGCTATTACGATGCACAGACGTATCTTTTGACGCGGGTCGAGATGACCGACTACGACGGTCACAAACGCGCCTGGGTCTTCCGCGACTACCGGTCCGCTTTCGGGCGAGTGCTCGCGCATGCGGTTGACTACGAGGGCGACGAGGGCATGGTGACGCTGCAAACAACGGTCGAAGTCATCGAGCGCGTCGACGCGGCGACGCTCGATCTTTCGATACCGGCGTCAATGGCGCTCTTCGACCTTGGCGGCCGCGACGCGGTTGTGATTCCCGCTCGCTTTACCCGGCACGGAATCATCGTGCCGGTTTCGATCGGCGGGCGGGGCCTCGATTTTTTACTGGATTCCGGATCTTCGGACTTGCTCATCGACGCCGGTATCGCGCGCGAGCTCGGGATGACGTTGACCGGCGCCGAGCGCGTGAGCTTCGCTGGCGACTATCTCCTGGCAAATGCGCGAGCCGCGGATTTCTCCGTTGCCGACGTCAGCGCCAAAGACGTCGCCTTCTCGACCGCTCGGTTCTCGGAGCGGCTCCCAGGGCAGCGCGTCGTCGGGCTGCTGGGGTGCGACCTCATCGCCGCCGGCGCCTTGGAAGTGGATTTCGAAAAGCAGGCGCTGACGCTGTTTCGAACGCTGCCGCCGAATCTGGTAGCGCAAGGCTGGTCCGCGCTGCCGATTCGCCTCGATTACGGCACTCCGCTGCTCAGCGCTGCATACAGCGGCCGTCCCGGTCATTTCGTCGCCGATCTCGGGGCGGTCTACTCCATGCTCTATCCGCACTACTTCGACCATTTTCAAATCAATGTTCCGCGAGGCGCACCGGATCAAGGCGAACTGGTCACGCTGGGAGGCAGACCCTTCGGGATCAGGCACTTTACCATGAATCGGCTCGTCCTCGGAGATTGGATCTTCGGCGACGTGCAGGTGGTCGTCCCAACAGTCGATTATGCACAGGAGCGGGACTACGATGGCTTGATCGGGCGCGATACGCTCAGCAACTTCAACTTGATCTTCGACTACAAGGACGGCAAACTGTGGTTCAAGCCGATCGACTTTGACAATAAATAACCTCGATGCTCGATCCGGGGAGCTCGTTCGTTATCGTCGCCATTTTCACGCGCACCCGGAGCTCTCGCTCGAAGAACGTGAGACGGCGGCGTTCATCGAGCGGGAGTTGCGCGGCTTCGGTTTTGACGAGCTCCGCACGGGGCTCGGCAGGACCGGCATTCTGGCGACGCTGCGCGGAGCCAAAAGCGGGCCCGTCACGCTGCTGCGCGCCGATATGGACGCACTGCCCGTCGAGGAGGTCAACGATGTGCCGTATCGCTCGCGCAACGAGGGCATCATGCACGCTTGCGGACACGACGGACATATGGCGATTCTGCTCGCGGCGGCGCGCGAGCTTCACCGGCGCCGCGCGGAGGTTGCGGGCACGCTCGTTTTCTGCTTTCAGCCCGGTGAAGAGGGATACTCCGGCAACAGACTCATGATCGAGGATGGCGCGCTTGAGAACCCGCACGTCGATCGAACCTTCGCGCTCCATCTTTACAGCGGGCTCGAGGCGGGGAAAATCGGCGTCCGTGACGGCGCCTTCTTTTCGTCGTCGGATCGCTTCGACATCGAGGTGATCGGCAAGGGCGGCCACGGCGCGATGCCGGAGAAGGCCGTCGATCCGATCGTGGGCGCGGCCGAACTCGTCTCGCTGCTGCAGACTATCGCGAGCCGCGAGGTCGCGCCGGCGCAGCCGGTCGTCGTGACGGTCGGCTCGTTTCACGCCGGCACGACGTTCAACGTGATCCCCGAACGTGCAACGCTCCAGGGAACGGTACGAGCCTTCGACGACGAGGTCCGCACGGAGCTCTCCGAGCGCATCGAACGCCTGCTGGGCGGCCTCTGCGGCGCGATGCGTCTCGAGGGCAAGTTCGCCTACCATTGGGTCTACCCGCCGACGGTCAACGATACCGCCATGAACGACGTGGTTCGAGAAGTCGCGCGCGACGTGGTCGGACCGGCAAATCTCGTCGATCCGCACCCGCTGGTAATGTGGTCGGAAGATATGGCATTCATGCAGCAGCAACGTCCGGGCGCGTACTTTCTGGTTGGAGCGCGGGGTCCGCACGCCCAAGAGCCGCATCATAGCGCGCGCTTCGACATCGACGAGCGCGCGCTCGAGATCGGCTACGAAATGATGGTGGGGTTGGGATTGCATGGATAGCGCGGTCGGCGCCGGCGTTCGCCGCTACGTCATTATCGGAAACGGCTTTGCCGGAACCACCGCCGCGGAACAGCTTCGCAAGCACGATCCCGCGTGCGAGATCGCGCTCTTCGGCGACGAGCCGTATACGCTCTATAACCGCATCTCGCTTCCGCCGATGCTGCGAAGGCAGATCCCCGAAGCGAAGGTGATGATTCGCAATCTCGAGTGGCACGAGCAGCATCGAATCGAGCTGCACTTACGAACGCGAGTCGATCGAATCATTCCGCAGGAGCGGATCGTCGAGGCCGGCGGCACGTCGTATCCGTACGATGCGCTCCTCATCGCAACCGGCGGCCGGCCGAATCCGACCGGAAAGCCGGGCTCGGAAGGAGCCGCAAATCTCTTCCCGTTTCAATACCTCGACGATACGCGTGCGATCTCCGAACAGATCGACCGCAGCAAGACGGCGGTCGCGATCGGAGGCTCCTTCATCGCGTACGAGCTTGCCGAAGCGTTCGCGTCGCGCGGGCTCGAGACACACTGGATCATGCGCGGGCCTCGCGGTCTGCACCGCATCATCGACGAGGAGGCCGGCGCGCTGTTGCACGAAGCGGCGGCGGCCGACGGCGTACACATGCATTATGGCGAGGAAGTCGACGAGTTCGTCCGTTCGAACGGCGCGATAACGAAAGTGCGCACAAATGCGGGCGAGATTGCGGCGGAGTGTTATGCCTACGGCTTCGGCCTCGCGATGAACACCGAGTTATGCGAAGGCTCGGGAATCGCGACGAGCAAGAACGGAATTCTCTGCGACGACCACCTCGAGACGAACGTGAAGGGCATCTTCGCGGCCGGCGACGTCGCCGATTTCTACGATCCGATCCTCGAGATTCGCTACCGCATGGGTACGTGGAATAACGCCGGCGCGCACGGCAAGGTCGTGGCGCTCAATATGATGGGCGGCAGCGAGAAGTATCACGACGTTCCGGAGTACTCGTCGCTGCTCTTCAAGGGGCAGACGATCACCCAGTTCGGGCTCGGGACCGATTTACGCCTGGATCTCGAGATCGCGCGCAAAATCGACCGCGAGAAGAAGTGGTATCGCGCGCTCTTCTTTTGGGAGGAGCGCCTCGTCGGCGGCCTCATGCTCGGCAAAGGCAACCGTGCCGGAAAGCGCAAGTACGTCGAAGCGATCAAGTCGAAGCAGCGCTTCCCGAAACCCGATTGGGAAGCGATGCTCGACTGGACCGCTTAGACTAAAGCGCTTTAGACGGAGCGTAACCTGAAGGCGAGCGACGTGAACGCGATCCCTTCGAAGAAGAAGCTCAGGCCGACGGCAAAGCCGATGAACCAGAAAGCGGAGATCGGCCATTGCGCCCAAAGCAGGATGCCCAAGATAACGCTGATCACGCCGCTGATCGCGATCCACCCGTACTGCGGCATCTGCAGCCACAGGGCCGAAACGAAGCGAAAGATTCCGCCGAAGACCAAAAGCGCGGCAACGAAGAGCGTGATCGTCAGAGCGCCCAGCGCTGGGTGCTCCATCAGCATCAAGCCGACGATGATGTCGAGAACGCCGATGAGCAGCATCAGGATGATATGCCCGGCTCCCCGCGTCATGAAGGCGCCGATGATCTGCGAGATGCCGGCAACGAACAGAATCGCGCCCAACACGATGACCGAGGCCGCCGTCGCCAGGCCCTCGGCCCAGATGCAGTAGAGACCGACCAGCATCAGCACGACGCCAAGGGCGAGATACCAGACCCAGTGCTTACGCGCGTCGCCGACGGCTTCCGCAACAACCGATTTCATAGTAACTCCTCTCTCGCTCGAGCGAGCTCCCCAATCGAGGCATCCTAGGCCTCGCTTGGAGTCTTCCCTGCCGGACCGCTGACCGCCCTTGCGATGCAGGCAGTGAACTCATCGACCTCCTCGGGCGTGGTCGCCCAGTGCGTCATCCAGCGCACTTCGGGCAGCCGCTCGTCGAAGGTGTAGAAGAAGAACTCGCGTCGGATCCGCTCGATCGCGTCGCGCTCGAGCGTCGCGAAGACGGCGTTGCAGCGAACCGGCCGGGTGACTCGAACGCCCGGAATCGCTCGAACGCGCTCGTGCAGACGCGCCGCCATGGCGTTTGCGTGTGACGCATAGTGCGACCAGCGATCGCCGGTGAGCAGGGCGCCGAGCTGCGCGGCGAGATAACGCATCTTCGAGCCGAGCTGCATCGATTGTTTCCGGACGAAGGGCGCCGCGCCGGCGTGAAGATCCGGATTGAAGAAACAGATCGCCTCGCCGAGCATCAGCCCATTCTTCGTGCCGCCGAAGCTGAGGATATCGGCCCCGAGGTCGACGCTCGTCCCGCGCAGCGTCGCGCCGAGCGCGACCGCGGCGTTGGCGATCCGGGCGCCGTCGACGTGAACGATCAGATCGCGCTCGTGCGCGAACGCACAGAGCGCGCGCAGCTCTCCGATCTCGTAGAGTCCGCCGAACTCGGTCGCTTGAGAGATCGAAATCGCGCGAGGCTGCGGGAAATGGACGTCGTGTCCTGCGTGCAGGTACGGCTCGAGATCGTCCGGGCGCATTTTTCCGTCGGCAGTTGCTATCGGGATCACCTTCGAGCCGCTGAAACGCTCGAAGGCTCCGCATTCGTCGGTGTGAAGATGGGCGCTCGCCGGCACGAGCACGGCCTCCCAGGGGCGCAGAACCGAGCTCAAGGCCGCGACGTTCGCGCCGGTGCCGTTGAAGGTGAAATAGACCTCCGTTCGAGCGCCGAAGTGTTCCTTGAAGCGTGCGACCGCGCGCGCCGTCCATTCGTCCTCGCCGTAGCCGACGGCGTCGCCGGTGTTGGCATTCGCGATCGCTTCGAGGATCTCGGGGGCGATTGGCGCGTTGTTATCGCTGCCGAAGCTGCGACGCACTGGGTGCTGCATGCGCGGTACCTTGCGGCGGCGACTGCGGCGCTCCTTGAGGAGTCCGATTCGGCGGCGTGTAACTAGCCGCAGATGCCGCAACGCGATCGCCTCGAAGTCGACGTCCTCTTCGTCGGCGCGGGACCGGCGAGCCTCGCCGGCGCGATTCGCCTCGGTCAGCTCGCGCGGGCCGCCGGCCGGGCGCTCGAGGTGCTGGTGATCGAGAAGGGCGGCGAGGTCGGCCATCACGGCATCTCCGGCGCGGTAATGGATCCGCGGGCGCTCGACGAGTTGCTTCCGAACTGGCGCGAGAGCGCACCGGTAGAATCGCCGGTGACGAGCGACCAGCTTTGGTTTCTTACCTCGCGCGGCAAGATCAAAGCACCCTTTACGCCGCCGCCGCTGCAAAATCACGGCAAGTACGTGACGTCGCTGCAGAAGCTCTGCAAGTGGCTCGCCGACGTCGCCGAGGAGCACGCCGCGCAAGTCTTTCCCGCGTTTCCCGGACAAGAGCTTCTCTGGCACGAGAATCGGGTCATCGGCGTGCGCACCGGCGACAAGGGTCGCGATCATAACGGAGAGCCAAAGTCGAACTACGAGCCGGGCTCCGACATCATCGCGAAAATCGTCGTGCTCGGCGAAGGGCCGCGCGGCACGCTGACAAAGCAGGCGGCGGCGCGTCTCAATCTGTACGAGGGGCGCGAACCGCAGGTGTATGCCGCCGGCGTAAAAGAGCTCTGGCAGATGCCGGACGACCGGTTCAAAGCCGGTTCGGTGATTCACACGCTCGGCTACCCGCTCCCCGCGCAAACCTTCGGCGGCGGATTCATCTACGGAATGGCGGAGAACATCCTCGATATCGGCATGGTGACGGGTCTGGACTATCAGAACCCAACGACCGATCCCCACAACGAGCTTCAACGCATGAAGACGCATCCGGCGATCGCTGAGATGCTCGAAGGCGGGAAGATGATTCGCTACGGTGCGAAAGCCATTCCCGAAGGCGGACTCTTCGCGATGCCTCGCGCGTATGCCGACGGTCTGCTCGTCATCGGCGACTCCGCCGGCTTCTTGAACGGCATGCGCCTCAAGGGCATTCATCTCGGGATGAAGTCGGGGATGCTGGCCGCGGAGACGATCTGGGAGGCGCTGCAGGGCGACCGCTGCGACAGCGCGACGCTCGCCGCGTTCGAGCGCCGCTTCAAAGAGTCGTGGGCGCATGCCGAGCTTCGCACGGCCCGCAACTTCCACCAAGGGTTCCATAACGGATTGATCCCCGGATTGATCAACGCCGGGCTTTCGACGATCACCGGCGGCGCCGGCTTTGGCTTCATTGAGAAGCTCGCGGGCGAACCCGGCTACGCGCGCATGGCGAAGATGGGCTTCGATCCGCCCGAGACGCCGCGTGCGGCAATCGATAGCGTGCTAACCTTCGATAAGCTCACCGACGTGTACAGCAGCGGCACCATACATGAGGAGAATCAGCCCTGCCATCTCATCGTCTCCGACACGAACATCTGCCGTGACCGCTGCACGCGCGAGTACGGAAATCCGTGCCGCCACTTCTGTCCGGCGGCCGTCTACGAGCCGATGTTCGAAGCCGCCGGCGAAGAGTTCACCGGGCATCTGCAGATCAATTTCACCAACTGCGTGCATTGCAAGACCTGCGACATCGCCGATCCGTATCAGATCATCACCTGGGTCCCGCCGCAAGGGGGCGAAGGTCCGGTCTACCTAGGCATGTAGCCGCGCCAAGGCCGGACTCGCCGGCGCGCCGTCAAAGCGATGCTTCGATGGGAGCGGGAGGAGACGTCGTCGTCGTCGGTGCGGGTCTTATCGGCCTTTCGATCGCGTTCGAGCTGGCGGAGCGCGGCGCGAGCGTTCGAGTCTACGATCGTGGCGAGCCGGCGCGTGCGGCCTCCTGGGCCGGCGCGGGATTGCTGGCGCCATATACGGAGCGTATCACCGACCAAGCGTTGCTCGCGCTCTGCACGTCTTCACTCACCGAGTATCCGGCATTCGTGCGGCGCGTTCTCGCGGCGAGCGGGCTCGACGCGCACCTTCGACTCGATGGCGTCTTTTACGCCGCATTCGACGAGGCCGGCGATAAGGTGCTCCAGCGGCAGGCTGGGGCTCTGCGCGCGCTCGGCGTGGATTGTGAGATGTTCGATCGGGCCGGCGCGCTAGCCGCCGAGCCCTGGCTGAGCGGCGGGGTGCGCGGCGGACTCCTGAACAAGGTGGAGGGATACGTCGACAACCGCCGTCTCGGACGGGCGCTTGCTGCGGCCTGCGGCGAGCGCGGCGCTCGGATCGAAGAGTCGGCGGCCATTGCGGTCGAGTCGGATCCGCGGCGCGTTCTCGGCGTGCGCACCGACCGAGGATTCGTCCCCGCACGAGCGGTCGTCAACGCGTGCGGCGCGTGGGCGTCGCAGCTCGGGGGCCTCCCGCCATCGTGCATACCGCGCGTGGAACCGATCAAGGGAGAGATGATCGCCCTTGCCGTTCCGGCCGGATTCGTGCGGCGCGCCACCTGGGTCCCCGGAGTCTATCTGGTTCCGCGCGAGGACGGCCGCCTGCTCGTCGGTGCGACGGTCGAATCGGCCGGCTTCGACGAGCGCGTCACCACGCGCGGCCTCCACGAACTGCTTCACGGTGCGCTTGCCGCCGCGCCCGCGTTCGCGGGATTCTCGGTTACCGAGAGCTGGGCCGGCTTGCGCCCGGGAACTCCGGACGGGCTCCCCTATCTCGGGGCGACGCCGATCGAGGGCTTCTATCTGGCGACGGGTCACTATCGCAACGGCATCCTTCTGGCTCCGGCGACCGCGCGGTTGATCGCCGATGCGATCGAAACCGGCGCAACTACCGCGTTGGAACCCTTTTCTATCGCTCGTGCCGGCACGGAAGCGGCGCGGCCGGAACGAATGACACACGCGTGAAGGCAACCGTCAACGGACATCTGCGCGATCTCCCCGAGGAGCTGACGATCGGCGCTTTGCTCGAATTGCTCGGATCGGAGCGAAACGGCATAGCCGTAGCGCGCAACGATCGGGTCGTTCGCCGAGCCGAATACGATCGGCAGCGCGTCCGCGATGGCGACCGGCTCGAGATCATCGAAGCGGTCGCGGGAGGGTAATCGACGCATGACCGGCGACCGCTTGAGAATCGGTGCGCACGAGTTCGGATCGCGATTGATCCTTGGGACCGGAAAGTATCCATCGCCGGAGGTCATGCGCGATGCGCACGCCGCGAGCGGGACGGCGATGGTGACCGTCGCGATCCGCCGCATCAATCTCGACAACGCCGACGGCAAAACGCTCCTCGATTACATCGATCGCGAGCGGTACACGATTCTTCCGAACACGGCCGGATGCTACAACGCGAAAGAGGCGGTGTTGACAGCGCAGCTCGCCCGCGAACTGCTCGAAACCGATCTCATCAAGCTCGAGGTGATTGGCGACACTGAGACGCTTCATCCCGACACGCGCGAGACGCTCGTCGCCGCCGAGCAGCTGATCGGCGAGGGCTTCACCGTATTGCCGTACATCGGAGACGATCCCATTGCGTGCCGTCAGCTCGAGGAGCTTGGCTGCGCGGCGGTGATGCCTCTGGCCGCGCCGATCGGCAGCGGGCTGGGCGTCTGCAATCCATACTCGATTCGCATCATCAAGGAGCGCGCCGGCGTTCCGGTCATCGTCGATGCCGGCGTCGGCACCGCCTCGGACGCCGCGATCGCGATGGAGCTCGGGGTCGACGCGCTGCTGATGAATACGGGCATCGCGCGGGCACGCGATCCGGTCCTCATGGCCGACGCGATGAAGCATGCGGTCATTGCCGGAAGAGAAGCGCATCTGGCGGGGCGCATGGAGAAGCGGCTCTATGCGGCGGCGTCGAGCCCCTTGCACGACTTGATCTCGACGAGCGGCTCTGAGGCGCTACGCTTTTCAGGGACCGATCGTCCAGCTCCAGGCGTTCCAAAAGGTTGAACCCGCAGGTGACGGCGCGATTCCGTGGACGTACGAGCGGTATGCATTTGGGATTTGCACCTGCCATAACGTGAAGACCGGGAGCTGCGTGGCGATCGCGTGCTGGACGACGGCGTAGTCGGCTCGCCGCGGGTAGCGGCCGACCGTGTTCATCGCATCGCGCATCGCCGAATCGGCACGCACGTCGCACCACATCGAGTAGTTCAGCCCCACGGGCGGGAGCTGCGCGCAGCCGAAGTTCCACGAGTCGTCCGGATCGTTGCCGAGTACCCACCAGGCATCGTAGGCGAGCTGGAAACGGCCGCCGGCGAGTACGCCGCCTAACGCCGGCGTCGCGTAGAACATCCCGCTCGGATATTGCTTGACGGTCACGCGCACACCGACTCGCTGCAGATTCTCCTGTAGAATTGCCGCTACGAGTTGCGAGCCGTTGATAATTTGCGGCGCAATCGCAAGGGTGAGGTCGAGCGAACGGCCGTGCAGCAACCTGCGGGCGCCCGCGGGATCGTAGGGAATCGCCGGCGTCGCGGCATCGTAGGCCCAACCGTTGCTCGGCTGGTCGGCATCGACGATGATGCCGCTGCCGTGAGTTGCCGCCGCGATGAGCCTCCGCCGGTCGATTGCCATCGCAATCGCTGCCCGCACGTTGACGTCTTGCAGCGCCGGATCGCGCAGATTGAAGCGGAGCACATGCAGGTCGTTCACCGGCGTAAAGGCGATGCGAACGTTCGCAATCGTTCGCAACTGCGGCAAGAGCTGGGGGTCTACGTCGAAGTATGCATCGGCTTCGCCCGTGCGCAGCACTTCGAGCCGCGTATTGGGGTCGGCAATGATGCGATAGACGAGCCGATCGATTCGCGGCTTGCCGCGCCAGTAGAGGGGGTTGGCTTGCAGCGTGATGCTCTCGCCGCGCCGCCAACTCAGCACGCGAAACGGGCCGGATCCCAGTGGGCGTTCGTCGTACGCCGCGTGGTTGAGGTCGGCGATACCGCTCAGGAGATGCGCGGGCATGATTGCGCCGACGCCTTGCGGTCCGAAGAAGTACTGCACGAAGGGCGAAAACCGCCGGCGCAAGCGGACGACGACGGTGTACGGATCGGGCGCGCGAATCTGCCGCACCTCCTCGTATCCGACGCGCGTGGGAACGTTGTTGCGCGGATCGGTGACTGCACGATATGAGAAGAGGACGTCACGGGCGGTCAGCGGCTGCCCATCTTGCCAGCGAACGTTGCGGCGAAGGCGGTAGGTTACGGTGCGCTCGTCGCTCGAAATCCCGCCGTTTTCGAGGCTCGGCACCTGCGAAGCGATCTCTGCAACGGCGTGGCCGCGATCGTCGTTCTCGATGAGATACGACATATAGAGATGGCTGAAGTTCAACTCGTCGGCTTCGTTCGAAAGCATGGGATTGAGGGAATCGGGCTCGCCGGCGAGGCCGCTGAAGACGAGCGTCGAGCCGGAGGTGTGCCGGCTACCTGCGTGCGTACAGCCCGCAACGACGAACGCCGCTAGAGCGGCGGCGAGCGTTGCGCGTGTCATCGTTTCCGCGCGACCGCAAACCAATGCGCGGCGCCTTCGAGCGGACGTTGCGGATGCGCCCACGCTCCCACGACGGCGTCGACCACGCGTTCCTCGATCGATTCCACTTCGAACGCCGGCTCGAGCAGCGCGAGCACGTCTGCACGGTCAAAAAATGCGTGCGCGACGCCCCGCTCGTCACCCTCGACCGGCGCGAAGGTCGAGTCGTCGATCCGTTCTCCGCGGCCGAAGCGTGCGTCCCGCGTCGATCCGAACGTTGCAAAGAGCCAACCGCCGCGTTCGATACGCCGCGCGACCATCCGCACGCGCGCGGCGACGCTCGATGCCGTCCCGTGGAGGAAACCGTGGGTCGAGAGAACGCCGTCGAATCGACCAGAGTGCCCTGCAAACGGATCCTCGGAGCCCGCGCCGGCGTCGGAGATCGCCACCACCGCTAAACCGCCGAGGCGAAGCGCTTCGGCATTGCGGCCGGTGCCGGTCGCAAAGTCGAGAACTCGGCTTGTGGGACGCGACTGCAGGCGTTCGATAAGGCGTTGCGCCAATGGGTGTGTTGAAGACACTACACCCTACGTTTCTAGAAAGGCCGAAGAATGCTTGGCGAAGGCGATAGACTCCCGGCGGTAACGCTGCTCGACGATCGAGGAGACTCCGTAACGACGACGGACCTGCTCGGCGGTCCGCTCGTTCTCTACTTTTACCCGAAGGACGACACGCCCGGCTGTACCAGCGAAGCTTCGCAGTTTCGCGATATCTACAACCGCTTCGAAGAGAAGAACGCGCGCATCGTCGGCGTAAGCCGCGACTCGGTCGAATCGCATCAGCGATTCAAGCAGAAGTACTCGATCCCGTTTACGCTGCTCGCCGATACGGAATCGAAGCTCTACAAGGCACTCGATGTCAACGCGCGCTCGACGTTTCTCATCGACGAGGAGGGCCGCATCCTAAAAGTTTGGCCAAAGGTTAACGTGAACGAGCATGCGGAAGACGTGCTCGCGTCGCTCCCTTGAGGCTGCACGTGATCGGATCGAGCCCCGCGCTGCCACGGCCAGGCGGGGCTTGCAGTTCGTACTTGGTGCGTACGGACGAGGCGTCGGTCGTGCTCGATCTCGGCGTCGGCGCGTTTTCGAAACTCCAGCTTGCCATCGATTACGCGCGCCTCGATGCGATCGTCGTCTCGCACATGCACGCCGATCACTACTTCGACGTGGTACCGGCCTACTATACGCTGAAGTACGGGCAGGTGCGGCTCGATCGTCGCTTGCCCCTGTGGCTCCCGCCGGGCGGAGGAACGGCGCTCGAAGCGCTCCGCCGGGCTGCCTCGGCCGACGAGTACGAAGATTTCTTCGACAGCGTATTCACGGTCCGCGAATACGATCCGGCGAAGCCGCTCGTCGTCAAAGACTTGCGCCTGCACTTTGCGCGAACTCAGCATTTCATCGAAGCCTACGCGATTCGCGCGGAATCCGGCGACGCGAGCGTTACTTACTCGGCCGATACGGCGCCGTGTGAAACGGTGGTGGAACTGGCGCGCGAGACCCGGCTCTTTCTCTGTGAAACGGCTCTTGGGCTGGCCGTTGAGAAGGGCGAGCGGGGCCACTGCTCGGCAGCGGAAGCGGGTGAGATGGCGGCGCAGGCTCGGGCCGGGCGTTTGATGCTGACGCACTACCCTGCCGCCTACGCCGCGGCGCAGCTCGTCGATGCGGCGAAGGCACGTTTTGACGGGCCGGTCGAAGCGGCCGAAGACGGGCTGACGATCGCCGTTTAGTTCTCGGTCCTCGGGTTGTCGGAGGGCAGCGAGAACTGAATCAAGGCGCGCACCGGCGCGAGCCCGCGGCTGATTACGGCATACGGCGTCACGTGCAAGCCGAGCTCGCGCAAACGTGACGCCGCCAGCAGCAGCTCGCGGCCGTTGGTGACGACGTCCTCGAGCAGCAAGACGTGCTGACCTGCTCCATAGGGGCCCTCGACGTAATCGTTTGCAAACGCCCCGTACGCCTTCGGCTTCTTGCGCACCGCGAGCATCGGAAGGCTCGACATTTGGGCGACCGCCGTTGCGACGACGACGCCACCCAGCTCCGTGCCGCCGACGATGTCGGGGTTGAGCGCGGCGATGACGGGTGCAAAGAGCCGCGCGATGCGGCGGAGCACGTGGGGATCGGAGAAGAGCCGAAACTTGTCGATGTAGTAATCGCTGCGTGCTCCGCCCGCCAGGACGTAGTCGCCCCGCGTGAGCGCGCGCTCCGCGATGATCTTGCGAAGCCAGGTGAGCTCTGAAAGGCCTAGATGCTCCATTGCCACGCGTTCCACGATTCTACGACCGGGTTCGGATCGAAGCCCCGGAAGTCGATGCTGATCGGTTCCATCTGCCGCCGCCACCAGAAGAAGACCTCCGGGTTCTCGTGCGCCAGAATTCGCTGCACCTGGAAGTACGCGGCCACGCGTTCGCCACGCGAGTAATGGGTAAGCGCGGCGTTCTGGGCCTGCTCCATTTCGGGGTTGCAGAAGCGCGAGTAGTTATACCCGCCGGGCGGAACGTTCTGGCACGTGTACTGAGAGCTGTCGTCCGGATCGATGCCGGCGTACCATCCGTTGAGCGCTAGATCGAACTTCCCGAGTTGAAGAATGCCGCCCATTCCAGCGGGGGCGAACATAACGTCGCCCGGATAGTACTTGATCTCCACGCCAATACCGGCTTCGCGCAGCATCTCTTGGAGCTCCAAGGCCGCTTGACGCCGCGTCGCGTTGGAGTTGTTCGTTACCAGTACCAGATCGAGCGCCACTCCGTTCTTGCGCATGATGCCGTCGGGACCGAGGCGCCATCCCGCCTCGCGCAGCAGTTCGCGAGCCATCGCTGTGTCGTGGGGATAGCTGTGAACCGTGGGGTTGAATGCCCACATCCAATCCGGAATATCTTCAGTCGCTTCGGTCATCTGGCCGAAGGTCAGCGTGTCGACGAGGCGCCGCTTATCGATGGCATGGGCAATTGCGAGCCGCACGCGCGGGTCGGCGAGGACGGGGTGCGAGTTGTTGAGCTGCACGCGTTCGTAGCCGTTGACGTTGACGAAGACGAGATTCAGATCCGGAACCGATTTCAAGGCCGGATAGGTCTCGGGCGAGGCCTGGAACATGAAGTCGATCGCGTGCGTTTTGAGGAGATTGATCGTCGTGTTCTCGTCGGGGATCATCTTGATCTCGATCCGGCTCAAGTGCGGCCTGCCCATGAAGAAGCGGTCGTTGCGGAGCAGGGTAATGTGGTCGTTTCGTGCCCACTCCCCGAATCGGAACGGACCGTCCGAAACGGTCGGAGCTTCGTCGAACGCGACCTGGTTGAAGTCGGGGTACCTAGAGAGCACGTGCTCCGGTGCGACCGGCATCGGCTGGTCGCTCATCGCGAAGAAGGTGTTGACGAAGGGCGAGAACCTTTGTTTGAGATGAACGACGACGGTGTGCTCGTTGGGCGTCTCGACGTACTTTACGTAGTCGTATCCGTGCCGCGACACGATGTTGTTGCGCGGGTTCATGATCGCCGCCCACGACCACTTCACGTCACCGGCGGTGACCGGTACGCCGTCGGTCCACTTGGCGTTCTTCCGAAGGTGATAGGTAACGGTCAATCCATCGCGACTAACGCCGCCGTTCTCGGGAGTCGGAACGCTCGTCGCGAGCATCGGAACCGGATCGCCCTTCGGATCGGCGGAGAGCAGCGGTTCGAACATCAGGAACGCGATGAATCCATCGGTCGTGTTCGAGTTGAGGAGCGGATTGAGGCTCTTTACGTCGTTTTGAATCGCAACACGCAAAACACCGGGCTGCGTCCACGAATGGCGCTGACCGCCCGCCGCCTCGTTCGAAATCCTCGAACACGCAGCGAGCGCCACCAACGCGAGGACCGCTCCGGTGCGGGCACTGCGCAACAGGAGCGGGCGAATCACACCGCCGCTTTCGGGGCGACCCGGCCGCCGGGCAGTGGGTCGTAACGTTCGTGGCGCCACCCGTAGGTGCCGAGCCCTTGCGTTGCGGTGCGAAGTTCGGTGATGTAGCGCGCGAGCTCGACCGCGGGAACGTATGCCTCGACGACGTCGTGGCCGCTCTTTTCCGCCGGATTCATGCCAAGAATCTGACCCCGCTTGCCGGTGAGCTGCTGAATGACCGTCGAGGTGTACGTGGTGGGAACCGTGACCGTTACGTAGGCAATCGGTTCGAGCACGACCGGGTTGCACTTTGGAAGCGCCTCGCGCACGCCCATGCCGGCGGCGGTCTTGAACGACATCTCGCTCGAGTCGACGTCGTGGTACTGGCCGTCGAAGAGCGTCACGTGAAGATCGGTAACGGGATATCCGCTCGAGCCGTGAAGCAACGCTTCGCGTACGCCCTTCTCGACCGCTGGAATAAATTGACGCGGGACCACGCCGCCGACGATCTTCTCCTCGAACGTGACGCCGGCACCGCGCTCGCGCGGCTCGAATCGGAGCCAGACGTCGCCGAACTGGCCGTGGCCCCCGGTCTGATGTTTGTAGCGGGAGTGAATTTCGGTGCCGCCCGTGATCGTCTCTAGATACGGAATCGTCGGCGCGGCCGTCTCGACTTCGACCTTGTACTTGCGCGCTAGGCGTTCGACCGCGATCGCGACGTGTTGCTCGCCCCTGCCTAACAGGAGGAGCTCGTGCGTGACGTCGGCACGATCGAGCCGCAACGCGGGATCTTCGTCGACGATGCGAGCGAGCATCTGCGAGATCTTCGCCTCGTCGATGCGCTCCTTCGGCTTGATGGCGACCGCGAAGACGGGATCCGCAACCGGGACACGCGGCAGGAGCACTTTGTGCCCGTTCGAGGTCAGCGTATCGCCGGTCGCAACCGTATCGAGACGCGCGAGTGCGACGATCGTTCCTGGACCGGCCTCGGGAATCGGCTCTTGCTTCTTACCTTGAAGACGGTAGAGTCCGCCGAGGCGGGCCTTCTCGTCGCGTTTCGTGATATTCGTGAGCGTGGCGTCGGGCTTGATCGTTCCCGAAAGCACGCGCGCGATCGAGAGTTTACCGCTCTGCGGATGGATCGCGGTCTTGATCACGCGGGCGATGACCGGTCCGCTCGGATTCGGTTCGATCGGGCGTCCCTCGGCATCGGTGTGCGGCGCCTGCGCCGGCGAAGGGAACCACTTCTCGATCGCTCGTACGAGGGCGACGACGCCCGCACCCAAACCGCCCGCCGCGACCAAGACGGGCACGACCTGATCGTGCGAACACTCGTTGCAGAGATCCCGTTCGATCTCTTCGATCGGAGGCTCGACGCCCTCGAGCAGTTCCTCCATGAGATGATCGTCGAAGTCAGCCATCGCTTCCAGCAGCTCGAGGTGCAAACGTTGCGCGTCCTCGGCGGCTTCGGCCGGAATGGCTTCCTGCTTTTCACCCGCCGAATCCGTTCCGAAGCGATAGGCCGTCATTTGCGCGAGGTCGACGTAACCGCTGAATTGCTCGGCGTTTCCGAGCGGTATTTGTTCGGCGACGACGTGCCGGCCGTAGGCGCTCTGCAATGCCGCCAGCGTGGCGGCGAAATCGGCGCCGGGCCGGTCCATCTTGTTAATCACGAAGATGTGCGGCATGTGCGTCGACTCGAGATGATCGATAATCGCGTGCGTCTGCACGATGCGACCCGGGTCGGCCTCGACCACGACGACCGCGGCGTCGACGCCGGCCAGGGCTTGCTTCGTCTCTTCGAAGAAATCGACGAAGCCGGGGGCATCGATGATCGTGATGTCGATCCCGTCGTCGGCGGTATGCGCGAGACCGACGGTGGTCGATTGCAGGTGGCCGGTATCTTCGGGTTCGTGGTCCGTCACGGTCGTGCCGTCGGCGATCGAGCCGCGCCGTCCGATCGCTCCGGTATGAGCGAGGATCGCCTCGACGAGGGTCGTCTTGCCCGCATGGTGCGGTCCGACGAAAGCGATATTCCGGAGGCGCTCGATGTCCGCCAATGCCTTTGTCCCCTATAGAAAAATGGTTGCTAGCGGCGCTTCGCCGCGGGTTTCTTCTTTTTGACGCTCTTCTTTGCGTACCCGGCTTTAGGCCGAATCGGCGCCGGAGCCTTGCGCGAAGGCGGTTTCTTTGCGGCCGCTTTCTTTGCCGCCGGCTTCGCCGCGGCTACCGGTTTCTTGGCGACGGCTTTCTTCGGTGCGGGTTTTTTGGCGGCGAGCTTCTTCGGCGGCGGCTTTTTGACGGTTGGTTTTTTCTTGGGGAGCGGCTCGCGGCGCGGCGACGCCTTCTTCGCAGCCACGGGGCGTTTGGGCGCCGGCTTCGCCGATTGCTTTTGTTTCTTCGGGGCGGCCGGCTTACCGATGCGCGCCGCCTTTGCTTTCGAAGCCGAGGAGGACGAATCGGCGCTTCGCCGCGACGTGCTCGCGGTGGGCGGCGTTGGCGCGGGCCGCTTCGTGGCGCGCGACGAATCGCCGACGCGCTTCTTTGGGCCGACTTCGCGTGCCGAACGTCCACCGGCGCGCGCCGCTTCGGCCTCTTCGGGAAGTCCCAGCTCGGCGCGGCTGTATCCCGTAATGCTGCTCCCGGGCGCGCTCGGCTGGCGGTGCGCTTGCGCCTGCGCTTCGAGATGTTCGCGCGTGGCGCGCAAGGCGACGCGAGCGAGCCGCCCCCCGACCGGAAAGACAACCTCGTTGATCTTTGCATCGTCGAGCAGTTTGAGAACGACGTCGAACGCGTTGCCCTGGTCCTTCGGACTGTGCGCGTCGGAGCCGACCGCGATGCCGACGCCGCGCGCCCTCGCTTTGCGCACGAGGCGCGCATTCGCCTCGAGATATTTTTTCCTGCGATCCTCCGGATGGTCGCGATAGAGAAAGCGCGTGTTCAGCTCGATCGCCAAGCCGCGACGGTGAGCCACGTCGAGCATCCGGTCCTCGTACTCTTCGAGCTTCTTCTGTGCTGGCCAGCGTCCAAAGATGGCCGGAGCGTAGAAGTTCCCGACGACGTGTGCCGGCAGTTTTTCGAGATCGTCGAGCAGCCGGGCGATGTAGAGCTCCCAAAGCCTATCGGCACCGACGACCTCGAAGAGCCCGCCGAACTCCTCATTGTCGAACGGCCAGAGCCAATCGGCCCCCTTCTCGGGGTGCTGGATCGGGACGAAGTGCACGGAGCGGATGATCCCATCGGGCCGCATCGCCTCGACGATATTCTGCGCGTCGGGGCGTGCCCGCGGATCGTTGTCGATCTCGGCGCCGATTGAAAAGCGCATCCCGCGCCGCAGCCCCTCGGAAACGATCGCCGCATGCGCGATGTCTACGCCGGCGGTCTCAGCGGCGCCGAGGAGGTCTCCGGCCTGCGCGAGTTTCAACGCGCGGCGCACGGTGTTTACCGCCCCGGGATCCTCGAACGTCAGATAGTTCGCGTGGTCGGCGACCATGAGGAAGCGGGGCGACTCACGCCGGCACGCGTGATAGAACCATAGGAACAGCATGCGGGCCGAATACGCAATCGGACGCTCCTCACCGTACGGCCGGTGTTCGCCCTTTGCGTGGCCGTGCACGTCTGGAATCGCCGCGATTCTAGGGTCCGAACTCGCCACGTTCGCTAAGGTTGGCGTCTAGCCCCGGTAGCCCTCCATCTGGAGAAGGCGAGCTTTCATTTCGAGTCCGTAATAATAATCGTGAAGATCGCCGGATGAATCGACGACGCGATGGCATGGAAAGAGCAGCGGAAGCGGATTGCGGGCCATCACGCGGCCAACCGCGCGAGCGGCTTTGGGCCGGCCGATCTGCGTTGCAACCCATGCATACGAACGTACTTCGCCCGGCGGAATGCGCGCCGCCGCGCGTAGCGCGGCTTGCTCGAACGGCGTCAAATCGCTGATGTCGACGAGCGCGTCGTCGAGGCTCCAGGTGTTGAAGAAACGGTCGAGCGCGTGCATAAGCCAACCCGGAGCCGTACCCTCCACGACGCGCCGATGAAGCCTGCGTTCGGCGCGCGCGACGATCTCTTCGGCCGGGGCGCCCGTGTCGAGGCTTACGTACGCGATGCGGTCGCACTTGAAGCCGACGTAGAGCCGCCCGACCGGCGTCGTCACTGCCGCGAGTACGATCGGCGGATAGCCCTTGCCCTTGATCGCGGCGATATGCTGAACGACCTTCTTAGCCAAATCGCACGACGGCTCGGGGCGCGGCAAGCAGGAGAGGCAGTATGCGACGCCTTCGTACTGCTCGTACATCGCTTGACAAGATGGGCAGGCTCGCAAATGGCTGTGAACGGTCTCCTTCAGCGAGGCTTGGCACTCGCCGCGGAGCTCGTCCCACAGCGCCTCGACGTCACGACAACGCATGTAAAGGGACTCCTTCGGTTGCAAAACGTCCGATTTGCGGACCGAGAATGCGCCGTAGAATGCGCACGGCCCTATGGACGTGAGACTTAACCGTACCGATCGGTTGATTGAGGATCTCAGCGATCTCTGGATGGCTGCGCCCTTCGATGAATCGCAGCGTCGCCGCGGCACGAAGATGCATCGGGAGTTGCAACAGGGCGCGCTCGACGAGCGCGATCTCGGTATTCTGCTCGACGATCGTCTCGGGTTGGGGTGGCCCCTCATGCGACTCGCGGAGGATCGCGTCGGGGTCGGCGAGGGCGTCGAGCGCGACGTTGGAGGGCCGCTTGCTCCGCAAGCGATTCCGCGTCACGTTCAACGTGATCGTGTAGAGCCAGGGCTGAAGACGCAGGTCGGCCCGCTGCTCCGGCGACATCTTTCCGAGCGCACGATAGGCTCGCACGAAGGCGTCTTGGACGATCTCCTCGGCGTCTTCGCGATTCCCGGTCATCCGGAGCGCAAAGCCGTAGAGGCGGCGCTGGTAATCGTCGACGACCCGCTCGAAGTTCGCCACGCTCGGCGTGGAATCGGCCGGGGGGTGCGTCACCGCGGTTCGCCCGGACGTGGCTGTTGGCACGTGTACTCCCGTAAGGAGTGGTGCGAGCGCGCTCATACAGTGCCCCGGACCACCACTGCTAGGGCCGAGGTTTCACACTCGCCCCAAAAACTCCTGACGCCCTTCGCCCTTCGACTCCGCGCCTACGGCGCTACGCTCAGGATGACACCGCTACGGCGCTACGCTCAGGACGACATGGCGGAAGGGGTTTAAATGGCGGGTTCTAAAGCATCGCCATGCCGCTTTCGTTGAGGGCTTCCGAGCCCCGGCAGTACCATAAGACCGCTTCGCTCGTAAGGAGTCAAGCGGTTTTTCTTTGCGCGACGCTGACGACGTGAAAGGTGCGGTCTATGCAGCAAGTCATCGATCCCACGGAAATCTCATTGGATGCATACACGATGTGCAGCTTTCTGCCCGACATCAACTCGGCTCGAGCGATTCCGCTCGTGCTGATCGGTTACCGGCAGGGTGAAGATCCGTGGTTCGTATGGCTCGTTCCCAAAGAGGGCGTCGATCCGACCGGGCTCACGCAGGACCCGTACTACGCGAAAGTGCTGCGCGATCCGCGCGCGTACTTCAAGAAGAAGCTAACGAAGTACGTCGAGGAGACCGGTTGCGTCAAGCGAGGCATCGAGATGCTCATCGACTGCCATCAGAATCATCTCGCCTTTACGCCCCTTACGGAGTTGCGGGAGCAACCGTTCCGGCATCCTTTGCAAGTGGAGCTGGTGGGAGCGTTTTAGAGCTCGTCGCTCTGATCGTGCGGCGGTAGACGATCCGCACCGGCACCGAGACCGACGGCCGGCTCTGCGCCAGCCGAGCGTCGAGCGTGAGCGCGACGTTGAGTCCTAAGAGCGTCGCATCGTCGAGGGCGTAGTAGGCGGTTCCATCCATCCGCATCGTCCCGGCGACGAGCATTGCGGCGAACCCCGGGAGCGGTCCGGTCATCTCGCCATCGGCTTCGAAGCGCACCGCGACCGTCGGACGGCCGCCGATCGGCCCACCAGTCGCGGGACGGAGGAATCCGTGGAGCATGGCTTCGGCACCGAGCGGCGACGTCGTCGAGAATGGAACCGAACCGTGCAACGTTCGCAAATCGCGAAGCGTCGGCGCGTCAAGCCGAACCGCGAATGGCTGGTTCAGAATTGTGAGAAAATCCGGGTCGTCGTCAACGCGATCTTCAAACGTTCCGTCGGATCGCAGAATCTGAACGAAACGCGCGTTTTCGGAACCCTTCCCATCGGGGCCGTCGCGCGTGTATCGCGCGCGCGCCTCGAAGCGCCAGGTCTTGCCATCTCGGCGAACGGTCAACCGCTCGGTACCCGCGTACGACACCTTCGAAGACGTCTCCGCCGATTGAATGCGATAGAGATCTTCGCCGGACGTGCCGTACTGCACGTCGGCGCAAGCCGGACCGGTCACCGACGATAGCACGGCAACCAGGGCGACGGCAAACTTGATTGTGAGCTCCGTTTCTTGCGAGAATCGTTTCTATTACAGTATCATCCGCTGCAAGAGCCGGCGACGGAGCGTCGCGCGCCTATCTGCGATGAAGCGCTCGCCGCCGGCGCGACGCCAAAAAGAAACGAATGTCGGCGGTCCCCTCACAGACGACCACCGCCTCGGCGTCGGAGAAGCCTCGGCCGTTAACGTCGACGATGAAATCGCCGGCGGCGAGCCCCGCGAGCGTGCGATGCATGCTTCGCGAGAATTTATCGTGTGGCGCTCGCGAGCCGATCGCTTCGCGAACGGCGAAAATGAGCAGGTCGCGGATTCGCAGCGGCGTTGCGAGCGCGAAGGCGCCCGAGCCGCCGGTTGAGACGGCATGGAGGTCGAGCGGGACCTTCACGCGGATCATCAGACCAACATTTTCTGCCGCATCGAGGAGCTGCCTGCCGGCGGGGATAAATGGTTCGGCCAATGTCCTTCGGGAACGTGCCGCCCGAAATGTTGGCCGGTGCAGTCGAGAAGCTTCTCGCGAAGATGGACGAGACCGATCTCGCCGCCTTCTACGAGCGCGAGCTCTCGGCGATGCCGCCCGAGATCGTCGATGCATTTGTCGGCGCGCTCTTCGCGGCGTTTCGCGACCGGGGCGAGTCGTCGGAGGATGCCGCCGAAGGCGCCGGCACGACCATCGAAGGAATCGCGCAGCGCGAACCCGCTGCGCTGACCGCGCTGCTCTCGTACGCGCGAACGAGCCCCGACCTGTTCAAGGAAGCGACGGCGACCTTCGTGGAGCGGCATCCCGATTTCGTTGCAACGCTCCCGCCCGCGCTTCGCGACGGTCTGGCCGAGCGCCTGACTCGGAGTCTGCCATAACGGTGCTCTCCTGAGCGATCAACGACGCCGCCGTCGATCCGATGACGATTCTCGCGGCGGACTTCCCTTGGTTCCGCTCGTCATCGTCGTCATCTTAGCCGGGCTGCTCCTCGGCGGTGCACTCGCGCACTTTTTCGGCGGCGCAAATGCTCCGCAGCCGGTACCATCGCCGATTGCCGCGCTACCCTCACCGATCGCGAGACCCTCGCCGAACTTCACGTCGAGACCCGTGGTTCGCCGAACACCCGCCGCATCGCAGACGGCGGCAACTTCGGCTCCAACCAACTCCGCTTCGCCGAGGGTCTCGGCTTCACCGAAGGCTTCGGTTTCGCCGACGATCTCCGCCTCGCCGGCGATTTCGGCCACGCCGGCGGTGCGTCCGACCGCGCGTCCGACGACGCGTCCTTCATCCCGTGCGGGTACCATCCCAACGGCCACGCTGGTTCCAACCACAGCGCCATCGCACCAGCCCGTCGTGCCGAAGGCGACGCCGGCCGGCGGCACCGACCGGGCGACGGCGCTCGTGCGCTCGTATCTCGAATCGCTCGCGCGCGGCGATCGTGCGACCGCGGCGTCGTACCTCGCGCGCGGAAGCCCGAGCGAGACGTTCATGAACTCCGGTGCGCAGATCGAATCGATTCGCTCGGCTTCGGCCGGGCCGCAGCAGTACCAAGTTACGGCCGACGTACAAACGACGAGCGGCGAGTACTACGTCACCTTCACGGTCGAATCGGGACCGGCCGGTTTACAAATAACCGACCACTATTCAATAAAGCCGAAGTAGCCTATACTTCGGCGCCGATGCCGGTGGTGGCGCGGACCTGCAGTTGGTCGAACATCGCCTCCGATTCGCGGTCGCGCGCGAAGAGCGTCCCCAGGATCGCGCCGGCTAAGCCGATCGGAATCGAAATGATGCCGGGATTCTCGAGCGGGAAGATTGCGCGGTCTCCCATCAGCACCGGGCTGATCGCAATCAGGGCGAGCGACGAGACGAGGCCCGCGAGCATTCCGGCGATCGCGCCGGTGCGCGAAAACCGCCGCCACGAGAGAGCCAGGAGAATTACCGGAACGTTCGCGCTCGCCGCCACCGCGAAGGCCAGACCGACCAGAAACGCGACGTTGAAGCCGCGAAGCGCGATCGAGAGCGCGATTGCGAGCGCTCCGACGACCACCGCGGTCGCGCGCGCGACGAAGAGGTGTTCCGTCTCATCACCGTAGCCGTTGCGGACGAGACTGAACCAGATATCGTGCGCGAATGCCGAGGAGGCGGTGATGGTGAGGCCCGCGACGACCGCGAGAATCGTCGCGAACGCGACCGCGGCGACGAATGCCGCGAGCAGCGAGCCACCGAGCTGTTGCGCGAGCAGCGGGGCGGCGAGATTGCTGTCGGGAGTCGGGACGATGTAGCCGTCGCGCTTGAGCTGCGTATCGAGTACTTGTTGCTGTTGCGGATGATGCGAAATATATCCGATGGCTTGACCCGCATACATGCGTCGTCCGATGTGGTCCTTGCCGACGATCGTTGCGGCGCCCAGCCCCATGAACGACGTCGTGAGATAGAAGATCCCGACGAGCACCATCGCCCATGCCACCGAGGTGCGCGCCGCGCGTGCCGACGGCACGGTGAAAAAGCGCATCAAGATGTGCGGAAGTCCGGCGGTGCCGAGCACGAGCGCAAGGCCGAGCGAGATGAGGTTCCACGCACCGAGCTTGCCGTGAAAGAGCAATCCCGGCTGGAGCAGATTCGATTCGCGGCCGCCGGTTGCTACGGCCGCCGCGGCGTTGAAGAAGTGGCCGAGCGAGAACTGGAAGTGTCCTATCGCGAGCAACGAGAGCGCGATCGCCGTCACGAGCAATAGGCCCGCCTTGATGATTTGCACCCACGTGGTCGCCAGCATGCCGCCGAAGAGCACGTAGACGAGCATCAGGACGCCGACTAGGGCGATCGCGACGATGTCGCCGAACCGCGGGAGCAGCAGATTGACGATGGCGCTCACCCCGACCATCTGCGCGATCAAGTAGAAGAGCGTGATCGCCAATGTGGAGAGGGCCGCAATCGCGCGCACGCCGCGGCCCCGCAATCGAAACGACATCAGATCGGCGACCGTGAACTTGCCGGTATTGCGAAGCGGCTCCGCTACTAGCAGCAGGACGGCCAAATATGCCACCAGCCATCCGACCGAGTACATGAACCCGTCGAACCCGTAAAATGCGATGAGGCCGGTGATCCCGAGGAATGAGGCCGCCGAGACGTAGTCGCCGGCAATCGCCCAGCCGTTCTGTAGCCCGCCGATGCGCCGGTGGGCGGCATAGAACCCAAGACTCGTGTGACTCTTCCCCGACGCCCAATACGTCACCACCAGCGTGATGCCGACGAAGACTGCGAACATCACGAGCGATGGCTGGGCGTTCATCGCTGCTCGTCGAGGAGTTCGTGCGTTTCGCGGCGTCGCATCTGTGCCGCCGCAACGTCGAATCGGCGCGCCCTGCGCAAGTAGAGGCCGAGCAGAATCCAGGCCATCGCGAACTGCGAGAGCCCAAAGCAGTACGCGGCGGTGACCGGACCGAGAACGGGGCGGCTCATCACGTTGGGCCAGAACCCCACCGAGACCGGCAGCGCGAGATAGTAGGCGATGAAGAAGAGCGTCGCCGGGATTACGAAGCGGCGTCGCGCGCGCAGAAGGGCGCGAAACTCCGGCTCCGCCGCAAGAGCCTCCCACCGTGCCTGCCCGACGTGGGGTTTCACTCCTCGTCCGGCCAGCCGGCGAGCTCGCCGATGGCGGCGCTCTTGAGCACGCGCAGTCCGAGCATCGCGCACTTCATCCGCGTCGGGCTAATTCCGATGCCGACATCTTCGAGAACGGCGTCTTTGGAGAGTTTGGCGACGTCGGCAAGCTTCATGCCCTTGATCCGTTCGGTGAGCATCGATGCGGAGGCCTGGCTGATCGCGCAGCCCTTGCCCGAGAAGCGCACGTCGCTGACGAGGCCGTCGTCGACCTTCAGCTCCATGCGGATCTGATCGCCGCATAACGGATTGAGGTCTTCGGCTTCCGCGTCGGCGCGCTCCAACCGGCCGAAGTTGCGGGGATGGCGATAGTGGTCGAGGATGTAATCGCGGTAAAAGTCGTCCACGCGGTTATCAGACCCCGAAGAGGCGCGCGGCCTTTTCGAGGCCGGCACAGAGCACGTCCACGTCGGCCTCGGTGTTGTAAATATAAAACGACGCGCGCGTCGTCGCGGACCAGCCCATCTTCTCCATGAGCGGCATCGTGCAATGGTGGCCGGCGCGCACGCAGACACCCTCGGTGTCCAAGATGGAAGCGAGGTCGTGCGCGTGGACGTCGGCGAGGTTGAAGGAGATGACGCCCGAGATCAGCTCGGGGTCGCGCGGGCCGTAGATCGCCAAGCCGCGCGGCTCGAACGCAGCCAGCCGATCGAGCGCGTAGCCGGTCAGGCGCCGCTCGTGATCGCGCACCCACTCCATCCCGACCTGCTCCAGGTATTCGACCGCGACGCCGAAGGCGATCGCGTCGGCGATATTGCTCGTTCCCGCCTCGAACTTGCGCGGCGCGTCGTTGAACGTCGAGCGATCGTACGCGACCTTGTGAATCATGTCGCCACCGGAGAGGAAGGGCGGCATCGCGTCGAGCAGCGCGCGCTTGCCGTAGAGCACCCCGATGCCGGTGGGCCCCAGCATCTTGTGTCCGCTGAACGTATAGAAATCGACGTCGAGCGCCTTCAGGTCGACCGGCAGATGCGGCGCACCTTGAGCGCCGTCAACCAATACGACCGCCCCGGCCGCGTGCGCGCGCGACACGATTCGATCGAGCGGGAGAATCGTACCGAGCGTATTGCTGACGTGCGCGCAGGCTACGAGCTTGCACCCGTCGAGAAGCGCGTCGAGATCGTCGAGGACGTAAAGGCCGCGGTTGTCGACCGGAATAAAACGCAGCTCGGCGCCGGAGCGCTCCGCGAGCAGCTGCCACGGCACCAGATCCGAATGATGCTCGAGCTCCGTGAGCAGAATCGCATCGCCGGCGTGCAAATTCGCGTTGCCCCAAGAGTAGGCGACGAGGTTGATCGCTTCGGTCGTGTTCCGCACCCAGACGATCTCCGCAACCTCCGCGCCGACGAAACGCGCGATCTTGACGCGCGCTCGCTCGAACTCGCCGGTCGCGCGCTCCGCAATCTCGTAGACGCCGCGGTGGATGTTCGCGTTGTACTGCTCGTAGTAATCGACGAGCGCTTGGATGACGACCCGCGGTTTCTGCGAGGTCGCCGCGGAATCGAGGTACACGAGCCGCTTTCCGCGCGACGTCGGCCGAGCGAGGATCGGAAAGTCCGCGATGATTCGTTCTGTCTTGGGGTCCGTCGCTAGCATGCTACGATAGCTTTGCCGCGAGTGCGGCGCGGATCTCGTCGCGCAGCGCGGCAGTCGGGAAAGCCTCAACCGCGGGCTCGAAGAAACCCAGCGCGATTATACGCTCCGCCGCGTCGCGTTCGATGCCGCGGCTCTCCATGTAGAAGATCTGTTCGGCGTCGATCGCTCCGACCGTCGCGCCGTGATAGGCTTTCACGTCGTTCGCGGCGATTTCGAGGGCCGGAACGGAGTCGACGTGTGCCGTCGGCGAAAGCAAGAGCGCGTCGTCTCGCAGGCGCGCGTCGCTGCCCTGGGCATGCGCCGCGATTCGGATGTTGCCGAGAAAGCGCGCTTGGCCACGTTCGGCGGCGGCCGACTTTACGAGCGTTTCGGAGGTCGCTTCGCCGGCGCGATGATCGATGGTATTGATCAAGTCGACGTGCTGCGAGCCGCGCGGGAAGAAGAGCGCCGTCACGTGCGCGTTGGCTCCGGGAGCCTCGATCGCGACGCGAAGATCGCCGGCGGCGAGCGCGCCGCCGAGCTCGGCTAGATTCCATGCAAGGCGCGAATCGCGGCCGGGCCGCGCGGCGCGGCTGGCGATCACGCGCGCTTCCGGGTCGGCATCTTGGAGGACCGCGCACGTCACGTCGGCGTGATCGCCGGTGACGACTTCGGCGGCGGCGCAAACGAACGCGCCCGCCCCGGCCGTGATGCGCTCGATAACGGTGATGCGCGCGCCGCGCTCGGCGAGCACGACGCTCCATGGAAAGATCGCGCTGCCCGCCGCGGCGTGGTAGCGAACGACGATCGGTTCGTCGCAGGCGTGGTCGGCCGGCACGTATACAAAGACCCCCCGGCCGGCAAAGGCGTACGCGAGCGCTCCGAACTTATTCGCGGCGATCTCGCTCGTCGCAAAGGCGCGCGACAGCAGCTGAGGATGTTCGCGTGCGGCAGTCGCGAGATCGCAAACGACGACGGCCGGGTCGGGATTCTCGAAGCCGATCTCGCCTCCGTTGCGGTCGATCGCAGCAGCCTCCGGCACGAGCGACTCGAAATCGACGCGCCAAAAGCGCCCGGGCCTCTCGTGTCCGCTCGGAAGCGAGAAGAAGCGATCGAGTGCGCGCGAGCGCGCTGCGGCATCGACGAGCGTGCCGTCACATGAAGCGAGACGCTCGTAGAGTTCGTGCGTCTGCGGCAGAGTACCGAGGGCGCTAGACAACGCTGGCGATCTTTTCCCGGATCTTATCGTACCCTTCGCGCTCGATTCGATGCGCGAGATCGTGGCCGCCGGTCTCGACGATCCGCCCGTCGATCATCACGTGAACGACGTCCGGCGTAATGTATTGCAGAATTCGCGGATAATGCGTGATGATGAGGAAGCCGGTCTTGCGCCCTTCCTCGCTCGCACGCAACGCGGCGATCGAGGCGCCAACATCTTTGAGCGCGTCGATGTCGAGGCCGGAGTCGGTCTCGTCCATGATCGCGTACTTCGGTGCGAGCACCGCGAGCTGCAGCATCTCGAGGCGCTTCTTCTCACCGCCGGAGAAGCCGTCGTTGAGATAGCGTCCCATGAACGACGGATCGATGCCGAGCTGTTCCATCTTCTCGAGCAAGAGCGCGCGAAACTTTGCCGGCGGCAAATCGCCCGGGCGTTCGGCCTGTCGTGCGGCGTGGAGGAAGTTCGCGACTTTTACCCCCGGGATCGCGGCGGGGTATTGAAAGGAGAGAAAGAGGCCGGCGCGCGCGCGCTTATCGGGGGCCAGGGCGAGCAAGTCCTCGCCGTCGAGCTCGACGTTCCCGCTCACCTCGTACGACGGATGGCCCGTCAGAGAGAAGGCAAGCGTGGATTTGCCGCTGCCGTTGGGTCCCATCAGCGCTTGGACGCGCCCGGGTTCGACCGTGAGGTCGATTCCCTTTAATATCTCGTTGCCGGCAACGCTGCAGCGGAGGTTGGAGATGCGAAGACCTTGTTCGGGCATGCGATTTATGGTAGCCGAGCCTCTCTTAGAAAGTCAAGGAGAAACTTTACTATCTCGGGGTCTTCATGCTAGGATAGCCTGAAATAGATGCACGCCGACCGCTTTTTCCAGACGACCCGAGGCAAAATCGTCAGCGAGCTGCGCCGCCGAGGCTCGGCCTCCGCGACCGACTTGGCGCGCTCGTTCGGCCTCTCTGCCAATGCCGTCCGCCAGCAACTCGTGGTCCTCGAGCGCGACGGTCTGGTCGCCGAAACGCCGGTACGGCGTGGCCCCACGAAGCCGACTTACGAGTTCTCGCTCACAACGGACGCCGATAAGCTCTTTCCGCAAGCCTATGACAAGATGTTGACGGCCGTGCTGCGAGAGCTGCGCGCGCAGTTCGGGAGCGCCGGCGTCGCGCAAGTCTTCGACGGTCTCTCCCGCCGGGCGATCGAGCGCGCGCGACTCTCGGTCACGGCGAGCGAACCCGAAGCGAAGGTCGCGCAGCTCACGGAAATGCTGCGCAAGAGCGGCGTCGTGGCGGAGTATAGTCTGATCGACGGCGGCTTCGCATTGCACGAACACAACTGTCCGTACTCGAGCACCGCAAAGGAGCACCCGGAGGTCTGCCAGGTGATCCACCAGGTAATCGACGAGACGATCGGCGGCGAGCACTTACAGACCGAATCGCTCGCGCACGGCGGAAAAGAGTGCCGGTTCGAGCTTCATCCCACTCAGAAAGTAAGTTAAATAGCGATGGATTTTCCGAAGTTTCAGCGATTGGTCGAAGAGCGCGCCGGCTTCCGCACGATGGAGAACCCCACGGCGAGCGGCGAGTACTTCAGCGATTCGTGCGGCGACATGTACAACTTTTTCTTAAAGGTCGGGCCCGCTGCCGTGATCGAGGACATTTCGTACTTCACGACCGGCTGCGGCTTCGGCACCGCAACGTGCAGTCTCGTCGTTGGACTCGCCAAGGGCAGGACGATCGACGAAGCGGCGGCGATTACGACCTCCGACGTGGAGCGCGAACTCGACGGCTATCCGGAGAAGAAGAAAGATTATCCCGAGCGCGCGCTCGAGGCGCTGCACGTTGCGATCGACGACTATCGCAGCAAGGTTGCGTCGGGCGCGGTGCCGGATCACGCGGCGATGTCGCGACCGGCGGCCGATACTCCATCAACCCCCGAGCCCGTCGCCGCGGCGCCTTCGGCGAACGGCGCGAGCGACGCCAAGTTGACCATCAGCCTGCGCTAACGCCCTCCGGGCCCTTTCTCGGAAGCTGGCTCACTACCGCCCCAAATGGTTCGAGCAGGCCGTTCGTAACGGTCGCGTACAACGAGATGTTCGAAAACGTATAGATCGGTGCGTTCCGGTGAAGATGTAGCCTGAAGGCGCCCGGCCCCAGACCACGGAAACCGTCGGTTCAAGCCGACTTTTCCGGAGGTCGCCAGCGTGAAGCTTTATGTATCGAGCGCTATCTTCGTCGCCGTCATCTTCACCCTTACCGCGTGGGCGTCCGCGACAACCTGCGCTCCGGCCCAGCTCGTGCACATCACGATCGCAAACGTCTCGCCCGGCATCGATCCCGCGTCGTTTGCGGCGCAGCCGAAGAACTATTACCGGACCGGCAGCGACAAAGTGCGAATCGAAGAAGCGGTCGATGCGGCCAACGCCATCCACGGCGTCATCGTCGTCGCGGAGCCAAACATCTGGATGGCTAATCTCTTCGACGGCACCGGTAAACACATCGTGGATCCGGGGCCGACGTTCCTTGCAAAGGCGCCGGTCTTCGGCACGAGGCTCCAGGGAAAGCTGATTGGCTTGGAGTTTGGCTGCGAAGCGGACTTCATCTCCGCGAATGCGCCTAAGCCGGTGCGCGTCGAGCAAGTGGGTGGCGTAGGCTTTGAGGTGTATCGCGTCGAGGAAGGGCCCGACGCGGTCGAAATCCTCGAACGATCCGGCACGAACGTTCCGGCCTTCGCACGCTACTTTCATCTAGGTAATCTGGCGGCGGTTCTGCGTTACGATCTTTACGTAACGAACCTCCCCCAGGACCCGAGTCTCTTTCTCCCGCCGCCCAACGTTCGCTTTACCGAAGCGGGGCCGGGTTAATTACTCGCCGGCCGCAGGGCGAGCGCATAAGGTAGTTTCGTGCCGGGTATAAGGGGGCATGAACAAGCAACAGCATTCTCGGCGGGTGCTCGTCGCGGCGCTGCTCGGTTTCGTTCTGGCGGGATGCTCGCACAACGCCTCGCCGTCCGCCCAGGTCCACAGCGCTTTTGCGCCATTCAGCTCGACGCGAAATCAAGTTATCGGGCTGGTCGCCGGTACTAAGCGTTTGCTCGGCGCACAAGACGTCAACACGCTGGCGGTCGCGTATACGGCGCTGCAGCAAAAAGCCAACGCGTACGCCGGCTTTATGGCCGAAGCGATCGCGACCTCGTCGTTCGATGCAGCACGGAATGCAAGGTATGCCGCCGATTTGGCGACCGCGATCGCGGCGTTCGACAAATCGTTCGACGGGCTCACGGCCGTGCACCGGCCGGCGCTCGCGAGCGCGTGGGTGCCATCGTTCGCACAAGGCCTGCAGGCTCGATGGGATAGCTACAACGGACTCATCGCCAAGATGTCGCCACAGATGAAGGCCGACGTGATCGTCGACCTCAAGCGCGAAACGGTCTGGCCGAACTACGAGGACATCGCCACCGAGTCGGTCGTGGGCAGCCGGTAGAACGGCGCTCGGGCAACGATCTTGTAACGCGAGGTGTTGCGGGCTGGATCGGGGAGCGATTCGAAGAGCGCGAGTTCGCGGATCTCGAGTACGATCGGCGCGAACTCTACGAGCGGGAGGGTTTTTTGGGGCGCTTTGACCCGCGCGATCGTCACGTGCGCGACGGCATCGCTCTCGAACGCGAACCCGAGCTCCGCGTAGCGATTGCGAATCTCTCCAGCGAGCCTTCGAAACGCCTCGCCTTGCGCGCGGGAGCCGATGTAGACGACGCGCGGTCTACGCTCGTGCGGGAACGCGCCCAGCTTGTCGAGCGAAACGGCGAACGGCACGACGCGCGCTGCCGCCCCGGTCAACGCTGCCGCGACTTCTTCGCCGCGCGAGGGTTCGACGAAGCCCAGGAATGCGAGCGTCACGTGCAGCTTCTCCGTCGCTTCGTAGCGCGCGTCGAAGCCGGTCGCGCGCAGCGCCGCCGAGACCTCGGCGCTTGCCTCGCGAACGTGACCGTCTAACTCGATTCCCGCGAAGAGTTTTCGCCTGCGCGCAGCGCCTTCAGGCATCGGCGAGATATGGATTGGAGGTTCGCTCGGTGCCGATCGTCGTGAACGGTCCGTGCCCGGGGACGACCGGCGTCGCATCATCGTAGGGCAGAAGCTTCGTGCGAATCGAGTGCACGATATCTTCCATCGAGGTCCCACCGAGATCCCAGCGGCCGATCGAACCGGCAAAGAGAGTATCTCCGGTGAGCAGGGTGGTCGTTCCGTCGCCGGTGATCTCGAAACAGACGCTGCCGGGCGTATGTCCCGGGGTGTGCAGCACGCGGCAGCGCACGCTGCCGGTTTCGAGCAGATCGCCCTCGTGCAACTCGCCGTCGAGCGCGACGACTGCGGGTGCCTGCGCAAGCCCCAGCCAGAGCGATTGCATCGGCAGCGTGCGATAGAGCGGCAAATCCGCCGGATGGAGCAAGCCGGCTGCGCCGGTGAGTTCGCGTAACCGGCCCAAGTCGCCGATGTGATCGATATGCGCGTGCGTGTGAACCAGAAGCTTCGCGCGCCAGCCGTTTGTCCGTAGCCGGGCAATCACTTGGTCGACGCCGTCGCCACCATCGACCACGATCGCGTCGCGGGTCGTTTCGTCGGCGAGGATCGTGCAATTGCACGCCAACGGCCCCACCGGAAAGGTTTGCGCGATCAAGTGAGCGAGCCTACTCCACGTGAATGCCGAAGTTGTGGAATCCCCCGTTGAAATAGCCCAGCGGCGAACCTGGTCGTGCGCTGCAAGAGAGCACGCGTCCAATCAGGATCGAGTGCGATCCGATGTGATACTCTTCGGCGAGTTCGCAGTCGAAGTGTGCGATCGCACCGCTCAGGACGGGCGCGCCGCTCGTATCGACCGTATAGGCAATCTCGGCGAACTGGCGATCCCGAACCTTTCCCGAAAAATGCTCCGCGAGCGGACGCTGATCGCCCCCAAGCACGTTGACGCAGAAGATGCGCGAGCTCGAGATGAAGAGGTAGCTGCGTGCCTCGCGATTGATGCAGATCAGCAGCGACGGCGGGTCGAGCGAAACGCTCGCAAAGGAGTTGACCGTGATGCCGCGCGGCTCGCCTTCCTTAAGCGTCGTGACGACCGTCACGCCGGTCGGGACACGCCGCATCGCGTGCCGGAAGGCCGTCGCACTCGTCATTGACGGCGTGCGCCGATGCCGATGCCGAGGGGGAGAATCGTGGCATCCAGCGCGGGTTGGGCGAGAAAATGCCGGGCGAATTCGGGGATGGCGAGGCAATCGTCGAAGATCACGACTCCCGAGAGCTTGAGCATTGGAACCACGAGTTCGAGGTAGCGCGGATACTCGCTCTTGTTCGCGTCGACGAAGACGACGTCGAGGTTACGATGCGGAAAGTTTTCGAGGAGCTCGAGTGCTGGCGTATTGATGACCTCGATGTAATCGTCTTCGGCCGCACGCCGAAAATAGGAACGAGCGATATCGGTGCGCGTCAGGTCCGGGTCGATCGTCCAAATCCGTCCGGCGCTCGGTTGTGCGAGCGCCATCCAGAGCGTGGAATAACCGTATCCGGTGCCGACCTCCAGAATCCGATTCGCCTGCATTGCCGTTACGAGGGTTGCGAGAAAGCGTCCCGTCACGCGCGAAACCAACGGTAGGCGATCGCGGTCGCTGCGCCCTTCGATTTCCACGAGCAATGGATGCGGCGGGGGGTGCACCGCGTCGACTTCGCGCAGCAGCTCCTCGGGGATCACGATGCTCGCTTTTGGGCGCAGTGCAACTAGCAACCTGCGCGTTCGGCCGCCTTGACGACGTTGCGCAGCAGCGCGACGTTGGTCACCGGTCCAACTCCGCCCGGAACCGGAGTGATCGCTCCCGCAACCGCCGCCGCGCTCTCGAAGTCCACGTCGCCTTTGAGCACTCCGTCGACGAGCGTCGTTCCTACGTCAATCACGGTTGCGCCCGGCATGAGATCGTCGCCGCGTATCAATCCGGGAACGCCGGCCGCAACGACGACGATTTCGGCCATCTTCACGAAGGGCTGCAAACCGCCCGATTCCTTGTGAAGGATCGTCACCGTGGCGTCCTGAGCGAGCATGAGCATTGCGACGGGTGCTCCCACCACGATCGAACGCCCGACCATCGCGGCGCGGTGCCCGCGCAGCGGCCAGTGCGGACTTCGCTCGAGCAACAGCATGACGGCCGCCGGTGTTGCCGGCACGTACTCCGTGCCGCTGCCGAACGCAAGGTGCCCTTGATTTCTCGGATGCGCGCCGTCGACGTCCTTGTGCGGCGGTATGGCATCGGCGATCTCGCGAATCGAAAGATGCGCCGGCAGCGGCTGCTGCAGCATCACGCCGTGCACGCTCGCGTCATCGTGAAGCAGCTCGAGGCGTTCCCGAATTTCCGACGCGGTCGCGCGCTCTTCGAGGCGATCGACGGTGACCGCGATACCGACGCGCGCGCCGGCTCGTTCGAGATTGCGCACGTAGGCGAGGCTCGATTCGTTCTCGCCGACGAAGACCACGACGAGCTTGGGCGCTATATTCGCCTCGCGCAGAACGCGCGTGCGAGCGACGAGTTCGGTGCGCAAGTCGGCGGCGAGCGTTCTTCCGTCGAGAATCAAGGCAGGCACGCCGTCGCGTTTCGTTCGCCGAAGGATAGGAACCTAGGTCGCGCGTGCCGCACACGGCTGACGGATGTCCCGCTATCTCGTCTGGGTCGCAGCGGCGGTCGTGCTCGCAGCCGCGGGTTACGTGCTCGCGCCGTTCTTCTTTTCGTCGGCGAGCCGGCCCGGCGGCCCCGCAGGCTTGGCCGGCGAAACCGCGCCGGTCTTTCCGTTACGAGACGATCGCGGCGCGGACGTCTCGCTCGATCGCTATCGCGGTCGCGTCGTGCTGATGAACCTCTGGGCATCGTGGTGCCCGCCATGCCGCGCCGAGATGCCCGACTTGCAGCGACTCGCCGACGCTCATGCGGGCGCCCAGCTCGCGATCGTCGGGGTGAATGAAGGAGAATCGCCGCAGCGCGCGCGAGAGTTTGCCGATTCGCTGCGCATTCGCTTTCCGATTTGGGTCGACGGCGCGCAACGCTACGGGCGGACGTACACGGCGCTCGGCCTCCCCACGACGGTCGTTCTCGACCGGCGTGGGATCGTCGTGCGTGGCTTCGACGGCGCGCTGACGTACGCGCAGATGGAGTCGGCCGTCGCACCGCTGATGGAAGCGCATTGATCGGATTCGCCGCTGCGGCACTTGCCGTCGCAGCCGCGGCTATCGTGGAGATCCTCGTCCCGGGTCAGGGCCTCTATCACGCGGGATGGTTCAACGTTCTGCTCGCGGCCCTCGTCGTCGTCACGTTCGTCGCCGGGCGCCGGTACTATCGGCGCGCGGCGCGCTCGCGCACACGCATCGCGACGCTCGTCCTCGTTGCAGGGACAGCAATTGCGGGACTTGCCGCCGTGACGAGCGGACTCTTCGGCCCCGACAATCAAACGTTGATCGGCGCGCCGGGCCAGCGTATTCGCGTCGAATCGCTCGGAGTACTCGCCTTTCCACTGCCGTCGGGCGACGGGGCGGCGATGCAATCGGTCACGCTCGAGCGGCCGCTCCACGCTTCGGTCGCGATCGGCGAACGCGGGCGCGACGCCGGAAGCTTCATCTTGCATGCGATTGCGCGCGACGTCGTGTACGTCGAGGCGCGCGATCTTCGCGGGAATCGTCTCACGGTCACGCAGCCGGCCGGTACGGCATTTCTCTCGCCGGTGCTGCTAATGCAGCATCGTCAGACGATAGCCGGGCTCGACGTGCCGTACGATTCCTTCAACGTGCCCGCGCTGCGGCGCATCGTCAAAGCGATTCTTTTCTCGCCCGCGCAGGCCGCGATGATGCTGCACGGCGGCGCGCACTCCGGCGAGCCCGCGGTACTCTTTGCGGTCGACGACGAAAACGAGCGGCCGCTTCCGCATGCGATCGCGCTGAGTGCGGGCGGTCGCGCCGCCCGGGCCGCCGATCTCTCCTTACGCGGTTCGGTCGCCGTCTATCCAGCCGTCGAAGTGGTCGCTGCGCCGAATCTGCTGGCGGCCATTGCCGGCGCGCTGCTCGTGCTCGGCGGGGCCGTCGCTTTAATTCAGCGCCCGGCCACGACGGCGCGAACGTTCCTCAGGACGATGCTCCCTTCGGAGAGCTCGATGCCTTTGGGTGGCAGCACGTAGATGGAAACCAGGCGCGCCGCCCGCGTGTCGGCCGGAAAACGAACGGCGATGCTGCGCCAGCCGGGCTCGCCGAGCTGCGCCGCGTCGAGCAGGACGTCCTCATCGATCTCGTTGCGGACGGCGATGCGAACGCGTCCCGCGCTTCCGTCGTCTTGCAGGTCGAATGCGATGCCGATCGTGTCGGTAGGCATCTCTACGTTGGCGACGGCGTAAGCCGCGCGTTCCCCGCCTCCGAAAGAGAACGTCAGGCGCACGCAGGTTTCGCAGCCCGCGTTCTTTGCGAGGCTCCCTTGACCGCCACGCCGCACCGTGACGAAGTGCGCGTTTTGCGCGAAGGGCAACGCGACGTCGTGCGAGCCGACCGTCACACGCGCGGTTGCGACCGTCGCTCCGAGGTGCAGCGCTACGTTCGCATTCTGCGAACCTGCATGGAATCGGCCGTCGCGATCGATCGAGCCCGTCGTCGCACTCCAGTTCAGCGACGGCGGAAGCGCGAGCGCATAGCCGCGCGAATCGTGGGCGTGGGCGGCTAAAAGAATTGTTGAATTCGGATCGAGGTTCGGCCGCGCGGGCGCGATCGTAATGCGCGCCGGGGTCGCCTCGACCTCGATCGGCACCTCGCCTTTGAGACCGCCCCCGCGCAGCACTAAACGGCCGGCGCCGGGGCTTAGCGCAGCGAACGTGCCGTCGCGGAAGAGACCCAGCGTTGCGGGAACCACGCTCGCTTGGATGGACGCGGAACTCGACGCGACGTGATCCGCGGCGTCGACGGCAGCGATCGCCAGCGGGACTTGCGCGCCGGTCAACGCTCGCACGATTCCGGGACGCGCGACGAGGCGAACCGGTGGCCCCGAAGGTGCGGTGCTATAAACGAAGATGCCGTTAGAAACCGGGCGCTCCTTGCCGTCTGAGGGCGAGTTTACGACGCCGGCGAAGCTCTCGCCGAGCCGCCGAACGACGAGCGTCGACGAGCCGCCGCCGTCGAGGAGCAGCGCCTCGGTGGCCCCGAGCGCGCGCATCAGTGCGGCAAATTGGGGGCGCGTAACGCCGATGCTGATGTCCGCCTGGCGACCGTCGACCTCGACGAGCAGGACGCGGCCGTCGGATGTGATCCCCACACCGGAGCAAGGCGTGCGCCGGGAGTTCTCCTCGCGATACGGCGCATCGGGGTCGTCATACCACTGGCCGCCATGCAGAACGAGCGCGCCGCCTCCGACGGCGGCCGTGATCGAATCGAGTCCGAGCGGTTCCAAGTCGCCGCTTGTGGTTACGACCGCGCCCGTATCGGGCACGCCGGCGACGCCATACTCGTCGGGACCGATTGCCACGTAGTATCCGGGCGGCTGCGGGCTGAGATTGTCGGCGACGCCGGTAACGCGATAGCGCGCCAGCGGCGGAACGCCGTCAAGCGGTTGGAGTTCGACGAGCGTCACGTTCTCGCGCGGCGGAACGCGGCCGTAAGCCGGCGTCAGAAGCGAGATGCCGTTCCCGGCCTGCGGCAGCGCGTCGATTCCATCGAGCGGCATCGTGCGGTCGCCGATGACGATGTCGCCGGAGAACGTGAACTCGGCGATGTGAGCCGACCCGTCGCGCGTGACGGCGAAGACGTAGCGCTTGTAGGGAACCTGCAACAGCGCGCCGTCCCGCACCACCATATTGATCGGGCGGTACGTGTTGCCGATATCGAAGAAGTCGCCGTTGATTCCGGCGACTGCGCGCGAGCGGCGGCCCATCGATCCGACCGTCTCGCCATGCGATACGAGCGAGTCGTTCGCGATAATGGAGCCGATCCTCACGTCACCGCGATGAGCCTCGATCGCAACAACGCGCACCGCGAGCGGTCCCGCCGCCGTATCGAGCTGATAATCGGCGTAGTCGATGCCGGGTGCTACGCTTTCAATCGCCGGCGCTTCGCTGACGACCGGCGGAAAGGGAGCGTTGGGTACGATCCGTGCGGGCAAGAGTCCGGCCCGCGCCGTCGCGGCGCTCCCGAAAACCAACAGGAGGAGGCCGTAAACGGCGACCTTCAATCGTGCGGGGGCCATATCGCTATTGCAAGCGGGTAACTGCCCGTCGAAAACGGCGCGCCCGTGATGCGGCGCAGCGTGCGCGTGTCGAAGACGTCGACGGCGTTCGAACGGGCGCAGGGTACGTAGAGCCGGCGGTTCGCGGAGTCGAACGAGGGCTTCCAAGGCGTTTCGCAGGTGCGTAACGGCTCTCGTTTCTTGCGCAGCGTCCGCGAGTCGAGGACGTGCACCACCCCGAGGCTTTCATCGGTGACGAAGAGCGTCTTCGTTGCGGAATCGAGCACGGCGCCGAGAGGAAAGGCGAGATCGCCACTTCGCGCGACGATCCGCGGCTTCGAGCCGTCGAGAGCGATCGCAACCGCCGAACCGGCCGCACCGAAGAGCGAGCCAGCGCTCTGATTTGAGATTCCGTAGAGCCGCGTGCCGCCCGGTGCGAGCGTCAGCGAGAAGATTCGATCCACGACGAAGAATCGGCGCAGGACGCGCATCGAGCGAGCGTCGACGGCGGCGACCGTACCGTCGTTTGCGTTCGCGACGTACACGACTTGCCGCCGGTCGTCGATCGCGAGTCCTTCGGCGGTCTCCCCGGTTGCGACGTGCGCGACGCTGCCGTCCTCGCTCACGCGCGTGAGCGCTCCGCCACCGTTGAGGTCGCGATCCGTCACGAAGATCGCGCGAGTGCTTGGATCGATCGCTACTTCGTCGCCGACGAGCACGCCCGGAATGTGCGAGACGCTCCACGGCGCGAGCGTTGCGAGCGTCAAGGCGTCACCTTGCGTGTCGGGGGCGGCGATTCGTCCGCGCGCGTCGGCCGCGACGTCGCTGGGCGTACCGCCGGTGGCGAGCACCCCGAGCACGGCAAAGCTCCGAGCATCGTGCACGATGAGACCGTCGTCGTACGAGGCGACGACGAGCAGCGCGCGGGCGGCCGAGGGCGGTTCTCCAATGCGAAGATCCGTTGCCGCAAGGCCGGCGGTATTTCCGGCGACGAGCAGCGCGCGCCCCACGCCTGCATCTGCGGGGATTTCGTAAAAGTCGTTCGGCAAGATCCTGCCCGGACCGAGCAGCACGGCGCGATAGGGCGCTGCGAAGCCGTTCACCCGAAGCGGGATGAGACTTCCCGGCAGATAGGGCCAGGATGTCGCCGCGATTATTCCGGTCGCCCGCCGCGCCTGCGGCATTCGCGCCGTCGTGGCTACAAGAAGCATCGCGAGGAGCAGCGCGATGCTGCGAAGTGCGGTCATGCTCGCGCTAATGAGTCCGCAGCAGACCGGCGAAGAAGAGCGCGAGCCCGATGATGCTAATCCCGCCCGCGAGGGGCAGGAAGATTCGCGCGCCGGACAATGCCGCAATCGAGATAATGACGATCGATACCTCGAAGAGCGTCGTTGCGAAGAGCAGGGTCTCGTAGGAGCTCAGAATCGACTCCGAGCGTTCCTCGTCGAGAGCTGCGGCCGCCTCCAGGGCCTTCGCCCGCTCCAAGACGGCCTGCGAGGTGGTTCGTTCCTTGACGGCGATCGTTTCCAGACGCGTTCGATTCTCGGTGCCGCGCACGAGATTGCTCGATAGGAGCGCTTGATAAATGTTGTAACGAATCTGCTTGGCTTCGTAGACGTTATACGTCTCCGTTGCGCGAGACTGCGTGAGAATCGCCTGGTTCTTCGCCGAGAGCATGCCGATCGAGCGGTGATGGGAGAAGAGCGTTCCAAGGGCCGCGAGTACGGCGACGATCGCCGCCGCGAGCGCGACGACGCGATTGCCGCCGCGCGCGGTCTCAACCGCGCTCATTGCCGGCGATCGCTGCGACGCGCTCGAGACCCTCGACAACGTCGCTTCCGGGTGCGACGCAGGTCTCGATCGTTTTGCGCGGGTCGAAGAGGAAGCTCGCGAGCCGAAACGTCCCAAACGTTCCGGCGACAATCGCGCCGTCGGGGTCGACTGCAAACGCGCGATTCGCGGCGATGTCGAAGACGACCACGTATAGACGGAGCTCGAGCGCGCGGGCGCGCGCAAAGCGCTCTGCCCAGGGCGTGCCAAGGCTCGTCTTCCAGCAGATCAAGGCGTAACCGGCGCGCCGGAATCCGACGAGTCCCCCCGGATCGAGAACGAGATCGTCGCCGGCCATCGCGATCGGCAGGTCGCGCGCGGCCGTCGCGTTGCGCCCCTCGTCGTGCGGCGTCAGTGCGAACGCGTCGTCGAGCCACTCGAGCCGTCCGTCGATATCGTCGGGGAGGGGATCGCAGGAGATTGCGAGACGTACGCTTCGATCGACTCGCGGCGCGCGCGGGGCGGCCGGCGCCGATGCGGCTCGATACGGGCGTTCGTCGCCGAGCCGAATGGAGGCGAGGAGCGTTTCGGGTTCGCGTTCGCCGGCAATCGCAACGATTTCGCCGCGACCATCGACCACTTGGCTCTTCCCGCAATAGGCTACCATGCCGAGCTCGCTCCCGCATTTGTTGGCAGCGACGAACGGTACGCCGTTCTCGCGCGCACGAACTCGCGCGAGCAAATCGGCCTGGACGTTTTCGAGCGCCTCCGGATTGCGGCCGCTGGTCACCCAGGCCGTCGGCATGACCAGCAGTTGCGCGCCTCGATCGACCAAGGTTCGCGCGATCGTCGGAAGGCGTCCGTCGGCGCAGACCAGCACGCCCAACGTACCGGCAGCCGTCCGAATGGGCTCGATCCGATCGCCCGGCGCAAACCAGCGACGGTCGAAGTGCCAGAGGAAGAGCTTGTCGGCCCGGCCGGCGAGCGAACCGTCGGCGTCGATCGCGAACGCGCCGTTTCGAACGCGCCCGTCGCTGCGCGCGGCGGCACCGACGACGATGACACTCTGCGACGCTACGGCGATCTCGCGCAGCCGATCGAGGGCGGCGGCGATCTCCGTCTCGTCCACGGCAGACTCACCGAGAACGTACGCGGGGAACGTCGCCTCGGGCAAGACAAGCAAGTCCGCTCGAGCGGCCATACGTCGAACTTCCTCGATGATGCGCTCGCGTGCATTTGCAAAATCGCTGCGGTCATGCGCGCGAAGCTGCAGCGCGGCGACGCGGAGAGAGCCGTTCATTACCGGCGACTGATTCGCGCCTCGAAAAGGTATGACCTTACCACCCGACCAAGTCTGCGCCGGGGGAAATTACCGAACGTGAAATGTGCGATACCAACGTTGTCGCTTGCGGTGCTTATCGCAGGCGCTATTTTTTTAGGCGCGACCACGCCGCTCGAGCCGGCACTCGCGGCCACACCGCAACCGACGCCGACCGCGACGGCGACGCCGAAAGGCAACGACGTGTGCGGCGCGACGAAGAGCAAATGGGCGCACCTTCAGTGTGAGGAGTTTAACAGCTCGGCGCCCGGCGACGAGTATTTCGGCCGCATGAAGATGAGCTATCTCGGCATCGACAACACCTATAAGGACGGCGCCATCAGCGCCGGTGCCTACTCGACCGATCCGAACCTGATCTCCAAGCTTGATTTCGCCACGGAAGCGCTGCAACGGTGGGCGGCCAAGTATCCGAACGACCCGCAGCTTCCGCGCTCGTACTTTCTCGGGATTCAAGTGCTGCGAAAAGTCTACACGCAGCACGAGCAGCAGACGTCTTGGGAGTTCATCCAGCTGCTCGTGACCAAATACGGAAACACCTACTTCGGGAAGGTGATGAAATCGTCACTCGCTCACGACGGTTACACGGAGCACTGGTTCGCGCTCGCGCAGATCTGCCCGACGCCGCTCCCGCCCGGGGTGATGCCAGAAGCGGCGCCGGTCGCGACGCCGAGCCCATCGCCCGCGCCCGGGCATGCAGCGGTCGATCTAATCACGCCGCCCTGCGTGCAGCCGTCGCCGTCGCCCGTGCCCGCCGAACTGGGACCGGAACCGAGTCCCTTGCCCGCCGAACTGGGACCGGAACCGAGTCCCTTGCCCGCCGAACTGGGACCGGAACCGAGTCCCTTGCCCGCACCTTCATCCACGCCGCACTGACCGGGCTCAAGATAGTGAAAGCCCCTGCGGTAACCGCAGGGGCTTTCGATTGGTGCGCGGTCTGCTGCTTAGAGCTTCAGGCCGATGCCCGCGTACGGGCCGCTCTCTGAGAATCCGATCGGGGAAGCGCTTAGGTTCCAACCCCGGTCGCCCAGGAATCCGGCCTCGATGAAGAGTGGGAATCCAGGGAACGTGTAGCTGACGCCGATGTCGTACTTTAGGACGTTGTATCCGACATTGTACGTACACGGGCTCGTCGGCGGAGCGCAAGCGCCTGCCACGCTCGCGTAGTTACCGTTGATGTTGAAGTAATACACGGCACTGCCGTACCACGAAAAGACGTGGTCGAGGTCGGGAAGTTTCTCCAGACCCGCTCCCGCGCCGTTTTCCTCGGGATAGCCGTAGTTGTTCCGGCGCGACATGTAGCCGCCTACGACGTAGATGCGCGGCGAGAGGACTCGAATGCCCAGACGCGCGTCGAAGTCGTAGTCGCGACCGATGAATGCCGGAACGAACGAGGTGCCGAGTCCGCCGATCGTCGTGACGTAGCACTGCGGATCGCCGGAGCCGCCACAGTTGTGCTGCCAGTTGTACTGGCGATAATCCACCTCGACCATGAACGGCAGGTTCATGACCGGGATTTCAATCGCACCGTGGAGGCGGTATGAGAAGCCGCCGTTGTTATTGTTGCCGGTGGTGCCGGAGCTGAACTCGTTGTAGACCTTGGGCGAGATTATGTAATCACCCGCCACATAGAAGTCGTAGTACGGTGCAGGCGTCGGCGTCGGTGTCGGCGCAGGCGGCGGCGGCGGTGGGGGCGGCGGCGGCGGAGGCGGCGGCGGTGTCGCGGGGATGTAGCGGACCACGACGAGTCGACGGTCCGGCACCCATTGAACGTACGCCCCCATGCCTTCCGAAATTACTCGGACCGGTACGAGAACGGTGCCTTGATACATTTCGGGCGGAACGTCCAGCGGACGCGATTCGCCGTTAATCATAACCTCCGGTTTTCCGACGGTCACCTTGACCTCGGCCCCCGGTTTGCTGACTGTTGCGGTCTTGCTGGCCGCATCCCACGATACCGTTGGATATGGCGGGCCCATTTGCTCGAACATCGAGCGAAGCGGAATTAGAATCGTTCCACCCCGCACGAGCGCTGCGAGCACGCGACCCTGCTTCAGGATATCGGGCTTGGTATAGACGTGATGGTCATTGTAGAGAATCGGATACTGACCCGACGGCGGGGACCCGAAGTTCGCCGGCGGAGCAGCCATCGCACCCTGGTCCTGAGCGATCGCGTTGGTTCCAATGTTGCCATGCGACGCTCCGGGCTGGGCTGCGACCGCGGTGAGTCCAAGACCGGCTGCCATCAGAACGGCCAGGACTCCTGTGCTCAGTCGCTTCAATCTGTCCTCCTAGCTGATTAATTGAGCTTAGGCCTAACCGCCCGGACCCTGCGGGCCCGGTCGGTGAGTACCTTTGGCATCCTTTTCGGGGACGGGCGATTGCCTCCCCTGCAGTGGGAGCCTACTCACGCGAGCTTTTCGCGGAGCTTTGCCAGAAACTTGGCCTTCTCGATTATGTAGCGCTCGTGGGTGCCTTCCGCGACGGCTTCCTGTTCGTCGAAGACTTGGACCGCGAAGCTCACCCTCGGCCCGTCGAGCATCACCACTTCGACTTCGGTCCGGACGATGAATCCCACCGGGACCGGCTTCTTGTGCTCGAGATCGATATGCGTCCCAAGGGTAATCTGACCGGCTCGCAAGATCGGCTCTATGCAGTGGATCGCCGCACTCTCGACCAGTTGAACGAGCATCGAGGTGGAGAGGACGTCGACGCCCTTGTTGCCTGCCTTTTCGGCAGTCATCCACTCCTCGACGCGGCTCTGGAGACTATACGAGCGGCCGATGTCGAGTTTCGCGCCCATGCCCCCCGGAGATACGCCCTGCACCCGATGACCTCATGCCGAGGTTGTGGGGCGTGTAGGCTCCGGCGGCGACTCTTTTGAATCAAAGGCCCCACAGCGCCGTATATCTGACCATGAAGGACCGATTTTAGGAAAGTGATGCTCAGGATGACAGCCCGTTCCGTCTCGTTTAGAGCGACGTCCTTGGCGCTTGCCGCCATGGCCCTTCCGCTCTTCGCCGGCTGCGCGAAAAAGGCGCCCCCGGCCACCCCGCCCTTGACTGTCGACGCGGCCGCCGCCACGCGCCAGAACATTGCGACCTATCTGACGCTCGACGGCCAGATTGCGCCGCTCGAACAGTCGACGCTCGCCTTCCAACAGAGCGGCACGATTCTCAAGATCAACGTCAACATCGGCGACATGGTCCACAAAGGGGACCTGCTCGCAACCATCGACCCACGCACGCTGCAAGCGCAGCTCGACCAGGCACGGGCGCAGGCCGCGCAGTTCTCGGCGGCAGCGCAAGGCTCCGTCGTCGGGTATCCGGTGCAGGTCCAAACGAACGAAGCCGCGGTGCAGACGGCCAAAGCGAATCTCGAGAATGCAAAGCTCGTTTACGATCAGAACAAGCAGCTTTACAAGCAGGGATACGTTTCGGAGACGACCCTGCAGCAGTCGCAAGCAAACTACGTTCAAGCCCAGCAGAGCTACAATAACTCTGTCGTCGGCCTGCGCAACAACGTGGTGAGTTATCAGAACGTAAAATCGCAGCAGGCGCAAGCCTCGGCGGCTTCGGCGCAGGCACAGCTGCTCGCAACCCAGGTTTCGCAGACATATCTCTACTCGCCATACGATGCGGTCGTCGCAAACCGTCTCGTCGATCCCGGTGCGTACGCATCGCCGTCGCAGCCCGTGCTGCAGGTGGCGCGGGTGGACAAAGTTTGGATCAACGTCAACGTACCCGACGAAGATCTCCCGTACGTGCACCCAGGGATCGTCGTCTCGTATCAATCGACGTCCTTGCCGGGGCGGACATTCACGGGACCCGTCCAGACGGTGAACTTAGTGCCGACGTCGGGGACGCTCTCGTATCTGGCTCGGCTCCAGGTCCAGAACCCGGGCTACGTGTTGCGCGGCGGCATGCTGGTCACGACGACCGTGACGAAAGCGCGCGCCGCCAACGCCATCGTCGTGCCGCGCAGTGCGGTCGCCCAGACCCCGAACGGCAACGTGGTCTACATCGTCACCGACAACAAGGCACAGGCGGTTCCGGTCGGCGTCGGCGTTCAGACCGACACGCTCTCGCAGGTGATCAGTCCGAAGATTCAGGCCGGTACGATGGTCGTCACGACTCGTCCCGACGCGCTGAAAGACGGTAGCGTCGTCGCGGTCAGCAATGGCAACGCACCGGGCTCCACCAACGGCGGCACGGTGCATTAACGATGAGCCAAGGACGCCTTCGCGCGCGAACGCTCGTCACGGCGTTCGTGCTGGGAACCCTCGTGACCGGCGTGGCGTTTGCGCAGACCCTGCCCAGCCCACCTCCAAGTTCGGGCACAATACAAGGCGTGCCCGGGATCATAATGCCGTCCCCGCTTCCGGAGCCTACCATCAGCGGAACGCCGATCCCCTACCCCGCGTACGGAACGCCGGCTCCCGACGTCGAGGCGCTCAAGCCAAAGAAGGGAGTGCCGCAGTCGATCTCGCTCTCGGACGCCGTTCGCATCGGCGTCGCGCTCTCGCCGACCTTCGCTTTGCAGAACGCGCAGTGGGCGGCGATCCATGCGAGATACACCTCGTCGGTTCAGGCGTATTATCCGGGTGTCAGCGCGAACGCCCAGGCCGGAAACCAATATTCGAACGGAACGACGAGCAGTACCAGCGTCGGGCAAGCGTCGAGCAGCCCGGGCCCTAATCCCGCCGCGGCGTTCGGATTAGCGACGCCGGCGGCGTATTCACAGTCGACCGTGACCAATGAATCGGCGACGATCTCCATCACGCAGCTTATCTACGACGGCGGCCGGACAATCGCCAACATTCGCTCGGCCAAGGAAGCCGACATCGCGGGCCGCGCCACGCTGCTGCGCCAGTTGCAGACGCTCGCGTTCAACATTGCCAACTCGTACTATACGGTGCTCGAGGATAATGCGACGGTAACGGCCGACGCGCAGCTCGTGCGCGAATTCGAAGTGAACGAAGCCTCGGTCGCCGCACAGATTCGCAACGGCGCGGCGGCGCGTTCCGATATCGCCGCGGCCCAGTTCCAAACGGCCCAGGCGCGCGGCAATCTGGTAACGGCTCAGGGCACCGCGATCGGCGCCCAGGCCTCGTTTGCGACGACCCTTGGCCTCGATGCCGACGCGATGGTCGTCCCTCAGCAGATCACCGGCCAGCCGAACCAGCCGAATCCGACCTACGAGGCATCGCTGAAGCGGGCCCTGATCATGCGTCCCGACTACCTCGCCGCCGACTACAACGTCCAGTCCGCGAAAGAGAACCTACGCTACGCAAAGCTTGCCCGATTCCCAATTCTCACGGCAGGTGCGAGCGACGGCGTGAGCCGGGAGTTCATCGATTGCTTCTCCACCACGGAAACGGCCAAAAACGGCAACGTCGTCCCCGTTTCGATCTGCCCGGGCATTCCGCCGAGCTGGTCCAACTCCAAGTCGATCGGCGTCAATCTCTCTGTCCCAATCTACGACCAAGGCGTGACGAACTACAACGTTGCGGTGGCGGCTTCGCAGCTCGATCAAGAGATCGCCACGTTAAACTCTACTAGGCTCACGGTCGAGTCCGACGTCCGATCGGCCTTGGCGACGCTGATATCCGCGCGTTCGTTGCTCGTTCAGGCACGCTCGGAGCTCGTCGCCGCACAGGTCTCGTTGAGCGCGACGCAGGCGCAGTATAAAGTCGGCGCAACGACGATTCTCAACGTCGTGACCGCCGAGGCTAATCTGACGACGGCGCAATCGGCGTACATCAACGCGCTCTACGGCGTGCGCACGGCCGAGCAAAACTATCTCTATGCTACGGGTGTGAGCGACGTTCAAATTTAGGAGCCCGTAGGGCTAGATGATTCGGCCCGCAGCCGAAGCGCCCGCAACGATCTCGGATCCGGTCAACGCGGCGATTCTCGCGGTCTCGGAGGACCGTCTTGCGGGCTTTCAGACCGATCCGTTCGGTGAGATCGCCCTACGCAGCGGGGTTTCCCTTGAAACGGTAATGGAACGGATCGTGGCAATGCTGCAGGCGGGGACGATCCGCCGCGTTCGGCAGACGATGCTTGCGACGAGCCTCGCGCGCGGCGCGCTCTGCGCGTGGGAGATCGCGCCGGAGAAGCTCGACGCCGCGTTCGAGTACATGTTTACCGAGGATCCGTTCTCGGGTCACGTCGTGATCCGCACCACCGATGCGGCATCGCCCGGCAGCAGCTATCGGCTCTGGACGACCTTGAAGGTTCCGCAAGACTTTTCATTGCGCAAGCACGCCGAATGGCTGCGCCGCAAAGTCGGGGCGCAGCGTGTGAGGTTGATGCCGGCCAAGATGCTCTTCGCGCTCGGCGTCGGTCACGTTCGCCGCCGCGGTCTCGACCCAGGCGCGCGCGCATCGGAGCCGGCACGACCGCTGCAGACCTCGATCGTGAAGCTCTCCGATCTAGAGTGGCGCGTGCTGGTCGCGCTCAAGCGCGAGTTCCGCCCGGCCGAGATCGTCCGCGATCTCTGGCGCCCCCGTGCGCGAGAGGCGGGCGTCGACCTCGAGACGTTTGCGCAGGTTGCAGGCTCGCTCGACGCGAGGGGAGTGGTCGGGCGCTTCTCGACCTTTCTCGAACACGTCAAAGCGACCGCCGGAAACGAACGCGCGACTCGCTACAATGCGCTCTTTCACTGGGCCGTCGCGCCGGGGCGTGAAGTCGAGGCGGGCTGCGAAGTCGGCCGCCACTACGTTGTGACCCACGCCTACTGGCGCGAGGGCGGACCGGAATTTCGCGACGTGAACGTGATGGCCGTGGCGCACGGGATGGAAAAGCCTGCCGTCCTGGCACACAAAGCGGCGATCGACGCGCATTTGCGCGAGGCGGGAATCGACTTCGCGTACACTAACGTCTTCTGGGGCGGCCGCAGCGAGATCAAGCCGTCCGAGATCGCACCCGCGGCCTACCGCGAGTTTTGCGCGGCTCGCGGCATCGATCCCGAGGATATGCGCGCCGGAGAAGACGAGGAGGGAGCATCAACGTGAATCTCAAGGGAAGGGGCGTTGCCGCCGTGCTCGGCGTGGCCGTCCTCGCAGCGGGATGCACCAAAGCCGGCGGCGGCAGCAGCACGATTTCCGGGCGTCATCCCTGGACGCAGCCCGGCATCTTGCGATTCTCGGAGTTCTCCGACCCCAAGAATCTTAATCCCGCCTTGAACTCGGCTTCGCCGACGCTCGACCTCGGGATGTTCATCTTTTCTTGGACGGTTCGATACGACGCGAACGCGCGGCCCGTGCCCGACGCAGTTCGCGAGATTCCGACGATCGCAAACGGTGACGTGAGCAAAGACGGTCTGACGTTGAAGTACAAGCTTCGGCCGAACATCAAGTGGCAAGACGGCGCCTCGCTCACCTGCAACGACCTCAAGTTCACGTGGCAGGTCATGATAAATCCGCATAACAACGTCGTCACGACCGACGGTTGGAAGGATATCGGCAGCATCGACTGCAGCGATCCGCTGGTCGCCGTCGTGCACATGAAGAGGCTCTACGCGCCGTTTTTGCAGCAGCTCTGGAGCGAGAACGGCAACGGCCCGATCCTTCCCCAGCACCTCTTGGCGAAGTACAACGACGACAAAGGCTCGTTCAACACCGCTCCGTTTAACGCGCTGCCGGTCGGCAGCGGTCCCTTCAAAGTCGTTGCCTGGAACCGCGGGCAAGACGTGCGCATGGTGGCCAACCCGAACTTCTATCTCGGGCCGCCAAAGCTGAAGGAAGTCATCTACAAGATTCTTCCCGACGAGAATACCGTGGCGACGCAGCTCCTCACGCACGAGCTCGACATGCTCGCCCTGGGAACCGGCCTGAAATGGCCGGAGTACGCTGCAATGGCCGCCGATCCGAAGAATGGTCTGAAGGCGATTCGCGTAGACGCCTTTGCGTGGGCGCACGTCGACTTCAACCTGCGCCATCCGATCGTCGGCGACGTCCAGGTGCGTCGCGCGCTCGCCTACGCTACCGATCGCAGCGAGATCATCCAGAAGGTCGCTCACGGCTCGGCAATCGCGGCATTCACGGATCAGCAGCCGCGCTATTCCTGGGCGTATACGGACGACATCGCGCACTATCCGTACGACCCGGCGAAGGCCGCCGCGCTGCTGGATGCCGATGGGTGGAAAATGGGACCAGACGGGATTCGAGTAAAGGACGGCCAGCGGCTGGAGTTTACGATGAGCACGCAAACCGAGTCGAACTCCGGAAAGGCGAACGAGACCGTGCTCCAACGGCAGTGGCGCGAGGTCGGCGCGCAGGCCGACGTCAAGAACTATCCGACGAGCGAATTCTTCGACAACTCGGCAAACGGCACGCTGCAAGGTGGCCACTACGACGTTGCGCTCTTCACGTGGATCGGAGCGGCCGACCCCGATGACAGCGCGATCTATTCCGGTCTCAACTTCGCGCCGCACGGGCAGAACGCCATGTTTTGGAACAATCCTGCCGCGACGGCCGCGATGACCAACGCGCTCAAAACAATCGATCAGGCGAGCCGAAAGCGCGATTACGTCGTCGTACAGCAGCAGCTCGCGCTCGACGTGCCGACGATCATCCTCTACTTTCAGCGTTTTCCGTTCGTCTACAATACCGATTTAAAGGGCTTCGATCCGTCGCCGGTCATCTCGGCCTTTTGGGATCCCTGGAACTACTCGATCTAAGGAGCTTCCACATGATGAAGATACGGTTTCTGGGCTGCATCGCGTTGGTCGCAACGCTCGCCGCGCTCTGCGGGTGCACGAAGACGGGTGGCGGCGCCGTTGGAACCGGCGGCCGCGCCAACGCCTGGACCCAGCCGCACGTATTGCGATTCGCCGATGCGGGTGACGTGAACACGCTCAATCCGCATCTCGGTCAGTTTGCTGCCATCGGCTTCCTTTCGTCGATGACGATGGCGTATCTGATCAAGTGGGACGAGCAGAACAATCCCTATCCGGAGCTCGCGACGCAGGTGCCGACGCAATCGAACGGCGGCGTCAGTAAAGACGGCCTGACGATCGTCTTCCACATTCGCAAGGGCGTGCGCTGGTCCGACGGCGCCCCCTTCAACGCCGACGACGTCGTCTTCTCGACGAACGTCGTCAATAACCCGGCCAATAACGAAGTCGGCCGCCTGGGCTGGGATCAGATCACCAAATTGGACGAGCCGGACAAATATACCGTCGTCTATCATCTCAAGAAGCCCTACTCGCCCTTCGTTGAGACGTTCTTTTCAACGGCCGGCGCCAACCCATGCATTTTACCCAAGCACCTCTTGGCTCAATATCCGAACATCAACAACGTGCCCTACAACTCGCTCCCAGTCGGCCTCGGGCCGTTCAAGTATCTGCGCTGGGACCGGGCGCAGAAGATCGTGCTCGTTCCCAACCCGTATTACTGGCGGGGGCAGCCGAAGCTGAAAAAAATCATTTACGACATCGTTCCCGACCGCAACACGGTGCTGTCGCAGCTGCAAGCGCACGAACTCGATATGTGGAATCTCGTTCCGGGCTCCTATTTTGGGCGCGCGAAGGGGGTGCCGGGCCTCTCGATCATTCGGCAGCCGAGCTACCTCTACAATCACATCGACTTCAACACGGAACGGCCGGCGGTGCGCGACCCGGTGGTGCGTGCGGCGATCAGAATGGCGACCGACCGCCAGACGGTGATCGACAAGATCGGCCGCGGCGTTGGTATCTTGCAGGAGGTGACGACGCCGAAGCTCGCGCCGTACGCCGTGAAGTCGATCCCTCCGGTGCCCTTCGACATCGCGCGCGCGAACGCCATGCTCGACAAGGACGGCTGGGTGCGCGGCCCGGACGGCGTTCGGCAGAAAAACGGGATCAGACTCTCACTCGTTTATGCCATCAACTCGGGCTCGACCGACACCGACGAGACGATCGAACTCGAGCGTTCGTGGTGGAAGCAGATCGGCGTCGATCTTACGGTGCGGCATTATCCAATCGCGTTGATGTTTGCACCGTTGCAGCAAGGCGGGATCATCTACTCGAATAAGTGGGACATCGTCGGCTTTGCGTGGCTCAACGGCGCGACCGGCGATTCGTCGCCGTACTTTTCGTGTAAATCCTTTCCGCCGAACGGACAGAACAATACCCGTTGGTGCAATCCTCGCGCGCAAGCCGCGATGGATGCGTTCTTCACGCACTACGAGCAGCCACAGCGAAATGCCGACGTGCTGGTTGTCGAGCAGGAGTTCGTGAAAGACGTTCCGATGTTCGTGACGTCCCTGCGCGAGGACATCTACGCGTACAACAGCGACCTCAAAAACTTCCACCCCAATTCGATCACGCCGTTCGACAACATGATGAACGTCGATATATAGCCGAAGCGAGCAGCGCGCAGCCGGCGAGTGGCAGCGAGCGCAGGAGCGCCCAGGCCGGTACCGGCGCGAGCAATCCGCTCGCGCGTTGTTCGTCCAACCAGACGCCGGCGGCGCTCGCCGTCGCCGGTGCGTGAAAGGCGCCGAGTGCGTCGGGCCAAATGGGCGCCGGATGTGCGAGCGCGATCGAGCTTGCCGCGGCAAAGAGCGCGGCGAAGGCCGCCGCAACGGCGAGCGTGCCGCGCGCATTGGCGTTATCGCCGAGCGCGACGAAGGCGCCGCACGCCCCGAGCGCGAGAAGCGCGCTTTGCGTGAGGCCGGTCGGCCGCTGGGCGAGACCGAGCCAATCGACGCTCACAAGGAGCGCACCGATGAGTGAGAGCACGCGCTCCGCGCCGTTCGTCCGCAGCGCGCACCAGGCTGCGGCGGCGTAGGCGACTACGAGATCGTGCTCGTGGACGAAGCCCGCGACGAACGGAGCGAGCGCTGAAAACGCGGCAAAACGTGCGAAGCGATCGCGCACGCGCAGTGCGATTCCGATCGCAGCGGCGACCGCGAGCAACCCAACCAAGATACCGGCCGTGGTCGCTAGCGCCGGCGAGGCGCCGAAACCGAACGCAATCGATGCCGGCGTGAACTGAATCGCGTCAAAGCGCTCCGTCGCGGCGTGGGCGTGCAGCATTGCGGCGTAGCGCAGCGGCCACCCCGGGCCGGCCGCGAGCGCTCCGAGCGCGTAGGCCAGCAGGGCGCCGATCGCGATCGCAAGCGCTTCACGACGGCGATCGAACAGCGAGACGAGACCGAGCGACGCGTTCGGCTGAGCGAGGGCGACGCACGAAGCAATCGCGGCGATCAAGGGCAGCGAAGTCGCGACGAGCGCAACGAGACTCGCCAGCGCGAAGGCCGGAAGCGCTAGTTGCCCTAGAGCGAGGTCGCTCGTGACGGGTCCCCACGCGATTGCCAATGCCAGCGCCGCAAGGAAAACGACGGGCGCGTTACGTCTGCCACCGGCGGCGACGGCCGCTCTGACGAGCAGGAGCAGCGCGATCGCGAGCGCGGCGGACCATACGATCGCCGCAACGCCATATGGCAGCCGTGCAAGCAGCGACCAGAGCAGCAGCGTCGGCGGCGGCCCGACGAACGGTAAGAGCTCGTCTCTCGCGGGATCGACGCCCGGAACGGTGCGCTCCGCATGCCAGATCGCTCGATCGTACGGATCGGCGCGCGCGTTCCACGTAGCGCCCGCCGACCAGTACGCTTCGAAGTCGCGCAAATACGGACCCGGCGTGGAGTGGGGCCGAACGGCGAAGAGGGCTACGAGAATGCTCGCTAATGCGACCGCGAGCGAGACGTAGCGTATCACCAGCCAAACGCTCCCGACGCATGAGGCGTGGCGATGAGATGCGACTGCGCCATCACGAAGAAGAGTCCCAAGAGCGTCGCGAGGTACCAGCAACTCACCCGCACCCGCGCGCCGAACGTCATGCGCAGGGCGCGCGGATCGACGTCGCCGCGCCAAGCCGCGAGCATCGCCGGGAGGCCGAGCAGACCGATGATGGCGACGAAAAGAATCGGAATGTGCATGAAAATCGCGAGTGCCACGAAGAGGGCGAATCCGAGGATCCAGAGCGGCGGCCAGAGCGCGCCGATGATTCTTCCGCCGTCGAACGGCGGCATCGGAATCATGTTGAAGAGATTCAAGAATGCCGAGAGGTCGGCGCAGGCGTACCAGAATCGATCCTGCGTGAGGCTGCCGAGTACGTAACAGACCGCGGCAAGCCCGAAACCGACGAGCGGGCCCGCGAGCGCGATGTAGGCATCTTGCTCGAGATCTTCGGGCACGGCGCCGGCGGTAAAGGCGCCGAGCAGCGGAACGAAGGACGGCAGGCGTACGGGCAGCCCGTAGGCTCGAAAGGCGAAGTAGTGACCGAGCTCGTGCGCCAGCAGGAGGAGCATCACCACGATCGCGAGCTTCCAGCCGAAGATGACGACGTAGATCCAGAGTGAGAGCAAGAAGCTCCAACTAATCGCGAAGAGCTTGGCGCCGAAGAGCAGCAGGAACTTAAACTTGAGTAGGAATGCGGTCGCGGCGGCCAGGAGGGCACCTATTCCGGCACGCCGGCGCTGAACCGGCTTTGGGCTCTCGGGCTGGGGCTCGCCGGGCGGGAGGTATTGCACGCGACCCTCTTCAACCGCATCGCGTGCCGGTCATCGCGATCGTCGGCGGAGGCTTCGCAGGAATCGCGGTCGCCCGTAGGCTCGAAGAGCGGCTGCGACCAGGCGAGGCCGAGATCGTCTTACTCAGCCGCGAGAACTACACGCTCTTTACGCCGATGCTGCCCGAGGTCACATCGGGCGAGCTCGAGGTGCGTCACGTCGTCACGCCCATTCGCGCGCAGCTGCATCGCAGCCGCTTCGTCCTAGCCGACGTCGACGAAGTCGACATCGAGAACAAAACGCTGCGCTACCATCACGTTCTGACGCGCAGGACCGTCGTGCAACCCTACGACCAGATCGTCTTTGCGCTCGGATCGTCGACCTCCGATTTCGGGCTGCCGGGCGTTGCCGAGCATACCTGGGCGCTCAAATCGCTCGAAGACGCCGAGTTGCTGCGCAATCACCTGGTCTGGCTGTTGGAACTCGCCGACACGATCGATGACGAAGCCCGGCGCGAACGCCTGCTAACGATCGCCGTCGTGGGCGGCGGCTTCACGGGCGTCGAGACGGCCGGCGAAATCGTCGAGCTCTTTCGTAGCGTGCTGCGTTTCTACAAACGTCTGCAGGCCGAACGCGTTCGCGTTATCTTGATCGAAGCGGGACCGGTCTTGCTCGCCGGGCTCCCCGCGAAGATGGGAGAGTACTCGCGCCGCGTGCTGGAGCGTCGCGGTGTGGAGGTGCTCACGGGCGACGGCGTGGCTTCGGCCGAAGAGACCAGCCTCATGTTGCAGAGCGGGCGGCGCATCGAAACCGAGACCATCATTTGGAGCGCGGGCGTCAAGCCGTCGCGAACCGTCGCGAGCCTTGCGTTGCCGAAGACCAGACGCGGGGCGATTCAAACCGAGCGCGACATGAGCGTCGTAGGGCTGCGGGGCGTCTGGGCGCTCGGGGATTGCGCGGCGATTCCCGACGAAACGGGCGGCACGTATCCGATGACCGCGCAGCATGCCATTCGCGAGGGACCGCGTCTGGCAGAGAACATCGTCGCGGTCTTGCGCGGCAAGCCGACCACGCCGTTTCGATATCGGACGCTCGGCATGATGGCTGCCCTGGGCGGCCGCAAAGCCGTCGCTCAGCTTCCCGGCAATCGCGTCATCACGGGTTTCATCGCGTGGTTCTTTTGGCGGACGTACTACTTGCTGCGTCTACCGGGTCTCGACCGCAAGCTGCGCGTGGCTTTCGATTGGACGCTCGAACTGCTCTTTCCGCGCGATACCGCCGAGCTGCGCTTCGGGGAACGAAAGGATGGAGATCTTCCGTGAAGAGGTTGCCGGTTTTGGCTTGCGTGCTCGCAGCGGCGTCGCTCGCTGTCGCATGCTCGCCGGCCGGCACGTCGCTTTCGGCGCCCAGCGGATTGCGCGTGGCGAGTCCGCAGATTCTGCAGGGTGACTACGGCAAGCGGTGGATGACGATCTCCGGCGTCGGCAGAGGCGTGCCCTACCCGGCGAACGTTCTTGCCCGCAACGGCATCGTCTACACCGTGGCCGGTTGGGGGAAGTCACACTCGTACGAAGGCTTCGCTACGATCGACATGCACGGCAAGGTGAGACACGCGCCGCGCCAGCCCAAGTGCGCGTACTCGGGTTCGACGCTCGGAGCCTACGACATGTACGCATACGACATCGCGCTCAACCACGAAGGCAACGCCATCTTCACGAACCCCGACGTTACCTTTCCGGGATCGCAAGAGGAGTTCGGGTGGACGTTCGTTTCGCCGAGCAGCGGGAAGTCGGCGTGCTATTTGGCCGCCGTCAGCGGTGGCAACCTCACGGTACTTGCAACCGGGCCCGAAGATACGATTTGGGGCGCCGGCGCGACCAGCCCCTATCTCTGGCGCTTCTCGCCGGACGGGACCGCGACGAACTTTCCGCTGCCGGCGGGCGTGAGCGCTTTCGAATCGCTCGTTGAGGGACCCGATCACGTCATGTGGGCGCAGCCTTTCAACACGCAAACGGTGATGCGCATCAGCCCCGGGAACGGCAAGGTGCTGAGCACCTACGACGTGCCCTGCGCCGTGCCCGTCAACGCGCTCGCCGTAGCATCGGGGTTGGTTTGGGGTTACGCGAACGGCTGCATTTACTCGATCTCGTCGAGCGGCGTGGCGAGTTCCTATACCGCGAGCGGCGTGATCGCCCAAGACTCACCTCACGCGATTGCTGCAGGCCCCGACGGCAACCCGTGGTTCGTCGCGCTTCGCAAATCCCGGGAAGAGATCGGCACGGTCGACGGCAGCACCGGAAAGTCTAAGTTTTTTACGTTGCCCTCCGGCGCCGGCTCCGGCTTGTCGCTGGCGACAGGACCCGATCGCAACGTTTGGGTGATGGATGGAAACGACGACCTTTACGTCTACATCCCGAGTCCGTTGAGCGTGGACCCGCGTTCGGTCACGTTTCCACAAGTGCGCGCCGTCGCGCGCCTTACCGTCACGCAGCGAGGGACGACGAAGTGGAGAGCGTCGTCAGCGGACACTTCCATCGCGAGGATCGGGGCAACGTCGATTCCCAGCGTGTTTAAGGTGACGGCGACCGGCTCGGGGACGACCACGTTGACCATCGAGGATACGGTGGGTAACTCGGTGGTGGTGCCGGTCACGGTGGAGTAGCGGCCGAAGAAATCGTCCTCGAGGCGGCGAACGCTTCGAGCATGCTCCACGAACCGATCGAGCGCCTTATCCGGGATCCAAAGGAGTTCACGGCCGGCCTGCATTTCCCGGATCCACGGCAGATTCGCATTTACGACGAAACGCTGCGCGACGGCGAGCAGATGCCGGGCGTCTGCTACACGCCCGGACAGAAGCTCGAAATCGCCAAGGCCCTCGCCGGTATCGGCGTGCACATCATGAGCGTCGGGTTTCCAGCCGCTTCCGAAGGTGATCGCCGCACGCTGCAGCTCGTGATGGAGGCCAAACGCCGCGGCGAGCTCGGCGATGTGGAGATCGTGGTCATGTGCCGCAGCAACCGCAGCGACATCGACGTCACGGTAAAGACGCTGCGCGACGCCGGCATCGAGCCGCGCGAAGTCACGTTTTTTATCTTTACGAGCGGCAGCGATCTCCACCTCAAGTATAAAATTGGTAAGACGCTCTTGCGTTACGAGGGACGCGACGAGCGCGAGTGGCTCGACCTTCCGCTCTCGTTCTACCGCGAGGCCAATATTCGGCTGCAATGCGACGCGATCGCGCACGCGCGGCAATGCGGGGTCGAACGCATCGAGTTCGGCGCCGAGGACGGCAGTCGCGGCGACGTCGAGTACTTCATCGAATACTTCAAAGCCGGCCTCGAGGCGGGCGGCACGCGCCCGGCATGGCCCGATACGGTCGGAACGCTGACGCCCGAAGCAACGCGCTGGTACTGTTCGCGCATCGTCGAGGGCTTGCCGAAGGGATTGCCGATCGTCGCGCACTTGCACAACGACTACGGCCTCGGCACCATCAATGCCATCACCGCGGTCTCGTGCGGGTTCACGGTGATCTCCGTGACCGCGAACGGCTACGGGGAACGCGCGGGCAACGTCAAGCTGCACGAGTTCGTCGTCGCGCTCCGCGTTCTCTATGGGATCGAGCTGCCCGGCTTCCGTTACGACAGGCTGCGGGAACTGGCGCGCTTCATGGAGCGCATGAGCGGCATTCCGCTACAGCAGCACGAGCCGATCGTCGGATCCAAGGTTTTCGCGCACGAATCCGGGATCCACACCCAAGCGATGCTCGTCGACCACCGCATGTACGAAGCGGTACCGGCCGAGTTGGTCGGCGCCAGCACGAGCTGGGTCTTCGGCAAGCACACCGGCGCCGCGCTTGTCGAAGACACGTTGCGCCGCCGAAGCGACCATTTGGCCCGCGCGGGCGTCGAGCCGAGCTCCGAGCTCGCGCATCGCGTCACCGACGAAGTCAAGCGGCTGCGCGAGGAGCGCGCGGCGTCGAGCCGGAGTGAAGAGACGATCGAGCTCTACGAAGCTGCGATGCGCCGGCTCTCGCTGAACGAGGACGACGTCGTCGAAATCGCTATCGCGCTCGGAACGCCTGCGAAAGCATCGTAGCGCGGCCACGGCTTGACGTAACGCCGCAGAGCCGTTCGTCGCTCCGCCCTCCGGGCTACGCTCCTACTGCTCCGCCGGCTCGCTCCCGCCATCCATGGCTCCGCTCGCCGGTCGGAAGCCTCTGCGGCATTACGTCAAGCCGTGGCCGCGCTCGTCATGCCATTGCGCCCAATCGCCAGGTGGCGACGAAGGCTTTGAAGACGACCGGATATGAGTCGTGCGTGAAGCGTACGCTGCGGTGGCCGGTGCGTTCGAAGCCGGGAATCGTTGCGATGAGATGGGCTTGCGCGGCGGTGACGGTTTGCACGTCGAGCGTGATGGGCGGATCGAAGCGATACGGTTTTGCCTGACCGGCGTCGCGGACGGCCGCTTCGGCGCCGTCGCGAATGGCACGCTGCGCCTCGGGCGGCAGCATCGATGCGGCGGCGAAGTTGCCGATCGATTCCTTTACTACGACTCCGCGGACCCACGGCATCTGCGCGCGTACGCCTTCGACCGTTGTGCGGTCGCCGGTGACGAGCAAGAGCGGCACGCCGTGGTATCCGAGAAGGCCGGCGTTGAGCGTTGCTTCGCTGCACGTAACGCCGTTGATCCGGACTTCGTAGATTACGGTGGGTGTGTAGGTATGGCAGAGCACCGCGTCGGCCTCGCCCGCTCCGCCGTGGTAGCCGACGAAGAAGGCACCGCCGAAGCCGCCGTCGGCGTCTTGCACCATCGAAAACGGCTTGCGGTTTCCGAAGATGACGCGCACGTCGGGCGGAAGCTGGTCGAGAAGAAGATTGCGCATTGGGCCGTGCGAGTCGTTGACGAGCACGCCGGTTACGCCGGCGGCGCGGGCGCCGTCGATTGCGCTGGTTACTTCGTGCGTGTAGTAGCGGCGGAACGTTGCGTATTCCGGATGCGGCGTGCGTGCGTCGACCTGCTCCCAGGCGCAGACCCCCGCGACCCCCTCCATATCGCTGGAAATGTAGAGGTTCATGCGATTGGGTTGGCGGCTGCGGCGATGCGCGTTGCGGCGATGAAGGCGCGCAGGAGCGTGGGATAGTCGGTCGAGGTAAAGCGCACTGCGCGGCCGCCGATGCGCTCGAATCCCGGCATCAGCTCGATGAAGTCCGCATGTTCGACGGCCACCGTTTCGATCGTCAGCTCGAACGGTGAATCGAAAACAAAGGGCTTTGCGCGCGCGACGCGACCGACCGCTTCGCGGGCTCCCGCGCGAATCGCTTCGCAGGCCGCGTGCGGCGTCAGGGAGTTGACCGCCGAGAAACCGATGGCATCTTTGACCACGACGCCGACCGTCCACGGCATAGCGCGCGTGCTCTCTTCGACGATCGTTCGATCGCCGGTGATCAGCACGACGGGAACGCCGTAGCTCCCGGCGAGCGCAGCGTTGAGCAGCGCCTCGCTGCAGGGCGTACCGTTAACGGCGACCGAGTAGATCGATTCGCTGTAGGTGTGCGAGAGGGTCGCGCAATCGCCGGCCTTGGCATGATAGCCGGTAAAGAAGGCCGCGTCAGGCGCGGCGTCGAGCCCCTGCATCATGCTCCACGGCTTCGGCGCACCGGAGATCACGCGTAGGCCGGCGGCGGCGGGGAGCGCGTCGAGAAGCAGATTACGCATCGACCAATGCGAGTCGTTCACGACGAATCCGGTCGCGCCGCTCTCTCGCGCGCCCTCGATCGCCGCGCGGACCTCGAGCGTCATGTAGCGGCGGAAGATGGGATATTCGTGGGCATCACTCGGATCGCACTGCTTCCACGAGCAGACGCCGGCGGTGCCCTCCATATCGCACGAGATATAAACGTTCACTGACGCAAGGCTTCCTGTGCCTGCGCGAGCCCGGTCTGCGCGGCGACGTTGTGCGGATTCGCGCGCAGCGCCCGGCGGTAAAACGGGATTGCGTCCTCGAAGCGGTTGGCCGCGAGATACATGTCGCCGAGCTGCGTCAGGGCGACGTCGTCGTTGGGATGGGCCGCGATCCGGGCGCGCAGCGCCTGCAGCTGTGCGACGACGGGTGCCGGAGGGCCGCCTTCGACGCTGTTTTGAGAGCCTTGCTCCAGAGCCGCGCTCGCGGCCGGCTTCACGGCCTTTCCAAAAACCGAACCCGTCACGCCGAAACCAACCGCGACAAGGTAAGCCAGCGTCGCGAGAAAGATTGCTGCGACGATCGTCACGATCGGTACGTAGATCCGGGGCGGAAGACCGGACTCGTTTTCGGCCACATGATTCGGTTGGACGCCTCACGAACCAAATCTTGCGTGGCGCCCAATCCTTTGCCGAGCGAAGCCGATCTGCAGTTGCTCTTTGCGCGTTTGAACTACGAGTACTTCAACGGCGAGGCTCCCGACTGCAGTATTCGCTACAACGAGCGCTTTTCGAATACGGCCGGGCGTACCACCTACGGCCGCCATCCGATGATCATCGAGCTCTCGCCCAAGCATTTCCGGCAGCATCCCGATGCGCTGACCGAGACGCTCCTGCACGAGATAATTCACGCCTGGTGCTACGCGAAGTTTCGCGAGACCGGTCACGGGCCGCGGTTCAAGCGCAAGCTGCGCGACTGCGGCCTGAGCTCGATTTATCACGAGCTTGGGAGCGTCGCGCCGCTCAACGAATCGAGCAAGCGATTCATCCTTCGGTGCGATCGCTGCCGGTTTGAAGTCCTGCGCCGCGTTCTCCCGCGCGGGCCTTCGAGCTGCCCCCGCTGCAACAAACGTCGCTTTGACGACCGGTTTCCGCTGACGATTTACGAGGTCGTCGAGATGCGTGCCGTCGGTACGTCGCTCGAAGGAGCGCGTGCCGCGCGGAGAGGCCGCGAACGATGACGAACGGATCGGCATGACGATCGCGACGAAACCGGCTGCGGCGGTGCGCGCCGAGAGCGACTCCATGGGCACGATCGACGTACCCGCCGAGAAGTATTACGGAGCGCAGACGGCGCGCTCGCTGGTGCACTTCGACATCGGCGACGGCGAGTGGCCGCGCGACGTGATGCCGCGCCAGGTCGTCAAGGCGATGGCGACTCTCAAGAAGGCCGCGGCGCTGGTCAATCACGACCTCGGAAAACTCGATGCGGAGAAGGAGCGGCTGATCGCCGCCGCCGCCGACGAAATCATCGAAGGGAAACTCGACGCCCACTTTCCGCTGCGGGTCTGGCAGACCGGCTCGGGCACGCAGACGAACATGAACGTCAACGAGGTCATCTCGAATCGCGCGATCGAGATCGCCGGCGGCGAGCTGGGCTCGAAGAAGCCCGTCCATCCGAACGACCACGTGAACATGTCGCAGTCGTCGAACGACACGTTCCCGACGGCAATGCACGTGGCGGCCGCGCAGGCAATGGCGGGAATGCTCCCGGCGGTCAAGTCGTTGCGCGACGCGCTCGCTGCGAAGGCCAAGGGCTGGGCTCACATCGTCAAGGTGGGCCGCACCCACCTTCAAGACGCGACGCCGATCACGCTCGAGCAAGAGTTTTCGGGATACGTTACGCAGCTCGATCGCGCGATGAGGGCCTGCAAAGAGGCGCTCGACCCGCTTTACGACTTAGCGATCGGCGGAACGGCGGTCGGTACGGGACTCAACGCACATCCCGAGTTTGGCGAGCGCACCGCGACGAAAATTTCCGAACTGACGGGCCTACCCTTTCGCTCGCATCCGAACAAGTTCACGGCGCTCGCCTCGCACGACGATTTCGTCTTCGCTTCGGGTGCGCTCAAAATGCTTGCAGCCGCGCTGATGAAGATTGCCAACGACATTCGTTGGCTCGCGTCGGGCCCGCGTGCCGGCATCGGCGAACTCATCCTACCCGAGAACGAGCCCGGCAGCTCGATTATGCCGGGCAAAGTAAATCCGACGCAATCGGAAGCGATGACGATGGTCTGCGTTCAGGTCTTCGGGAACGACCTAGCGATTAGCTTCGGGGCCTCGCAGGGCAACTTCGAGCTCAACGTCTTCAATCCGGTGATTATCTACAATTTCCTGCACTCCGCAAATCTGCTGCGCGACGCCTGCACGATGTTCCGCGAACACGCGGTCGAAGGACTCCAAGCCAACGAGGAGCAGATTGCGAAGTATCTCGACCAATCGTTGATGGTCGTCACCGCGCTCGCGCCGAAGATCGGATACGACAAAGCGGCGGAGATTGCGAAGAAGGCGCACCACGAGAAGACGACGCTCAAGAAAGCGGCGCTGTCCCTCGGCCACGTAACCGAAGAAGAGTACGATCGCGTCGTCGTTCCGCAGAAGATGACTTCGCCGGGGTAAGTCTAGGTCTGGCTTGTAGCGGCTGGCTTAGACGTAATGCCGAGGAGGCTCGCGACGACGAGCGTAGCCATGGATGGCGAAGCGAGGAGCGCGGCAGCAGGACCGCGGCCGGAGGCGGAGCGACGAGCGTCTCCGAGGCGTTATGTCTAAGCCAGCCCCTACAACCCAGACCTAGAGTTGCCGCCACACGAGCGCCACAGCCGCGACGACGAGGGCGATTGAGACGATGATCAGCAACTGCGGCGTTCGCAGGCGCAGCGATAGGCGTGCGCCGATCGGTCCGCCGAGTAAGCCGCCTGCCACGAGGGGGATGACGTCTTTGCCGACGACGTCGTGCTGCAGTATGTGGACGATCAGGCCCGGCGGCGACGTGAGCAGAATCGCGAACTGAGAAGTGGCGCTGATCGCCTGGAGCGGCAGTTGGGAGAAATAGAGGAAGGCGGGGATCAGTACGATACCGCCGCCTAATCCGAAGAGACTCAAAAAGATTCCGACGATGAAGCCGAGGCCCAAGGCGCCGCGATACGACATTCCCTTGATCTCGTATATTCGGCGGACTTCCGGTCGCCCGGCCAAGCGCCGCTCCGCGTTCCACACTAGGTCGATCGCGATACCGATCAAGACGATGGCGAGGAGCACGTCAAAGAGGCGCGCTGAGATGCGCAGCGAGAGCATGGCGCCGAGGATGGTGCTGGGAAGACCGCCCAGTGCGATCAGCAGCCCGATTTTTAGGTGGATGCGTTTGTGCAGGAAGTAGGTGAAGGCGCCGCTCGCGCTGTTCGCCACGATGAGCACGAGCGAGGTACCGGCGACGGAGGCCGGAGGGAACCCCAGAAAGATTCGAAGGATCGGAACGAGGATGAATCCGCCGCCTAGTCCCACCATCGAGCCGAAGATGCTCGCGATGAATGCGGCACCGAAGAGCTCGAATGCAAAGCGCACTAACGCGCCCGAGTTTAGTTGGCTCGGCCGATGTAGCGGCGGTCGCGCGTGTCGATGCGGATGACGTCACCGCTCTCGACGAAGAGCGGAACCTGCACGGTGGCGCCGGTCTCGAGCTTCGCGGGCTTCGTCGTATTCGTCGCCGTATCGCCGCGAAAGCCGGGGTCGGTCTCGACGATCTTCAGTTCGACGTGAGCCGGCAAATCGACGCCGATCGCCGCTCCATCGTGAAACTGCACGTCGATCACCATGCCGTCCTTGAGAAAGTCGGCGGGTCCGCCGATGAGATCGCGCTGCAGCGTTACGTTCTCGAACGTCTCTTGGTCCATGAAGTGAAAGCCGTCGGCGTCGTTGTAGAGCATCTGCATCTGCCGGTTGTCGACAACGGCGCGCTCGAGTTTCTCGCCGGCGCGAAAGGTTCGCTCGAGGGTCGTGCCGGTCTTGACGTTCTTCAGGCGCGTTCGGACGAAGGCCGACCCCTTTCCAGGCTTCACGTGAAGAAACTCGATGACGGTCCAGAGGTTGCCGTCCACGACAACGGTCACGCCGTTACGAAGGTCGTTTGAGGAAATCATGCGATGCCCAGAGTACGGTTTGCGATGCGTGAAGCCCTGGCGAGCCGAGTGGTTTCGCTACGCGTCGCGCCTCGAGCTGCGAATCGGATTCTCGGTGCCGGCGCGCAGACGCGCGATGTTCTCTCGATGCATAAAGAGCACTAATAGCGCCGCGAAGGCGCCGTAGGCCGTCTCCGGGAGCGAGCGGCTAAAGAACCAAATGGCGAAGGGCGCGAGCACGCTTCCGAGCATCGAGCCGACCGACGAGTACCGCGTGAGCGCCGCGCCGCCGAGCCAGCCCGCGACCGCCACGAGACCGGCCGGCCAACTCAACGCGAAGATCGCTCCGAACGAGGTGGCGACGCCTTTTCCGCCGCGCCAGCGCAGCCACGGCGAGAAGCAATGACCGAGCACTGCGCCAGTTGCGACCACTGCGGCGAGGATCTGTTCGCTCGGCGGAAAGCTCCCGACGTCCAAGCGATCGCGAAAGAAGAAGAGCGCCCAGAGGGTTGGCGCGAAGCCTTTGAGCGCGTCGAGCAGAAGCACGGCGACTGCGCCGCCTCTGCCCAGCGTTCGCAGCGCATTCATCGCGCCGATGTTTCCGGAGCCTTGACTGCGGATATCGATGCCGTAGAAGACTCGGCCGATCAGGTATCCGAACGGAATCGATCCGATCAGGAACGCGCCGAGAAACGACGCAATCGGAATCGCAATCAAAATCGCGAGAATGACATCGGACGCGGATTGCGAGAGTCCGACGTCACTCATTGCGGTCGTCCTCCCTGCGGCGCCCCCGAAACTCCAGCGTCAACGGGACGCCTTCGAAATCGAAGTGCTGTCGAATGGTGTTCTCTAGGAATCGCCGGTAGTGCGACTGCACGAGATCGGGATCGTTGGTGTGGAAGACGAAGATCGGCGGGTGCGTCGCGGGTTGCGAGGCGTAATAGATCCGCAAGAGCTTGCCGCCGACCGCCGGCGGCGGGTGGGTGAGAACGGCTCGCCGGACGATCTCATTGAGCTGGGCGGTGGGGATGCGCAGATCGAGGTTTGCTGCGACGCGAGCAACGATCGGCATAATGCTCCCCAAACGGCGGCGCGTCTTCGCGGAGAGAAACGTAATCGGCGCGAAACCGGCGAAAGGAATCGCTTCACGAATGACTCGTGCGAGCTCGTTTTGGCTAAAGTCACCCTCTTGTTCGCGTACGAGGTCCCACTTGTTTCCGACGACGATCAACCCTTTTCGTTGTTCGATCGCGATGCCAGCGAGACGGCGATCCTGCGCCATGATGCCGGCCATCGAATCGAAGACGAGCACGGCGATATCGCAGCGCGCGATCGCGGCGAGCGAACGAAGCGCCGCGTAGTACTCGATCGCCCCGTGCGCTTCGGGTTTTTTTCGAAAGCCGGCGGTGTCGACCAAGCGAAAGCGGCTCTCGTGCCACTCGAAGACCGCATCGACGGCGTCGCGCGTGGTTCCCGGGCTCGACGAGACCAGCGCGCGTTCCTCACCGAGCATCGCGTTGACTAAAGAACTCTTGCCGACGTTAGGGCGGCCAATCACCGCGAGCGCGAGCTCGCCGGTTGCATCGGCAACGCTCGTCTCGGCCGGCAAGAGCGAAACGATGCGGTCGAGCAGATCGCCCGTCCCCTCACCGTGAATCGCCGAGACGGCGACGGGTTCGCCGAAACCGAGTCTCGCGAACTCCGCGTGGATGGCCGCCTCCGCGCTCGGCGACTCGGCTTTGTTCGCGACTAAGACGATCGGCCGTCGCTTGCGGCGCAGGATCGCCGCGACGTCGTCGTCGAGCGGATGGAGTCCCGTCTGAGCGTCGACGACCATCACGATTACGTCGGATTCATCGGCGGCGGCTTCGGCCTGACGACGGGTGGCGTCGGCGAGCTCCGCGCCGTGCGCCATGTCGGCGTCGGGGTCGATTCCCGCCGTATCCACAACGCTGAAGATCGAGCCGCGCCATTCGCAAAGGGCGTAGAGCCGGTCGCGGGTGACGCCCGGCGTATCCTCGACGATTGCGAGCCGCCGGCCGATCAAACGGTTGAAGAGCGCGCTTTTGCCGACGTTCGGCCGTCCTACAATTGCGACCGTCGCCGGGTGGAGCATGCCCCCCATTTCTCGAACAGCGCTCTCCGAGCATGCCCAGCCTCTATATTGAGACCTTCGGCTGTCAGATGAACGAGGCCGACTCCCGCTACATTGCCGAGCGCGCGACCTCGGCCGGCTACGACGTCGCGGCGGCGCCGGAAGAGGCCAACGTCGTCGTCCTCAATACCTGCACGGTGCGCGACAATGCCGAGCGCCGCGCCTACGGGCGCATGAATCACTTGAAAGCGCTCAAGGTGAGCGACCCGACGGTCCGTTTGGTGGTTACCGGATGCCTCGCCGAGCAGGACCGCGCGCGAATGCAGCAACGCGCCCCGCACGTCGACGCCGTTTTCGGGACGCGCGAGCTCGTCCAGCTCGGCGATCAGCTCGCGGAGTGGGCCGTTCGAGATGCCGCCGCCGGCTCGGCTCCTCCGGAGGAGAAAAAGGACGACATCGTTCGCTTTGCCCTGGGCGGGACAGCCGACGGCGTCACCGATGCTTTTTCGCACCTGCGAGCGTTCGTAACCGTGCAGCGCGGTTGTTCCTACTATTGCACGTTCTGCATCGTGCCGCACGTTCGAGGTCGCTTCGATCATCGGCCGCAGCAGACGATCCTCGACGAAGCGCGCGAGCGCATCGCGCGTGGCGCGCGCGAGATCATGCTCGTCGGCCAAACTGTGAACGCCTGGCGCGACCCCGCCGGCGGCGCCGACTTCGGCGATCTCTGCGTAGCGGTTGCGCGGCTGCCTGGCCTGGAGCGGCTGACGTTCATCTCCCCGCATCCCAAAGACTTTACCGAGAAGATCCTCGACGATCTCGCTTCGCTGCCGCAGCTCAATCCGCGGATTCATCTTCCGTTACAATCCGCAAGCGACGTGCTGTTGCGGCGCATGAATCGAAAGTACACGCACGCGCAGTTCGACCGGCTCGTCGAGGCGGTCCGCGCGCGAATTCCCGAAGCCGCGATTACGACCGATCTCATCGTGGGCTTTCCCGGCGAGAGCGAGGACGACTTCGAGACGACGCTCGCCTACGTCGGCACCGGCGTCTTCGCCAACGCGTTCACGTTTATTTATTCGATTCGCCGCGGTACGCCGGCCGCGCGCTGGGAGCAAGTCCCCGCCGAGGTCGCTGCGGCGCGATTCGCGCGGCTGATCGACACGCAGAATCGCGCGACCCGGCGCTACCACGACCGCATGGTCGGGCGCGTCGTGCGAGCCTTAATCGCCGGCGATTCAAAGAAAGACGCGACCCGGCTCACCGCTAAGATGCTCGACAACGTAACGGTCGTCGCGCCCAAACCGCCGGAGTATCCGGCGGTCGACACGCCGTGGCTGGACGTTGCAATCGAGGCCGCGCACGTTTGGGGATGCACCGGCCGTATCGTTGCGCGGGCCGCACGCTTTTCCGAGGCAGGAGCACCCGTCGTCCAGCCGGTGATCGATCTCATCTGAAAGAGTCGAGCGTGGCTAAATTCTCGCCGATGCTCGAGCAGTACTTCGGAATGAAAACGAAGCATCCCGAGGCGATCTTGCTCTCGCGCGTCGGCGATTTCTACGAAGCGTACGGCGAGGATGCCGAAACGATCGCCCGCGCGCTGCAGATCGCGCTCACGAGCAAAGAGGCCGGCGGCGGAAAGCGCGTTGCGATGGCCGGCGTCCCTCATCACGCGTTGCCGGGATACCTCGCAAAGCTCGTGCAGCAGCGATTCGTCGTCGCCCTCGCCGAACAGCTTGAGATTCCCCAGCCGAATCGTCTCGTCCGTCGCGGCATCGTGCGGCTCGTCACACCGGGAACGCTGATCGAGGAGCAGCTCCTCGACGGTAAGCAGAATAATTTTCTGGCGGCGATTGCGGCGTCCGGCGAAACCTTTGCACTGGCATACGCCGACGTTTCGACGAGTTATGCCGCGGCGACGGCGATTGCCGGCGACGACGCCTACGACGAATTGCTCGCCGAGCTCGCCCGGATCAATCCCGCGGAGATAGTTGCCGACGTTCCGTCCGACGTGCGCGCGACGATCGCGACCACGATCGAGGCGATGGGCGCGCGGCTCGCCACGCCGAGTTTGGGGATCGTCGAAGTGCGCCAGCGCTGCACGTTCGATGGCTACTCCCTCGAAGAGTCGCTCGCGATTCACCGCGCGCTCGAGGCTCTGGCGGCGTTTGTCGAGCGTACCGGCGTCAGCAACGGTCAAGGCGGTCCGATCAAGCCGCAGCTTTATCGGCGGCGCCACTTTCTGGTGCTCGATCCGGCGACGCGCAAGCATCTCGAGCTGACCCGAGCGCAGGGACAGAACCCGCGCGCAACACTGCTGGCAACGCTCGACGCGTGTGCGACTTCGATGGGCTCGCGTCTGCTCGCACGCTGGATTCTCGCGCCACTCGTCGATCCGGAGGCGATCGCGCGGCGCCAAGATGTAGTTGAGGCGCTGCTCGGCGAGCACTCGCGCCGCGGCGCAATCCGCGAGATTCTTCGCGGCGCCTTCGATCTGGAACGAATCGCGCAGAAGGTGCGCTTTCGGCGCGCGTCGCCGCGCGATCTCGGGTCGTTGCGCCGAACGCTCGAGATTCTCGCACCGCTTCGGCAGACGGCCGGTCCAGCGCTCGAACCGTTGTTCGCGCGCGTCGCGGATTTCAACCCCATGCTCGACGATCTGCGCGCAACGCTGGTCGACGAACCGCCGGCGCAGCTCGCGGAAGGCGGCGCGATTCGGCCGGAGGCAAGTGTGGAACTCGCGGAGTGCATCGCGCTGCGAAGCGACGCGCGCTCGAAGATCTCCGAGCTCGAAGAGCGCGAGCGCGAGCGGACCGGAATCAAGACGCTCAAGGTGAAGTATGCAAGCCCCTTCGGCTATGCGATCGAAGTCGCAAAGAATTACGCCGACGCGGTACCACCCGAGTACGTGCGCAAGCAAACGCTCACGAACGGCGAGCGCTACATCACGCCGGAGCTCAAGGAACTCGAGCTGGCGATTTCCACTGCGCAATCGCGCCAAGAGCGCTTGGAGGCGCAACTCTTCGAGGCGCTGCTGGAACGGGTTGCGGCGAGGGGCGACGAGCTCAACGATGCTGCGGGTGCGATCGCCGAGATCGACGTCCTCGCGGCGCTCGCCCAAGTCGCGGCGGAGCGCGGATACGTTCGCCCCACCTTCGGGCCGGAGAGCGTCGTAACGATCGAAGAAGGACGCCATCCGGTCATGGAAGCGGTCCTACACGCGAAGTTCGTGCCGAACGATCTCGATCTGCGCGACGCCGAGCGGCGCTTCGTGCTCTTAACCGGCCCAAATATGGGCGGCAAGTCGACGTATCTGCGGCAAACGGGCCTGCTCGCCATCATGGCGCAGATCGGCTCGTTCGTGCCCGCCAAGAAGATGGAGCTCGGCATGGTCGACCGCATCTTCACGCGCATCGGCGCGGGCGACGACTTGGCCTCGGGACAATCGACGTTCTACATGGAGATGGCCGAAGCGGCGAACATTCTGCGGCGCAGTACGCATCGCTCGCTACTCTTGATCGACGAGGTCGGGCGCGGCACCGGAACCCTCGACGGACTCGCGATCGCGCAGGCGATCTGTGAGTTCTTACTCTCGCTCGAGGATCAGACACCGCTTGTGCTCTTTGCCACGCACTTTCACGAACTCTGCGCGCTAAACGAACATTGGCCGGCGGTCGTCAACTATCACATCACCGCCGTCGAAGATACGGCGCGTGGCGGCGCGCCGGTCTTCTCGCACCGAGTTCAGGCCGGCAGCTCCTCGCGCTCCTTCGGAATCGAAGTCGCGCGCATGGCCGGATTGCCCGATGCCGTCGTCGAGCGCGCGCAAGAGATCGCCGACGCACTCTCCGGCGAGGCCGATTTGGAATCCCGGGTTCCCTTGAGCAAGAAAATGCGCAAGCGCGTCCCGGCCGAACGCCAGTTGCCGCTAATTTCCTGAAGAATTGCTGAGCGAGTACCGAGAGGGCTCGCCGTCGTGCCGGGGAAGACCGAACTCTTGACGCTCTCGCGATCGCGGTTCGGGTTCTGCCTGGCGGTCGCCGTCATTGCGGCGGCTGTTGCCGATCCCATTGTCGAGTTTTCCGCTAATGCCGGCTGGTTCGGCTCTACCGCCTTCACCGACCACAGCAATCTCGACGTTTTCCCCGCGTTGATCCTTGGCGTCGCCTTGATGGCACTCTATTTCGTGCGAAGATCGCGAGCGATTCTCGCAGGACGAACGATGAGTACCGGCATCGCCGTCATGATTCCGGCGATCTTCGTTCTGCAAATGGCGACGCTCTACGTGATGGAGACGCTCGAGCAGCTTGTCGTTTGGGGCCACCCATTGGCGGCGGGCGTGTGGCTCGGCGGTCCGCTTTTAGTGAGCATGGCGGTCCACGCGGCGGTTTGCAGCGTCGTCGCCTTCGTCATCGCGCGGTCGAGGCGCCGGCTTGCCGCGACGACCCTACGTGTCATTCGGCTCGTCCACGCGCTCGTTACATTTGCCGCAACTTCCGAGAAACCGCTGGCGGCGCGGGGACCCGCGCGCGTCTGCATCAAGGAGCTTCTGCCCGTCATTTGCGCGATCGGCAAACGGGCACCCCCGATCGTAGCCGGTTAAAACGCGCAACGCAACCGGCGCTGCGAACCGCGGCGAACGTCCGCGGCGAGCGCCTTTTTGGGGGGTTCTATGTTTGCAAATCGGTGGACCCGCGTAATTGCGGCCGCGATGGCTGCCCTAATCATTGCGACCGCGGGATTCTTCGTTGCCCGCGGCTCGCTCCGCCAAAGCATCGTCACCGAGACGGCTCGTCGATCCTTCGGTGACACCAAAATCAATCTCTTGATCCTCGGTTACCAGGGCGACGAAATGACAACCGATACGATCGTTCTCGCGCGACTCGACGTCGGGCGCCGGACTGCGACCCTGGTATCGATTCCGCGCGATACCTGGGTGAACGTTCCCGGAGAGGGTTTCGGCAAGATCAACTCGGCATATGCCTTCGGCGGTGCCCACGCAACCGCGCGGGTCGCGAGCAAGCTATTCGGAGGCGCACCGATCGATGCGATCGTGGCGCTCCAGCCCGAAGGCGCCGCCGCGATCGTCAATGCGATGGGCGGCCTCGACGTCAACGTCGACGAGAGCATGGACTACGACGACAATGGCGGTGGCCTGCACATCCATCTGAAGAAGGGCGAGCAGCACCTCAGCGGCGACCAAGTCGCGGAGTACGTGCGGTTTCGTGAAGACCCCGCCTCGGATTTCGGCCGCGTACGGCGCCAGCAACAAGTCCTCAAGCTGCTGATCGATCGAGTGAGCGAACCGCAGAATTGGGCGAAGCTGCCGAGCATTTTGCGGATTGCGCATGCGCAGATACGCACCACGATGAGTCCGCATCAGCTCGTGGCGCTGCTGTCGATCTATCGCAACGTTCCCGACGAGAACGTTCGATCGTTTACGCTCCCGAGTAGGGCGGGTTGGGTGCGCGATGCTTCCGTCGTCTTCGCCGATCCTCGCTGGGCGAAACTGATCGGCGCCGTGCTCTTCGGTAAGCGGGATCCGCCGCAAGACGAAGTGCTGGTCGCCAATGCGACCGGAAACGTGCAACTCGACCGCACGATCGTCGGCGCCCTGCGCGGCGCGGGCTGGAACGTTCCGACCTTCATCGACTCAAAGGTCAAACGAAAGAGCGTTGTGATCGGCACGACGCCGGCGGCCGCTTCGCTGGCGAAGACGTTCGCGACGGCGGTTCGGCCCGGGACCAAGACGGCGCTCGTGCTCGGGGCCGATCTTGCGCCCGATGCGGAATAGGCGGCTAGCTGCCTAGCGACGGAAAGATGATCTGCGCGGTCGAGACGATCGTTAACGCGCCAACGATCCCGACCGTGGCCCACGCAATGACGTTGAAGACCGGTCCGTTGGTCCACGATCCCATCAGCCGCTTGTTGTTGATGAGGAGCAGCATGAGGATGAGAATGATCGGTAAGAGCGCGCCGTTGAGCACCTGGGAATAAAAGATGATCGTCAGCAGTGGAGCGCCGGGGAGAATGACGGCCCCCGCCCCGATCACGATGAGTGCCAGGTAGAAACCATAGAAGACGGGCGCTTCCGAGAATCGGTGGTCGACCCCGCGTTCGAAGCCGAAGGCTTCGCAGACGTAGTAGGCCGTCGAGAGCGGGAGTATCGAGGCGGTAAATACCGCGGCGTTGAGCAGGCCCAAGGCGAAGAGCAGCGCGGCGAATTTCCCGGCGATCGGCGCGAGCGCCACGGCGACGTCGCCGACGCTGTTCACGACGATCGGGTGCACCGCGTGGAGGTTATGGAGAAAGATCGTTGCCGCACAGGAGACGATAATAAAGAACGCGACGACGTCGGTCCAGATGCCTCCGGCCACGACGTCGAGCCGCGAGTAGGCATACTCGTCTTCCCGGATGCCTTTGTCGACGACGGCCGCTTGAATGTAAAACTGCATCCACGGCGAGATCGTCGTTCCGATTACCGCGATGATCATGATAACGTAGGCCTTTGATGCTTGCAGGTGCGGCACGACCGTCTGATGGAGCACGTCGCCCCAGTCCGGGCGCACGGCAAACGCGCTAACGATGTAGGCAACGTACACGACGCAAAAGGCCAGCGAGATGCGCTCGATCGCTTTGGCGCTCCCCCGCGTAACCATGATGAAAACGAAGAGCGCGGCCCCGGCGACGAGTGCGACTTTGAACGTCTCCAGGTGCGAGACGTGCAGATAGCTGCCGAAGATGGGCGCCGTCGCGGCCACGCCCGCAAACTCGGTTGCGGTATTTCCGATTCCGCCCACGACGAAGAGCAGGAGACACCAGAAGGTTACCTTGACGCCGAAGTTCTCGCGAATCAGATCCGCAAGGCCCTTACCCGTAATCGCACCCATGCGCGCGCACATCTCTTGGACGACGATCAAGGCGATCGTCACCGGGATGAGTATCCAGAGGAGCGAGTAACCGAACTGAGCCCCGGCTTGCGAGTACGTCAGAATCCCGCCGACGTCGTTGTCGGCGTTGGCGGTAATGATACCGGGTCCGACGATCGACAGAAACATGACGACCGACCGCCAGAGGTTCGGGCGGTTCGCGCGCGCGGCTGCGGGCGTCATCGGATCGGTTCCGCGCTTCGACTCAGCTTACGAGCGCGCGCCAAAAACTGAAGGTGGGCTTTGGATCTCCCTGATTCGCGCGTAGCGTGTCGTCGTGAACCGAGTCGTCCGCACGTCCGACGAAGTTTCGACCAAAATCGAGCAAGAACGCGAGAAGCTTTTTCACAACACTTTTCCCCTTTTCTTTACGTCGCCGCGCCCGCCGACGCAGGCACAGCATGTAATACACGGCTCGTCGAGAGCCGACCGCGTAAGGTACTACCTGGTCCGTCGTCCATGGCTTGGCATCACCCCCTTCCCAAATAAAAAAACCGTCGCCGCTCCTCGCCAATCGACAGTTCGAGAAACTCCACGCGGCTCGCCGCGCCATCTCCCTCAGTGTCGAGCTTTAGCACTGCACAACGTAGCCGCCTTTTTAAGGAAGCAGCCGCATTAGATTCCGCCTTGATTCGGCGGAGTCTGGTCACCCGTTGGGGTCTCTCGACCTTTCCGGGCAGCGGCATCTCTCCGTGCAGACGCCTCACCTAACGAGGAATCCTTAACCAGGATACTCGCGACCGAGGCTTTGTCAACCCCGAACCGCGAACTCCCGGCACGTGGCGAGCATTCACGAACTCGACGCGGTGACGATTGCTCAAATCGCAGCCGGTGAAATCATCGAACGCCCTGCCTCGGTCGTGAAAGAGCTCGTCGAGAATGCCGTCGATGCCGGAGCGCAACGCATCACCGTCGAGATCGGACGCGGTGGGCTTGAGTTGATCGAAGTCACCGACGACGGAACGGGAATCGAACCCGAGGATTTGCCGCTCGCGGTGCGACGGCATGCGACAAGCAAGCTTCGCATTGCAGCCGAGCTGGAATCGATCGGCACGCTGGGCTTTCGAGGGGAGGGCTTGGCATCGATCGCCGCGGTTGCGCGCGTCGAGATTCTCTCGCGCCGAGCGGATGCGCCGGCAGGTTCGCGCGTACGCGCATACGGCGTGACCGTGAGTGCCGTCGAGCCGGCCGCGGCGCCCGCGGGCAGTTCCGTACGGGTTGAGGCGCTCTTTGAGAACGTCCCCGTCCGGCGCGAGTATCTTCGTTCGGCGAGCTCGGAGTTCAACCGGATCTCGTCGTGGCTCTCGAGTTTCGCGCTGGCATATCCGGATCGCACCTTTACGCTACGGCACGACGGAAAAGACGTCTGGGTGATGCCGGCAACCGGCGACGATCGCGAGCGGCTTGCAATGGTCTTCGGGCGTACGGCTGCTCGGACGATGCTCGCACTCGAGGCGAGCGCAGCGCGAACCGTCGACGGCAGGCTGCGCGGTTTTATCAGTGCGCCCGGCGACGATCGTCCGGATCGGCGATTGCAGCTCCTCTTCGTCAACGGGCGCCTTCTGCGCAGCGCCGTACTCGCCGGGGCCTGGACGAGCGGCTATGCGACCTATGCGATGACGGGCCGGCATGCATACGGCGTGCTCTTTCTCGATCTTCCCGCCGACCACGTCGATTCGAACGTCCATCCGACCAAGAGCGACGTTAGACTGCGTTACTCCAACCAAGTCTTCGATGTGGTGCGGCGAACGATCGCGGCGACGCTCAGCGCGCACGCGCAAGAACGATTCCGTGCGCAAACTCACTCAGCCCAGGAGCTCGGCCTATCCTTTGCGCCGCCGGAGCACGACGGCGCGGCTCTGCGCGTGCTCGGCCAACTCGATCGTACGTTCATTCTCGCCGCCGACGACGAGGCGGTGCTCCTGGTCGACCAGCACGCCGCGCACGAGCGCATCGCTTACGAAAGCATCGTTGCGGCAGCGCGTCGCCAGTCCGCGAGCGAGCCGCTCTTGGTGCCGCACGTCTTCGAGCTCGATGCAGCGCGCAGCGCCGTTTTGGATCGAACGATCGATCTGTTGCGGGAAGGAGGGCTCGAACTCGAGCCGTTCGGCGATCGCACCTACCGGATCGTCGCGACCCCCTTCGGCTACGGCGCGCGCTTGTTCGACATCGAGGGATTCATCGACGATCTGACCGACGAGCCGAAGCAGCGCGACGTGCGCGAGCGCGTGTGGGCCTCGCTGGCGTGCCACTCGGTCACGATCGCGGGCGAAAGGCTCGAAGCCGACGAGATGACGACCCTCGTCGAGCGTCTCCGTACGTGCGAGAACCCGATGCACTGTCCCCATGGCCGCCCGACGATGGTGCGCCTGGGCTCCGACGAGATCGCGCGCATGTTCAAACGTGTCTAGCAGCGACCTGCTCATCATCGCCGGGTCGACGGCGAGTGGTAAGACCGACCTGGCGATCGAGCTGGCACGCGAGTTCGACGCGGAGATCGTCGGTGCCGACTCGCGCCAAGTCTATCGCGACATGCCGGTTGGCACGGGGGCGCCCTCACCCGAGCAGCGGCGCGCGGTGCCGCATCATTTGATCGAGTTCCTCGATCCGCGCGAGCGCTACTCGGCGGCGCGCTATGCAAGCGACGCTCTCGACGCGATCGGCGAGATTCACTCTCGCGGAAAGCGTGTAATCGTCGCTGGCGGGACCGGCTTCTACATTCGTGCGCTGACCGGCGGCGTCACGCTCGCGCCCCAGTACGACGAGGCGCTGCGTAGCCGCCTAGCGCAGGAGGCTCGTTTGCACGCGCCCGAGTTTCTCCACGGTTGGCTGGAGCGGCGTGACCCCGCCCGCGCGCACGCGCTCGGCACGAACGATACCTATCGCGTACTCCGCGCTCTCGAAATCGCGCTCGCCGCGCCGGCGGCGACGTTGCGCTCCGGCGCGGCGCGGACGCTCGCGACGCAAGGGCTTCGCGGGCTGCTCGTCTTTCTCGACCTGCCATGGAACGTGATCGACGCGCGCATCGCGGCACGCACGCGGCGGATGCTCGCGAGCGGCCTGATCGACGAGGCGCAACGCCTCGGGAGCGACGCGGTCGCCGCTAACGCCGTCGGATTTCCGCAAGCGTTGGCATACTTGCGTGGATGGAGCACCGAAGCGGAACTGCGCGCCGCGCTGGAGCGGGCGACGCGACGATACGCGCGGCGGCAGCGTGCGTGGTTTCGCGCCGAGTCCGAGACGATCTGGATGGCGCCGGGTTGCGTGCGAGCGTTGGTGCGGGAAAAGCTCGGATGGTCTGAGAAGCGCGCTTGATGCGCGTAACGAAGATGCATGGTGCGCTCAACGACTTTATTGTCGTCGACGGACGGAGTGCGCCAATCGGTGACATCGCATCCTTTGCGCGCTGGGCCTGCGATCGCCGTGCCGGAATCGGTGCCGACGGCGTGATCGTTCTCGAGCCGTCCCAAAAGGCGGATCTGCGAATGCGCACGGTCAATGCCGATGGAAGCGAAGCGGAGATGTGCGGCAACGGCATTCGTTGCGCGGCGCGCTGGCTCGACGAGAACGGCGAAGGCGGGAGCGTCGCCTTCGAAACCGAGGGTGGGATCGTGCGAACGGACGTCGTCGCGCGCGGTTCGGAGTACTTGGTCCGCGTTGCGATGGGTCGTCCCCGCGTCGGGGCGCTTGCGATCTCGATTCTTCCCGACGCTGCCTTCGTCGACGTCGGCAACCCCCACGTCGTTATTCTCCGCGACGACGTCGACCGCATCGATCTGGAAGGCGTCGCCGAGGCGCTTCAGCGGGAACCGCGGCTGCGTGAGGGCGCGAACGTTCACGTTGCCGCCGTTCGCGGGCGAAACGCGCTCGAGGTTCGCCATTGGGAGCGCGGCGTGGGCGTGACGATGGCGTGCGGCACGGGCGCGGTCGCGTGCGTCGCGGTCGCGATCGAACGGGAGCTAACCGTCTCGCCGGTCGAGGTTTTTGTTCCCGGCGGGCGCCTCATCGTCGAATGGGACGCGCAGGGCGTTGCGTATCTTATCGGTCCGGCAGCGCGGGTCTTCGATACGGAGGTCAACGTTGGCGCCGGCACGCTCGCGTGAAGAGAGCGGGGCCGGGCTAGCTTCTTGCGACGCGCGCGGCGCGATCGCGTTCGACCCGCAGCTCGTTCCGTTCGCAGACGGCGGCCTCGTGCGCGAGGCGCGCCTCGACGAGCTCATCCCGGCGCCGGCCGGGACGCTGCAGATGGTTTTACCAAAACGCCGGCCGCTGACGACGATCGGACCGATCGCGGAACGAAACGTGATGGCGGTGGCGTTGCCGTCGGGGTATACGCGGTTGCTGCTTCCGGCCTATGCCACGGGGCGTGATGCGCCGCCACTTCCGCTCTTCGGCTACACGTTCGCGTGTGCCGTCGACGATCGCTTGCACGTCGCGGCGATGCGAACCGACGAGAGCGAGCACTGGGAACCACGCGCCTTTGGCGCGGGCGAACTCGAGGCGCTCATCGAGCAGCGTTTAGAGCGCGATCCGGAAAACCGCGTCTTGCGGCAGGTCGCGCTCTGTTCGTGCGATTATGCGTGCTTTACCGCACAGAACGTCTTCCTCGAACGTGGTGAGGCCGCACTGCCAGTCTCGCCGAAGTGCAATGCACGCTGTATCGGCTGCATCTCGGAGCAAGAACCCGATGCGGGCGTGCCCTCTCCCCAGGCGCGGATCGCCGACGAAGCCGCGGCTCAGGAGTTGGCTCGGGTCGCCATTCACCATTTGGAACGCGTCGACGACGGCATCGTTTCGTTCGGGCAGGGATGCGAGGGCGAGCCGCTCCTACGCTCGACGACGATCGCGCGTGCGATCGAAAGGATCCGCACCGCGCGGGCGAACGGGAGCATCAACCTCAACACCAACGGCAGCCAGCCGCGCGCCCTCGAGCGCTGTATCGAAGCGGGTCTGCAAGCGGTGCGGGTTAGCCTCAACTCGTTTCGCCCGCATGTGTACGCCGCGTACTATCGTCCGATTGGATATGAACTCGGCGACGTCTTCGCGTCGATCCGCTTGGCGCTCGCGCGGGGCCTGCGCGTCAGCTTGAATTTGCTAACCCACCCCGGCGTTACCGATGAGGAAGAAGAGGTCATCGCGATGGAACGGTTCCTTCGCGAATCGCCCGTCTCGATGGTGCAGACGCGCACGCTGAACATCGATCCAGCCATCTACTTCGAAGCGGTCGGGCGTCCGCGCGCACCGATCGGCATGCGCGCTGCGATCGAGCGCATCGGCGCGATCGCGCGGGTCGGAAACTTCACCCATACGCACTAGAGGCGCGGCGCGGTGAAGCTCTGGCAGATCCTGCTCGTCGTCGCTTTGGGCATCGGCTACGGACTCATCGAGCCCGACCGCTTTGCCTATGCGCTCGGGCACGCCACGCTCTACGTCTTTCTCCCGGCGCTGCTCTTCGAAGCCGCTTGGAATCTCAACTATAGGGCGATCGTCCGCCAATGGATGGCGATCGCCACACTTGCCGGACCGGGAGTATTGCTCACGGCGATACTCGTTGCTGGAGCCCTGTCGCTCGTGCGCGTGCCGTTTGGGCCGGCACTGCTCGCCGGCGCGATTCTGAGCGCGACCGACCCGATTGCGGTCGTCGCCATCTTTCGCCGATTGAAGGTTCCAAAGACGCTCGTGATGATCGTCGAGTGCGAGTCGCTCTTTAACGACGCAGTCGCCGTCGCGCTCTATCGCGGGGTGCTCGTCGCGCTCGTGACGGGCGCGGCCAGCGCCGGCGCGATTGCCCTCGTTACGATCGATACCTTGGCCGGAGCGGCGGGCGGCGTCGTGCTCGGAGTCGCGATTGCTTTTGCTGTGGCACGCGTACTGCGCGGCAGCACGAAAGCCAGGTTTCAGATCGCCGCGACGGTGCTCTGTGCCTACGGTGCGTACTTTGCGGCCGACTACTTTCGGCTCTCCGGCATCTTTGCAACGATTGCGTTCGGCATCGCGCTGCGCTACTACGAGCGCTCCTGGATCACGCTAAGCCTCGCGGAGGACGTCAATCGTTTCTGGGACGTCGCGGCGCTGCTCGCCAACGTATTGGTCTTCTTCATGGTCGGCGCGGCACTGCACATCGCGCGGATTGCAGAAGAACCGGTTTTTGCGATCGCCTGTCTGGTCGGGGTTGCGATCGCTCGCATCGTCGTCGCGGGGCTGCTCCTGCCGGGTGGGTATCCGCGCGAGTGGATCGACGTCGTGCGGGTTGCCGGAATACGCGGCGGTCTCTCCCTGGCACTCGCGCTGGCGATTCCGGCTTCGATTCCATATCGTGAAGCGATCATCGACGCAACCTTCGCGGTCGCGCTGGCGACGCTCGCCGCCAGCGGCCTCACGCTGGCGCGCACCGCGCGCAGGGTGGCCTTGCGTCAGACCCCGAGCGGGTAGGCCTCCTCGCCGTGCAGGTGCACGTCGAGTCCGCGCTCTTCGGCGGCTTCGTCGACCTTAACGCGCGTCACGAGGTTGATTAGCCAGAGCATCGCGTAGGTGAAGACGAAGGCCCACGCGCTGCAGACCGCCGCAGCGACGAACTGTTTGCCAAGGAACGAAGGATTCCCGCGCAGGAGGCCGTCGGCGCCGCTGGGATTCCAGAGTGTCGATGCAAAGACGCCCAGCAGACAGATGCCAAGGAAGCCGCCGACGCCGTGCACGCCCCAGACGTCGAGCGCGTCGTCCCACCCGAGATTGTTCTTCAGCGTTACCGCAAAATAGCAGACGATGCCGGCCGCGAGGCCGACGATCACGGCCGTCGTCGGCGAGACGTATCCCGCGCACGGGGTGATCGTCGCGAGGCCCGCAACCGCGCCGGTGAGCAGTCCGATGAACTTTGGCTGATGTCCGCGCGCCCACTCGACGAGCAACCACGCGATAGCGGCAAACGACGCGGCGATGTCGGTGTTGAGGAAGGCCGAGGCGGTCACGGCGTCGACGCGCAGCTCGGAGCCGGCGTTAAAACCGTACCACCCGAACCAAAGCAATCCGGTTCCGAGCGCGATGAGCGGAACGTTATGCGGCCGGTTGTCGATCACGCGGCGGCGTCCGAGGTAGAGCACCGATGCCAGCGCGGCAAACCCGGCGGAGGCGTGCACGACGATGCCGCCCGCGAAGTCGAGGCAGCCCCATTTTGCCAAAATGCCGTCTGGACTCCAGAGCATGTGCACGAACGGGAAGTAGACGAAGACGAGCCAGGCGGTGAGGAACCAGAAGTAGGCCTTGAAGGTCACGCGGTTGGCGAAAGCGCCGGTGATCAGCGCCGGAGTGATGATCGCGAACATCATCTGATAGGCGATGTGCACGATCAGCGGAATTCCCGCGTCGTTGCCGGTAAACATCGTGTGCAGCGTCACGCCGTTGAGGAAGGCATACGTCGCCGGGTTGCCGATGATACCGTGCCAGTCGGGGCCGAAGCTCTCCGAGTACCCGAATGCAAACCACAAGACGGTGGTCCATCCGAGCGACATGAAGCTCTGCATCATGATCGTCAGCACGTTCTTGCGTTGGACCAGTCCCCCGTAGAAGAAGGCGAGGCCGGGCGTCATGAGCATGACGAGGCTCGCGCACAGGAGCATGAAGCCGGTGTTGCCGACGTTGACCGGAATCGACGCTGTATTCATAAATCGCGCCGTTTAGCGAGGCTTGCCTGCCTTTCCCGCTTGGCGGATTTAATTCATGAACGAAAGGCCGGCTCCGAGGTAATGCTGCTGCTGGCCGTTGAGGAGCGTCGGCGAAAAACCGTACTCGACGTCGAATTGGAGATGGCTACCGAAGTCGCGCTGGTAGACGAAATCGATCAGGCTCTTCGCGGAAAGGCCCGGACCCGCCGCGGAGAAGTAGGCGTACTCCGCTGAGAGTTGCGAGGGACCGCCGGGGAGCGCCGCGGAGAGCTCGAGACTCGGAATAAACGCGAAGTACGACTGCGCGAGGCCGCCGGAGTTTAAGCCGCTCAACGCATTGAAGCTTAGGGTTCCGGCAAGGCTAAACTCCGAGTTGATCGTGTACGCGCCGTTAAGGTCACCGGTGAACTGCGCGTTCCCCGCGCTGAATCCCTTACTGCCGGTCGGGACGGTGAAGGCGCCGTAGATGCCCCAATCCGCATTCGAACTGTATCCCAGCTCGTACTTCGTCGCCAAGCTGATATCCGTCGATCCGGTGATCCTCGGCTCGCCCACCGAGGACGTTTCCGCACTAGGAAAGCCGAACTCGAAATCCAGGTGCGGGTCGAAGGTACCGATACGCACCAGCGACTGCGGATAGAGTGCGCTGCTTCCGCCGCCGATGCGGGTCGTCGTCGTATTCGTGTACCCGTTCTCGAGGACGACGTGCCCGGTGCGAACCGTGCAGACGCCGGTGCTCACCGTCGGGCGGTTGACGATCGAAAGCAGCGAACCGCACGGATCGGCGGGGAGGGGCGGCGAGGGCGAGTTCGCCGCCGGCGCCGCCGTCTGGCCAAATGCGACGGCATTGGCGGCGACGAGAGTCAGGGCGAAGGCCGTCGTGGCGACTAGTCCTGTCCGAGTCATCTCCAAGCAATAGCGCAAAAGACCTCGTCGATGCAAGGCGTACCGGCGTTTTTATCAACGCCCGGCTAGAATATCATGTGGCGCTGGAGCTGGAAGTGTTCGACGATGGGGCCGAGCAGGTCGGCAGGAAGAAACGTCAGTGCGCCGACGAGCAAGATCACGCCGATAAGAAGCGCCACGAAGAGGGCGTTGTCGGTGCGGAACGTGCCCGCATGGGAGAGATCGTTAGTCGGACGTGCCGCCAAGCAGCCCGCAAGCGCTAAGGTTGGGATCATTACCAAGAAACGGCCGCCGAGCATGACGAATCCGATCACAACGTCATAGAAGACGTTCGGGCCGAGCCCGGCAAAGGCCGATCCGTTGTTTGCTGCCGCGGAGGCGAATGCATACAGAATCTCGGAAAAACCGTGGGCTCCCGCGTTACCGAGCGTTGCCGTGCCCTGCGGTACGACGACGGCAAGCGCGGTCGAAAACAGAATCATGCACGGAAAAACGAGCACCGCGAGCATCGAGAACTGAATCTCACGCCGCTCGATCTTCTTCCCAAGGTATTCGGGTGTGCGCCCAACCATCAGGCCCGCCAAAAATACCGTGAGCACAGCAAAGACGAGCATTCCATACAGGCCGCTGCCGACGCCGCCGAAGATGATCTCCGCCACCTCGAGATTGAGCAATGCGAAGAATCCGCCAAGCGGGGTGAGCGAGTCGTACGTGAAGTTTGACGATCCAGTTCCCGAGTCGGTCGCGACCGCGAGCGATAGGCCGGCATTGGCGACGCCGAAGCGCGCCTCTTTTCCCTCCATGTTACCGCCGGGGACGCCCATCGAGTGGACGATCGGATTACCGGATTGTTCGGCGAGCTGTGCTCCAACGAAGGATGCGACACCGAGCAGGAGCATTGCAGCGAGCAACGTCCGCCCCGCGCGCTGGCTGCCGATCATTCGACCGAAGAGCAATGGAAAGGCCGCCGGAATGAGCCAGATGGCGAGCAGCTCCATCAAGTTTGTCAAACCGTTGGGATTTTCGTTGGGCGAAGCCGAGTTTGCGGCGACGAAGCCGCCCCCATTTCCGCCAAGGAGCTTGGGAGCCTCCTGCGACGCGACCGGACCGCCGGTAATGCTTTGGGTGAAGTTTTGGGCGTTGGTCGCCGTAACGTAGTGCAGAAAATTCTGTGGGACGCCCTGCGATGCGAACAGAAGGCCGAAGACGGCGCAAAGAGGTAGAAGCACGTAGATCAAACTGCGCACGCAGTCGACCCAAAAGTTCCCGAGCGTCGCGCTACCTTTCCGAGCGAATCCTCTGATGACGGCAATGCCGGCGGCAAGACCGATCGCACCGGCGATGAAGTTCAACCACGCCAGCGCCGCCATTTGAGACAGGTAGCTCATCGTATTCTCGCCGGCGTAGAACTGCCAATCGGTGGTGGTGACAAAACTGACCGCAGTGTTCCAGGCGATCCAGGGCTCGACGTTGGGAAAACCCTGTGGATTGAAAAATGGACCGTGCCACTGCTGCGTGCGCATGATGGCGTACGCGGCGAGCGTGGTCACGAGCGAGAAAATAAGCGCAGCGGCCGCGTATTCAACCCATCCCATCTCGCGCTGAGGATCGATGCCGCACCATCGGTAAATGGCCGCTTCACGCTTCCATCGGATGCGCCCCTCGAAGACCAGTTGCATGTATCGCGCCAACGGTGAGGCTGCCAGGAGCAGCACCGCGAGGAATACGACTGCGTTGAGCCAGGGCACTATCGCGCAATTATAAGATAAGATGCGGCGCCAGCACAGCGTCCTAACGGATCATCCGTTCGGCGGCTGGCGCTGATAAGAGCGTGAGCTTTAATCTGAAGGCGTTATGCTCGACTTCTCAATGCGGCGTCTGACCGCACCGAGTGCACTTCTCGCATGCGGGTTTTTCCCGCTGGCCGCTGCAGCCCAGACCGCGCCGTCGGTTGCCGTCGAGCCGCTGACGGTCACCAGTCCAGCGCCTTCGAGCGCTCCCGAGCTTCGGCGGGCGCTGCCGCTTCCGTTCGATCCGATATTTCCGAGCTCGGGTGAGTTCCCGGGGCCGACGATCGGCGTTCCCACCGCGGCGGGTTTGCGCGCCTACGGCTGGGCCGACGCGGGCATGGAGTGGAGCTCGTCGGCCTATTCGAACTACCCGCTTACGTATAACGACGTGCCCAACGTGCCGCAGCTCGATCAGTTCGTACTGCGTTTCGAGCGCCAACCCGATACGGTGCAGACCGATCATTTCGACTGGGGCTTCCGTTTGAGCAACCTTTACGGCGTCGACTATCGCTGGACGACAATGCAGGGGGTTCTGAGCAATCAGCTGCTGCTTCGCAATCAAACCAACGGTTACGACCCCGTCGAGGCATACGGCATTCTCTACTATCCGAAATGGGGGCAGGGAACCTACATTGAGGCCGGCCGATATATCTCGCCGCCGGACATCGAAGCGCAGCTAGCGCCCCAGAACTTTCTCTACACGCATTCGCTGATGTTCGATTTCGACTGCTACACGCAAATGGGCGTCCTCCTGATGACGAAGCTCAGCAACTACTGGACACTGGAATACGGCATCCATTCGGGCGACGACATCGCCTCCTGGAACGGGTCCGCGCACACGCCGACCTTCTTGCTGATCGCGCGGTGGGTGTCGCACTCAAACCGCGATTCGCTGCTGTTCGGCATAGATTCGCACTCCTTCGACGGGGCAAATTTCAAGACGTACACCTACGGCACGTACTATAGCCAGATCAATAAGAAGGTCGAGCCGCTGACGTGGGGGCACGACGACCTCCAACAGCAAAACGTCACCTGGACCCACGTTTTCAATCCGCACCTCCAAAACGAGTTCGAAGCGTACTACATCTACGAGAACAATGCGTACGTCGGTGGCACGATCAACAACTACAACGTCGCCACGGGGGGGCCCGTGTACCTAGGAGCGGGCGGCGGCCCGGGTGCTTTTCTGCCCGGGCTCTCGAACGCCGTGGGTCTGGTCGATTATCTCGCCTATCAGTTTTCGCCGAACGACTTCGTAACGTTCCGTCCCGACTACATCAACGACCCGCGTGGCGAACGCTCCGGATTTGCCACCGCGTATGGCAGCTTAACGTTGGGAATAACGCACAAATTTGCGCCAAACTTTGAGATTCGCCCTGAGTATCGGCTAGAAAAGGCGTTCCGCGCAGGTGTGACCCCTTGGGACAACGGCACGAAGGCGTATCAAAGAACGTTCGGCGTGGACGCTATCATCAACTTCGGAAACGATAACTAAAGACCGATCGTACCTCCGCAGCGAGCATCCACTCGGACCGTCCGTTCGAGGGCTACCGACGCCGGCGTGACAGGCGTATTCTATAAGGTGCCATGTTTAGGTTCGAAGTTCAAAAGATCGCCCGCGTCGCCGGGCTCGTTGCGGCGTTATGGGGCGCCATGTTGATGCAGAGCACCGCAGCGTTGGCAGTGACCTCAGTCAGTCCTATAACGATCAGCGACTGTCGGATTAAGAATTCGCGTTCCTACGTATCGGCCTACCGGCCCGTGATCGTCGAGTTCACTAACCAGCGAGCGATGTCAGTGGACGAGATTCGGTTTACCGTGGAGTATGCCGGCCACACGGAGCACATCGTCGACAAAGGGACGTTCGCTCAGAACGTCAAGATCGACCATGCGTTCAACGGCTTTTACAACGAGCTTTACTATGACGAATCCCCGAGCTGCAGCGTGGATTACATCGAGTATGCGGACGGCACCGTCTGGACGGCTTCATCTCCATCTCCGGCCCCAAAGGGGTCGTTAGGGACTGCCTAGCGGCCCAACGGCAGTTGAGATAGTCCGAACGGATCATCCATTCGGACGATGACGAAGGCCGTGCCGCGGGGTATCCTAGAAGGCGACATGCTGCTCGAAATAGGGATCGTCATCCTCACGATCGTCTGCTTTGTCGTTCTGGACCTGTACGTTCTCGGCTGCGACAAGGTGTAGGTATGGGTTTCGATGATGCGCTCGGGCTCGTTCTAACGCTTGCCGGGCTGGGCTACCTCGTTTTCGCGATGCTGCGGCCCGAAAGATTCTGATGACCTCGATCGGATGGCTGCAGGCCGTCGTCTTTTTCCTTATTATCCTCGCCCTGACCAAGCCCATAGGCGCGTACATGGCACGCGTCTTCGAGGGCGAACGCACGTGGCTGAGTCCGCTATTGGTACCGGTTGAGCGGTTCATCTACCGGCTTTGCGGCGTTCGCGAAGACGAAGAGATGGTCTGGTACGCGTACGCCTTCTCGATGCTCGCCTTCTCGTTAATCGGTTTGGCCTACCTTTACGTGCTGCTGCGAACGCAGAAGTGGCTCCCGGTCAACCCCCAGCACGTCGACAACATGGCTCCCGACCTCGCTTGGAATACTGCGGTAAGCTTTACCACCAACACCAACTGGCAGTTCTACTCCGGCGAGCAGGCGATGAGCTATCTATCGCAGATGGCCGGGCTCGCATGGCATAACTTCGTTTCCGCTGCGGCCGGCATCGCAATTGCGGTCGCGGTCGTTCGCGGCGTCGTTCGGACGAACGTTAAGACCCTCGGGAATTTTTGGGTCGATCTCGTCCGCTGCTCCCTCTACGTGCTGCTGCCGATCTCGATCGTGATCGGGCTCTTTCTGGTCTGGCAGGGGATGCCGCAAAACTTTCACGCGTATGCGAGCGTCAAATCGATCGAAGGTTTCGCGCAGACGATTACCGGCGGTCCGATGGCGTCGCAAGAGGTCATCAAGGAACTCGGGACCAACGGCGGCGGCTTCGTCAACGCCAACTCCGCCTCTCCGAACGAGAATCCGAACGCGCTCACGAATCTGGTCGAGCTGCTGCTCATCTTTTCGCTCGGCGCCGGGCTAACGTATATGTACGGCAAGATGGTGAAAGACACGCGTCAGGGCTGGGCGATCTTTACGGCGATGGCAATCCTCTTCTTCGCCGGATTCACTCTCGCATATTGGGCGGAATCGGCGGGAAATCCGATCGTTCATCAGATGGGCATCGCCGGCGGCAACATGGAGGGGAAGGAGTGCCGGTTCGGCGTTTCCGCCTCGGCGCTTTTCGCTACCGTAACGACCGATACTTCATGCGGTGCCGTCAACGCGATGCACGACTCGTTCATGCCGCTCGGGGGCCTCATTCCGTTGGTGAACATGCAACTCGGCGAGATCGTCTTCGGCGGCGTCGGCAGCGGTCTCTATGGGATGATTGTCTTCGTGGTACTGACCGTATTTATCGCGGGTCTCATGGTTGGACGGACGCCGGAGTATCTCGGGAAGAAGATCGAGCGCCGTGAGGTGCAGTTCGCGATCTTGGCGGCGCTGGTAACGCCGGTGCTTTGCCTCGTTCCAACGGCGATCGCCGCAGTATTACCCGCGGGACTCGCAACGTTGAATAACGGCGGTCCGCACGGATTCTCAGAGATCCTCTACGCGTTCACGTCGACCAACGCAAACAACGGCTCGGCATTTGCGGGTCTCGGGCCGAATCTCTTCTACAATCTGCTGACCGGTGTCAACATGATGTTCGGCCGTTTCGCCGTCGCCGTTCCGGCGCTCGCGCTCGCCGGCGCGCTTGCCGGCAAGAAGGCGGTTCCGGAGAGCAGCGGCACGTTTTCGACCCGTTCGTCGATTTTCGTCGCCTTGCTCATCGGTGTCATCATCATCGTCGGAGCGCTCACGTTCTTGCCGGCCGATTCGCTCGGGCCGATCGTTGAGCACTTGCTCGTTCTCCAAGGAAAGACGTTCTGATGCTCAGTCAACGACGGCTCGAGCGCCGTCCGCAGGCGCGTTCGCTCTTCGACCGCGCGATTCTCACCCGCGCGTTCTGGGACTCGTTCGTCAAGCTCGATCCACGTTGGCAGGCGCGCAACCCCGTGATGTTCGTGGTCGAGGTGGGCGCCGCGGCCACGACGGTCTTCTTTGTGCGCGACCTGGTTCGGCACGGCGGTACGCCGGGCTTCGATTTCGCCATCGCAGCGTGGTTGTGGTTCACGGTTGTGTTCGCGAACTTCGCCGAGGCGGTCGCCGAGGGACGTGGAAAAGCGCAAGCGGAGACGCTGCGCCGTACGAAGTCCGACGCGTACGCGCGTTTACTGCGCGATGACGGTAGGGAGGAGCGCGTGGCGAGCACGAGCCTGCGCAAAGGTGACCGGTTCGTCGTCGAGGCCAACGAGGTCGTGCCGGCCGACGGCGACGTGCTCGAAGGCGCCGCCACCATCGACGAGTCGGCCATCACCGGCGAGTCGGCACCGGTCATCCGCGAATCGGGCGGCGATCGCAGTGCGGTGACCGGCGGCACCCGCGTGCTCTCCGATCGGATCGTGGTGCGCGTGACCGCGAATCCCGGCGAGAGCTTCCTCGACCGGATGATTCGCCTAGTTGAAGGCGCACAACGGCAGAAGACGCCGAATGAGATCGCGCTTTCGATCTTGCTCGCCGGTCTGACGATCATTTTCTTGATCGCGGTGGCGACGCTCGCACCGTACTCCGTCTATGCCGGCGCGCACCAGAGCGTCACCGTGCTCATCGCGCTGCTCGTCTGTCTAATTCCGACGACGATCGGCGGCCTACTCTCCGCGATCGGCATCGCCGGCATGGATCGCGTGATGCAGCGCAACGTGCTCGCGATGAGCGGGCGAGCCGTCGAAGCGGCCGGCGACGTCGACACGCTCTTGCTCGACAAAACCGGTACCATCACGCTCGGAAATCGCCAAGCCGTCGAGATCGTTACCGCCACCGGAATCGATGCAAAAGATGCGGCTCGTATCGCCTACCTCTCCTCGCTGGCCGACGAGACGCCCGAGGGGCGCTCGATCGTCGCACTGGCGCAGCAGTCCGGAGCACGCGATGGCGAAGCGCCGCCCGGATCGGTCGCCGTTCCGTTCAGTGCGTACACACGCATGAGCGGCCTCGATCTCGCCGATGGCACGAAGATCCGCAAAGGTGCGCCGGACTCGGTGCTTGCGTGGGTGCGCGAGGCCGGCGGCACGCCCTCGGCCGAACTCGCCCCGGTCATCGAGCGGATCGCGCGGAGCGGCGGCACGCCGCTGTTGCTCGCCCACAACACGCTGGTCGTCGGCGTGATCTACCTCAAGGATATCCTCAAGCCAAACATGACCGAGCGCTTCAGCCGGTTGCGCGCGATGGGGATCCGCACCGTGATGATCACCGGCGATAACCCGCTCACGGCGGCGACGATCGCCAAGGAAGCCGGCGTCGACGATTTCCTTGCCGAGGCGACGCCGGAGGCAAAGATGGATTTGATCAAACGCGAACAGGGATCGGGACGACTCGTCGCCATGACCGGCGACGGCACGAACGACGCCCCGGCGCTCGCGCAGTCCGACGTCGGCGTTGCGATGAACTCCGGCACGCAAGCCGCAAAAGAGGCGGCAAACATGGTCGATCTCGACTCGGATCCGACGAAACTCATCGAGATCGTCGAAATCGGCAAGCAGCTGCTGATGACGCGCGGCGCATTGACGACGTTCTCGATTGCCAACGACGTGGCGAAGTACTTTGCGATTCTGCCCGCAATGTTTGCGGTGGCCTATCCGGCAATGGCCGTGCTCAACGTCATGCGCCTGACGACGCCGCAAAGCGCCATTCTTTCAGCGGTTATCTTCAACGCCCTCATCATCGTCGCGCTCATACCGCTCGCGTTGCGCGGCGTTCGCTACGAGCCGAAGGGCGCCGACCGCGTGCTCTTCGAGAACGTAATGCTCTACGGGGTCGGGGGAATCATGATCCCGTTCATCGGCATCAAGGTGATCGATATGATTCTCGCGGCGCTGCACCTGACGTAGGAAGAGTAAGAGCATGATCAGGCATTTGGGCACTTCGCTACGCGTCACGATCGTTTCGATCGTGCTTCTGGGGCTCATCTATCCGCTGGCGATGACGGCGCTTGCGGAAGCACTCTTTCCGCGACAAGCAAATGGCTCGCTCGTCTCGGTCAACGGCAAGGTCGTAGGTTCGTCGATCATTGGCCAGCTGTGGACGAAGCCGCAGTATTTTCACGGCCGGCCATCTGCGGCCGGTAAGGGATACGATCCAACCTCGACCGGTGGTACGAACTTCGGGCCCACCTCCAAGAAGCTCATCGATTCGACGCGCGCGACGATCGCGGCGCTAAAGAAGGGGAATCCCGGCGCAAGCGGGCCGCCGCCGATCGACCTCGTGACGTCGAGCGGCAGCGGTATCGATCCCGACATCAGCCCCGAAGCCGCGTACTGGCAAGCGCCGCGCGTCGCCGAAGCACGACACTTGAGTCTCGGTGCGGTCAACGCACTGATCGCCGCTCACGTAGTCGGCAGAACGTTCGGCTTTCTTGGAGAACCGCGCGTCAACGTTCTTGAAATCAACCTCGCGCTAGACCGGGTGAAGTAACAGATCTAAGCCCCCGCCGTCGAATCGTTCAGAAGTCTCGGCTATAGCTGCCGCAGCACCTCGCTGAAATCATTTTGCTGCAAGGCCTCAATCTTGGCGCGACCAGCGCGGTGAATGTTCTGGCTCCCATAGCGAAGGGTGCTCTTGTACTTGTAGAGTTTCGGCACACTGTGGCCGCCGCTCGCGGATATATGCCCCTTGATCTGTACCGAACTCGACATTATCTTGAAGGATTCATCAAAGAACCAACCATGCCCCCTGCCGTAGTCGTCACTCCCATAGTCTCCGGTGGCGGTGAAGGTTCCGTTATACACGCCGGCCGCACTGCCCGTTGTGCTATAGTCACACGTGACATTGTCGCCCACGGAGTAGCAACCGACATAAACGTAGGAAGAGTTGAGTTGCTCAGTGCTCTTATCGAAACTCACGTCATGTTGCGGCGCGTAACCTGGCAAGGCGACCCGGTCTACGAGGCGCCCGCTGTAAGAAAGATCCTGCGCAGGACGGCTTAGCGATTGTGCTGGGCCGTCACACCCTGCGAGCAATATTGCCGCGACGCAAACGCTGATCGCAGAGCGGCTTAGATTCAGATCGTTCATTTGTTCGCTCCTTTCGCAGGTCCGTCGAGCGGCTCGGGGTGCCTGACGACCGTTGGCCGCAGAGATCGTGCCTAAAGCCTACCACGCTTGTTGGGCCGAAACCACGAGGTTTCTTGATTTTTTGTAACGGTCACGGCTGCGCGTGCCGCCCACCGATTCGGCGGGCTGACATGGTGGAGTGTGTTTTTGATCCCGATCGGAGCTGCGGTAGTAGGGCTAGCCCTACGTGCGACAGATTATTACCGACGGCTGCGGTCTCCGGTTGCTGTGGCCTTCTCTGCGCGATACTCGGCGTTATCATGTGAATCGAGATTTTCTCCTAACGCTTGAGGTTCCATCCGACTAGCCGCCGGTCTTCGTCGATGCAGAGAATGGCTTGGCTCAGCGATGCGGGGGCGACACTTCAACTTCATTCATGGTGCCGCTCGGTACGTGAAAACGGACGAGAAACATTTGCTCGTGGCATTGAGTGCCCACCGTAACCTTCGTGTCCGACACGAACTTCGTAAGGGCAGATCTAAGATCGCTGTCAATATCGGTAGTAGGCGGAATGATCGAGGACTTGCTGCCGTCGCATTTGATGATGACGATGATGGATCCGAAATCTCGATTGAATCGATTAAAGTTCGTCGCTGACGCTGAAGAGATGTCGATATTCGCAGGCCACGACACGGCTAGGCCTTGGCTCGATGGGGTGGCAACGGATGGCTGCGGCGAAGGAGTTTGAGCGGCAACGGGAACGGTAAGCAATGGATTTAGCCCACGGTCCTAGACCATCGGATAACTTCCCCGTTCTCCGGATCGAAGCGGGTCCCAGCTCGACAGAATCCATTTTTTTCCAATACGCGTGACGATGCCGCGTTATTTATGCTGGTTTCGGCGGTGAGAATCCGCACTTGTGGATCGGTCTCCGCCGCGTGGATCACGGCCGCCACGGCTCTCGTAGCATGCCCTAAGCGGCGGCTTCGTTCTGCCACACCATAGCCGATCTCCGCTTGGCCATCTTTCGGCGGCCCCTTGTAGCTACATAGCCCGACGACCTCACCACGCGACACAATCATCCAGCGCCCTTTGCAATTCGCTTCTTCCAAGCGGCGCACCATTTTCCGAATCAGTATGAGGGTCGCGGGATCATCGATGCCATCTGGCGGCATCGTCAAATGCCTTCCAGGGTCTGATTGCCGTCCGAGAATCCACTCAAAATCGGCGTCGCTAAGCTCTACTAGCGATGTCAACGCGTCCTGCATTTCGCTAGGCGTCTCTACCAGTGGATGACGATCTGTCCGTCGCCGCTAGGCGCTGCACCTTGCCGGTTTTGGACGTGGGTTGCAGTTTCTTCGATGAATGAAGACGCGCCGGCGCCTCCGCCGCCGCCGCCAACCCCGCTGGTGCTCAACGAGCCAGCGCCGCCGCCACCGCCGCCGTAGTAGCCGCCGCCACCGCCGCCGCCGCCGCCGCCACTTTTGATAGCACCCCCGCCGGAACCACCGACGCCAAGCGCGCCGCTATCGCCGCGCCTCCCGCGATGAAACCCCGACCGGTGAGCGCCGCGACCGCCTCTTCCGCCAGCACTTTGCGTGCCGCCTTGTCCGCCGTGGCCGTCGGGGCCGCCGCGGGAGCCGCGACCTTCACCCGCGCCGCCGATTTGGCCGCCTCCAGCCCCACCGCTGCCAGCTCCATATATAGCGTTGCCTCCGGCGCCTCCACCGCCCCCGGCGACGACGACGCGATTCGTCAATCCGTCGCCGCCCTGCCGCACGTCCGATGCACCGCCGCCTCCGCCTCCGTTGGATCCGGTGATGTGGCCTTTACCGGCGGAGGCGCCGCCGTTGAAGCCGCCGCTGCCGTCAGCTCCGCCCTCGCCACCGACGAAGAGTGCCAGAGTCTCTCCAGGCGTAACTGGTATTGTGGCCTTCACCCAACCCCCGTCGCCGCCGACGGTGGTTCGTCCGCTAGCGCCGCTTGCGCCGCTAACGACAACGGTGAGGTGCGTTACACCCGCAGGCACGGTGAAGTTCTGCTGTGCACCTGTGTAACGAAATTTCTCGGTCTTCATTCCCTCGGCTATTTGCGGCGGCGCGGCCGCCGCGCCGATCGGCGACGTGTCCCCCTGAGCTTGTCTAAGGGCACCGCAGCCCGCGAGCAACGCGGCTACTATGCCGGCGCCTACCGCGCTGAGCTTGGGAAACGAGCGAACTGCGGTCGTCCCGCTGCCCGTCGGTTCTGTCGTTTGCGTCATGGGTTTAGACGTTCACTCCTCGGTCGTCGCAACACTTTCGGTGCTGGGTGCCGGCATGAGGAGCAACAGCTCCCGGGCGCCCGCATCGAGGAGCTTGCGCGGAAACGAGGGACGCTCGAACCAGCGCCGGGCCTGCCGCGCGCCGGCGAGCGCGATCGTCGTTTCGGGGCGCGCACGCGCGATCTCCAGCAGTCGCTTCGGCACGTCGTCGGCAATCTCGTCGATCCATTCGGCGTTGGTCTTGCGCGCCTCGGCGCGCATCTGCTCGACGATCTTGGCATCGCCGCGCGCACGTGCCGTCGCGACGTGGGCGATTGCGAACTCGACGGCGAGGCGGGCCGCGATGCGTCCCGCCCGCTTGATCATGGTCAGGTCAACGGGACGCGATCCGACGGCGAGCAGAATCCGCTCGAACGGAGAGGCGACGCGCTCGCGATGACGGGCGCGCAGCGCTTCGCGCAGCGCGAGCTCGCGCAGCGCAAAGAGATTCTCCGTGCGAAAGAAGTTCGCGAGGGCAGCGTCGATTCGCTCGGGCGGGTAGATCTTGCCCTCGCGCAGTCGCTGGCGCAACGTCTCCGGCGTAACATCGATGAGAATCACCTCATCGGCAAGTGCGAGGATTCCGTCCGGCAGGGTCTCGCGCACGACCGTTCCCGTGAGGCGCGTGACCGTGTCGCCCAACCCCTCGAGATGCTGGATGTTTAGCGTCGTGATTACGTCGATTCCGGCTCGCAGCACGGCGAGGACGTCGTAGAAACGTTTTGGAGCGATCGAACCCGGCGCGTTAGTGTGCGCGAGCTCGTCGATAAGCGCGACCTGCGGCCGTCGTGCAATGAGGGCGTCGCGATCGAACTCGCGGTAGCTGATGCCGTTCGCGGCGATCGTCTTGGGCGCAATGACGTCGAGGCCGTCGAGCAGCGCCACGGTCTCTTTTCGCCCGTGCGTTTCGATAAAGCCCCCGACGACGTCGACGCCGTCGGCTTTGAGCTGGTGCGCGCGGTCGAGCATCGCGTAGGTTTTTCCGGCGCCGGCGGCCGCGCCGAGATAGACGGTGAGCTTGCCGTAACCGACGCGCAGCCTATCTCCGGCGGTCTGCGAATATGGCGAGCGAAGCGGGTTTCGTCCGAGATACGTTTGCGCTGCGGCGACGATGAAGAGATCGTAGGGCAGGGGCTCGTTGATGAGCTTGGCGGCAACCCGGCCGTTCGGAAGCGCGACCAACGAGGCGCGTAACTCATCGCCGGGGGTCTTCGCCGGATCGACACTCTCGTGCAGCATCTCGACCCCGAGTTCGCGGGCCGTACGCTCGAGTGCGGTGCGGTCGACCCCGCGAACCGGTACGACTTCGAGGCCGAGATCGAGTGCCTGCGCAACGGCCGCCGTCCGTTTGAGGTAATGGACCGAATCGACGTTCGGATAGACGAACGCGGCGGCCATCGAGGTGCGGCCGTCATGTACCACCGGCAGCGTGAGGTTGTCGACCGTTCGCAGCAGCAGTTCGCGAAGCATATGAAGGGTCTGTTCTTTGAAGACGCCGTTGAGCGCCCGCTCGATATCTTGTTCGTTGACGATCTTCCCGGCGCGGACGCGGCTCTGCAGCAGACGGGGAGAGACGTCGAGCGCGACGACTTCGTCGGCAGCTTGGAGAAACGACAACGGAACGATTTCGCGCACCGGATAGCCGATCAACGCTTCGGCCGTGGGCGCGACCGTCTCGAGGTGCTGAATGTTGAAGGCGCCGATGACGCCGATGCCGTGCTCTTTGAGCGCCAGCGCATCTTGCCACCGTTTGGCGTGCGGCGCATCGCCGAGGTTTTCGTGCGCGAGCTCGTCGAGCACGAGGACGTCGGGGTTGGCACGCAACGCGGCGTCGTAATCGAAATCCTCGAACTCGCGATCACCGATTCTGGCCAAACGCGGCGGAATGCGCGGTAAACCCGCGGCGGCGCGCTCGAGGTCCGGGCGTCCCTTCGTTTCGATCCAACCGACGATAACGCGTTTGCCGTCGGCGGCGAGCCGCCGCGCGTCTTCCAAAAGACGTCGCGTTTTACCCGAACCGGGAGCGCTCGCGACGTAGACGACGAGCCGCGCGCGCCGGCCAAGTTCGCGTAAGAGTTCCTCGGCTCGTGCCGTGCGATCCATCGGCGCGAGCTTCTCCGCATCCGGCAAGGCGCCCCCGCGGGCCGGACCGAACGCCGCGTTGTGGCCTGGCTCTGTTACGGCCTGCTCGTCGCCGCTTGGCTCGTCGATCTCTTCACGCCCCAGCCGTTCATTGCCGCGATCCTCTTCAACGGTCCGATCGCGCTAAGCAGCCTGGCGCTGCAGCGGCGGCTCACGACGAACCTCGTCGTCGCGGCCGAAATCGCCAATGCCGTTGCCGGCTACGTAAACGGTCTTGCGGCGGGACATCATTGGGACGGGATCGCGGTCGCCGACCGCCTCCTCTTGGCCGCCTCGTTTGTCTTGGTTGGCTTTTTGAGCATCAAAACGCAGGAATATGCGCGCGAAGCCGGCGTTTCCGCCGGACGCATGCGCCAGATCGACGTCGAAAAGGCGCTTCGCGGAGCAACCGGCCGGGTGCGTGGGACGCTCAACATCGAGCTCGTCCAGCGCGCAATCGTACGCGAATCGGTCGAGCTTCTCGGTGCTTCGAAGGCGACGCTGATCCAACGGGAGGAGCCGTTTGGCCTGCCGCTCGTGCTCACGTACTCCGCCGGGGCGGGGGACGTTGCGGTAGAGCGTCACGCCCTCTCGATGGAGATGGCGTCGCTCGTTGCGCGCGCGGCCGAAGCCGACGACGTCTTTGCGGTGACGGTCAACGATCCGCTCGGGCGGCTCACGCTCGAAGCGCTTGCATCGAACGAGGCGCTCGTGACCCCGATCGCGACGAGCGGGAGCGCCGATCACGTGCTCATCGCCTCGGTTGCCGCCGGAGCGTCGTTCGTGCGGGATGCGGTGACGACGCTGCAAACCTTCGCCAAACAAGCCGCCATCGCGCTCGAACAGGCGTATCTCTTCACCCAGCTGGGCGAGCGTAACGACGAGATTGCGCGGCAGAAAGACGAGCTCGCCGAGCGCAACGACGTGATTCGTGACATAGTCTACGCCCTGGCACACGATCTGCGAACGCCGTTAGCGGCCGCGCACCTGACGATGAATCAGGCGCTCTCGGGCGCGTACGGCGAGCTCCCGGAGGCCTACCGGGGCATCCTGCGTTCCACCCTCGGCGCCAACGACGACGAGCGGCGAATCGTCGAAACGTTGCTCATGGTCGCGCGTTACGAAGCCGGCGAGGATTCGGCCGTGCGCGAGCGAGTCGATTGCGAGGAACTCATCGAGCACGTCGTCGCCGAGCTCCGTCCCGTTGCCGAGATAAAGGGAATCGAACTCCAAGAAGACCTTCCCCGACACGAACTGCCGGTCGAAGGGGACGCGCACGAGTTGCGCCGCGCGATCGCAAACCTGCTCGCAAATGCGCTCGATGCGACGCCGCATGGGGGTCACGTCACCGTGCGCGGTTACGCTTCGGGCGAATCGATTGAGATCGCGGTCGAGGACGATGGGTATGGCGTATCCCAAGAGCGGCGGTCCGAGCTCTTCGCGCGCTTCGGCGGCGGCCGCCCGGGATCGGGAACGGGGCTCGGGCTCTACATCGTCCGGCGGATTGCCGAGAAGCATGGTGGAACGGTGGGGTATGCACCGCGCACGCCGCACGGAAGTCTCTTCACGCTGACGCTGCCGAAGGCGAGCTGAGCGTGGAACGTCAGCTACGCCCGCGGGTCGTGCTTGTCGAGGATCATGCGCTGACGCGCGCGGGCCTGCGCACGGCCCTGGAACCGGCGTTCGACGTCGTCGCTGAAGCCGCCGACGGCCTCGCCGGGTGGGAGGCGATCGTTCGCGAGCGCCCCGACGTGGCCGTGATCGACATCGGCATTCCCGCGATCGACGGCATCGAGTTGACGAAACGCGTCCGCGCGGAACTGCCCTCGACGCACGTCGTGATCGTCACGATGATCGATCTCGAAGAAGAGGTCCTCGCCGCGCTTGCGGCCGGCGCCGACGCGTACTGCCTAAAGAGCGCCGAGCCCGAGCGCATCGTCGATGCGGTGAGGATCGCGAGCGAGGGCGGCGCCTATTTCGATCCGCGCATCGCGCACGTCGTGCTCGCGCGCTTCTCGAGCGATCGTCCCAGTTCGCCGGTGTTCTCGCCGCTAAGCGCCCGCGAAACCGAGATTCTGCGCACGATCTCCGACGGGCGCTCGAACGCCGAGATCGCCGAAGCGCTCCACATCGGCTTAGGAACCGTCAAAGGGCACATCCGCGACATTCTCGAGAAGCTCTCGGCTTCAGACCGCACGCAAGCCGCGGTCGTCGCGCTGCGAAAGGGCTATATTTAGAACTTTGTCCTAGGCGCCGAGGATCGTGCGAATTCGTTCGCCCGCGCCGTTCTTGACGATCACGATCATCGAATCGCCGGCGTGCAGCGTCGTGTCGCCGGTCGGAATTTCGAGGTCGTGCTCGGGACGATCGACGGCGACCACGACGGAGTTGTGAGGAAAGTCGATCTCGGCGAGACGCTTACCGTCGACCGGCGATCGCTCGGGTATGGCGACCTTGACGAGCTGCATGTCGCCCTTGCCGAAGAGGTGCATCGTCTCGAGCATCGAGCGGTACTTCGATGCGTTGACGTGTTCGTTGAGCACGTCGAGGATCAGCTCGGTTGAAGAGATGACGATGACCGGATCTTCGGCGTCGAGCGAGTTGAAGATCAGCTTGTTCGCCGGGTTGTTGACGCGCGCGATGCAGCGAGCCTTCGACTTGCGCTTCGCAAGCAGCACGACCACGAGATTATCCTCGTCGTCGCCGGTATCGGCAACGACGACGTCGGCGCGGTTGACGCCGGCGGCTTCGAGCAGGTACGGATCGCACCCGTCGCCCACGACCGTCACTTGGCGGTCGATCAGGCGCTCGAGCATTTTGGCCTTCCGGTCGTCTTTCTCGATGACGACGACCTCGTGGCCCTGATTGAGGAGTGCGCGCGTGAGATAGGTTCCGACCTTTCCGCCGCCGACGATGAGAATGAACACGTTACGCCGACACCTTGGGACGCGGCGTCACATGCGGAAAGCGCTGGGCAAAGTCGCTGATCGCGTTGGGCGCGACGACGGCGCTCAGTTCGTCGCCTTCCTCCAGCACGAGTTCGCTCGAAGCGACCATCACGTCGATGGGGCCGCGGCGCACCGCCGCGATGCGCACGCGTCCCGGCTCCTCGATCTCGCCCACGCGTTTGCCGGCATCTCCGCGTCCGACGATCGCGCTGAGCGACGTGAGCTTGCCGAGGTCAAAGCTCTGCGTGCCCCAGGGTGCCTCGATCAGCACGTCGCGAATCATCTTCGCGCCCACCGTCGTTGGGCAGACCGTCTCGACGCCGAGCTCCTTATACATCTGTCCGCGCGGGGGATCGTAGATGCGCGCGACGATCCGTTTGATTTTGAACATACGCTGCGCGATCAACGCGGCCATGATGTTGCGGTTGTCGCCGTTCGTGACGGCGACAAAGCCGTCGGCTCCGGCCGCACCGGCGCGCTTGAGGACGTCGTAGTCGATGCCGGTCCCGACGACTTCGTGCCCCTTGAATTTCGAACCCAGCCGCTTAAATGCAGCAGCGTTTTCGTCGACGACGATAACTTCGTGTCCGTCGGAGTCGAGGAGTTTCGCGAGTGCAGACCCGACGCGCCCGCACCCGACGATCACATATCTCATTGAATAGCGAACGGGTTCAGAAGAATCTCAGTTTTACCCTGGCGGCGGTCGGCCCTGCACATCGGCAAAAGGAGGGCGGCGCGGGGCTGTACAAGCTACGAGATTCGTCGGGGCGTGGCTCAGCTTGGTAGAGCGCTTCGTTCGGGACGAAGAGGTCGCACGTTCAAATCGTGTCGCCCCGATTTCCCCCTCTCTGCTCCCGTGTATTTTAAGCCTTGTCACCCTGAGCCTGTCGAAGGGTAGTCGAAGGAAATTGTTCTCGAAATTTAACTCGGCCGCGCGGCGCGTGCTTCGGATTGCGGAGCAAGAGTGCCGAAACCACAGCCATTATTACGTCGGTGCTGAGCACTTGCTCGCGGCCCTTCTCGAAGAACGGGACCCGTCGACGCTCCGTGCCCTCGACGAAGCCGGAATCGACGTACCGGAGGTGCACGCGCAAGTTCGGCGAGCGCTCGGCACCGGCGACGACCGGCTCTGGGAGGGCATCCTCATCACGCCGCGCCTTCGCCGAATCGTCGCACTCGCGGAGGAACGCGCCGGAGAGCGCGAGGTCGGACCGTTCGACCTGTTCGAGGCGTTGCGCGCCGAAGGGGGCAGCTCGGCCGCGGAAATTCTGCGGCGCGCCGCCGCACGTAACACCGCCTCACCCGTCGAGTAACGAGCTTCGTGGAGCATTTCCAGCAAGCCGTTATCGGGTTTATCGACCACTACGGGTATTTCGGACTCTTCATCGCGATTGCGTTGGGGAATTTCGGCGTGCCGATCGGCAGCGAGCTCGTGCTGCCGGCCGCGGGAGCGCTGACGGCGAACGGCCACCTCGGAACGCTCTGGCTGACCATCGCGGTGGCGCTGCTCGGTGAGCTCGGCGGCGGTTCGGTCGGTTATGCGATCGGGCGCTTCGGCGGCGTCCCGCTCATCGAGCGGTACGGCAAATACGTTCATTTCACGCACGACCGGCTCGTGCGATTGCACGGCTTCTTCGAGCGCTGGGGCACCTTCGCAATCTTCGTCTGCCGCTTTCTGCCCTTCATTCGCGGCGTTTCGGCGATTCCGGCGGGCATCGCGGAGATGAATCTGCTGCTCTTTTACCTTTGGACGTTTCTCGGCTCGCTGATCTTCTGCACGGTCCTGATACTGCTCGGAAGCGCGTTTGGAAGCCATCTCTCGGTCATTATGCCGTTGCTCCACCGCGGTGGGTACGTCGTGCTGGGCGTCGCCGTCGTCGCAGCGATCGCGACGATCGTGGTGATGCGCGCGCGGGCGCGGCCGGCTCGCGCCGAGTGATTCCTTCGATCCCCGACGCCCCGGGGGTCTATTTGATGCTCGGACGCGAGGGCGAGATTCTCTACATTGGCAAGGCGATCTCACTGCGAAGTCGCGTACGCTCGTACTTCCAAGAAGGCGCGGTCCACCATCCGCGCACGATCGCCATGATCGAACGAGTCGCCGACGTCCGCACGATCGTGGTGACGAACGAGGTCGAAGCGCTGATCCTCGAAGCGAACCTGATCAAGCGCCATCAGCCGCCGTTCAACGTTCGCCTGCGCGACGACAAACGCTATCCGTATCTGAAGGTGACGAACGAACCGTTTCCGCGCGTCGTATTCACGCGGTTCGTTCGCAACGACGGCGCACGTTACTTCGGCCCGTACACCAACGCGCACGGGCTGCGCGAGCTGATCGACCTGGTACGCGTGGTCTTTCCGCTGCGAACCTGCCGCGAGCCGATCGACGGGCGGCGTAAGCGCCCGTGTTTGCAGTACCACATCAAGCGCTGTCTCGCGCCGTGCGTCGGCTATCAAACGGAGACGGAGTACGACCGGACGATCGACGAGGTCGTGCTCTTCCTCGAAGGAAAACAGGAATCGCTGCTCGCGCGTCTGCAGCACGAGATGAGCGAGGCAGCCGAACACCTGAACTTCGAGGCGGCCGCACGCCTTCGCGACCGGATCGTCGCGGTACGGCGCGTCACCGAGGAGCAGAAAGTCGTCTGGAAATCTCGCCTCGACATGGATCTCATCGGGATCGCGCGCGCCCAGGGCCAAGCCTGCATGCAAGTCTTTCTCGTGCGCGGCGGCAAACTGATCGGCCAGGAGCACTTTATCCTCGAAGGCGTCTACGAGCAGTCAGACGCGGTGTTGACGGGCGAGTTTCTCAAGCAGTTCTACACGGCGCGAACGGCCGGCGCTCCCGAGGAGCCGGCCTTCTCCGCGGTGCGGGTCGCGCGCGACAATCAGGCGCCCGTGCCGGAGAAACGGCGTCCGAAGACGGCGAGCGCGGCGGCCGTGCCCAAGGAACTGCTCGTGCCGGCGCTTCCGGAGGAACGCTCGACGATCGAGGCGTGGCTCTCCGGCGTCAAAGGCCAGCGCGTTCGCGTCCTCCGGCCGCAGCGTGGAGCGCGCGTCGAGTACATGCGGCTCGTGCAGAAGAACGCCGAACAAAATCTCAAGGCCTTCCTCGCTCATCAAGAAGTGCAGGAGACGGCGCAAGCGCGTTCGCTGACCGATCTTGCCGATGCGCTCGAGCTGCCCGAGCCGCCGCACCGCATCGAGTGCTACGACGTCTCGAACATTGCGGGCACCAACCCCGTCGCATCGATGGTCGTCTTCGTCGAGGGGCGAGCGAAGAAGAGCGAGTACCGCAAATTCAAGATTCAGTACGATCGAGGACCGAACGACTTCGCGATGATGCAGGAGACGCTTCGGCGGCGCCTGCGCTATCTACGCCGGGAGACCGATCGCACCGAGACGCCGCTCGAACGGGAGCTGGCGCGGAAAGAGAAATTCAACAAGAAGCCGGATCTGCTCTTGATCGACGGCGGGAAGGGCCAGCTCAGTGCGGTGGTCGAGGTGCTCGAGGAGCTCGACATGACCGGCCTGCCGCTCGCGGGACTGGCGAAGGAGCACGAATGGCTCTACCTTCCCAATCAATCCGACCCGATCGTGCTTCCCGCAAACTCTCCGGCGCTCCACTTGATTCAGCGGATTCGCGACGAGGCGCACCGCTTCGCAGTCACCTACCATCGCCAGAGGCGTGCGAAGTCGATGACGCGTTCGGCCCTGGATGCCCTCGCCGGGGTCGGCCCCGTTCGCAAGAAACGCCTCCTGACTGCCTTCGGCTCTCCGGCCGGGATACGGCGCGCCGGCCTCGACGAAATTGCGGCCGTCAAAGGGATGACGCCAGCATTGGCCGCAAAGATTAAGCAAGAACTGGAAGGAGGTTATCGATCGTGAACTGGTTACTGCGGTTTCTCATCAATGCCCTCGTCTTCTACTGCATCGGGAAGTTCGTTCCCGGCTTCTACCACGACGTTAACATTTGGAACGCCATTATCGCGGCGATCGTCTTCGGGTTGGTCAATGCCATCATCGGACCTATCCTGAAGCTGCTCTCGCTCCCGCTCACGTGGATCACGCACGGCCTCTTCGCCTTCGTGATCAACTATCTGCTCTTCGTAATCACGGTCCGCTTCATCAACTTCTACGATCCCAGCAGCGGCGTGAATCCCTGGCTTGCGGATCTCTACGGCGCAATCATCATGACCGTCGTTTCGGTCGTCGTTCAGATGGCCAGCACCCAGGAGTCCCGCGCGTAAGTACCCCGAGACGGAAAGGCGCCGGCCCCTCGCCGGCGCCGAAACCGCACACTTGCGGTCGCGTGTTATACTAAGTGTCGCCCTTTTTGGGCACGGCATGGGGCTGAAATAGGTTCGACAAGAACGTCGTAGCCGGCGTCAGCAGGCGGAGTTGCGAGCTCTCCTAAAACGATCGCAACGGCAATATCTGCCAATAACGAATACGCACTGGCTGCCTAATCTAGGTTAGTCACCGGACGCAGAGAGTCGGCCCGAACCACTCTGCACTCCGGTCACAAATTCGGGCTGGCACGCGCGCCTGATTCGACGCACGTGCGAGACTAAGGATCTGCAGCGAACGGTAAGCCGCGTTTCGGGGCGTCCGTTCGATCAAGACAAAGCCGAAGCTGAGCCTGGAGAACGCGCCCGTTAGGCATCTTGGACTCGGGGGGCGGTACCCCGACAGCTCCACCACTTTCGATCCAAAAATCCACTCTCGCAGTGGATTTTTGAATTCAGAGAGAAAATCTCTCGACTATTGCTCGAGTTCGTGCAGCGTGTTCGTTTTGGTATCGGTATAGAACAACACCGTATCGGTATCGCTCGTACCACTTGCGACGAGTCCGAAGACGTCAGCAGTCGTGCTCGTGTCGAGTGTTTTGGTGGCCAGTATCTTCCCCGCCGGCGTCAGCTCCACCAGCTTGTTCCCACCCTTGGTATTCGCGACGATGAGGTTCCCGTTCGGTAGAAGAGCGGAAGCGACGGGCGCATTAAGCGGAGCGCCACTATATACGAGCGTCGCGCACGTGTCTTTTGGGTGAGCGCATTTAAATTTCTTTCCGCCGGGTTGCACGACGATCTCGTCCTTCTCAAGTAAGGCGCTGGCCGTCGAAATGGCGACGACCGTGTTATCGACCCCATCCACGATATACAATGTGTCGTTGCAGAGACTGCCGGTTCGGTGGTTATCGTATTGTATTCCGGATGGGCCCAAGGCACTCCAACCCGAGCCCTTATTAATCCCGAAACCGGTTATAACTTCGGTCAACGTCGTCTTACCACCGCTAACGGAAGTGAATTCCAACTTGACAATCGAGCCCGTCTTGGAATCCGAAACGTAGATGTCCTCAGGGGCGTAAGGCAGACCGCAGAATGCATCGACGTCGGCGAATGGAGCCTCGAGGTGCGCACTAAAACTCTTCTTGAGCGAACCGGTTTGGTCAAACTGCGAAACGAAACCGCTGAGCTTTCCCGCGGCGTAGACTTGATTTGCCTCGGTGACCGAATCGCCGTCGCATCCCTCTACCTTGGTGTTTTGCGTAAAGGTCGCCGGCTTGGAGTGCGGCTTCGGATTGAGTACTTCGATCGTGGTACCTTTTCCAGCAGCGCCCGAAGAGTCTTCAAAGTTGCAAACGAGCAGCTGTCCTTTTTGGAGGCCGAAGGTCGATCGGACGAGCGAGATCGCGCGCGGACCCATGTCGCCATTTTTAGCATCGACCGTCGAGCCGATCTGGACGTCCTTCGTAAGTTTTTTCAAAATCGAAGTCGTGTCGTTTGGAACGATGGAAGCCGCGCCTGGCACAGAGACTTGTGCCGCGTTTGGAACTGCGGCGTTCCCCCCACACGCCGAAGTAGCAAGAAGTGTTCCCGCGATTAGCACAAGCAGGCGATTGTTGAAAGTTGGCATCCGAAACCTCGCTCTGACGCAGTGACGACGAAGTTGGGTTCGAAGCCCTTCTTTAGTCGCCTGCAAGAGCGAGGAGGTCTAGCGCAGCCTGCGCTCGCGATAGGCTTGAACTGAGGGTACGACCAACCTCGCGCCGGCTGAGGCTTGCAAGGTTGGCGGCACGTGGGTACCGACGGTAGCGAGGTGTTCGACTACCCGGCCGGCGGTTCACCGCTCGGCACGGTGGCAGCACGGAAATAATCTAGATTCCAGGCGTGTCAACGGGTGCAGACTTCCGTGACGACGTTTGAGTGATCGGCGGTTTCGATGATCCAGTCAAAAGCATTCTTATTAACGGGGTTGATTGTAACCGTGGCGCCGTTGTCGTCGCGTTTGCTCTGAAATCGACTCCCCACCATGGACTCCTCCGGCGCGCGCAACGGGCTCAACCGCGAGGCTTGCTCACCGCGCTCATAGAATCGGGGCGTGACTTACATCCGTGAATTATTGTGCTTAGGTCACCGATGGAACTCGACGCGTTCTTTGCTCCTACCGACGTACCTCGCCTGAAGGAGACGCTCCGACGTCTGGCCGCTCACGACGTGTCGCGCTGGGCTGTGACCGGCGGAGTGGCGATCGAAATGCATATCGCGCGCAGCGGCGGGTCGCCGATTACGCGCGCCCTGCATGACATCGACTTCATCGCCCCCTCGTTTGAGACGATCCCGCAGGGGCTGGCCCAGGAGCTGCTACTGCGTCACGTTCATCCCGAAGATCCACCCGGGAAGAACATGCTGCAGGGCGTGCACCCGGAGACCGCGGTGCGCGTCGACGTATTTCGCGCCTACGGTCGCGAGATCGAGCGGCTGAATCCTGTCACGATTGCCGGACTGCCGTTTCACGTCGTATCGCTTCAGGACTTGGTCGCCCGCCACACCCGCCTCAATTGGGATCTCGTGGCGGGGCGGCCGGTCGCTCCTAAATACGTCCGCGACTTCCTCCGAATGATCGACTTCGTCACAACAGAAGAAGTGCAAGCTATCTGGCTGGAGCACCGTAAAAGCGAGAGCCCAGAGAGCTTTGCCGAGGCGGCACGTTGGGTGAGGCGGGAGATCCAGACTCGACCGGACCTGCTGGTCGACCCGGTCTACTCTACGGACGTAACGGAAGTCTGCACGCGTTGCCGTGTCGTAGAACGATTTCCGCTGGCCCAAGCGAGTCGCATCCTATCGATTCTGGGCTACTGCTGACGATCGGGAGATATACGTTGCACCGCCTGGGTCGACGTACCTACGCCGCGCCGATCGTGACTGCCGTGCGGTCAGCGGCACGTATCTCTTCCGCGCCGACTTTTTGCCCTAGCGCCGAGGTGCGACGCTCACGGTTACGCCAAAGAGACCGGGGATCTTGGCCTTGATGGTTTTCGTCGCCATACCGCCGGCTGGGTATTTCCAATACTCTATTCCGGAGTCACTTCGCAAATCGGGCTGAACGATCGTGTGATCCTTAATCCAAAATCCGACGCCCGTATACGGCTCGCGCTTTTGAGGATTGCTCAGCGTGATCGTACCGACGACGGTCCCGGCGCTCCCCGTTACCTCCACTCGGTCGATGGTAGAGGATCCGCGACCGCGATACCGAGGATCGCCGATCGCGAGATACGACCCATCCCACTGAATCGCACCGCCGCCGGTGATCTGCCGGTCGACTGAGATCGCCGAGAGGGAAGAACCGCCATGCGGCAGCTCGAGCAGCGCGAACGTCTGGTTGGTGGGAGATGATGCGCTCACAAACAGGCTACCGTGATTGTCGTACGCGCAGGTTTCGGCAGCGGTATCTGCCGGCACGGGATACAACACCGGCGTTCCTCGAGCGTTCCGGTAGATTGCAACGCTGGACGGTTTGCTGTCGACGCTCGCGTAATTGCCCACCGCGAGGTCACCGCTCTTCGGATCGACTGCGCAACCGTCAGGCTCGTAACCTCCATCGCTCAACGTGCTGATGGGAGAGGTTCCGCCGTGGGCGTACTCGACGATTTGCCGGGCAAAGAAATCCGGGAAGAACACGTCGCCGGCTTTATCGGTGCAGGGGATGCCGGCCTCGGAGAAGCCGGTGAGCGTGCCGACTCGCTCTCCTGTCGAGTATGCGAACACGTAGACCTTTGAGGCGCCTGTCGTAGCATAAATCAGGTTCTCGCCGGAACCCGGCATCGGTCGTGCGGAGCTCTGATGAACGGTTCCGGGCGGCCCGAGCGGCGTCCCTGATCCGCAGCTTGCCAGCACGATCACAGAGGCGCAAATTCCGAATAGGCAGAGGCCCAAAGTTACGTTCCGCATCGCGATACTCCTTACAGCGTGAATCCCCATAGGAAGATGACGACGCCGCCAACACCGGCAGCAAGACTAACGTACCATGCCGGCTTGAATCGCGCGAGGGCCCCGACCGCGCCCAGCGCGATCGCTACCTGCAACAGCGCGACGGCGTATTCGAACGCGTGGTGACGGCGCACCTCCGTCGCAGACTCTTCTTCGCGCTTGCGAGCCAGCTCTGAGAGCGGCTTCTCCTTCGCAATCTCTTTGTCGATCTGGCCCCGGTACGCGCGCATCCGAACCGTGTCCTTCGATCCGCGATCGATTAGCTCGTCGAGCGCGATGGTGTAGAGATGCTCCTTCTCACGCGACGCGTGATACTCAGTCCAAGTATCCGAGGCTTTGATTTGGTCGATGGTTGCCTCGTTGATAAGCGCACCCGAGCGAAGCGCCGCGACGGCGGCTATGACGGCAAAGATCGCGGCGCTTAGTCCTACGTACTTTAGCCATGCCGGAACGCGCTCGCCGCTGCGTTCGGTCAGCTCCTCGTGTGCCTCAGCGATACTCTCTTGCAGCCTGTGCGGCTCGACTTCGAGGTGGTCCGTCATCGCCGCTTGCGCTTGGTGCGCTCGGCGCGTTTCTCCTGCGCGGTATAGCGGCTACTTGGGAGTCGGGGCCGGCGTCGCCCATTTCTGGGCGAAGATCGTCGCGCGCAGGTCGTTCTCCAATTGCAAGAATGCCCTACCCTGAGCGTCTTCGAGGTCTGCGGTTCCTCCCTCCGAGGCCGTGCTCAACGTCGTCGTCACGCCGCAGCGAATTGCCGTTACGACGTCTTCGGGACCGTCGATTATGCAGCACGTCGGGGCGGTCATTCGCATGTCGAAGAAGTGGTTTTGCTCGAGCACCGTTACCACCGCACCGAACGCTTGATGCGGATTGGCGGCGACAAAACTCCCGGCGAAGGGCACGGCCCGGCGCGCGTTGAGCGAGCTTTGCGCGAATCCCTTAAACGAGCCCTGAGGAGGAAGATCCCGTCCTTTAAATTCGAAGCGCGGGTGCGTCGCTCCGACGAGCGAGTAGAGCCGAACGTTGACGTACGTAATGTCCTGGTACGACGGCGTCGCTCCGGCGGCGCAATTGGCCACGGCCGGAGCAGGTAGGAGGAACGCGATCGCGACGAGCAACGTCGTACGCATACGTTTCGAACGATTCTCCTGGCGCTCGTGTGACGCTTCGCGAGGCGAACGCGTTGCAAGAGCAGGAAGAGCGTCGCCGCCAGGAAATCGAGAGAATTATGACGCGACACTTTCAACAGATCGCGGCGACTGCACTTCTTGCGACGGTACTTAGCGCGTGTGCGTCTCCTGAAACGACCGCGACGAACCCTATGCCGGCGACCGCTACGCAGGAATCGAGAGGCTCGCTAGCGGGCGCCGCTCGTATTTATGCCGGCGATGCCGCCCGTATCGACGTCTTCAACGCAACCGCAAGCGGCAATCCTAAGCCGCTTTATAGCATTGTAGGAGCTAAGACCCGCTTAAACGGCACGGCATACTTTCTCTACTATCAAAAAAGTAAAATTTGGGTCGGCGATCAGAACGTGCCGCTGTTAGGGTTCGATTCGACCGATCGCGGCAACGCAGCACCGCAGGTAGCCATTGCCGGATCGATGACCGGTTTGATTGAGCCAACGGGCGTATACGTAACCAGCGGTGGTGAAATCGTCGCGGCCGACTATGGCGCGAACTCTATCTCGACGTTCGCTCCGGGCAGTAAAGGAAACGCCAAACCGGAGCGGACGATTTCCGGAGGGGACACGCAGCTCGACGGACCCGTCGGATTGACGGTCGACGCGAAGTCGAAGAAAATCTACGTGGTAAACTATGCCTTGCCAACCGTCCTCGTCTTTGACCTAACGGCAAGCGGCGATGTCAAGCCGCTCGCCGTAATTACCGGAAAAGCCACGCATTTAACCGATCCCATCGGCGCCGCCCTCGACGCCAAAGGGGCACTCTACGTTACGAACAGTACGGCTAAGGGCGCCGAGACGCCGGCCATCTGCGTTTTCGCCGCTACCGCGAAGGGTAATGCGAAACCGATACGGCTGATCGCTGGGACGAAGACGACGCTATTCGATCCCTTGGGCATCGCGGTCGATGCAAAAGGCTTCGTTTATACGGCCGACGGTTCGGGCATCAAGACCTTCGCTCCAGGAGCAAACGGCAACGTCGCGCCAGTTCGTACAATTGGGACCTCGGGGTACTTCGGCGTCACCGTTCACTGATTCATTCGAGCCGCTCCATCACCGGCAGCGACGAATCACTCGTAATCGGGTGCCAGGTAGCTGTTGGCGAAGCGGTGATGGAGGAAGAACTTGGCAGGATATGGAGCGGCGATCTTGACGAAGGGCCGAGCCTTCTGCGAGAAATCGAAACAGTCGACGGCGGGTGAGTTGGCGCGCGCGTCGGCCGCAGCGAGCTGCTTGAGGCCGTAGAGATCCTCGGCGAATCGTAGGACGCTCGCCGTCTCGTATTGCGTGTGCGAGACGTAATCTTTCTTGGCGTACGGCGAGATGACCAAAAGCGGAACGCGGAAGCCGTTACCGTCGTAATCTTCGTACGGAGGCGCGACGTGGTCGTAAAATCCGCCCCAGTCGTCCCACTGGACGAAGATCGCCGTCGAGTTCCAGAACTTGCTCGCCCCGACCGTGTTGACGATGGCTGAAACCCACGACGGCCCGTAACCCCCTCCGCACTCGAGGTGATCGGATTCGGCGCATTCGGGCGTGATCCACGTGAAGTTTGCAAGCGTGCCATGATGCACGTCGGTGATGAATCGCCAATTGGGCGAGATCACGTCCTTCTTCCAGTCGTGTCCGTTGAAGATATGCTTCACCGCTTGATACGCGGACCAGGTTCCGCCGTTTCCACCGGCGTCGTTGCCGTAGCGCACGGCGTAGAAACGCCACGAGAGCTTCGCCGTGTCGAGTTCGTCGCCGAGCGTCTGGTAGTCGAAACAGGCCTGTTGCCTGCCGCTGTACGGGTTGCGACCCTGCGAGATGATCTCGACGGTGTCGGGCGGCCCTCCCTTGCATCCCCAATACGAGTCGGGCAGGTCGACGCTCGACTGAGCCTGCGCGGCGATGACGTACTGATGTCCGACGAAGCTCTCGTCGAGCTGCGACTGGAACATGCGGTCGCCGACCACCCACTCGTGCGCCATGTCGAAATACGGCTTCGACTCGCTGTGCGGCACGTAGACGTACTGCGGATTCGGCGGGCCGCCGTAGGTATTCTCTTGATCGAAGCCGTTCATTTTGCAGTTCGTCCCCGGTAAGCTGCCGGTTCCGTTGCATGCGGCAAACATTGCGTACGCCGAGTGGTCGATAATATAGACGTTCTTCAGCGACGATGGCTGCAGTGCGATCGTCTGCCCGCTCGAGTTCATCCCTTGCGAAACGGTATCCGCATTGGGATAGCCTTGGAAGAGATTGTCGAAGCTCCGGTTCTCTTGCACGATGTAGATGACGTGCGT
>DAINBY010000008.1:0-130392 GCA_036732685.1 Candidatus Cybelea sp. | reverse complement strand
CGGCCACGTCGTCAGCAAGACGCTGATGGCGTTGCCGGTGAAGGTCGCCAGCGCCGGCGGCCACGAGCGCAAGTGCGGGTTGAGAAACTTGATTTCCAGCATGACGACCGGAAAGAGAGTGAGCAAGACGAGACACGCGGTCTTCCACAGGTTCGGCGGTTTGCCGGTGGCCGGATCGTTGGGAACCCAGCCCGGAAACGACGTGTCGACGCGTTGTGCCTTGAAGCGCTCGACCAACGGCGACGCTTCCTCGATCAGCGCCGCGCGCTGCGGCGAGTTTTGCCACGCGCTGAGGTGCTGCGCGGTATCGAATCGCAATACGGTCGTCCAGCCGGTCTCCTTATGCTGGGGCGGCTGGACGAACGACCCGATGTAACCGGGGAACGTCTCCTGAATCTTCTGAATTTTGTCGGCCCAGACGCGATATTCTTTTTCTCTGCCGGGTTTGATCTCGGTCACGACGACGAAGGTCACGCCGTGCTGCACGTAATACGCGACGGCCGCTTGACCGACGAGCTGCATCACGATGCCACCTTCGGCAAACGAGGCCGCCTCGGCGACTAGGTGCCGGTTGGCGTCGCTGCGGCGCCAGGCTCGCAAAGCTTCTTCGTTCTCAAAGCGCGCTAGAGCGACGGCTTCTTGTTGATCGGGCGGTGCCGGCGGCCAGAACTCGAAGCTGAGCGTACCCGGCGAGGCTAAGACGGCCGTCTGCCAGCGTACGTGCCATTGCCTAAATTCGTCCGCACACTCGGGACGCACGCGCGCGCAGAGCAGCAAGGTCGCAACGTCGTCCGCCACGATGCTAGTCGCCGCCGAGTACCGCCGGAGCCGTTCCCGTTCCCGACCAGACCGCGTGCACGTGCCTCGGGGTGAGAGCGTGCGCTTGCGGGTTCGTACGCGTGAGGCGGAGCTTTTCGATTTGCACCTTACCGCCGGAAGCGCCGCTCACGAGCAAATCGGCGCCGATCGTGGTCGAGGTCGTCGCGACGCGAACGCGCGACGCGCCGGCGAACGGCTCGAACGATGCGATCTCGCTGAAGTTGGAGGCCATTTCGTGCATCATCGCGCTATGCAAGTACATCGCCGGATTGCCCTGGAGCGCCGTTCCGGTCGAGAACACCTTCACGATTCCCGCTCCCGAGAGCTGACTGGCGGCGATCGCTTCGGCGCCCCCGTACGAACCGGCCAGCCATCCCGTAGCGATCGAGATCGGACCGCGATAGCTCGCACCAAAGGGCGTAAACGACGCGTCCACGTGCGGCTTACCCGGATTGTTCGGCCAGGCGGGCGGAGCACCGATCGGCGTCATCAGCGAGTACGAAAACACTTTGACCAGCGAGCCCGTTCCTTGTGCGGTCACGATGCTGTTACGTCCGGTCAAGAAGTCGACGAATCCGGCGGCGAGGCCGACGCCGGACGTATCGCTTCCGTAGGGTGCGAAGCTTGCGAACGTTGCCGGCGCCGTGCCGAGCGCTGGAAGTTCGCTGCTGAAGATCCGAACTTGATCGGTCGTGCCGGCGCCGGATCCGACGATGATGTTATCCGCCGATCTGCCGTCGATCTGCGTGGACGCAACGCTCACGCCGCCCGTCTGCGCTGCATCGAACGCTTGGAAGCGCGCGAGCTCGGTTGAGAAGGCCTTGCCGCCGCTAGGTGCGCCAGAGTATGCGACGACTTCGGGCGAGTGTCCCTTGCCGGCGCCGACGATGAGATCGTAGATCCCGTCAGCATCGACGTCGCCGATCGCCACGCTGGGCGTTCCGTAGAAGTCCGGGAATGGCGTGACGGTCGTTATCAAGCGATCGCCGTGGCCGTCGAAGACCTTCACCGTCGCGGGGTGGCCCGGCGAGCCTGGCACAGCCACCGCATAATCGGAGATGGCGGGAATCACGTTGATGAGCATCATCAACCCGTTGTCCTCGTGGTTGAGCCGATGGCAATGCAGCACGTACAAGCCCAGGTAGTCGTTGAACTTCGTGCGCATCGTGAGCGTGCCAGGTTGGATGACCGCCTCTTTCGGCCCCAGCGACGGCGCGGGGACGTTGGCGTTGTCCTCGCCAAACATCTGCGGCCCCAGCTTCAGTCCGATCGTTGGATCGAAGAGCTTGGTCACTTGGAAGTCGTTGACGTGGACGTGAATTGGATGGGCGTCATTATTATGGTTGACGAAGTTCCATTCTTCGACCGAACCGAGCCGCGCCTGAATCAACGGAACGTTCGGAAACGCGTTTCCAGCGAACGCGTACACGAACGCCTTGGGATCGGCGTTGCTGGCGTGGTTGTTGAGAAACCCGCCGTCGATGAGCAGCGTGCGGGTCACGTCGGGTGTGAGTTTCGACAGATCGTGGAACGGGGTTGGGGCGTCGAGTTTCTGTCCGGGATTGAACGCCGTAGTAACGCCTTGGCCGTCGGCCGGATTGGCATTGAGCAGCGTTTGCGATGGGAAGATGAAGAATCCGTCGGCATAACTGATTGCCGAGGGAAGCACGCTGAGAGTTCCCAACCGGGCAGGCGGGTTGGGGGTGCCGTTGTTGGTGTAGAGGACGCCGGGTGCGGAGAGCGTCCTGGCTCCCGAGCCGAGCCCCGGCAGTGAAAGGCGCAACGATCCCTTCGCGGGCATCGTCACGGCGATCGCAAAGCGCGACGCCGGCGGAATCAGCAGCTGCGTTCCATCCTGTTCGTGCGGATAATGCACCTCCCCGTAGGCAATGCCGTCCTGCCCGACGATGGCGATCTTAGGATGGTAGCCGGTCGCGGTTTCGGTGAGCTCGACGTTCATGTACGCAATGTCGCTGACATTGGCGAGCACCCAAATCTCGGTTTGTCCTGGCTTGACCCGCAGGACGGGTTCGAACAGGCCGTTGACCGTAAACTGCACGTCACGTTCGTAGTCGGGGAGCGATGGATCGGCCTCCACGTTAGGGCCGCCGGAGCCCGCCGTTGCCGTAAAGCTCTGCAGGTTGGTCGGTACGAACTGGAGGCGCCCGCGCATGTTCATAATCGATAGCGGCCCTGCGTACCAGACGGTCGCCCACTGCGTGCCCTTTTTCGATTCCAAGAAGTTCACCGGTGCGAGCGATGGGTGGTACGTGCCGTTGGCGAGTTCGTTACCCTTGGGCGGTATCAGGGTGCTGACCCATTGCGGCCAGTTCGGATTCGTCATCTGCGCCAAGCCGCCCATGCGATCGAAAACCGTATTGTACTGCAACAGCATGGTGCGTATCGGAATTTTGTTTTGCGTGACGAGCGGGATCTCGCTGTCTGCGCGGCCCACGAGCAGCATACCGGCGAGGCCGTAGTAGGTCTGCGACGCAGTCAGGGTGTGCAGATGGCTGTGATACCAGTACGTTCCCGGCGTCATGTTCTTGGGGATGTCGTACACGTACGTGTTCGACATCCCGGCATCGATGTGCAGCAGCACGTTGTCGGCGTTACCGCGCGGGCTGACGTGCGCGCCGTGCACGTGGAGGTTGACGGGCGATGACGTCATCATCGCCGGGTAGAGCGGTACCGTCTGGCCCTTGGGCGTGTACTTTGGGTCGTAAAAGTCCCGGATCGTCAGGTTGCGTAACTCGTTGTTTATGTGAACGATCAGTCTCTCGCCCGGTTCGACTTGCAGAGTCGGCGCGGGATATTGGTGCCCGCCCGACATCTGGCCGTTGGACGCGGTTCCGCGCTGCACCGAGTAGTCGAATAGCAGCATGTTCCGGACGGGCTTGACGACGGTGTCGAGCTGCGCGGTACTCTGACGCGGAGTCAGCGTGACCTCGAGCACGCCGTCCCTGCTGGCCAGCGTCACTGGTTCGGTGAAATCGGGGCGAACGGCGAGGTCGCGCGTCGTCGGCGTGCCTTGAGCCCCAAGGCGCACGGCCGACAACAGGATGGCGGCGAGAATCGTTACTGCGACGATGTGTGCGGGAAGCGCTCGGGAGATCCAAGGCATCCTACGTATCCTTTCGCTCAAACGGGTCGAACGCCGCGCCGTCAAACCGAGTTGGAGCGCGTCGCCGCGCATGGTGATTCCTGCCCGTTCTACGAACGATGCCGCGTTCCATCGTCACCGGACGTTTCCGGCGCCGCGCTGAAGACGCTGCTAAACGAGCGTTCGCGACGTTGTTCCGGACCTGCTGAGGGTTACGTGTGCGGCGCGGGCGTTCCGTCAGACCAATGAGCGACGGGAACCATGAAAATGGTTTCTGGCTCCGGCACGACGTGGTGCGAGGTGTCGAGTACGACGGGTGACCCCGGCAAGTCCGCGCCCCAGCTAGCCCCGTCTTTCATGGCGTCAGCCTCGGGGGCGTAAAACATGAGATGTGACAACCACGGCCCAACGCCGTCGCCCAGATTGCCGTGCTTCGACATCATGTACGACATGGAGCCCGGTTCCGGCGCAGGCAGCTGCTTATCGGCAACTGCGGCCTTGGTACGATCGAGCATTTGTGATTTAGTCAACCCCGAGAGCGCCATTTCCGTGCGTCTGAGCGTGTAGAGCAGAACGGTGCGCGCCGCCGCCGGGTTATAACAAATTGGCCCGCGCATTTTCCAGTTCCAGAACTCGGCGGAGTCGAACGGTGACATCCACGCTCGTTCCACGAGACAGGTGAAGCCGTTCGTGCCGTTTTCGGCCGTTTCGTAGCCGTGTTGGCCAAGCACGAGAATGGTCGCGTGGATCGATATCGCCGAGGGTGCCGCGCTACGGGCAAGGCTGATTTCCGATTGACGATCGGCCATGAGGTATCGGCTCAGCGGAGCCATCCGTTCGTAGGGGGCGTTACTCGCCCGGCCTGGGGCCGGGGTAGCGACGGCCACCGCAAGGACCAGCATCATCGCAAAAAAGACGAGGCGCGAAATGGAATCCATAAGAGCGTACCCTCTGCCGCCGATTCTCGCTTCTAACAAGTGAAAGCACGCGTTTGTGACAGTTAATCTGGTGCCGGCGGATCCGGCGCGACGCCGGTCACGAGTTCGCTTGCCGAAAGACCCGACGTAAAGCTGTAGAGATAGCTTCCGCCGGGATAGGCGTAGACGTCGATCGCACCGTGGCCGGCGTCGCCGCAGTAAAGATGCTTCTCGGCATGGTCGAGCGGGCACCAGATCGCCGAGCCCTTCAACTGCGACGTAATCGGCGATCCCGTGTAGGGCGGTGCGAAGACGTCGATCGTGTGATTTCCCCAATCGCTGATGATCAAATTGTTGGCCGTATCGAAAACCGGAGCGCCGGGCAGCTTCAAACTCACGCCCGAGAGCTGCTTTCCGGGCATCTTACCGTTTTTGAACTCGACGACGTTGCCGACGTTGCCGCTGGTGAGGTTCGAGACGAAGACGTTGCCCTTGCTGTCGCCGTTGACGCCGAAGAGCACGGAAAACGACGGATCGGTTAAGGTACGAAGTTCGGTCCCCGAGGTGGTGTAGACGTGCACGACCGGCGCGCCGCTCGTATTGTTGATATTTAGGATGTAGACGTTTCCGCGCCGGTCGAAGCCGACGTCCCCGGGTTCGCCGTCCGGATCGGGGACGGTGAGCTGCGCGACGCCGCAATCCGGTGCGTACTCCGTCGTCGTGTCGGCCTTTCCGTTCGGAACCCAAAGGTTGCCGTGCGCATCGATGCGGATGCCGTTCGTCGACGAGGCCGGCTCGCACGTCTTTGGCGGAGCGTTCTTCTTATCGGCCTCCTTAAACCAAAAAATGCTGGTCGTACCAAACTGCGCGACCGCGAGATGCGCCTTCGTTCCTCTCGGGGGAGGTCGCATCCAGCGCGGTCTGGCGACGGGCGCGGGCGCGGCGCCTTCATACTGCGACATCGCCTGCGCGTTCTGAGGCGATGCCGTATCGGGTGTCGAACTGCCTCCCGAGCATGCGCTCAGCAGAGCCCAACTCAATACGGCCGGCAACGTGCGAAAAACGGTGCGCATCTCCGACAAAGTCGGTTTTCCTTCGCCACTTCCCTCCAAATAGAGATAGCGCCCGCGAATGCGAGCGCTATCTGTGCCTAGAACATTGGACTTCCTCTGTTTATATGACATCATTCTATCCCGATGCGAACCGCCCTAAACTTCGTGGCCTTCTCAATCCCTTATTGGCTCGCACAAGCGGGTATATGCGCCGTGAGGAGGGTTATCTATGCCATGTAAAGGTGAGGGATGCAAGTGTCAGGCGACCGACGGCGAGTATTGCAGCGAGGCCTGTAAGACGTCAAACGATCACGGCCATTGCCATTGCGAGCACCCGGCCTGCGGTTCGTAAATCCGCAGAGAAGCCGGCCTTCACAGGCATCGAACGGAAGGCCACGCCAAGGCCGCGAAACATTCCGGAAGCCTCTCCGATACCTTGGGGAGAGAAACTGCCGAAGAAAGGTCCTCCGATGCTACTGAAGACTCTATTGGCGGCGCTCTGCGCGGCCGTTGCCGTCCCGCTTGTGGCGAGCGCCGACGCCGTACCCGACGCCGCTGCGAAGACCATTACCGCCGATTACGCACTGGTGTGCACCGCCACCCAAGACCCAACCGATGCGAACCTGGCCGCGGCGTTTGGCTTGCTCGCGCCCGACTTCGTGCACGTCGATTTCAAAGGAAAGCAAATGCTGCGCGACGAGTTCATCGCGCAGGGCAAGCAGGAGATCAAACAGCTGCACGTCACCTCGTGCGCCAATACGATCCAATCGACGACGTCGTCGGACCCGAGCACGATAATCGTGGTCGTTTCCGGCAAGATCGCCGGCCAGCTTCAGGCCCCGGACGGCAATCACGAGCTCGAAGCGACCACCGGCAGCCAGGACACCTGGAAGCTCGTTAACGGCACGTGGCTGCAGACGCAGAGCAAGGACGTGAGCGCCCTGGTAAAGATCGACGGCAAAGTCGTTCAAGACGAGGGCAATTAGCGCGATGCGTTGGAGGACCGTTCTGCTGGCAGCCGCCGCTCTTTCGCTGGCTGCTCCACTTGCCGCGCGGGCCGACGAACGGCCCGTCGCCCAGATGCGCTGGCGCGCAATTGGCCCCGCGCTTCCGGAAGGGCGCGCGACCGCGGTAGCGGGCAGTAACGTGCACGCGCTGCTCTATTACGCGGGCGCTGCCGATGGCGGCGTGTGGAAGAGCATCGATGGCGGCACGTCGTGGCAGAACGTCTCCGACCTCATTCATTTGGGCAGCGTCGGCGCCATTGCCGTCGGCCCCGCCGACGACGCCGACGTTTGGGTCGGAGCCGGCGAAACGAATCCGCGCAACGACGTGATCCCCGAGAGCGGCCTCTACCACTCGACCAACGGCGGCCGTTCGTGGCAGTCCGTTTCGTTTCCGAACGCCCCCGGCATCTCGCGCATCCTCTTAGATCCGAGCGATCCGAAGCATATCGTGGTTGCCGTGCTGGGCGACGTTTTTGCGCCGAGCACGGAGCGCGGCGTCTACGTCTCGTTCGACGGTGGCACTTCGTTCAGCAAGACGCTGTACTTGTCGGAGCAGTCCGGCGCGAGCGACATGGCGATGGATCCGAAGAATCCCAACGTGATCTACGCCGGGATGTGGCACGTGCTGCGCCGTCCCTGGGCGTTGACGAGCGGCGGGACGGGCGACGACGGGCTCTACCGTTCGAGCGACGGCGGCAGAACGTGGAAGGAAGTGACCGGCAACGGCTTCCCGGCCCCGCCAATCGGTCGCATCGGCGTGGCGATCGCACCGTCGCAGCCGAACCGCATCTACGCGCTGGTCGAATCGGCCAACGGCGTTCTCTGGCGTTCCGATGACTCCGGCGTTACCTGGAAGATGGTCAGCAAGGACTCGCTGGCAAACCAGCGCCCGTTTTACTTCTCCCACGTGCGTGTCTCGCCGACCGACGCCAGCACCGTCTACGCCGTAAGCTTCCTGCTGGTGACCTCCTACAATGGCGGCGAAAAGTTCAACCTTTCGAACTTCGGCGTGCATGCCGATCTTCACGACATGTGGATATCGTCGGACGGTAACCGCATGGCGCTGGCGGGCGATGGCGGAATCGCCATCTCCGCGAACGGAGGCGCGACCTGGTCGAACTCTCGGAACATCGCGATCGGGCAAGTCTACCGCGTGGGGCTTTCAAATACGATCCCATACCTCGTCTGCGGCGGCTTGCAGGACAACAACGCTTATTGCGGCCCTGCGTTCAACGGCAGCACCGACGGAATTACCAACCGCGACTGGTTCAAGGTTACCGAGGGTGATGGCGAGTGGGCCGTCCCCGACCCGACGAACCCGCGCCTGATCTGGGCGGATGCGCAGAACGGCGAGATCGTCGTATACGACCGAGTCTCGCATCAATCGACGAACGTCCGGCCGTATCGCGGCACGGCGCAGGAAGATTTCGTACTCGCGACGTCGCGCTACCGGTTCGACTGGGAATCGCCGATTGCATTCGCAGCCTACGACCCGCGCGTCGCTTTCATTGGCGCTAACGTACTCTTTGAAACGAGCGACGGCGGCAAACACTGGAAAGCCATCAGTCCCGACCTCACACGCAACGATAAGTCGAAACAGCAGGTCGCTAAGAACTCGGTAACGCACGATGAGTCCGGCGCCGAAAACTACGGCACGATTCTCGACATTGAAACGTCCGCGCGCCACAGCGGTGAAATTTGGACCGGTTCCGACGACGGCCTCGTCTACGTCACGCGCGACGGTGGTACGCATTGGAAGAACGTCACGCCACCCGGCCTGCCGGCCGATAGCTCCGTCGAAACCGTTGCTCCCTCGACGCTCGCCGCGGGTACGGTCTTCGTCTCGGCCGACCGGCACGGGATGGGCGACGATGCTGCATACATCTACGTCACCCACGATTACGGCGCGCATTGGCGGGGCGTCACGACCGGCATTCCGCCCGGCGAGTACGTACGCGCAGTGCGCCCCGACATCGCCAATGCAAACATCGTCTACGCTGGGACGAATCGCGGGATCCGCGTTTCGTGCGACGGCGGTGCGAATTGGCAGAGCTTCCAAAACAACTTGCCGGCCGTCGAAGTGCGCGACATTCGCATCCAACCGCAGTTCGACGACCTCGTCATCGCGACGCACGGACGCGCGATCTGGGTCATGGACGACATACGTGCGGTGCAGCAGTCGGCCTGTGCTATACCGACGGCGCCGCTGGTCATAGGTCCGCGGCCCGGCATAGACATCATCGGCTATCGCGACGACGAGGGAAACTATTCAGATTTCGTTGCCCAGCAGCCCGGAGGAGGACTACTGGGCAACGGCGGCGCGGTAGCGGCGCTCTATTACTGGCTGCCAGTGCAGGCCAAGAAACGTCCGACCATTGACGTCTACGATCTTCGCGGGCACGTATTGCGTCACGTCGAGGGCGAACACGACGTCTTCACCGGCGAGGAAGCCGAATCGTACTGGCTGAGCCGCGGCGAGGGCAACAACGAGTTCGACTACGACTTCACGATCAACGGCCCGGCCCGCTATGACAGCGCGCCGTTCTTTTTCCGTGGTCCCGAAGAAGGCCCGGCGCTCCCGCCCGGCCGCTATATCATGGCGTTTCATCTGGATGGTAAGACCTATCGCTTCCCGCTGGTGAAGCTCGCCGATCCGCTTTCGAGTACGACGCCGCAGGAGTACCGCGCGCAGTTCGAAGAGCAGCGCCGCGTCTACGACCTCTTGGGGCGTGTCGATTCGATGCTCAATGCGTTGCATTCGGTTCGGCAAACGCTCGTTGACGATAAGAAGGCGCTCAAGCCTGGCGACACGGCGAGTGCGGCAAAGTTGCAGACGGCGATTGACGACATCGATGCGCTCGTTGCAACGCTGACCTCGTCGCCGGAGAGCTTCGAGGACTTCATTCAGAAACCGGGGCAGCTGCGCGAAGACGTTCTCGGACTCATGAACGACGAGACGCTCGCGCAAGCGAGTTTGACGCTCTACGCCCGCCTCGAACGAAACTACGCTGCGCGAGCGAAGGCCTACGACGCGTGGGCCGCTTCGCTCAACGGCGTCAATGCCACCCTAAAAGCAGCGGGAGAGAAACCGGTCGCGCCTCCACAGCGCGGAGACTAGCCCCGAGGGTCATGACGCTCGACGAAGCGCTGAAGCATCATTTCGGGTATAGATCGTTCCGGCCGCTGCAGCGTGAAATCGTCGAGGCGGCGCTAGCTGGAGACGACGTGCTCGCTCTCCTGCCGACCGGCGGCGGGAAGTCGCTCTGCTATCAATTGCCGGCACTACTCGAGCCAGGCCTCACGCTGGTTATCTCGCCGCTCATCGCATTGATGAAAGATCAGGTCGACGCGCTCGAGGCTAACGGCATTCCGGCAACGCTCCTCAACAGCTCGCTCGATCCGTCGGCGACCGCCCATCGGTTGGCAGCGCTGGATCGTGGTGCGTACCGCCTGCTGTATGTCGCTCCGGAGCGCACGGTCACGGCGGGGTTTCTCGCCGGCCTGGCGCGCTGGAATTTGCGCCGCATCGCGGTCGACGAAGCGCACTGCGTCAGCGAATGGGGTCACGACTTTCGGCCCGAGTACCGCCAGATCGCTTCCCTTCGTTCGCGCTACCCCGACGTTCCGATGCTGGCGCTCACGGCGACGGCGACGGCGCGCGTGCGAGACGATATCGAGCGCTTTCTCGAGTTGCGGAAGCCGCGCCGCTTCGTTGCAAGTTTCAACCGGCCCAATCTGCGTTATGCCGTCTTCGAAAAAACCGACGCCGGCAAACAACTGCTGTCGTGGTGTACGGCTCGTGCCAACGAGAGCGGCATCGTCTACGTGCAGAGCCGTAATTCTGCAGAAGAGCTGGCGGCGAAGCTTTGCGCGACGGGGATCTCGTCTCGCCCGTACCACGCCGGCCTCCTTCCGCGGCAGCGCGCTCGCCACCAGGAGCTGTTCATTCGCGACGAGATCCGGGTCATGTGTGCGACGATCGCCTTTGGCATGGGCATCGACAAGCCAAACGTACGCTACGTCGTACACTACGATCTGCCCAAGAACGTCGAGAGCTATTACCAGGAGACCGGACGTGCCGGCCGGGACGGACTCGCCAGCGACTGTGCGCTCTTCTTCAGGGGAGGCGACGCGGCAAAGCAGCGCCATTTCATTCGCCAGATAGAAAATTCGCAGGAGCGCGAAAAAGCCGAGCAGCTTCTACGACAAATGCTCGATTTCGCAGCGACGACGCACTGCCGGCGGACTCACCTGTTGCGCTATTTCGGCGAGCACCCAGTCGACCACCGATGCGGGAACTGCGATAATTGCCTGCAGCCGCCGGAGCAAGTCGACGGCACGGAGGCCGCTCGCAAGCTGCTCTCATGCATTTATCGCGTGCACGAGCACAGCGGATTTTCGAGCGGTGCGCATCACATCGTCGACGTGCTGCTCGGAAAACGCACGGAGAAAGTCATCGCCCGCGGGCACGACCGCCTATCGACCTTTGGAATCGGCGCCGAGCAGAGTAAAGGCGAATGGATGGCGCTGCTCTCCGAACTCATGCGGACCGGCTGCATCGAACAGAGCCCGGAATATCGAACCTTGTTCGTAACTGCGGAAGGTTTGCGTTCGCTCAAAGAGCACCGTTCGTTTGCTTTTGCCATGCCGCGCTTCGTCGCCAAGACTGAGAAGCGCCGCCGCCGCCGCCTTCAGGCTCTGCCTGCCCTCCACGATGACGCACTGTTCGAGAAACTTCGTACGCTGCGTAAACGTCTCGCGGACGATCGAGGCGTACCGCCTTATGTCGTCTTTTCCGATGCGACGCTCCGCGAGCTTTGCACGCACCAACCGGTCACGCTGCAGGCGTTCCGGCAGATCGGCGGCGTTGGCGACGTCAAGCTCGAGCGCTATGGCACCGACTTCGTCGAAGCCATACGCTCGTTTGACGCAGCCGAAGCCGCAGGCTAGCTGTTAGGCGCTAACGGGAGCGCGGTGGGGGACTGTGCGGCCTTCGTCAAGGTCGAGCAGATCTGCCCAAGTCACGACGTCAGTCCGACTGGAAGCGATTTCCGCGCGCAGCTCCTCGAAATGTTTTAAGGATTCCCCGGTCGGCACCGCGGAGAGCCAGGTCCTGTTGAAGGCCTCAATATTCCGAGGATCTTTCTTGGAAACGAATGTCTGAGCGTACGCTTCGATCCCGGAGTCGTCCCTCGCGGTCTTCACGATATTGAGGAATTCCTTAGCGTCCATACCAAGATACTCGAAGAGCCCCTGGTCCATGGGGCAGTCGTACTTGTACTCACCGACGCGACCGTGCGCTACGGCCTTTGCTTTGTCGGTCGCCCGGGCCAGTTGCACGATGCCCAGCATCGTCTCGCTGACGCTGCGCGGCGCCGTTTTGGTTAGATCCATCATAAATGCTCAACTTTCATATGAGATTCGTTTTGTTCTAACCATAGAGAACCAAAAACACAGCGTAAAGTTACACGAGTAGAATCAATCGCCGGCAAGCAGGTGTTCCCAGTGCTTTAGCGGTGCGTTAAAATTCCACTCTGAACAACGAAATAGTGGCAAAAACTCCAACGTATAGAACCCAACGTCATCTTAGGACGAACGAATGCGTGTATGAAGCGCACGCTCGCTGGAGGTTTTAACTATAGTGGAGCCTTTTGTAAGCTCGGGCTCACGCGGACGGCGATACGAGGTCTTCGCGCGGTCACGCGGTTTGTCACGCAGTCGACCAGGGCTTTGGTTTTGACGACGATCTCATCGGTACTGGAACCTTCGATGACCTCCCTTAGTTCCGTGCACAGGCCGATGAAGTTCGCGCCGTTTCGGTGCACGTAGAGCCGAAACGTGTTGTTCGAGCCGAGCCCGTGCGTCACGGGAGCGCGGTAAACGCTAACGAGCGCGCTATAAAAGAGGGCGGCTTAGCCGTACGCGGGACTACATCTCGACTGTCGAAGATATCATCCAATCCGCAGAGCCAAAGGATTCGTCGAAAATGAGGGCTGCCGTTGACGAGTCGCAGCCGCGCGGCGCCCAGTTCGCGACGGCAACGGGCAACGTTGATAAAAACGCTGAGCGTGCTTGCGTCGATAAAGGTGAGGTGCGAGAGATCAACCGTAAGCCTCTGCGCGGCCATGTAGGGCGCTAACGTCTCAGAGAGTCGCTGCTTGTTGGAAATATCGAACTCTCCGCGCAATGAGAAGCGAACCTCGGATTCATCCAGGCTGGCGGCTCTGCCCGTGCACCGACCGGTTATTTGGGTGACTTCTACGGCTTCCAAACGAGTTCGGTCTCTCGTGGAAACGTACGTCGATGCGCGTGAGTAAGCCACGTCCGCCTCATTTTCTATGAAAATGGTCCTTGACGTCAGCCTACCAATGGCTCGGCGTAAAGTCTGTACGGTTTCGCACGCGCGAAGACGCAGCGTCTACGGGTTTTCCGCCAGAGGCTCCAGCAGCGGCCCAAACTGGGCCCGTGCTACACCATAGCACTCGCAGGAGGCCTCTTCGAGACCCTGCCGATTGAGAATCACGATATGGCCATGGGCGTAGCGAATGAACCCAGCTTGAGCAAGTGTGGCGGCGGCGATGGTAACGCCGGAACGGCGTGCGCCTAGCATCATCGCAAGGTATTCGTGCGTAAGAGCGATCTTTTCGGAGTTGACGCGATCGTGCGTCAACAAAAGCCACCGCGCGCATCGCTCATGGATGCTGTGCATCCCGTTGCACGCGGCAAGCTGCCCCAACATATTGACGTACGCTTGAAGAAAGCGATCGAGCACTCCGCGGAACTGGTGATCGCCACTGTCGAGCAATTGTCGAAACTGGTCGCTGCTAATGACGACCGCGCGGCCAGGAACTTGGCAGTAGCTTTCGTTCGCCGAAGTGGTTGCTCCGAGCAGCAACGGTATCGCGGAGACTCCCTCCCGGCCTACCGTCCCTACTTCGATTGAACCGCCGTCGCGCATTTGCGTTACCACTGAGAGCACCGCGTCGATTGGGAAGTAAACGTCTCGTATTGGACTGTCGGCCTCATAAATCTGCTGGGACGTTTCCAGAGCGATCAACCGCGCGGTCTTGAGGACTCCTGCGGCCATGGCCGGACTTAAGCCACCGAGGATCGCGTTCTGCTTGAGCACGGCTTGGCTGGGTACGTTGGCTTGCTTAGCGGTCATGGTCTTGGGAAGAAGAAGTTTTTCGGGGTCGGGTCGCGCTCCTGGTGCTAAAGCGTACCGACATTCGACGCCGAGTAGTCTACGCTTGAGTTTTCTGGAGACGTTGATTATCGGGCCGCGGTCGCAGCTGCGCCACGACTTTCTCCACATACTACTTCGGAGGAATCATGCGGACCGCACGACTTTTGGCCGTACTCATCGCGGCATTACTACTGGGCACCATTCCCGTGCCCTCACTCGCGCAGTTTTCCGTCGGCGTCGGTGCCACAATTGGCGTGCCGCCTCCGTCGCTGCCTGTCTACGCGCAGCCGCCCGCTCCTGCTCCGAACTACCAGTGGAACCCTGGTTACTGGGGTTGGGGAGCCGTTGGGTACTACTGGGTCCCGGGCACTTGGGTGCCGGCACCTCGGCGCGGCCTATACTGGACGCCAGGGTACTGGCGCCACTCAGGCGCCGGCTACGGCTGGAACCAGGGCTACTGGGGCTCTAGCGTCGGCTTTTATGGGGGCGTCAACTACGGCTTTGGCTACTTCGGCACTGGTTTCGTTGGCGGCGTTTGGGCCGGTGACAACTTCCGCTATAACACCGCTGTCGTCAACGTCAACCGAACCGTCATTCACAACACGTACATTGATAAGACCGTCAATAAGAACGTCTACAACGATCGCATAAGCTACAACGGCGGTCACGGTGGAATCTCGGCCAGGCCGACCTCCGACCAGATGGCGGCAGCGAAAGACCGCGTCCCGCCGACCGCGTACCAGAAACGGCAAGCGACGATCGCCGGACAGAACCGCAGCCTCTATGCGTCTGTCAATAAGGGTAATCCACCGGTGACGACTTCGGAAAAACATGGTATGCAAAAGCAGGAGAAGCCGGCGTCGAAGCAACCTCCGGCATAGCCACGGCCCCGCCTAAGGAAGGCAGTATCTTTTCCACCCGCAGAGGAGGTGAACCATGCGTGCTCTACGCACGGCATTCGTCGCTGCAACACTTGGCGCGATCGCCTGCACGACGGCCGGCGCCGATCCTTCCACTCTGAGTCTAAAGCTGTACGCGCAAAATCGGCCAGGTGAAACCGGCACGGCGACGTTCGAGCAAATTCCTAGCGGCGTCACGATCGTCGTCAGTTTGGCCGGCGGTCAAAACGGCACACAGCCCGTCCATATCCACGCGGGCACTTGCGCAAATCTGAACCCGGTGCCTAAGTATACTCTGACCGACATCGTCCGCGGAAGCAGCACGACGACGATATCTGGCGTCACCGTCGACGATCTGCTCAAGGGCAACTACGTCATCGACGTCCACGAGAGCAGTGCCGATATAAAAAGGTACGTGGCCTGTGCCGCGATTGCGATGCCTAGCTAAGCGGCGGCGGCCGCGTCGTGGACGAACCTGACGAAGAGAGCCTCGCGAATGAGCGATGTTAGCCGGGCGAGGTGCTTAGGATTTCTTTCGAGGCAGTCTAAAAAGTCGTCCAGGAAGTAAGCGCGTTTACCACGCTTCAAGGGCAGGTACGCGCAGCCGTGCTTGTCCAGGGCCATAAGCCGATGCATAAGAAAGAACTCGACGGCCGCTGCCAGCAGCTCGTGGTTCATAATCAGTTCGCGCCGCTCTTCGGGCATCAATATACCGCCATTCAAAAAACTGCTAATGGCAATAAGATGGCCTTCCAAGGGCATGCGGATAAGGCTGTGCTTCAGGCTGTAGCCGGAGTGCTTCATAAATCTCACCTTAAGTGATTGAGCACCCAATAGCAATCGCAGGTATTCGACCCTCTTCCAGATCGAGGAGGCGCTCGGTTACGGCTTATCCGAGTTCGGAGAGAGGCGCGCGGCGACTTCTCGATAGAGATGCCGCATTGCGTCGTTGAGTAGCGCAGAGATTCGGAACAAGCCGTCACCCGAGCAGCGCAACGCCATCCAGGGTGTTCCTTGATGTCGTTGCACCAACAGATATGTTTGATTGCCCACGGCATAGATCGCAAATTGGTCTGATTCGGCAATCTGTTCCATGCCTTCGAAGTTTGACTGATCGATTTGTTCACTAAAATGCATTGACGTTGCTCCGCTTTCCACTGCAAGAACGGATGAAGAGCATAGAGATTCGCGGCGGCACGATTCGTAACCCGTTAAGGATTGGAGGGTCCGTCGGGGCCAAGGAAGTCCTTTTCGCGTGAATCGCGAATACGATGAGAACGCCTCCGATTTGGAGGCACGCTGCTCCTGACCCGGGAGCCGGATAGGGTAGACGTCATCGAACCCACAGTAACGGTCAAGAAGCGCGCGAAAACCCCAAAGGTATACGCGCCGCACGAGCATTTTGGAAGCCCGCTGAACGTTTGCCGCGTGTGCGGCGAGAAGTACACGTACGTCCAGCGGCCGGACTACCCGATTCGCGATAAGAAGGGCTAGGCGCGCGCGTCGGCTCGGTGCCGCCGCAGAACCACGACGCCGGCTGGCCAACTCCAGTTTTTGGGATATCGAGCGCACTGCGACGAGAGGAGTTGCGTCCCTTGCAGGGATGGGACAGTGCTGCCTCGTGTAATGACCCGCTATGCCGCGCTCGAAGCTAACGACGACGCCGCTTACCCCTGCGATCGGCGCCGTCATCGAAGGGATCGATCTTCGGCAGCCTCTCTCCGCAGAAGAGCTCGGGGAAATCGTCGCGGCGCTCGACGATCGCCTGGTTCTTTTTTTCGAAGGCCAGTCGCTCACGCCCGTACAGCAGCGCGATTTTGCCCGGCGTTTCGGGCCGCTCTACGTGCATCCGTTCTATCCCGGTCACGAAGATGCTCCGGAGATCATGGTCCTCGAGCACGACGCGATGCGGCGTGCGAACAGCGATCGCTGGCATAACGACGTCACGTACCTCCCGACTCCTCCGAAGGCCGCGGTCCTTTACGCAGAAGACATACCGCCCCTCGGCGGCGACACGCTCTGGGCGAATATGTATCTGGCGTACGAAACGCTCTCCGATCCGCTCAAGGAGCTCGTCGGCGGGCTGCGCGCGGTTCATTCCTTTGCGAAGAACTTTACGCCGGAGCGTTTCGCGGCGCTCGGCATGGAAGACCGTCGCGACCAGATGTACGCGCGCCATCCGGCCGTTTCGCATCCCGTCGTGCGGACCAACCCGGCGACCGGGCGAAAGGCACTCTTCGTCAACCAAGACTTTACCTCGCATATCGAGGGCGTTTCGCCGCGCGAAAGCGAGGCGTTGTTGCGTTTTCTTTTCGAGCACATGAGCGCGCCGCAGTTTCAAGTTCGCTGGCGATGGAGTGCTGGAACCGCGGCGGTGTGGGACAATCGCTGGACGCAGCACTGCGCGCTCGCCGACTACTTCCCCGCGCACCGCCTCGTTCGTCGAGCGACGATCGTCGGCGAAGCGCCGGTCTGACGGTGCGCGCGCACTCATTCGCGCGCCATCTCGGGCGATACGACGTGACGCTGATCGTCGTCGGGAGCGTCATCGGGTCGGGCATTTTCCGCACGCCGGCGGTCGTCGCGCAGCGCCTGCCCATAGCGGGCCTCGTAATTGCGGCGTGGTTCGTGGGCGGCATCGTTGCGCTCTGCGGTGCCTTCGTGCTCGGCGAGCTGGGCGCTCGCCTTCCGAAAGGCTGCGGACCGTATGCGTATCTGAGTGATGCGTTTCATCCGATCGTCGGATTCGCATACGGTTGGACTGGATTGCTCGCCTCGTTTAGCGGGGGCATCGCCGCAGCGGCGGTGCTTTTCGCGGGCTATTTCCTCTCGCTGACGGGCCTTCGGTTTGCGCCCGCAATTGTCGCGGCGGTTGCGCTCGCAGCGCTGTCGGTCGTGAACGCGTTCGGCGTGCGCGCCGGGAACCGGCTTCAAAGCGCGTTGACCGTGCTGAAGATCGTTGCGCTGCTGGCAATCGTCGCAGCCGGCATTTTCGCGCATCCGGCGGCGCCTAGCAGCCCTGGAGCGCCGGCCGCGATGCCGGTCTGGCCCGGCGCGCTCGGCATCGCAATGGTCCCGATCCTCTTCAGCTATAACGGCGCGATGGTCGCCAACTTCATGGTCGCCGAAACTAAAGACGCGGCGCGAACGCTCCCGCTCGGGCTCATTCTCGGCATGACCTGCGTCACGATCCTCTACGTGCTCGTCAACGCGAGCTGCCTCCGCGTGCTCGGTATCAACGGCTTGGCGCAAACGCCGGTTCCGGCCTCGTCGGTACTCCTCGCGTGGGCCGGTCCGTTCGGGGGCCGCATCGCTTCGATAGTTGTCGCGGTCGTGACGCTCGCGTTCATCAGCAACCGAGTGCTGACGGTTCCGCGCCTCTATCAGGCGATGGCGCAAGACGGACTCTTCTTTCGCCACGTTGCGCGGATCGATCCGCGCACGCACGCCCCAGTGGTCGCGATCGCCGTGCAAGGCGTCGTCGCGATGCTCATCGTGCTGTGGGGTAACTACGATCAGATCCTCAACTACGTCGTCTCGACGTTTTATGCATTCAACGGATTGCTTGCGCTCGCGCTCCTCGTTTTGCGCGCGCGCGCTCGCATCGCGGCACCGTTGGGAGAGTTTCGCGCGCCCGGACATCCCGTTTCGACGGTCGTTTATTTGGTGGCGTCGTGGGGAGTTGCGGTCGCCGCGTGCGTGGCCGATCCGCGCGACGGTCTCGTCGGCATCGCGATTCTGCTCAGCGCGATCCCCGTGTACTTTCTCTGGGCGCGCGGTGGCGCGATGACGGGAGCGCCAGGCTGATGCTGCCGCAACATTTAGAGTGCTCGCGCGACGCGGCACACCGCGTTTCGCCGCAGGTGTTAGCGACCACATGCCCACATGACGGCGCCCCCCTGCTCGTGCGCTATGGCGAAATCGAGATGTCGCGCGCGATGGTAACGGCCCGTGCCTGGACGATGTGGCGCTATCGCGAGATGCTGCCGATAGGCGCTGACGAGGGACCGATCTCGCTGGGCGAAGGCGCAACGCCGCTGCTCGCGCTGACGGCATTGGCGGCCGATTCGGGAGGCGGGGCGCTCTACCTTAAGGATGAAGGCCAGAATCCGACGGGCTCGTTCAAAGCGCGCGGTATGTCGGTTGCGGTAACCGTCGCCAAGCGGCTCGGCGCCGCCGCACTCGTTGCGCCGAGTGCGGGCAATGCCGGCAGTGCGCTCGCTGCCTACGGCGCGCGTGCCGGTCTGCCCGTGCGCGTCTACGTTCCACGCGACACGCCGGCGCTCTTGATCGATGAGATGCGTGGATATGGCGCCGACGTCGTGCTCGTCGATGGTTTGATCGACGATGCGGGCCGCATCGCGGCCCAGTATGCTCAAGAACACGGCGCTTTTAATTGCGCGACGTTCCGCGAGCCGTATCGGGTCGAGGGAAAGAAGACGATGGCGTACGAGCTCGTAGAGCAGATCGGCGATGCTCCGGGTACGATCGTCTATCCTACCGGCGGCGGTACCGGACTCGTCGCAATGTGGAAGGCCTTCGATGAGCTCGAGGCCCTTGGTTGGATCGGATCGGCGCGGCCGGTGATGGTCTGCGTGCAAGCCGCAGGCTGCGCGCCGATCGTCCGGGCCTTCAATGCCGGCGAAGAGTTGGCCGCACGGGTCGAAAACGGCACGACGGCAATGTGGGGTTTGCGCGTTCCCGGGGGAATCGGCGATCGATTGTCGCTGCGAGCGCTTCGGGAGTCGCGCGGTCACGCGGTCGCCGTCTCCGACGAAGCCGCCGATGCGGCAATGCGCGAAATCCATCGGCGCGAAGGCATCGACGTTACGGAGGAGGGTGCCGCCACCCTCGCCGGCCTTCGGTTACTGCGCGATGCAGGCGTGCATCTGCCGCCGCCGATCGTGCTCTTCAATACGGCGACGTCGCTCAAGTACTGGCCGCGCATTTAATCTGCCGCGCGCTCCGAATTGGAGGCGCCGCTGCTGTCGCCTTATAATACTGCCGCTCCCAGACCGACTCATGTAAAGGAGCATTTGTGAGGGTATCTTTGAGGATTTTTCCGCTGGTAGTGGCGCTGGCGATCGCAGGCTGTAACGCGGCCGGCTCGTCGAACGCTCCAACATCCGGCGCCCCGTCGCAAACTGGGTCCTCTGCCTCCAGGCACTTTGTGCCTGAATGGCAAGCCAAGCACGAAGCCCGGCGCGCCTGCAAGACACTTGCGGGCGGCGTACAGTGCCACGTATTGGTTGTGACCAAGGGCGTGAAGCCAGATTGCTCGCCATCCGGCGGCAGCTGCGGCTGGCGGCCCATCGATATGCAGACTCGCTATAACCTTGCGCCATCGCTTGGCAAAGGATCGGGAACGATCGTCGCGCTCATCGAACTTGGGGACTTGCCCAACGCTGAGTCGGACCTCGCGACCTACCGCAGCGCATTCGGGCTGGGAACGGCAACCTTCGCGAAGTACAATGAGGAGGGACAACAGTCCGGTTATCCGGAGAGCTGCGAGGACTTCGGGTGGTGCGTCGAGACGGACCTCGACATCGACATGGTCTCTGCCAGCTGTCCCAAGTGCACGATCTATCTTATCGAAGGCGGCAACTGCGGTGGCGTGGTCTGCGGTTTGGAAAAGGCTGAAGCGACCGCCGTTGCGCTCGGTGCGACGATTCTTAGCAACAGTTGGGGATGCAGCAGTTTCAACTACGGCGAGAACTGCGGCGACTCGAACTTCCCGAACTACTTCAGCACGCCGGACATCGCCTATATCGCCTCGTCCGGCGACAACGGATATCCAGAGATCGAGTGGCCGGCCGCGCTTGCAAACGTGCTCGCCGTCGGCGGCACGCAGTTAGCAAAATCCGGGTCGACCTACAGCGAAACCGCATGGGACGGCGCCGGAGCGGGCTGCGCGACCACCACGCCCAAGCCGTCGTGGCAGCACGATCCGGACTGCAGCGGTAAGACGATCTCCGACATCTCTGCCGAGGCCGGCTGTAGCCCAGGCGTCGCCGAGTACATCGGCCTCTACGGCGGCTGGATCGGCGTCTGCGGAACCAGCGTCGCAGCGCCGTTCACGGCCGGTATCGTCGCGCTCGCCGGCAACGAGAGCCAACTAACCGGCGGCAAAACGTTCTGGCAACTGAACAGAAAAAAACACCGGAGATTGCTGCACCAAATCACTTCCGGCAGCGACGGCAACTGCAGCGACTATCTCTGTCAGGCCGGCCTATCGAAGAACAACGGTGGCTACAAAAAGTACAGCGGACCGACCGGATGGGGAACTCCAAACGGCATTAAGGCGTATTGATCTCGCCGACACACAAAGGGAAAAGCGAGCGCATCGTGCGCTCGCTTTTTCATTTCCAGTCCGTCAATGGGTGGAAATGGCGTAGGCCTGCTTGCATCGCCCACCAAGCGGGAGTATCATGAACGCCACGGCCGCGAAGAGTACCCTGCGGTGCCAATGCCGTAGCCGTGAGTTTAGGAGCCCAAAATGCTGCTTCAGCGCATTTTCCGCCTCAGCGTCGTTGCCGCAGTCCTCACCGCCGCCGTCACGCTGACGTCGGCGCAACGGGCCTCGGCTGCGCACCAGAGCTACATCGCTTCGATTCGCGACGACTCGGGAGCGCCAAAAGGCTACAACCACATTATCTGCTATAATGTTGTCCCCGAGAGTCAATTTGCCGGCGCAACCGTGCAGCTATTCGACCAGTTCTTTCCGGGTGGATTCCAAACGAAGCTCGCTCAGACGAAGATTGCCTGCACACCCGCGAAGAAGGTGCTGCTCTACAGAAAACCGATAAAGGTCACGCCAAATCGCCACTTCGTGTGCTATCCGATAAATAAGCCACCGACGATCCAGGCGACGAAAAACTACGTCAACCAACTTGAAAAGAACTCGACCACGTTCGTAACGCCGGTGGCCCTGTGCGTCCCGACGCTGAAGTATGGTGCCCCCGCGCTTCCTCCACACCCCAATCACCTGATGGTCTACGATCAACTACTTCAGGGCGCATCGTTCGCAAATCCGCTTCAACCAACGACGGTAACGCTTTTCGATCAGTTCTTCCCGAGCGGGTTTACCGTGACACTGGGCAATCCGTTCGCGTTGCTCACGCCGACGGAGAAAAAGCTGGTACACCAGAAGGCAATCCCGGTCACACCAAACGGTCACTGGGTAGAATATTCATTTACGAGTCCGGTGAAGGTCTCGACCTCGCGAGACTACACAAACCAGCTCGAAAACAATACGGTCAATATATTCTTCCCCAGCTTCCTGCTCGTGCCGACGAACAAGTCTTAGAGACGACGGAGGCTCTCGCGAAGGGGGTGCGCTGCCGATGGCCGCACCCCTAACGCCCGCGAACAGCCTGGTGCGGCGCATTGCGCTGGTCCTGCTGTCACTCTTCTTCATAGCGGCGGGCATCAATCACTTCGTGCATCCCGGCTTTTACGTGCGGATCGTCCCGCCTTGGCTTCCGGCGCCCGCCCTGCTCGTTCAGATTAGCGGCATTTGTGAGGTTCTCGGCGGCATCGGCGTGCTGATGCCCAACACCCGAAAACTCGCCGGCGTGGGCCTTATTGTGCTCATGGTCGCGGTCTTTCCAGCAAATCTGCAAATGGCGATGCATCCGGGCCTGTATGCGGATATCGGTACGGCGCAGGCCTTTTACATTCGGCTTCCGCTCCAACTGGTTCTCATCGCGTGGGTTTGGTGGATCTGTATCCTGTAGCCTAAGCGGCCTCGCGGATCGCGAGGCCGCATGCCGAGCAACGGAGGGTCTACGTCATCCTGAGTTTGCCGTGGAGCCGGGTTCGAGCTTCAGATCGTACTGCTGTGTTTGGTCCGCGTTAACGCTGTATCCCGCGAGCGATTGCGTTTCGTATCCATCCTTCTGTGCGGTCAACGTATAATCGTCAGGTTGCAGCGAGAAGGCGATATAATGTCCGTGCGCATCGGTTGTCACCGTGACCACCTGCGACGGCGAACTGATGTTCACTTGCGCTCCAGCAATCGGGGCTCCGCTCTTCGCATCGGTTACGATGCCGCCGATACCTCCGAGTGTACCAGCCGCTGCCCAACTTGCCTGACTACTAAATGCAGCAAGCAAACCGAGCAGACTCAGGAAACCTCGTAGAGAAAGTGCTCTTGCCATGATTGGTTAACCTCAACTTCAGATCTAAGGGTAACACCCTGCACTCAGCGTGCTCCTTCCACGCGCAATCCCGCAATCGAAGAAAACTAAAAAGGTGGTTTCGAGAGTCGCTTGAGCCATTTTTGATGTCTCTGGAGAGCTGTCGGCCTCAGCCGCTTCTCAGGGGTACGACGAGGCCTTTGGACTCTCGATGCACAACGCTTGCCGTATGTCTCACGTTCCGCCCCAACCGACCGAACTCAACGACTATACCGAGCGAGCGCGCGGCTCGCGCGTGCGCGTCGCCACGGCTCATGGCGATATCGTATTCACGCTATTTCCCGACGATGCGCCGCTCCACGTTGGGGCATTTATGAAGCTCGCCGACGCGGGTTTTTACGATGGGCTCGCGTTCCACCGGGTCGAACCGGGTTTTGTGGTTCAAGGCGGCGACCCGCGGGGCGATGGAACGGGAGGCCCCGGCTATCACCTTAAAGCGGAGTTCAACAAGCGACCTCACCGGCGTGGAACGGTCGCAATGGCCCGCGCCTCTAATCCGGACTCAGCCGGCTCGCAGTTCTATATTTGCCTCGACGATGCGCCGTTTCTCGACGGGCAATATACTGTGTTCGGGCAAATGACCGAAGGCTTCGAAGCGCTCGATGCGATCCGGCGCGGTGACGCCATGACCAGCGTGAAGGTCGAGCCGCTTTAGTCTGGGCGCGAGCCATCAAAGAGTCGTAATTCTACGCATCGACCCCAACTCGTATCGGAGGCATCCTTAGAGGGCGCACTTTGTAGGAGGAGCCCTCACGATGACTTCGATTCCGATTCCCGGCCGCCACCCTACTGTCGCGCGAGCAGCCGCCCGAGCTGCACGCGCGATCGCACGTTCAACTTTCGCAGAGCCGAGGAGACGTGCTTTTCTGCCGTGCGAGAACTGATGTGCAACAACTGCGCGATTTCGTCGTTCGAGTGGCCCGCCGCAACGAGTTCGGCGACCTCGAGCTCTCGTGACGAGAGCGAGGAGACCGAATCGGAGGAGCGGGTGGTGTCAACGCGCCGCAGATCGCGTAAAGCTCCCAGCGAGCGATACGTTTCGGACGACCGTTTGGATTCACCGCCCAATTCGTAGCCGCGCGCCGCGAGCCACGGCCACCCAATGGCATCAAATCTCGCCGCAGAATCGAGAGCGGCGGCGCGCACGTCGGCCTCAATAATACCGCGCTGAGCGGCAAAGGCATCGAAGAGTCCCAGCGCGGCCTTGTTCGCGCGGTCCTCAGGGCCCTCGGCCGCAGCGACGAGCTGCCTGCGCATCGCGATTACGTCTTCAGGATCTCCAAACTGAGCGGCAGCGAGATAGGCAAAGAGGAATCGGTGTGGTCCCGGCAAGGCGCGGGCTATCCGGCCGATCCAAATCGCTGCTTCGGCGTGCTCCTCGCGCAGACCGAGCGCCCACGCGTAGGGACCGCCAAGAAGACCGAGAGCTACGTGCATCCCGCGCTCCGTACCGTAGCGGAGGAACGATTCCGTATCGTCACGCAGCAGGCGCGTATCGTCGCCCCAGCAGATTCCAAGCGTAAAGTTCGCGGCCTTCACGTGCACGAGAACCGGATAACTCTGAAGTGGAAGCTCGCTCACTTCGCGGAGTAGTTCCTCGGCCGTGGCGAAATCGCCGCGAAGGGTGTGCTCGAAGGCGGAGGCCGCAGCTAGCACCGTCCCTTGCATCGACCGCCGTTCGCGTTTCGAGTGCACTGCCGCGCGAAAGTGCTCGCGCGCCGTTTCGACATCGCCGAGACCGATCGCATCGAGTCCGATCTGGCAATGCAGGTGCCGCGTCCAAGAGCCGCCGTCGTTAAGTCGCGCAGCGGCGTCAAGCGCGCGCGCCGAAAAACGACGCCATTGTTCGACCTCTCCTCGCATCGCCGCGACTCTGAACCGGCTCCACGATGCGTGCATTGCGATCTTCGGATCGGCGATCGGTTCGCGAATCTCGTTCAAGAACGCCGAAGCGGAGTTATCGTCGAGCGCCGCAATGCATTGAAAGGCGAGCCGCGTCCGAAATAAGTCGAGTTTCTCCGGCGGCAGCTTTGCGCTCAACGTCTCGATAGCCTCGTGACATCGGGTCGTGGCGGCAGCAACGTCGCCTAAATTGTGTAATTGCGAAACGATCGCCGATTCGTTCTCCGCAAAACCCTCGAAATCGCCGGCCTGCCAATAGAGGTCGCCGGAATGTATTAGGCGGTCGATAGCCGCGCGCAGCTCGTTGATCATTCCCAACGCAACGCCGAGCTTATGCTCGACCTGCGCATCGTTTCGCCTTGCCGTAACCGCTCGCTCGTAATAGAGAATCGCATCCGCGAAAGCGCCGATACCAAACGCGTTGTCACCGGCGATCTCGTCATAGGCCGAGGCCTTCACTGCGTCACCGGCTCGTCGCCAATGGTGCGCGAGCTGCACGCTGGCCGCCCTGCGGTTGGGAGTTCTCTCCAGTTCGGTAGCAATCGCTTCGTGGAGTGGACGCACGCGTTCGGCCAAAAGCTCGCCGTAGAGAACCTCTTGCGTCAGCGCGTGGCGGAAGCAAACTTCGCCGGGTGTCGTCGCTTCATCGGAGAGCAGGCGCAGCGCGCGAGCTCGTTCGAGCGCGTGCAAGACGGTTTCTCGGTCACCGCCGAGCGCGACGAGCTGTTCGACGGCAAAACGCTCGCCGAGGACCGCCGCCAGGGAGATGACCTTGCTATCCTCTTCCGTCAGGCGGGCGGCGCGGGTTAAAACGGCCGCACGAATGGAGAGAGGCAGCTCGGCCGCCCGCGCTCCCTCGCCCGCGTCGACCGCGCTCTTGATTAGCTCTTCGGCAAAGAACGGGTTGCCCTCGCTCAACCTAACGATCTCGGCAACCGTCGTCGATGAAAGCGCTTCCGGCCGCGTCGTCGCTCCGTCGATGAGCCGGTGAATCGCGAAGTCGCGCAGCGGCGCGAGCGAAATCGTCGAGACTAACGGCTTCGAGAGCATTGCCGAAAATTCTGAAAGGTGCGGATGTTTCGAGCCGACTTCATCGGCTCGATAGGTCGCGACGATGAGAATCCGTCGCGTTTCGAGGCGGTCGGCGACGTACGTTAGGAACGCAAGCGTCGACCGGTCGGCCCAGTGAATGTCTTCGATCGTGACCACCAGAGTGCCCCGCAACGCATAACGGGCAAATGCGCTATCGATGGATTCGAAGAGCGATCCTTCGGGCAGCCATCCTGGTGTGATCTCCGCATCACGCTCGAAGGCAAGCCGTTCGATGAGCGAACGCGTAACCGTATCGCGAACCGCAGTACTGCGGCGTTCGAGCTGCTGCAACAGTTCGCGCAGTGGGGCGAGCGGAGCCTGTCCAAACTCGACGCAACGGGCCGAGGCCAGCATCGCCCGCGAACTCACCACTATCGATTCAAACTGGCGCAGTAAACGCGATTTGCCGATTCCGGCTTCCCCGCCCACCAATACGATGTGTCCGTGGCCCTCGGCAGCGGCACGGCGATACGAACCGAGTTCTTCGGTTTCACGCTCTCGACCAACGAGCTCGCCACGTGGTTGCACGCTGACTGCTTTGATACGCAAGGCAGCACCCCTAATCGCAGGCGCCTTTCTTGAGCTGCCCGATGCAACCCTTTGGGCCACCAACGTCTTCTCCGCACTCTCGATATGGCTGCAGTCGTTGCCGTATTCCGGCTTGAAGCAAAATGCTGTATATTATGGAAGCTACTCAGAATCGGAGGCGAGATGACTTTGCATTCGGCTCGAACGTTCGCACTGGCCGGCGTGGTATTGCTCAGCGCGTGTACCGGCAACGGCACGGGGTCTGCGCAACGGTCAAATCCGGTTATTCCGGGTGAGCCGAACGCGGCAGCCGGCGCGCATGAAGCCTCGTGGATGGCGAATGATGCCGATACGCTCGATCTCCTCTACTTATCGAGTTCTAAAGGCGGCAGCGTCTACGTCTACTCGTATCCGCAAGGCGCGCTGAAAGGGTGGCTGCTCAACCGGCACGCGAGCGGTCTCTGCTCGGATAGAGACGGCGACGTCTTTATCCCGCAAGGCAACGAGGTGCTCGAATACGGCCACGCCGGCACGCAACCGCTCGCCGTATTGCGTAACCAGCTCGGCGGCGCCTTGCAATTCTGCGCGGTGGATCGGTCGACCGGAGACCTCGCCGTTTCGGGTGGCGCATCCGGCAACTACGGCGTCGCCGTCTACGGCGGCGCTCAAGGCAATGCCAAAGTATATCGCGAGAGCGGACGGAACGATCGTTATGGATCGGTGACGTACGACGACCTGGGGGATCTCTTCGTCGAGGCAATCGCCGGTCGTCTCGACGGCACCGTCAATTTAGTCGAGCTGCCGAAAGGCGGAGCGCGCTTCAGAGAGATCGAGTGGAACGGAATGCGTCCCCTTCTCGGCGCGATTCAATGGGACGGCAAATACCTCGCAGTAGAGAGTCCGCACGGCGGTTCGCCACCGACGACGATCGTCCGGTACGCCGTGAGCGAAGGGCGAGCTACGATGATTGACCGGACCGCGCTCGCCGGCGCCGGCAGCCCGCTGCAGTTCTGGATTGGGGGTGGCCGCGTCGTCGTACCCAATCAGGGCCTAAACGCTACCGGCACTGCCGCCGTTATGCTCTACGGCTATCCAAAGGGCGATCGGCCGAGGCGGATTCTCGAAGACGCTCGCGACGCGCAGGCGGCGACCGTGAGTCGTGCGCGGCATCATAAGATTGCCGTTACCACGTACCACTACGATAACGGACGGACGGGGTGGAATAATAGAGAGACCGTGTTGACCTATCAAAACGTCAACAGCGGATCCTTCGGCCTGCTCCATACCGCAGCGCTCGACGACCAAGTCGATACGCAGCCCCTCATCGTCCCTGACGAAACGACGACCAGCGGCACCTCTCCGGGTAAACACGACGTGGCGTACGTTACTACGGAGAGCAATACGGTTTACGCGATCGACGCCTCGAGCGGGGCCATACTCTTCCGACAGAACCTGGGCGCTCCCGTTACGACGCCGCTAGGCTGCAACAACAACGGGCCAAACGTCGGAATCGACGGGACTCCCGTCATCGACAAAAAGGCCAACGCAATGTACGTCGCCGCCTATACGACGCAGAGCGGACAACCGGCCTACTACATTCACGAACTTAACCTGAGCAACCTGACGGACGTCGTCGCACCGGTGCTCGTTACCGCCTCACACACCTTAAGCGACGGGTCGACCTATGCGTTCAACGCGACGTACCAGCGGCAACGCCCCGGCCTTCTCAAATCGAACGGCAATATCTATGCCGGATTCGGGAGCTTCTGCGACCTTAGCGCATCGAAGTCACGCGGCTGGCTGCTCGGTTGGCAGGCCGGGTCGCTGACGCCGCTTGCAGCGAACCGGCTAAACGACACGCTCGCGACATCGAAAAACAATTTTTTCCTGTCTTCGATTTGGATGTCGGGGTACGGCGTCGCTGCCGACCCAGCGGGGAACCTCTACTTCGTTACCGGCAATTCCGATCCGTCCGGAACGTCGTATAACAGCATCACGAACATCTCGGAAAGCGTCGCGAGAGTAAGTCCCGATCTCACGCAAATTCTCAGCTTCTTTACGCCGTCCGACGTCAAGCAACTCGACCAGGACGACGTCGACTTCGGATCCGGCGGCGTGCTGCTATTGCCGAAATCGGCGTCGAAACTCCCGCTTGCCGCAGCAGCCGGCAAAGAGGGGACGCTCTTTCTGATGCATCAGAAAAACTTGGGCGGATACAATCCGAGCGGCAATCACGTCGTCGACTCGGTGAATATCGGCCAATGCTGGTGCGGCCAGTCGTACTTCGATGCCGCAAGCGACTCCGTTCCGCGCATCGTCGCCAGCGGCGGCAACACCGTGACCGTTTGGAAAGTTCAAAAATCAGGCTCGGCAAAGTTGGTCGAGGCGGGGTCGTCTGCCGGGTTGCCCGGCGGCCAAGATCCGGGTTTCTTCACGACCGTCTCGTCGAACGGGAAAGGCCCCGGTGCAATTATTTGGGCGCTCGCGCGTCCGCAGTCGGTGCCTGGGAACATCACGCTCTTCGCGTTTATGGCAGAGCCTCCGAGCAGCGGTTCGTCGCTCCAAACGCTCTACCAGGCCTCGGCAGGCAGCTGGGTTTCGGGTAGTGGAAACGCAAATCTGGTTCCAGTCGTAGCCAATGGAAAAGTCTACGTCGCGAGCTACGAGCAGCTCGACATCTTTGGGCTTCTCGGTTCGAACGCGAAGGGCGGCACGCCGTTAGTCAAAGCCCCCCACGTTACGGGGGGAGCTCCGCACGCAGTCACCGGAGCGCTCGTTGCGATTAACGGTTCGTACCTTACCTTACGCACGCGCACCGGAAAAATGGTTCGCGTCGACGACTCCGAGGCGGTGCGGCGCGAGCGAAGCGTCCCCTTGATCGTCGGAGAGCCGTTGGGTGCCGGCGGGACGTACGATGCCGCCGGCGTTCTGCACGCCACGACAATCGTGCGCGAAAAGCCCTCGCCGGCGATGTGGCCGATCGATCGCTAGCGCGCGATAACCGAAACGGTTTCGCTTCAGGGCTTCGTCGTCCACACCATGGTCGAGATCAGCCACGTCCCGCCCACGTTGTGGAACGTATAGGTCATCGTTCCCGGTTCGGAAAACGGTTTGCTGCCCACCGTTCCGGTAATCGTCATCGCCTGGACTAAATATGCGTCGGTTGCCGATTGCTTGAACTCGCTCGTGCGAACGTTGGTGGCCCTCAGTTGAGTCAGCTTGGCCTTCCGCGTCACCGCGTCGACGACGTGCCACCACGCGACGGCCGCGCCGCCGCCGCGCCATACAAACGGCGGGTTCTCATCGACGACGACCGCGTCGTTCGTGAAGAGCCCGGAGAACCCAGACGGATCGTCGGTGTTCGTACCATGAATGATCGCGTTCGCGAGCTTCAAGATCGGTGGCGGCGGAGAGCTCGCAGCGGCGACGACGAGGGCAGGCGCCAGTGCGAGGGCAAGGAAAACGGCGATCGTTCGTACGTGCATGGGTGCTCCTTTGCTATGGCGACGCGGTCACCCGCTCATAAGTGGGAAAGGGAGTCTTGATAAAAGCCATATCGCCGGTCGATCTCGAGCAGCAGTTGCGGAGCACGGCGGCGCCTTTCTTGCTCGACGTGCGCGAGCCCGAAGAAATGATCGACGGCAAGATCGCCGGTTCGATCAACATTCCGATGGACGAGGTCGAGCGGCGTCTGGACGAAATACCGACCGATCGCGACATCGTCGTGATCTGCCACCTCGGCGCCCGCAGCGCATATATAACGCGCAAGCTCAACGCGCTCGGTTACGATCGAGCGATGAACCTGCGCGGTGGAATGGAGGCGTGGCTCGAGGAGTCTTGACATCGTGGTTGAGATTATATAATATACAGGTTATATAACAGATACCTTATGGACTTTCATTTCAATACCAGACGCCTAGACGGCACCTTTTTTGCGCTCGCGGACCCTACACGGCGTGCGATCTTGGTTCGATTGGCGCAGGGCGACGCGTCGGTCAACGAACTGACGGAGCGCTTTTCCATCAGCCAGCCGGCGATCTCGCGGCATCTTAAGGTCTTGGAGAAAGCCGGCTTGATACGTCGTGGCCGTGACGCACAACGGCGCCCCGCAAAGATTGTGCCGCAGTCGATGCATGAAGTGACCGGCTGGATCGAGCGCTACCGTAAAACGTGGGAGGAGACTTACCAAAGGCTCGATAGAGCGCTCGCGCAACACATGAAAGGGAAATAGAGATGCCGTCCACCGTGGTTGTAACGACCCCCTCGAGCCGCGAGATCTGCGTTACGCGTCGCTTTGATGCCCCTGCTCGGTTAGTCTTTGATTTTCATACCAAGTCCGAGCACGTACAAAAATGGCTTCTCGGACCACCGGGTTGGAGCATGCCCATATGTGAAATCGATCTCCGCGCCGGCGGACGATACCGCTACGTCTGGCGGAACGATAAGGACGGCACGGAGTTCGACGTGCAAGGGGAGTTTAGCGAAATTAGCGCGCCCGAACGTTTCGTCCACACCGAGGCGATGGATGGCATGCCGGGCGAGGCGCTCTGCACCTACGCGTTCGCAGATACCGATGGAGGCTCAACATTGACCGTGACCATGATATTCGAATCTCAAGAGGAGCGGGACGCGGCGCTTGAGTCGGGGATGACCGACGGAATGTCCGCGAGTTACGGCCGGCTCGAAGAGATTCTCGTATGAAGAAGATCGTACCGGGAGACTTCGACGACTATCGTAAACGTTTTCCTAAGGACGCGCAGCGGGCTCTCCGCGAGGTGCGTCTGGCGGTTAAAAAGGCTGCGCCGCGGGCGCAGGAGACGATCAGTTACAACCTTCCCGCCTTTGCCCTCGATGGAAAACCCGTCGTCTGGTTTGGAGCCTTCAAAGCGCACATCGGGTTCTATCCCGGCGCTGCAGCCATTGCCGCGTTTGAGAACGACCTCTCCAAGTATGAGACGGCGAGGGGCTCGGCTCGATTCCCACTGGATCGTCCACTTCCGTTAGGCCTAATAACGAGGATCGTCAAGTTTGCGGTGCGCCGATCTGCGCAGAAGCCGGCGGAGTAGTGAGCATCGTCATGCAGCGAACGATGGCTACTAGCCAGTCGCTGACAGCCTCTGCTTGGGTAGCGGTCGCGTCGGCTATCCTCGTGCTGATTGCGCTTTTCGCCCTGCACGTGCTCAGTCCGCAGTTCGATCCTTCGTGGCGAGTGGTCAGCGAATACGCGAACGGCGGTTTTGGCTGGCTGCTCTCCCTCATGTTCGCTTTTTGGGCGCTGAGTTCTTGGACTTTAGCCTTTGCATTGCGCGGTTTCGTTCGCGGTACGGTAGGCAAGATCGGTTTAGGATTGCTCGTAGTAGCGGGCATCGGGGAAACCTTGGCCGCTATCTTCGACATCAATCAGCCGTTGCACGGCGTGGCCGACGTGCTTGGAGCGGGTCTTTTCCCAGTTGCAGCGATCTTGATAAGTGCCGCTATCAGTCGCGACGGAGCCGTGCCGACAGGCAGGAGAAAGGCTTTGTTATGGACCGCGCTCCTGTCGCTGCTTGTGGTGTTCTTGATGATCGGTAGCGTTATCGCGTTATTCGTAACGTTCACCCATGCCGGCGGGCACGTCCCGCCAGATGGAAAACCGCTTCCGATTGCAACGATACTCCCACCCGGAGTGATTGCCGTTACGGGCTATATCAACCGGCTACTGGTCGTCGTTTACTGCGCCTGGATGATACTCGCGGCGTCGCTCGCCGGGGGGAGGGGGAACGCTACCGCATGAGAGCCACGAACGATGTGATGCTCCGCATAACGGACTTTGCGGCGGCGAAATCCTACTATAACGGCGTGCTCGGCTTTCCAATCGTTGCCGAAGCGGAGAACCTCTTGGGTTTCGATTTGGGCGCGTTCGTGCTGTATTTTGAGCACGGTGACGACAACGGATCGGTCTTCGAGTTCCAGGTCCTGGACGTTACGCAAGCCAAAGAGCGGCTACTGGCGCAAGGCTGCGCGCTCCTCGAAGAGGACCCCGACATTCCGCGCTGTTACATGCGCGATCCGTTCGGATTGATCTTCAACGTAACGCAAACGTTCGAATAAACTTTTTCAACGGCACGCACGGCGCGCAGAGGAGGGCTTACGAATGCCGAAGTTCTTAGTTCAAGCGAAGTATACGTCCGAGGGTACCGAGGGGCTTTTGAAGAGCAGCGCCTCGAAGCGGCGCGAGGCCGTCGAGCAGCTAATGACCGCGCTGGGCGGTAAACTCGAGACCTTCTACTTTACATTTGGAAGCGACGACGCCATCATCATCGTCGATTTGCCGGGCACGGAAGCAGCACTCACCGCGGCGTTCGCCGTTCGTGCCTCCGGAATGGTGCAGAGCAGCACGACGCCGTTGATCACTATCGATGAAGCAGATCGCGCCATAGAGCATCACGTCACGTATCGTCCGCCCGGCGCATAGCCTCTCAGAGAGAGAGCAGCGGAATGCCGATTTCGGGCCGATCGGCGCGGCGAAGCCCGACCGCGACTTCGTCGATGGTGAGTTCGAGCGTGGGACGCACGACACCGCTCAAGAAGTGTCCGCCGGTCGTGCGGCCGTCGCGATGCCCGACGACGCAATGCACGTGAATTCTCGGCTCGCCCCGATACGCGGCCACGTTGCCGATGAACGATAGTACCTCGACTTGCTCGTTCACCTCGATCGGCAGATAGCGCTTTTCTTCCATATCGTAGTACCCGAGAATCGCCCGATGGAATCCGCCGATGCCGCAGAGCCGCGCCGCTTCCACGCGTTCGGCGCGCAAGAAATCCTGCAAACGCTCCAGTACGTCGTCGCCCAAGTCGAAGACGACGGAATAACTGCGGCCCGAGGCGTCTTCCCCGATACGTTTACTCGTCATGCTCGGCGCCTTCGCGAGCATCAGGGGCCGAACATCTCGACGTGGGGCCTTACCGAGTAGCACGGTCGAAGGTGCGCGGGCGAGATGAGGAGTAGCCGAAGCTAAAGTGCCAGAGGCTCACACGGGACAGCCACATTCGGGGCGTCCTACCGGAGCGGTCACGTTTCTCTTTTCGGATATCGAAGGGAGCACTGAGCGCTGGGAACGCGATCCCGCCGCGATGGCGGCGGCGCTTGCGCGGCATAACGATCTGTTGCGTGAGGCGATCGAGGCACACGGCGGATACGTCTTCAAGCTCATGGGCGACGCAGTTTACGCCGCATTTGCCGAGGCGCTCGATGCAAGCGCCGCGGCGTTGCGCGCGCAGCGCGCGCTGATCGGGCAGGACTTCTCGGCGGTCGGCGGCCTTCGCGTGCGGATGGCGCTGCACACGGGGCACGCGCATGAGCACGAGGGCGATTATCTCGGCCCTACGCTCAACCGAATCGCGCGCCTCGTGGCGATCGGTCACGGCGGGCAGATATTGATCTCGGGAACCACCGCCGCACTACTGGAGGAGGCCATTCCCCCGGGCAGCACGCTTCGCGACCTTGGCGCGCAGCGCTTAAAGGATCTCGCTCGTCCCGAGCACGTCTATCAGTTAGCCGCCTCCGATTTGATCGACGATTTTCCGCCGCTGCGATCGCTCGATTATCTTCCGAATAATCTCCCGCAACAGCTTACCTCTTTCGTGGGCCGCACGGGTCTGGTCGCCGAAATCAAGGCGCTGTTAGAGGAGCATCGTCTCGTGACGCTGCTCGGCACCGGGGGAGCCGGCAAGACTCGCTGTGCGATTCAAACTGGAGCCGAGCTGCTCGATCGCTTTCCCGACGGCGTGTGGATGGTCGAGCTCGCTCCGATCTCCGATCCGTCGCTCGTCGTAACGACGATCGCGCAGGTCTTGGGCGTACGAGACGTGCGCGGCGACGATCTCCTCGCGTCGCTCGCAGCGCATCTCGAACGGCGCCGGCTGCTGCTCGTTCTCGATAACTGCGAGCACCTCGTCGACGAAGCGCGGCGCGTTGCCGCTGCGCTCCTAGGCGCCTCCGCGGGGATTCGCATTCTGGCAACGAGTCGCGAGCCGCTGGGAATTGCCGGAGAGCGCGCTCTTCAAGTTCCGTCGCTGGCAGCGAACGAAGCCATGGAACTCTTCACCGAGCGTGCGCGTTCGGCGGATTCGCGGTTCGAGCTCACCGATGAAAACGCGCCGTTCGTGGTGGAAATCTGCCGCCGTCTCGACGGCATTCCGCTAGCCGTGGAACTCGCGGCGGCGCGGATAAAACTGCTCTCCCCGCAGCAACTCACGCAAAAACTCGGAGAACGGTTCCGCGTGCTCACCGGCGGCGACAAGAGCGCGCTTCCGCGTCACCAAACGCTCCGCGCCACCATCGACTGGAGCTTCGATCTCCTCGACGAGCGGGCTCGAGCACTCTTTCGAAAGCTTTCGATTTTCGTCGACGGCTGGACGCTCGATGCGGCCGTCGCCATTTGCGCCGGTGAATGCGACGAATGGGAAGCGCTGGACTTGCTTACTTCGCTGGTCGATAAATCGCTGGTCGCCGTGGAGCCCCTCGGCGAAGAGCGGCGCTACGACATGCTCGTCTCGATTCGGGAGTACGCGCACGAGCGTCTCGCAGCAGCGGGCGAGACTGAAGCGACGGCCGCAACGCATGCGCGTTTTTACGCCGGGTTCGTACGGGCGCTCACACCGCTCGCGGCCGATCTCGAGGACGAGCAGTGGCGTCGGTGCCTGGTCGCCGAGTTGGGCAACGTACGCGCCGCCCTCGACTGGACCGTCGTTCAGAAGCACGATCCCGCGGTCGGCCTCGAACTGCTCGCCGATATTGAATGGCCCGAGCTGATCGCAACGCCGCATGAAGCATTACGGTGGTTCGAAGCCGCATTTGCGCTCGAAGATGCGATGCCTAACGACCTTGTCTTCGCGCGGCTCCTTCGTCACTGCGTCATCCTGCTGTGGTTGACCGGCCGATCGACGGCAGACCGCGAAAAGCTCGCGCTTCGCGCCGTCGAGATAGCTCAGCGAGCCGGTGATTCCGACGAAATCGCTCACGCGCTTGGCTACCTTGCAACGACCTGCTCTCATGCCGCGCGTTTCGACGAGGCCGAGCGGTTCTTCGCACAAGCCTACGAAACGCCCGAGCACCTTTCGCGTCGTGCGACAAACGCGGTTCTTCGCATGTGGGCCACCAGTAATCTGCAACGCGGCGACCTCGACAATGCCCGCCGTCGTTTCTTGGAAGTCGCGCGGCTGGAACGGCCGGGAAGCGAAGCGCACGCGAGTGCCCTGCTCAATCTCGGCGAGCTCGAGTATGCAGCGGGGAACGTCGAAGCAGCGAGAAACGCGGCACGCCTGGCGCACGAGTCGTACTCCCGACTCAACTCGGTGTACACGGCGCTCGCGCTCTCCAATCTCGCCGCGTACGCCATGGAAGCCGGGGATCTCGAAGATGCTTGCGCGTCACTGCGGGAGGCTCTGGGGCTGCAGCAACAAACTGGCAACCGCTGGCTCGCTAGTTTAGCGGAAAACGCCGCTTTGCTGGGCGCGCTTTTGCACGATTTTGAGCGCGCCGCATCGTTAGCAGGTTTCTTGGACGCGCTTCATCGCGCGAGCGGCGAGGCACGACAATATACGGAACGCCACGGTCACGAGCGACTGATGCGGACGCTTTCAGCGATGCGATCGCAGCCGGAGATCGCGAGTGCGATGGAGCTCGGGGCGCGCTTTGCGGAAAAAGAGGCGCTCGCTTGCGCCACGGCGATATATGAAGAGCATGTCCGACAGTAAAACTCAAGCTGCCGCGGCAATCAGCGCGCACGCTGCTGCCATCGACCAGCTTCACGCAAAACTTGCCGCGTTGCCAGGATGCGATACGGAGCGGCTATCGATCGTCGTCGAAAAATACAAGAGTGCGCATGCTGTATTCGAAGACGATGCGCTCGAGTGCGTTACCCACTGACGTTCTAACGGCCGGCCTGTCCGCGTAGGGCGTTCTCGATCGCATCGCCGATCGGTACGCCGAGGCCCGCGCACGGATTCCACCCCGGCGCGCACTGGTAGCGATCGTTTCCGCCTGAGAGAACGTCGCGTAAGATCGTGCCGGGAGCCGCACCGTAGAGCAACGGTGCAAAGAATCCGATTGGTTTTCCGAGCCGCTGGTTGAGGCGCGCAGTTAGCGCCGCCCATGCCGGCGCGGCAGCGCTCGTCCCGCCCAACGCGAGCTGAGAACCTTCGACGACAACTCCGTAACCGGGCCAAACTTGTGCGGCAACGTCGGGAACGCCGCGGCCCGGCGCGGCATGGTACGCGCTCGCGGCTTGCGCCGCAACGCTCTGCCATCCCGGGATGCCGAAACGTGCGCTGAAACCGCCGCCGCTGCTCTCCCAACCGGTTTCGCCCGTGGCGTCCGCACCCGGTGGAACCCGCGTGCCGCCGCATGCATGCGCGAAGGGGCTCGATGCCGGTGCAAGCACGTGCGCTACACCCTGATCGTCGACTTGAGCCCCATGGTCTCCCGACGCACAGAGAATGGTAACGCCGAGCAATGCCGCGGCGGTAAAGAGCTCGTCGAGAATCGTCAACGCGACGGGCGTCCAGAGCTGCTCGGGAAACCCGAAGCTGATCGAGAGCACCGAGGGGCGATGCTCGTCGTCGAAGATCGCGGAACGAATGCCGTCGAGTACGCCGCGCTCGTCATCCGGCGTTGCATACACGACGATCTGCGCTCCGGGCGCAAGCGAGGCGACGACCTGGGTGTCGATCGCCGATTCGATGTCTTTGGCGGTCTCGATCGTGTGGGTCAGCTCGGCATTGTCGACGCGTTTGACGATCGGGGTCTTCGCCGATATGCCTTGAGCGTGCATGCTCTTCGTAAAGTCGTTCACGTTGAACGCGCCGCGCATTTGCAATATGCCGACCGTCTCGCCCGACCCGTCCGCATCCGGAAAACGATACCGCGCGGTAATCTCATTCGTCGCCAACGGTGCGATGGTGCCGCCGTGCAACGCACCGACGGTATGCGAACGCGGCCACTGATGAATCCCGAAGGGCCCTCGTAAGATCGCGGCGACGTCGGGCGGCGCGTGCAGCGCTCCCGAGCGATGCCGAAAGCGTCGCTTGTCGGGTAACTCGTAGATACCGGCCGTCGCTCCGAAGGCTTCGACGAGCTTTGGGATCGGTGCGCTCATCACGACCGATCGCCAGTGTTCGGCAACGATCTCGATCCCATGGGTCGCGCAGTAACCGCGCAATAGGTCGACGTCAGCCGGGTCTGCGCCGGTCTGTTGAGTCAGCGTCGCACGGTCGGCGTACGTGCGGTTCGACGGCAGCGTCGCCCCCAGAGTCTGAGCCTTGCCGACGTCGAGCTCACCACCGCGCCGCGGGCGCAACCACGCCGTGAGCCAAATCACGCCATCCAGAGTCTCCGCGCTCGGGCGCGCATCGGGCCAGATCGCTCGTTCCGTTCCGTCGATCGAAATGCGCATATCAGGCCCCGGCTGCACGCGAGCTCCGTTCGCTCGCGAGCCTTAAATCACTTGCCCGGACTTACGATCGCTTAACCCGGATCGTATGCGATGCCGCCGAGCTGCCGGAAGCCGCCGTCCGTGTAGGTCTGCAGTAGCTTTCCGCTCGGAAACGAGAGCAGCACGCCTTTGAGATCGCTCTGGTCGGAGCCGAAAATTTGATTCCCCTTTGGGTTGATCGTGATTTGGTTCCAGTTCGCACCGGTCGGCATCGACTTCCCGGTCGGCGATCCGCGCTCCGTATACTCGGTAACGGTATTGTATCCGCCGCCCGCCGAGTCGAGGATCAACAGGTTTCCCGCGGGATCGGGCTTGGCGTCGACGGGGTTCGGCAAATAGAGCGGAAGCAACGCCGGCTTGTTCTTGCCGGACGGAAACTCGACGACGTAGCCGGGCGGGCTGAGAAGCGTCACGGTCACGAAGACATTTCCGTTCGCGTCGCATTCGACGGAGTCGGCGTTTCCGTAACTTTCGTTCAGCGAGCCCGTCGGGGTGTGATGGCGGCGAGCGAAGACGGCGATGCTCCCGCTGAAATTCGCCACGTAGAGGGCTCCGTTCGGGCAGGTGACCGGAGCCCAAGCATCGGTAACGTCGCGATATACCGAAGCCGCTTTCGTCGCGCCTCGCTTGAACTTCAGTACGTTGCCGGCGCCGCCATTGGCAACCCAGAGGTTGTGTTCGGCGTCCACGAAGAGATCTTCCGGATAGCTGACGCCGGCAGTAATCTTTCCGACGAGCCGCCCCTTTTTGTTGAAGACGTCGACAAAGTTTCCGAGGCTGTCCGCAATATAAACGAGCGGTCCTCGCTCGGCAATTTGCGCAGGCTCACGTACTGACGTCGGCACGCTAGCGGCCGAGAACTGACTCGACGCCGGCAGAGTTCCCTCGCAGGCTGGCAGGGCTGCGATTAACCACACCGCGCCTATCACGGTACGCAGGAAAGGAACGGTTCGCTCGGCTCGGAGGGTGGCCAGGTAAGCGAAAGTCCCTAACGAAACGGGCTGCTTCATGGCAGCATTTTCTCGGTGCTTCTCGGCGATTCTTTCGATTTCCAATCAGATGGACGAAAGGACGTAAAATGACGGATCCAAGCGTTCTCATGCCCGGCGCCGACGATGCATATCGCCAATCGCGCGAACGCTTGCGCGCAGCGGAGATGGATTTGCGGGACCGCATCGAGGCGGTCGCCGCGATGCGGCGCAGCCTCCCGCCGGGACCGTGCGTGCCCGACTACGAGTTCATCGAGAACGGCAAGCACATTCGCCTCTCCGAGCTCTTCGCCGACGATAAGCCCTACCTGATTCTCTACCATCTGATGTACTGGGCGGACGACGACGACTTCTGCCCGATGTGCTCGCTGTGGATCGACGGCTTCAACGGGATCGCCCCGCACGTAACGCAGCGAGCGAACTTCGCCGTAGCATCGCGGGCGCCGCTCGACAAGCTGCAAGCGTGGGGCGCTCGCCGCGAGTGGCATCGGCTGCGTCTGCTCTCCGACGACGGTCCCGCCTTCGCTCGCGACTTGGAAGCCGAGGACACCGATGGTAATCCCGACTCTACGGTTGCCGTCTTCGCGAAAGACGGCGACGTGGTGCGCCACGTTTACACGGCGCATCCACTGCTCGATGGCCGCGAGCGCGGGATCGACTTGCTCTGTCCGATCTGGCACCTCTTCGATCTGATGCCGTCCGGTCGGGCCGACTGGTACCCGGCGAACGACCGATTCGACGCCTCATTGCGCGAGGGGCACCTTCCACAATCGGGAGGTTCGCCACGGTGAGATTCGCGCTGAAGATCACCGTGCGCGATTAGCTAGTAATCCTCCGGGCCTCGTTCCGCGATCGACTGGTGCAGAAAGTAGCTCGCCGGATACCGCGCCGAGATTTTCGTGAACCTGCGCGCCGGCACCGTGAAGTTGAAGCAGTCCGCTAGGTCGTTCGCACGCACGTCGGTCGTGCCCAACGAACCCAGACCGTAGGTCTCCTCGATGAACTTCAGGATGCTTCCGAACTCGTAGTTGACGTGCGAAACGTAGCCTGGCTTGGCGTAGGGCGAGACGACGATCATCGGCACCCGCATTCCGACCTCGTACGAGTTGTAGATCGTCGGCGTCACATGGTCAAACCAGCCGCCCCAATCATCCCAAATGACGATGACGGCGGCACTCTTCCAATACGAGCTCAAGCCGACCGCATTGACGATCGACGAAACCCAGGACGGCCCGGTACCCTTGTTGTCGCCCGAGTGATCCGATTCGCTTTGCGTTGGCGTGACGAACGCGACGTTCGCGAGCCGGCCCATCTCGATATCGGACAACACTTGCGCGGACGGCGTGGTCACGTTAGCCGAGTACTCTTGCTTATTTTGCCATATCGGTTGTAGTGCATCGACCGAGTTCCACGGTCCCGGACCGGTGAGCGTCTGATAAAAGTGCCAAGAGACGCCGGCCGCGTCGAGCAGCGAGAAGATCGAGGCGCGATCGAAGCACGGAAAGACCGGATCACCCTCATGCCCGGCGGCGTTGATCATCGGCGCTTTCGATCCGGGGACCGAATCGCATCCACCCTGATTGCCGCCGGTATCCTCTGCCACGCGCCACGGCGAATCGTCGTGGTTCGTCGACGTGCCGCTAACGATGTACTGATGCGCGGGAAAACTCGGGCCTTCGCCGCTCTGGAACATCTCGTCGCCGAACGTGTACGTCTCGGCCATTTGATAATACGGCTGGACTTGCTTCTGCGGAACGTATCCGTATGCCGCATTCATCGGGCATTTGCCGGCGCAATTCTCTTTGGTCCAGCCGTTCATTTTCCCGTTGTTGTAATCCGCCAGCCAATTCGCATGCCGGTGTCCGAGATCGTACTTGGCGGTCAACGGCTCCGAATGTAGCGTGACTTGTTGGCCGTTGAGATTCAAACCGTACGATGAAGTATTCGCCCCCGGCAGGAACTGAAAGAGATTATCCACCGTTCGGTTCTCTTGAACGATGACGATGACGTGCGTAATCGGTGAGCTCGAGCCTGCGCGCGATACGGCCGGCGCGCTAGTTGGGACGGTGGGCGAACTATTGGTCCCGTTGCAGGCGGCGAGCGCGATTGCCGCGAGCGCGGCGGGAGCATACGTACGGAGAAGACCCATGACACACTCCAACCCGATAGCCGAGTGCGAATTCGTTCGACCGGCTACGCAGCCCACCTTTTAGCGCCGGACGGATATTCGAGAGCGCCGACGAAGCGGGTTTCGCATGGAAATCGTGATCGCTGAGAAGGCCGCTTTCTACGTCGAACCGGTGATTACGGCGGAAGAAGCTCGAGGTCGCGCGAGCGCGCACAAAGCATCGGCGTTTGGAACCCTGTCGCGGCTCTTTGCGCGCCCAAAAGAAGAGGATATCGCGATCTCCGATCTGGGACTTTGGTACCTTCCCGTCTGGCACGCGAAGGCGCATCTGCGCTTCCGGTACGATCGCAGCGAATCGTACAAGGTCCCGATCAAGACGGCGCACGTCGCCTCGGTGACGATCGGGGGAAGCGATCACCCCGTAAATGCGGGCGCGATTGAGTTGTCCGCGATCGAACACTGCGAGCGAGACGAGCAACGCGAACTCTGGCTCGACGCGCTAACGAGTCAGCCGATCAACGCCCAGCCATATCTCAAGGCGCACGTGAACGCGGTCGATCTCGACGATTTTGCTCCCGAAGGCGCGAAGATCGTACCGCCCGCGATCAGAGCCTCGTCGGTAATTCGAACGCTGCTTGGGGAGGACGTCCGCCCGGCCGATGCCGACGACGTCAAAGAGGAGCGAGTGAACGTCGAGTGCATCGATCTCTACCTTCGGCCGACCTACAACTTCAAGTGTGCGTGGGCCTCGAAGAACAAATCGGTAGACTTGACGGTCGATGCCGTAACGGGAGAACTTCAAACGCAGCCCAGCGCCGCGATGGCCGTAGTCGCGCAGTTGCTAAAACCCGAAACGCTCTTCGACCTCGGAGCGGAGACGCTCAATCTGGTCATTCCCGGCGGTGCGATTCCGCTCAAAGTCGCCAAGGCGATCGCCGACAAACGCAAAACCTAGCGGTGGTGCTTCACTGCACTTACTTGAGAACGTTGATAGGCAGATCGCCGATGAAGGCTTGTCGCGCGAAGAGCCAGCCGGACTTGCCCGCGAATTTGCCGCTCGTTACGCGCACGAGTAAGTCGCGCTGATCGTTCGCCGGATCGAAGCGCAGCGTCACGGCCGAGACTCGCGCTCCGAGATCTAAGCCGGCGCCGAGTTCGGCGCGCTGTTCCCCCGAAATCGTAAGGGTTTCGTTGGCGGCCGGTGCGAGCGTAATCGCGACGCCCTTTGGAATCGGCGGCAACAACTCGGTAAGCGCCGTGTAGCCGTGAAACGCGCCGCTTTGAGCGTGCACCTTCGCCATTGCGGCCAAAGCGGCCGTCGCCGGAACGATCGCATCGATGACCACCTTAACGCCGGCGGGGCGCTCGACGCAGCCCTTCGCGCCGTTCTCATCGACGTACTCGCGGTACGACGCTACCGTCGGGCAGACGGGCGTCGTCGGCGAATCTTCTTCACCGGTGCTCGTGAATACGACGGCGCCGGGCTTCGCCACGAGCCACGCTGGAACGGGGGCATCGGCGCCGATGCACGCGACGAGCGCCGCCGCGAGCGCGAAAATCTGCCGCATGCTGTCGCGTACTCCTATCGGGATCGACCGCCCTTCTCACGCAGCGTGCGAAAGCGCGCGACCACTCCCGCCTCAAGGTGCACGTTGAGGTGACAGTGATAGAGCCAGATGCCCGGATGGTCGGGAATCATGGCTGATCGCCGCATCGGCGACGTTCTCGTCGAACAACCGGGTCTGGGCTGCCGGCCGGCTTTAACGCTTCGTTCGGTTCTTGCGGGCTGGTCCGGTCTTGCGAGCCGGCGCGCTCTTGCGTGCTGGGGTTCGCTTCGCCGGCGCTCGGTTCGCGGGCCGTGCGCTGGACGCCGTCAATCGCTGCTTGGCGGCTGCCATAGTCTCACCGAGCTCTTCGAGCTCGTCGGCGTCGAGGAGCTCGCGCGCCAACGTAAAGATCTTCGACTCTTCCTCCTTAACGTGGTGCTTGACGTTCTCTGCAAGAACTTGGACCTCGGCCTTGAACTGCTCGGCGGGCTGGCGCGGCGACTTGAGCAACTCGATCAATTTCTTGACGAGCGCGTGCTCCGTGTAGGCTTCAAAGACATCGACGGTGTCTTCGCTCTCTTCGGCCCGCTCCCGGAGCACCGGGTAGAAGTACTTCTCTTCAAGGTCTGCGTGTATGGTGAGGGCAGCCTCGATCTCGGTCGCGAGGGCGTCGAGCCGTTCGTCATCGGGCTCACATGCCGTTGCCTGGTCTAAGAGCGCGCCGACGGTACGGTGATCTTTTTTAAGCAGCGATAGCACATCCATCGTTCGTTGTATCGAACCTCCGTTCTCCCATGGTCTGCCCCATCTCGAATCAACTGAAACAACCGCAATTGGGTGAATATCGTCAGCGAGGCGGGTACGCTAGCCGGGTACCGCTTGCCGGAGGCCACGAAAACATGGGAGAGCTTCTTAAAGTAACTTTCTCGGAGTTCCAGCGCCACAAGTCGCCGTGGTTAGCGGCGGCAATGGCGTACTTCACGATCTTTGCTACTGCTCCGCTGATCATCGTGGTCGTCGAAATCGCGGGGTTCTTCTTGGGACGCCATCAGGCGGCGCTCGACGTTCTCTATGGCTACGTGAGTTCGACGGCCGGCGCTTCAGCGGCGCAGGTTATCCGTATAATCGTCATGGCGAGCCTTTCGCAGCATAAAGCCGGCATTCTCGCTCAAGCCGCCGGCTGGGCGCTCTTCGTCGTCGGCGCGATCGGCTTGTTCGCATCGTTGCAAGAGGCGCTCAATACGATCTGGGATGTCACCGCTCCAAAGCGGACGTTGCTTGGGGCAGTCAAGGAGCGATTGCTTTCGTTTGGAGCGGTGCTTGCGGTTGCTCTTTTATTGATAATCTTTCTTGCGATCAACACGGGGCTCACGTTCGCCGCCGCCGCGTCGGCGCAGATCTTTCCGGGGTTCCCAACCCTGGTCAAAGTCCTCGACTTCGTTCTCTCCTTTGCCATGATTGCAGCGCTCTTCGCGTTGCTCTTCAAATTCTTACCCGAGTGCAGAATCATGTGGCGCGACGTCTGGCTCGGCGCCGCGGCGTCCGCACTCCTCTTCGTTGGAGGTCAGTTCGTGCTCGGGTGGTACCTGGGGCGCGCCGGCATCTCTTCCGGTTACGGGAGCTTCGGCGGCCTCGTACTTTTTCTCATCTGGGTCTACTACTCGGCGCAAATATTCTTATTCGGCGCGGAGTTCACGCACGTCTACGCGCGCCGTCTCGGCTCCCGATGCGGATTCTCACAGTAAACCTGCGGTCGGGCGGCAACGCGACGACGATTCCGCCGATCGTTCGCCGGCTCTCGCATCTCGACGCGGGCGTCGTCGTCTTTTCAGAGTATCGCGACAACGCTGCCGGCGCGTTGCTCCGCGCCGAGGCCGAGCGCGTCGGGCTGGGGCATCAGGCCTGGACTCCGGCCAAGAGAGGCAACGGCGTGCTGATCGTGGCCGAAGAACCGTTTTCGCCGACCGTCAATCCCTTCGGCCTTGCCGATGATGAATACCCGAACGCCGTCTTGCAGGCGAACTTTGCACGCATGCACGTCTACGGCGTCTATCTGCCCGGACAGGACCGGAAGCGCCCGCACCTGCGGTGTCTGATCGCCGCCGCGAAACGATGCAATGAGACCGGCAGATCGGCGATCTGCATCGGCGATTTCAACTCGGGCCGGAGCGAAACCGACATCGAGATCAACGTCCGTTCGGGACGACTTCGCGACGAGTTCAGTACCGCCGATCTCTACCTCGAGTTGGAACATCAATGGACGGAGGCTTGGGCGTATCTGCACCCCGGCGAGTACGAGTTTAGCTGGTATCCGTTCAGGCGCGATCCGGAGTATGTCAGCCGGGCCGGCTGGAGAATCGACAAGGCATTTCTTTCGCCGGCGGTTCTGCCGCAACTAAGAGCGGCTGAGTACGATCCTCTTTTCCGGATCGATCGGCTCTCCGACCATTCGGGCCTGATGATCGAGATCGACGAATAGAGCGTACCGCTATTTGCGCTGCTTTTTCTCAAACGCCTTATGGGCGCCTTCGATGAGTTTGTACGCTTCTTTGCGCGAGCAATGCCCTTCGAACGTGATCGTATTGCCTTCCACGGCGGAATACTCGACCAAGAATCGCTCGACACCCTCTAACAGTTCCTTCGGCAGATCGTCGATCTTATCGTAGCCGTCGGTCTTGAGCGCGACGCCCTTTTGGCGGGGCAGGCAAGCGACGAGCCGGTTATTCTTGATGCCGTTCTTCTTGAGAAGAACCCCGCCGATAACGCGCACGGCGAGGAGACAGCCCGAGAACGTCGGTGCCTCGTTGAGAACGAGGATATCGATCGGATCGCCGTCGTCGCCGAGCGTTTGCGGAACGAATCCGTAGTCGTACGGCCACATCAATCCCTCGGCGAGCGTCATCTTGAGGCGCATGATTCCGTATTCGGGCTCGAAGGCATACTTGTGACGAATGCCGGCCGGCGTCTCGATGACGGCGAAGATAAGGTCTTCCTTTTTAGGAACCAGCGTCGGGATCATATCGTAGTTCGTGGGATTTACGGCCTTGCTCATGGCAGCTATCTACCCGCTTCGAAGTAAAGACTCCGCTACGGGCAGGTGGCGCCTTAGGGCTCGCGATCGAAGAGCGGCATGCACGAAAGTTCGGGCCGCTCCAGATCGGCGATCAACAGCGCGATGCCGACTTCGCCCTTGTACAGGCTGTCGCGTCTGAGCGCCCATCGCCCGATCAACGTTGCGGCGCGCTCAGCAAGAGCGCGAGCGCGCTGAAGCCATTCCGCATCGCCGGTATGCCGGTAGAGATCGAGCATGGCGTAGGCGGATCCGCCTGCTCCGCAGCAGAGGTCGCCGAGTTCGGCGTGCGTTTCGAATGCATAGAGTCCGCAGCGCCGAGCGAGCACGCCATACTCGGCGTCGCCAAACGAACGCTCCGCGAGCGTCCAGAGGTGGACCAGACCGGCGCTGCCGTTGCACCATCCGCTCATGAAATTGTTTGGCGCCGGACGTGCGTCCCATCTCCAGCGCAATCCCTCTCCGTACGCTTCGCCGTGTTCGGCCAGCTCGCGCAAGCGCGCCTCAAGCTGCGGCTCGGTGCCCCCGCGGCGGCACACCTCGCGCCAGCGCAACAACGCAAAGAGCAGGCCGCCCCACCCGTGCGCGATTCCAAAGTTGAGCTCGGCGCGTGCGATGACGGCGTCGCGCAGTCTGCCGGCCGGTGGAAGAACTGGGATCAGCGCCGCACACCCGAGCAAGAGTCCCGCCATTCCGATCGTTACGTCGAGCCGGCCGTCTGCGAGCGCTGCGCGTGAGAGAAAACGCTCGACCGCGCCTTCCGCTCGCATTCGGTCGCCGTTTGCGAGCGCGATCAGCGCCTCCACGCACGCGAGGCCGGCGTTGCTGTGAAAGAGCGAGGTTCGTCCGACCTGCTCCGGCGAGAGGTCGATCTCTTTGCAGTAAAACGCGGCGTCGTCATCGGCGCGCCGTTCCGCGCGATCGATCCATAACTCCGCGAGCGCGAGCAGCGCGCTATCCTCGCGAAGGCTCGCGATCCGGTAGAGCGCGTACGCGACTCCAGCGGCCCCGCTATTCACCGAGCATAAGGCATTGGGATCGTCGAGTTCCTTGAAGGCGCGTCCCTCGATCGCGAGGCCGTCGAGGGAGTCCGCGAGCAGTTCGTGCGGACGGCGCGGTGCCTTGGCGGCGGGCACGACGGGGAGAGCGGCGCTTGAGATTGTATCGGCAAACGCCGCGACGCTCGCGAATCGCTCCGCCGGATCCTTTGCGAGGGCACGAGCGAGCGCCGCCTCCACATCCGGCCACGGAACCGCTCCATGATGAACGAAGGGAAGCGGCCGATCTTCGACGATCTGCCGGAGCATGCGCTCGCGCTCGAGCGAGAAATCGAGATAGGACTGCCCTACGAGCAGCTCGCGCAGCAAGACTGCTAAACAATACTGATCCGAGGCTCGATCCGCAGGCGGCGGCGGTTCGGCCGCGAGCATCGCTTGGGCATGCTGAGGATCGAAGTAAAACGCCGCGCCGCCGCGCGGAGGCGAACCGAGCGGTCCCGAATCGTCGACGACACGCGCATTCCCGAAATCGAGAATGCGTACGTCGCCGTCCTCCGTCGCGAGAACGTTGTTCGGGTGGATATCGCCTTGCACGATGCCACGCGCATGCAGTTCCGCATATGCCCGCAGAATGCGAACGCAAAGCTCGTGCAGACGCGGGGCAGCATCATCCGCGTGCTGCATCCGGCGTGTGAGCGCCGCAACGGGCGCGCCATCGCACCACTCCGACAGTAGAAACGGCGTGCCATTTCGATCTCCGGCCTCGAACAACTGTGGGGCCGCAGTTCCATTGGCGAGCGACAGAATAGCCCCCTCATGTCGCAACGCAGCGCCAAGCCGATCCTCGTGGCCGGGCCGCGCGATCTTCAACGCCGCAAAATTTCGCGTACTGTCGAGCACCTTGTAGACTTCGCTGTCCTCGATGACGTGGATCGACTGTTCCACCGTCCATCCGTTGAACTCTGCGCCGGTTTCGAGCGTCGGAACGATCCGCTGGGCCCACTGCGAACCGTCGGGAACCAAGAAGTTCGCGACGATCAATTGGCGCAGCAGCGGAAACGCCTTGTCGAGCACCTCCTGTGGGTTCAAGCCGCGTTCGCGACTGAAATCGACGACGGCGTCCACGATCGTTCTAGCTTTGCGAAAGCCCTCGATCAGGTCGGCCGCCGCCCGATCGATGAGCGTGGAGACCTGCCGCGCATTTAAACGCGTCACGACGTAGGCGTCGGGATCCGGTACCGAATGCCGGCGTAAGTCCGCAGAGAGCTCGGAGTTGTGAAAGACGACGACGTCTTCGGGCAAGATGAACGGCGCGGCTATGCTCACGCTTCGGTCTCGGCGGTCACGGATTCGTTTGCCCAGAGATCACTCGCCGGCTCCCACGTCTGCGGATTCACGCCTACGCGCTTTACTTCGCGCAGCGCGCGCTCCCACGGCTCGACGTCGGTGCCGGCGTCGTCGCAGAGCGCGTTCGCGAGGACCAGAGTAACCCACGATCGCCAGCTCAACGCCGTCTGCGCCGCTGGATCTCGCGGCGGATCGATGCCCCACGAAAGGAGTCCGTCGCCGCCAATTTCGCACGTGAACGGCACGCCCTGTACGGGCGCACCGCCAAGCGATCTCAAGAGGCGTTGCCCTAGTTCGCGCACGGCGCGGGCATTAGCGAGGTGCACGACGAGCTTGTCGGGGCGCAGCATCCCCTCGGCGTCGAGCCCATATTTGAGGCTGACGACGGAGAGGCCGGCGCAAGCGGTTAGCGCGGCGCAGACGGCTTCGGCGAGATGACGCGGACGCGGGCTGACGTAAAGCTTCCAGCATCTTCCCGTCGGCATCGCCGGCGCGTCGCGCTGCCGCCACACGCACCATGGCGTGGCCGGCGGTCCCGGCGCAAGCTGTTCCCAATCACTGCCGGCCGATGCGGACGCAGCCTTGGCGATTAGCGACGGCTCGGCCCGTACTTGCCGCCATGCCGATGAAGGTAAGCGGTTCCAGGCGTAGAGGCGCGCCGCGACACTCTCGACCGGGGCGCGGTCGAGTATTTGAGCGTGCCGCAGCGCCTGGACCGATAACTCCGCCAAGCGGCCACGCGACAAACGCGTGGCCGGTTGTGCGGTGTCGACTAGCCCTTCGCGCTCGTGGTGCGTTCGCGCAGCGCCTTCTCCTGGGCGTCCAGCCCGGCGAGCGTTGACTCCAGGTGTTTGCGTAGCGCGGCCAACTGTTCGACTGGATCGCCCGGATTCACGTGAGCCAGGGCCTGATAGATCGTAGTCTCGCTGCCCCAGCCGCAACTGAACCCACAGGTATCCCAGCAGGTGCGCGTGCAGTAGTGGCAACCCGTTCCCCAAATGTACCCCGGGTTCAATTGAGCGGCCGCTTGATGAAATCCAAACATATCAAATCTCCTCAGGACCGCGAGACGAGCCCTTTAGAGCTAGCGCATTTGGCTAGTTCGCCTCGGGCTCGTATCATAGCACAGCTGCGAGCGATAGCTCCATAGGTTGAACCCCCAAAAGTTCGCGGGGCGCCTACTCCTCGCTGATGGCGATGTACGTGACGATGTCCCAAGCGTTGCGGATGCCGATGAACATCAGCAGCACCGTTGCGCTCCCGATGACGAACAGCGCGCGTTCGAGCGACGCCAGGGCCCAGAAGCCACCGGCGCAGAGCGCGCCGTACGCGACGAACGGCAAGATGTTATACCACGCCCAATCGTCGAGGTCGGCGCGGTACGAAGCCAGGTTGCGGGTGCGGTAGATGAGGCGCAGCATGTAGGCCAGGCCGGTCAGCCCCGAGAGTGCGACGAGCACTGCTGGGGCGGCTACGGAATGCCACGGCGCTATCAGGATCGCGGCGACGAGCAAGGTTGCGCCGAAATGCACGACCGTTGGAGTGCTGAAGACCGAGAGGCCGTCGTGCGACCGCCGGCGGCGCGCCCAACCCATCACCATGCCGATCACGACGAACATGAGTCCCGTCAGGGCGGCCGCCGCCGACCCGACCATCGTGTAAAACGTCGACCATGCGGCGAGCGCGGCCATCGGCGACTCATTCATCCGCGGCTTCGACCTCCTCGGCGGCACGCTCGCCGCTGCGCAGTGCGCCGTTCACGGTTCCGCTCTCTCCGTCGAGCGCGGTCGCTTCTCCGGCGAAGAAGAGCCTGCCCGCAACCGGCGCTCCGAGGACTTCGCGAGCGCCGCTTCCGCCGACTGCCAGATAACTATACGCGCCGCGCGCAAACGGATCCGTACGCCAATCGTGAGCAACTCCGGCGATGAACTCGCGGCGCGCGAGCTCCTCGTCGCCGAAGAGCGCGCCGAACCCGCGAACGGCCGCGTCGATGCGGGCCTCTTCGCCGGCATCGCGCAGCCTTGCCGCGTGCGGTCCGCCGCTCCATGCGACGACGGCGTTGTTGCGCCGCGGGATAGCGCTCCAGTAGGCCATGAACGGCTCGCTGTGTGCCTGAAAAAATGCGGCATCGCGATAACGCCCGCCGTCGATCCGTTCCCAGAAGCGGGAGCGAAACCAGAGCACGACGCGAATGGCGTCGCCCGTCTCGATCGTTTGCAGGGCGGCGCGCTTTTCCGGGGGGAGCGCCGGCTCGAACGTCACCGTCGCTGCATCGCCGGAATCTCGGAGCACGCCTGTGGGTAGCGTGACGACGCAGGACCGCGCGCGGAACGCGCGATGCGCTCCATTCTTATCGCGCATCTCCACCGTGACGCCGTCATCGTTGCAGATAATCCGCGCGACGATCGCGCCGAAGTGAAACTCGGCGCCGGCGCTCAGGGCCGTTTCGTAAAGGTACTCAAAGAGCGGCCGGTAGCTCTCGCGGGGGCGCATTATGCGCTCGTCCACGCCGGATCGCCACTCGGCGGCGATTCCTCGCGCGCTTGCAATGCTCGGGTCGGCCGCATCGAAGCCTTCGAGAAAGGCGCGCGCCGTTTCGATGCGCCGCTGGATCGCGTCGTCGCCGGCGAAGCGCCGAAAGAATTCGTCGACGCTAACGTCGCCTTGTATCTCTCGCAGCGCATCGAAGAGCGAGGGATCCGCTGCAAACGAGTCGTTACGGGGTTGCAGCGCACCGCCGGGTGAGACGGTCCAGCGCTCGCCCTCGACGTCGTCCCACGCGAGGCCCGCCTCGTCCAGCAAATCGTAGGTGAGCACCGCGCGGCCGTGGATAAACTCCGCGCCGAGCTCGACCCACGAGCCGTCAGGGCCCGCGTACGACAAAACCCTGCCACCCGCGCGATCGCGCGCTTCGAGAACGACGACCCGCTTCGAACCGCGTGCGAAACGGCGCGCCGCGGCAAGGCCGGCGGCGCCGGCCCCGACGACGATGACGTCGGTGCGCGCTACTTCTTGACTAACGGCGACGATGCGATCCCGGCGGGATCGCCGTTGCCCGTGACGGTCGAGAACGGCTTCTTCGACCCTTTCTTGTAACCGACCACGTTGGTGGTTTGATTCGACTGGAAGAAAATATCGGATGCTGTGATACCGTTGAGCGTCGGCGCGCTCATTCCCTCGGTGATCTTCGCAAACGGCTTCTTCGATCCGGCGTGATAAATCGTCGCGAACGACGACGACGCTCCATAGTTGCCGACGTAGAGCGTGTCGCTCGTTCCAAAGCAGATGCCGATTGGACTGTTGAGACCAACGAGCTGCGCGTCCTTGACGGTCTTGGTGCCGGCGGGGATCGTGTAGACCTTGCTCGCGCTATCGTCCGCGACCCAGATATTGTTCTTGCTGTCGATTGCGATGCCGACCGGATTGACGAAGCCGCCGATCGTCTCGAACGGCTTCTTCGCGCCGGGTCTATAGCCGTAGACGGTGCCGGCGATGCTCGTTGCGAAGATGTTGCCCTTCGAGTCGATCGCGATGCCATAGTATCCGATCGTCTTGATAGTCAAGCGCGGCTCGCTCTGACCTGGCGAATATATCGTGATGCCGTTGTGGCCGTAGCCCACGTTGTTTACGTATAACGCGCCCTTTGAGTCGACTGCGAGGCCGATAGGCTGCGAGATGCCGTCGGTGATCGAACCTTCGGGCTGCGGGTTGGGCGTGTTGGGATCGTAGAGATGAACGACGTTATTTTGAAGATCGGCAACGAAGAGGATCGGTTTCTTCGCGGCGGCGACCCAGCCGCGCGCAGCCTTGACCGTTGAGTTGGAGAACGCTCCGGTAAGCGGCATGGGGTGTGAGCCGCCCGAACAGGCGGTGAAAACGCCGAGAGCGGCGACGGTGAGAACCCGACGCATGAGGGATACTTGGCAAATCGCAGAGCGTTCCCTACTGCCGGTGCTCGCTCGCTTGCACCGGCCTTGATTCTCGGCGTCTTCTGATATATTGTATTTCCAATATATCGAGGAGTCATACTAACATGGCAAAATCCGACGTTCGCGACCTGCTGCCGCTCAATCCGAAGGCTTTCCACGTTTTGCTCGCGATCGCGGGTGACGAGCGCCATGGGTACGCGATCGCCAGGGCAATCGAGGCGGAGACCGGCGGCATGATACGTCTGACGCCGGGGACGCTCTATCCGTTGATTCGTCAGATGCTCGTGGACAGCTGGATCCTCGAAGTCGACGGCGGTGACGACGACGACTCGCGCCGGAGGCTCTATCGTTTGACGCCGCTCGGCCGTCGCGTCGCTGCGGCTGAAGCGATGCGAATGAACGAGCTCGTTCGGCTCGCGCGCTCGTACAAGCTGCTGACCGCGGTGCAAGGATGAGCCCCGCCCGGCGTTTGCTGCTCGACGCCGCGCTCATCGCCTATCCGGCCGACTTTCGCAAGGCATTTCGCGAAGAGATTCTCAGCGATTTGGAAGAGTCGCAGATGAGCTCGCTCGCTGCCGCGCTGGATATCGCGGGCAGCGGCCTGCGCATGCGCCTCGGTTTGCTGGCCAACGACGTGAGCTACGCCGCGCGACGTCTCTCGCGTCTGCCGCTCTTCGTCGCAATCGTCGCCTTGACGTTTGCGCTGGGAATCGGCGCGAACGTCGCGGTCTTCACGGTGCTCAACTCGGTCTTACTCAAACCGCTGCCGTACGACGACCCCGGGCGTATCGTCGCCTTTCGTTACGTCAATACGAAGACGTCGGCACTCGCGGCAGATCTCTCCGTTCCCGAGGTCGCCGATTTCCGCACGCAGAGCGGCACGCTGATCGACGTGGGCGGCGTCGTTCGCGACCAGGCGACGCTCACCGGCGCCGGCCGCCCGGTTGCGCTCAACGGTTTGGATGTCACGCCGCCGATCTTTGCGGCGCTGGGCGAGCGTCCCGAACTCGGGCGCTTCTTCGGCTCGCAGGATGAGGCCAAAGGCGTGCACTCGCTGATTATCTCCGACCGGATCTGGCGTTCGCATTTCGGCGCCGCGGCCGACGTCGTCGGAAAACCGATCGTGCTCGACGGTACGGCCTATCAAATCGTCGGCATCGCGCCGGCGGCGTTTTCGATTCCGATTCCCGATGAGGGCCGTCTCACCGCGCCGGACTTCATCGAGGTGCAGCCCGACGTCGCCCCGCCGGCTGCGCGCGGCGCTCAATACATCGGGACGATCGCCCGGCTTCGTCCGGCCGTCTCGGTCGCTGCCGCGAATGCCGATCTAAAGCTGATCTCAGCGCGACTGCAACGCTTGTATCCCGTCGAAGCGTCGATCGTATACTACGTGCGGCCGCTCGAAGACGTGGTGCTCGGCGATTTCAGAATCGCGCTCTGGACGGTCTTCGGCGCGGCGATCGGGATCCTGATCATTGCCTGCGCGAACGTTTCGAACATGGTTCTTGCGGCTGCGTCGACGCGCGATCGTGAGTTCGCGCTGCGTGCCGCCTTGGGCGCATCGACGCGCCGCCTCGGTACGCAGTTGCTGGCGGAGACCGGCCTGCTCGCGACGATCGGCGGAATCGCCGGCGTGGCGTTGGCGTACGTTGCGATCGCATTCTTGCGCCCCGCGCTTGCGGGGTTTCCTCGCGCCGAATCGATAGCGCTCGACGGTTGGGCGTTGCTCTACGCAATCGCCGCGGTCGCGGCGACGACGATCTTGGCTGGGTTCTGGCCGATGCGATCGATCGCGCGGCCCGACCTCGCGCGCGAGCTCAATGCAACGGGACGGACCGATTCGGCCGCGAGCAACCCGACCCGGTCGGCCTTGGTCGTGATCGAGGTCTCACTCGCGCTGGCGTTGGTTGCGCTCTCGGGATTAATGGTGCGCAGCTACTACCTCATGACGCAAAGCGACGTCGGAGTTCGTCAGGGAGGCTTGTGGATCAGCACGCAGATCTCACTCCCCCAAAGCCGCTATCCGGCCTTGCGCGACCGCGTGAGTTTTCAGCAGCGCTGGTTGGGCGAGGTCCAAGCGCTTCCGGGAGTCGATTCGGCTGCACTCGGATTGAACTACCCGCTCTCGAACATTCATTTCGGTTTCGATTTTGGAATCGTCGGCCGTCACTTTGCTCCGGGATCGGAACCGATCGCTTCGATGAACGCCGTTTCGCCGGGATACTTCGGCACGATGGGGATTCCGCTGATGCGCGGGCGGGTGCTCGACGGCAGCGACGTTCCGGCGTCGTTGCCGGTAGCCGTCGTCAACGAGTCGTTCGAGCGCCTCTATGCGCCCCATGGCAATGCCGTCGGCATGCGATTGATAACCGCCGGCGTCAACGGCACGAACCGCGCGACCCGCACCGTGGTCGGCGTCGTTGCCGATACGCGCGACAGCTTGACGAGGGCAACGCGCATGACGTATTACGTGCCGCTCGCGCAGACGCCGATGGATTTCTTCGCAACCGATATTCGCAGCACGCGGCTGAGCCGTGCCGCTTTGACGGCAGAACTGGCGCGCGCCGCCGCGCTCGTCGATCCGCAGATGGCGGCGCCGCAGCCGCAATCCTATGGCGACCTCTTCGCGGCTGCCACGGCACACGCGCGCTCGGCGGTCAGCCTGTTGCTTTCGCTGGCAATCATCGCGATGCTGCTCGCGCTCTCCGGCATCTTCGGCGTCGTCTCGTACAGCGTTACGCAGCGGTATCGTGAGTTCGGCATACGGATCGCGCTGGGAGCGGCGGCGCGTGACATCGTCCTCGACGTACTCGGACGCGCGCTCGCCGTCACCGGCCTCGGGATTGCAATCGGGCTGGTGATTGCGGCTCTGGGAGCGCGCGTCATCGCATCGCAGCTGTATCAGCTCTCGCCCTTCGATCCCGTGACCTTCGCGTGCGTCATCCTGCTCTTGCTGACCAGTGCGATCGCAGCGGCCGCGCGACCGGCGGTCCGCGCGACCCGAGTCGACCCCGCGATTGCGCTGCGCTGCGAATGAACGCCATGGACGTCCGGCACGCTGCCGCGCCGCCGCGGAGGCGCCATTTGCTCGCAGGACTCGCCGGCGCAGCCGTGCTCGCAGCCGTCATCGCCGCCGTCGCGCTGCTGCTTCCGAGCAAAGCCGGGCCGATCGTCGACCGTTCGGCGATCGTTACCGATACTGCGCGCCGCGGTGCGCTCACGATCTCCGTCGCTGCCGCCGGCATTCTCTCGGCCGAAGACGTTAGGGTCGTCGACGCGATCGAGCCGGGTGTCGTTCAGAGCGTCGAGGTCAAGCCGGGCGCGGTAACCGCTCCCGGCGACGTGATCGCCCGCATGGCGAGCCCCGACGCGCAAGCGGCGCTCGTTGGGGCCGCCTCGGCGTTGCAGGTCGCGCAAGCGCAGCTTCGCAGCGCGCAGGCGCAACTGCAGGCTTCGGCGCTGGCGCAACGATCGGCGCTCGCCGCGGCTCAGGCGCAAATGGAGGTCGACGCGACAAACTACGGTACGGCCGCGGAGCTGCACCGCAACGGCTACGTTGCCGACTCCGCCTATCAGATCGCCAAGATCAAGCGAATTCAATCGCAGCGCGAACTCGCTATCAATCAGTCCCAAATCGGCGTCGAAGCCGCCGATCAAGAGGCTCGCGTTGCGGCGGCGCAGGCGCAAGTCAACGACGCGCGAGCGTTGCTGGCGGCCAAACAAGCGGAGATCGATGCGCTCACGGTGCGTGCGGCCGCGCCGGGGATCGTTCAAAGCGTGGCGGTCGACCCCGGCGTGCGGCTAGAGGCCGGCGCCGAGATCGCGACAATTGCCGATACGCGGTCGCTCAAGGCCGTTCTGCAAGTGCCCGAAACCCAAGTTCGCGACATCTTTCCCGGTATGCCGTGTGCTATCGATACCGGCAACGGTACGGTCGCCGGACGAATCGAGCGAATCGCGCCGACGGCGAATAGCGGCAGCGTCGCGGTCGACGTGGCGCTCGGCCGGGCGTTGCCGCCCGGAGCGCGGCCCTCACTCAACGTCAACGCGACGGTCGTCGTGGCGCGTATTCCCGACACGCTCTCGATCCAGCGCCCTGCCGGTGCCTCCGACGAATCCACCGTCGAGCTCTACCGCATCGCGCCGGGCGGCTCGCGGGCCCAGCTCGTGCAGGCACGGCTCGGCCGTGGCTCCGTCGATCGCGTCGCCGTGCTCTCGGGTCTACACGCCGGCGATAGCGTGATCGTCTCCGACACCTCGGCCTACTCCGGTCAACCCGCGCTCACGTTACGCTAAGAAAGTGACGTTCATGCTATTGAAACTCGAAGGAATCTGCAAGAGTTACTTTACCGACGAGATGGAGACGCGCGCGCTGCGCGACATCGACCTTGAGGTCGAGCCCGGCGAGTACATCTCGATCGAAGGGCCGTCGGGTTGCGGGAAGTCGACGCTGCTCTCGATTCTCGGGTTGCTCGACTCTCCGAGTGACGGAACGTACACGCTGAACGGAAAGAATGTGTCAAAGCTTTCGACCGACGATCGCGCGGCGGTGCGCAATCGCGCGATCGGCTTCATCTTCCAGAACTTTAACCTCATCGGCGATCTCGACGTTCGCGGAAACGTCGAGCTGCCGCTGATCTATCGCGGGGTCACGCCCGCGGAACGCCGCCGGCGGATCGACGAGGTGCTCGAGCGGCTCTCCCTGGTTCACCGGGCGAAGCATTTTCCGGCACAACTCTCGGGCGGTCAACAGCAGCGCGTTGCCGTCGCGCGCGCGCTCGCGGGAAACCCATCCGTGCTGCTGGCCGACGAACCAACCGGGAACCTCGATACGGCAAACGGCGAAGCGGTCATGGAGATGCTCGCGAATCTGCATGCGGAGGGCGCGACGATCGTCATGGTCACGCACGACCGCCGCTTTGCCGGCTATGCGAGTCGCACGATCGGTCTGCTCGACGGATCGCTCTCGGACTCCCGCGAGCTGGTTGAAGCGCACCTGTAAAAAACTGACAAAGTGAGGCGGCCGAGAACGTCGCATTTGTGAGATGCGCGCCGGTTGTGGCGGCCTGTAGTTTGGCTCTGCTCGCTGCGTGCAGCGGCGCCGTGCCGGCCATGCGGTCCGCGTCGCCGGCGCTGCTGCGGGAGCCGGCGAAGTGCAAGCCGATCTTCTACCAACCCGTCGGCGCACCCAAGCCGCATCGCATCGAGCTGCACGGCCCGGGCCTCGTGCTCGGCGGCGGCGGAACCGACGTCAACGGCGAGTTCGTCTGGATCCACGACACCATCGCCGGCTCGCACGGTCGCCGCGGCGGCGATCTCGTGGTACTGCGTGCCACGGGCAATAACGATTACGATCGCTACATCTATCGGCTCGCGCCCTACCATTCCGTGCGAACGCTGCTCGTACCAGTCTGCTCGCCGCCGGAAACGCTACAAGCGGCTGCGGCGATCGTCGAGCGATCCTCGGCGGTCTTCTTCGCCGGCGGCGATCAAGCCGAGTACGTCATCTGGAAGAGCACGCCGATTCAATCCGCGGTGCAAGGCGTCTACGACGCGGGCGGCGTCGTCGGCGGTACGAGCGCCGGCGAAGCGATCCTCGGGAAGTTCGTCTTCGATGCGATCAACGACATCCGGCGCGACGCCAAGTCACGCAACGCGGTAAAGCATCCCTACGAACATCTCATTAGCTTCACCTACGATTTTCTCCACTTCGCACCGCTCGACGATGCGATTACCGATATGCACTTCGTCACGCGCAACCGCTTCGGCAGAACGGCCGTCTTCATGGCGCGTCAAATCGCGGCCGGCAAAGTGCGCCGCCGGCCCACCGTCGTGCTCGGGATCGGCATCGATGAGGCAAGCGGCATCGTCATCGACAAGCACGGGGTCGGAACGCTCTTGCTCCAAGGCAAGGGCGGCTCGGCCTTTCTCATTCGTGGCGGCGCCGCGAAGGAGATCGTTCCGAGCGCGCCGTTCGTCTCGAGCACGTTAACCGTCACGAAGCTAAGCCGCCAAGGCGATCGCTTCGACTTCGCTTCGTGGTGCGGCGAAGAGCCGACGTACCACGTGAGCGTCGACGGACGCCGGCCGTGGCACGCGATGTACGCTCCGCGGGACCCCTACGAGCCGCCGTCGCACGCGCGCATTCCGAAGTGCACGGATTAATGCGATACGCCTACACGGCGATGGAATCGCCGGTCGGCGAGCTCAAACTCGTCGCCGGTGAGCGCGGCTTGGTTGCGATTCTGTGGAAGACGTCGAAGCCAATCGGTGAGGTCGCGGCCGCCGCGGAAGATCTCGCGCATCCGCTGCTGGTCGAGACTGAGCGGCAGCTCTTGGAGTACTTCGCGGGTAAGCGGCGGATCTTCGATCTGAAGCTCGATTTTATCGGCACGGATTTTCAGCGACGCGTCTGGGCCGCGCTGCTCGAGATCCCGTTCGGCCAAACGCGCACGTACGGGCAGATCGCGAGGCAACTCGGCGATCCGAACCTGATGCGCGCCGTCGGCGCGGCGAATGGCCGCAATCCGATACCGATCGTCGCGCCGTGTCATCGCGTGATCGGCGCTTCGGGAGCGCTCGTCGGCTTCGGCGGCGGCCTCGAAACGAAGGCGAAGCTGCTTGCACTCGAACGCGGCGAGCTCGGGTTCGACTTCGCTTACCAGAACTCCAGCACGATTCCCGAGCCGATATAGTTGAATTGGAGCGCCCGGTCGCCGGTGAAGGCGTGGCCGTACTCCACGTCGATCTCCGTGCGGCTGCCCAGCAGTTTCTGCACGCCGAAGTCGGTAAAGGCGCGACCGCCGTAGTTCGGCGCGATCTTCGACACGAAGACGTACTCGGCATAAAACTGATAGGAGTTCGGAATTTGGGTCGTTACGACGAACGAGGGTTCGGTGACGCCGTAACGCGTGCGGATGTCGTTCTTGTACGCACCGGTTGAAGTCAGCGCGACCGTCGTTCCGATGCTCGTGGCGGGGCTCAACGCAAACGAAGCGTCGAGATTGCCGGTCAACGTGGCGCTCCCGGCAGTCAGGAACGGCGAACCGTTCGGACCGGTGTAGAGCCCGTCGAATCCAATCGTCCATCGCCCCTCCGGCGGTAGCTCGTACTTGAAGCCCAAGCCGGAATCGGTCACGCCGTGCGTCACGCCGGACGTTCCCGGATACTCACGCGTTGCGACGTAATTCGGTCCGATGACGTCGAGTTCAAAGCGCGTGGCCGCGCCGATACGCAGAAAGTTTTGGGGAACTTGGCTTTCAACCGAGCCCTTCGAGGGCGTGCCGTTAACCTGGTTTTGATAACCGAGTTCGAAGACGGCCGTACCCTTCTTGACCGCACACGCGCTGTACCCGATGGTCGGCCGGTTAGCCGTTGCCAGCAATCGGTCGGGACCGTCGCACGGGTCTGAGGCTTGGGGACTGGGCGCCGGCGAGGGCGATGCAACCGGATCCGCGGAAACGCAACGAACGGCCAGCACCGTCAGACCCGCTGTGATGAGGGCAATCGATGCGCAGCGCCGGTCCATTACAGGTAAGGTCTTTAACCTTTGAATATCGCTTCGTGGGCGGCGAGAATCCGCGTTTGGGTCGCGGGATCGACCGCCGTCGACCAGTCGCCGCGATCGAAGGTTCCGCCTAAGACGATGCCGTCGTCGCGTGGAAACATGTAGAGCGGTCCCGTCGCTAGATAGATGTAGTTAATCTCGGGCTGGGGCTCGAGAATTGTGAGCTGCCCTCGAACTGGTTGAAGCATCGCGTCGCCGAAAAGCGTGCGCGCGCCTAGGCCCGTGCAGTTGAAGACCGCGCGCTCGTGGAGCGCCGCGATCTCCGATCGGTCGTGAAAGTCGCGCACTACGATCTTTCCGCCCTGCAACAGAAAATCGCGCTGCACCGCCGGGAGAAACGTGTTCGGTTCCATCAGCATCGTCGCGAAGCGGCGGATGTTGGGGAAGCCGACGAACGGCACCGAGGCCGGATCGACCGTCGCGACGTCGGCATAGAGATCGGCGATGCCGGCCGATTCCGCAAAATCGAGCTCGCCGCCCGGCTGCGTGTCGCGCTTGAGCACGTAGTTGTCGAGCCAGCGAACGCCGTAGGTTGGTCCCGCCATGAGCTGAAAGGCGCGATTCGCGATTCGCGCGGCCTTACGGAACGTTTCCATGAAGGCCGGCGTCGTCTGCGGCGTCAGAAAGACGGAGACGGGGGTCCACTGTGCGCCCGCGATATTCGAGGTCGTCTGCGGCGGCAGATCGGCGGCGTAGATCGTCACTTGCCAGCCGCGCTCCTGCAGAATGCGCGCCGTCGTCAAACCGATTACGCCGCATCCCAAGACGGCGGCGCGCGACGGCGATCGATCCGCAACTAAGTCGGCGGCGAGCGTCGCGCAGCCCCATGAGAGGCTGAAGCCACCGCCGCCGTGACCGTAGTTGTGCACGAGCACCTTGCCGCCGAACGATTCGGCGCGCAGCATAAATCCGGCGGCACGAAATGGGCGCAATCCGACCATCGTGCGAATGACTCGGCCCGGATCGATCCGCACGGGAACGAGCCGGACGTTCGGTGCCGCCGCCGTGGATGCTCGAAGGGGCATGCCGGCGGCGAGCAAAGCCGACGAGGCGAGGGACGAACCGATAAAGTCGGCGCGCGAGTAGCGCATCTACGGGACCATTTCCTGCGGTGCAAGCGTGGTGGCGTGCCTCGCACCGCCGCGTTCGTAGGTGATTTTTAGCACGGCCCGGCTTCGCTCGAGTTGCGCGATTCCGGCTAGGCCGAGCTTCGCGGCGGCAACGCCGTTCGCGGAAACGATACGGTCGTTCGCAACGAGTCCCGCAGCCGCAGCGGGTGAACCACGGTTGACGAACGCAACCCGGATCTCACCAACCCGCGGCTCGTAGAGCGACATCCCATCGAGCGTACCGAGGTACGGCTTGGCAAAGTTCGCATTCGGCTTCAAATAGATCGTGCTTCGGCCGTAGTCGAAGGCGATATTGAATCGCGTAAGGATCGGCTCGCCGATGTTTCCGGAGAATGCAGTTCCTGCCAGCGCGCCTTTTGACGTATTCGTCACTGCAAAGACGGGCCTGGGTAGGCGATAGGGTCCGATCTGAAACGTTGCCGGACGCGTCAACCGAGGCTGGATCGCGCCGCCGATGTTTCCACTGCTCTGCACCAAGACGTCGCCGGGGAGATTCGACTCGAGTCCATGCGCCGTAACGAACTCTCGCGAGACGGTATTGTAGAACGCGTTGCCGGTGTCGACCATGAAGGTTCCGTCCACGCCGTCGATGCTCGCCGATAGAACGGGTATCGTTGCGGAACTGAACCGAAGTGCCGTTGCTCCCGGCGGCGCAACGAATGCTGCCGGATCGGTCAGCGTTAGGCGCCGATGAACGTAATCGATCGAGACGACGAAGTTCTTGAGGATCTCGTATCCGACGATCCCGTCGATGCGGTACTTACCGGTGATGCCGACGAGCGACGCGGGGAGGGGGAAGATTCCGAACTGCTGATCGGAGATCGTCGCTTCGCCGACCGTCAACGTCGCCCCGAACGCTAGCTGCACCGAGACTTGCGCCTCGCCCGCGCCGCCGGCCGCGACCGCTCCCCCGCCGTGAAGCCCGATCGCACTCGCGGATTGCGGGGTCACGACGTTGCTGCCGCCGGTATCGAAGACCACGTGAAGCGGCCGAGATCCGTTGACGCGAGCGGCGATTACGATATGTCCGTGGAGCGGGTCGTCGAGGTCGAACGGAATCGTGGTCGAGGTCTTTCCGCCGGCGATGGTCCCCGTGCGCTGATTCTTCGGCCTGGTAAAGTCGGCAACGTTCGCCGTGGCCGAGACCTCTACTGCGGTTACGCTCGTATGCTGATCGTACTTGGGGTTGCCGTTACTCACGATGGTGGCAAAGGGATACATAACGCCGTGCGTCGAGCGATAATCGGAGAGCGTTGTCGTGGTTACGACGTTGGAAGCATCGGTGACGACGGTTTTCGCAAGCAAATGCGTCGCAATGTCGATCCATCCTTCGATCGGATTGCCGCCGCGCGGCACGACGCGAACGACGTCGTACGAGCTGCCTCCGGTGTCTTTGCGTCCGAGATACGTAAACGTAGCCGGGTCGTTGGTCGGATTCCACCAACCGTTGCGCGCGATATAGGCGGCTGTCCGGGCCGATGCGAGGCTCGCCGGATCCTCGAGCGGTTCCACGAGGCCGCCTTGTTGCGACCAGGCCCCACGAGCGTCGTAGCCTTGCGCTTGCGTGGTACCGGAAATTGTAAGAGCGGTTCGCGACATCCCCGTCTTGGTATCGACGTAGCTCGTATACGGGCCGCTCAAGCCGGCGCCGGCAAACATACCGTGCTCGACGATTTCGCCGATCGCATCCCAGGCGGCCCCGCCCGCTGCGGCGCGCTCCTGAGCAAACAACTGCGCCGGTTCCGACGGGGTAACGGCGAGGACGACGGCGCACAGCAGAGCATGGATCATGGTAAAAGCTCCGGTGTCATTAGCACTATGCCGCGAACGGCCTTCTGGTGCTTCGTGAACATCCTGGCGATCGGGCTCGCGGCGGCGGTTCCCGTCTGGCGGGCAAATGTCTAGAAACTTCGTGGTTTAGCGCCCCCCGGAGCGGTAGGGTCGAGATACCCCACTTCTCTCACAAACGAAAGGCGCTTCCCATGAGCTATCTCAACCTCTCGCTGCGCACCATCACGGGCGTCGCGATCGCTACCGTCCTCTCGCAGTCGCTCGCCGGCTGCAGCGGGTCCTCGTCCTCTCTCCCCGCAGCTCCGATTTCGCCCAGCTCGGTGCATCTCGACGTACCGGCCGCCGTTAACGCCAAAGGTTCGGCCGCCCAGCGCGTCAATCCCGACGCCGGCGGACAGCAACTCTTCGTCAGCGATAACGAAAACAACCGCGTTGTGGTGTTTAACGCAGCCGCCACCACGCAGAATCCGCCCGCGACGCGCACGATCACGCAAGGCGTCTCCGGCCCCAACGGTCTCGCGACCGATCTCTCCGGAAATCTTTACGTCGCCAACTATATCAACAACACGGTCACCGTCTACGCTAAGAACGCCAGCTCGCCGAAGATGACGCTCAGCAACGGTCTGAACGGACCGTGGGACGTCAAAGTCGACGGCTTCGGCAACGTGTACGTCTCCAACACGCCGCTCAGCGGCGCGACCAACTATATCGTGGAGTTCCCGGCCGGCTCGTCGTCGCCGAGTACCACCTGGAGCGCACCGCAGCAGAAGGAGATAATCTCCGGCTTCACGCTGCTCAATGCCACGCAACAGGGCGAGACCTCGATCTACGCGCTGGAATATCAGCTCAACGGCAGCGACGTCGCCACCGGCGGCGCCCTGACGTGCTATCCCGGCCCCTCGACGTGCACGCAGCTGTACGGCTACTCGTTCGGTCAGACCGGCGGCATCACGATGGTGCATTCGCCTGGTGCCAGCAAGCCGTTTGAGTTCCTCGCAGTCGACCAGTACGTGCCCGGCGTCGACGACATCGTTCCCGGCCAGTCGACGACGCAGCTCGTGACGAGCGGCACGCCCGAGTTCATCACGCTCAACAACAAAGGCACCCGGCTCTTCGTCGCCGATCGCTTCTACGGACGCGTCGTGGAGTACAGCTATCCGAAGAAGAAGCAGCTCAACACGTTCACGCCCGGCGCCGCGCAGGTCTACGGCGTCGCGATCAGCCCCTCAGGAAACTTCCACTAGCCAACTCTCTCAAGCACGAGACGCACCCAAGTGCCGATTGCGGTCCGCCGCGGTCGGCACTCGCGTTTCGCGGGCTTCTTCCAGGGCGCGCTCGAGGGTGATGCTCGCGCCGATGCGCCACTGCACGTCGAAGGCATCCTCACCGAGCATCGTGCGCACCGACTCGACGGTGGCCTCGTACTCGACGCGTTCGGCGGGAAACATCGGCGAACGAATCGTGCGGCGCATCGCGTCGGCCGCTCCGAAGAGACGCGCGCCACGGGCCGGATCGCCGAGCGCGGCGCTCGTCGCGGCGATATCCTCGAGCGTCTTGACGAGCGCCGCTTTGTTCGGCACGGCGTCGAGTAGATCGAGCGCCTCGTGGTATCGCTCCATTGCACGCGCGTACTCGCCCTGCTTGTGCGCAGCGGCGCCAAGATTTACCAGGGAATACATGATGCTGCCGGTGTCGCCGATCGCGCGCTGCATCCGCAGGCATTCGCTGAAGAGCTCCTCGGCACGCGCGTGCTCGCCTTTGCCCGCGGCGACGAGACCGATCTTCATCAACGCATGGGCGAGCCCCGACTCGTGCCCGAGACGACGGTAAATCGCAACGCTCTCTTCGGCGAATGCCTCGGCGCGCGCGAGCTCGCTCTTGCTATATGCGACCGACGATAGGTTCGAGAGCGAGGTCGCCGAGCCGGCTTCGTCGCCGATCTGCCGCCGGAGCTCGAGCCCTTCGGTGTGCGCGGCTTCGGCACGATCGTACTCGCCGCGAAACTGACAGATAACGCCGAACGAGGTGAGCGATGCCGCGAGCCCCGCATCGTCGCCGGCCGCGCGCTGCAGCGCAATCGCCTGTTCGCACGATTCCCTCGCTTCGTCGAAATTTCCGAGCGCCGAGAGCAGCACCACGTATCCGCGCAGCACACTGCGGAACAAAACGTCCGGCACGTCACCGGCATCGGTCGACCGCAGCGCCAAAAACCTGCGCATCCAGGTAGTGCCCTCGTTGAGATACCCGTGGAGCCACCAGAATCGCCAGAGCTCGCTCAGCAGGCGAAACCCGATCTCGATCTCGGCATTGGCTGCAGCCCACTCGAGCGCGGCTTGAAGGTTGGCATGATCGCGCTCCAAATGCACGAGCCGGCGGCCTTGCGCCGAACTCGTCAACTGTCGCTCCGCACCGGCCGTGAATTGGACCATGTGCTCGGCGTGGTGCCGCTGCGCGTCGGGCAGCTCGCCGCTTTCGGCGAGCCGTTCGTTTGCGAACTCGCGCAGCATTTCGAGCATCGAAACGCGCGGTTCGGCATCGACATCCTCCGCGAGCCAGAGCATGTTCTTCTCGACGAGCGGTGCGAGCCGGAAGAGAATCGAGCGTTCGTCGCGCTCGTCGCCGCCGACGGCGGCGGCCGCGTCGAGCGTTCCGCCGTCCTGCAGAACGCCCAGTCGCCGGAACAACCGCTGCTCGGATTCAGAGAGCAGATCGTAGCTCCAGGCAATCGCGCCGTGCATCGTCTGCTGCCGTTGCGGGCGATCGGTAGCGCCGTCGCCCAGCAGCGGCAGGCGCCGTTCGAGCCGCGCCGCGAGCGCCTTCGGCGGAAGCAGGAGCAGACGCGGTGCGGCAAGCTCGATCGCTAGCGGCAAGCCGTCGAGATGGTCGACGATCGTCTCGACCGCCGCCGAGTTTGCCTCGTTGAGCACAAAGTCGGGCTTCACCATCTGCGCGCGCTCGACGAAGAGCTTCACCGCGGAAGTTTTGTCGAGCGGGCGCACCGCGAAGACGCGTTCGGCCTGCAAGTGGAGCGGCTCGCGGCTCGTCGCGAGAATCGTGAGCTTCGGCGATTGCGCGAGCAGCGCGCCAATCCACGTGGCCGCGGGCGTCAAATGCTCGAGGTTCTCCAACACGAGCAGCATCGTACGATCGCGCAGATAGGCTGCGACCGCCTGACTCTCCGGCATCTCGCCCGATTCGCGGATTCCGAGTGCGCGCGCGATCGCATTGGGAACGAGCGGCGGCTCCGCGATCGGTGCAAGCTCCGCAACCGCGACCCCGTCTTCGAACGAGCCGGCGTGGTCGACGGCGATTCTGGTGGCGAGGCTCGTCTTGCCGACCCCCGCCGGCCCAACGAGGGTGACGAGCCGCACCTCCTCGCGCGCAACGAGTTCGCCGGCCCGTTGCACATCCGCGTCCCGGCCGACCAGGAGCGTCGCTTTCAGCACCGTCCTCGCTGCGAAGCCCGGGGCGGGGGGTTGTGCCGCGGGTTTGCGCGCGGCATCCTGCAGACGCGTGCGATCGGCTTCGGAGAGTCCGAGCGCTTCGGCGAGGAGCATCACGGTGATCAGGCGCGGGGTCCGCGCCGAGCCCGTTTCGATATCGCTGACCGTGCGCGTGGAGAGTCCAGAGCGCTCCGCGAGTGCTTCTTGCGAGAGCAGAGCGGCGGAACGAAGCGAGCGCAGGACCTCTCCGAGCGGCTCAGCCACGGTACGAGCCATCGTTCGTGGCGAAAATGTGAGTATCTTCGTGGTCCCCGGCGGCGCCGAAGGCGAGAATGGGTGCATGAGAATCGAACACAGACCCGCCGTCGAGGCGGCCTTCGCCCAACCGCTGACCGAAGAACTGCTGGCCTGCGCGGGCATTACCCCCGGCATGCGCGTCCTGGTGCTCGGCGCCGACCTCCCCGACCTCGCCCTGCTGGTCGCCGAACGGGTTGGACGCGCGGGGATGGTGATCGGGCTCGACGCCGAGCTGGCCAACGTCGATCGCGCATGCGCTCGCGCCGAAGCCGAGGGTTTCGAGGGCATCGAATTTCGCGTCGGCGAGCTTGCGAATTTGCATCTAGAGGCGCCCGTCGACGCGGTCGTCGGCCGATTCTTTCTGATGCGCGAACGCGATCCGGCGCAGGCGATTCGTCTGGCTGCCGGTTTCGTCCACGACGGCGGCCGCATCGTCTTCCAGGAGTGGCACTACGATTCGATGCTGTGGTCGCAAACCTCCGACTGGCCGCACGTGCCGCTCTATCGCCGCTTCGCGCGCTGGTCGGTCGAGACCATGCGCGACTCCGGCGTGCACGTCGACATGGGATTGCGTCTGGTGAATCTTTTTACCGAAGCGGGGTTGCCGCTGCCGGGGATGCGCAGCGACTTCCGCGTTATTGCGGGGCCGGGTTCGCTCGGTTACACGTTCTTCGAATCGGCGATCCGCGAGCTGCAGCCCGCGCTATGTAACGACGCGGTCGACATGGAAGCTCTCAATGCCGAGAGCTTCGCGCAACGCCTGGAGCGCGAAACGCTCGCCGCCGGCGGTCATCTCTTCTTGCCGCTTCAGATCGGGGCGTGGACGCGCGTGAACGGTCGCTCGGGGGTGTTCGCGTAAGCTGCCAAGAACCCGGCCGGCAATGGAGCTGCGACCCCTGGGATTCGGCGAGATCTTCGATCGCGCCGTCACCCTGTATTTGCGGAACTTCGTGCCGTTCGCGGCGATCGTCATGGTCTTGGTCGTGCCGTTTGCGATCTTGCAATATATCATCGCGCTGGGTTCGGGACCGGAGATGGACGTGATGTTCCGGGTCTTGCAGAATCCGCAAGTCGCGCGTGTCGGGCATATTCCGACGCTCTTCGATTCGCCTGCAGGCGTCGCGGCCTTCATCGTAGTCATGCTCGTGGCCTACCTGCTCTCACCCTTCGTGATGAACGCCGTTGCGGTCGGGGTCGCGCGGCTCTACCGCGCTCGCCCGGTGGAGTTTCGCGCCTGCTACGAGGTCGTAATTCGTCGTTGGCTGCAGATTCTAGGGCTGCTGGGCCTCGAGTTTCTCGTCATCATGGGATGGTACGTCGCCGCGATCGTCGTTGCGATCGCAATCGTCTTCATTACGATGGCGATCACGACGACTCTCCCGGCGATTGCCGTGATCGTCGGGGTGGTTGCGTTCCTCGGCGTATTCTTTCTGATGCTGCCGCTGCTGGCGCCGTTGCTCGTCGCGCTTGGGTTTGCGATGTACGCCGTCGTCATTGAGGACCAAAACCCGGTCGCGGCGCTGCTGCTCGGCTTTTCGCGCGTCTTTAACCGCGCCGAGTTTTGGCGCGCGGTGCTTTTCTCACTTGCGACCGGCGCGATCATCTTGGGTGCGTCGTCGATCTTCAGCTTGCTGAGCATCTTTGCGGCATTCGTCCATTGGCCGCTCCTGGAGGCAGTCGTTCAAACGCTCCCCACCGCCGTGATCAATCCGTTTGCGGTCGTGCTCTTCGCTATCTACTACTTCGACGTGCGCATACGGCGCGAGGGGTACGATTTGGAGTCGAGCCTCGAGCATCTCGGCGCCACCCAACCCGCGTGATCGTCGCTGCCACCTTTGCGCTCGCGCTCGCGGCGCCGTCGCGAGAGGTGTTGACGCAGCGTTGGCTGCACGCAAACCCCGCGCACTCTCTCGCTCGTCTTAACGCCGGACCACGCGCACCTGCGAGTGCCGCGCCGGCCGTTGCGGATCTGCACGCACTCGTGCAACGCGAGCTCGCCGTTGCGGGCCGGTACCGGTTGTCGAAGCCCCCGGCGAGCGTCGCCGGCGAATCGTGGTGGATGCGCGCGTGGGATTGGATCGCCGAACGCTGGCATCGTTTCTGGGAGGCACTCTTCGGCCACGCACGCGTCGGCCGCGCAGCGGCTGCCGATATCGGCGACGTGCTGCTGGTCGTGATGGGCCTGCTCTTACTCTACATCGTCGTACGTCTGGCGATGGGCTGGCAGCTCGCGCGATCGCGGTCGCGCGTGCGGACGTCGGCGCTCGAGGATCTGCCGTCGCCGCTCGCCCTCTATAATCGGGCGTGCGCCACTGCGGCAGTCGGCGATTACGGCTCCGCCGCGTTGTTACTCTTCGCCGCAACGGTCGCGCTGCTCGATCGCCAGGGTGCCGTCGACGCCACGTCGAGCGCAACGGTCGGCGATCTACGTCGCAGCCTCCGCGCTCACAACGTTTCGCTGCTTGCGCCATTCGATGCGGTAGCGTCGGCATTCGTGCAACGTGCCTACGCCGAGCGCCCCGTCGAAGCATCACACTGGCAGCGCGCGGTTAGCGCTTTCGATACGCTCTCGGGCCACGCATGACGCGCCGGCGCGAGCTCGCGGTCGTCATCGCTTGCGTCGCGTTGCTCGCGCTGCTGACCTACGAGCGCACCACGATCGCGCAACGAGAGCGCCCGTCGTACTTCTCCACTTACGATACGGGGCCGAACGGCTACCAGGCACTCTACGAAGTGCTGCAGAGCGCCGGCGTGACGGCACGGCGCTTCGAGCGCGCGATCGCCTATTTGGATCCGTCGATCAAGACGCTCGTGATTACCGGCTACGAAGACGAACCTAACGCTCCGGGCTTCGACAAGTACGGCTCGGAGCTGCTACGCCGCTTCGTGACCAAGGGCGGTCGCCTCGTCGTGATCGACGCGCTGTTTGCCGGGTCGCAAGACATCACACCCGGCGTAGGTACCTCGGTGATTGCGCCCTACCGGGGCGATGCGATTCCGCTGGCGCGAAACGCCTACACCGAAGGAATCTCGCGCGTCCGCGGATCGATCGACACGGTTTTTCCTTTTAAGGACGCGCACGGCATCCCGCTGCTTGCCAAGGCGCAGGGAATCGTCGCGGTTTGGTATCGTCTCGGTCGCGGCGAAGTGATCGCGATTACCGCACCCAAACTATTCGGGAATGCAGAAGTGCGCAACGCCGACAACGTGCGCTTCGCCTATAACGTCATCGCGGGCAATGGCGTCGTCGCCTTCGACGAATACGCGCACGGCTACAGCGAGAACCCGACGATCTGGGGCGTGCTCCCAGGTCCCGTCCGAGCCGCAGTCTGGATCGTCGTTGGGCTCGCGCTCATCGCCCTGATCGGCGCGAACGTCCCGTTTGCGCCCCCCTATCTTCCCGAGCTGGCCGACGAGCGCGACTCGTCGCACTATATTACCGCGGTCGCCGAGCTGATGCGCCGATCGCGCCGTCGTCCGGGCGACCACCAGGTGGTGGCGCGGGCAATCGACGATTACCGGGTGCGAAAGGAGCACGCGTGAAGACCTCCGTGCAAGAACTCGCCGGCCGCCTCGAGGCCGGAATGGAAAGCGTCTTGGTCGGCGCCGACCGGCTGACGCTCGGCTTGACGATCGCGCTGCTCGCACGCAGCCACGTGCTGATCGAAGGCGTGCCCGGCACCGGCAAGACGCTCGCCGTACGGGCGCTCGCGCTGCTGCTAGGCCTAGAGTTTCGGCGCATCGCCTTCACACCCGATTTGATGCCATCCGACGTCGTCGGCACGACCGTCTTCAATCCGCAGACGGCGCAGTTCACCACGCGCACCGGCCCCATCGTCGCAAACGTCGTGCTCGCCGACGAAATCAACCGCACGCCGCCCAAGACGCAGTCGGCGCTGCTCGAAGCGATGGAGGAAGGGCGCGTCACGATCGACGGCGTGCCGTATCCGCTGCCGCAGCCGTTCTTGCTCGCCGCGACGCAGAATCCGATCGAATACGAAGGAACCTATCCGCTTCCCGAAGCGCAGCTCGACCGCTTCATGGTCAAGGTCGAATCGACGTATCCGCAAGAGGCGCAGGAACTCGAACTGCTCGCGCGCACCGCCGCCGGCTTCGACGCGCGCATGCTCGAAGCGTCGCACGTCGAGCCGATTACCAACGCCGCCGAGGTAATCGAAGCGCAGGACGCCGTGCGCCGCGCGCATCTCTCGGACGGTCTGCGTGAGTACGCCTATCGCATCGTTGCCGCGACGCGTTCGCACCCGCGCCTGTCGCTGGGCGCCTCACCGCGCGCCGGAATTCAACTGCTCGTCGCCTCGCAGGCCGCCGCCGCAATTGCCGGCCGCGACTTCGCGACGCCCGACGACGTAAAAGACGTCGCCGATTTCGTCATTCCGCATCGCTTGATCGTGGCACCCGACGCCGAAATCGAAGGGATCTCCGCGCACGCCATTCTGCGCGACGTGCTCGCCGCAATCCCCGTCCCCCGCGGCGAAAATCTGTCCGGTGTCTAGGTTGTGGCTGCCCGCCTGGGTGACCGCGCGCTTCTTGTGGGTGCTCGCGACGATCGCGTTGCTCCTCGCACTCTCGCCGGGGGTTGCGCTCTTCGTTCCGTTTGCGATCGTACTCGCCGCCGCGCTCGCAATCGCGACGATCGCCGACGCGATCCTCGGGCCACCGAGGTCGTCGCTGCACGTGACGCGTACGCCGCCGGAGCATTTTGCGCTCGGCATTCGTACCAGCATCGAGTATAGCGTCGAGAACCGCTCCGGCCGTGCGATACGCGTGGGGATCGTCGAAACGCCGGCGCACACGCTGCGGTATGAAATCGACGAGCTCGTCGCAGACGTTGCATCGCAGAGTCGTGCGACGATCGAGCGCCCCGTTACGCCAATGTTCCGCGGCGCTGATTCGCTCGCAACGCTCTACGTGTGGTACGAAAATGCACTCGGCCTCATCCGCCGGCGCCTGCGCATCCCGGCGCCGCAGCCGATCCGCGTCTTTCCCGACCTCGCCGCGGTCGAGCGCTACGGCAAGCTGCATCTGCGCAACCGCACGATCGAAGCCGGATTGCGTCGCATGAAACTGCGCGGCTCCGGGACCGAGTTCGAATCGCTGCGCGAATGGAGCGACGGCGACGCGTTCCGCCGGATCGACTGGAAGGCGACCGCGCGCCGCGGGAAACTCATGGTCGCGCAGCACGAAGTGGAGCGCAGCCAAAACGTGATGCTCTTGCTCGATTGCGGACGCCTGATGACGCCGCGCATCGACACGGGTCGCAAACTCGATTATGCGGTTACCGCGGCGCTCTCGCTCGCAACGATTGCCGGGCTGGCGAGCGACCGCGTCGGCCTCGTCGCCTTCGCGCACGAGATCGTCGCTGCAAGCGCTCCGCGCTCGACGCGGTCGTCGATCGCGCACCTTACCGACCTGCTCTACGGACTCGAGCCGCGCTTCGAGGAATCGAACTACGCGCGTGCGTTTGCGCACCTGCGGCATCACTTGCACAAACGCTCGCTGATCGTCTTTCTTACCGACGTCATCGATCCGCTCGCGCAAGCCTCGGTCATGGCCGAGGTCGGTTCGCTGGCACGGCATCACCTGCTGATCTGCGTCTTCATGAACGATGCCGCCGTGAGCGACGCGCTCGCGGAGGAACCGCACTCGGTAGCGGCCGCCTACCGCGCCAATGTGGCGGTCGGTCTCGCGAATGAACGGCGCCTCGCCAAAGCGATGCTCGAACGCGCCGGCGTCATCGTCATCGACGTCCCGGCCAAGAAACTGACCACCGCACTGATCGACGAATACTTGCGCGTGAAACGCCGCGGGCTACTGTGAAAACGATCCCGACCTATCGCGGAGTCGTGCATCCGTGGCACTGCGATCATATGGGTCACATGAACGTCATGTACTACGTCGGGAAGTTCGACGAGGCGACGTGGAACTTATTCGCGGAGATCGGCATCACCGCAAGCTATATGCGAGAGACGCAAAGCGGCGTCGCGGGCGTGCAGCAAAACATCACCTACAGGCGCGAGCTCTTCCCCGGTGATACCGTCGAGATTCGCTCGCACATCCTGAGCATCGGCGAGCGGAAGATGACGTTCGTGCACGAGATGCGCGACACGCAGCGCGACGAAGTCAGCGCGGTCTGCGAGCTGATCGCCGTCCACATGGATCGCGCGAACCGCCGCTCCAGCCCATTTCCGCCCGAGGTGCGGCGCCGCGCCGAGGCGCTGATCGCGGACTAGTCCGGCGCTTTCACCTCCTCCGGCGGTTGCCGTCCGGCGCCGGCGAAGTAGAGGATCATCACTACTGCGGTGAACAAGCCGATCGCGATGCGCAGCGATTCCGGCAACCGCCGCGGTGAGACGAAGGCTTCGATCGTACCTGCGACGACCAGCATCGATGCAACGCCGAGAATCAGCGTTCCGGCGCGACGCGCGTTGGCGACGATCAGATCGCGCCGCCGTATGCGCCCCGGATAGACCATCGCCGCCGCAATCAGCAGGCCGGCCGCCGCCGCGATCTGGATGGCGGTCAGCTCGATTACGCCGTGCGGCGCAATCGTGGCCCAGAAGTCGCTGCCGAATCCCGCATTGGTGAAGAGCGCGCCCATGCCGCCGAGCATCAAGCCGTTCGTCGCGACGATGTAAACGGTGACCGCACCGAGCGTTACGCAGCCGGCGAAGGCGATGATGGCGACCTTGATGTTGTTCGTAATGATCGCCGCGGACATTGCCGGCGCGAAGCCGGGGTCGACGGCAAAATTCGAATCGTGCAGGCTCTTGCGGATCTTCTCCGAGACGAGGAACTTCGGCAGCAGCGCGTAGGCGTCGTTTGGATGCGTGCGCACGAGCACGTAGGCGACGACCGCACAGGCAACCGTGAGTGCGGTGCAGATGGTAAAGAAGGGCAGCGAGCGCCGAAACTCTTGCGGAAAGGCGCTCGTGTAGAAATCCGTGATGCGTTGCAGGCCGCTTTCGGGCGCCCTCGCGTAGACTTGGGCGTGGGCGCGCGCGACGCACCGGTTCAAATACTCGAGCAGCGCGGTATCGTATCCACGCCCTTGCGCGTAGGCGAGGTCGCTCGTCGTCGCGCGGTAGAGCCGGCCAAGTTCCGCAATCTGCTCCGGGTCCAGGCGCCGGGCACCGCGCCGCAGGAGTCGATCGAGCTCCTCCCACGTACCCGAGCGGCGCGATACGAACGTGCTTTGATTCAACGGCTGAAAAGTTGGCGGCGCGCCGCCGTCGAACCTACGAGCCTAGCTACTATGGATCGGACGCTTGAGGTTCGGACGCCCGAAAGCATTGCATTTCACTATGAGCTCGCCGGCTTGGGGAGTCGCTTCCTCGCGGTCATGGTCGACCAAGCGATTCAAATCCTCATCATCGCTGCGATCTTCGCTGGACTGATTCTCGCCGGCTCGCGTCTGCAGGCGGCTCGGCATGGCCCGTCGGCGATCTCCGATCAGCTCGCCACGAGCCTCGCGATCGCACTCATCGTATCGATCGTCTTCGTCGTCTTTTTCGGCTACTTCATCGTCTTCGAGGCGGCGTGGAACGGTCAGACTCCCGGCAAGAAGCTCCTCGGTTTACGCGTGGTACGCGACGGCGGCTATCCGGTCGACTTTGGCGCCTCGCTGATCCGCAACCTCATTCGAGTCGGCGAGTGGATCGTCGGCTACTACATCCTAGCTGCAATCAGCGCGCTGATCTCACCCGAGAACAAGCGTCTCGGCGATCTCGCCGCCGGCACGATCGTCGTGCGCGACGCGCGCCTCGCGGTGCCGCGCGATCTCGTTCGACGAGGGGAAGAGCCGGCATATTCGCCCACCGTCTATCTCACCGGCGAAGAGCGCGGCCTGGTCAAACGCTTTCTCGAGCGGCGCGACGCGCTGCAGAGGAGTCGTCGCAGCGAAATCGCCGCGCAACTCGCGGCCCGCGTGCGGCCGCGCGTCTCTGAAGAACTCGCGCGCCTCGACGACGAATCGTTACTCGAGCGATTGTAACCCACGCGACGGAAGAGAGGAAGCAACCAGACCATGGTACGCACGGAACAAAAGATCACGCCGCTGCTTTGGTTCAACAGCGAGGGCGAGGAGGCGGCCGACTTCTACGTCTCGATTTTCAAAGACTCAAAGATCGACAAAGTCATTCCCTACGGCGACAGCGGCCCCGGTGAGAAGGGGATGGCGATGATGATCGAGTTCACGCTCGAGGGACAAGAGTTCATGGCGCTCAACGGCGGCGCGGTGAACGAAGGACCGGAGTCCGACGTTCCGCCGCGCGGCGGCATCGCGCTCTTCGTCACCTGCGAGACGCAAGGCGAGCTCGATGTCGTCTGGGATCGCTTAGCCGATGGCGGCCAAATCCTTCAATGCGGCTGGCTGCGCGACAAGTTCGGCTTCGCGTGGAACATCGTTCCGCAAGGTTTGAGCGAGTATGTGGGCCACGACGATCCCGCAAAGCGCGAGCGCGCCATGAACGCGCTGCTGCAGATGAAGAAGCTCGACATCAACGAGATTCGTAGGGCAGCCGAGGGCGCGTAAACCGCGCCCTCTCCGATTTTGCCTTAGATTAATTGACCTAAGTTAGGGTTGGGCGCGCACGCTGGAACTCCTCGGTTCGATGGAGCGTTTTATAGTGTAGATATGATTGGATCACTTAAACAACTCAACATCGACACTCTCGACATCGCCTTCGGCCTGTTTTTCATCTGCGCTGCAATCATGGTGCTGGCGCGACACTAACGGTCACGTCATCGGCCCCGGTTCCCGAGGCGAAATTCTTTAGCGGCGAACCCCCCGCGGGGTATGCCCAAATGGCGACGCCGTCAACGTATTTTTGCGGGCGATAGGGACCGACCACACGATCGCCATGAATCCAATACGGCGAGTCGCCGTATGAATCCGATAACGTCGTCGAGCCGGCCTCGATCCCGGCGCTGCCGGTAATCCTGAACTGATAGATGACCGCCGAAGCGGTCGACCCGGCTCCGAAATCGGCAACCGTGAGATACGTCCCATCCCATTGGATCGGGCCCGCTCTCGCAATGCTCTGATTCAGCGTGACGGCTTTAAAGCTCTTTGCGCCCTTGGGCAGCTCCGCAAACGCGAAACTGCTGGCGCCGCCGCCATCAGCGAAGAGATTGCCGCTGGCGTCGTATCCGCAAAAGCTCGCACCTTGCATGTTCGGGATCGCGTAACTCTTGGCAAACCGCCAACCGTACTTTTTCGTGTAAGGAAAGATGACGACGCCCCCGCCGCTCGTGACGGCGACGCTTTCCGTTATTGGATCGACGGAACAGGCTCCGGCAAACGTGGGGTCCTCCAGGGTTGCCTTCGGCATGGCGGCGCCGTGCGCGTACTCCAGAACGTCGTCCTGGTAGTATTGCGAATCAAAAACGTTGCCGTACCGATCCGAGCAGAGACTGCCGCCGACGTTGCCGAGCGAACCTAGCAGCTTCCCGCCCGGATACGTGTAGACGTTGACGTCTTCACCGTAGGTGACGTACAGCAGATCGCGCCCATACGCGTGTGTCGGCACCACGTGGCTCGGACGTTCGGCGCTCGCACCCATCGAGCCGGGCACCGGCGTGAGCGGTTCCGTTGCGGTGCATCCGTACAGCGCACACGTTGCCACAACGATGCTCAGGGCAATGCACAATAACCGCGAAATCTTCATCTTCCAACCCTCCTACAATAAAAGCGTAGGAGAGAGGACTACGCCGCCGACTGTCTAGGACCCGGGACTGAGCTTAAAGACCACACCGCAGCCGCCGTTGCACGGACCGGGGCCGCCGCTGACCGTCGTGCCGTAGAGATTACCGGCGGCATCGCGCCGTACCGGCCCGTATGGGACTTCGCCGTCCTTCGACCCGCTGGCAAACGTATGCAGCACCGATTCGCGACCGCGCGCATCGACTTCGAAGACCGTGCCGCAGCTATACCCGCCGTTGCAACTGCTACTGCCGCCGAACGACGTCGTGCCGTAGAGGTTTGCGTTCGCATCGATGATCAGATTCTCCGACGGCACCGCGCCGTCGGGACTTCCCGCGAATTCGTGCAGCACCTTGAGCTTGTGTTTGGGATTGAGCCGAAAGACGGTTCCGCATCCGGGGTTGCCGCCGCGTTTGTTGCAGCTGAGATCGCCGTAGTTCTGCGCCGTGCCGTAGAGATTGCCGGAGGCGTCCATCACCATCCCGCCGATCGGATTTCCGCCATCCTTGCCGCCCGTGAAGCGATAGAGCACGGTCAGTGCGCCGCTCGCGCCGAGCTCGAAGATCGTTCCACATCCGCCCGTGCACGCGCTGTTGCCGCCGAAATAGGCCACGCCGTAGAAATTGCCCGACGCGTCGCGAATCACGCCGGAATATGGCCGGCCGCCGTCGCTGTATCCGGTGAACGAATAGAGCACGCTCTCTTTTCCGCCCTTGGTGACCTTGAAGATCGTTCCCGACTCGTCTTTACCGCCGAACGGCGTGGTGCCGTAGAAGGTTCCCGACGGGTCGGCAATTAGGCCACCCTCGGGGCCTTGTCCGTCGGTCGGGCCGCTTCCAAAGTTTCCTTTGAACTGGTAGAGCAGGCTCTCGTGGCCGCTGCGATCGATCTTGAATACCGTGCCGCATCCGTTACCGCCGTAGCTATAGCACGGCTTATAGTTGCCGCCGCTAGCGGTCGTGCCGTAGAAGACGCCGTTGCGGCGAATCAGTCCGGCAAACGGTTCGCTCGCGTCGGGCTTGCCGCGGAAACTGTACACTAGCCGCTCCTTGCCGCTCGAGTCGATCGTATAGACCGTGCCGCACCCCGTGCCGTAACCTCCCGGACAGCTCGGATAAGTTCCGCCGGCGACCGTGGTGCCATAGAGATCGCCGTTCGTGTCGAGAATGACGCCCGCTTCCGGACTCGCGGCGTCGGGACTCGCCGTGAACTTGTGCAAGATCGTCTCAATGTAGCCCGACCCGGTGTCCGAACGAAGCGCCGCAGCTCGATCGCCGCCATACGGCGCGACGGACTGGCCGCAACCGGTGGCGACGAGGGTCGTTACGAAGCCGATCACGGCGATGCGATAATACATGGCATCACACTAACACGCGCTCGCGAGGCCGCGCCACGGTAAACCCCGCGTAACTACAAGGGCTTCGCTTGAGAATCCTCAGCGAAACGCGTCGAAGGGCGGTTTTTCCGGGCCGAGCTCAGAGCACGAACGGAATCAGCATCCTCGTGCGGCGCACGTAGGCCGGATACTCGACCGGAAACTGCTCGCGCATCGTTCGCTCTTCGACCTTGGCGGCGTAGATGAAGTATGCGAAGAAAAAGACGAGCAGCACGACGCTTTGCCAGCGCGCTTGCACGGCGGCGGTTCCCACCAGTGCGATCAGAATGCCGCTGTAAATCGGATGGCGCACCAGAGCATACGGGCCGGTTGTAACGAGCTCGTGGCCTTCGCGCAGCGACATCGGCATGCCCCAGTTGCGTCCCAAATAGACGCGCGCCCACATCGCAACGCCGATCCCCAGTGCGCAGACGGCCGCCCCCGTAATCGCCACGATCGGACTCGCGTGGATCGGCCCAGGCAAACCCCGCAAAAGATGCATCCCGAACGATATTCGAATCAGGAGGAAGATCGCGATGAGCACGAGCGCTCGAACGAGACTCGGCAGCGCCGAGCCACGCGCGGCGCGCTTCGCGCGCGTCGCTTCGAAGATCCAAAAGGCCACGAATGCCACCCACATCGCGCCGATGACGAGGCCGGCATCGCGAATCATAATCGGCACTTTTCCCGGGATGGCGACCGAGTCATGCTGAAGACTCATACAGGAGGAAACGCAATGTTTGAATCACTGCGGCGCAGCCGTGCAATCCTTGGGATGGTCGCTGTAGGAGCGGCGGTGGCAGTTTCGAGCTTCGGGATCGTACGCGCCGAACGTCCGAATCCGGATGCCGGCAAGATCTATCATTGCAGCAGCGGCACGGCGTGCGTCGGCGGCAGCTCGACCGGCGGCGGAGCCTGGGGCGTTTGGGGTATCGCCCCGACCGACGGTGTGGTGGGCGTCACCACGTCGACCAGCGGTAAGGCCGGCGTGCGGGGTCTGAGCACGGGAACGACGGGCTTGGCCGACGGCGTCTTCGGAAAGTCGTCCAACGGCAACGGCGTCGTCGGCGTCTCGCTTGCAAAAGCGGCATCGGGCGTTCACGGATTCAACGATAAGGGCGTCGGGGTGACCGCCGACTCGAAGGGTTCCGGCACCTTTGCATTGGTTTCTATCGCCGACAGCCACAATACCGCGATCTTTCAGGGATATAATTCGGTGAACGGCGGCCACTGCTCGATCGACTCGAACGCGAACCTCTCGTGCACCGGCACGATCGACGGCGGCACGGCGCTGCGGTCGACGCACCGCAACGATCGCGGACAGCGCGTACTTGCCTATGCCGCGGAATCGGCAACTGCGACGATCGAAGACGTCGGAACGGCGCGGATGAACGGCGGGGTCGCCGAGGTACGGTTCGATTCAGCCTTCGCTTCGATGATGGATCGCCGGTGGTATTACGTCTTTCTCACCCCGCTGGGCGATACGCGCGGCCTTTACGTCAGCATGAAGACCCCGTTGGGGTTTCAAGTGCGCGAGACCGAGCGCGGGCGCTCGAACATCGAGTTTGACTATCGCATCGTCGCGCATCCAATCGACGCCGGCAACGAACGCTTACCGGTAGCATCGCGATGAGGCCAACTTTATTGAACGGCGCGTATGTTGCCTCGCTCTTGACTGCCGCGCTGCTTACGGACTGCGCGCACCAAAGCGCAGTGACGCCATTCGCCGCCGGAGCGTCGGCTACGCAAGCGCGAACCGAGGCCGCTACGTATCGCCTGATCTACAGTTTCCAAAGCTTGGGGGACGGCGTCAAGCCGGAGGCGCGCCTCGTCGCGGTAAATGGCAAGCTCTACGGCACGACCTATTCCGGCGGCAAGTCTGACCGCGGATGCGTCTTCGTCATCGAGGCCGACGGCACCGAAAAGGTGCTGCACAGCTTTACGGGCAGCTATGGCGACGGTTCCTCGCCGTTGGCCGGGCTGATTCATCGCGGGCACGCGTTGTACGGCACGACGTTCGGCGGCGGTTCATCGGGTCACGGCACGATCTATGAGATCAAACCGGACGGAACGCTCCACGTGATCTTCAGCTTCAACGGAAGCAACGGCGCCGACCCGCGCGGCGATCTGGTCGACGTCTTCGGCACTTTTTACGGCACAACGGAGAACGGTGGTGCCCATAATCTCGGCACCGTCTTTTCGGTGACCCCCGACGGCCAACAGCATGTCTTGCATAGCTTCACCGGCGGCTCCGATGGGGCAAACCCGTACGCCGGGCTGGAGCTCTTGGATAGCCACTTGTACGGGACGACGATTTTGGGCGGCACCAACAACCACGGAACCGTTTTCGAGATTGCTTCCGACGGCAAGGAGCGCGTGCTGCATAGTTTCGGGGGTGGCATCGGCAGCAATACGGACGGCTCAGGTCCGGAGAGCAAGCTCGCCGCTCTCAACGGCGCGCTCTACGGTACGACGCGCATCGGCGGTGCGAGTTGCTGCGGCACCATCTTCGAAGTAAAAAAGGACGGCAGCGAAAGCATCGTTCACAGCTTGAGTCATAATGACGGAAGTTCTCCGGTCTCCGGGCTCGCCGTGCTGAACGGCGCACTCTACGGAACGGCGCCAAAAGCGGGATCGAAAAATCAGGGGACGATCTTTGAGGTGAAACCTGACGGTACGTTCCAGGTGGTGCACACGTTTGCGATCCGCGAGGGCAGCACGCCGCGCTCGAGCCCGATCGCCGTCAACGGTAAGCTCTACGGCGCAGCGTCTGCCGGCGGCGCTAAGAGCAAAGGCGCCGTCTACGAACTAACGCCGTAGGTCAGCTAAGTTCCGCTAGCGCCGCTACGACGGGGGCCAGTTCAGCGGCGATTGCTCGCACGCGATCGTCGGTTGAAGCGGCATAGACCTCGAGCAATACCTCGAAGTTCCAAATCGTCCCGTCCCGGCCGCCCTTGAAGCGCTCCCAAAGGGTGGGTCCCAGGCGCTGCCGGTCGGAGAGCATGGAGCGAGCATTGTGAAGCTTATCCGCGGCGCTGACCAGCAGCACTGAGAGGTTAGCTGTTTCGCGAACGTGAGCATGGTAGCGCTCTTTGCGCGGGCGCCAGGCTTCCTTTACGAGCGGATCGCTCTCCAGTGAGTCGGAGCATCCTTCGACGATCTCTGCAACACGATCGCCGAATTGCTTGCGTATCTGCTCGAGTATAGGACGGCCGCCGCAATCCTCCGGCGCGTCGTGCAGTAGCGCAGCAATCGCTTCGTCCTCGTCGCCGCCGCGTTCCAAAACGATGCTCGCGACCGCGAGAAGATGGCTCACATAGGGAATCTTGGTTCCCTTGCGCGTTTGAAGGCGATGCACCTGATTGGCGTAGCCAAGTGCCTCAGAGAAACGATCGGAGAGGTTCGCGACCAACTGCCGGCGCGCCGTGCTATTCGAAGAGCTTGAGCGCGTTTTGAATCGTGACCGCGACGCCCCACGCGAGCGGAATGCCGACCCAGAGCCACGCGAGCACGAGCATCGTCGTGCTGCTGTCGGAGGGGCGCATCTGCTCTTCGAGTCGATCCATCGTTCGTTCCTTACGTCGTTACCGGCTGTTCTTCGAGGTGATGTCGCTCGTGCACCGGCCGAACGGCGAGATTGCAGAGCAGTCCGACGACTAAGAGTGCCGCCATGATGTACATCGTTATCGAATACGCGTCGGCTTTGGCGACGCCGTGATCGATCTGGTACTCTCGAATGTAGTTCACGAGCACCGGCCCCGCGACGCCGGCGACCGACCACGCCGTTAGCAGTGCCCCGTGAATCGCGCCGACGTTGACCGTGCCGTAGAGATCGCGCAGGTAGGCCGGAATCGTCGCGAAGCCGCCGCCGTACATGCTGAGGATCACGAGAAACGCGAGCACGAAGAGCGCGAGCGCGTGCATGTGTCCAAACGTCGGAACCAAGAAATAGAGCACCGCGCCGAGGATGAAGAAGATCGCGTACGTCATCTTGCGGCCGATGAAATCGGAGAGCGACGCCCAGAATATCCGGCCGCCCATGTTGAAGATGCTCAATAGTCCAACGAAGCCGGCCGCGGCGATCGCCGTGACGCCGAACATCTCTTGAATCATCAGCGAGGCCTGGCCGAGCACGCCGATTCCGGCGGTGACGTTTAGGCAGAGCACCGCCCAGAGCAGATAGAACTGCGGCGTGCGCAGCGCGGACTCGAGCACGACGTTCTTGTTTGTGATCATGGCCTGCGAAGCGGTGGGAGGCACGTACCCTGTGGGACGCCAGCCGTCGGGCGGCAGCCGTACGATCACGGAGCCGACGCACATCCAAATGAAGTAGAGGACGGCGAGCACGGCCATCGTCTGCGCCACGCCCGTACCGTTGGCGTTCGCAAAATGCTTCATCAACAATACCGATAACGGCGCGCCGATCAGCGCGCCGCCGCCGAAGCCCATGATCGCCGTTCCGGTCGCGAGTCCGGGGCGGTCGGGGAACCACTTGATGAGCGTGGAGACCGGTGAGATGTAGCCGATGCCCAGACCACAGCCGCCGATGACGCCGTAGCCGAGATAGACGAGCCCAAGCAGGTGCCAGTTGACCCCCAGCGCGGCGACGATGAGTCCGAGACTAAAACACGATGCGGCGAAGAACATCGCGGCGCGCGGACCGGCGCGTTCGACCCACTTGCCGCCGAACGCCGCCGAGAGCCCCAGGATCGCGATCGCGAGGCTGAAGATCCAGCCGAGCTGCGGCACGCTCCAGTCGACGCCGGATAACGGCGCGGTGACGCCGATCGCTTGCGCCATCGGCTTGGTGAAGACGCTAAACGCGTAGGCCTCGCCGATGCAGAGATGGATGCAGAGCGCGGCCGGCGGCACGAGCCACCGATTGAAGCCTGGTTTCGCGATCGAGTTGGCGCGATCGAAGAAGGCCACGCCGGGGCGTTTCGACGGAGCGGCGGCCGCCTCTTTTGCGGTCTAGTAGATTCCGGGAATCAACCGCGACGTGTGTTTGCGATACGCGTCGTACTCGGCGCCGAAGTGCGACGCCAGCAGCGCTTCTTCGGAGCGAATGCGGCTCAGCAGCGGCGGGACGAGCAGCGCGGTCATGATTAAGCCCACGCCCGAGCGAAAGGCGAGGCTCCATCCGATGCAGTTGAGGAGCAATCCCGCGTAGCTCGGGTTGCGGATCGCGCCGTAGACACCGGTCGTGACGAGCTGATGGCCCTGCTGGATTGCGACGAGTCCGCTGAAGCGATTGCCGAGCACGTAGATCGGCCAGATCCGAAGCGCGCCGCCGATCGCGAAGAGCACCACGCCCAACCAGCGTATCGCGTCGCCATCGATCGTTAGAAAGCCGATGCGATCGGTATAGGCAGGAACGAATCCGAGCGCAAATCCGATGATCGTAAGCGGGATGAGCACCCAGCGGTTCGAGCGATCCTCGCGCTCCCCGGTCGAGAGTTCGCCGCCGGCAAAAGTGGCGGCCACCGTGATGACGAGAAGGGCGAGGGCAAGCGCGATGAGCGCGGGTTGCGCAAAAAAGGCCGCGAACCCGCCGAAGCCATAAATCGCTAGGCCGAGATATCCGGCCATCCCGGCGACGACGAATAACACGCGCATGGCCGTTACGTGCGCGGCGTCGGCAACGGAACGACCAAGACGCGCGGGTTGAAGCCCGGCGGCGGCGCGTCCGACGTTCCGGGCGGTGGCGGAACGGGCTGAACGCCGATCGACTGGCACGACCACGGGCTCGGTATCGTGCCGACGACGTCGTCGGGAATGACGGCCGCGCCGGCTGAGATCGGCGGCTTCTCGTCGCGCAGCCGCGCTTCGTCGAAGCCGCCCGAGAGATCGCCTGTTTCGTCGGTGGCGTCGCGCGGACCGAACGGCATGTAGCGCGCCTCGTCGGGAAGCTGCGCGAGCGGCGTGCGCCCGAAGAGATGCTCGACGAACTTGATCACCGACGCCTGATCGTCGTACTCGTGCACGACGCCGGTCTGCGCGTAGGGCGAGATCAGCAGCAACGGCACGCGCTGGCCGTCGCCGCACGGATTGCCGTCGGGACAGATCAGCCACTGCGGTGGCGGGACGTGATCCCAGAAGCCGCCCGGATCGTCCCAGGTGATCACGATCGCAGACTGGTCCCAGTATTTGCTGCGCGCGATCGTGTTGACGAGCGCGGCGACGTCGGCTTCGGCGACCTGCGAATCGGATTCGCCGGGATGATCGTCGTCACCGAGATACGTATGCGGCGCGGCGTTAGGGGGCTTGAGCGCCTGATTGCTGCCGAATCCGCCTTTGAGATAGAAGAGTCCGCCGTCGCCGAGCTTCCCGCCTTGAACGTCGGTGGCAAACTGCGTGATGTCGGCGATGTGGCGGTCCATCGTCGGATTGTTCGCGACGTAGCCGAAATAGTGCGGCGCGAGATGGTGCGTGACGAGCGTGACGCGCTGCGGATCGGCTGGATTGGCGTAGCCTTGCTCATACCACGTCCAGTTGACGGGCGAGTCGCCCTGGCCGCGCAGGAAGGCGATGTCGTCGCCGATGTCTTGCGTGTAGTTCGTCACCTTGCCGGCTTGCGCGCCTTCGAGGTTGAGCAGCACGTTGGCATAGGTCTGATCGACCTGCCGCTCCTTGCTCTGCTCGACGGCGTTGTACGGACCCCACGCGGGATCGAGATCGACCCACATCGGCACGCCGCGCCCGGCGGTGCCGACGGGCTGTTGCGTGTAGGGAGGACCGGCGGCGCCGTAGCGTTTGTACTCCGTCTCGCCGTTCTGCGCCGCGATGATCTCGACGTTGCTCGGCGCCGACGGCGCCCGCGCGCCTTGGAAGAATGAGTCGTAGAGCGCGAAGCGGCTCGCGTACGTCCAGAGATAGGGGATCGTATCGCAATCTACGTGCGCCATCGCCTCGTCGCCGACCGACGCGGCGTCGGCGGGGTCGGTCATGCCGAGCACTTTCTTAGCCGGCGGCGGCAGCGCTTGAGCCCACGCGGCCTGCGCGCCGACGAAGCCGTCCATCGCGTTGCCGTGGATGCCGGCATCGACGATCGTGCGCGCGTTGTTCAGCAGGCCGACCTCGGGCGCGACGATGCGAAACGCCTGCGTGTTGCGCTTGGCGAGCGGGTTATACTGCGCGAGGCCGTGTGCGCCGGCTTCCGGCGAGTAGATGCCGTTCGCGCCTGGAAAGGTGCCGAAGTAGTGATCGAACGATCGGTTTTCCTGATAGATAACGAACACGTAGCGAACGCGCTGGCGGATCAGGTTCTGTAACGCCGGACCGTTGTTCGGTGGCGCCGCTGCGACCAACGCCGGAAGAGCAGTGCCGAAAAGCAGTGTGCGCAGCGCCGCGTTCATTGCATTCTCTCCCAATCGAGAATTACGCGCCCCCATGGCGTGCGCGCTTCCAAGGAGAGGCGATCTTTCTGGAAGGAATAGTGACGCACTTGCTGCGTGCCGACGAGATTGGGAAACGAGCTGCCCTCGACGTGATGCGTGACCGTGCCGGCATCTTCGTCAACCGTGAAGGCTCCGAAGTAGGCAAAGTAACCGGTCCAGGTTGCGGCCTTCTCCTCGTCGGTGGCTTTTCGCCAATCGTCATCCTGAAAGCACGGCTGATGGCGGCGCATCAACTGCGCCGAAACGGCTCCCGACGAGTCGTAGATGAGCTGCCCCGCCGGATGTTCCCCAAGCGGCGAGATAACTGCGCCGTTTGCGTCGTCCCATTCCGACGAGACGAGATGCCAGGCGCCCAAAAAACGTTCACGCGTCACACGAGCGCTTTTCGCGCCGCCCGCGCTCTGCACCTTAGACGAGCAAGACCGCGCCGCCTACGCCGAGGCGCCGCTGATCTGAACGACCAAAAGCACGGTATCGTCAGACGGTCGCGCCGACCCCATGACGCTGTGCTGGATGTACGCCGCGGGGCGTTCCATAGTAGGATGCTCCGTCAACCGGGTCACGGCCGCTAACAGGGCGCGTTCGCGGCGTTGGACGTCGCGGTCGAACTCGACGAGGCCGTCGGTGTAGAAGAGAACCACCGCGCCGGGTTCGAGGGTGACGGGGTGCGTTTTCGCCGCGACAGGGACTCCGCATCCGAACGGCAGGCTTCCGTATTCGAGAAAACGCGCGCCGCTGCGCGGATCGGCAACGACCGGCGGCGGATGTCCTGCGCTCGCGTAGCGTAGCTCCGAGAGATTCGCGCTGATGGTAGCGAACAGGACAGTGGCCTGATCGGTCGGGCTCTCACCTCGAACGCGGTCGACCTCCGCCAGCACTTGCGCGGGATCTTCGGTTTCGAATGCGGCTGCGTAGATGCTGCGCCGAAAGCGCGCGGCAGCCGCCGCGGCGTCGATTCCATGACCGGTTACGTCGCCGATCGAAAAGGCGATTCGCCCGTCGGGCAGATCGAACGCGTCGTACCAGTCGCCGCCGATGAGCGTTTCGCGCTCCGCCGCGATGTAAAGCGCGTCGCAGCGCAGTCCCGCGCGCTGCGGAAGCTTCTCGGAGAGAAACGCGGCCTGAAGCGTCTCCGCCGATTCCTTCGTCTGCTGCAACACCGTTTGAAGCTCGGCGCGCGCGGTACGCCGCTCGGCCGTGACCGCGCCGACTACGAGGCCCGTGATCGCGAGGATGGCCATCCAACTGTCGAGCTGCAGAAGCCGCGTATCGAACGGGCCCGAGCTCCAGGCCCCGATGCCGTGCGCCGTCGCCCAGACGGCGACGCCGCAGCTAAGCGCGATCAGCGTCGCCGTTTCGCGTTGACGGAAGCGCAGTGCCGACCACAGGATGAGCGGATAGACGGAGAAGCGCAGCGGAAAGCTGGTCAGAAACGTGACCCAGTTCGTGACGAGCACGATCGCGACCAGTGCGCTCAGCTCGAGCGCCCCGCCGTCCGCGCGTTCCTTTCGTTGCAGGCTTGCGATCCACGTAAGCAACAGCGGCGCGACGAAGAGTACGCCCATCGCATCGCCCGCCCACCAGACCCACCAGACCGATCCGTAGGCGCTCCACGAAACGATGTGCGCAAGCGCGAGCACGGCGACGCCGTTGGTCGCCGAGACCGTCATCGCGATCGCCGATCCGAAGAGCGCGAGCAGCAACACGTCGCGCACGCGCTCGAGCGAGGTTTCGAAATCGCCGAATCGCCGCAGAAGCAAGTTGCCGAAGAGCGGCGCGAGCGTATTTCCGGTGGCGATCGCCCCCGCCGCCCACGCCGGCTCGGCGCTGAGCGCGTTGCTGACAAAAGCGCCAATCCAGATGCCCGGCCAGACGCGATAGCCAAAGAGTAAGAGCGCGGCTAGCGCGATGCCGGTCGGCGGCCATACGGCCGTCACCTGCTTCGTCGCGAACGCAAAGGTGAAGCCGAGCTTCGCCGCAACGACGTACGCGATTGCGACGAGGAGCGGGATCAGAACCGTCCGATACCGACCCATTCGAGCACATTTGCCCGAGGTGGGAGCGCGCTCCTCGCGAACTTGCGCGCTCTACCTCGCGCAGAGCGTCGTGCGCTGTGTCGACGAGGGATCGTCAAGAAAGCGCCGAGCCGCGTCGAACGCGCAGCGCGAAAGGATCCAGGCCTGGTGGCCGTCGACGTCGGCAATCAGCAGGCGCGCCTGTGGAATCTGCATCCAGACCGCGAGTGCGTTGACCAGCGGCGTTGCCGGATCGTAGGCGGGACTCATGACCATCACGTTGGGATGTGGGCCGACGACGAGCGTGTGCGGCGGATTGCTCGCCGGCCACGGCCAGCCGGCACAGTCCGGCACGCCCAGCGACGCGTGCGCGATCGGATTCGCGTCCCAATACTTCCAAACGAAGCGCGACGTCTGCGCGGTCAGGACGTTAGCGGTCGCCAGCAACGAGTTGTAATCGTTCTGCGGCCCGTAATCGGCGCAGAAGACTCCCGGGAAAAGCCCGTTCTTGCCGGCGCGAACATTTGGGTCTTCCGACGTGCTCGCCGTAGCAGCCGCTCCGGTTCCCGTCATGGATTCGAGCATCGAGGCATCGCCGCGATTTACCTCGGCCATCATTTTTGCAATCATCGGCCAACCGAAATCGGGATCGCTGCCGGCCGACAAGAACTGTGAAATAAGGATGCGGGTTTCCGGCTTCTTCGTTGTAACGGAGTCGTAGACAGCGCCGACGTCTTGCCCGTGCAGTGCGCACGACGCATCGCCTTTGCACCACCGCACGAAGCGATCGAAGGAGTCGCCGACCGACGTGACGTTGCGCGCCGCTACCGTTGGCAAGTCGATGCTGTGATCGATAACCGCGTCGATCACCATGGCTTTGACGCGATCGGGGTAGCGTTCGAGATAGGCCTGCCCGTAATGAGAGCCGTACGATCCGCCGTACGCGATCAGTCCATCGTTGGGCGCCAGCGCGAGCCGTATTTGCTCGACGTCGGCCGCGGTGTCCATCGCGGAGAGGTGGCGGAAGAGCTCGCCCGTCAACGCGTAGCAGCTCTTGAACATCGCCGCGTTGGCATCGGTGATTGCCTTGAATTCGTCGGCCGTTAGCCCCTCGCCGGTCGGCGGCTTTGGCGACGGCACGGAATCGGGCGCGCACCGGATCGGATTGCTCTCGCCGATACCGCGCGGGTCGAACGTCACGACGTCGTAGTCGCGGCGGAGTTCGTCGACGTGGTGCTCGGCTCTCGAGTTGCCGCCGATGATCTGCAGGATACCGGCGCCCGGACCACCCGGAAGAAATATCAGCTCGCCCTTCTTGCGGCTCGGGTCGAAGGCCGGTACGCGCGCGATGCGCAGCGTAAACCTCGCGCCGTCGGGTTTTGCCGGGTCGACCGGCACCGCTAAGCCGGCGCATTGCGTGTCAGGCACGTCGAGACATGCTGCCCAGTGCAGCTCGGCCGGAGTCGTCTGCTGTGCGGCCGGGCTCTGCTGCGCCGCGCTTTGCGATCCGCTCGAACACGCCGCCAGCGCAACGGAGAACATAAATGCAACGCTTGGCCAAAGCGTTGACAAACGAACTATCATGCCGATTCGTATTCGCGCATCACCCGTCACGTGTCATGCTGTGTCACCCTGAGCTTGTCGAGGGGGGCCAGCGGTGGCGTCGGTTGAGCGCAACTCACATCGGCTTGCTCACTGGGTTAAAGAAAACACCCAAATCATAAGGCCACAGGACAAGCGCGAGGGCGCCGCTCCAAAAGGATAAGTGGACAAACCCGATCGTGAAGAGCCAGCCCATGAACCACAGCAGGCCGGCGGCGCTGTGTTGCTCGATTTTTATTCTCTGCATACGCGCATTGATTCGCTAAGATGCCACCCATAACTCTAACGTTTTCGCTACGCTCGATTGAAGCGCATCTGCAAAGCAGTGGCGACGTCTTCGCGAGGGAGGTCAACGTCGTTGCCGGGCAGTGCTTCGGCGGTGCAGAATCACGGGCTCACTGACTCCAGGAATAATCGTTTTGCGAAAGCTCCTCGCTCGTCGTTTTTCCTCTGCCGGGCCGCCTCGAGCTCATCGCGGGTTAGATTGTAAGCACCAAGGATTGCTTCGATAACCTCTTCGAGGTCTGCGAGCTCGGAGAGCAGCGCGTCATCCGCCGCGTCCACGAGCTCCTTTGCCTCTTCGAGAACTTTGGCCCGAAGAGCGAGCCGGTACTCGTCGGCGCTAAGCTCTCTCCAGGTGGCTGACTTTCCGGTCCGCTCGATGATTTCGGGAATGCGGTCCCGCACGAGTTTTCCATAGCGCTTCATGGCGACCATGACCGCGGCCACTCAACCGAGATCGCCGCCTCATAGAGCCGCTGGATCTCGGGCTCACCGATTGCCAGAGATATGCCTGTGCGGGACAGCTCCCTGTTCCGGGAGAGCAGCTTTTCAATGAACGGGTGATCCGGCAACCAATTGGATTTGGCAGAAGTACATCTGTTACAGGCGAGGACGAGGTCCCACAGATCGTCCTCCAGCAGGAAACTCCACGGGATGACATGGTCGACGGCGATCGCGAGGTTCTCGCCGAGCGGTGACTCGCAATAAAAACATTGCAGGCTCGACTCCTCGCGCAGGATCTTTAAATACTTCCGCAGCGACTTGCGGGAGGCAGCGTCTCTCGAAACCTTCTGCACGATGCGCGGCGCGAGCCGGTTACAGCCTTCCAGGAACTCAGCCCAGTAGAAGTTGGCGACGAGCTCGAGAGCCGCCGCCTGAGCTTTCAAAAAGGAGTGAGCCTCGGGCGTGATCACGACGTGGTCTTGACCGGGCTCCCACCGATAGAGCAGCGGCATCCCGGACGGCCTGCTGGCGTGAAATGCGCTCAAGACGTTCACCGTTAGCAACTTTGACATCTGGTGGTCGATCTTCGCGCGGCCAGCTGCAGGTAACTCCGCAAGATCGCGCGTCTTGTATGTTTGAGCGATTCGCCGAATCAGCTTGACCGCCATCGATTCCTTGCTGAGTGACGCCGCTTGGCGCAGATGATAGACTACCGTCTGATTCCAGTACAGCTTCGTAAACTCGCGCCCGATGGCATCGAGCGGGATACGCAGATCGTCCGATTGCCGGCAGCATCGCACCAGCGTTTTGAGGAGTGCGGGCTTATAGCTCGCCGACTTTCGGGCGTGGCGCATTAAGGCTGCGATGTCGCCGATTCGCAGCTCCGTTTGATTCCTCAGAGGGATTTCCACTCTTCGCGGACCTTGCCTCGCTCGATCCCGGCAGGCGCGACCATGCGGACCGATGGCAGGCCGGAGATCACGATGTTGCAGCCCTGCCAGCCGGCGCGACGCGCCGTCGCCGTCAGCGGATTTCGAGGAATGACGCGATCTTCAGTGATCAGTCGGCCCGGTATGGCATCGACGAAGACCACAGTGTTAAACCGCTTGTCGAACTCGACGAGAATGTGCTCGGGCATCTCCCCACGGCGGATGTAGTCGATCGTCGGCTGGTAGGCAGCGCCGGTGATGCGCGTCCCGAAGCGCCCGTCTTTGGCCTTGAGCTGATAGGTTCGCTCGCAGACGAAGCACTTGAAGTCGGCAACTGGCGTGTTGTTCGGCAGCGGATCGAGAGCGTCGCTCGCGCACTCGAGGCAGTACAGATTGAACGATGCCCATGTTTCGAGCGCGACCCGTGCCGCCTGCGTGGCGCTGACGAACGCCGCGGCTACGGAGAAGTCGACCAGCGGGCTGAAGACTGGCGGGATATCGGTGCGCTCATAGTGGCCGGGTTTGACGAATCGCAGCAAGCCCTGATCGCGCAGCACCTGCAGGCTCTGCCGTATTTTGGCGTCGATGAAGCGGTTATTTGGAAAGAGATGCTGGAGTTCGTTGTGGTATGCGAGTACGTCGCCAAGAGAAAACTCGCGCGGCAGCGTCTGCACAATACCGCGAACGGCTTCCTTCCAGGTAGGTATTTGCTTCATGCTCCCTCCGGTGAATCGGCGAAGGCTAGGTTTCGCCAATCTGTTGAAACCAGCGACCCAGTTGACTGCGCATGCTTGCTGCGTTCTGGGCAAAGAGCGCTGGCCGATGCGCGTTTGCGCCAGACGGGTGTGGGAGGCCCTTTAACACCCTGTCAGGATCGAGGAAGCCTCGCTTGGCCACATAGAGCACCGCCGCTTCTGCCCACCGACCAAATGGGATGATCATCGCCTTCGGCATCGCTTGCAGCGTAGGGCCCAATAGCGATTCGAGCATATCAATAAACAGCGGCTCCCGCAGAATCGCGGGATCACCGGAATAGTTCCTACCGCGGCGGAAAACCGGGTAGAGCAGTGCGGACGTCGCGAACAAGCGGTCTTGTGCTGAGCCAAAGAGATCGGCTGTTGATTCGATTTGGAGATGGTGCGAGAGCCCTAAATCATCGAGCATCCGAACGAGATTAGTCCGCATCTGACCCGCGAAGGCAACCCGTCGCCTCAACTCGACGGCGAGAACTTCCGGATCAAGCGTCCGCTTTTCTCTCGCGACTTCCATGGCAATCGCCAACTGCTGGCGCCCGGGCGTCAGGCCGACAAAGATCACCCTTGCCTTCGGTCTAGGTTTTAAACCAAAGGGAGCGTACACGACCGTATAGTCCTTGACGCGGCCGATCACCCGATCCTCGCTAGTGATCTGGTCGTCGTCGGGTATCCGCCCCGTGCTAAGCGCTGCCATTCTGGCGCGGTCGAGCTGAGCCGTCAAATGAGGCAGATGCGTCATGCCGTCGTGAGAAGTCGCCTGACTCCATCCAACGCGGAAGTGTCGTAGTGAGCCTCCAGAGATTTCTCATCGCCTCGGGCGTTTGGATGCGGCAGAAAAAGAACCGCCCTCGCTCTGCCTCCAAGCTCCATATCCAGCGGCAAGGGCGGAAAATCCGCTTTCGCACCTAGCAACGCTTCTCGCGCAAATTTCCCCAACACCACGACGACCTTCGCGGGAGAGACCGAAAAGACGTTGCTCGCATGAAGGTTGTAGCACGTGAGCGCTGCTTCGTCGACCCCTATTTCGTCCACAGATTTGCAATGAACAATTTCCGTAACCGCGTAATCTTCGCCGGGTATAGCATCGGGGAGCAACTCGCGCGCGCGAGCTCGGATAGATGACCAGTAGCGAACGACCTTGAGCGGCGAACCATCCGGCTTTGTGGTTTTGATTCCATCTGCGATGTAGGGCCGGCTGCCACCACCGAACGCCAGATGCTGGGACTCCCAGACCTGCTCGTCGGGCGACGAACGGAGGGCAAAGTGATCGTCGCCGATCGAAGGGTTGGATCCGACGAACAAGATTCGTGCTTTGTCGATCTGGCCGCGCCACGGCTCGGGAAGCTGGAAATCGTTCTCCGGCACATGCTGTGAGCGAACGATTGCGCTGCAAGGATGTGAGTTGTCCTTAAGCGCGAGAGCGATGTTCGGGCAATGGGTGATCGAAACGAAGACTCCGCGGACTAACGCCATCTGGGCACCTCCTCCCTTCGCGCGGGTTCGACGCTCAGCCCATAATCCTCGCGGGTGACCGGGTCACTGGGAGTCTGCTAAGGGACTAGCGTAGCCTTCACGAAGCCCAGCGGTGATGGCAGATCCATTGGGCTGTGGGCGGGCGCGACGCTTTTGTTGAGAATCAACGCGGGGGGTGTTGAGCGAGACCGCCGGCTTGAGGATTGGGTTGAGTCGCCCCCGGACGTACTCGGAGAACGGTTGCTGCCCGTTGAGCGACAGGTTACGAGTTTATGAGTTCCGGGGTCCGACGGTCGCTCGTGCGACGTACGCGGGAATATGCTTAGCCCAGGCCGGTTCTACGTCGGCGTCACCGATACGAGGTGGTTTCGGTTCTTGCGCGATGAGCCGTTGCTCGACGAGGTGAACTTCTGGAGCCCGGGCGGCCGCAAAATAAACGCCGAGCGCGGAATCCCGTTCCTGTTCAAGCTCAAGTCGCCGGAGAATGTAATCGGCAGCGGTGCATTCGTTTCATTTGTGGAGCGAATGCCGATCCGCGATGCGTGGGAGTTCTTCGGGCGCGAAAACGGCGCCGCCACACTGGAGGACCTGAGGCTTCGAATACAGGTGAATCGCAAGGCTCCAACCAGCGTCGACGACGAGATCGGCTGCTTCGTTCTGTCACAGCCGTTCTTTTTCAGCAGCCCCGTCGCGCAGCCCGAGGATTGGTCGGGAGCGATTCAAGGCGGCAAGTACTACTACCTGACGGAAAGCGTCGCTCAGCGGGTTTGGCGCGACGTCTCGATTGCGCTGGCGGCCCACCAGCCACGGGTTGCCGCGAGCCCGTTTGGCGGCCACGGAACACCGGTCTGGCAGCCGACGCGTCTCGGGCAGGGAGCGTTTCGCAAGCTCGTGCTTGACGCGTACGAGCGCCGATGCGCCGTGAGCGGAGAGCACACCGTTCCTGTGCTTCAGGCGGTCCACATCAAGCCGTTCGCGGACGTCGAGCAACATGAAATAACCAATGGGCTGGCCTTGCGATCGGACATACATACACTCTTCGACCTCGGTTACGTCACTGTAACGCCCGAATATCGCTTCAAGGTTAGCGATCGCCTGAGGGAAGACTTCGATAACGGCGAGATCTACTACGAGTACGCGCAACGGCGGCCAACGATATTCCTACCCGGCGATCGGGAGCTAATGCCGAACCGGGAGCACTTGGAGTGGCATCTGTCCACGAAGTTTAGAGGCTAGTGTGCCGCTCGTTCTCATGCAGCGCGCCTGGCGAGACGACCCGAAGTATAAGGATACGGAGTTCGTCGTTTACCACTATCCGCGACAGTACTTCGATCAGATACTGGGCGGCGAGAAGTTCGTCTATTATCGGCCGGCAAGGGACGCGAAGGTCGGCGAAGCGAGCGCGTACTTCGGTTGCGGAGAGCTCGGAGATTGGTGGGCCGATCCGGGCGATCGGACGAATCGTTTTGTGGGGATACGCAAACCTATCCGCTTCCCAAATCCCGTGCCGCACATCGATCGGCAGAGTCGCATGTACGAATCGGCATTCACGAGCCGAAACGCTTTTCAGGGTCGATCTGTTCGTTACATCGACGATTTAGATTTCCATAGGATTCTCGATGCAGCCGGCCTGACGGGAGCGGCTTGGCGCGCAGCGCCAACCATTGATGACGTCGTCAGCGGTTTGCTCCTACCAGGTGGCGCTTTAGAGCCGCCGCGCGACGCCTTCCGGCCACTGACTGTTGTTCCAGACGGCACAGGCTACCGGCCCACAGGAAAAACCATCGACGTGTTCGAGTCCGCGGCTCTTCAAGAACGTGCGCGCGGTGATCATCAAGACACGCTCAAGTTGGTTAAAGCAATGGTGGAGGCTCGCGCTGGGCATTGCTTGTTCAACAATAATGTCGATCTACTTGCGTCATTTGCCACGCAGAGGTTGCTCGTCGAAGCGAAGAGTTTGACCGTGCAAAGCGCCGCCGTCGACCGGATGCGCTACGGCATGGGGCAGCTCTTCGATTACGGCGTGCGTTATCGGGCCGAGATCGGACGCGCGCAGCCCGTGCTAGCTTTCGGGACAATTCCAACGAGCGAGGTCGGGTGGATTGCGACGATCCTTCAGGAAAACGGCGTGGCGTTCGTCGCCCGCCAACGCGAATCGCTCTTGCCCATGAACGACGCGGCCAGGGCCCTTCCGATATTCTAGCCATGGCCCACTCCCTGGCGGCTTGAAGCATTTCGACACGCGTTCGCGTGCTGAGGGGCTACACTACCCCCAGCACCGCTCGCGCGTGTGAGCCGCCGTCGTAGCGGGGTGTCACGTTGAAGTCCTCGGCTAGGGACGACACGATGTAGAGCCCGCGGCCGCGTTCGCTGAGCGGATCCGTGGGCAGCTTCGGTGAGAACGTAAATCCGGGGCCGCGATCGAGCATGTGAAGAACCGGCGCCGCGTTGTGGCTCCAATCGAAGACAACCTCGATCGGTCCGGGAGCAAAGCGCACGGCGTTGCCGAGCAGTTCGCCGAACACGGTCTCCGCTGCGTCGAGGTGCGCCGCGCGCACTCCGGCAGCGCGCAACGCGCCCACGAACGCGTACCGCGCTGCGTGCGCAAGCTCTTCGTCACCGCCGTCGAATGCCCAGCGCAGCGTGCGTTCCGTGTTCGAGGTGGACTCGCTGCCGTCGTTTGGTGCCCCGAGCCGCGCGGTCAACACCACGACGTCGTCGTTACCGCCGCGCTTGAGCACCGCGCGATAGAGTGCGCTCGCCGGATGCGTGCTGCTCGCTATTTCGGGGCGTGCGATCGCCGCCACCAGTCTGTCGAGGCCGCGGACGACGTTGCGATCGGCTTCGATCAAGCCGTCGCTGTAGAAGACGAGAAGCCCCGAGCTCGGCAGCACGGTCGTCGAGGCCGTCTCGCCGCGAGCGCGCAGACCCACCGGCGGTCCGCTGGTTCCAAGCGGGGTCACCGTGCCGGCGGCATCGCGCAGAAACGGGGGCGGATGTCCGGCCGAGGCGTGCGTGAGCGTTCGCACGACCGGATCGAGCACGCCGACGAACGCGGTGACGAACGTCTCGGGATACTCGATTTTCAACGTGCGGTCGGCCGCGTCGAGCATGGCGATGGGGTCGGCATAGACTTGCGCGACACCCCGGATAACCTGCCGCATCGACGACATGATCACCGCCGCATCCAAACCGCTGCCGGCCACGTCGCCGATTGAAACGACGATGCGCCCGTCGCTCAGACGCAGCGCGTCGTACCAGTCACCGCCCAGCAACTCGCGATCGCTGGCCGGCACGTACATGCCGTCGAAGCGAATGCCGGGCACTTCGGGCAGTGAAATCGGTAGCGCCGCGCTCTGAAACTCCGTGGCGATCTCGCGTTCGCGCTCGTAGAGCTGTGCGTTCTCAATCGACACCGCGGCGCGTCGCGTCAGTTCTTCGAAGAGCGGCAAATCGGCATCCCTGTAGCGCCGCGGCGTCTCCGACCAGTAGGCAACGAGCGATCCGATCGTCCGCCCGCGCGAACGCAGCGGAATGGTCACCGCCGAATGTGGCGCCAGCTCGCGAATCACGGCGAGCAGATTGGGAGCCGCGGCTCTTTTGAGAACTTCGTCCCTCACCTCGCGAACGACGATCGGTTGGCCCGTTCGCAGCGTTGCGGCGATAGTGGGATCGTAGCGGGGATGGTGCGTGTAGCGCCCCACCAAACGCTTTACCAATCGCGTCTTCTCCGCGTCGGCATGAATCGCGGCGGCGGTTTGCAGGCGCTCGTCCTCGTCGAAGAGATCGATTGCGGCCCAGTCGCCAAACTCGGGAACCATGATCGCGAGCAGCCGGTCGAGCGTGGCTTGCAAATCGAGCGACTCCGCAAGCACTTCGCCCGCTCGCGCCAGAAATGCAAACTGCTGACCCTGCCGCTTGTAGTCGTCGATGTCGGTGCAGATGCCAAGCCAGCCCGCCGCGCCCGGCAGCAGGCCGCCCTCGAGCGGCGAAACCGCAACGCGAAACCAGCGGGCTATTCCGTCGGCGCGGCGCAATCGTAACTCGAGCTCGAAGCCGGCGCGCGCCTTCAGCCCGTCGAGCAACGTCTGGCGGCCGCGCTCGCGATCTTCGCGATGAACCGCGGCCCACCAGCGCTTCTCCTTCCCCGCCGGCGTCGCGTTCGAACGCCGCTTCAGGCCGGTGTAGTCATACCACTTGTCATTGAAGCCGAGCATCGCGCCGGCGGGTGTAGCGGTCCATGCGATCTGCGGGATGTCGCCGATCGCGAGGGTCAGTGAATTCATGGTCTGGGCCGCTTTTTCGCCGGGAAGGCCCATCCGAACCCCCGATGGACAGGGCCGGGCGCGGAGCTAACGTTGTTCGGTGGTTACCGCATGCACGCCCGAGCTCCGCAGTCTCACGCCACAAAAACGAACGAGGTCCTCCGGAGAGGACCTCGTCGTTGCCGTTGAGCCATGCTTAAGGAGCTCTTCACTGGCCAGCCCGACGAAGCGGACCGGCGGGTCGGTCCGATATCGAGGTTGGGGCGCGTCTAGGGACTAACGGCTACTCCGACCGGTTCACTGCTGCCACCAAACCCAATATCATAAATAGGCAGACCGCCCGCCGGGTAGTTCCAGAATGAGACGTTTGGGTAAGAGGGAAGCGCGCCGATGAGCACCTTTCCATGTATCCAGAACTGCAGGATTCCGTAACCATGAGTCAGCGCCGCGGGATAGCCGACCTGCATTCCCTTACCGTTCTTCATTTTGAACCAGTAGATCTGGTTGTTTTCATAAGTGTTACCAACGATCAGCTCGTCGTTCTTCCACCCTATATCTTCCGCATAGTTGATCGTCGCATTTAGCGTGAGATCCGTAAACGTAGCACTATTTTTTGGAAGCTCGGCGAAGGCGTCGAGGCCATTGTAGGTTTTCCCGTCTATGTAAAGGTTGCTCTTGGTGTCGTAGACACAGTACAGGTAGTTGTAGATGTTTGCGTCCGAGTAGAGTGTGGGCGTGCCACTGGCAGCCTGGTAGACCGCGACATTGCCGCTAGCACGTGAAGCGTTTTGGAAGTTCGTGACTGCGAGATTCCCTGTCGTTGCGTCGACCGAGCAGCCCATTGGCTTTTCGCCAGCGTCGCTCAGGGTCGCGATTGGGCTTGTACCACCGTGCGCGTATTCGAGGATGTCCTGCGCACCGAACTCCGTAACGAAGATGTTGCCGGATCCGTCCACGCACAAGCCGTCCGGGCTGTTGAAGCCCGTCAGCGTCCCGACCAACACTTTCTTCTTATATGAATAAGCGTAGACTTCATTGGTGCCCCTGTCGGAGATGTAAAGGAGAGGACCTCTAGTGTCGGGAGACATCCATGAGCGGCTGCGCTCCCTATTTGGAAGGCCGCTCTGGCCGAATGCCTGCAGGCCATTCGCCGACTGCAGGTTCGAGCCGGTCGCCCCTGAGGGGCTGAGCGGCGGTTGTGATACGCTGCTACAGCCGGCCAGTACGGCGGCAGCCGCGCAAGCACTCAACGTGTAATGGACTGCGCTCGAAATCTTCATGAAAATTGTTCCCCTTTCTTTGCTCTAGCGTCGCTGACCACTCCGGCCGATTCGGCATCTCGACAACGTAATTATAACCCGAGCTCGTCTTCTAGGCCCAGGTCGAAGTACTCCCACAGTTCATCCCCACGGTTGCATGGCTTTTCAAGCCGGCCTTGCGTGGTGTCATCAGTTGGCCATGCTCACGACCGTGCCGACCGGTGTGCTGAAAGCGTGGCGGACCTTGGTGGGCGAACCACCTTTCGGGTAGTTCCAGAACATGACGCTCCCGCTGCCACCGTGATTCGGGCCGATGACCACCTTGCCCTGAATCCAGAACTGGAGGACGAGCGTTGCACCGTCGAGTGGGGTGCCTCCTGGTCGCGCCAGTTTTCCTTGCGTCCCGCTGATGCTGAACTCGTCAATTATATTGTTATACAGATCCTCGTTCCCGACCGCCACGTATGTGCCATCCCACTGAACGCCGCCGGGTTCGTAGACGGACACGTTTAGTGTGATGTCGGTGAACGACGAGCCATGATGGGGGAGCTCGGTAAAGGCGAATGCGAGATCGCTACTGGAGAGGCCGTCAACGTAAAGGTTACCGCTAGGATCGTACCCGCAGAAGAAGTACTCGGCAATACTCGGATCTGCGTAGCTCTTCGGATTACCCTTAGCGTTCTTAAATATTAGAAGATTGCCATCACCGACGCACTGACCGGCGTATACCATGCAGATATTTGTAACAGCGAGATTTCCCGTCATCGGGTCAATGGCGCAACCTACGGGGTAATAGTTCGAGTCGCTTAGGGCTCTAATTGGTGTCGTGCCGCCGTGCGCGTACTCGAGAATTTCACTCTGGCCGCTGTTGGCAACGAAAACATCGCCCGCCTTGTCGACGCACTCACCTTCTGGCGCGGTGAGCCCGGTCAGCGTGCCCTGAAGCTTTGCTGCAGGGTACGAATAGACATACAGGTCGCCACTCTCCGCATCGGAGATATACAGGAGGTCCGTGTTCTTGGTGCCCGGAGACATCCACGAACGGCTGCGGTCTGGGTGCAGCGACTTCATAGACCCGTTCATTAGAGCCGGCAACAGACTTGGCGGCGAGTTCAACCCTAACCGGGCACCACTCTGCCGGATCCCTGCAGCGCCGACCGTTGGTTGCGAGCCGCCAGCACAGCTGGCCAGCATGGCTGCCGCCACGCAACCGCTCAATACATGCTGGATGGAGATTGAGACTTTCATGCGTGCACCTACTTCGTTGCGGGATAGACGGCGACGCCGATCGGGTCGATGAGTCCGTTGCTCACACCGAGGGTCGTCAGATATGATCCCTTCGGGAACGAAAGGACCTGGACGTCATAATTTCCGGGATCCGCTACAAACAGGAGGCTCTGATCCTTGCTCAGTGCATCGTGTGCCGCCGACTGAAATCCGCCGATCGCCAATGAGATCGACTTATAGGGCCGTGGGACCACGTCCACCACGCGCCCCGCGCACGCCACGAGGTCACCGCTCTTGTCGATCTGGAGCCCACCACCACCGGGCAACGTCACGCCGAGCTTCTGCGCGTTGCAGCTGCTGAGTCCATGCTTGTACTCAAGGAGCGAGCCGTCGGCGCCGGACACGAAGACGTCGCCCCGCCCGTCGACCGCAACGCCTGTATCATTGAGACTATTCAAGCATTGCGCCAGCGCGGTGTTGCTGCCTTGCGAGTACTCGAGTACGCCGCCACCGCTGCCGGACGGATTGTATTCATCCGCGACAAATACATGTCCGCCGGCGTCGGTCGCCACACTGTAGGGACGCTCGAGGCCACTTGAATACGTGAAGGTCGGTACGGTCTTCCCTTTGGCGTATTCTTGGACCATCGGTACCGCGTAGTTTCCGACGTACAGATTGCCGTGATTATCGTACCAGTCGCCGGTCGCGCCGTCGATGCCGTCTGTGATGGTCCCAACGAATTGATACGCTTGATTGAGAAATTCGATTCGGGATAGAATCGTTCCACCACCGAGATCCGACACCGCGAGCTTCTTGAGAGCGTCGTTGACGACGCCGTTCGGGACGCCCGATTGCGCTGGCAGCGTCGTTTCAAACGACGGAGACAGCATCCCTGATGAGCCATTGCCGGAGCATCCGCCGAGAAGCGCGACCGCCCACGCCGCGATGGCCACTGTCCAGAGCGATGCGATCGTACGCATGCGTGCCCTCCCAAAAAGTTAATGAGTGTATCTTCAATAGAATTCTATAACGAGCTTGCATTTTGACAAGGCCGCCTTCCCCCCACAGTTGGCCCCTACAGTTTCGAATCTTGCCGAGGGGAAGCCATTCCACTGCGTCGTAAGAGCTCCGTGGAGGAGTAAGTCGAGTGGCAGTCCAGAGCCAGGCGCCGTTCGGTACACTCCTGCGACACTTTCGCTTAGGAGCGGGGGTCTCGCAGGAAACGCTTGCCGAGCGCGCGGGCCTTAGCGTCAAGACGGTAGCGGCGCTCGAGACCGGCGCACGACGCGCGCCCTATCAGCGCACGGTTGCCATGCTTGCCGATGCGCTCTTGCTCCCTAAGAAGGCTCGGGCTCGCCTCGCGGCGGCGGCGATACGCCCCTACCGGCCGTCTACAGTACGTCGTCTCGATCATACACCGCGGCACAATCTGCCGGCTCAGCTTTCGAGCTTCGTCGGGCGAAAAGACGTCGTTGCCGCGGTCGTGGCACTCGTCGCCAACCATCGGCTCGTTACGCTCACTGGTACCGGCGGAATTGGCAAGACGCGCATTGCGCTGCAGGTAGCCGGGCGCCACGTTCCGAGTTGGCCCGACGGAGTATGGTTCGTCGATCTCGCACCGCTCGAAGACGCTGCTCGCGTCGTTGAACGCACTGCGGCGGTACTGGGGCTGGACGCGGCTGACGATGGGCCGACTTCCGAGGCGCTCGCCGCCGGGCTAGGCGGACGTCACTTGCTCCTGATACTCGACAACTGCGAGCACGTCATCGCGGACGTCGCTCGCCTTGTCGGTACTGTGCTCCCCGCGTGTCCACGCATTAGCGTCCTGGCGACGAGCCGCCAGCGACTGAACGTTCCTGGTGAGCGAGTCTTCGATGTCCATCCGCTAGCGGTTCCGGAGACCAATAAACCGGCCGAGGCGCAAGAGTGCGATGCGGTCCGCCTTTTTGTCGAGCGCGCCCGCGACACTGCGTCGTTTGCACTTGAGGATGATGGCACACGCGTCGTCGCGGATATCTGCCGGCGGCTCGACGGCATTCCGTTGGCTATCGAGCTAGCAGCTGCGCGCGTCCGGGACCTCAGCGTGCACGACATTGCCCTGCACTTGGACGAGCGCTTTCGTATCCTCGTTGGCGGTGCTCGCTCGGCAGTGCCGCGGCAGCAAACCATGCGCGCGACACTGGACTGGAGCGTCGATGCTCTGTCCCCCCCGCAACACGCGCTCTTTCGACGGGTTGGCATCTTCGCTGACGGGTGGACGCTCAACTCAGCGTCGGGGATTTGCCGCGACGAGGATGACACACTTCTCGACGCTCTTGAGAGGATGTCGTCACTCGTCGAGGCGTCGCTCGTCATCGCAGACACGGCACGGATCCGAACGCGTTACCGGCTACTCGAGTCGACTCGCCTCTATGCGCTCGAACAGCTTGACGCATCGGCCGAGCGGCGGGATGTCGCCGCCCGTCACGCGGGCTATTTCGCATCCTTCTGCGATGAGGCACGAGAGGCCGCGCAGACGACGCAATTCGCACCGTGGCTCGGCTGGGTCGGTGAAGAACTTGAGAACGTGCGCGCTGCACTCGCGTGGGCGCTTAGCGACGATGGCGATACAACCGTTGCCCTGCGCCTTGCCAACGGCCTCGGTCCCTTCTGGGTCTATGCCGGGTTAAGCCAGGAGGGGAGACGTTGGCTCGAGGCCGCGCTCGAGCGGGGCAATGATGGCGTCGATCCTAAAATCTTGGCGTGTGCTTGGCGGAACCTTGCATCGCTCAAACGCGGGACGGGTTCGCTAGAGGCCGCGCAGCGTGCGGTTGCTCTCGATGAGCGCGGCGGCGATTCGCTCGCGGCCTCACAAAGCCGACAGATTCGTGCCCTTAGCCTGATCTACGTAGGGCGTTTAACCGAAGCTGAGGCGGATATTAACTACGCCATCTTGCTGCTTCGAGATCTCGGGATGCTCGGAACGATCGCGCACGCGCGCGCGCTAAACTCACAAGCGTTCGTTCTCGCGGAGCAAGGTCGCCTCGACGAAGCGCGTGGAGCGTTGGAGGCGTCGCTTGGCATTTACACGGACTGCGGTGACGAGTTGCATGTCGCAATCGTGCAGAGCAACCTCGCCGAGCTCGCATTCTATGCCGGCGACTTCCGACAGGCGATGAAAGTCGCTCATGTGGCCGGCATATCGTGGAGTCAGGTTGGCAATTTTGCTGGACAGTCGATGATGCTGGCGGATGAGGCCGCTTATTGCCTCGCTCTTGGCGACGTGCCGGGCGCGCGCGAGACGGCTAGGAACAGTCTCGTTCTCGCGCAGCGAGGGCAGTTAGTCGATGTGCTTTTTTCGGCGCTTCAGCACCTTGCTGCCGTCGCCGCCCTCAACGGCGACGTTCGCCGCGCCGCGCTCCTCGTTGGCTATGTCGATTTCCGAAATCGCGCACGCGGCTATCGGCGCGAACTGATTGAACGACGGTCGTTCGACATTCTAATGACCGCGCTCGACGCCGTGCTGCCGCTCGAACAGCGCGCTGAGCTTATCCTCGAAGGCGAAGAGCTCGATGAGGAGGCCGCGATCGAATTGGCACTCGGCATCTCGTAACACACATCCGACGCGGCCGCGCCAGCGTGCGAGGCTACGGCCAGCCCTTCGCCATACCCCCTAGCGCGTGCAGACCGTGTCGAACGTTCCGGCCATCGGGCCGCCCGACAGAACCTCGTGCACCGTTACTTTATTGTCGGAGACCCTGCCATAGGTGACGGTATCCTGCATCGACATCGGCCCCATCGAGGACGCGCCCGTGTAGGTCTTGCCGTCACTCGACGTGAGAAAACCGTGGCCGCCGATATTGTCTGCGCTCGTCTGCCAATAGGTGCTCATTCGATCGCTGTAGCCGAAATAAAAATCGCCGGCATACGTGGTGGTCTGGACGCGATTGTGAACCACGTTCCCGGGTGCCACGTCGAACGTGGCCGTCCCTTGATCCGTTCGCGCGGGCTGACCGCCCATCGCTGGAACGTTCGTGGTGCAGTTCCACGGCGCTCCCAGCAGGTAGCTGAAGGGTGCCATTTTTGCGGTCAAATCATCGGCTCGGGCCGGGCTCGCGGCGAAAACGGACACGAACATCGAGAGTGCTACCGCGGCGTAAAGAGAAGTGCGCATCTTAGGACTCCTCGACGACTAAAGGGTTAATGACGAACCGTTCCGCCGCAGGAGCCCTCTATCCTAGTCCGGACTACATCGGTGGATAGCCGTCGAACTTCGGAATTGCCGGATCGAGGTGGTCCCACGGCTGCGCGTCGGCGACGTGGATGTCGCACTGCGGGCGAAAGAGGCTCGGATCGTCCAAGCTCGAGGCGGCGACGCCGATGCCGCGTTCGCTCTCCCCGCCGGTGATGCGGCTTCCGCACTCGGCGCAGAATCCGCGCTTGTGCTCACCCATCGCTGCGCTCGTGGTGAAGTGGTAGTGCAACTCTCCCTTCGTCACCGCGAACGATTCGCGCGGGAAGTACAGCACGGCGATATACGGGCCACCCGAGACGTGCTGGCAATCGCGGCAATGGCAGTTGAACGTCATAATGGGGTCGCTGCTGCACTCGTAGCGAACTGCACCGCAGATACAACCCCCTTGAAAATTGCTCATGAGTGGCTCCTTCACTGCGGGATGGCGATGATGTCGAGGCTCTTAAACCCCTTGTACGTCGCCAACAGTTTGGGCTGAGTACCTGATAGCCATCCGCCTGCCGGCCGCGCGAAGGCGTACACGCATTCCTTCGCATGATTTGCGACGTACGCGATCGAAGCGTCGCCGTTCAGCGCAACGCCGCTGATCGAGGCGTGAAATTGGTCGGGCGTATGAAACGTCGCTCCTCCGGTCGGTGACGACACCGAGACGAGGCCGGGTGCGCCATCGACAGGCGTTAGGACCTCCTCCTGATCGTCCGCAGCTCCGCCGATCAGCGCGATCGTGCCGATGCCGAAGCAGTTGCCCGCCGCGTAGTGCCCCTTCGCGACGCGCGTGTAAGGCCGCACGCTGGCGAAGCCGCATCCGCCCGAAACCAAAACGGTGCTCCCGTCGGGCGTCGCCGCCACCGACGCGGCGTTCTGCGAGTTTTGCACGACGATCGTTGGGCTGTGTTTCGTCAGTCCATGGCGGAAGAAGTAGACCGCCTGCTGACCGTAATCGCTGACGTAGACGTTCTCGTGCGCGTCGACGGAAATGTCGGTGAGCGACGGCGGACCCGATCCACCCTGCAACACGGGCGCGTCGAGCTGCTTCACGAGCGTGCCGGTTTCGGTAAAGACGAGCACGCACGCGACGCACGGCTTGGAGCTCGAATTCGTGCTCGTGGTGTAGATCTGCCCGAGTGCGTCCGACGCAAGACCCTGCGCATGTCCGTGCGCCGGTGTAAACTTCTTGCTCTGCGTTGCTTTGCCGTTTTGGATGGAAAAGACAGTGATCGAACCGTTGGAATAATCGAGATTGAAGAGTTCGGTCAACGAACCGGAGCGAAAACGATCGCCCGTCGCGCCGGCCGAAGCGCCCGATTCGGTCTGCGGAATCGCTTGTTGCATCGGCGTCGCGTTGGAACAGCCGGCCAGGAGCGGAAGCACGGTGAGCAGAGCGGTGTAAGTAGCAGCCTTCATGCAGTATATTTTGGCGCCCGTCGCGTGAACTCATCCGCGCAGAGTGATCGACGGCGTGGAGCTTGGTTGGCTGCGGGCGAGGATGAGCGCGCACGCCGCACGCGAACGGTAGAGGTCATGGGAAATGCCATCGATGCTGCAACCGATAATGTGCGCTTAGCGTACGAACGCACGACGCTTTCGTGGGTGCGCACCTCGCTCACGCTCATCAGCTTCGGCTTCACGATCGACAAGTTCTTCGAGGGACGCGCGCCCAAGACGGGCCTGCGCGGCCTTGTCAGCCCGCAGGCGGTCGGCGTCACGATGATCGCCTTCGGACTGATCGCGCTCTTTCTCTTTCTCTTTGAGTTGCGGCGGTTTCATGGCCGCCACCCCGAGGCGCCGCGCTCGACGGCGGGTTACGTCGCGGGGATGATCGCCGTGCTCGGCATCATGGCGCTGATCTCGACGCTCGCAAGCTGAGGTTAAGCCGGTGTGTAACCGTCGATGATGAGGAGATCGGTTTCGCTCAGCCGTTGACGGAGTTCTTTCGCCGGAGCGTACTCGGCCGAGTGCCACCATTCGTGAGCTTTTTCGTACGACGGGAATTCGAGGATGACGATCCGCGTGGGTTCCCACGAGCCCTCCAACACGTTCATCGGACCACCGCGCGCGAGGTAGCGTCCCCCATATTGTGCCACGGTCTTCTGCGCCATCTCCTTGTACCGCTCGTACTCTTGCGGCTGCTTCGTGTCGACGTTGACGATGACGTATGCTGACATTTTGGTACTATGCCGCGGCCTCGGGCGCGCTTCCTCGCCCAAGGCCGCGGAACCGGCGACGAACTAGACGAACTAGAAGTACGTGCCGGCGGGGCTGACCGCGACGCCCGCGGGGATGTTGAAGTTGTAGCCGCCTCTCACTCGCGGCATCCTGAACGTCTTGAGGACGCTCATCGAGGGGTACGCGTACTCGACGACGCTCGGCTTTGATTCGTTGCTGACGTAGAGTGCGCTGCGATCCGAGTTGAACGCCAAGTAGTCGGGGAAGCCGCCGGTCTTAACCTGCGTGATCTGCCCGTTGACGACGTTGTCGAAGCCGGGGATATTATCGTCGACGGCGAGATACTCGAACGGCGATGAAGAGCCCGAGGATTCGACCGCGATGCCGCCGGTCTGTCCCATCGACATGCCGGTTTGTAAGCACGTCGTGTACGCCGGTTGGCAGAAGAGGACGCTGCCGGCCGGGTACCCTTGCGACGTGTTGAAGTAGCTGACGTAGATCTGCGATTGCGAGGTATCGTTAGGGTAGATCAGCGCTATGCCGGTGAGCACGTCGGAAGACTGCGGCGGATACCACGTGTACGTTGGCGAGGTGGATCCCGCGGGATAGTAGTTGATCCACTGCTGTCCGGAGTCGCCGCCGTTGTTCGTTACGTACATATTGCCGCCGGCGTCGACGGCGACGTCGGATGCACCATTGACGCCGGTCGTGATCGTCCGCGCCGGCGAGGTTCCGCCGGGCGCGAAGACGGCGATGGAGTTCGAGTTGGCGACGTAGAGATTGCCGGAGGTGTCGGTAGTGATGCCGGCGGGCTGGTTGAGGCCGGCGGTGATCGTGGACTTAGGTAAGTTGCCGCGCTGGCCCTGATCGTAGACAAATACTTCGTTGTCGTAGGTGAGCGCGACGTAAAGCAGCGGCTTTTGCTTTCTCGCGGGCGTTGCGTGAGTGCCGCTCGGTCGCGTGCTCGTCATCGAAGATGTGCCGCTTGCGGGCGGCGCGGCGGCGGCACCCGGGCCGAGCGCGGGCGGGATGGCCGACGAAGAGGAGCATGCCGTCGTGGCGGCCAGGATGAGCGCGGCGCCGGTCAAGGTGCCGAATGAAGTCGTGAGGCTGCGCATGGTGGGTGGAGTCCTTTCTGTAACGGGAGTCTGTGACTCCACCGTACGTCTGGCGGGGGTTACGGCTCCACGAAGTTACTCACGGAATTACGCTTCGGCTACTATCGCCGCGGCGCCGCGCTCGCGTCCCTCGTTCCGCCGCGCCTCGAACTCCTCGCCGAGAGCGGCCGCGACCGACGCAACCAGCGCATCGTACGCTGCGCGATCGGCGAGCGGAATCACCGGCAGTGCCGGCGCGGTCGAGGCGGCGCCGAGAAGGCGCGCGGCAAGACGGACTCGGCCCAACTGAAACTCGATTGCCGCCAAAACGCGCAGAACGCCGGCGTCGGGCGCCGGGCCGTCCGCCTCGGCCGCGATGAGATCTAAGGCCGTGCTTTGCGCCCGCTGCAGATCTCCTAAATCTACGAGCGCACGGCTCACGATCAGCTTCGCCGCGCGCGCCGATTCCATGAAACCGATCGCTTCGGCGATGCGCGCCGCTTCGTTCGCCAGGTCTTTCGCCAACTCGGGAGCACCCGCGCGAACCTTGACCAGCGCCAGCGCTCCCAGCGTGAGGCTTCCGCCCATTCGGCGCCCCGCCGCTCGAAAGAGCGTCAGCGCCTCATCGAGATGCGTCGTCGCTTCATCGAACTTGCCTTCGTCGCACGCCATCGTGCCGAGGTCGAGCAGCGCTCGCGCAACGTTTAGGCCGTCGCCGAGGTCGCGCCGGATCGTCAGCGACTCTTCGAGAAAGCCGCGCGCGCCGGAGTAGTCGCCTTTAGAGTGCGCGCAGACGCCGAGCCCGGCGAGAATCGACGCGACGGCGGCCTCATCGCCGATGGCGCGCTTGTGCGCGAGCGCGAGGCTGCCGTGACGCTCGGCGTCGTCGTACCGGCCGGAGGCTTCCGCGAGTCCCGTCGCGGCCCGATGCGCCTCGGCGTGCAATCCCTCGTCGATCGGCTCCGCACTCTCGGCGTCGAGCAACGAGCGCGCCCACGCGTATCCGTGCGCGGTCTCGCCGCGACGAAACCAAATCGGCCATAGCTCGATCACCAGCTCGAGCGCGCGCGCAACGCGCTTCGTTGCCCGCAACCACCCGAGTGCAGCATCGAAGTGCGACGACTCGCGACTCAAGCGCGTTCGCACTGCGGGGTCGGCAAAAGGCTCGGGGTGCGGCGGCACGCGCGCGAGCGCCGTGCAGTACTCGGCGAGCCGGAGGTAGGCCGCGTCGCTCTCACGCTCGCGTTCCAGCGCTTGCGCGGCAAACTCCGAGACGAGCGGGTGAATGCTGAACTCCGGTTCGCCCGTGGGATCTTCGCGTACGCCGATCAAACTCTGATCGATCAAGGCTGAAATCGTGCGCAGCGTATCGATCGTCGTCGCTTCGCGCTCGCCGTCGGCCGCGAGCTGCTGCGCGCCCTCTTCGGTAAACGGGCCATCGAAAACCGAGAGCGCGCGGAAGATCCGTTGGTGGCTCGGCGCCAGCAGCGCGTAGCTGTAACCGACGGCATCGCGCATGGCTACGAGAACGTCGAGCGGATGCTGCAGCCGTGCGGCGAGTTCTGCCGATGACGTGCCGCGCAAGAGCGGCGCGGCCAGCTCGATCGCAAGGGGTACGCCGCCGAGCGCGCGGGTCAGCTCGGCGACGTTCGTTTCGTCCGGCGCCTCGCCGTCGTTTGCACCGCTGCGAATGCGAGCAAAAAGCAACTGCGCACTCGATGTCGGTGAAAGCGGATCGAGTTTCATCTGCCGCTCCATCGAAAGGTGGAGCGCGGCGCGGCTGGTGACGAGCACTTTGAGGTTGCGCGTCGCAGTGAGGAGTTCCGCAACGCTCTGCGCGGCCGGGATCATGCGCTCGAAGTTGTCGAGCACCAGCAGCATCGGGCGATCGCCGATTACCGATGCGACCGAGGCCGCGACCGAATCGCCGCGAACGTCGCGGACGCCGAGCGCGAGCGCAATCTTCGTCGGCACCAAGAGCGGGTCGGGGAGCGTCGCAAATTCGATGAAGCGCACTTCACCGGCAATCGCATCGGCGACGTCTGCCGCGAGTGCGACGGCGAGCGCAGTCTTGCCGACGCCGGGACCGCCGGTCAGCGTCACCAGCCGCGTCGCGGGGTCGAGCAGCAGTGCGCGCAACGCCGCGATCTCGCGCTCGCGTCCGATCAGATCGACCGCTTGCGGTAATGCCGCACCGGCCCCCTGGCGCAAGCCTCGCCGGCTCGACGCCGTGCGGAGCGTCTCGCGTGCTTGCGCGTCGAGCTCCAGCGCTTCGGCGATGAGCGAGATGGTGATCGCGCGCGGCCATAGCGAGATTCCCGTTTCGATGTCGCCGATCGTGCGCGCGCTCACGCCCGCGCGCTCGGCGAGTTCTTCCTGCGAGAGATGTGCTCGAGCGCGATGTTGCCGTATGAGCTCAGCGAGCCGCACCGCCGGGTTCTTCCCCGCCGCAATCGACGTAGCCTCGATGTCCTAAATCGTCGGTTTGTGGCCATTGCGGCCACGCGGGCCCTGGTCTAGACTCGGGGTATGAAAGTTCGTCGGATTGGAATCGTCGGTTACGATGGGGTCCAGGCGCTCGACATCGCCGGACCCGCCGACGTCTTTAGTCTCGCCAACGTCATGCTTGCGCGCAAGACGCCGGCGTACGAAGTCGTGCTGCTCGCCGCGACCAAGGGGCCGATCTCCACCGAATCGGGGATCGCATTCTACGCGCACACAACGATCGCGCGGTGCGGACTCCTCGACACCATCATTCTGCCGGGCGGCGGCGCGGTGCGTGAGCGTCCGGAACTTCGCGCCGCGTTAGGGCGCTGGCTGCGAGCCACCGCGCCTCGCGCACGCCGCGTTGCGTCGGTATGCACGGGAACGTACGCGCTCGCCGAATCCGGACTCCTCGACGGACGCCGTGCGACGACCCACTGGCGGTACGCGCAAGACCTGCAGGAGCACCGTCCACGCATCGACGTCGATGTCGACGCGATCTTCGTAAAGGACGGCAAGTTTTATACGTCCGCAGGTATCACCGCCGGCATCGACTTGTGCCTCGCGTTCATCGAGGAAGATCTCGGCCGCGACCTCGCCATGGAGGTCGCCCGCGAAATGGTCGTCTATCTGCGACGTTCCGGCGGCCAGCTTCAGTATTCGGCGCCGCTGCTGGTGCAAGTCCAGGGCAAAGACCGCTTCGACGACCTCGCGCAGTGGATCCGCGGTCATCTCAACGATGACCTGACCGTCGAGGCAATCGCCGAGCACGCCAATCTGAGTCCGAGGCACTTCACGCGCAAGTTCAAGTCGGAGTTTGGCATCACGCCGGCCGATTTCGTCGAGGAACTTCGCTTGGACGAGGCGCGATGGCTGCTCGTGAACGCCGGGGACGCGGTCGAGAAAGTTGCGAAGGACGTCGGCTACGCTAATGACGAGACCTTTCGGCGCGCTTTCGTCCGCCGCTTCGGCGTCGTCCCCACCGATTATCGCAGCCGCTTCGGCGGAGCGGCGGCGTCGTGAGGCACCTCCTCTCGGCGTGGCGTCACATTTGAGGCAGTCCGCGCGTGGTAGGCGTTTATGAAGCGTGCGCCCTTTCTATTGGCTTGTGCCGTTTTCGCTGCCGCGTCCGCCTCAGCGGCGACCGTTCCCGTGGCGACGGTGCCGGCGGCGATCATCAAGCCGAACTATCCCGCCGCGCCGACGACGCGTGACGGGCGCCACGATTTCGATTTCGAGTTGGGCACCTGGCGCACGCATTACCGGCTGCTCAAGGATCGACTGGTGGGTAGTCACGAGTGGTATGACTGCTACGGTACGTCGGTGATCCGTCCGTTTTGGAACGGCAGCGGTAACCTCGAGGACGGCGATTTGACGTGTCCGAAGCGTCACGTCGGCGGGATGACGCTGCGCATGTACGACCCGCGCACGCATCAGTGGACGCTTTGGTGGGGTACGCACGCGCTGGCCGTCGCACCGCCGCCGCAGATCGGGCACTTCGCCGCCGGCATCGGCGAGTTCTATTCGTACGATTCTTGGAAAGGCAAGTCCGTCATCACACGATTTCAATGGACGAAGCCGCATGGCAATCCCCGCTTCGAGCAAGCCTTCTCGACCGACGGCGGCAAGACGTGGGAGACGAACTGGACCACCGATTACGAGCGGGTTTCGCCGAGCAGTAAAGGCGTGTGGAATGCGAGCGACCCGGCCGGCGCCGGCGCGCGCGGTTTCGACTTTCTCATCGGTACGTGGAAGACGCATTACATGCGAATGCGCCATCCGCTCTCCAACGACCGGCAGTGGTATTCGTGCGACGGCACATCGGTCGTGGCGCCATTCTGGGGCGGAAGCGCGAATCTCGAAGACGGCGATCTGCATTGTCCCGGACAGTACGTTCGCGGTGTAACGCTGCGTCTCTACGACGTCGCGACGCGCCAATGGTTCCTCTATTGGGGCACGCAGCGCAACGGTTTGGCGACGGGACTGCCGCAGGCCGGGCGCTTCAACGCGGCCGGCCTTGGCGATTTCCTCGCACCCGACACGTTCGACGGTAAGCCTATTCTTGTTCGCTACCGCTGGTTCGCGCATCGCGCAAATCCCCGCTTCGAAGAAGCATTCTCAGCCGACGACGGCAAGACGTGGGAGACCGTCTGGACGACTGAGTACACGCGGGTCTAGTATAGCGCCGCGCTAACCGGTCTTCCAGCCAGGGATGGCTACGCGTCGTCGCGCATCTGGCGCAGGTGGCGCAGAACCTTCGATTCGGCGTTGCGACGGCCGATCATCAATGCGAGGCCTACGCCGGTCACGACGAGATTCGCGACGTGTGGGAACGCGTGCGCGGCATCGTTCCGCGCGGTAAGGCGACCGATTTTTGGAACCGGTACCGCGAAGACGTCGAGTTGGCGCGCGGCCTCGGCTGCAGCCTCTTTCGGCTCTCGCTCTCGTGGGCGCGGTTGGAACCGCAGCCCGGCGAGTGGAGCGACGAGGCCTTTGCGCACTATCGCGACGTTTTGCAAGCGATCCGCGACGCTGGCATGTCGTCGATGGTTACGCTGCTGCACAACACGTGGCCGCTGCACGTTCAGGCCGCCGGCAAGGGCGCCGGATTGCTCGACCCGGGCTTTCCCGATCGGCTCGCGCGTTTCGCCGGCGAGGTCGCGCAACGGCTCGGCGATCTCATCGACGACTACGTAACGCTCAACGAACCCGATCAGCTCGTCTACGGTTGGATCAAAGGCTTCTGGATGCGCGCGTACGCGATGCCGCCGGGGCAGCCGCCCTATGCGACCGCCGAAGAGCAAATGGACGACGTGCTGACGGTTATCCCGAACCTCTTTCGTGCGCATGCCCGAGCGCGCGCGGCGATTCGGCAAATTCAGCCAAACGCGCGCGTCGGGACGAATCCGCTCGTGCTAGGTCTGCCGCGTTGGATTCAGCGCATTGTCGATCGGAACGCGACGCATCTGCAGTCGCCCGCGGCGGCAAAGCGTCAGGCGGCGCGGTTTGCGAACTACGGCATCGTCGAAAGCGGGCGCGTCGACTGCACGATTGCGCAGCTCACGCTAACGCTCGAGCGCGGCGAGCAGGCGTTCTTCTCTGAGCCGTACTATTGCACGCATCTGGCGGTGCTGCATGCGAGTGCGACGGCGCTGCCGCCTAACGCGCAGGAGTGGCGCGGACGGATCGCGGTCGTCGCACAGACTTTGACGGCGGAACGTGTAGGCGGCTGGTTTCCCGCAGCGACGGTCAGCTATGTCGACACGATGAGTGAGGCCGTCGCGGCGCTGCGGCGGGGCGAGATCGAGGCCGTCTTCGACGACGAGGTCAACTTGCGCGCCTATGCCGTCGATGCATTGGGCCTGACGAGGTTGCCGCGCTCCGAGCAGTATTTCGCCGTCGCGATGGCGCTGGGGAGCCGCACGCTGCTCAACCTCGTCGACCGCGCGATCCGAGAGCTTCGGGAGGAGCATCCCGAGATTCCCGACGCCTTGAACCGCAAGACTATTGCGAACATCGGGCGCGAAGATGAGGCCAAGTCGGACGGAAGCGGACCGGTGCCCGATATGGATCGTTCGGTGAAGCGGATCCGCAAGCGCGGCAAACTGCGGGTCGGAATTCATCCGGGTGTGCCGGGGTTGTGTGTCGCACGCGGTGCCACGGAGTACGACGGGCTCGAGCCGGAGATTGCGCGGCGGATCGCACAGCTAATCTTCGGCGATCCCGCGTGCGTCGAGTTCGTGCCGGTGCACGGCGAGGAGCGGTTGAGCGCGACGCGCTCGTGGCTGCACGCATTCTTTGCGCTGCGCAAGGGCTTCGCCGTCTTCGGAACGCTGCTCGGCACGAACTGGTGGAATCTCGGGCTCGCCGGTAAGCTGCCGGAGTTTCTCTGCCCGCGCGAGTGCGTCGGCACGATCGATTACGTGGGGCTCGATTACTACTGGGGCGTGCCGGCGTTCTGGCCGCAGGAGCTGCACCGGCTCAGCTCCGCGTCCGATTTCGAGTATGCGAACGCGCCGGTTTGGCCCGACGCGCTCGAGATGATCATCGGCGAGGCCGAGCGCGATTTTCCCGGAAAGCCGATCATCGTGATCGAGAACGGCTGCGTCACGCGCGTGCCCGGCTTTAGCCGCGCCGATTATCTAAAAGCGCACGTCGCGCAAGTGCGCAAGGCCGTTGCGCGCGGTGCGCCCGTCGAAGCGTATATCTGCTGGAGCATCACCTCAAATCGCGAGTGGGGTCTAAAATTCGACGACAACAGCGATTTCGGGCTCTATCATATCGATCTCGACACCGACCCCGATCTCAAGCGCACGCCGACCGATTCCAGCCGAACCTATGCGGAGCTGATTGCGGAGACGCCAGATGTGTCATCCTGAGCGTAGGCGCGCAGCGCCGGAGTCGAAGCACCGGCATGGCGAGGTGCTGGTCCGTGTTAGCGGACTTGACAAGCGTGGTACTCTGAGGCCTTATGAATTTCAACCCCGGCGATTACGTGCAGCGCGCCAGCGCCGCCGACCGTTTCCCCGACGGCGTGGCGGACATCATCTACTGCCGTTACTGTGGGCGACCGCTATTTATGCCTCCAGGAACCGATGCCGACTGCGGGATGCACCTAAACTGAGAGAGAAGAGTCGTCCGACGTCTAGCCACGGTGCCTAAGCCACAGAAGCCGTCCGTCGACTGGGCAGGGGGCTTTGTCGACGCCCTAAGCCGGAGTCAAATTAGTAGACGCACTCGCTGGCGAGTGCGTCTACTACCCGAGGCCGGGCTATCGATCAATGACTACCGCTGCAGCCACTGACATTGCGAGAGATCCGGCTCGTCTTTGTCCAACTTGGGACCTTGTGAGCAATCCTTCGTCAAATCGATCACAAGCTTAGGCAGCGATTTTTGAAGCGATTCGCGCAACTGCGCGTCGGGGCCGGCCAGAAGCCCGATGTTGGTTTGCGATAACGGCGTGAGTGCGGCAACGCCGACCGCAGCAGCTGCGCCTAACCCATTCGAATTCGCTCCTGTGCTATAACCCGTTTCGTAGGAGCTACCCGGCGGAGGCAGCGGGCTCGGTGACGTGAACGCAAACGTCTCAGTTTTCGCTGGATGAAAGGCGAAGATTCCAGAGGCCAGCGCGAGAGCGGTGGAAAGCGAGAAGCTTACGCGCGTCGCCTTTCCGTTCTCTACCTGGGTGATATCGGTAATATAGGCGAGGCTGTTCTGGTATGTTGTCGTAGCCGGTTCACAATCTAGGACCATGGCTTGAACCGTCGTGAACGTCCAGTTTCCCGTTAGCAGAAAGTTCCACGATGCGGAAGCCGTGCCCGGAGGCATGACTACGACGGCACCCGCAGTATTTACGTCGCCCGCGCACTGTTGCTGATACTGCGCGAGCGTCCAGCCCGGAGCCGCCAGCACCGAGTACGTGTCTTCCCAGTTCGCGACGAACGGGTCGGCTTGTCCGCCTTGCCGCAGATGCGGTTGAAGATTTTCGGCCATCTGCAAAGACATCTGGGCGGAAGTGGGAGCATCGGTTGCCAACGAAAAGACGTAAACAAGCCTGCTCTTTCGAATCTTTCCGTTCGATGTCGTGGTTTTATCCACGTGATTGCTGATCGGCGCCGGCGTCGGCGATGGCGCCGCAAAGAGACCGCCGGCTGGAACGTATCGCGCGATCCAGGCGGCGCAATAGTCCAGCACTGTAAACTGCTTGACTGGATCGTTGCTATTGATCGAGAGACAATTAGCGTTTGGCCGCGGAGCAGGTGTTGCTAATCCGTCGGTGCTGCGAAATGAGATATTCGGCAGCGGTGCCGGAAGGCTCGTGAGGTACTTGGCAATTACGAACTGACAGCCGATTACTCGTGCAGCGATTAATCTCGCCGCCTCTCGGGGATTGCTATGAAGGATGCCGTCTTTGCCGATCATTCCGACGACGTCGGAGGCGTCACAGGGGCCCTTTGCGTAACCGACGCTGGGAGCGGCGGGAGCGGACTTGGGAGCCGATGTTGATGCGACGGCTGCCGATTCGAGGGCCGTTACCGACGCGCAAAGAATGGCAAGCCAAAGAAAACCTTTTTGCATGATCGTCCGACCGTTGTACCTTTCTGCGGCGCACCACGGCGTACAAATTGCCGGGGACTCGTCGGCCGCAGCGCCACCTTATGGCAAGGCGGTTACAACCAGGTAACAGGCTCTTGCTTAGGAGCGGCGCAGGACGGCGAAGAGGTCGCGGATGGGGTAGGAGAACTCCGGCAGCGCCCAATGTTCGATTGATTGCTTTTCGTCGAGGTGCGAGGTTCCGTTGCGGTCGTGCAGTTCGACGATGCGCCGTTGCGGATCGACGACCATGACGAGCGACGAACCGGCGCGCAGGTAGACGTCGATCTTGTCATCGACGTCGACTCGCCGATCATCGGGCGAAAGAATCTCGACGGCGACGTCGGGCGCAAGCGCCGGGATCTCGAGTTCGCTGTCGCTCAGCGGGCGAAGGCGTTCGTTCGAGACGTAGGCGACGTCGGGGACGAGCGGGCGGCGGACTTCACCCGGCGGCGCTACTCGAAACCGCCACTCAGGACCCGCTTCTCCGCGACCTTCCGCCCAGTGATTGAACTGCATCGTCAATGCGCCTTGCAGCCGGGAGTGCGTACGCTGCGGGCTCACTTTTTGAAGCGGCCGTCCGCGCACCCATTCGGTTTCGGGTTTGGTCTCGGGGAGAACGATTTCGTGAAGAGGCATGGCTGCACACAACTCTATCACTCGGGCGTGGCGCTGCGCAACTGCGCACTGCGCTCAGGGCGAGACGTGGCGGCTCCAGCGAGTGATTTCGGCGTCGAGGTCGAGCGCGCGCGTCGCTGCGGCGTTTTCGTATTCACCCCAGTGCTCGCGCGGCACCATCCACATCACTTCGAATTCATTTCCGTCGGGGTCGTAGCCGTAGATCGATTTCGTTGCGCCGTGATCGCTCGTGCCGCTAAGCGTGCCGTAACGTTGCAACGCGTCGCGCGCTTCGCGGAGCGATTCGATCTCGTCGACTTCCCATGCTAAGTGATAGAGGCCGACGCCGCGCTCGTTCGGCGGCGGCGCGTTTGGACCGACGGCGGCGAGTCCGAGATCGTGGTGGTTCTCAGAGCCGGGCGCGCGCATGAAGGCCATCACCTTACCCATCCGGGCGACCGGCTCTAGACCGAGCACGTCGTTATAGAACGTGAGGCTGCGATCGAGCTCGCGTACCCGCAGTACCGCGTGATTGAGCCTACGAACCTTCATGCCCTAGGAATAACAGTACGAGTCGGACGAGGCGTCGCCGCCTTCTAAGCGGACTTGATGAATGCGGCGCGAGGGATCGACTTCGACGAAGAACTTCGGATCGAAGGCGATCGCGCCGTCATCGGCAACGTCGAGCTTCACCATCCAACTCTGCACGCCGTCGGGGTAGAACTGATCGTCCCACGCGCGGTAGAGCGAGTTGGTAAAGTAGACGCGCCGTCCGTCGCGGCTGATCTCGACCATTTGCGGGCCGCCCGCGAGCGGCTTAGACGGGTTCGCCGGATGCGGCGTGCGCCGCACGATGCCGCCGATGTGCACGGAACCGACGAGTTTCGGATTGAACGGATCGCTAACGTCGTACTGGCGCATCTCGCCGGTTCCCCAGCACGATGCGTAGAGATAGCGATCGTCGAGCGAGAGGTCGATATCGCTGAGCAGCGGAGGAACTGCGGAGAATCCCTTGAGCATATCGGGCAACCGATCGGGATCAGCCGGCTCGGCGGGAATCTCGATCACCTTCTTGACGTCCCACGTGCCGTTGTTGCGATGCCAGAGCCAAATCGAGCTCGAGAGGTCCTTCAGCGATACGACGACGCCGGCAAAGCCGTACGTGTTTGCCGGATCGTGCGAAGGACGCAGTTCGAGCACCATTTGCTGTTCGGCGCCGAGGTCGATGCTCTGCACGTTGCGCCGGCTGCGAAGATTCCAGAAGTGCAGGTGGTGGCCGTACTTCCCTTCGAGCAGCAGGCTCGGATTGAGGCCCCCTTCGAGCATTTTCGGCGTGCCCCATTCGCTGGTGATCATCACGTCGTGCGTGAGATGCCACCAAAAATCGTAGGCAAGATATTGTGATCCGCGGTCGGCCTCCCACGGCCCGATGACGTCGAAGGTATCACAATCGAGCATGAAGATCCCGCCCGGGCCGTCGCCATCGGCGTTTCCGAGCGCGCTCACGTAGATCGCATCGGGTCCGCAGTGAACGGTGTGCGGGCGCGAGTAGCCCGTGCGTTTGATAATCTCTTCGGGCTCGATCACGCGGACGATACGCGGCTTCGACGGATCCGGCTTCGTATCGATGATGTGGATGCGCGACGAGCGCAATCCCGGAACGATGAGATAGCGCCGTTCGACGTGCGGATGCGGGGCGAACGGACAGAGCGCAGCGCTGCAGGCGTTCCAGCCGAAATGATGGAGCTCGTCGCCGGTATTGGGCAGGTCGACGCCGCCAATCTCCGTCGCGTACGTGCTGGACGACGCGTTTGTGTCGATGACAGCTAGGCGGTCGGGAACGCCGTTTCCCGTAGCGCTCAGGAGCGCGACGTAGGCGAGCCGCTCCGGCGGAGCCTTCATCGCATCCTTCGCCGAGGCGTAGAACGTGGGGTCTGGCTTAAGCTGCATGGCGTCAACCTTTCTTGCGGCGCGAAGGAGTGAGCCGTTGCCCACCGGGCGCCGGAATTCCCTCAGGTGAGCAGGGCGATGATGCCGGTGACGATCAGCGCGAGCGCCCAGAAGAGATCGACGTTCAACCACCCAGTTCTTAAGAAGCGGATGCCGATCTTAAGATAGACGACCAGCGCCACGGCGGTCATCGTCAGAAGATAGCCAAGCGTATGTACGGCTACCATCAGCCAGCCGAGCGCGTAGCCGTGTCCGACGGACTCCGCTCCCGGCATTGGCATCGCCATCGTCGCGCGGATCGACGTAACGAACGGCAGCAGCATCAACCCCGCACCGTGCGCGGTCGACATCAGGAAGCCCCAAAGCATGAGTCCCCAAAAGCCGACGCGCATCCCGACCCAGCGGAAGTGGCGCGCGCGCACCAATCGATAGAGGCCGAAGGCGAGCAAGATCCCAGCGGATGCCAGATGCACGGCCCTGTGCGGAAACGCAAACGTGGCGAAGGTTGCCGCGAGGACGATGATGGCTACCGACACGACGTGTCCGATCGCCAGCGGCACGATCGCACGCAGCACGGCGACGGTCCGGCGCTCCTGAAATCCGAGCGCTACGGCGAAGAGCCATCCCATCCCCGGATTGATGCCGTGATAGCAGCCCAGGAGGAAGAGCGTAACCCAGACGAGGCGATCGCTCAAACTACTGCGGTGTGAGCACCATCCGGAAGCGCGCGGCTCCGCTCATCATCCTTGCGTAGGCCTCGTTCGCGCGCTCGAGGGGCATCGTCTCGATCATTGCGCGTACTCCGGTCAAAACGCTGAAACGCATTGCGTCCTCGGAATCGGCGCACGTGCCGGACGGCCAAGCGCGAATCGAGCTGCGCTTGCCGATCATTGGCGCCGTATTCACGGAGAGGGCCTCCTGAGCGGCGCCGACGATCAGCAGTTGTCCGTCGATGCCGAGGCCCGCGATTACCGGTTCCATCGCCGCGGCTACCGTTATCGTCGAAAGTACGACCCGCGCGCCGCCCATCGCTTGCAGTACGGCGCCGGGATCGCTGGCGCTGCTGTCCACGTACTCGACGGCGCCGAGGCTTCGCGCCAGTTCTTCCTTATCGCTTCCGCGCGCGATTGCGACCGTTCGAAAACCCATCTTCGACGCATATTGCACCGCAAGATGGCCGAGCCCGCCGATTCCGAGAATTGCTACCAGATCTCCCGCGCGAGCGCCGCTATGACGCAGCGAGTTGAAGGTCGTGATTCCCGCACACATCAGGGGTGCGGCCTCGACGGCGGCAAGCTCTTTGGGGATGCGCGCCAACGCGACGACCGGCGCGATGACGTATTCCGCGTAACCGCCATCGTATGCGATACCCGGGATCTTCAAGTTGCGACATGTGATGAAGTCGCCGCGGCGGCAACGATCGCAGGTTCCGTCGTGACCGCCGTGCCAGCCAACGCCGACCCGCTCGCCGGCCTTCCATCCATCGGTTCGAGCGCCGAGCGCGTCGATAATGCCTGCGATCTCGTGTCCGGGTATGCGCGGGTAGGCGATGCCGGGCCACGCGTTCGCGATCGTCACGACATCGCTATGACAGACGCCGCAGGCCTCGACCTTGATGCGCACCTCGCCGGGACCGGGGTCGGGAAGTACAACGTCTTGGAGTTCCAAGCGAGCGGCGTCCGGCGACGGCACGACGGCGGCTCGCATCGTTTTGATGCTCATAGTGAGAGGCAAGACACGAAAAGGAAAGCCGTGGTTACTTCGTGATGAGGGGAGAGGAAACGATCAGCGTGTGATAGATGGCAGTCGCGAGCTTACCGGCCTGGTCTAACGAGCCGTCGGGCCGGCTGTTGAATCCGAACGCAACCACCACGTCTTGGTGCGGCAGATAGAACTGTACCATCCGGAAGCCCAGGCTCTCGCCTTCGTAGAACCAGATCGTTCCCAGATCGGGCAGCGTCATCTGCGCGACACCGAGGCCGAATCCGCGCGGATCCGCCAAGCTCGTTGTAGCGATCGGCTTTCCGGTCTTCGTTGAGGTGAGGCTCAGCAGCTCGGCGCGCTGCTTTGGCGGGAGCATCGGGCCGGTGTAGAGCGCGCGCGCCCAGCGCGTCAGGTCTTCGGCGGTCGAGGCGACGCCGCCGGCCCCCTGCATCCACGAAACGCTATCGTCGCGCACGTTGCGTCCGAGCAGCGGCGAGAGCGGTTCGTTACCGGGATCGTGGTTGACGAAATATGCCGCCGGAATCCGCGCGAGGACCTCCTGCGGATATTGCGTCGCGGCATAATAGGTGTCGCTCAAACCGAGCCCCGAGCGCAGATAGCGCCGGTCGAGCTCGTTGCCGTAGCCGTCGTGCGAGGCGCGCTCGATAATCAGCTCGGCCAGCAGGTAGTTCGTGTTCGAATAGGAGTAGCCGCTCGTCGCTTTCGGTGCCTTTGGGTTCGATGGATAGACGTATGCGATCAGCTCGGGAATCGTGAAGTTCCGCTTCGGGTTCTTGGCATAATCGCTCAACATCGCCGTCGTATCGTCGTAGGTCGGAATGCCGCTCGTCATGCTCAGCAGCCGCCGGATCGTCACGTACTTCCAGGCTGGATACTGCGGGAGCCAGCGCCCGACGGTCTGATCGATCGTGAGCTTTCCCTCCGCTTCGAGCTGCAGAATCGTCGCCGCTGTGAAGGCCTTCGTGTTGCTGCCGATTTGCCAGACGCTGCCGGACGTGATCGGCACGCCGCCGCCGTACTCGGTGCGTCCCGTGACGAGATTGATGTTCTGCGCGGCACCGTGCAGGCTGACGCTGAGCGTGATCGCCGAGAGATGCTCGATCTTCGAGCGCGTCGCGAGATATTGGTCGAGATCGCGCTGCAACGCGACGCGCAGCGCCGCATTGGCTTGACTCGCCCGCACGGGAGCGACCGGCGCGACCACGAGACCGAGCGCGACAGCGAGGGCCAGGAATCGCTTCACTAGATGTAATCTGCTAGCGTGATCTTCACTGGGCGCTGCGTTCCGTCTTTGCCGGCAACTTGCAGCGTAACGACGGTTCCGGCCGGCTGCGCGAAGAGACCGCGGACGTCGGAGAGCAGCATCCCGCCCGCCGGCGTACCGTTAATCGAGACGATCGTGTCGCCTTTCGCGATGCCCGCCTTTGCCGCCGGCGTTCCGGGACGCGAATCGACGACGATGACGCTGCCGGCGCGTTTGATCAAGAAGAGTCCCGAGCGCTCGTAGGAATCGGCTTCGTTGAAGTCGCTATTCGGAACGAGCGCCATCGTGCCGTTGTAGTAATCGAACGTCACGGTGAAGCGTCGCAGCAAGTTGCCGCCGATGTTTGCTCCGACGAACGCCGCGGCGAGCGCGCCGGCCGTCTGCGTGGTGTAATCGCCGACGAGATTGTTTAGCGCAAGATCGCCGATGCCAATCGTTTGCACGCGGCCGAGCCGGCCCATGGCGGGGCCGCCGATGCCGAAGCCGTTGACGCCGACCGCCGAAAGCGTCGCCGGAATGATCTGCGGATGTTCGGCCATGAACGGCGCCATGAACGTGATCGTGTCGCGCGCGCCGGTATCGATCGTGCACTCGGCGGGAATATTATCGATCGTGCACGCGATCTGCGGTTGCGTGCCGTAGAGGACGAACGGCACGACGTGGGCATTGGCGGGAGGTTGCGTCGTGCCGGGCATACTCAGAACGACTTGCTTGCCGGCGTAGTCGAACGTCGTAACGTACCGTGCGAGGACTTCCCAGCCGATCAATCCGTCGACCGGCCGTCCGGCCGAAACGCCGAAGCCCATTCGCGTCGGCGCAACGGCAAAGAGCTGATTCTTGAGTGCGGCGTCGCCGACTTGCAGCGACGAGATGCGAGCGAAGCTGAACGATTCGGTTTGCGATCCAACGCCGCTGCCTTGGGCCGAGCCGCTGCCGAGCGCGCCGATTTCTTTTGCTACGGCCGGATCGACGATGTTCGCGCCACCCGTATCGAAAATGAAGTGATAGGGACCCTTGCCATTGAGCATCACGTCGAGGTAGACGTGGTTCTCACCCAGCGTGATCGGCACGGTCGTCGACGTCTTTCCGTTCTGAATCGAGAAATCCGTCGGCTGCGTCGTCGGGCGCGCGAGCGCGGCCTCGGCGCCGGGTGGATCGAAGGCCACGCGCGTCACCGTTGCATCGGTGTTGTTGCCGTCGCTCGAATCGGTGTGCACGGCGTATGGGGAATTGAGGCCATTCACGCGGCGGTAATCCGAGAAGGTCAGCGTCGACGTCGTGAAGCCGTTGTCGAAGTGCGCCTGGGCCGGCAAATGCGTCGTTCGATCGAACCAGAGCTCGAACGGAACCTTCGATCCGGCCAGCGTGATGCTCAATGCGTCGTAGGTTTTGCCGGCCGCCGTTTTCGTACCGAGCGACGTGACCGTCGCCCCGCCGGCATTCGGCTTCCAGAGCGCATAGCTGGAAAGATACGCTTGATTTATCTCCGACGCGCGTTCGCTGTCGCCGCCGGCGTTCCAGACGAGGCCGGTTCCGTCGGCATTCCACTCGACGCGACCGTCGTAACCGTCGGCCGCAACGATCGGCGCGAGGTTCGCCGACTCGGCAAATCGCCCATCGCGCAGATCGACCCACTCCGTCGCGGTGCCATTGAGCCCGACTGCCGTGACGGTCGAGTCGATGCGCATCGTCCCGACCGATCCGAGGGACGCGATTCCCAGAGCATTTCCGGAGGTGCTGATGAGCTGCGCGACCGCAGCATCCGATTCGGCGGCGCGCAAGGGAGTCGTCGTAAAGAGGACCGCGGCGGCAAGAACGCCGGCGGCAGTGGCTATAAGCTTCATGGTCCCCTCTACGGGCGAGCAGGCGCTAGTGTTTCAAAGGGGGCGGCAGGGAGGCTCTCTGCGGGTTAGCAAAGCAAGTAGCAGAAATCCAGAGGAGGATGAAGGATGCCGCGGCTCACCGAGTATCTGCTCAAGCTCTCGACCGACGCCGCCGAGCTCCGGAGGTATCGCACCGTTCGAGACGAGCCCGAAGGAGTGTTGAGGCTTCACAGCTACCTCACGGAGTATCCGGGGCCGGGGCTGACCTCCGAACAGGCGGAGATCATTCAAAGCCACGATTCCCGGCGCATATTGCAGGCGGTCCTGGAAGAACTTCGCTGCGAGAGCACGCAGCCGGAGAACCCGTTCCACGGCATCCCCGTCACCTTCTGCGTCGAAGTCAACCGAATACAAACGCGATTCCCTCCTCACCCTGAATGAACGGGCGCGGCTCGCTGGCCGCGGTCGGAATCGGCATCCGTTCGCCCGCGCAGGCAACGTTCGAAGCAGCATCCCGCATCCAGCATGCCGAGAAGGTCTTCTCGCTCGTTACGGATCCGCTCGCGCAATATTGGATTCTGACGCTGAACGTCGAGACCGAATCGCTCGGCTCGCTCTATGCCGAGGGGAAGGATCGCAACGAAACCTATCGCGAGATCGTCGAGCGGATAACGGCTTGCGTTCGCGCGGGCGTGCGCGTCTGCGCCGTCTCGTACGGCCACCCCGGCGTCGCGGCCTATCCATTCCACGAATGCGTACGGCGGCTGCGCGCGGAGGGTTTCTCCGCCGAAATGCTGCCCGGGGTTTCGGCTGAAGACGCGCTCTTTGCCGAGCTCGGAGTCGACCCCATCGACGGCGGCTGCCTGAGTTACGAAGCGACGGACTTTCTCTTGCGTGGCCGCCTCGCCGACCCGGCCTGCAATTTGATTCTATGGCAGATCGGTGTGATTGCCGAGGGCGGTTATAAGGAAGATGCGGACGCGTGGAATCGCGATGGCCTGGCCGTGCTCGCGCAGCGACTGCTCGAAACCTATCCGGCCGATCACGAGGGGATTGTCTACGAAGCATCGACGCTCTCGCTCTGCGATCCGGTGATCGAGCGAGTCGCATTGCGGCACCTCGCCGACGCGCGCATCACCCCGATGTCGACGCTCTACGTGCCGCCCGCGGTTCGCGCGGCGCTCGACGAGACGATGGCGCGCCGATTGCTACACTCGCGATGACGAATCTCGTTCGCACCACGCTGGTCATCATCATCAGCGCCTGGAGTCTGGGAACGCTCGCGCCGCGCGTCGCCTGCATGTGGAATGCTTGTCCGGACAACGGATTGGAAGTGAGCTACGGCGGCGCCGTCAACGGCGTCGACCGGGGCTCTCCCGCGGCTAAGGCCGGTATCGTTCCAGGCGACCGGATCGTACCGCCGTTGCCCCGCGGCCTGACGCGAGATCCGCCCGAAACGCTGACGTTCAACCTGAAGCACGACGGCGCGGTGCGTTCGGTCGTTCTCGCGCCGGCTCCGCGCACGATGACCCGCACCGAACAACTTCGGCTCCTGGCGCTCTGCGCGTCCTACCTGCTCTTCGTCATCGTCGGCTCCGCTTTGCTGCTGCTGCGCCCGAGTGCAATGACGTGGGCATTCTATCTCTACTGCATCTTCCGGCGATACGGCGATCTCTTCTTTTACTGGCCGGGATCGAGCGCGTTTTTCTGGTTTAATGCGCTCGCCTTCGCAACACTCGGCGGCGCGAGCTGCGCGCTCGTCACGATCTTCGCGCTACGCTTTCCCGCGAACAAGGTTGACGGTTGGCGCCGCCCGCTCAATATGGCCGCGCTGCTCTTGGCGATTCTCTTTCCTTTTGCGTGGCTCTACGTCTTCGTACGCATCGACTTTCTCGGGCTTCCGGCCGATTTGCTCGTGCGGGCGTTGGTGATCGCGACGTCGCTCGTTTACGCGGGAGCGGCCGCCATCTTCATCGTGACGCTCTTTCAGAGTCGCGACGACGAACGCCAGCGCATGCAATGGATTCTGGTTTTCCCGATTCTGCTGCTCGTCCGCGTTGCCGTGATCACTATTCCGCGCACGCTGCCACCGTGGTTCTCCGATCTGCTGACCGCGCTCGCGGTCTTCATTCCGCTGACCGTTGCCTACGCCGTCGCCCGGCGCAGGGTCTTCGACGTGCAGTTTGTGATCAGCCGCGCGCTCGTCTACGGCGTGCTGACGAGCTTCATCGCGGGAACGTTTCTGCTGCTGGATTGGTTCATGTCGAAGCAGTTCGCGCAGACGCGTTTCACGCTGACGGCCGAGATCATCTTCGCGCTGGCACTCGGATCGAGTCTCAACATGCTGCACCATAACGTCGACCGGCTCGTAGACGGAATATTCTTCCGGCAGCGCCATTTCGCCGAGCGGCGTTTGGCGAAGGCCGCGGCGGCCATTACCCGCGCGGAGTCCTTCACCACCGTCGACCAGTTTCTCGTTCACGAGCCGGTTCAAGCGCTCGGACTACTCTCGGCCGCACTCTTTCGCAGTAACGGCCGCGGCGGCTTCGTCCGGCGGCTCGACGTAGGCTGGAGCCACGGCGACGTGACCGAACTCACTCCGAACGATCCGCTCGTCTTGCATCTCGTCGCCGAGAACGTGCCGGTGCGCGTCTCGGAAGTGACCTGGTCGTTCGACGAGCCGCCGCGATTGGCGAACTCGTTGCTCGCGATGCCGGTGCTCCTGCGCGATCAGATCGTCGCGATCGCCCTTTACGGACCGCATCGTACGGGCGCCGATATCGACCCCGACGAGCAGAAGAGCCTCGTTCCGCTCGTCGAGCGCGCGGGCGCCGCCTACGATCACATCGACGCAGAAGCGCTCCGCGCGAAGGTCGAGCTGCTCACGCGCGACCGTGAATCGAAGGAGCGCGAGATCGCCCGGCTGCGCGCCGAGGCGAAGGCGCACTAAGGCACGAGCCGCAGTCCGGCGATCTTTCCGGCACGGTTTACGCCGAAACGCAGGGTGAACGAGACGGCCGAGAAGACCGCGCGATAATCGTAGATCGTTATACCGTTCGCGCTCGTCTTTCCAAGATAGACGAGTTGCTGAGGTGCGCCGAGTATGCTCATTTGCTGCTTGACCTCGGTGACGAACTGCGGCGTCAGTTTGGCGTTCATCGTGGCGTCGAGCTGCGAGCGATCGATATTTCCGGTCTCGAGGCGGTTGACCCAGTCGCGAACGCGCTGCGTCACCGCGGGATCCTCGCCCGCCGCCGAAACGAGCCCGGCGGGCAGGAAGGCTTCGAAGATGCGCTGGGCGGTCGATTCGGGCGCGGCGATCGTGTCGGCGTTTTGCAGTACGATGACCGCCATACGGTCTTTCGGGAAGACGAGGTTCGCCGATAGAAACCCAAACGTACCGCCGTTATGCCAGATGCGCGTGTGGCCGTCGGCGGTGTCGATCACCCAGCCGAAGCCGTAGGTCGAGTTTTTGCCAAAGGCTTCTTTTCCCGGCGCGAACATCGCAGCGAGATCGGTTTGGTTGATGAGCAGCCCGCGGAAGAGCGCGGAGTCCCATGCGAGCATGTCGTCCACGGTTGAAACGATCGCGCCGGCCGACCATGCCCACCCCGAACCAAAGAGCGGCGCCACCGTCACGCCCTTCTTGTCGACGACGTAGCCGGTCGCCATTGGCTGCAGCTTGGCCTCGTCGTCGATGAAACCGCTCTGCGTCATGTGCGCCGGCGCGAAGAGGTGGCTGCGCACGTAGGCCTCCCAGGTCGTGCCCGAAGCGCGTTCGACGATCTCGCCGAGCAAAATGTAGTTCGTATTGCTGTAGGTGAATTTGCTGCCCGGCGTAAATTCGAGCGGCTTCCTGTCGATCAGCGCGAGAATCGCTGCAAACGACGCTTGCTGCGTCCCGGCAATTTTTTCGAAGTGGTTGACCTCAGTGTAATTGGGAATGCCGGTCGTCTGCTGGAGCAGTTCGCGAATCGTTACTTTCGCGGCCCGCGGATACTCGGGAATCCACCGCGCAAGCGTATCGTCGAGAGCGAGTTTTCCGGCCTCTTTGAGCTGCAAGATCGCAGTCGCGGTGAACTGCTTGGTGATCGAGCCGATTTCGTAGTGCGTTTCAACGGTCGCCGGCGTCTTCTTCGCGAGGTTTGCGTAACCGTAGGCGTGCGTGTATAGGGTCGCGCCATCGCGCGCAACGGCGATGCTCATCCCCGGAACTTTGGCGGCGGTCATGATCGTGGGGATGGTCGCGTCGACGCGACCGATCGCCGCGGCATCGGATTGTGAGGGGGCCGATGTGCTCTGGGCGACGGCCATCCCGGGGATGACGAGACACGACGCGCTCAAGAACGCGATAACGAAGCCGCGGAGTTTGATCATGGGCGGGCTCTTCGACGTTCGGCGTGGTTCAAACTCCGGGAACTGACCGCGTGCGCCTGTGAAAAAAACATCAAAGGCGCCTTTCAGCCCGACGCCCGTGGTACGCTGCCCGCAATGCTCGCACCCATGCTCCTCGCCGCTGTGATGGCGGCGAACGGCAGCTCGACGACCGTGCCGTTCACGTTGTTCGACAACCGGATGCTCGTCGCGGTCTCGCTCGACGGCAAAGGGCCCTTTTCGATGATCGTCGATACCGGCTCGAGTTCGCTGGTGATCACACCGAGCGTCGCGCGACGTCTCGGGCTCGCGCCTCGTTCCGCGGGTTACGCGTACGGCGCCGGGAGCGGTTCGTCGGCGCTGGCGCAGACGCGCGTGCCGAGCGTCGCGATCGGGAGCCTTCGCTTCCGCAACGTCTCCACCGACGTGATCGATCTCTCGCCGATCCGGCGCGCCTTCCGATTTCCCGCGTTGGACGGCGTCATCGGGTACAGCACGCTGCGTCGATTTCGCATGGGCGTCGACATGGACGCTTCGCGATTGACGCTCTCCGGGTCACCGCTCGCGTTTCCGAAGAGTGCGTCGGCCGTTTCGTTTACGGTCGACGCCGACGGGCTGATTCGAATACCGGCCGCCGTCGACGGCGTCCACGGAACGTTCGTGGTCGATACCGGCGATCGCTCGTCGTTGACGCTCTTTCGTCACTTCGCACAGGCGAACGACTTCTATCGCGACGCAACGGTTCGCAACGTCGTGACGGGGTACGGTGTGGGCGGCCCGATCTACAGCGACCTCATGCGCACCACCGTCGCGCTCTTCGGATCGACCGTTCCCGGCGTGCTGACGCGGGCTTCACGCGATAAAGGCGGAGCCTTCGCGCTTGGTCGCGACGCCGCGAGCATCGGCATGGGACTGCTCAAGCGGTTCAACGTGATCTACGACTATCCCGACGGCGAGATCTATGCGTGGCCGAACCGGTCCTTCGCGGCGGCCGATACGCGCAAACCGCTTGCGTACGATCGAGGCGCGCTTCCGCCGCTCGCACGCCATGCGGTCTTCGGCGCGGGCGTCGCACAAGGCAGCGGCGGCGTTCGCGTAACCTTCGTCGCCGCCGCCGGCCCGGCGGAAGCGGCCGGAGTGCGCGCCGGCGATACGATTCGCGCAATCGGCGGCACGCCGGTCGACACCGTTGCGGCTTTCCTCGTCGCGGTGCACGATCTGCACGCGGGCGACCACATCGCCATCGACGTCGTGCGCGACGGCACGCCCCTTCGGCTCTCGGCCCTGCTCGCCGCGGCGCCGGACGAAAGCGATTCCGGCCTCGTCACGCGCTATGGCGAGATCGCCGTCGACGATTCGTTACGGCGAACCCTCGTCACGATGCCGCAAGGCCTTGCCTCGCCCGCACCTGCGGTGCTGCTCATCGGCGGTATCGGCTGCTATTCGGTCGACGTTGCGAAGAATCCGCAGGATGCGTATTTGCACCTCGCGCACGACCTCGCTCGCGCCGGCTTCGTGACGATGCGCGTCGAGAAGAGCGGCATCGGCGACAGTCAGGGACCTCCCTGCCGGAGCGTCGATTTCGATTCCGAGGTGCGCGGATATACGGCCGCGCTCGCGGCGCTGCAACGCGATCCGCGCGTCAATCCCGCGCGCATCTATCTACTAGGTCATAGCATCGGCACGATTATCGCGCCACGTTTGGCGGTGCAGAACCGCATCGCCGGCGTAATCGTGCTCGAGGCGGTTGCGCGCGATTGGCCCGAGTACGAGATCCGCAACCTGCGCCGCCAGCTCGAACTCGATGGAGAGACTCCGGCCGCCGTCGACCAGGCGTTGCTAGAGAAAGCGCAGTGCATGCAGCGCTTGCTCTACGACGGTGAGGCCGAAGCGGAGATCGAGCGCAGCCTGCCGTCGTGCAGCGTGCATAACGGGATCTATCCCGTTTCAACCGCGTACGTGCAGCAAATCGCGCACCTCAACCTCGTCGAGCCGTGGGCGCAGCTCGGCGTACCGGTGCTCGCAATCTACGGTGACTCCGATTTCGAAACAGAGCTCGCCGACCATCAACGCATCGTCACGATCGTGAATGCGGCGCATCCCGGCGCGGCGACGCTTACGGTCATCCCCGCCATGAGCCATGGCCTCGGCCACGCGGCGACCCCGAGGGCCGCCGAGGACGACGACGACAAGGGAGTCGTCGAGCAGTATGACGCCGACGTCAGCGCGGCGATCGTCGCCTGGCTTCGCGGCCTGAACTAGCGGTCGTGTGATTCACGAGCGTTCGAGAAACTGTAAGACGGCGGTCATCGTGGCGGCGGGCTGTTCTTCCATCAGCCAATGCCCCGCGTTCTTGACGACAACGACCGTAACGGTCGATGCTACGAGCCGGCTCTGCGCGCCGAGGGCTACGCCGAGCGACTTCTCGCCGCCGATCGAGAGCACGGGCATTGCGAGCTTCGTCTGCGAAAGTTTCGCAAACGTGGCGGCGGTCTGCGGAAAGGATTCGAAGTAGGCCCACCCGGCCGCCATGCGACCCGGCCGCGAGTAGGCGGCCGTGTATTCAGTGCGGTAGGCCTCCGGTATCGAGCGACGCGGGTCGGCGGCAAAGTCGTTCCAGAAGTAGTCGAAGTAGATGCGCTCGCGTCCCCGAACGAGCGCGAGCGGGGTCGGGCCGTGGAATCGAAAGTGCCAAATGCCCGGATTGTCGTAGATCGGCTCCCAGCCCGCAACGCCGGGCAGAAACGCATCCATCAGCGCGAGCCGCTTGACCTCTTGAGGATAGGTGGCGGCATATGCGTATGCGACCATCAGGCCGATGTCGTGGCCGACGACGCGCACGTTTCGGTAGCCGATCGCGGCGACCGCGTCATGAACGCGGCGTGCGGAGGTCGTCATATCTAAGCCCGACGACGGGATCGACGAGTTGCCGATCCCGGGCAGATCGGGCGCGATGACGGTAAAACGCCGAGCAAGGTCGATCGCGAGGGGTCGCCACATCCGCGAATCCTCGGCGTAGCCGTGGAGCAGCACGACTGCCGGGCCATGACCGCCGATCGTCGCACTGATTCTACAGCCGTCGACCGTTACGGTGCGCGTCGTGAAGCCGGGTCCAAAATCGACCGGGAAGGCTCGGGCGGGAGCTCCCATTCCGAGTGCGACGACGGCGACGAAGAACAAGATGCGCAGCGGCATTTTGGATCCTCCTTAAGCGAGGTGATACCGGAACCCGGAATCAGCGGCAGCGTTTGCAGAAGGCTGCGCCAACCCCCTACCGCGTCCAATCGGTCCGGCGTATGCTAGAGCGACGCATGCTAGAGCAAAGGAGAAAGCAGGATGGCATATTTGACGCTGCGTGACGGCACGCAACTCTACTACAAAGATTGGGGAACCGGGCAACCGGTCGT
>DAINBY010000007.1:0-161011 GCA_036732685.1 Candidatus Cybelea sp. | reverse complement strand
GCACCTTGGCGCGCGTGATCTCGACGCCGCAGCGGTCGCAGATCATGCCCTTGAATCGGATGCGCTTGTACTTGCCGCAGTGGCACTCCCAGTCTTTGGTCGGCCCAAAGATCTTCTCGCAGAAGAGACCGTCGCGCTCCGGCTTGAGCGTGCGGTAGTTGATTGTTTCCGGCTTTTTCACTTCGCCGAACGACCAAGCGCGAATTTGCTCGGGCGATGCCAGCCCGATGCGCATGGCGTCGAAGTTATTGACGTCGATCAGATTCAAGGATTTTCCTCAAAAAAGGTCCCCCGGCTTGTCATCCTGAGCGCAGCACCGCAACGCGATGCGTAGTCGAAGGACGGGCTTGGGCGCCGCTTACGCAGGGAAGCACGTCTCACGTCGTCACGTAAGGGTTCCCACCGCCGCTGGCCCGGGGCACAGATAGGTAGTCTACCACACCGTGCCGGTTGTGTCACCCCGGGTTTTCGACACCACCGGTGGGGTACGAACGTGGCATGAAAATAGGAATCGTAGGCTCCGACGACCGCGCCAAGGCGATCGGTCGCCTGTTACGCACCGGAGGTCATCAGGTCACGCTCGGCGATCCCATTGCCAGAGAGCGTGCCAAGCGAGCCGCTGCCGAACTCGGCGCGCGCGAAGCGATCCCCTACGAGCAGGCGATGCACTCCGACTTGCTTGTGCTAGCAGTCCCCCGCCAAGAGGTCGACCGCGCAGTGAAGGCGGTCGGCTCGGGAGCCGGCGCGGTGATCGTCGACGCCGTCGAAGCCGAGCGCGGGAACGGCTCGCAGAGCGGTGCCGAGCGGCTGGCCCGGAAGCTCGATTCGCACCGAGTCGTCAGGGCCCTGATCAATCTTCCGCAATCTGGAGCAAACATTCCGATCTGTGGAGACGACGAAACCTCGAAGGGCTTGGTCGATCGCGCGCTCCACTCGTGCGGGTGCATCACGACCGACCGCGGTCCTCTCGCGAGGGCGACGGAGCTGGAAGCGCCCGTTTAGGGGCGCTTCGTTTCGGTACTTTCGCGCCTGAACGGCGCGCTTCACTCAAGCCGATTGCAATCGCTTGCTTTCGGCTTGTTACTTTCTTGCCCGACCGTCCGGACTTCAGCTTGCCGCGCTTCATCTCGTGCATCGCGCGTTTGACCTTCTTGCCCGCCTTCGGCCCGTACTTGCGAATCGACTTCTTACGCGCGGTGGCTTTCTTACGCGTGGTGGCTTTCTTACGCGTGGTAGTTTTCTTGCGTGCTGCCATTAGCGACGTTCCCTAAACTTTTAACCCGCGGCCCGTCAGTAGGTTGACGATGACGAGAATCACGATGACGAGCAGCACGATGTGAATCAAACCGCCCAGGTGAAACGCCATGAATCCGAGCAGCCAAAAGACGAAGAGTATCACGATGATCGCCCAAAGAATGCCTGCCAAATTCCCCTCCTTATTCAGCTCGAGTTTGCCTCCCCGGCTCTACTGCAGGCAATCTTCCCCAAATCGGGTGGACTCCAATCAGGGCGAAGGTGACTGGCTGGTGGGCGCCGGAGAGAGCCCCCACGGTTTCCGATGAAACGGCTGAATAAACGCGAGCCCTCGCCCGTCCCCGCCGAACGAATGCTGCACTCGGTTCGCATCGTGATGGCCCGAATGTGCGACGCGATTTGGCAGGCGGACGGAGCTGGGCAAGTTACGAGCGTCACGCCGTGCCGCCCGAGCGCGCCATGCGGAGAAGGCGCGCTCGACGAAGCCGAGGTGCAGCGAGTCGAGCAGGTGTGGCGCCGCTGTGCCCGGTGCGCCGAGCGCTTCAGCGCCGTCTATCACGTACACGGCGTCGGAATCGGGCCGCGCACGTTCTTGATTCAAGCAGTTCCCGTGTTGGACAATCGCGACGAGGTACTCCATTGGTCGGGGAGCGTCGCGGAAGTCGATCGTTTCGCCGATGCGGGAAGCCGCTTTGTCTCCGAAGCGGCGGCGGTGCTCTCCTCGTCCCTTAGCCGCGCGACCATCCTTAACCGGCTCGTCGAAACCTCCGTCGAGCACTTCGGCGATCTCTGCGCGGTCCACGCGTTCGATGACGACGGCGCGGTGCACCTCGAAGCGATAGCCGATCGGCACCCCGGGGGTGCCGGCCGAAACGAATCGCTTGCAAGGGCCGTCGAAGAGGCGGTCCGCACCAGGCAGCCGCGCTTGCTATCGGCACCCTTGCGCGATCCGGGCTACGAGCCGATGCAAGCGCTGCTACACCGGATGCGCGCCCGCTCGATGATCGTCGTTCCCCTCTTGGTGGGAACGAGTTGCATCGGCGCGCTGAGCTTTCTGGAATCCGAGCGATCCTCGAGTTTCGCCACACAAGACGTCGACGTCGCCGTCGTCGTTGCGCGCGCGCTGACGATGGCGCTCGAGAATATCAAGACGTTCGAACGCGAACGCCAAATCACGTCGCGTTTTCGATTCTTGGCGCGCGTCACCGAACGGCTCTTCGAGACGCTCGATTCCACCCAAACGCTGCACCTGGTCGTCGACACGCTTCATCAAGGGTTCGCCGACTACGCGGTGGCCGCGGCCCTCAACGACGAAGCCTTGCGCATTATTGCCGCGGCTGGAACAAAGGGGCGCTTCCGCGAGATTTCCGAGCGCAGGATCGCGGCGGCGCTGCGCGAGCGGCGCTCGCTTCTCAGCGCTTCGCTCTCGAAATCCGGCCCGCTCTTCGAGGCGTCGAACCCGCGCTCGTGGATGATGGTTCCGCTCTATATGGGCGACGCCGTCTTCGGCGCAATCGTGTGCTGTTCGAACTCGCGCGGATACGACGCCGGCGAACTCGAGGTGCTCGAGGAGGTGGGCCGGCGCACGTCGCTCGCCCTCGACCGCGCCGAGAGCTTTGCGCGCGAGCGCCGGCTCATCCAAACGCTGCAGAAGGCGACGCTGCCGACCCGGTTGGCAACCATCGCCGACGCCTCGCTCAGTGCCGTCTATCGTCCGGCGGCCCTGGAAGTTCAGGTCGGTGGCGACTGGTACGATGCCTTCGATCTCGACGGGCGGCGCGTGCTGCTCACCGTCGGCGACGTCACCGGGCACGGTCTCGAAGCCTCGATTGTCATGGGCAAGTTGCGGCACGCCATCAATATCGTCGCGATGTACGAGCCCAATCCCGTACGAATCCTCGACGCCGCCGAAGAAATTCTCTTGCGCCGCTATCCGGGTTCCGTGGCGACTGCGTTCGTTGCGATCTACGACGCCGACCGGCGGACGATCACCTACGCAAACGCCGGGCATCCCTATCCCATCCTTCGCCGGGCCGACGGATCGCTCAAAGAGCTCGAGGCCGAAGGCCTGCCGCTCGGACTGCGCGCCGCGCGCCCAAATGTCAAATCGGTAACGGAGTCGATCGACGGTGCATCGTTGATCGCGCTTTATACCGACGGCTTGACCGAAGCTACCCGCGACACCGTCGCGGGAGAGCGCACTCTTCGCGAGGCGCTCGGCAGCGATGCCGTCTTCTACGTTGAGAATCCGGCCGAGTTCGTCGAAAAATTCTGCCTGCGCGGGCCGTCTCCCGACGACGTCGCGGTTCTGCTTTTGAACTTCGTGCAGTCGCACCGCTGGACGTTCGACTCGAGCGATTGGCGCGCGGCACGTCTCGCGCGGCGCGAATTTGCCGCGGGTCTCGCCGCCGCCGGGCCGCACGGCGATCTGCGCGCCGCCGAACTAATCTTCGGCGAACTCGCCGCCAACGTCGCGCAACATGTCGGAGGCCCCATTGAAGCCGCGCTGGAGTGGCGCGACGGCAGCGCCGTCCTGCATGTGATCGATCGCGGCGAGGGTTATGCTTCGACGCAGCGGAGCGCGGCCGATCTCCTTACGGAACACGGCAGAGGTCTTTGGCTAATACAGCGACTCGGCGCGGATCTCAGCATCGAGGTGCTGCCGGGTTACGGAACGCACGTGCGCGCCCGTCTACCGATTACGCGTACTCCTGCGCCTTAATTAAGACGTCTTCGGCATAGCGAGGCAGCGCGCTGCGCAGCCGCAGGATCGTTCCCTCGGCGCAAGGCAGCGAAGTCTTCATGGTCGCGAAGCCCGCGTTCGTGGCGGGTCCCGGCACGTAAGGACGGTCTCCAAGCAGCTCGTTCATCGCGCGGCGCATCGCCACGATGAACCCATCATCGAGCGTCGGAACGAGCCGGTCATGGGCGCAGAGCACGTCGCGCACCGCCGAAATCTGAAAATCTTCGCTCAACACGTCGATCGGATAGCCGCAGTACAAATTGAAATCCGTGCGCTTTAGGAACTGGTTCCAGATTCGTTCCAGCTCGTCTGCGGCCGCGAACGCTCGCCGGGCCCACAAGCGACCGACCATTTCGCCGTAGACGTGCAGCCGTCCGTACTGTGACGCGAGCCTGGATACGAGTCCACCGACGACGAGCTCTGCAAGTTCGGCATTCGGACTCCCCTCGCGCATAAGACGCTCGAGCGTCTCCTCGTCGTCGAGTAAGACGAGCCGATCGCCGCACGCCGCGAGCGATAAGCCCTGCGAGTCTGCCAGTTCTTCAACGATTGCAGCGCGCCGCGACACGCTCGCGACCGCGACGGCGGCCCCGCCGCAGCGCAGCGAGTCGGCAAGATAGCCGGCAACGTTGCGTGCGAGGCGACCCTCGTCGGTTCCGTAGAACTCGACGGCATGCCGGCAACTCTTCACGACGTTTGCTTCCGCTCCATCCGCCTCATTCTAGTAGTTGTCCGAGGGCGAGTCAAATGCGCGGCCCTGGGTAAGAGCAATTCATGAGAACGACTTGGAAACCGCACGAGAAACACGGGCTGCTAACCCGCCAAAGCGATCTTCCCGATAGTGTCTACGCGTTTCCGAAGGAGCGCAAGGAGCCGCTGACCGACGCGCGTCACGTACGCAATGCGATCGCGCGATTCGACCAGGTAACCGGCGTCTCGGATGCCGAGCGCGCTCTCGCGTTCGCCAATATCAAGAAGGCAGCCGATTACTACGGGATCGATCTCTCTGAAACGTCGTGGCACGATCTCGGCGCTCATCCTCAACGCAAGCGCGCCGCCAAGAAGTCTACGGCACGCAAAGCGGCCACGACGCGAAAGAAAGCCGCGACGCGAAAAAAAGCTCGCTAAGCGACGGGTCGCGCTACGTCCCGACTCGCTGCAGCTCTATGACGCTGAACCCCTGCGCGTCGACGTCGATGGCGAGGCCTCGCTCGAGCACCCGGCCGTCGACGTTCTCACGGTATGCCCACTCGCCGAGTAGGCTCGTGAAGTAGCGCACGTGATATCGCCCGCGGATCCTCCGTGCGAAACGTAACGGGGTGGTTACGGTGCGCAACGCGGTATTGCCAAGGAAGATGACGAACCCGTCGCGTCGCTGCAATGCGATCTCGGTTACCTCTTCGCCGAGCTGGAGCATCGGCGTGACGTCGCGATCGTACACCTGAAGGTTCAAATCGGAGGAGCATTCGAAGGTCGAATAGAGCGCCGGTTCGGGAAGACGCGCTGCGAACCACGTCAGCTTCCTGCCGCGGAACGGCACGTTGCGCGCGCCGAGCCACTTCCACTGCGGCGCCAACCGTGGAGTGCAAGCGAGTCGAGCGCCCGCAATATCGAGACCGCAGGCGCCCTCGATTGCCGACCACACGTAACGCGGCGGGTACCATGGTGAGAGCATCATGCCTTGGTTCGCGAGCGTCTCGCCGTGCAGCCACTCCGAGAACTGTCCCGGTACGGTGTTGTGCCGGCCCGGATCGCGCGAATAGTGCGCAAAGCTCGTTCCGAGCGCGTAGGCCATGAGCCCGGAGTTGAAACGAGCGGCAGCCTGGGCAAAGAGAAAGGTCATGCCGACCCAAACGCCACCGAGCAATCCCCAGCTCTGGTTCGGGCTATACTCGAGGTCGTCGCGCGCAACGGTGCGGATGCCGGCCTCGGTCCAAAACGTTGGAATGCTAAGACGGCTGACGATGCGCGCGGAGGTTTCGTGATCGGCGACGCCCAGGAGAACGGGAAAGATCATGTCGGCGGTGACGTTCGAACGCGGCTTACCGTCGACGTCGATGTTGAGATAGTAGAGACCCGTCTTGGGGTCAAGCAGGTGGAGGTTGATCGCCCGCCGCAACGCGGCCGCCTCGTGCTCGAAGCGCTTCAGATCCGCCTTCTTTCCAAGCACCTCCGCCATCAACGCCATCGCCGCCAGCGCTCCGTAGCACTCGGAGTTTATTTCGGTTGACGCGCCCGAAATCCGATAGTCGTCGATGATGTTGCGCCAGCCGACGATGCCCCACTCCGCCGTCTTCGTTGCCGTGCACCACACGAGACCGTGCGCGTCGCGCTGCGAAAGCAAATAATTCGCGGCACGCTTGGCCGGCGGATACGACTCGCGCAGGAAGTCGACGTCACCGGTGACCTGGTAGTGATGCGCGAGCGCCAGAATCACCAGCGGAGTGTCGTCGTTGACATTCAGGCCGTAGTCGCTCGGCTCGCCGTTGCGAACGTCGTAGTACTCCACGATCTTTCCGCTTCGCTCCGCATGCCGAAGGTACCATCGGAGCGATTCCCGAGAGAAGTCGGGCGTCACGTAATCCGAGCCGAAGACAAACGATGCCGTATCCCTCCCCACGCTGTTATTTGAACGAGTCGGGTCGTTGACGAACGACCAGCCCGTCGGCGCACATAGCTGCGTTCGAAGCATGTTGGCCTTCGCCCAAAGCACGCCGCGATTGACGTTGACGTCGGGCGTAATCACGATCGAGCGCGCAAGGGTCTTCTCGAAGTGGCGGCGCGTCTGCGTCAGCGCCGATTTAGCCGGCGGGGCGCCGGCAAGAGCACGGCGCGCGCCAGACGCGCCCTGGGACGAGCCGGTCAGCGTGAATGAAAGCCGGCGCCTCGCACCGGGCGCTAACCGAATCCGGTAGTGGAAGATCGCGATGGGGTCGGCAAGATTGCGCGCCACCGCATTCGAAAGTGTGCCTGCGAAGTGCGCGCGGTTCATCTTACCGTGATCGCCGGTCACTTCGAATCCGCTTGCCGTGGGCGAAACGCCAATCGCACGGCCTTGATCGGGCGCGCTTGAGTTCCAAGCAACGACTGCGTGGCGCGCGCCCTCGTAGCGGGCGCACACGTCGCGCGCCGTGTTCCCACGCAGCAACACACCCGTCAAGATATCGAGCAGGCGCATCTCATCCGAGTCGTTCCGAACTTCGACCGTCAGGTAGGCGGTGAGCGGATCGACCCGCGCGCCGATCGGGAAGCGATTCAGAACGAAGAGCCGCTCCAAAACCCTTACGCCCTCGTCGACGCGATACTCGTACTCTTGAAAGCTCGGATGAATCCGAACCGCGCCGTCGATCTTTGTCCGCGCCGCGCCGGTTGGACCATCCCAAAACTGGACCGAGAGTCCGGCCATGAGCGTCACGCCGAGGTCGCTCGAATAGAACTTCTCAAGCGCACCAGAGGCTTTGATAACGATCGCGCCCTTGGGACCGCCTAGTGTGCTGCCGACGGCGAGCTCGGCATCGTTAATCTCGTAGACCGAGATTCGCTCGCCCGAACCAAAGATTCTTGCGCCCACGTTGAGAGCGTCGTTCGCTTGGTTTGCAGGCCCGCTCCTTCCGAGCGCTAACTGCTGGTCGTGCTCTTACTGGGAATCGAGACTTCGTGCGACGATACTTCAGCCGCCGTCGTACGCGACGGACGCGAGGTCCTCTCGAGCGTTGCAACCAGTCAAGACGCCTTTCACGCAAAGTACGGCGGTATCGTTCCCGAAATTGCGAGCCGCCGGCACGTCGCGCTTCTCTCCGCAGCCGTCGAGGATGCGCTGGGCCGCGCCGAGTCAAGCTTTACCGAGATCGACGGTATCGCGGTAACCGCAGGCCCGGGATTGATCGGCAGCCTCGTCGTGGGAGTTGCCGCCGCCAAAGCATACGCGTTCGCGTTGCAGCGTCCGCTCTATGCCGTCAATCACTTGCACGGCCACGTTTTCGCGCCGTTCCTAGAACGTGACGCCGGGCCGCCCTATCCATTTCTCGCGCTGCTGGTCTCGGGCGGGCATTCGCAACTCGTCGCCGTCGACTCGGCGACGCGCATGCGAATTCTCGGGCGCACCCACGATGACGCAGCAGGCGAAGCGTACGACAAGACCGCGCGATTACTCGGCTTACCGTATCCCGGTGGTCCCGCACTCGATGCAATGGCCCAACGCGGCGATCCGCGCGCGCACGCCTTTCCACGCCACCGTCCATCGGGTGATTCGCTCGATCTTTCGTTCTCGGGTTTGAAAACGTCGGTACGATACTTCCTGGAATCGGAGGCGGGCCGGGCTGCAAAGCCGCAGGACGTTGCGGCGTCGTTTCAAGCCGCCGTCGTCGACGTACTGATGGCCCGCTTACGCGCCGCCTGGGACCGCGGCACATACAATGCGGTAGCCCTCTCGGGAGGCGTTGCCGCGAACTCGGCGTTGCAGTTTGCGTTTCGTTCCTGGGCTGCAGCCGAAGGCATCGCCGCCTTCATTCCGACGCCGAAATACTGCACCGACAACGCAGCGATGATCGCCGCCGCCGCCTACTATCAACGCGACGCAGTGCGGGCCGATCCTCTCACGCTCTGCGCCAACTCCAACCTGGCGTTTGAGCCCACCCCGTCATCCTGAGCGCAGCATCGCGAAGCTTTCGCCGTTACTCCGTATCGGGCGGCCGCAGATCGACGCTCTGATGCATGAAGTACGCGCGCCCGTAGGGCGACGTGATCGGGACGTACTGGCGCGGCGGTTGCGAGAAGTCGAAACAATCGGCTTCCGGAGAGTTCGCGCGCGTGTCGCTGGCGGCGAGTCTGGCCAAGCCGAATTGATCTTCGACGAACTTTAAGATGCTGCCGTGCTCGTAGCTCACGTGGGAGACGTATCCTTGCTTCGCATATGGCGAGATCACGAGAAGTGGAATGCGAAAGCCGAGACCGTCGTTGTCGACGTACGCCGGCGCGACCGGATCGAACCAGCCGCCCGACTCGTCCCAAAAAATGAAGATCGCGGTTGAGTCCCAATACTGCGACTCGCCGACCGCGTTGACGAGCTGCGTCACCCATGAAGGGCCGGTGCTCGATCCCGAGCCGCCGTGATCGGAATTGGCATACGTCGGCGTTATCCAGGTCACCGTACGAAGCCGACCGTTTGCAACGTCGGTCAAAAATTGCGACGAGGGTGAGATGACGTCGGCGTTCCAATCGGGTCCGTAGCAAATGTGTTTGATCGCCTGATAGGCGCTCCAGATCCCGACGCGGCCCTTCCCGGCATCGCCACCAATGCCGCCGTCGCCGCAACTGAAACTGCCGCCTCCTTTCACCGCGGCAGCGTAGAACGCCCATGAGAGGCCAGCAGAGTCGAGCTCGTCGCCGAGCGTCGGCGGATCCCAGCACGGTACCTCAGCTCCATCGGCGTAATTGCGATTCGGGCCGAGCACCGGGATTCGATCGGACGGACCACCGGGACATCCCCAGAGCGTGTCGGGATTATCGACCGACGAGTTCGGATTTACCGCCGCAATCGCGTACTGATGTGAAACAAAGCTGCTCGTATCGAAATCGGAGCCGAACATCTGGTCGGCTAAGACGTATTGGTTCGCCATGGCCCAGTACGGTTGCACTTCGTACTGCGGCACGTAGCTGTAGGGCGGATCCGGATTCGGGCAGGGTGGCCCGGAAGGCTTGCCGCAACTCCAGCGTTGTTTGTCGAAGCCGTTCATCCGGCAGTTGGTACCCGGAACGCTCCCGGTGCCTCGGCACGATTTGATGAAGCCCTGCGCGTTGTGCTGGAGATCCCACGCTGTCGCCAGCGTGACCGGCTGAAGCGCGATCTGCTGATGCTTCGTGTTGTATCCGTACGTCGAGGTCGTCGCACCGGGATAGTTCATGAAGAGGTTGTTCAGGCTGCGGTTCTCTTGGATGATGATCACCACGTGCTGAATTTTGCCACCGGAGCTGCCGCGTTGAGCTCTCGCGGCGCCGCGCAACTCAACGGGAGCGCCGCTCGGCGCACTGCCGCCGGCGCCGGCGCAGCCCCAAAGAATCAGCGCTATCGCCGCGATGGCGATCGAACTTCCTCGCATCACCGCCTACACTTCTCGTCGCAAGTCATGCAACCCGCCGAAGGTCCCGTTCGAGTGAAGCAGCGTGAGGATCACCACGATTGACGCGTTAAGCGCGAGCGCCGCGAAGCCCGGATTCAAGCCGGCCAGCGGCAGCGGATGAATGGTCAGGCCGAGCGCCGCGACCTCGCCGACGAGCAGCCCGATCGCCACGGGCACCAGCGAGACGCGGTTCCAAAAGAGCCCGAAGAGGATCCCGGGCACGAACTGCGCTTGACCATTGTAGACGAACAAGAGCAGATCGACGAGCGATGCCTTCAAATAGACCCACAAGAGCAGCGCAACGAGCGCTATCAGCACGATGAATCCGCGCGTTACCCAGGTCTGCGCCGGGCCTTCTTTAGCGAGGTTGAAGATGTCGCCCAAGACGTTCTTCATCAGCTGACTCGCGGCCGCCAGCAGGCGCGTCGCCGAGGGAAGCAGACCTGCCAGCGTGCCGGCAGCACAAACGATCCCAAGCAGCCAAAGCGGAAAGTGCGCTTGCAGCACCCGCAAGTATGCACTGTCGCTCTGCGTCCCGTGCAGGCCGGGAAGCACGAGTGAGGCCGTATATCCCGCAAAGAACATCGGCACGAGCATCACGCTGTAGAGCGGCAGCAGGATCGCGTTGCGACGGACGGTCTGCTCGCTCTTTGCCGAATAGGTCGCGGCCACCGCGTTGACTCCCACAAAGAATCCCACGACGTTGAGAATCGCCGTGCTCATATACCACAGCTTTCCGTTTCCGGCCATCCAGGCGCCGACCGCAAAGGCCTGCGGCCGTGCGGCGATCGCGTGTGCCAGCATCGCCGAGGGCGAACCGAAGAATGCGATCGGCAAGACGAAGCCGGCGATCGCAATGCCGGCGAGCATCAGCGTATCCTTGATGATGCTCGCCCACGCCATCCCGCGAAGACCCGCCGTAAAGACGAACAGCGTGATGAGTCCGAAGGCGATCAGCACGGCGTGCGTTCCGTTTATGGCGCCGAGGCCCGCGATCGTTAGAATGATTTGCAGCCCCGTGAGGTAGAGCAGCAATGCCAGCGCTTCCGTGCAGGTCGAAATGAGGGCGGTAACCGCGCCGAAGGGTTTGCTTCCGTAGCGTGCGGCAAAGAAGTCCGCGAAAGTCAGAAGGTTGCGCTCCTTTGCGTAGCGCCATAGCCGAGGCAGATAAAGATAGGCGACGATGTACGCGCCTCCGCCGACCGCGAGGATATAGTAGATTTCGGCGCCCCGACCGTAGGCCCAACCCGCGATGCCGAGAAAGGTAAAGGTCGTGTAGAGTTCGCCGCCCATCAGCACCCACAGCAGGATCGGGCCCAACGACCGGCCGCCGAGAATAAACTGCGTCGGATCGCTTCCGATACGGCGCACCGCGAGCAGCGCGAAAGCAATGGTGCCGAGCACGACGGCAGCGACGATCGCCATCGGCAGCGGAAGGCTCACGATGCTCGCAGACGCTCGACGAGCAAGAGGAAGAACGGGGTAAGAGCAATCCACGCGACCAGCCACCACATGATCGGCGGCATGCCGAATATGCGCGGTTCGGTGCTCGCGATGAACGCGGGCACGATCAGGAGCGCGACGAGGGGAATGGCGATCAGAGCGACGCGCACGCTCTCTTGTTTTGACGGGGCCTCCGGGCAGCCTGTTGCGATGGAACGAAGCCCCGTCGCGTCGAATATGGTGCCTAACTGGGTCGTTTCTGGCTTCAAGGAGCGCAGCAAATGAAGACTTCAGGGCCGAGCCCCCATGCGTTCAGCATTTGCGCCGCAGCCGCCGTGCTTGCAAGCTGCGGCGGGTCGCAGCCGATCGGCGCGCCGGGTGCGATGCCGCAAGAGGCGCCGTTCACAATGCACACCAATCGCACCGAAACGCCGATCGCGCTCGACGCGAAGGGCCCGCTTCTGTATGTCGACCACGTGCTTGGCGAGGGGAGTCATTCGTACAGCGTGATCTCAATTCTCTCGCTGCCCGAGGGCAGGGTTCTGACGAAGATCACCGGATACGGTTATATCAGCGGCCTCTGCTCCGACGCATCGGGTGACGTGTGGGCGTCCGACTACCGCCACGGCCATTGGTACGCCGATAAGTTTGCACGCGCCGGCACGAAGCCGATCGAGGAGTTGCAGCCCCCCCATCGGTGGTCGATGCTTACAGGCTGCGCCGTCGATCCGGCCAGCGGCGACCTCGTTGTTCTCGGAGAGAACATCGACGGTGTCCCGTATGCACTCATCTGGAGCGGCGGGCGCGAGGGAAAGCCCGCGCGGTACCAGGTGGACTTCGAACCCTTATTTGCAACCTACGATGATGCCGGCAACCTATTTATTAGCGGCTGGGAGGGCGGCAGCGACTGGTTCTTCGAGATGGCAGAGCTCGCAAGCGGCAGCGCTAAGGTCACGCATATGCAGCTCGACAAACACACAGAATCACCCGGCGACGTGCAATGGGACGGCAAGTACGTCGTCGTTAGTACTGCGCTCAGCCGGCGGACTCGCAACCCTTTCGGAGAGTTTTGGACCCCGCGGCTCTACCGCTTGCAGGTCTCGGGCTCGAAAGGTCACGTCGTGCAAGTTGTGCAGCCGCAAGGCCTGCGTGGCAGGATTGATGTTGGTATGCTCTTCGTGCTGCAGAACCACGCCGTTATCGGCATGGCCGGTAAGCGCATCTACAACCTCCGGACGTGGCCGTATCCAGCCGGCGGCAAGGCGACGCGCTCTATTGCGCATTTCAACGACATCCGCGGACTGGCGATTTCCCAGTGAGACCCGCGTAACGCGCAGCTTATGGAGCTACCACACGGTTCTTGCTATCGACCGCTCCGGCGCGTTCGTCAAGCCCGTTCGCGCTGCCGAGCGTCGCGGCGATCGTGCCGCTCGGATAGTTGAGAACCTGAACGACTCGCGCGGCGAAATCGGTAACGTAGGCGTGGTTGCCGGCCGCGTCGATCGTTACGTGGAACGGATCTTCATATCCCGAACCGAGCGTCCTCGTGATGCTCGTGTAGGGTGGCGCAATGACGTCTACCGCCGGAGCGCTTTGGTCGCAGACGATCAGATAACGGCGCGCCGTCTGATGACAGCAGAGGCGGAGACGCTCGAACCCGAAGATCGTGAGTCGTTTCTTGCCCGCGATAAACTTTCGGTCCGCCTGGAAAACTGCGCTTCGTACCGAGCGCTGCGAAGGAGTAACGCATGATGTCTCGCCTGAATCGCCGTAACTTTGTCGGAACTGCAGCGGCAACCGTTGTCGCCGGTCCGCTGGGCCTCTCGGGTTTTGCAGAAAGATCTAGCGCTTTGACTGAGGTTGCCCAGCAGACATCCGCGAGTCCCGATGTTCGTCCCTTCCATGTGAACTATCCGGATGCGGATCTCGACGATCTGCGCAGTCGCATCAAGGCAACACGCTGGCCCGAGCGGGAGACCGTCAACGACGCCTCACAGGGGGTGCCGCTGGAAATGCTTCAGGGACTTGCAGCTTACTGGACGACCAACTACGACTGGCGGAAATGCGAGGCCAAGTTGAACGCGCTCCCGATGTTCACTACCACGATCGATGGGCTCGACATTCAATTCATCCACGTGAAGTCGAAGCATGCAGATGCGCTTCCACTCATCGTCACGCACGGCTGGCCCGGTTCGATCATCGAACAGCTCAAGATCATCGAGCCGCTGACGGATCCAACAGCACATGGTGGGAGGGCCTCAGATGCTTTTCACATCGTCATTCCCTCGATACCCGGGTACGGCTTCTCCGGAAAGCCCACCTCGCCCAGTTGGTCGACGGACACTACCGCAGGCGCCTGGGCCGTGCTGATGCAACGTCTTGGCTATACGCAGTACGTTGCACAAGGCGGGGACCTTGGTTCGGTGGTGACGACGTTGATGGCCAAGCAGGCTCCGCCCGGATTACTGGGGATTAACACTAGCTTGCCGGCGACCGTTCCACCGGCCATTGCAAAATCGCTCTCCTGCGGCGACCCTCCGCCGGTCACTCTTTCAGCCGACGAGAAGCAAGCGTACCAGCAACTGCAGCTCTTGTATGGGAAACAATTCGCGTATGCCGCATTCATGCACACCCGGCCGCAAACGCTATACGGACTGGCGGATTCGCCCGTGGGCCTCGCGGGCTGGCTTCTGGACCATGGCGACGGCTGGGGACAGCCGGCGGCGGCCGTCGTTTCAGCAGTCGCTGGGCACACGGTCGACGGGCACAGCGCAGGCGCGCTGACGCGCGACGACGTCCTCGACAACATCACCCTGTACTGGTTAACCAATACTGGGGTTTCCGCTGCGCGCTCATATTGGCTGAACAAGACTAGCCCGTTTAACGCCGCCAACGTCTCCCTTCCGACTGCCGCCATCGTCTTCCCGGGCGAGATCTACCTGGCGCCGCGTAGCTGGACGACGCTCGCGTTTCACAAACTCATCTACTACAGCCGGGCCAGCGCAGGCGGACACTTTGCCGCGTGGGAACAGCCGCAAGTTTTTTCCGAAGAGGTTCGCGCCGGTTTCAGAGCTCTTCGGAAATAGCGAGGAACCCTAGCTGGGGGCGTGGTCGTCGAGCATTTGAATGCGCTTATTAGCCAGTTCGCGCTCCGTCGCTTCCCATTGCTCGCGCAATCGTGGAGCTTCATTCCGAAAGCGTTCCTTTATCGTCGCTAGGTCGACTGCCCGTGAGCGCGCCACTAACGACTCAAATGGTGTGTAGGCATGCGGATAATGCCGGCGCAGCAGCTCGATGACTGGGGCAAGGCGCTCCCAGGCGCGCATGCACGGTGAAGCAACGATAAAGACGATTGGATACTCCGCGACCATCTTGTTATGCACCAGCAGTCCGATTCCGTTAAAAAAGTGCATGACCACAAATTCACGGTGAGATGCTGCAGTCGCTCTACCTTCAAATATTTGCCGAACGTAAGCCGGGTCCGTCAGCCGTATCGCCAGATCGTTGTAGACAAAATCAAGGGCGTCTGCGAACCGCTCCTCATTGAACGTTTCAAAGATTCGCTGAATCAGTTCCGCTTCTTGTTGTCTTCGGAAACGATTTATCTGCTGGTATGCAAAAAACGCGCCCACGGCTATGACGAGTATCTGTCCGATTGCCGCCGCCGTCGTGAGCTGCTCCCAGATCAGCACGGTAGTCAATCGTCCTTATGGCGCCTGGATTTGCACGAGACGACCAAGCTGGGCAGCCGTTCCGGAAACGATCACCAGATAGCGGCGCTGTGCGTGTTCGTCAGCGCTGACGGCTTGCCGAATGGGGCCAACCGCGTTGACGATGGCGCTTCCGGTGGGGTTGGTGACGAAGGCCGTCAGTGGCTCGAGTTCGCCGCTACCGTCAGATCGTCGCGAAAGAGCAAGGACGTAGGGCTTCTTCGGATCGAGCCCCGTTACGGCCGCTTCGAGCACTTGCACGAGCCCTTGATCGAAAAGGGTGACGTTGGTCGGCGCCTTCTCGGTGCGAGGCGCGCTCGCGGATGTGGACACGAGGATCAAATGAGCGGCTTGGCCGGCGATGCCGAGCGGTTGGAGTCCTTTCATACCGTCCCCGCTAGGCACGGCGCCTGGTACGTACACAACCGCTTGTGCGGCCTGACCGATGGGCACCGATGCGATGACCGAATTCTTTAAGGTATCAATGGCGACCAATCGATCGGCATTTTCGAGTCCAACGTAGACGCGCGTTCCATCGCCTGAGGGCCAAATACCGTGCGGCAAGTCCCCGACCGGAATGGTCGCGATCCGCACGAAATCGCTCGTGCGAAAAACCTTGACTTCGTTGAGGCCGCCCACGGTCACGTACGCGAACGATCCATTGGCGTTGTGCACGATGTTGACGTGATTGGTGATCGGGCCCGTATCGAGGGTCTTCAGCAACGTGAACGGCGGTCGCGCATCGAAAACTTGAGTCTTGCCCACGTCCTTAAGAGTAAACCACACCTGCGTGCCGTCGGGCGTTGCCGCAATGTTCGGACAGAACGGACTGGCCTGTGGCACGCGTCCGACGATCTCGTGCGTTGCGACCGAAACGACGACGGTTTCCGGAGTGAACGAGGAGCAGACGTAGCCGTACTTGCCGTCGGGCGAGAAGATCTGCATTCCCGGCCCGTTGGGAACGACAATGCGCGTCTTTTCCTCATAGGTCTTGCCGTCGAGGACTTCGACGTAGTTCTCGCCGCGAACCGTTACCCACACCTCCGAGTCGTCGGGAGTGAAGAACGCTTCGTGCGGCGAGCGTCCCACGTACGTGACATGCTTGACGGTGTTCGTTTCGGTATCGATGAAATTGACCGCATTCGATCCGACGGCGACCACGGCAATTGTACGGCGATCGGACGAAAAGCCCATACCGTGAACCAACAGCTGACCGGTATACAGCGGGCTCAGGCTCGACGGACTCGGATCTCCCAGACGAATCACGCCTAGCAATTTATTGTCGACGGGATCGGTGACCGAGACCGTATTGGAATATTGTTCGGCAGCGTACACTCTGTCCCGAGGGCTAATTGGAATGTCAGGAGCAGAGGCCGCAAACGGCGCCTGTCCGGCAAAAGCCGCCAATGGTGACAGGCCGGCCGAGGCAACCGTCGCAAACGCTAATATGATTGAGAACCGCATCGTTCTTGTTGCTCCTCTGACCTTAGGTCACCTCATAGCACCGCCAGCGAACATAGCGCGTCGCCGGCGCGATCAGTTGGCGTTATGGCTTGGCTTCATTCCTCTCCGGTCGTCGCTTACGGCGTCACCGAAAACTCCATGCCGTCGTTATATGCCCCACCAAACTCCGTCGTGCCGTAAAGGACGCGGTGCAGGCGCAACAGCTGCGCCGAGGGGCCAGTCGTCCCATGGAGGGCAATGAGGCCGGCATATGGATGGCTTCCATTGTCACCATAGCCGAGACCGAAGCGGCGCAATGTCGTTTCGGTGCCGCTCGTGGTGACGCTGAAGACCGTTCCACACCCTTTCAGAGTAAAGGCAACCGCTTGAACCGCCGTTAGCGGTAGTGCCATAGAGCCACGCCCTGCCGGTTGATGAGAGCCGCGACCGGCCCCGTGCCGTCGTGCGGGACACTTCCAAAGCTATAAATCAGCCGGTAATGGCCAGTGGTGGGTTTCTAGCGCTGTTGACCGGCTGCGAGAGGCCGGTAAAGCTGGTGCCCGTTGGAACAGGCCGCGAGCGCGCCCGCACCGACCGGAAACTGCAAGGAACGCAACGAGATAACGCAACGGATATCCTCCCTTCATTACCAAGTCCTAGCGTCATTGCGTTTTGATAATCGCGGTCGGAGGGACTCGAACCCCCAACCTACAGGTTCGAAGCCTGGTGCTCTATCCGTTGAGCTACGACCGCGTTCGATGGGTCCTTCGACACACTCAGGATGACACATTGCGGGCGTCAGCATGACGGCGTGGAGTCGTAAAGATCCCGCCTGGTCGGTGGAAGCTCGACCCTGCCATCGTCGTGGGGCCGCGCGAGCAACGACTGGTAGACGCCCATCCGCCCAACGCTGAAGCCCTGCGCGCTCCCCGCCATATAGAGCCGCCAAAGCCGGTAGCTCGCCTCACCGGCTGCGGCGACAGCCGCGGCGCGATTGCACTCGAGATTCGCTAGCCAGGCTCGCAGCGTACGCGCGTAGTGCTCGCGTAGATTCTCCACGTCGCGTACCTCGAAACCCGCACGCTCCGCCGCGTTCAAGCCTTCCGAGAGCGTGACGAGCTCGCCGTCGGGAAAGATGAAGCGTCCCACGAACCGAAACGCCTGTCGCTCGCCCGCGCGCTCGGCGATCGCATGGTTGAGAAAGAGTCCGCCGGGATTTAGCGCCTCGTATGCGGCTGCAAAATACTGCGCGAACCGCGAACGGCCGACGTGCTCGAACATTCCGACGCTCACGATCTTGTCGAAGCGCTCGCCGCGCAGCTCCCGGTAGTCGCAGAGTTCGACCGTCGCAAAGGCCGAGACGCCCGCCGCGGCGATCCGGCGTCGCGCTTCTTCGTACTGAGGGCGGCTGAGCGTGATCCCGAGCGCGTACGTGCCGAACTGCGCCGCCCGGATAACGAGCGCCCCCCAACCGCAACCAATGTCCAACAGCCGCTGGCCCGGGCGTAGCCGCAACTTGCGCAACGTATGCTCAAGCTTCGCATTTTGTGCGTCCTCCAGTGTCTCGACGCCGTCGTCGAAGTAGGCGCACGAATAGACCATCTCGCGGTCCAGAAAGCTGCGATAGAACTCGATCGGCTGATTGTAGTGGAAACCAATCGCCGCCCGGTCGCGCGCTCGCGAATGCGTCCGCCCGCGGAGTCTCGCTTCGCGCAAATGCGGTGGCCGCACCTTCGGTAAGCGGCGCAGCAACGCGGCAAGGCGCACCAGATCGCGCCCGCGCAGCGACGCGCTCGACGCGAGCAGCGCGTCGACGGCGCATTCTAGATCGCCCTCGACATCGAGCAGACCGGCGCCGAATGCGCGGCCTGCCGATAGCTCGAGCGGCGGCATAAACGCCGTGCGCAGCGCGCCCGGCGAGTTAACGAGCAGAACGAAATGCTCGTCCCCCGATCCGGAAACGTGCGTCCCATCCCAGAGGCGAATGCCGAAGCACCGCGCGTAGGCTCCGCCGAAGACTAGCCGGAGCGCCGCCACGGCGAGCCGCGCGTGCGGATCGCTCGAGGCGAACTGCTCAGCGGTCAAACGAAACGATTTGATTCGCTTCGCGATGACTCGTCCAAAATTTCGAACCGTCATACGCGAGCGACCGCGCCGCAAAAGGAATCCGAGCTAGATCCTCAGCGGTGTGGGCGCCGTTGGCCGAAACCTTCGTTAGGAAATACTCGCCGCTCTCTTCGTCGTCGGTCGTAACGAGGTAGAAAGCGTCCTCTAGGTAGCACTGGCCGCAGATCTGATGCGGCACGTCGATCTGCCGCACGATGGTTCCGCGCTCGTCGAGCCCGAGGATCCGGCGATTATACCACTGGCTAAGGTAAAGGTACGTGCCGTCGAAACTCAGCTGAGAGCCGGTAAACTCCGGACAATCGATCGAGTCCTGCGACTTGAAGCCATGACCGGGAATGAACCGGCGGATCACGCGGTCGTCGTTCTCTCCGATACCGCAGACGACGCGCAGCTCGTCGCCGACGACGGTCATGCCCCAAGGCTTCCCGGGCACCTTCTCTTCTTCGATGACGGTCCATTGCAGCGGATTGATGGCATAAAGACGCTCGGTCTCAATCGATCCCATCCACAGCTTGTCACCGTCGAAAGCGAGCGCCTGTGGGCGCGGCGCGGGCGACGGCAGCCTCAGCGCCTCTCTTACGTCTTGCACGCCGGGAGCATACGTCGCTAGCCGTTGACTACCTCTGCCACGAGGAGCGGGGCCCGCCGGCGGCGGGCCCCCTGGTTCTTGCTTCACGTAAGCACCTAGCACTTACGTCTTCATTATTTCCCGAGCGCGCCGGCGCTAAACACTGGAAGCCGGAGAGAATAAACTCTATGCTAGCAAGAGGCAGGAGGGCTCACGATGCCGATCGTTCCGGTCACTCAACCACAAGCCGTCACGCCGGGCGGCGGGTTCGACTACGTTACCGTCGACGCCGCGCGAGGGCGCGTCTATGCAGCGCACGGAGGAGGCGGCGGCTTGATGATCGCCGACGCCGGTACCGGCAACGTGCTTGGGATCGTCAAGGTCGGGCCGATGGCCGGCGTTGCAGTCGACGATGCGACCGGACACGTCTTTACCGGCAACGGCACCGGTAAGTCGGTAAGCGAAGTCGATCCAGTCGCGCAGACGATCCTGCGCACGGTCGCCGTCGCCGGCCCGGTCGACGCGATCGCCTACGATCCGGCGCGCAAGCGCATTTACGCCGACGAAGACGACGGGACGCGCATCTTCGTTATCGATGCTACGACCTTCAAGCAGATCGCGACCGTTACGTTACCCGGGCACAAGCCCGAATATATCCAGGTCGATCCCGAGACCCACGACGTCTATCAGAATATTGCGAGCAGCGATCCGGCGACCAGCCAAATTGCCATCATCGACCCGATCTCACTGCGCGTCGTGCGCTCTATACCGACGCCGTTTCTTACGAGCAATCATCCGCTTCAATACGATGCCGCGCATCACGCGCTGCTCGTTGCCGGGGAGAACAACATTCTCGCCGTCTACGACCGGAGTGGGAATCTGCTGCATCGCGTCACCTATCCGAGCAAGGTGGATCAATGCAGTTGGGAGCCGTCGCGCGGCTGGCTCGCCTGTGCGGGGAACGGCATCACGCTCTACTCGTACGACGGCACGGCGGATCCGAAACTTCTCGCGACGCTCCCCGTGGCACCGGGGCTCCACACGACCGCAATCGACCCAACGACGGGAACGATCTGGGCGGTTTGGAGCGACCGCGCCACCGGCGCGGCGTCGATTCAAGGCTTTACGTACAAGCCCTAGGGCGAAGGCGATGGAGCTGGGACCGCGTTACTGCAGAGCGCATTGCTCGACATCACCGCTTTGGCCGCGTCGTTCTCTCGCGTTTCGGTCGCGTCGATCGTCCAATGCAGCGCGTCGATGAGCCGCGTCACCGGATTGTAGCCCAGCGTCAAACCGGGAATCGTTGCCGGGTCGATCGAGTACGGATTCGGCCGCAGGCCCGCATAGTTCGGATTCGCTTCCAGTGGATTCGGCCCGGGTGTCGAGATCTTCGCATTGGTACTATCGGGCTGGCTGATCGAACTGATATACCCTTCGTCGGCGTGTTGCAGATCGGCCATCTGCTGGGTATCGACGAAGCCGCTGATGATGTCGAGCGAGGCGTTTTGGGCGGCCAGCGCCTTGAGCAGCTTATCGCGAATCGCTTGGAGCTGGCGGTCGTCCTCTACGACGCCGGTGGCGTGCGTTAGCTCGGGTGAATCGAGCGCGGTCTGTATTGCGATGATGTTGTTGGCGATCGGCCGGATCAGATTCTCCATCCCCTGCAGCGCCATGTTCTGCGCCGCGTTCGAGGTGCCGCCTGGATCGCCGCCCGGATTGTTCTGGCTGCTCCCGGCGTCGTTGCCGTAGAGTGCCGCGTCGTTATACTGCTTGAAGAGAGCGGGACTCCGTTTGATCGTCGAGTCGTTCTGCAGCATCATGCCGATCGCCGGCGCGATCACCTGATGGAGCCGGCTGCAAAGCGGACGCGTCACGACGCGATAAATCTGCGGTGGCGGCGTCGGCGTCGCCGAGGCGCCCGCCGCGAAAAGTGCCGTCGCCAATGCGACCGTTACTCGCCACACCATGATCTATCTCTACGGTGAAGACGCCGGGCAAGACCTGCTTGTGACTACGTGCCCGCAAAGCAAGCGATCAGATATACTTGCCGAGCCAGTCGAGAATCAGGTGCAAGCGCTCGACGCGATGAATCGGCGCGCCGGTGCGCGAGAGATCGTGATTTTCGTTGGGAACCGCCACATATTCGACGGTGCGCCCAAGAATCTTCAGCGACGTGTACTCCTGCAGGGTCTGATCGATCGGCGCACGCGTGTCTTCATCTGAGTGAAGGATCATCACCGGCGTGTGGATCCCGGCAACGTACGTGAGCGGTGAGAACTTCGCATAATCGGTACTCGCCGGATCCCAGGGCGGACCCCAGGTGTAGTAGCCCCCGCCCAAACCGTTCTTTCCGGCAAAGTCGGCCGCGAGATTCTCGCTCTGAAGGTTGCTGACCGCGCGTTCGGCGACCGCGACCTTATACCGGTCGGTGTGCGAGATGACCCAGAGCGTCGCGTAACCGCCGTACGATCCGCCGAGCACGCCCAAACGCGTAACGTCAACCTCGGGTCGCTGCACCGCGGCATCCATCACGGCTTGTACGTCTTGGAACATCGCATCACCGTAGTTGCTCTCGAGCGACTCTTCGAACGGGTATCCGTGACCCGTGCTTCCCGCGGGATCGGAGAAGACCACGTTGTAGCCCATCGACGTATAGAGCTGAAACTCGTGGAAGAAGGTCTCGCCGAATTGCGTTTCGGGTCCGCCGTGGATATTGAGCAGCGTGGGATGCTTCGCGCCCGCTGCGCCGGTCGTTGCCGGCATGAACCACGCCTGCACGGTAAAGCCGGCCGGATCTTTGACGTCGAACTCCTGCGGCTGCGAGAGCGTCACCGAAGCGAGATAGGCTCCGTTCACGTTCGTAAGCCGCCGCGGCGCACCGCCACCGACGTTTGCCACGAAGACGTCGGCCGGATGGGTGAAATCGCTGTACAGATAGGCGACGCGCTTGCCGTCCAGCGAAACGCTGCACGACCAGGCCTCGCCCTGGGCCGGCGTCACGTCGGTTAGCGTGCCGTTGGTGAGGTCGAGCGTTCGCAGATTAGCGTACCCGGGTCCGTCGACGTTAAGCAACGCCGTATCCGCGCCGGGTAACGGGGCACCGCACAGCCCGCCGCCTTCTTTCATGTCGGCGAGCAGCGAGTCGCCCCAGCCGATCGAGTTCTGCTGCACGACGACGCGCCGGTCCGAGCCGTCCAAATTCGCGGAGATCAGCGCTGGGCGCGCTGCCGAATCCGTGACGTCGCCGCTGAGAAAGTAGACCCGGCGTCCGTCGTTTCCAATGAAGAACCCGTTGTTGGCCGGCAGTGGCGAAGCGACTTTCGCCATCGGGCCCCCCGTCGACGCCATCGTGTAGACGTCGCTCGGTCCGCTATCGACCGATTCGTAGCGCAGTGAATCGAAGAGAATCGTCTTGTCGTCGGGCGACCATGCATCGAACCCTTCGGAGTATTGGCCCGACGTCAGTTTTTTGGCGTTCGAGCCGTCGGCGTTGATGGTCCAGATATGCTGGTGGTCGCGGTAGGTGTAGCCCGCTCCGTTCGCCTGAAAGAAGAGCTGGTCGATCATTTGAATGTCGCTCTTCTTCTGCGCATCTTTTGGCGTGAAGCCCGCTTTGGCAAAATCGATCTGCGCGGCAGGTGCGGGATCGCTATCGGTAACGCTGAGCGCGATGCGATCGCCCGCATGCGAAACAACCGGCCCCGAAACGCCGTCCTTGATGTGCGTAAGCGCAACGATCGCGCCCGTGCCCAGCGTGTAGCGGTAGAGCTGCGGTTTCTGCTTCTCCACCGTTCGAACGAAGACGAAACTGCGGCTATCGGACATCCAGGCGTAATCGCCGTCGCCGGTCTTCTTGGTGACGTTATCGGTCACCGCACCTGTCGCGACGTCGACGAGCTCGATCGTTCGGTCGTACGTATCCTTGGGACCGTTCATCCGAGAGGCCTCGACGAGTACGTGCGCGCCGTCGGGCGAGATGGCCGCATTGCCCAGTAATGTCAGCTTGTAGAGATCCTCGGGGGCGACGGGCGCCGCCATCGCCGCCATCGGGTAGAACGCCAGAGCCAACGCCGCAAAAACCACATAACGCATCACGTACCCTTCTGCGCTCCGGCGTAGAAGATTACCTTGAAGATTACCTGGGGCACCGTCGTCAGCGCGTTCGGATTGCCGTAAGCAACGTAGATCTCGCTGCGGCGGAGGCGCAAATGATAGGCGACCGAGACGTTCGAGCAATCCCCCTCGCAGTTTCCGCCTCCGTTGGGGATCGGCGGATAGCCGACGACCCGGCGCAACCCGACCGCGAACGACGAGTTGGGGCCGAGCTGGTAGGCGTAGCTCAGACTCTCAAACCACTGAATGTTATCCGGCGTCGGTGAGGGGATCCATTGGGCCGTGTCGTCGAGGGAGAGCGTGAGCGCCCCGTGGTTCCCAACGCGGAGCGTGGTCGACCGAAACCACGTGTCGAGGCGGCCCGCACCGTAGCGCCCGGTGTTATACGAGATAGAGGTCGGATATGACGAAGGGCCATGGTACGGGAACTGCCCCGGGTTATTCGTCTGCAGGCCGCTGTCGTACGTGAACTGGAAGCCGCCGTTCTGCGTGATCGGCGTAAGCACGTCGCCGAACCGCCAATAGTTCGACCCGGTGAAGAACTGCAAGTCCAGCGCCTTCTTCGTGAGGATATCGACGATGAACTGGTTGTCGCTCTGTGCCTGCCCGAAGGTCGGCCCTTGATACCGGTCGAGAAAACCGGCGAACCCAACCGAGACGAGCTTGTCGTTTGGGCTGAAATCGAAGATCTTGGCAGCGTACAGCGCGTAGCCGGCGATGCCCGGATGGGAGATGAATCCGTCGGCCGGGTCGTAGTACGTGCCGATCTTCCGCGTCGCCCCGAAGAATCCGAACGTCTGATTCGACCAGCCGGTTCCGACTTCGTAGTACTGCGCCTGATTGGGGACGAGCACGTTGGTCCCCGAGTCGTCGCCGTAGTTCACGTAGGCGTTGAAGTGCTTTAAATCGGAGTACGCAAGGCCTCCCTCGGTCGTGGTATCGATGAATCCCGGCATGCTCACCGAGACGCGCTGCAGGCTCGAGTACCAGCTCGTGTTCGACGACGTAAAGTCTAGGGCGCTGGCAATGTCGTTGCGATTATCTCCGATAGCATCGAAGCTCGCGAAGCCGAATGGGCCTTGCTTTCCTTCCACGGCGTATCCCTGTGAGGGCGTCGGAATCGCCGGTGTGTAGAGCGACTGAATGTTCTGACACGCGTTGCAGTTGAACTGATTGTAAAAGCTCGCGGCCTGCGTGAAGAAGGGCCGCACTTCACTGTAGTAGCGCTGGTAAACCGTTGGGGAGATCGTCTGCTGGTCGAGCTCGACGTTCGAGTAATCCGGATGAAACGTGGAGTAGAACGAGGCCGTCGGCGTAATCGGTACCGAGAGATCGGCGCCGACCCGAGAGGTCGACCCGCCGATCGTCCTGCTCGCGGCTTCCCCGAGCGCGTAGAGCGCGGCACGCGGCTTGGGATGCGCAAAGGCAACCTTGATTTGAGGAACGGTGATGCTGCCGGCGTGCGCGTAATCGGAGTTGCCGAAGCTGTCGGGCTGCATCTGAACGCGGTCGAACGACCAGACCTGCTGTTCGCCCGTCGCGCGGACGTACCGAACGAACTGGGCCTTCCACGTCCCCGCGTGCGCGTTGCGAATGACCTCGAGCGGAATGCGCATCGTCACCGTGTAGCCGTCGCCATGCGTCGCGCCTTGCGAGTCCCAGTTCGGCGAGTACGCGGTATTCTCCGAGGAGTATTCGTAGTGCGTTCCGTTCGGCGTCGCTAAGAACTGATAGAAGTACCCGCTGATGCCGTTAGGCCAGAGGTCGACCCAGACTTGATCGTCGTTGCCTTGACCGACGTCGTTGGTATGCTGTCCCGACGAGATCGGCTCGTGCTGCTTGGCGTCGAAGCGCAGATAGAGCGCGTGACCGTCCGTGGTGATCCAGGCCGTGGTGGGTTCGCTCGCGGGCGCGGATCGGATCGGATTCCACGTCAGTTGCAAGCTTGCAGCGTGTGCCCACTCGGTAATTGGCGCGCTCGGATCGAGCGGCGGATCGGCCCCGTCGGGGACGGTGAGCTGCGGATAGGCGAGAGCCCGCGCGGTCATCACCGCCACGATTGCCGCACCGGCTAGCGCCGCGAGCCGGCAGCTCATTAGAGAATCGCCCCATCCAGGTTCGAGTCGCTACCGCGCCGCAGCGTCGCCGCATCGACCGGCTGGCACTCCTGCGGATCGTGCCCGTTTCGGCAGACGAGTGCCCCGCGCAAGTCGGCCCCGTGCAGATCGGCCCCGCGAAAATCGGCGCAGCGAATCCGTCCTTCGTTGGCAAAGCGGACGTTGTCGACGTCCACGTTGCCCTGCGAACAGAGACGCGCGTTGCGAAAATCGGCCTGCCTAAGGTCCGCATCGACGAAGTCGACGCCCTGGAGATCGGCGCGCTCGAAGCGCGCTCCGCGCGCGTTCGATTCCCGCAAGTCGCTGCCGACGATGGCAATGCCGGAGAGATCGCGCCCGTGAAGATCGGCGCCGCGGGCGTCGCAGCCGGTGCAACGTTGGAAGAGTCCGCTTAGATCCGCATCGTCGAGACCGTTGAGCGCGCCGCGAAGATTTGCGCCGGTAAGGTTCGTGCCGCCGAAGCGGGCTCCATGCAGCCGCGCGTCGCGCAGGTCGACCCCCGTCAGATTCGCCTCATGAAGATCGGCGCCTCGCAGGTCCGCACCGGTGAAGTCGACGCCGGTGAGATTCGCGCCGCGCAGGCTCGCATCGCGAAGATCGGTGCGCGCGAAGTCGACGCCGACGTAGGCGCCGCGCGCGAGATTGGCGCCGCGAAGGTTGCGCCCCGCGAAGTCGCAGCCGGTACAGTTCGACGGAAGTCCTGGACCGACGGCGAGCGTGAGTATCAGTGCGATCAGGGATGGCAGACGGGCAATCATCTCGTTCTCTCCAACTCTTTTAGCGGTGATTGGGCGTACGGAACCAAGCCTTGCATTTGCGAGGCGTTCTTCCAACGTACCGTGCGGGTCTAGATTATGGGCGTGGTGAGTGTTCTTTTGAAAAGTCCATACCGATCATCTTCGTCCTGGTGAGATCGACCCGGCTCAGATCGACGCCACTGATATCGCAACCATTGAGCGTCGCACCGGTCAGATTGATCCCGTCCATTTTCGCGTTGCTGAAATCGGTGCCGACGAGTTCCGCGCCGGCAAGGTTGACGCCGCGCAGATCGGCGCCCGAGAAGTCGTCTCCGTTGGTGCGCGCGCCGCGCAGATCGAGCCCCGACAAGTCGGCCCGCGCGAAGTCGCAACCTTTGCAGGCATTGAGCACGTCGCGCGCCTGCGCCGAGGCGAGTCGAGCCGCCGTGAACTGGCATCCCGACAACGACGCGCCGGTGAAGTCCGCGCCCGAGAGATTGGCGTTCGAAAAGTCGCAACCCGTCAAGTGCGCATTGCGGAACGACGCGCCTTCGAGATTCGCTTTCGAGAAGTCTGCGCCGTTGAACGAGCCGCCCGAGAAGTTGACGTGGGCGAGATTCGCGTCGGAAAAGTCGACGCCGGTATAGCTCACGCCGTGCAGGTCCTTCCCCGACCAGTTGACGCCGCTGTAATCGCATCCCACGCAGGCCTTCGACTGGGCGAGCTCGGAGCCGACGCTGCTCGCGACCGTCCGCGTGCTGCGCCCAATCTGCTCCGCGAGAGCCTTCGTGTCGATCTGTGGAACCGCAATGGTCATCTTGGGAAAGTCGACGACCCGCGCCGGCACGTGCACCGTCACGGCGGGAACCGCAACGTGGTGCGCCGGGATCTCAATTACTCTAACCCTCTGCGCCGGCTGCGAGGCCGGATGCACCGCGCTGTTTCGATGCGCGGCAGCGGGAGCGATGGCCGGAGCCGCCGACGCGGCGATGCGCGGCGCTGTTGCGGCGGTTGCAGCGACTGCCGGGAGCACGGGCGCGGCCACCGACGGTGCGACGACGGCGATTGCGAGCGCAATCGCGCCGACGATCGCAACGGCGGCCGCCGCGGGGGCCAGCGAGAGATTCGTTGCGATGTTGCGACCGGCCCCGAGCAGCCGTTCGATACGCAATGAGATGTGTTTTCGGGTTGCGAAGACGCCGGGTGCCGGAATTGGGTGGCGCGGCCACGCGGCGCTCTCCGCCATTTTGGTAAGGCAGAGCGCATACGGGCGAACTGCGCCGCTCAGCGAGAGCACCCAATCGTCGCACGCAACCTCGCGTTCGAGATCGAGCTGCTGGCCCACGAACTGCGCGGCCGGATTCCAGCCGAGCAGAGCGCTGATGACGCGCTGCAAGCCGTTCGTCCAATCGTCGGCGCGACGCAAGTGCGCGAGCTCGTGCAGGCAGATCTGATCGACCTCCGGCTCGGAGAGACGCTCGAGCAGCGATCGCGGTATCAGGATCATCGCATCGAAGAGCCCGACCGCAACCGGCACGTCCGTCGCGTCGCTGATGCAGAGACGGACGTCGCGTGCGCCTTTATTTGCCCGCAGCCACTGCGGCATTGCGTCGCGGTACTCGATCGGCAGAGGCAAGGCGTCGCGTTTGAGTTGTTCCAGCCGAATGAGACCGAGCGCGAGCCGCACGAGCGCATACCCTGCCAGCACGGTCCAGAGCACGAAGACGATAAGGGCGACCGGAACCGGGAGGGTGACGCGGGCGCGTTGCGGGAGTCGCGGCGTCTCTGGCTGCGAAATAGGCGGCGTCGCAAGGACTTGCCGCTGCGTAAATTTGCCCGCCTCGTGAGGAAGGACGTGCGAGGCCGCAACCGTCTGGCGAGCGACCGAAACGCGCGCGGCCGAGTGGCCGGACGGGGGAGCGAAGAATGCAAGCGTCGTCGCGACCGGTACGATAAAGGCCGCCACGAGCGTCGCGCTCCAGACGGCGTATCGCGTCGCGGCGTTGATGTGCGGCCAAGCGCGAAGGAGCAACCAGACGCACAGCACCAAGAGCGCGTCTTGCCAAAGCGCGTTGAGCAGGGTGGCGGAGAGCGCGCTCGCGGCGGTTAGGAATCCTTGCTGCAACTCACTCACTTTCCAGGCTCCTCGTACTCGGCGATCAGCGCCCGCAGACGGAGCAGCTCCGCGTTCGAGGGACGTTCCTGCTCGATCAAGCGTAGCGCAAGTGCGCCCGCGCTGTTGTCAAAGAATTTTGAAAGAAGATGTCCGACGGCATGCCCCGCCGCTTCTTCGCGTTCGACCAGCGGCCGATAGAGGTAGGCGCGGCCGGCCTCTACGTGCGCTACGTAGCCTTTGCGCTCGAGAATCCGCATCGTCGTGAGGACGCTGTTGTAGGCCAGTGGCGGCGGCGGGAGCGCCGCCGTCACGTCGGCGACGGTCGACTCGCCTCGCTGCCAGAGTACTTCCATCAACCGCAGCTCGGCCTCGGTCAGCGTGCTGGAACGTCGTCGCGCCATGCTAGCGTCCCAAGTCCGGGCCCCAGCCCGGAAAGATCCGGGTGGAACCGATTTGGTCGGGCAATCGCACCCGCGTCCGCGCGGTGATGGGCAGCTCTTCTGAGGTAACGGGATCGGGCTTGCGAGTCATGGTGCCTCCTGGTGCTACTAACGATTTAGTTGAATCATACGCCGTCGGGAATCCGCTGTCAACTAAATATTTAGGATTAAAAGCACGCCCTGGGAAGGCCGCCGCTGCCGAGCTTTGGGGGAAAGCCGAAAGGGGCTGCCAATAAGGAGCCTGACCCATCGCCCCGAGTATCCTTTAGGAGAATAAATTTGTTGCGAACGCGCCTTGCGCTCGTGCTTCTGACCGGCGGCCTCTTAGCCGCATGCGGCAAGGGAACCCCGATCACGAGCGGAACGCCGACGCCGTCGCCGACGCTGCCTCCTGAGGTCACCGCACAGTATCCGATTCCCACCGCTTCGAGCGAGCCGCTCGGCATTGCGCTCGCAAGCGACGGCAATCTCTGGGTAAGCGAGTTCGCCTCCAGCAAGCTGGCCCGCCTCAACCCCGGAGGAAAATTTTCCGAGAGCGTCACGCCGACCCGTAAGGCAGGTCCGAACGGCGTCGCGTCGGGCCCCGGCCCGAATCTCAACCTTTGGTTTACCGAAACGAACGTCGGGCGGGTGGCGCAGGTAACGGTTCAGGGTCCGCCTTACACCGAGTACACGCTGCCGAGTTCTGCTGCCCAGCCGACCGCAATCACCCTCGGTTCCGATGGAAACATGTGGGTTGTCGATCCGGGAACGAACTCGATTTGGCGCGTACAGCAGCTTCGGATCAAGCCTCACGTCAGATTCACACAATTCCAGCTTACCGGCAACGCACAACCGGCGATGATTACCAACGGTCCCGACGGTGCGTTGTGGTTCACCGAGCCCGGGACGAACAGCATCGGGCGTCTGAGCGTGACCGGACGTTTGACCGAGTATCCGCTCCAGGACAAAAACGCGGATCCGGTGGGCATCACCACGGCAAGCGACAACGCGCTCTGGTTCGTGGAGCAAAAGGGCGAGAGAATCGTCCGCATGGCGGTTACGGGGACGGTCATCGCAGAGTATCCGCTCAACGGTGCGATGACGCCCGACGCGCTCGCGCAAGGCATCGACGGAAACTTCTACTTCACGGACACCGCGAAGAATAAGATCGGACAGTTTCTGGTCCGATCGCACGCCGTCCACTTCTACTCGATTCCCACCGCGAACTCGGGCCCGACCGCGATGACGATCGGTGTCGACGGTCAGGTCTACTTCGTCGAAACTGCCGGCAATAAGGTCGGTCAGTTCCGCTACTTCAACGTATAGAAGGGTCGTCGGTCACGTCCGACGGCCGGAGCTCCGCGAGCACGTCGATCCCAGTCGCGCTGCCGATCAGAAAATAGCGACGTCCCACTCGCACGACGTGAAGCGCGGCATGCTGCGAGAGCGCCGTCGACTCGACCAGTCGAACGCAGCGGCCGCCATCGCCTAGAAATCGCGTTTGGCGCAGCTTGCGAGCGAGCACGTAGAGCACCGCGAGAACGAGCGCTACGACCGCGAGCTTCGCGACGTACGACACCCAAAAATTCGCCGGCATCGAGTTACTCGCCGGAGTGCGCGGAGGCGTAGATCCTTCGTTTGAAGGCGACGACTCGGCGCTCGATCTCCTCCATCGACTCGCGCACGAGCACGGCATTTCCGGTCGTAAGCGTGACGATCGTTTCGCCGTTGCGCTCGACCGATTCGATCAAGTCGCAGTTCAGCATCACCGGATGCCCGTTGGGCCGCGTGAGTGCGATCACGTCACCGCCTTTCCGGCGTGAAGGCGCGCGTTCCCCTCGTCAATCTCGAGCTCTTCCCGTCTTACCTCGGCCGCCTCAAAGGCGCGCCGGTGGCGTTCTCTCAGCTTCTCGATGACTCGGCGCTCTCGGTTCGCGGCGGCCAGTTCCTCGCGCGCCTGCGCGCAGCCGCTCTCGAGTTGGGCGCCGCGGCGGTTCTCGCGTTCGATCGCACGATCGAGCGCACGCAGATGACCGTCGTAGAGCGCAACGTCGCGGGCGCTGCCCGTTCGCACGATCTCGGGGAGCGCGCTCGCGCACTGTTTGCGTGCGCCCGCAAACCGCCGCAACGTGCCCCCGTGCGTCTCCGCGGCCTGACGGCATACTTCGAAGATGCGCTTCTTCTCACGCTCGGTGCGCTCGCGTGACTCCAGCAGCGGCTGAAGATGGAATTGAAACCGGGCCGCCATAACAAAGAGAACTCCCGCACGCCCCCCTCAGCGAGCCAACTGACTCCGTTCGCGCCCGACTGAAACAAGCTCGACCGGAACGCCGAAGAGCTCGCGGATGCGCGCGACGTAGCCCTGTGCCGTCTTCGGCAGCGCCTCGATGCTTCGGCAATCTTCGATCGGCTCGGACCAACCCGGAAGTTCCTCGATCTCGAGCTCCAGGCCCGAGGCGCCCGCCTGCGCAAACGACGCGCGCTTTCCGTGCAGCCGGTATCCGGTCACGATCGCGATGCGGTCGAACCCGGTCAGCACGTCGAGCTTGGTGATGACGAGGCTCGTCAAACCGTTGAGCGCGACCGCATACTGCCCCGCGACCGCATCGAGCCACCCGCAGCGCCGCGGCCGCCCCGTCACGGTGCCGAACTCGCCACCTTGGCGCCGCAACCGTTCGCCGCGGTCGTCGCGCAACTCGGAAGGGAAAGGGCCGGCGCCCACACGCGTGCAGTAGGCCTTGAGCACGCCGGTTACGCGTCCGATCGCGTGCGGTCCGATTCCTAAGCCCGTACACGCTCCTCCAGCGATCGTGTGAGAGCTGGTGACGTACGGATACGTACCGTAACCCACGTCGAGAAGCGTGCCTTGCGCTCCCTCGAGCAGCACCCGCTTGCCATCCGCCAAACGCTCGTGGATGAACGCGACGCCGTCGACGACGTGCGGCGCTAACCGCCGCATCGCCTTAGCCGTCTCATCATCGGCGGCGCCGTTTTGCAGCAGGTCGGCGAAGCGAACGCCAGTACGCGCGACGCGGTCCACGTACGCTGGCCCGATGCCGCGACCCGTCGTTCCAATTGCAGACGCGCGCGCGCTCTCGCCTGCCTTGTCCCGCTCCATGTGATGCGAAAAGACGACGTGCGCGCGATCGGAGATCTTCACCCGGTCGATATCGATCCCTAGCGCCGCCAGTGCGTCGAGTTCCTCGAGCAGCATCTGTAAGTTGACGACCGTTCCACCGCCGACGAAGAGCTCGGCGTGCGGATGCATCGCGCCCGATGGAACGATCCGCAATGCCAGCTCGCGCTCACCGACGACGATCGAATGCCCGGCGTTGTCTCCGCCGCCGAATCGCGCGACGAGGTCATACTGCGCGGCGTACAGGTCGATGATGCGACCTTTCCCCTCGTCGCCCCACTGCAGCCCGACGATGACGTCCGCCTTCGACGTCATCCCGTCATGGGACAAAATTCTCTCCGTCGACCGCGCCGTACGGGTTCTTGAGGCCGTTCGACGCGCCGAGCGTCGCCAGCGGCTTCGCGCGAGGATAGCCCATGACCCGGACGCTCGACCCCGCTTGCGTTACGTACGCCTGCCTGTTCGCCTTGTTGATCGTTACGTGGATCGGCTGCTTGTAAAAAATCCCAAACGTTCCCGCAATCTTGTCGAACGGCGCCTTGAGGATGAATACCTTGTTGGCGGTAATGTCGCAGACGAGCAGCGTGCCCTGCGCGTCGATCGCCATGCCGTACGGGTACTTGAACTTCGGAGGAAGCGTCTCGCCGTGGCAGCCGCTCAGGCCGCCTTTATAGCGCACGACCCGTCCGTAGTATTGATTGGTCGTGTAATCGATAAAGACCGTGCCTTCGTGGTTGACCGCGACGCCGGTAACGAGATCGCCGCTGTCGAGCGAACAGGTCGCCACCACGGCGTTCTTCTTCTGCGCGTACTCGTTCACGAAGTGGCCGCTGTAATCGGCTTCGTACACGTTGCCGTGAGAATCGGTCGTCACGCTCACCGGCGAGGTCATGCGCGCGCTGTACGTAAAGTCGGGTTTCGTTGCGGGGAGCTTATACTCGACGATGGTGTGCTTTCCGGTCTGCGTTGCGCTGGTAATATAAAAATTGCCGCTCCCGTCGACCCAGTCGCCCCAGGGGTGACCGACGCCGCCGACAATGGTACCGACTCTCTTCCACTTGTCGTTGGAAAGAATCTCGACCGCTTTGTTTGCGAAGTCGGTAACGAAGAGGTGCTGCGGTAGAATTGCCTCTTCGCCCGAAAGGCTTTGCTGCGTGCGCGCCGACATATTCCCGGCGCTCGGCAGTGTAGCGCCCTGCATCTGACGACCGTTGCAACCGGCCAGAAGTATTAGCGCCGCCATCGCCGTCGTTGCCGTGACGAATCTCATATCCGGGGCCCTTCGGGGCCGGCAACGAACCTTACTCCGTGTTGAACTCGAGGTCGCTTGTATCCCCCATCGGGATTTCCGAGACGCCTTGGAACTGCGTCATCACGAACTCCGAGAAGAGTGCGTTGGGCCAGCCGAAGTTGCGCCGCGTGTACTGTTGCGGGTTATCGGGATTGAAGGATTCGTGCAGCAGATGGTCGCCTGGGTCGCTTGCGAGGAGCTGACCAAGCACATCTTGCTTCTCGGCGCCGCTCGTCGCCGTCATGCCTTCGATGATGAGCGCGAGCGGCCAGACCCAATGGTCGGGTGTGTGGTAGCTGCCGATCCCGCGTGCCAAATGTCCTTGATAAAACGACGGATTATCCTGCGAGAGCAAGAACCGCCGCGTGTTCTCGTAGTAACGGTCACCCGGCGCGGTATATCCGAAGTACGGCGCGGCGAGGAGGCTGGGGATGTTCGCGTCGTCGGTCAGAATGGCGTGGCCGAGCCCGTCGACTTCGTATGCGTAGATGTAGCCGTATTTCGGGACTAGCACCAGGCCGTACGTTTGAATGCCGCGCTGAACCTCGTCGCGCAGCGCCTTGGCTTCCCGTGCCTTCATAACGTTGTGATAGACGTTCAGCTCGATCTCCGCCATGTCTCCGAGCGCGACGACGGCGAACATCTCCGACGGAATCAAAAAGTTATAGTCACACGCATCGTCGGAGGGACGGAACCCCGTCCAGATCATTCCGGTGTAGCCGACCGGATTGCCGCGTCCCAGGTTGGGAAGCTCCTTGTGGCTGTACCGGGAGTCGCGCGGGTGATTTTGCTCGCGCTCCATCGTCGCCAGTACGTCGTCGAGCATTGACGAGAAATCCTTGGTGAAGATCGACGTATCCCCGGTCGTCTTCCAGTAGCTCCAGGCGAGTGCCGTCGGGTAAGCCAGCGAGTCGAGCTCGAACTTCTGCTCCCACACGCGATAGTCCAGGGTGTACGCGTTCGCATAGGGATCGATTTGAAGGTACTTCACCATCCGAGCGACGATCGCGCGCAGCAATCCGCGCACGTCGGGATCGTCCTTGGCAAAGAAGAGATACGGACGCGCCTGCGCACTCGCATCGCGCAACCATTCGGCGGGAATGTCGCCGGTCATGATGTAGGCGGTGCCGTCGGGCGCGTATTCCGCGAGCTTGCTCGTGTCGAGCAACGCGGCGCGGAACATCTCCTCGAGATGCTCGTTCGGGCTGCGATACTGTGCCGCTGCCTGCTCGATGGATCGCAGTTCGAGAGCCGATGCGGGGAGCGAGCATAGCCCCGTCCCGGCGAAGACCGCCGCAACGAGAAAGAACGTCGACCAAAGACGACCCACTACGCGGGCCAGGTTCCGTGTTCGTACAAAGCCGGCAACTCCCGATAGCGCCCTAGATAATCGAGCCCATAGCCCACGACGAATACGTCGGGGACCTCGAAGGCCCTATACTTGATTTCAATATCGGCAATTCTCCTGTGCGGGCGATCGAGGAGCGTGCAGACCGCCAACGAGGCGGGGCCGCGCTCGAGCAAGCGCTTGCGGACGTACTGAAGCGTCAGGCCCGTGTCGATCGTGTCGTCGACGAGGATGACGTGACGGTCGCACACCGTCGTTGCGACGTCCTTCTCTAATGCGATCCCATCGCCGTCGCCGCACCGGTTCACCGAGATGAAGTCGATTTCGCACGGAATGGTCACGGCCCGCGTCAAATCGGCGAGAAACGTCGCAGCGGCCGTGAGCAGCCCGATCATTAGCGGTGTCTTCCCGGCGTAATCCTTCGATATCGCCGCCCCGATGACGGCGACGCGGCCCGCGATCGATTCCGAATCGAAGAGCGGGTCGCCGATCACGACGCTCGCTTGAAGCGGGAGAAGACCCGCTCGACGTCGCGGCGAGTGAAGAGCTTGACGTTCACGCGCGGATGGTGAACCCGCAACAAACGCAGCTTGCGGTTCTTGCGCGTATTGCGCACCGGCTTCGCCACCGTAACTTCGATGTAAAGGTCGTATTCGGGAAGATAGAAATCCGGAGTGAAGAACTCGACGGGCCGGCCTTGCTCGTTCCAAACGATGGGAAAGCTGCGGGGTTCGTACTGCCAGAGTATTCGATAGAAGTCGAAGACTCGCGCCAGCTCGGCTTCGCTGGCATGAGCGAACGGGGCCCGGGGCATAGCCACGGACCGTTATCTACGACGACCTCGAACCGTTATCCCGCCGGAAAGCGCAGGACGAAACGCGCGCCGCCCAAGAGCGACGGCTCGACCCGAACGTCGCCGCCCGCGCGCTCCGCAACAGCCTTGACGACGGCAAGTCCGATGCCGCTCCCCGCTCGCGCCGCCGTCGCTCCACGAACGCCCAAGCGGAAGATCGAGTCGCGCGCCTCGGGGGCGATCCCGCCGCCGTCATCGTCGACGGCAATTGCGACGAACGGATCCTCGCAGACGCACGAGACGTCGACCGTTCCGTACTCGAAGCCGTGCTTCACCGCGTTTTCCAGCAGGTTCACAAGCGCATGAACGCACGCATCGCCGTCGACGCAGGCATTCAACACACCAGGCAGACGGGTTCGAATCGTCACGCGCCGTGCCGCCGCCATCGGTGAGAGCGTCTCGATCGCCGCCCGAATTTGCTCGACGACGTTGCAGGCGGCACGCGGATCCGTGCTCGACCAACCCAGGAAGGGCCGCTCGAGAAGGCCGTCGACGAGGCGGCCGAGCCGAAGCGTCTCGCGCCGCGCGGTCTCCAGAAAGCGGCGCGTCGTCGGGGGGTCGTACTCCCCGTCGAGCAGGGTCTCCAGATATCCGCTAATCGAAGCGAGCGGCGTGCGGAGTTCGTGTCCGATCGTCGCCAGAAGCGCGCGCGGAACGGGCGGGCCTCCGGCGAGGCTAACCGCGGACGAACTTGTAGCCGAATCCATGAACGGTGCGCAGGAGCGAAAGGCGCCACGGCTCTTCGATTTTGGCGCGCAGGCGATGGACGTGGACGTCAATCGTGCGCTCGTCGCCGCTGAAATCGAATCCCCAGACTCGTTGCAAGAGCCAATCGCGAGAGAGCGCGACCCCGGCGTTCCCAGCCAGTTCCATCAGCAAAGCGAACTCTCGCGGTTTGAGTTTGACGTCGACGCCGTCGACGCGCGCCTCGCGTGCCCCGGCGTCGATCTCCAAGCGTCCGAAGCGAAGCACCGGTCCGGGCGGCGGAACGGCGCAGCCGCTGCGCCGCAGGAGCGATTTAACGCGCGCGACCACTTCGCGCGGCGAGAACGGCTTGGCGATGTAATCGTCGGCGCCGAGTTCGAACCCCAGGACTCGATCGATCTCTTCGGTGCGCGCGGTGAGCAAGACGATCGGCAAGGCGCGCTCTTCGCGCCGTAACGTTTTCACGACGTCGTAGCCGTCGACGCCCGGCAACCCGACGTCGAGGACGAGCAAGTCGGCAGCGCCGCGCGCGTGCCGTAGCGCAGCGTGGCCGTCGGAGAGAGCGACGACCGCGAACCCTTCGCGTTGCAGATGATGCGTCAGCAGTTCACGGACCGCTCGATCGTCTTCGGCAACGAGAACCGTCGGCATCGACATGGGGCAACCAGTGCCCGCCGCCAATCCCTACTGAGACACCGCTCCTACCGTGTCATCCTGAGCTTGTCGAAGGAAAGCGGGCCGAAGCGCGAGGCGTGGTCGCGCAGCACGCGATAGATCGTCGCCGCGGGGAAACCGAGGCGTTCCAATCGCCGCGCCGCCGACGGGTATTCGATCGCCGGGTTCTTGGTCAGCAGCCGGTCGAAGGCCGCACTGCAGCGCGAGCCTTCGTCGGCTTCGAGTGAGGCGACCGCTACCGCGGCGGCTTCGCCGTCGATTCCTTTGCGAACGAGTTCGCCGACGAGCCGCTCGTTGCCGACCGCCTTGCGTCGACCCTCGACGTAGAGCTTCGCATAGAGCCGATCGTCGAGAAACCCTTCGCCCTTGCAGCGAGCGATTGCGACACGCACGTCATCGTCGCCGAAGCCTTTGCGCTCAAGATACTGCCAGAGCCGCGCCTCCGTACAACGCTGCCTCGCCAGATACGCCAGCGCCGCAGCGTACGCTTTGCGAACAGGCTCCGCCCTCATGTCATCCTGAGCGTAGTCGAAGGGGTTAGTCCGCGGCGACGGGAGCGGGCGCTTTGCCGTTGCTCGAGGCCGTTTTGCCGAGCGCTTCGCGAATCTTCGCTTCGATCTCGGCGGCCACTTCGGTGTGCTCCTCGAGGAAGGCTTTAGCGTTTTCTCGACCTTGGCCGATACGTTGCTCGCCGTACGTGTACCACGAGCCGCTCTTCCCGACGATATTCTGATCGAGCGCAACGTCGAGAATCGAGCCCATCTCCGAGATGCCGTGTCCGTAGGTGATGTCGAACTCCGCCTGGCGGAAAGGCGGCGCGACCTTGTTCTTGACGACCTTCACGCGCGTCCGCGTACCGACCACGTCTTGGCCGACCTTGATCGTTTCGAGCTTGCGCACGTCGAGCCGAATCGACGCGTAGAACTTCAGCGCGCGGCCGCCCGAGGTCGTCTCCGGGTTGCCGAACATGACGCCGACCTTCTCGCGAAGCTGGTTGATGAAGATCATGACCGTCTTGCTGCGCGAAATCGCCGCGGTGAGCTTGCGCAGTGCCTGCGACATCAGTCTTGCCTGCAATCCCACGTGCGCGTCGCCCATATCGCCTTCGAGCTCCGCTCGGGTCACCAACGCGGCGACCGAGTCGACGACGACGACGTCGACGGCGTTGCTGCGCGTCAGCATTTCCGCGATTTCCAGCGCCTGTTCGCCGGTATCGGGCTGCGAGACGAGCAGGTTGTCGAGATCGACGCCGAGCGCGGCGGCGTAATTCGGATCGAGGGCGTGCTCGACGTCGACAAAGGCCGCGGTGCCTCCAGTCTTCTGGGCCTCCGCGATTGCGTGGAGCGCGAGCGTCGTCTTGCCGCTCGACTCCGGGCCGTAGATCTCGACGATGCGCCCGCGGGGCAATCCGCCGACGCCCAACGCCAAGTCGAGCGCGATCGAGCCCGTCCGTACGACCTCGAATGCCATCCGCTCCTGGAAATCGCCCATCCGCATGATCGAGCCTTTACCGAACTGCCGCTCGATTTGCGCGAGCGCATTGGTGAGGGCGAGTTGCCGTTCGTCTTCTGCTGCCATATCGATTCCTTTCTCTCTGTGCTTACATCACGCTCTCACGGCGCTGTGCCAAGGGGATGGCATTCTGATCGTCTTCGAAAATCGCGTCGATGAATTCGGTTGGGGCGAAGGGACGCAAGTCCTCGGCTGCTTCGCCGAGGCCAACGAACTTGATCGGCACCTCGAGGTCGTCGACGATCGCGACAAGAACGCCGCCCTTCGCCGTCGAGTCGAGCTTGGTGATGACGATGCCCGTCAGCTCGGTCGCCGCATGGAAGAGTCTCGCCTGCGAAATCGCATTCTGACCGTTCGTGCCGTCGACGACGAGTAGCGTTTCGGCCGGCGGCTCGCCGAGTTCGCGCTCGATCACGCGCCGGATCTTCTTCAGCTCCTCCATGAGGTTCGTCTTTGTTTGGAGCCGTCCGGCCGTGTCGACGAGCACGACGTCGGCGCCGCGCGCCGACGCAGCGCGCAGGCCATCAAAGACGACCGACGCCGGATCGGCGCCCTCCGCGCCGCGAATGATCGAGCTGCCGCTGCGCTCCGCCCAGATCGCGAGCTGCTCGGCGGCGGCCGCGCGAAAGGTGTCGGCCGCAACGAGCAAGACGCGTTTGCGCTCGTCGCGCAGCCGCGTCGCCAGCTTGCCGATCGTCGTCGTCTTGCCGCTGCCGTTGACGCCGACGATCAAGATCACGGACGGCTTGCGATCGAGCCGAAGGCCGGCGTTCGGAAGCGTTAGAAATCGCTCGACGTCTTTACGAAATCTCGCGATCGGCAGATCAGTCGTCTTCCACTCTTCTTGCCGGGCGACGGTCTGCAGACCGGTGACGATCTTCTGCGTCGCGGGAACGCCGAAATCGGCCAAAATGAGCGTCTCTTCGAGCTCGTCCCAGAACTCCGGAGTTAGCGGACGATCCCGACGGCCGAGCCGGACGACGGCCGCAAAACTCTCGCGCGCGCGGCCGAGCGAAGAGCGCAGACGCGATAGCCAGCTCACGGCGCGCTCTCGAACTTCACGCTATCGACTCTATCATGCGAACGTACGTTCGGTCAATCTTTGCGCTATACTCGCTCACGGAGGCGACGATGCGATACCGCCGCATACTGGCAACGACCTTGTTCTCGGTGTTCGCAGCGGGATGCGCGGGCGCTCCAAGTATTCCCGCGGGGACGCCGTTGCAATCGGCTTCCTCTGGGCGAAACGTCGCCGCCGCACCGATCATCGAACTCGACGCAGGTTCCAGCGGCCCGACGGTCTCGGCCGACGTGTACGGCGCCTCGCTCGATACCTGGTACGACTTTACTCAAGGGTTCGTCAACCCGTCGCTGCGCGCCGGGGGTATTCATCTCGTGCGTTTTCCCGGCGGCTCCGAATCGGATACATATCACTGGGAGAGCGGCGGTTCCGTCTGCGCCGGTCAAGGATACGTCACGCCGCAATCGACCTTCGATCACCTGATGAGCGGCGTTGCGCGGCCGCTCGCCATCGATATCGCGATCACGCTCGATTACGGAAGCAATCGCGCCTGCGATGCGGGTGGCGAGCCGAGCGAAGCCGCCGCGTGGGCGGCGTACGCAAAGAGCCGCGATTATCGCGTTGCGTTCTGGACGGTCGGCAACGAAGTCTACGGTTCCTGGGAGTACGATCTGCACGAGCATCCGCACGATCCGCACACCTACGCATCCGCCGTACGCAACGGCTACTATCCGCAAGTCAAGAAGGCCGACTCGCGCGCGCAGGTCGGCGTCGTGGTCGATACGCCGAACGACCACGCTTGGAACGACGTCGTGCTCCGCGAGGCGCAGCCGTTCGATTTCGTCGAGGTCCATTACTATCCGCAGTTCGACGTCGATAGCGACGCGTTTCTCCTGGGGCCCGCGATCGATACGTTCGCGCGCGACCTCTCCGGACTGCGCAAAGAGATGACTGCGGCGGGGCTGGCTTCAACCGTACCGATCTATCTTGGCGAGTACAACAACGATGCCGGCAAAGAAGGAAAGCAATCCGTCTCAATCGTCAACGGGCTCTTCGTCGGACAGATGCTCGGCGCGCTCATGAACGCCGGCGTTCCGCGCTCGACCTTCTGGCTAGCCTACGGCAGTTGCGATCAAAACGGCGATTTTTCCAAGAAACTCTACGGCTGGCAGCACTTCGGAAGCGAGGCGCTCTTCTCCGATGGGCTGCCGGCGCCATATGAGGGCTGCGCGAAGACGCCGAAGATTCCGGGCGGCACGCCGTTTCCAACGGCCCGCGTGATGGCGCTGATGTCGCACGAAATACCCGCGGGATCGTTGGTACGCCGCGTCACGCTTTCGGCACGGCTGCATCACGTCCGCGCTTACGGCTTTGCGCAACGCAACGGTTACGCGCTTGCAATCTTCAACGACACGCTCTCATCGATCGGCGCGCAAGCCCGCATCGCCAATGCAAAGCGCGACGTCTTTACGGCGACGCTGGCGACCTACGGCAAAGCGCAGTACGACAAATCGAAGGACGACCGCTGGGTCGGGCCCGAGAAGCAAAACCTCGGGAAGACCGGTACGACGATTCCGCTGACGTTACCGCCGTATAGCCTCTCCGTCCTCAGGCTCTCGAGTGCCCCGTGACCGGCGCGGCGCTCACCAGGATATGACGATCTGACCGTTCGCTGACGAAGCGCCGCCCCGAGCGTTCTTGACGTGGGTCGCGCCCGGCTCGACGTAGGACGAGCCGCCGCCACCACCACCGGCGCCGCCCGGACCGCTCGAGTAATGGCCGCCCGCTCCCCCGCCGCCGCCGCCGTAGTAGCCACCGCCACCACCGCCGCCTCCGCCGGTGCTGTCGCGCCGGCGTCCGCCACCGCCCGATCCGCCGGTTCCCAAGTCCCCGCGATGCCCGCGCGCGGCGCGGCGATAACCAAACTCCTGCCCGCCGCGTCCGCCTTTACCACCGGCGCTCTGCGAGCCGCCTTTTCCGCCCTGGCCGGCGGGAAAGTAGAGCGGCTGAAAACCGCCCGATCCGCCGGTCTTGCCGCCTCCGGCGCCGGCCTTCCCACCAGCCGCGTAGTACGAGCCGCCGCCTCCACCGCCGGCCCCTCCGGCGACGAGCACGCGGTTCGCCAGCGTGTCGCCGCCCTCGCGCAGGTCGGACGCACCGCCCCCGCCGGCTCCACCGTCGCTATAGCTGCCGTAGTAGGCGCCCTTCGCTCCCGCAGCACCTCCGTTGAAGCCGCCGCTTCCGCCTGCTCCACTGCTGCCGGCACTGAGATTGCCGGCTCCCCCGACGAACACGGCCAGCGTCTCACCCGGGGTGACTGGTATCGTCGCGAGCACCCTGCCGCCGTTGGCGCCCAGCGACCACTTTCCGGTCGGACTCCCACCGCCCGTTGCGGTAACGGTGATCTGCGTAACGCCTGCCGGCACTTTGAACTTCTGCTCTTTGCCGGTATACGAAAACGTCTCTTTGCCGGTATGCGAGAACGTCTTGGTCTTGCCGGCAACGGCTTGGGATTTCGATGAGGCATTCGGTAGTTGCGACGCGCTGCAGCCGCAGAGTATCGCTATCGCGACGCCGATCGAGAAAACGCTAGAACGAAACGCTGCGATTCGCATCGGTCACCTCGATGGTATGAGATCGAGCATCGGCTTCACTTTGTCGGTGTCCGCGGTATATCCGAGTTTCGGAAGGTTCCAGAGCGTTTCGATCGTCGAGAGCAGCGAATAGTGATTGTAAAGCCGATCCGAGCGAACCGCACCCGGAACACCCGAGATCAACATCAGCGGGATGTGACCGCCGGACTGCACCGGCGGGGCATCGCAGCAGCCCAAATTGTTGTCGCCCTCGTCCCACGTTATGAAGATCAACGAGTGCGCCGTAAACGATCCAGAGCCGATGATCGCCTGAACCAGTTTCTGAACCGCACTGTCGCCGGCTTCTATTAAAGCAGCGGTCGGGCCGGGACAGAACCCGACCGATCCGTGCATGTCGTGGCATTCGTCGGGCACGATGAACGAAAAGCGCGGAAGCAAACCGTTGTTGAGCGTTTTCTTGAGATCGACAAAGGTTTTGACATTCGACAGCCGCTTCGGATCGGTCGCGATATCTTTGAAATATACGAAGGGGTCGTGCTTCTGACGGTAGAGGCCGTCGCCTTTCTTGGGATACTGCTGCTGGAGATAACCGTCGCTCGGCATCGACTCGTTGTACGAGGCCCAGCTAATACCGGCAGCCTCGAGGCTATCGACGAGATTCTTTTTGTCGAAGCTATGACAGCCTTTTGGCCGATGTGGCGCGAAGCAGCTTCCGTTATCGTCGTGGACGCCGAAGTAATCGCCGGCGATGAGCGAAAGGTAGTTCGGCAGACTCGGGTGCGCGATGCCGAAGGCCAGCGTCGCAAGCCGGTCGGTCTGAGCGGTTTGCGTGAGAAATGGCGTTAAAAGGTGGTATCCCGACTTGTCCGTCGCTCCGACGATGTCGTCGAAGCTGTGGTTCTCCATGACGATGACGACGATCCGGTCGGGAACGAACCCGCCGCCGCGTTTCGCCGCTCCAACGTCGCCTGAAAAACCCGAAGAAGCGTTTGAGATCGTGGGAATCTGGGCGGTTCTGGAGCTCTCCGCCGCGCATGCGACGAGCGCGCACGCGGCAAGGACCAGAGCGAGGGTCGAAGGTATTCGGACGCACATAGCACACCTCCGGCGCGAGTGATGCGACCGAACTTCGAGTGGCGCCCGCTACCGCCTGCGACGCCTCGCGCCGCTACGCCGTCTTGGTCTCAGGCCGGGAGAGCGTTTGCTTCCCGCGCTGCCTCGCGCTGCTCGCGTTTGCGTTCCCGAAGGAAGTGAAAGAACTCTGCTCCCTCGCGCAGCCGGCGTTTCCTCACCTGACGATCGCCGAGTATGCCGCCGAGCAGCGAGAACATCTTGCGCGGCCTGAAGTAGAAGCGCCGGTAGAACTCGTCGACCGATTCGAACATCAGCGTCGAAGTCAAGCCGGGATAGTTGAGCGCGGCATGCTGGACGCCCAGCGTGTCGACGAGATCGGCGCTCTGGGCCTCCAGCCAGCCGTTCTCCTGCGCCTGCTTGTAGAGGTGGGTCCCGGGATAGGGCGCGGCCAGCGAGACCTGAATCGTTTCGGGATCCATCTCGACGGCGAAATTGATCGTCTCACGGATCGTCTCCGGCGTTTCGCCCGGCATGCCCAGGATGAACGTGCCGTGCACCTTGATGCCGAGCTCCCGGCAATCTTTTGAAAAGCGCCGAATAATGTCGAGACGGGTGCCCTTCTTCATGTTATTGAGCACCTGCTGGTTCCCGGATTCGTAACCGACGAGCAACAGGCGGAGTCCGTTGGCGCGCATGATCTCCAGCGTCGCTCGCGGAACGTTCGGCTTCGCGTTGCACGACCACGTGATTCCGACGCGCCCGAGCCGCCGCGCGATCTCTTCGACACGCGGGATGTTGTCGGTCAGCGTATCGTCGTCGAAAAAGAACTCCCTGACTTCGGGAAAGAGCGCCTTCGCCCGAGTCATTTCCGCTTCGACGCTCTCGACGCTGCGGACGCGATAGAGGTGGCCGCCGATCGTTTGCGGCCAGAGGCAGAAGGTGCACTTCGACTTGCAGCCGCGCCCGGTATAGAGCGACAGATACGGATGCTGGAGATAACCGTTAAAGTAGTTCGGAATCGTCAAATCCCGGCGATAGACGTCGAGTACCGAGGGGAAGGCTTCCATATCCATAATGATCGGACGCTCGGGCGTGCGGACGATGCTGCCGTTTTGGCGGTAGGCGAGTCCGTCGATTTCGCTCAACGGTTTACCCAGCGCAACGTCGACGCACGTATAATCGAACTCACCGACGCTCACCCAATCGACCGCCGGCGCGCCTCTGAGTGACTCCTCCGGCAACACGCTCACCTGCGCGCCGACCATCCCGACGATCGCGTCGGGATTCTCCTCTTTGACACGGGCAGCGAAACGCGCATCGTTATTGTAAGATGGCGCGCTCGTATGGATGACGATGCGCTCGTACTCTTTGGTGAGGGGTGCCACCTGATCGACGGTGAGTTCGTCGGGCGGCGCGTCGATCAACCGGCTGCCGGGTACCATCGCCGCCGGCTGGGCAAGCCAGGTCGGATACCAGAAGGACCGGACCTCGCGGCGACACTGATAGCGCGAACCAGCGCCGCCGTCGTAACCTTCGAAGGTCGGCGGATTCACGAACAGGGTCTTTAGGAAGTCGGGCATGCTCTATCTCCTTCTCGGTCTTCTCCGGTTTTCTCCCCGCACCGCAAAGCCTTTTCCACGTACCCCCGCCCTTGGTCTTACAAGGCGCTTAGCGCGCTCGCTACGTCGGGGAAGCGGCGAAAGTTCGCACAGGAGATTGTAACCGTGCCGGCGCCTGCGAACGGGCCGTAGTGTCCGGTATACCCTTGAGTCTCCTGCGTCGCCGCCCAATACCCGGGGAGCACTTCGGCGCGAGCATCGGTGATCTCGCCGGAGCTTGCATGCGGCGGAAGCGCACCGGGACGATACGTGTATGAAATGACGTTGTACTGCGCGTCATAGGTAAAGCTTCCGTCGCCATGGCCGGCATCGCGCACGTTCGACGTGAAGCCGATCGCCGAAGCCCCGCCGCTGGTATATCTGTATGCATCGAAGTTACGCGGGTCAAAGGGCGCAGCAAAGGTGCCCCCCGGATCGGGGTGACTCCAGGATTGCTCGACGGACGCAACGTCCGATGCACCGGCATCTTTACCGTCGATCGAATAGCTCGTCACGTGCACTTTCACGATCGCGCCGTCGTCGTAGGCGGCGTTCATCGTCAGATCTTCGTGCCGGCTCGAGAAGCCGGCGTGCACGTCGAAGAGGCGGTGCAACTGACAGACCACGACGCCGCGGCTCGTCTCCGCAAAACGCTGCGCGATTTGTGCGAGCACTGGGGGCGCGCCTGCAGGCAGCGTCACCGTTGAGCCCTACCGGCCCTTATGGAGTCGCGGTTGAGACGTACATGAAATGGTTGGGCAGGTCGAGCGTGAACGTCCGCCCGGCCCAAAACGAGTTTCCGACGTCGCAATCGTAGATCAGGTCGGAGTAGCGTACCTCCGGTGCGGCGACCGCCGTTTCAGGCGAGCCGGCCAGCGCGAGCGTGGAGAGGCGCCCGGTCGCGGCGCCGCTTGCGTCGAGGCCGATCGACGCCGCGAAGGTCTTGTCGAGCGTAATGCCTTGCGAGCCGGTATCGATCTCGCAGAGGCCCGTCTTCCCGTTGCCAAAGTCGAACCGTGCGAAGATCGCCAGCGAAATTCCGAGATCGTCCTGTAGAACGACCGGGATTTTCACTAACGGGCGGATGCGTTCTGGGAGTGTCTGTGCGTCCTCGATTACGATCTGCCGGTTGCGAAAGTCGAATGTGGCGGTAATCGAACGGAACGCGGTCGCCGAAATCAAGCCGTCGATTCCGGTGCCGTCCAGACCCTTCCAGATGCCGACGTACGGCGCTTCGATCTTGACGCTGCCCAGCGCGAGGCTAAGGACACTTCCGACCGGAAGATCGACGCGTTCGCCCGTTAGGCGAAGGCTTACGTACTTGCCTTTAATCTGGACGTAACGCCGCCCGAGTTCGCTCGAGAGCACGTCGACGCCCGCGCCAAGGTTGACGAGCATCGGCACCGTCGGCTGACCGTCGACCGAAGCCTGAACCTCGATCAGACCGCCGTTGACCGCGGTGAAGGGTACCGATTCGACCGCGCCCGCCGGCCGCGGGATGGTGCAGCACACCATCGCCGCGGTAACGGCGAAGAGCGCGTTAGAACGCGCCGATGCCGTTGGGAGTTCCCAGACCGGTCGGGCCATCCCAACCGATGCCGGCCTTGCAGAGCGGTGCGCCGCAGCTGCCGTTGCTGCCGCTCGTGACGTCGTTCAGGCTCGACGTGTTCGCGTAGAGGTTCCCCGGATTGTTCGTGCTGGTATTACCCGCGAGCGCGAAGACCGAGGCGATGATCGGCGTCGCGACCGACGTCCCGCCGAAGACTTCCCAACCCGGCTGATGGAACGTATCGTAGACTGCAACGCCGGTGCTCGGGTTGGCGTCGGCCGAGACGTCGGCCTGCGCACGTTTGGAACAACCGGTGGCGATTCCGACTTGGAAGCTGGGCTTTGCGTAGATCGTGCTGCAGCCGCTACCTGCGCCCGACCATGCCGATTCGGTGCGAGGGCTCGTCGACGTCAGCGTCGTTCCGCCGACCGCGATGACGGTCGGTAGAATCGCCGGCCACTGCGCGGTCGTATTATGTCCGCTGTCGCCGGTCGCCGCGGTTATCGCGACGCCGCTAACGTTGAAATCGCCGTCCTTGGACTTCGCTCCCTCGTTCCCGCTCCAGCTGTTGCTCACGTAGTTCGCGTGTCCGGTTGCGTAGACTTCCGCGGCAGCGAGGTTGCCGGTCGTCGCCGATTTTGCTTCGACCAAGAGAATCTTGCAGTTCGGGCAGATCGCCGAAACCATGTCGACGTCGAGCGACTCTTCTTCGGCCCATCCGGTGTTCGTCGCCGATCCGAACGCGTGCTTCGTAAAACATCCGTTCGACGCGTTGCAAGGCGGCAGGCCGTACTGCGCGCGATACGTTGCGACGTCCGGGGCCGCATTTGGATCGTCGTACGCATCGACGATCGCGACCGTTTGCCCGCCGCCGTTGCCTTGGCTAAACGACGTAAGAGCGTAGGCCGTCTGCAAGTCGCTCGGACCGTACCCCTGCGGCGTATCTGGGCGCGCCATTCCCTTGATGTCGGTGCGGATCCAGGCTTGGCAGCGTGCGTAACCGATCGGTACCATCCCGCAGACTCGCACGGCCGGGCCCGAGCGCGGCCAAAGACCTTGCGCAGCCGCCGTGGCGTGCCGGGACTGAAGCGAAGCAACCGACGAACTCGAACTCCCGCTGGGCATCGAGTTCATCGCGCCGCTGCAGGCGGTCAAAGCGGTAACCACGGTCACCGCAACAATCGTTGAAAATCGCATGTATGCCTCCATCTTTTTCTGTTGCGAGCAGGCTGCGACAAGACTTTATGTTTTCCTGCGTCGAACATACGAGTAACGTAACTCGGCGTTTGGAGGTGCCATGAAACGGTTCGAGACCCTATTTTTTTCTGCCGCGCTCGTCGCGCTCGCCGCCTGCGGCTCCGGAACGACTCCGGCAGCGGGGCCCGGTCCTTCGACGAACGCGATTCAACACGTCGTCATTATGATCCAGGAGAACCGCAGCTTCGACAACATATTTGCGGGCTTTCCGGGCGCCGACACGACGCTGGTGGGTGCGTGCAAACCCGCTCCATGGTGTAAGGGCTCGCACATGGTCAAGCTGCATTCCGTCAAGCTTGAGAGCAACGGAGTGAGTTACTTCGGTCGCGACATCGATCACAGCCATCACGGCTTCAAAATCGAGTGTGACCCCACCACCGCGAACGTCTGTCAAAACGACGGATTCGATTTGATCAGCTTCGGCCAAGCCGGCCAGAGCCTTCCGGCAAAGCTCTACCCGTACGCGTACGTCGATCGCAAGGAGAGCGCGCCGTATTGGAAGCTTGCGAAGCAATATACGCTCGCCGACGAGATGTTCTTCACCGAGACGGCCTCGAGTTTCATCGCACATCAGTCGATTCTTTCGGGCACCGTCCAATACAGCGCCGATGCGGTTCTCACCGATCAGCCGAACAACACTCCATGGGGGTGCGACGCGCCGAAACATGGCACCACGACGCCGCTGCTGTTTCGGGACGGCCGGTACAAATACAACGGCCCCTTCCCCTGTTTCACGCAGTACGGTACGATGGCCGACCTGCTCGACGCCAAAAACGTCTCGTGGAAGTTTTACGTCGACTCGTCCGGGAACGGCCCCGGCTCCGACTTCTCGGGCGCTGTCTGGAACGGCTACGACGCGATCAAGAAAATTCGTTACGGCCCCGACTGGCACAAGAACATCAGCATCCCGAACACCACGCTCTTTAGCGACGTAAAGGCGGGAACGCTGCCGTCCGTCTCCTGGGTCATCCCGACGCTCTTCGATTCGGATCATCCGGCGGCCGGATGCAACGGCGGTCCGTGGTGGGTGACCAAAGTCGTCAATGCGCTAGGCACCAGCAAGTACTGGAAGAACACCGCGATCGTGTTGCTCTGGGATGACTGGGGGGGATGGTACGATAACGCGCCGCCCGACCAAACCAACTACCATCAGCTCGGCTTCCGCGTGCCGATGGTCGTCATCTCTCCGTACGCAAAGCCCGCCAACATCTCCAACACGCTGTACGATACCGGAAGCATCTTACGATTCGTCGAGCAGACCTTCGGCTTGGGTTCGCTCGGAACGACGGACGCAACCTCGACTTCGATTATGGACATCTTCGATTTCACGCAGAAGCCGAACGCCTTCTCGCCGGCTCCCGAGCCGCCCGTGCTCAGCTGCGGGAAAAAGCAAAGCGAGCCGGGCTCGGAGAAGGCGATCATCGACCACGACGGAGGTGTCCCAGAGTAAACGTGCAGCTCTTCGCTGACCGCACCGATGCGGGGCGGCAGCTCGCCGAGGCGCTCGCCGGCTATGCGGGCGACGCGAACGCAATCGTTCTGGCGTTGCCGCGCGGCGGCGTTCCGATCGGGAGTGAAGTGGCGCGCCGCTTGCGCCTGCCGCTCGACGTCTACGTCGTGCGCAAGCTCGGCGTACCGGGCCACGAAGAGCTCGCAATGGGTGCGCTCGCCAACGAAGGAACGTGCGTCGTCGACGAAGAGCTGATCGGATCGCTCGGCATCGATGACGAAGCGCTGCAGGAAGTCATCGACCGTGAGATGAGCGAAGTGCGCCGCCGCGAACGCGCGTACCGCAAGGCGCGTTCGCAGCCAAGGGTCGCCGGTAAGACCGTCATCGTCGTCGACGACGGGCTTGCGACCGGAGCGACGATGCGCGCCGCGGCGACGGCGCTGCGAGCGCGCAAACCCGCAGCGATCGTCGCTGCCGTGCCGGTCGCCGCGCGGCGGACGTGCGCCGCGCTTCGCGCTATCGTCGACCGGGTAGTCTGCATCCACACGCCCGAACCGTTCCACGCCGTCGGCCTTTACTACCGGAACTTCGCCCAAACGAGCGACGACGACGTGCGGCGTCTCTTGGCCGAGTCGGATGGCACTCGAACAGGTCGCCGCGCAAGCGCGTAGTATCAAGCAGAGATGAAGCGTTCGCCGGCCGCCCTCGCGGCGTTCTCCCTGATCGTCATCCTCTATTCGTTCACCGGCCTGCGCGGTGGCGTCGATACCTGCAAGTGGTTCAACGATAACGTCACCGACCGGTCGGTCGGGGCGCTGACGCATCAGACCGATTTGCTCTACAATCGCATCGCGCTACCGCCCGGCGCAGACGTTGCGGTCGGCGGCAGCGCGGTCAGCGAACAGGGCGAGCAGCTCGTCGATTTCAAGCTGAACAACGCGACGATCTGCACCGCCGGCGAAGCGCTCTACGGCCCGACGCCCTCGCCCGCGCCTTCCCCTTAAGTTGGGCGAACCCTCAGGGCGACGCTGATACGCGCGCCGACGGCGGCGCGCGTCTTCGGAATCCCATGATCGTAGTTGCGCTGCGTCTCGTAACTCATCAGAAGCAGGCTACCCGCTTCGAGATCGAGATCGAAGACACGACGCGGTTTGTTCTTGCTGCGGATGGTCATCAGTCGCGTCGCCCCAAGCGAGATCAGTGCGATCGGATGGCCGGCAACGATCTCGTAGAGATGGTCGTTGTGCGGCGCGACGCTGTCGCGGCCGTCGCGATAGAGGTTCAGCCCGGCGCTATTGAAGGGCGTTCCCGTCGTCGCTGCGACGTGGGCCGCCGCATCGGCGAGCGCCGGCGGTAGATCCCGATCTTCGAGCCGGTAGCGTGCGACGAGCCGTGGCACGTCGACGTCGCGATCGTACATGCGCCGGCGCTCGCTCTGCCACGCGACGCCCTCCCGCAATGCTTCGAACCACTGCCGCGCCGTTGAGGCGGCCGCGAATCCCGGCAGATAGTACATCGAGCCGGTCTCATCGTCGACGAGCGTGCGGCGTTCGGCGCCGAAAAGCCCGAGCTGGGTAGACAGGCTCCTACTACGGGTAGAGGCCTCGGAGCTTCGTCGCCTCGGCGACTCGCGCTACCGCGACGCAGTATGCCCCTTTTCGCATCGAAACGCCGTGGCGCTTTGCCTGCTCGTAGGTCTCCCGGAAGGCTCGCGTCATCTTGCGCTTGAGGCGCTCGTTGATCTCGTCTTCCTCCCAAAAGTTCGCCTGAAGATCCTGCACCCACTCAAAGTACGAGACCGTGACGCCGCCGGCGTTTGCGAGAATGTCGGGTAAAACCATGATGCCGCGATCGAAGAGAATGTCGTCGGCGTCGGGCAGTGTCGGTCCGTTCGCCGCCTCCGCAACGATCTTTGCGCGAATGCGCGGCGCGTTCTCGCGGGTGATCACTTTCTCGAGCGCCGCGGGCACGAGCACGTCGCAATCGAACTCGAGCACCTCTTGGTTATCGGTACGCTCGCCGCCCGTAAATCCGACGACCGACCCGGTCTCGAACTTGTGCGCGACTAGACCCTTGATGTCGAGGCCGCGATCGTTGGCGACTCCGCCGAGCGAATCGGAGACGGCGACGATCTTGTAGCCGTGTTCGCCCATCAACTGCGCCGCGTACATCCCGGCGTTGCCGAAGCCTTGAATCGCGACGCGGGCGCCTTCGATCGTCATACCCTGCACCTCCATCGCTTCGTCCACCGCGTACATGCAGCCGCGGGCGGTTGCCTTGTCGCGTCCCAGCGAGCCGCCGATCGCGACCGGCTTGCCCGTGACCACGCCCGGAATCGAGTATCCGTGCTCCATCGAGAACGTGTCCATGATCCAGGCCATGATCTGCGGCGTCGTGTAGACGTCGGGAGCGGGAATGTCTTTTTCGGGCCCGATGATGATCGAGATCTCGCTCGTGAACCGCCGCGTGAGGTTCTCGAGCTCCTGCAGCGACATCTCCTTGGGATTGCAGATAACGCCGCCCTTCGCGCCGCCGAACGGAATGTTTACGAGCGCGCACTTCCAGGTCATCCACATCGCGAGCGCCTTGACCTCGTCGAGCGTCACGTCGGGGTGATACCGGATCCCGCCCTTTCCGGGGCCGCGCGAAAGATTGTGCTGTACGCGGTACCCGGTGAACATTCGAAAGGCGCCGTTGTCCATCCGGACGGGAACCGATACCTCGAGAACGCGTTTGGGGTGGCGAAGATACCCGTGGAGCGATTCGTTGAGGCCGATCAGCAGCCCGACTTCGTCGAGCTGCTGCTGGGCCATCTCCCAAACGTTATCGCGCGACTGAACGGCAGAAACGTCTTGAGCCATTGTTACTTTCCAGGTTAATGGTGCGGAGGTCCGTACATCGTGGATTTATACTGCGGCAGATGCGGATTCTTCCATTTGCTGCCGTCTTCGAAGGTAATCTTCAACGGTACGCACTTCGCGTAGCTCGTTTGAAGCGGAAAGACGTTCGGACTCAAACCGAACTTGTGCTTGATCTCCGCGCCCGGCGAAAAGGTTCCGACGTCCTTGACCTCCGCGACGAGAGCGCCGCGGACGATCAGCCCGAATTCGATCTGCGTCATCACGACGTTGGTAGCGTTCGCGTAGTCGATGCCCAAGGTCGGGTCATTTTGGACCGGGGCCTGATAGTACGTCGGACCGTAGACGGACGGATATCCCCAATAGCCGCGATAGAAGCCGCCGTAGGCGGGACCCGGAAAGTAGCCCGGCGTGTAACCGGACCAGTTGTAGCTGACGTTGCGCTCCGGATTGCAGCCATTAACCCGGATCGGGTGCGCCGTAGTCAGGTGCGCGGCCTGTGCCATGGCGACGTGCGAGGTCTGCGCCACGGTCATAGCAGGGAGTGCCGCCGTTAGGCAGAGTGCTGCGACGCCGAGAGAAAAACGAGCCGCGTTCATCGAGATGATCTCCTTCTTAGAGAGTAGAGTTCGAAGCGTTGGTTAACGCAAGCTTCTTCAAGCAAAAGGGCGTCGCCTTGGCGCCGCCCTTCTTCTCATCAAGCGAGTCGCGGTTTACTGTGGAGGCCGCCCGCCGCCCCCGCGCCGGGAACCGTCGCCGCCGCCACCCCCCGAAGGGTGCGGCGCCGAGTAGTTACCGTGTGAGTTGTTTGACGGCGCCGATACTCGCGAGTACGAGGGATACGATCCGTGCGAGTACGACGGATAGCCACCACGTGAGTACGAGGGATACGATCCGCGCGAGTACGACGGGTAGCCCCCACGCGAGTACGACGAGTCCGATCCGCGGGCGTATGATGGATACGATCCGCGGGCGTACGATGGATACGAGCCGCGCGAGGTCGCGCCGTAGCTGTCGCGCCCGGTGGTTTCGCTTCGCGAGTACGACGGCGCCGAAACGCTGCCGCGCTGATTCGAGAAACGGTTCCACGAATCCGAAGGGGCGCGGTGCTCCGCCGAGTCTAGGTTGCGCGAGCCCTCGTTTGCAAAACTCTCGCGTCCCGTCGATGCGGAGTCGCCGCGCCCGGTTTGCGACGCGACCGAGCCGCGCGTTTCGTTACCGCGCGTTTGGTTGAAACGATCCCAAGAACTCGACGGAGCGTTCTCGTGATTGCTATCGCGCGAGACCGGTACGTTCTCATGAGGCGCGTTGCCTTGGATCGCGTGCGAGACCGCACGCTGCTGTTCGTCGAACTGCATGTGTCCGGCGACGCTGTGGTCTGCCGAAGCGAAACGCGGTGAATCGAAGGCCCTCGACAGCGAAACCGGCGCGCTAATCGAGTGTCCGCCGAAGCCGAGATTATCGCGGGCCGGCGTAATCGGTACTCCGCCGTGAATCGTCCCTACGCGTCCGCTAATGTTGTGCTGATTGACGGTGAACGTGTTGCCGTTGATCGTTCCGTGCTGGAAGTGACCGACCGTTACTCCATGCACGCCGCCGTGCGGGAAATACCGGTAGATGTTGGTTACGTTGGTGACGCGCACGACGTTTCGCCCCCAACCCCAGCCGCAGCAGCCATAGCCGCCCCAGCCCCAGCCCAAGCCAGTCCACGCCCATCCCGGATACCACGGATAGTACGGTGCGTACGGCGCGAGCGGATACCACCCGACGTACGGATAGCCGAAGCCGCCGTAGCCATAGCCACCGTAGCCGCCCGAGCCGAAGCCGAGCGAGACGTTCCATCCCGGTCCCCCGACGCCGAAGCCGAAGAAACCGACGAGCGCGGGCGACCACGCCGGATAGGCCGAGTAAGCAGGCGGCGACCACGCCCAGCCGTAGCCGTTGGCGTAGTACCAGCGCCCGTAATGGTAGGGCGCCCATCCCCACGGTTCGTTCGCGACCCAGGTCCAGCCGTAGCCGTCCTCCCAGCTCCACGATCCGTTGCCGTAGGGCGACCAGTTGGAAGACTGTTGCGGAACCCACGATTGCCCGTAGCCCGCCACGTCTTGCCACTGCCCGTAGGCACCGAGGTTGTCGTAGCCCGCGATATCCGGATTCAAGTTCGGACTCGCGTTCAGTGCCGCAACCATCGTCTCGTCACGCTTCGCACTGAAATCGTCGAACGTATCGTATCCGACTTGCGTCGTGTAGGTAATCGCCGGATCCGATGCGGAACCGCGCGCGACCAGGGTATGACCTGAGTCGAGCGTGTAGGTGCGTTGCGGGGTAACGACTTCTGCGCTTCCCCGGCGCGCCGTCACCCAGCTCGATCCGTCCTTCCCGATCGAAATCCGATAGTCGCCGGTCTCGCGCGCACGCACCGTGATCGAGGGCGTGTCGATCTGCACCGGTTCGCCGGCGCGGATGATGCCGAGTTCGACCGTCCCATCGGCGAGCTGGACCTGCCGGTTGCTCGGATCGTCGTTCGTGATGCGCGCCTGCACGTTGCCGCCGAGGCGCAGGGCCGTCGAACCGTCGAACTGCAGCTCGCCGCGCGAGCCGGCCCCGGTCGACACGTAATCGCCAGGAAGGAGGGGCGCGTTCACGACGGCGGCCACCTGTTTCTGGCTGTCACCGCGCTGAACCACGACCGACCCTTGGACGATGCTGACCCGGGTAACCCCGGGTCCGCTCTTATTGGGCGCCTGCTCGGCCGAGGCCGGAAGCGCGCTGGAGAGAGTCGTCCCGATCAGGGCGACCCCGGAGATCAGGCTGATGAGCCACTTGTTAATCATTGGTAATTGCATCTTCCCCTCAGCATCCATTGAAGCCGAAATGGGGCGGTGAAGGCAGCGTCTGCGGATTAGCTTACCATTAAGCTCGCGTGAGAGGCTCGGTGCGACCCGGCGCTAAACCTTGCCGTCACAGGAGGATCCACTTCAATGAAAGACTCTCGGACCGCGATGACGCGCCGCACCTTCGTCGCCAACGCCGTCGTGCTACCGGCTCTTGCCGGGTTACTTCTGGCCGAAACGGCCGGCGCGGATGCGAAAGGCTCGCAGGCTCAGTTCAAGTATCAAAAGACACCCAACAACGGGCAGAAGTGCTCGCAGTGCGCATTGTTCGTCGCCGGCAGCAGCGCGACGGCGAACGGAACCTGCAAGCTCGTCGAGGGGTCGATCAGCCCCAACGGCTGGTGCACCGCCTGGGCCAAGAAGAGCTAGACAACTTCGAAGAGGCCGGCGGCGCCGATGCCGCCGGCGACGCACATCGTCACGACGACGTATTTGACACCGCGTCGCTTCCCTTCGATCAGCGCGTGCATCGTCATGCGCGCGCCGCTCATGCCGTATGGGTGGCCGATTGAAATCGCTCCACCGTCCACGTTGAATCGCTCGTTGGCAATCCCCAGCGTATCGCGGCAGTAGACCGTCTGCACCGCAAAGGCCTCGTTGAGCTCCCAGAGGCCGATGTCGTCAATTTGCAAGCCGTGGAGCGCGAGCAGCTTCGGCACGGCGTAGATCGGGGCGATGCCCATCTCGCCGGGCTCGTTACCGGCGACGGCATAGCCCCGGTAGATGCCGAGCGGCTTCAGATTTCTCCGCTCCGCGGTCGCCGAATCGACGATGGCAACGGCGGCCGCGCCGTCGGAGAGCTGCGAGGAGTTCCCAGCGGTGATCGTCGTATCGGCGACGCCGGGCACCGCCCCCTTCAAGCCCGCTAAGCCCTCGAGCGTTGTCTCGGGACGGTTTCCCTCGTCGCGGTCGAGCTCGACGTAGCGCTCGGTAACGCGGCCGGTCTTCTTATTCTCTTCGTATTTCCACGACGGCAACGGCACGATCTCGGCATCGAAACGCCCCGCGGCTTGCGCGGCGGCGGTGCGCCGTTGGCTCTGCAGTGCGTACTCGTCCTGCCGCTCGCGCGAAACGCCGTATTTCTTCGCGGTAAAGTCGGCAGTAAAGAGCATCGGCGTGTAGAGATCGGGCACGTGGCGGAGCAGCCACTCCTCGGTAAGGAACCGCACGTGCACGTCGTTCTGCACCATGCTGATCGACTCGACACCGCCGGCGACCACGACGCCCGCACCATCGGCGATCACGCGTTTCGCTCCCGCCGCAATCGCATCGAGGCCCGATGCGCAGAAGCGGCTGACCGTCTGTCCCGCGACGGTTACCGGACAACCGGCGCGCAGCGCCGCGGTTCGTCCGATGTTGTTCCCGGTCGCTCCTTCCGGCAGACCGCAGCCGATGATGACCTCGTCGACTTCCGCCGGTTCGATTCCAGCACGCTCGATCGCATGTTTGACCACGTGCCCGGCCATCGTCGCACCCTCGGTTTGATTGTAGGCGCCTCGAAAGGCGCGCCCAATCGGCGTGCGTGCCGCCGAGACGATCACCGCCTCACGCATCTGCTGCCACCTTGGCTTCCTGCGCATACCACATCGGGCCGCCGTGATGCGGCGGAAAGCCGTATCCGTAGACGTAGACAATATCGATGTCGCCCGGGCGCAGCGCGACACCCTCCTCGAGTAGCCGTTCGCCGCGATGTGTCAGCGCGCCGAGCAGCCGCTCGCGAATCTCTTCGTCGCTCACCTCGCGCCGCGGGATACCCGCCTTACGCGCCTCCTCGGCAAAGATCGCCTCGACCTCGGGATCGCGGATCGGCTCGCGCCCTTTGCCGACGCTCTTGTCGTACTTGAAGAATCCCGCCATCGTCTTCTGACCGAGCCGGTTCATCTGCACGAGGCGCTCGAGTACGTTCGTGCGGCCCAGGGCTTCCGCGCCGCGCGCTTTCTGCACCGCCACTCCGATGTCGAGACCGGAGAGATCGCTCATCGCAAACGGACCCATGGGGAAACCGAAGGCTTTCATCACCGCATCGATGCGCGCGGGCGCGACGCCCTCCTCGGCGAGCGCCGTCGCTTCGCGCAGGTAATCGAAGATCATCCGGTTACCGATAAAGCCGAAAGCGTTGCCCGATAGCACCGCCTTCTTGCGCAACATCTTGCCGACCTTAAAAGCCGTCGCGATCGTCTGCGCCGACGTCGCCTTACCGCGAACGATTTCGAGGAGCGGCATGATATTTGCCGGCACGAAGAAGTGCAGGCCGATCACGCGATCGGGTCGTTTGGTCGCCTCCGCGAGCGCGTCGATATCGAGCGTGGACGTGTTGCTGGCTAGAATAGCACTCGGCTTTGCGACGGCGTCGAGCTTCCGGAAGACCTCGCGCTTGACGTCGAGATTCTCGAAAACCGCTTCGACGATGAGATCGGCACCGGCGAGCTCGTTCCAGTCGTCGGTGAAACGAATCGACTGTCCGCGCTTCCAAGCCTCTTCTTGCGTCAACCGGCCCTTCTGCACTTGATACATGAACATGCCCATCACCGTCTGGCGCGCTTTGTCGACGGCCTCATCGTTGCTATCGACGACGACGACGGGCAGACCGGCCTGCGCAAAAGCGATCGCGATGCCGCTTCCCATCGTTCCGGCCCCCACGACGCCAACGCTCTCGATCGGCAACGGCTCGGCCTCTGGTACTCCCGGGATCTTGGCCAGCTCCCGCTCGGCAAAGAAGAGGTGCCGCAGGGAGTTCGACGGTTTCGAACGGACCAGCTCGTCGAAGAGCCGCGTTTCGCGCGCGATGCCGAACGGAAACGAGAGCTCGATCGAAGCTTGCACGGCATCGATGAGTTTGTGCGCGGCAAAGCCACCGTTCTCCTCAGAGGGTACCATTTTATGCGCTTGTGCGACGACGTACGGACCGGCTTGCGCCGGCAGATCCTTGGCAATGATTGCTTCGCGCTCTGAAACGCGGCGCTTGCGAACCTTTGCGAGCACCGTTGCGCGCACGATGGCCGCACCTTCCGCAACCTCATCGATGAAGGCGAGCTCGAGCGCACGTTGCGCTGAAATCGACGAACCTTTGAGCATGAACTCCAGTGCGGCACGCGCACCGATCAGTCGCGGCAGACGCTGCGTCCCGCCGGCGCCCGGCAGCAGCCCCAGCCGAATCTCGGGCAACCCGAGCTTCGCTTCGGGCGTCGCGACCCGATAGTCGCATGCCAGCGCAAGTTCCAGGCCGCCGCCCAGACAGTTACCCTCGATCGCGGCGACGTGCACCTTCACGCTCGCCTCGATGGCCGCGATCACGTCGCGGATCGTGACCGCGTCGCGCGGCATCTCTGAATTGAAGTCGTTGACGTCGGCGCCCGCGCTAAAGAGTCCGTTTGCTCCCGTGAAGATGACGGCCTCGACGTCGTCGTCGCCGTGAGCCACCTCAATCGCTGCGAGCAGCGCCTTGCAGTATGCGAAGGAGAGCGCGTTGACCGGCGGATTATCGAGCGTAATGATTCTAACGCGCTCGTCGCGCGGAGCCGGATCGGAGGGCAACACGTCTAGACGCCTACCGCCATCTTGCGATCTAGGTCAAACTGCGCCTCGCTCACCCGCATGACGTCGCCCGAACCGTCGACGATCTGGCGCGCGAACCAGGCCGCCTGCGAGAGCACGTGCGTTGCATAGAACGCCGCGGTCGCGAGCTTCGCGCGATAGAACTCGGCCTCGGAATCGTTCGCGGCGATCTTTGCCGCCGCGATCTGCGCGGCGCGAGCCATCTGCCAGCCGCCGGCGACCGTACCCCAGAGCCGCAGATAGGGCACCGAGCACGCGAAGGCCGTGTGCAGATCGCCCATCGCGTTCATTCCGATCCACTGCGAGGCTTCGTTCAGCGTCGCCAATGCCCGTGCGAGCGCCTCGCCGATGCGCTTGACGTCGGGGTCCGCATGGCCGATACACTCCTTGGCAACCGCCTCCATTCTCTTCCCAACGCTCGTGGCCGTTGCGCCCATGTCGCGCAGCAGCTTGCGGCCGATCAAATCGAGTGCCTGGATTCCGGTCGTGCCTTCGTAGATGGTGATGATGCGGACGTCGCGATACTGTTGAGCGATCCCGGTCTCCTCGATGTAACCCATTCCGCCGAAGACTTGCAGCGCGGTCGAACAGAGCTCGACTGCGCTTTCCGTGCACCAGCCCTTGACGACGGGAATCATCAGCTCGACGAAGGCCTTGTGTTCTTTGCGAACCTTCTCATCGGGATGGCGCTGGGCATAATCGAGCGAAGCCGCGGTTACGTAGGCAAGTCCGCGCATTGCCTCGATCGTTGCCTTCTGCGACATCAGCATACGCCGCACGTCGGGGTGCTTGATAATTGTCTCGGGCTCCCGCGAGCCGGGTTTGAGATCGCGCCCCTGCACGCGCTCCTTCGCGTACTCGAGCGCGCTCTGGTAGGCGCGATCGGCGAGTGCAATGCCTTGCACGCCGACCGAGAAGCGCGCGGCGTTCATCATGATGAACATATATTCCAACCCGCGATTCGGCTCGCCGACCAGATAGCCGACGGCGCCCTCACCCTTCTCGCCGTAATTGAGCGTGCAGGTCGGATTTGCGTTGATGCCCAGCTTGTGCTCGATGCTCGCGCAGATGACGTCGTTGCGCTCGCCAATGCTGCCATCGGCATTGACGAGAAACTTCGGCACGATGAAGAGCGAGATGCCCTTCGTCCCTGCGGGAGCGTCGGGCAATCGCGCCAGTACGAGATGAACGATATTTTCGGCCATATCGTGCTCGCCGAACGTGATGAAGATCTTCGTCCCCAGGATGCGATGACGATCTCCCTCGGGGACCGCACGGGTGCGCACTTGCGCGAGATCTGAGCCCGCTTGGGGTTCGGTGAGGCACATCGTACCCGTCCACTTACCGGAGACGAGATTGGGAATGAACCGCCGCTTCTGCTCTTCCGATCCGACCAGCTCGATCGCTTCGATCGCCCCCTGATTGAGCAGCGGGCCGTTTGCAAAGCCGATGTTCGCCGCATTCCACATCTCGAGCGTCGGCCCGAGCATGATCTGCGGCAACGCCTGCCCGCCGTACTCCGCCGGAACCGGCAAGCCGATCCAGCCGGCATCGGCGAACTTTTTATACGCCTCTTTGAAGCCGGGGGGCGTAACGACCTGACCCTCGCTCCAAGTGCAGCCCGCCTTATCGCCGCTGCGGTTGAGCGGGTCGAGGACGCCGGCCGCGAATGCGGCTGCCTCCTCCAAGACCGAGTCGAGAACGTCGAGCGTCTCCTCGCAGCCGGGCAAGGCGGCGACCCCGTCGATACCGGCGAGCTCGCGCAAGGCGAATTGCATATCCCGCAAGGGGGCTCGATAGACGCTCATGTGGACTCCTCTTCCTCTTGTATCGTAGCGCTCGGAGGGGCGCCTCGCGATAGTGATAAATCATACATTATTAAAAATAATAGCTCAAGCGAACGAGCGGACATGACCCGGTCCGCGGTTTGAGGGGAATTAGAATCCGCGGAAAACTCACCGCCTGCTTGCGAGCAGCGAGGCCGCAAGAGCGTATTGTAGTCGTAACACAACCGCATACTTCGCAAGGAGAAAACACCAACCGATGTTCCTGCTGTCAGTACTTCTATCCGCAGCCACGTTCATGCCCGCCACAGCGCCGCACGGGGACGCGATGGCGCGAACCGGCACGATCTTCGCCAGCGCCATTTCGCCGGACAGTTCGTGCAAACCCGGCGCCATCTGCGCTTCGGCAAAAAAGGCAGTCGGCAAAGGATGCTTCTTCAACAACTATTACAAGAAGGGTCAGTACGGCGGCACGCCGCTTGCCGTCAACGTGACTGAGACCGGGTCGAGCACCGATTACGTCTATTGGGTCAACGATACGAATCTAACGATCGGTATCACCAAAATGGCGAGCGCAAACTACTACTGCCCGCCGTCCTAGTCTACAGTTACGCGACGACGCCACAGGAATAGAGCGGGCTCGACGATGTCGAGTCCGCTCTATTCGTCCGACTCCGCGAGTGGGCCACGCCTTTCTTCTGCCCTACAGGGGTGGTAGTGTAGAGGCAATGAGCGCCCAGCCGTTAGAAGTCCGCATCGCGAGCCTGGAGGGTTCCTACCGCCAGGTGAGCGACCGGCTGAATAGCATCGATCGCCGGCTGGACGGATTCGAACAAAAGATCGAAGGCCGATTCAACTCGGTCGACGCGCGATTTGCGGCGACCGATTCAAAAATCGACGGACTTCAGTGGCGAATGACCGCCCTGATTTTCGGAAGCTGGATCACCCTCATGGCGTCGATCTTTCTTCATCACTAGTCCGAACGTTGGCCATTTCTACTCACTAGAGCAGCAGCGACTGGACGATCCCTATTGCGCGACGTTCAGCGTGGTGCCGGCGCTGCGTCCGAACTGCTCCGGGGCGTCCTGAAGGTACGCGTGCGCTCCCGGCCACGCGAACGTTCCCGGCGTAACCGAGCGCACGAGGTAGTGCAGCTCGTAGACGCCGGGCTCCAAATGCTGCGCGTAGGCCACGACGCGATCGCGATAGATCTGACTCGTGTCGATCTGCCAGCTATTGCTCTGTGGAACGATCGCTTGCAACGCCGTACGGAAACTGGTGTCGACGGCTTCGAAGCCGGCGGGTAGCGAATCGTCGATCACGAGGCGGTCGACCGGATGATCGACGATCGTGCGCACACCCACGTCGAAGACGCGGCCGACTGCAACCGAGACCGGCAGCGCCGTTGCGATATCCATCGTGGCCAGCGGCGCGGCGGTCTTCGCCGACGTGGCGGCGCTCGGGTCGCTGAGCACGCGCACCACACGTAATGCGCCCAGCTCGCCGGGTGCATTCGGCGCCACGGGGTAGGTGTAGAGAACGAGATAGTGCGCCGTCCCACCCGTAACCGCGATGCGAATCGCGTTGCCGTGCAACGACGAAGCCGCAACCGTAAACGCTTGCGACGACGCGGTTGAGCCAAAGCGCGCGTTGCCGATCGTCCGGTCTCCGACCGTCGCCGTCGCGGTCGCCGATGTAAGGCGTTCGGTTGCTGCGTACGCGCCAAGCGCGGTGACCGCCGCGGCCGTATCGTCGGTCGTCGGCCAGCCGCACCGGCATTGTTGCGCGACGAGCGCGCGAACCGCGCCGTCGAGTTGCTCGGACGGCGCGTGCTGCTCGAGTAAGAGTTGCAGCATCTGCGACTGCGCGTCGACCACCGAGCCAAGCCAGCTCCACGGCGTTGAAACGTTGGCGACGGCATAGCGACCAGTAACGTAGAGCGTTTCCCGCAAGTGCCGCGCCATGGCCGAACCGCGCGATTGCCAGCCGGGCGCGCGCAGGAGGTAGCGGGCCAATCGAATCTGCGTCGCGTTATCGAAGTCCTTCGATGCCGCGACGATCTCGGCGAGGAAATCGGTCCGCGGCGAACCCACGGTTGCGAGCGCCCAGAGCGCCTCGAACCGAAGCTGCGCTTTGCAGAGCGCGTCGCGCGCGCACCACTTGAAGACGTTCGGATCGGCGAGCACTCGCGAGGTAAACGCTGCCGCGCTCGAGACCGCACCGGAAGGTATCGTTACGCCGTGCGCCCGCGCAAAGCTCAACGCCTCCAACGCCGCGGCGGTTTGGAAAGGATCGCTCTCTTTGGCGCCTGCGTATCCGCCGAAGCCGCCGTCGCCACGTTGGTATGAAAAGAGTTCCGTAAGGCTAGTCGCGGCCAGCGCGCTCGGATCGAAGGCCAGCTTCAGACGATACGGCACGCGGAGTTGCCGCAGCGCGCTCGCGATCGTCAGGCGCGAGGCCGCGTCGTCCGCGAGCGGCAGCGAGTCGGCGGTCAGCACGCGTTCCGACGGCGTGACGAACTGGGGAACGATCGAGTTCGCAAGTGTGACTTGCAGCGTGCCGCCCGCGCTAAGCGAGATCGGCACCGAAGCGCCCTTACGCGTCGCGCCGCTCTCGATGACCGAATCGGTGCTGTCGCGTTCCCGCGCCGTGAACGCAACGTCGAATGCGTCGTTGTGCCCGCGCAGCTCCGTTTGCGCTTGGAGCGCGGTCGGCACCGGCGTGCCGACTACGACCGGAAAGCGGAAGGCCTGCATTCCCGTCGCCGCCTGCTGCGTCGATCGCTGCATTCGCGGATCGCCTTGCGCGAAGGCCAGCGCGCCCGTGAGTTTCAAGACGAGATCGAGCGCCCCGGCGGCCCCGGTTTGATTCGCGATCGAAACGCCCAGATCGAAGCGATCGCCCGGGCGCGCGAACTGCGGTAGCAGCGGATTCGCGATCAACGGCTGCGTCGAGACGAACGTGGTATCGCCCGTGGCGAAGTGCGCGCGGTCTTGTTGGAGAGCGACCGCCATGACGCGCCAGGTCGTCAAATCGTCGGGCATGGTCAGCTCGGCGCTGGCGTGCCCGCCGGCGTCGGTCTTAATCACGGCGTAGTAGGCCAGCGGCTGGAAGTTGGTGCGCACGCGCGTGCTCGCGGCGCCGGCGAGAAAGCCCCCACCGTAACCGAAGCCTTTTTCCAGCGGCGGGCTCTGCGTCTTCAGCGTCACGTGCTCGCGGTTATCGGCGAAGATCGTGGCGATCGGCTGTGCGGCAAAGACCGTCTGCACCAAATCCGGCAAACGATATCCGGAAAGCTGCAAGATCGCGTCGTTGACGACCATTGCGACGATCTCCCCTTGCACCGGCGCACCGGCGCGACCGGTGACGGCAAACGCCACGCGCTGCGCGGCACCGGGATGGACCGTCGCTTCGCGCGGAACGATCGCGAGCTTGAGATAACGATCGCCCAGATCGACGTTGAATGCCGCCAAACCGGTCAACGCAAGCCTCGTGTCATCGCCGGCGTGGCGAAGTGCGGCGCGAGGGTCGCGATCGACGACGACCGCTTCCACCGCGGCGTTGGGCAGCATCGCGGGCGTGATCTTGAAGTTCACGTGGACTGCGCCGCTTACGTTATGGAGCGTCGTCCGGTAGATCGTGTCGTTCCGAATGACGGAGAAGTACACGTCGGCATTCGCGTAGGGCGACGCAACGAGCGCGGTCGCGGTCTCTCCGGCACCGTACTGCTTCTTATCGAGCTTCACGGCGACGGAGTTCGGATCGCTGACTCCCCAATCGGCCTCGCCCGGTCCGAACGCAAAAACCTGGATGCTCGACGCGCTCGCCGCGCTGGCCGCGCCTTTCATCTCTCGAAAAGTCGCGTAGACCCGATAGGCACCGGTGTCGTCGGGCGTGAGTTGCGCGGAAACGCCAGTATCGCCGGAGGTGACGTCGGCGGTCGCCACGGTCTCATACTTGATCGCCTGCTGGGCGCTCTCGCCGCCTTCTTCTTCCTGCGTCGCCGAGACGAACGTCATCCTCTGCAGTTCGAGATGAACGGCACGCCCCGATACCGGTTTACCTCCGGCATCGGTAACGATCGTGCGAATCGTCATCGGCGCATCGGCCTTGCCGACCACGTCGGAGGCCAGGCCGATCACGGCATCGGAGGGCAACGCGAGGAAGCTCTTCGAATCGGAGACCGAAAGATTTGAAACGTCGGTCGTCTCCATGTCGACGCGATAGTTCATCGGAAACGGCAGGTCGCTGGGCACCGCGACGTCGAGTGAGCCGGCGCCCTGGGCATCGAGCGGAAGATCGCGCTGTAGCACGTCCGTCTGGAACGAGGGCGTCTGTTCCGGCCAATACCACTGCGGTCCGAACCAGAAGTCGTCCCAGCCCTTCGGCTGCACCGCGGCGAGATCTCGCGTGACGTAGGCATGTGCCGTCCCGCCTTGCAGCGGCGCACCAAAGAGATACGCGGCGGAGACGTCCGCACGTACGCTCGATCCCGCCGGCGCCGAGGTCGCACCGAGCGCCAGCGTTAGCTTGAAGTTCGGCGGCTTAAACTCGGCAACGCGTAACGAGCCGTTGATGTCGTTGCCGTTCGCGCCTTTGGCATCGACGGTGTAATATCCCAAAGCCTGCTGCTTCGAGAACGTTAGCGGCAGCGAGAAAACGCCGTACGCGTCCGTACGCACCGTGCCGAGTGCGGAGGTAGTATTGTTGGGATCGGTTAGCGTCACTTTGTAGGGAGCGTTGGCATCGGCAACGACGCTCGAACCCTTTACGTAGTAGGCGATCCCGGTCATTTCGGCCCGTTCGCCGGGCTGATACATCGTGCGATCGCTGAAGATCGTTCCGCGCGAGAGCGGCGCGCCGCTCGTCCATCCACCCATTACGTCGAAGCGGTAGACCCCGCTGTAGTTCCAGGCAGTCACCGTCGCCACGTCGGCGCCCTCCGTTACGACGACGCCCAGATTCGGCGCTTGATTCGCCGTCGCCGAGACGGAACAGCGCTCGACGTCGACGCCCCGGAGATCGAGCTCGCCGTTGGCATCGGTCGTGCCCTGCGCACACTGCTGCGGCGGCAGCTTGGCAGTTTCGTCGACGCGATAGACGGCTACCGCGGCCGCGCGCACCGGCGCGCCGTCGCTCAAGTGCTGGACGAGGACGATGCCGCGCGACGGGAACCATTGCGTGAAGACGCCGAGATTCGTTAGCGCAACGATTCCCGTCAGGCTCGGATCGGAGTTAGGCGCGTCGAGCGCGGTTCGAAATCCATATGCGAGCGCGCCGTACTCGCCGCCGAGTTGGGACTGAATCGGTACGCGCACGACGCTCTGTACGTTGTGCCGCGCGCCGGGCAGCCCGCGTGCCGGCCAGCTCGAGTTGGGTGGCAGGAGCGAGAGCGTACTCGGCGATCCGAGCATCTGCAGCGGCGTCAGCCGCGCGTAACCCGCTTGATAGCGATTGCCCGGAAGGTTCGTAGCGTAGAAGTTCAACGCGATCGGAGCGCCGGCCGGAAAGACGTTGGTGCCGTCCGGGGCCCAGGCTCCCGGCGCGAATCCCGTCGTGCGGAACATCACTCGCTGCTCGCGACCGAGCGTTTGACCGAACGTGTCCTTCACGCTTGAGGCCACCGTCGCCGTGTAGCTTGCATCGGGATCGAGCGCATACGGATCGATCGCGATGACGTTCGATGCGTAATCCGGGACGCTCAGGAGCGTCTTCGACTTTTCCGGCGCCGGCGAAATCGTCACCGCTCCGGCGACCGACGCGGAACTCAGCGGATTGTTGAAGGCGATGACGGGATCCCCGCCGGCAAAGCGGCCTCCAGCGGGGCTCGCGGTCGGCGTGGGGAGGATCTCCAGCGCATCGTAGGTGGAGAGCGAGCCGTCGAAACGTTGCGTCGTCGGGAGGTTTCCGTAGAGCGGCTCGACGCCGGGCTCGATCGCTAACGCGTAAGAGGTGCCGCGCGCCAGATCGGTCGTCGGGCGCAGATCGTAGACCCATGTGTTCAGTGACGGATCGAAACGCTCTTCCGCGCCCGCACCCGGATAGGGCGTCGGCGCGGTTTCGAGCACCGCATTGACGGGGACCCGTTCGCGGTTCGAACCGACGAGCACCACGTGCTCCGCCAGCGACGACTCGTCGACGGCGGCGTTTGCGGTGACCTGGAGTTTTGGGCGCAGATCGACGGGCGGCGAAACGGTTCCGTCCTCCGAGGCCTTCGTCGTCGGCAGGTCTGTAAAGGTCAACGGCGAGGTTTCGAACGTCCACGCGAGATCGTCGCGCAGCGAGTCGCCGGCCAAATCGCTCAATCCCGAACGGAGCGTTACCTGCACGCGCGTCCCGATCGGCAACGCCTGCTCGGCGACGAACCCGACCATTCGCGGAGTGAGCAACGTGAAGTGACCGCGCAGCGCCGGCGCGATGGCGACGTGGCGCAGCACCTCCGCCGTCCCAGCGCCCGAGAGACCTTCGACCGGTGCCACCGGCTTGGCAAAGATCACGCGTATCTGCGCCAGCGTCTCGGCGTTGCCGGTCGGCGAAATCGACGCGATCCAGGGCGGAAGCGACGGGTTTGCTAGGGCGCCGACGGCCGCGAGCTTCGCACCGCCGGTCGCCGGACCGCCGCACGAAACGATCGCGAGCGCAGCAGCGGCGAGCGTACAAAATCCCAACGAGCGCAACGGCGATCTCCCCGGCGGCAGCAAGTCACATCCCGGCCGTCGTAGATTCCCTATCGCAACAATGAAACTCTTTGCGTGGATCGTTCCCGGTTTGGCGTTGTCGGCGATGCTCGCGCTCGATCTCGCCGGCACCGACGTCGCAACGCTGCGTGCGCCGCAGGGGTCGGTGACCTATACCGACCGCAATGGCGGCATTCTCGGAACGGTGCTCGGCGCCGGCTCCTCGCACGTCGCGCGCGTGCCGCTCTCTGATGTGTCGCCGGTCTTCCTCCAGGCCATCATCGCAGCCGAAGACGCACGCTTCTGGCGCCACGGCGCCGTCGACGTTGCGGCGCTGGTGCGTGCCGCGCGCGACTTCGCGATCTTCGGCGAGGCTCGCAGCGGCGGCTCGACGATCGAGATGCAACTCGCGCGGTTGCTCGATCCGACACCTTCCACCGTTGCCGGCAAGCTCGTGCAAATCGCGCAGGCCGAACGCATCGCGATGGTCTCCAGCAAACCTGCGATCCTGCAAGCATACGTCGATCGCGTTCCGATGGGCGGGAACGTCTACGGGGTCGAAGCCGCGGCGCGAACTTACTTCGGCGAGCCCGCGGCGGATCTCGATCTCGCGCAGGCGGCCTTACTGGCGGCGATTCCGAACGATCCGGCGCAGCTCGCGCCCGGCGACGATTGGGCGGCCTTGCGTTCGCGCCAGCATTTTATCCTCAAACGCATGGCGGCGCTAGGTGCGATCACGTCGAACGCGGCCGGGCTTGCCTACGCCGAGAGCCTCCAGGTGCGGCGGCACGAATCCGGCATCGCGGGCGCGCCGCACGCGCTCTTCTTTCTCTCTCGCAGCCCGGAACGATCGGGCGGACGCGTTCGAACGACCATCGATGCGAGTCTGCAGCGCTTCGTCCAAGCTCAAACGCAGGACGTGGTCGGCGCGCTGCAATCCTACCACGTTACCGACGGTGCCGCCCTCGTCGTCGACAATCACACCGGCGACGTGCTCGCCTACGTCGGCTCGCCCGATTATTTCTCCGCGGGCCTCCTCGGGAGCAACGACGGCGTTCAGGCACTTCGTCAGCCGGGCTCCTCGCTCAAGCCCTTCACCTACGAGCTCGCACTCGAACGCGGGACGATCGAATCGACGACGATCTTGTCGGACACACCATCGGCGTACGCGCTTCCGGGCGGCCGGCTCTACCAGCCCGTCGACTACAGCCGCCGCTTCAGCGGCGCGGTGCGCCTGCGATATGCCCTTGCCAACTCGCTCAATGCTCCGGCGGTGCAAGTGCTCTCGGCGCTCGGTGTCGGATCGCTGCTCGAGCGTCTCCGCAGCCTCGGCTTCGCCCATCTCGATCGTCCGGCGTCGTATTATGGGCTCGGCCTGACGCTCGGCAGCGGCGAGGTGAGCCTCTGGGAACTCGTTGGAGCGTATGCGACGCTGGCGCGCGGCGGCGACTTCGTGCCGTTGACGCTCGTTTCGGGCGATGGATCGGCGCTCGCGCGGCCAATCGGAGATCGCGCCGATTGGCAGCTCGTCACCGACATGCTCGCCGATTCGCACGCGCGCGCAAAATCCTTCGGCCTGGGCTCGGTGCTGCAGATGCCGTTCCCCGCCGCCGTAAAGACCGGTACCTCATCCGATTTTCGCGATACCTGGACGGTCGGCTTTACGCGCGACTACACGGTGGGCGCGTGGGTCGGCAACTTCGACGGAAGCCCGATGCGTGGCGTCTCGGGCGTCACCGGCGCGGGCCCGCTCTGGAATCGCATCATGTTGCACCTCTACGAACGTAAGGACGACCCGGCGCCCTTCCCCGCACCGCGCGGTTTCGTTCGTACGACGATCTGCGCGACGACCGGCCGCGCGCCGCCACCGCGGCAGCGATGTCCGGGAATCGTACAAGAGTGGGTGCTCGCGCGCGATCTCGCCGCGGTGAAGCGCCCCGATGCGCCGCCCGGGCTGCACATTATCTCCCCACGCGACGGTGACGTTTTCGTGCGCAACGCTGCCATCGGCGGACTCGCCGCAGCGGAGCAACAACTCGCGCTGCGCGCGGTCGACGAAGTCGGACCGGTGCGCTGGAGCGTCGACGGCGCGGCGCTTGCGCTCGATGCGAGCGGCAACGCGTTCTGGCCGCTCCGTCTCGGCACGTGGCAGATACGCGCCACCGACGGCAGGCAGAACGCAACCGTCACGATCCGCGTCGTACCGCCGCCGCAGCGTTCGCACCCCGGGTTTACCCGGAAGGGTGAGTGATCTCGTACTCGACGTGCGCCCGCAGCGTGTCGAGGGTCATCGTCCCGCTGTCGATCACCCACCCGTGAAAGCGGCGGATGTCGAAAGCGCTGCCTAGCCTTTCGCGGGTCTGCTTGCGAATCTGCAGCATCGTAAGCTCGCCGGTCTTGTAAGCGAGTGCCTGACCTGGAATGTCGGTCGAGTAACGCAGCGACTCCGTCGCGATCTGCGCGTCGCTGAGGGTCAAGTTCTTGCGCATGAAGTCCATCGCTCGCTCCCGGCTCCAACCCAGCGCATTCATTCCCGTGTCGACGACAAGCCGAGTCGAAACCATGAGATCTTGCATGATGCGGCCCGCCTTGTCGTAGGGCGTTTGATAGACGCCCATATCCCAGCAAAGCTGCGAGGCGTACTCGCCCCAGCCCTCGACGAATCCCGCCTCGCTGAAATCGTAGCGGCGCACGTCAGGCAGAGCGGTGTTCTCTTGCTGCAAGGCTATTTGGAAGTGATGGCCGGGAATCAGCTCGTGGCAGATTAGCGCGCCGGCTCCGAGCATCGAGGTACGCGCGGGATGCCACGCGTTGTAATAGTAGATCCCCTTCGGCCGCGCGGCTTTCGGCTGATCGTAGTAGCCGAACGTTTGCGAACCCGCGAGCGCCTCCGGAAGCGACGCGACGCCGTACGGAGCGGTCGGCGTATGGGCGAAAAATGCTGGAACCGCCGCCTGCGCGCGCCCGACGTACAACTCGAGACGGTCGCCGAATTGTTGCGGCGTCTTTGGGAAAAACCGCGGATCCTGCGTCAGGTGCTGCTTGAATTGCGCGACCGTTCCCGCAAACCCGACTTCGCGCCGAATCCCGTCGAGCTCCACGTTGAGACGAGCGACTTCCTCAAGGCCGCGCGCATGGAGCGCTTCGGGCGTGATCGTCAATGTCGTGTAGGCGAGGATAAGGTGCTGGTAGTATTCGCGGCCCCCGGGGTACTGCGAGAGCCCTACTCCCGCCGGCGCTCCGATTCGATATGCTCCGGCGAGATATTCTGCCACGCTCTTAAAAGCCGGCACGACCTCGCTCGACACCATCGCCGCGGCTTGCGTCTTCAAGGCGGATCGATCGGTCGCCGCGATTGCGCCAAGCCGAGTATCGTCCGGCACGAGAAGTCCGCTTTGCGGGGGCGCCGCGTAGCCTTCGAAAACCGCCTCCGCCGCGTTACTCTCGACGTTGGGAAGAATGATGCCTCGCGCGTGCTGGCCCTCCAAAAAAGACCGAACCGAACGGACGTACTCCGCGTATTGGTGCAGCAGCGAGAGATATCGTTGCGCGTCGCCGGGGTTCGCGAATCCGAAGGTCGTTAGGAGCGACGTAATCGCACCGAGCTGCAATCCGCCGGCGTAGGGCGTGGCCTGCTGTGCGAGCCAGAAGAACTTACGTGATTCTACCGCACTCGATGCTAAAAAACTCAGCGAACGGTACGTCAACCAGCGATCGTGATCGAGCCGGGACGGGTCGACCTGCGCCAAACCGTCGAGGACGCTCTGCGCGGCGCTCGCATCGGCATCCGCCGCGGCAAGCCCCACCGGCCGGATGGTCTCGACCGGCAGACCGAGCTGCGAACGAAGGTTGTAGTCGGTTTGTAGTTCGTACTGCCAATAGCGTGCGGCAAGATCGTCGACGCTCTTGGAGCCGCTCTCGCTCGTCGCGGCCGTGGTCGCCGATAGGGTCAGCGCAGCGAAAAGGAGCGTGATGAGTCTCTTCACGCTCCCAGAATAGCCGAATCCGCCGTTTAATAAAAGAACTGCTGGAGCTGATTAAACCCCGGACCGAACGTCCAGCCCATCCGCTTGCTGGGGTTGATGACCGGCGGAGGTTCCGCGATCGCAAATTTGAAGCCGGTGATCGTCTCGACGACGTTGCCGCTCTCGTCGTAGACGACGATCGCGCTGCCTTGACTGCCGCTGCAATAGAATGGGTCGGTCACCAAGAAGAGGCCGTTGACCGAGTCATTCGCGATCCCGGCACCGCTGTTGCCCTGCGACGCGCTGCCCGTGCACGGGAGCTGGACGGCGGTGCCGGTCTGCTTGGCGAGATCGTAGAACTCGACTTGCGCGTTGAGCTCCGTCGCGGTCGCGGCGATGCCCGTCGCCGAGTCGACCGCCAAACCGTTAACGAATCCCGCGCCGAACGGACCGTCGTTGAGGCCCGTGAACTCGGTTTGCTTTCCGGTCTTGAGATTGACGAGCAGGTTGATGGGAGCGGCCCCGCCGACCCTGCCGCCGTCCGGCGACGTGGCGATTATCGCTTGGTTCGTCGCCGTATCCTGCGAGACTTGCGGACCGTCTCCGAGCGAAAAGCTGCTGGGATTCAGATGGATCACCTTTCCGAACGTGTTCTTGGCAACGTTCGATTCGAAGAGATCCGGAATATCGTTGTTCTGCAGCTCGATCGCAAAGATCGCCGTCATGCCGGTCATTTGATTTGGGCCGGCCGCCTCCACTTGAATGTCCTTCACCGGCGGCGTCCACTTGCCGGTGAACTTCCCCGCCGTGACCGGATTCATTACGTTATAGAACCGTTGCGCGAAGAGCGAGCCTTTCGGCTGGACGTAGCGCGTAATGAGCCCAACGTCGCCGGCATTGACGTTCACCACGCTATAGGACGTGCCGTAGGGAACGCGTTTAGGAAAGACCTTGGCGATCTTCCCCGTGTCCTGATCGAACGTTTCCACGCTGTTGACCGTGGCGAGTACCCCGTCGTCACCGTTCTGATCGATGTCGAAGCCGTAGATCTGGCCGCCCTTCTTGCTCGACAAGACCGCGCCGAGTCCGACGCTGTGGCGCACGTCTTCGCGCGCCGTGGAAAGAGCCGCGTTCAGCGGAGCTAGCGGCGGCGCCGAGGCGCCGCCGCTGCATGCTGCTAGGAGTACTGCAACTACGAAGACGTGCGCAAACTTCATCGTTCCAGGACTTGCAGATTGTTGTCGTTGTCGTCGTTGAAGTAGACCTTTTGGTTCTTGGCTTGGTCGCCGGTCGCGACGATGCCGAAGAGCGCACCCGACGCGCCCTTATCGACGTTGCGAACGTCCATCACCTTGCCGGTGGCCGAGAGCTCGACCATGATGTTCGCTCCGCTCGGGTTGCCGGTGTTTCCCACGACGATGTTGCCGTTGGCCAGCAGTGCCGCACTAATCGGACCGTCAAGCGGCTTGCCCGAATAGAGCACGCGCGCGTCGGAAGCCGAGGGACCGGAGAAGCTCTTCCCGTCCTTGCCGACGATGATTCCGCCGGCCGGAATTGACGTCACGTTAGCAAACGCGACCACCGTGTTATTCGTTCCATCAACGATGTAGAGCGTATCTATCCCGGAGTCATAAGTCAGGCCCGACGGCCCGAAGATGCTGCCGGGCTTACCGTGGTTGACCGCAAAACCTTTGGCGATCACGTCGTAGGTGAAGGGTGATCCGAGGTTGATCCGCACGATCGTGCCGTTGCCGGCATTCGACTCGTAGAAGGCGGGATTGCCGCTGATCGGTGCCGCGTAGATCTGGCCCCAGGGATGATCGAATTTCTTGCCCTTGATGTTCGCTTCGAGCTTGCCTGCGGCCGAGAGCACCGGATTGTCGTCTGCCGCGAAGGCCGTCGCCCAGATGTCGTCGGCCGGACCGAGTGCGAGCGAGGAGCAGCCGAGCAACACTTTCTTATCGTCCGAAACGAGCATCGGCGTGGAACCAGGTTTGGGGTGGAGCGCAACGATGGTATAGCCCGTTCCTTGCACGTTGCTCTTTGCGTTGAAGTTGCAGACGACGAGATCGCCCTTCTGGAAATCCCCGGCCGTGCTTGGAGCGACGCTTAAACCATACGGGTTGAGTTGACCGAGTTTTGGATCGATCGTCGATCCGATCACGACTTGCTTCTTAAGCAGCTTGAGAATCGAAGACTCTTTCTGCGGCTCGATTCGGCCGAGCGCCGGCGTGCCGGCAGGTTGCGTCGGGAGCATGCTGCTTCCATGACTGCAGCCCGCTGCCAAGAGAGCGGCCGCTCCGGCGATGACGAGTGTGGTTGTGCGAGAGAAAAGCATAAGGGGGGTCCTCCGATTTGGTCGAGAGCCTACACGCTAGGCGAAGTCCATGAAAAAACTCTGAAACGACGCCGTCACGCCACCGCAAGCATCGCGCGCGACGATGACTCCGATGCAGAAGGACGCACACGCCATCGCGCGTCGCCTCTTCGAATGCGACCGCGGCCGCCCTGCGGAGGCCGAGGTAATCGATACGCTCTTGCGCTTCGGGCGCGGCGCGCTCGCGTACGCCTCGCGCAATCGCATTCGCGTCACGTTGCTGCATACGGGAGAGCTCTACCGTCAGGCGTCACAGGCATTGGCACGACTCGGCATCGATGTGGACGCTTGGCCCGCTCCACCGGCCGGGCTCTTCGTCGTGGAGGAACGCGCGCTCTATCTCCGATCGCGCAGTCCGATGACCGTCGCGCACGAGTTCGGTCACGCGCTGGATTGTGCGCTCGGCGGCGGCGTCTACCGCAGCGGCATCGACCCGCAAGTGCGGGCACTCTTCGCAAACGCCACCACGTTCGTTACACCGTATGCGGCAACCGGCGTCGACGAGTATTTTGCCGAGTCGCTGCGCGCCTACGTCGAGGCGAACGATGCCGCGTCCCCGTGGCCCCGCGCGACCCGTGCTCGACTACGTCACGGCGATCCGGGAATGCATGAGTTCGTGGAAAATCTCTTCCAGTTCGAGTTCGGCGAGCGCCTAGAGGCGCGAAAGGTCGTCTCGATCTAGCGCAGTCGCGGCTACTTTACGGCCTGCACGTCGGCGACGCTGACGCCGGGCGCGTTATTTTTCCACGAACTGCGCACGTACGTGATGACCGATGCGATCTGTTCGTCGGTGAGCACGCCTCTCCAGCGCGGCATAATGCCGCTGTACGCCTGGCCGTTGACGTCGAGGCGGCCTTCCAAACCGTCCTTCACGATGGCAATCACGGCGATGGGATTGCCGGTCACCGTCGCGTTGCCGGCGAGCGGTGGAAAGGCGCCGGAAATGCCCTGCCCGTTGGTCTGATGGCAACTCGAGCAGTTCGCGATGTAGACGACGGCGCCGTCGCTTGCCGATGCGGGATTCTTCGCAGCCGCGGCCGACGCGGACGCGGCACTCGAACTCTGCGAACCCTTGGCGCAACCTGCTGCGACCAGCGCCATCGCGAGAGCCAGAAGGATCTTCATGCCGTCCTCCGAGGTCGCGCGCTCATCGCCCAGACGAGCGCGACTAACAGAAAGTTCGCGACGAGCGAGCTGCCGCCGTAAGACATGAACGGGAGCGTGATTCCGGTCAGCGGCAAGAGACCGATGACGCCGCTGACGATGATGACGACCTGAAACCCGAGCGTCGCTCCGAGCCCCGTCGCAAGCAGCTTGGTGTACAAGTCGGGCTGCTCCAAGCCGGTCGCGAAGATCCGGCGTACGAAATCGAGGAAGATCGCCAAGACGATCAGCGCGCCGATCAAACCAAACTCCTCTGCAAAGGCCGCATAGACGTAATCGGTCCAAACGTCCGGGATGAATTCGGGATGGCCGAGCCGGTACCCGCTTCCGGTCAACCCGCCGGCAGCGAGCGAATAATACGCTTGCGAGGATTGGTACCCCGCGTGGAGCGGGTCCGAAAACGGATCGAACCAAACGGCGATTCGCGCGTGCACGTACGGATAGTGATGGACCGCCCAGAACGCGCCGAGCGCGAAGAGAAAGGCACCGAAGAGCACGATATCGAGTCGGCGCGTCGCGACGTAGAGCAGGGTAGCGAATGTGGCGAGCAGGAGCGTCGCCATACCAAGGTCGCGCTGCACGACCAGGATTGCCATCGAGGCGCCCCACCCAATGAAGAGCGGTCCGAGGTATTTGAGGTTCGCGCGCAGCGACCACAGGCGCGCGTTCGCGATAACGTCGGCCGTTTCGGCGAGGTAGGCCGCCAGAAAGAAGACGATGAAGAGCTTGATCAGCTCGATCGGCTCGTACTGCACCGGACCGAGCCGAATCCACAGCCGCGCGCCGTTGACTTCTTGACCGAAGAAGAGCAAGAGACCAAAGAGCGCCAGCGAGGCGACGACCCAGAGATACTTGTACGCCGCAAAACGGCGGAACTGCGTGAAGATCGGCCCGGCCACAATCGCGAGCACGAGCGATATGAGAATCCAGAGTTGCTGCTTCTGCGCCAACTCCGGCGCGAGCCGCGCTACCATTGCCAGACCGAGCGCCGCCAGCACGACCGCAAGCGCCGGCAAAATATCGTCGCGCACCATCGCCGCCGGCTGCCAAAGAACCCAGAGCAGCGCGAGCGCCGCGAGTAAGGCGAGCATCCACGGCGGCCCGATCGTTCGATGCGGCGCCAAGTGCAAAATGATCGCGCCGGCCGCGAGGGCTCCAATCATCGGCGCCGCGCGCCGCACCACGCGCGCGATCAGGCTGGGCGTACCGCTGTCACGACCACCCGGGTCGTGCCGACGTCGATTTCGTCGCCTTGCCGGACTTCGATTGCCTCGTTGATTCGCCGCCCGTTGAGAAACGTGCCGTTGCGGCTCTTGAGATCTTCGGCGTAGACGCGGCCGTTCTGGCCTTCAAACCGTACGTGTCGCCGGCTCGCTTCGGGATCCCGCAGGGCAACCTCGGCTTCGTGGCTTCGTCCCACTTCGAACGGCGTGCGTAACTGCGCGACCCGCCGGGCTCCACGCTCGAATATCTCCACGTCGACGCCGATCGGCGTTAGCACGCCCACGTCCGCGGCCGCACGAACGCGCGGGCGCCCGGCAAGCACGGCGACGAGCAGCAGCGCTCCGGTGATCTCGAGCGTGCCGATTCGCATATCGCGGACAAAGCCCGCGGCCTCTCCGATTGCAACGATCATCGCGCTTCAACGCGCAGGCGCGTATTGCCGAAGCGCAACTCGTCGCCGTCGCGCAGGGCTTCCGCCTCGATCCGGCGGCCGTTCAGAAAGGTCCCGTTGGTCGAGCCGAGGTCGCGTACGAACGCCTTCCCTCCCGCGATCTCGACGATGGCGTGCGTGCGCGAAACGCCAGGATCGAGCAGCACGATCTCACTCTCCTCGCTTCTTCCGATTCGCAACGTTCCATGCAGCGCGTAGAGGCCGTCGGGGGGTACGCCCTCGAGCGTCCTCAGCCGGAACGAACGCACGGTCTCGAGCGTGCCCGCCATCTGACCGATTTCGACGGCGCCGACCGGCACGTCCGAGCGGGCCGCCATCACAACCGAAGCTCTCCCCTCGTCAAACGCGATTCCGACCTTCGTTGCGAGATTGCGCAGCACGTCGGCCCACGCTCGCTCGAGATACTGGCGGTGCTCGGCGAGCCGCTCGAAGTCCGTTGGATTCACGTAAACCTCGTACCGGCCCGGAGCGCGCAGGCTGCCGTCGTCGTCGCGCGTCTGCGCCTCCATCGTTGCGACGAGCTTGCGCGCGATCTGTGCGGGCTCGAGGTCGCTGGGAAACGTCTTCGCAAACGCTCGTTCGATCAGGCTCGCGCAGAAGTGTTCGAGCTTTGCGAAGAAACTCACGGCCGCCGCTCGACTCGAGCGATGTAGAATCCGTCGCGTCCCTCGATGCCGGGCGGAACGAGCACGTCACCGTCGCGAGTCATGAAGGCGGCATACGTGGCCGGAATCAAACCACGTTCGAAACTCTGCCGCGCCAAGAACCAGTCGATCACTTCAGTCGTCTCGCGTGGATCGCTCGAGCAAACCGCATAGACCAGTGCGCCGCCAGGATATACGTGATGGGCCGACCGCTCGAGCAAGGCGCGCTGCGTCAGCGCGAGGCGTTCGCCGTCGGTGCCGAGCTTCTTCCAGCGTGCCTCCGGGTGGCGTCCGATCACGCCGAGCCCCGAACACGGCGCGTCGAGGAGGATGCGATCGAAACGGCGATCCGCCGGAAGCACCTCGGCCGTCGCATCGCCGGTAACGAGTGCCGCGGCGATCCCGGCTTCCTCCACCCGGCGAGCCAGCGTCGCGACCTTTCGCGCATCGCGCTCGATGCAGCAGAGCGTGCCCCGCGATGCGAGTCGTGCGCCGATCTGGAGTGCCTTATTCCCGCGTCCGCTGCAAACGTCGAGTATCGCTTCGCCGGGTTGCGGACCGAGCACGTCGACTGCCATTGCGGAGCTCTCCGATTGCAGCCAGCAGCGGCCCTCGCTCTCGATTCGCGCAAGCCCGCTGCGTTGGAGTAAGAGCACCTCCTCCACGATTGGCGAAGGCCGCGATTCGATTCCATCCGCGTGCAACCGTTCCGCCATCTCGTAAACCGTGCTTTTGAGCGCATTGACGACGATGGCCGGCTGCGCCGGTCGATTCACGCCCTCGCAGATCGCTTCGAGCTCCTCGCCGAAGAGCGTACGCCACTGCCGAACGAGCCACGTCGGCAGCGAATACCGCGTGGCCAGGAATTCGTCGTCGCTCGAGAACGATTCGCGCTGCGGAGGCTCCGGAGCGGCGCGCAGCAGGTTTCGGAGAACCGCGTTGACGAGATTGCCCAACCCGCGGTGCCCCCACCGTTTCGCAAGATTGACGAACTCGAAGACGGTCGCGTGGACGTCGGCGCGCGTGTAGAGCAGCTCGTGCGCGGCTAGGCGAAGAATCTCGCCGATCGCCGGAGGCAGCTTCTCCGGCACGAACGGCGAGAGCTGCCAATCGAGAGCGCGCCGCATCTTGATGGCGCCATACGCAAGCTCCGCGGCAAAGGCGCGGTCGCGCTCGCTTAAGTGCGAGCGCCGCGCGTGATAATCGAAAGAGGCCTGCGCGGTGCGCTCCTCGGCATGCGAATCCGGCGGCGGAAAAACGTCGCGCACGACCGCGAGCGCCAGCTCGCGCGCCCCGGTTATCGCCACTCGGAACGGCTCCGAAGGTATTCGTCGCCGCTCATCCTTCCGCGGTTCGGCGCGATCAGTTCGTCGATCTGCAGCGAGCCGTCCGCAGCGACGTGCGCGCGCAGAATCTTGACGGTCTCGCCGCAAAGCAATGCGCGGGCGGCCGGCTGGGGCGAGAATGCGCGCACCGTGTTTACGATTCGGCTCGCCGGCCAATTCAAATCGATCGCGAGATCCGTTTTTGACACCGGTCGGGTGAGGCTCGCCTCGCCGCTCTGGGCACGGCGCGACAGAGTTCCGCGAGCGGCCAAATCCAACGCCTTGCCGAGCAAATTCGCGCCGAGAACGGCGAGCCGGTCGTGCAGCTCGCCGTAGGTTTCCCCCGGTTCGATCGCGATGCGGTCTTGGCAAACGAGATCGCCGGTATCGAGTCCGGCGTCCATAAGCATGATGCTGATACCGGTCTCCGTTTCGCCGTTTGCGAGCGCCGTTTGGATTGGCGTCGCTCCGCGATACTTGGGGAGCAGGGACGGGTGCACGTTGAGTGCACCGATCCGCGGCAGATTCAGCAACTCCTGGGGAAGTATGCGCCCGTACGAGGCGAGCACGAAGAGATCGAAGCGCTCGCCTTCGAACTCGGCGGCGAACTCCCGAAGCCGCACCGGTTCGTAGACACGAACGCCGAGTTCGAGCGCGGCCGCCTTAACGGGAGTGGCTTTGAGGCGATGGCCGCGGCCGGCGGGACGATCCGGCTGCGTGACGACGCCCGCGAGCTCCGTACGCGAATCGACGACGCGCAGGCTCGGCACGGCGAAGTCGCTCGTGCCGAAAAAGATGCTTCTCACACCTCGGCTGCTTCTTCTTCCTCGTCGCTGGTGACCGGCCGCAGGTTCTTAGCCCGATCGACGTAGAGCTTCCCGTCGAGATGGTCGACTTCGTGCTGCAGGCATTGGGCGAGCAGGCCGTCGCCTTCGATTCGAACCTTGTTGCCGTGGCGATCCAAACCGGTCACGGCGGCGCGTTCGCGGCGGACGATCTCACCGACCATTCCCGGAATCGAGAGACAGCCTTCCCGCAACTCGATCTCTTCGCCGGTCCGTTCCAGCTTCGGATTGATGACGACCGCCGGTTCGTGTGCGTCATCGTGCACGTCCATGACGAAGATTCGCTTCGAAACGTTGATTTGCGGGGCGGCGAGGCCGACGCCCGGGGCGGCATACATCGTCGCGAACATGTCGTCGATCAGTTGCTGAAAGAGCGGGTCGCAAATCTCTCTGGGATCGACCCGCTTCGCGGCTTTGCGCAGCGTCGGATGGCCATCGGTGAGAATATCGCGGACGTAGGGCATCGCGGGCGGCTATTCGTCCTCGTCGCCGCCCGCTACTCTTCAACCGTTTCTCGAGGTCAGCCCTTCGTACGGAACGAGGCTACCTGGAAGTGGGGCGTGCAGTTCGCGCCGCCGTTGTTCCAAAGCAGCACTACCGACTGGTTCGGACCGATGATGTAACTCGAACCGTATGGACCGGCAATCGCCGAAGCGTAGTAGGTGGGATTGGGATAACTCGGCTTTGCGTGCGGCGTTGGAACCTGCGATGCGTTAATCAGAGCAAACGGTCCGGTAAACGTGCTGCCGCCGTTCGACTGCGAGAGGAAAAAGTCAAACTGATTGCTCGGCGGTAAACTGCCTTTGGTAGCGACGTAGATGTTCGCCAGGGCCGGCGGCGCCTTCTTTGAATTCGGTATCGGGTAGACCACCTCGAGCTGATTCGAGCTCGGCGGGCCCCCGCAGTTTCCGCCCGGTCCCGATGTCGGACCCGGGCCCGGGCCGTAGATGTTGCCGTTGCACGCCGCGAGCATGCCGGCCGCGCAAAGAACTGTGAGAGCGCCTATTGACTTCTTCATAGCGTAGAACATCCTCCGCGTTTGGTCCGAGCCCTGCCGGACCCAATGGGAATCTGCTTAAAGAATGTATCCGGAGAGGTCGGCGTTGGCCACGACGTCGGCGAGGCGCGCGCGCACGTAGGCTCCGTCGATCGCGACGACTCCCGTCGTTTCGGGCGCATCGAAGCTCACGTCCTCGAGTACCCGTTCGAGCACGGTATGCAGCCGACGCGCACCAATGTTCTCCGTCTGTTCGTTCACGCGCATCGCGAAGGTTGCGAGCTGCTCGATTGCATCGCTGGAGAAATCGAGCGTCACGCCGTCGGTAGCGAGCAAGGCCTTGTACTGCTCGACCAGCGCATTCTTCGGTTGAGTAAGGATCGTCTTAAAATCCTCGGCCGTCAACGAATCGAGCTCGACTCGAATCGGCAGCCGCCCTTGCAGCTCCGGAATCAGGTCGGAGGGCTTGCTGATGTGAAAAGCACCGGCCGCGATGAAGAGGATGTGGTCGGTCTTGATTGGACCGTGCTTCGTGTTGACGGTCGAGCCTTCGACGATCGGCAGGATGTCCCGCTGAACGCCCTCTCGCGAAACGTCGGGAGCGCCACGTTGCTGCGAGGATCCGGCCACCTTGTCGATCTCGTCGATGAAAATGATGCCGTCTTCGCCGGCGCGCCGAAGCGCTTCGCGCTTCACGGCATCCATATCGATCAGCTTCGCGGCCTCTTCCTGTTCGAAGATGCGCAGCGCCTCGACGACCGTGACCCGTTTCTTCGTACGGCGCTTCGGCAAAATTCCGCCGAGCATCTCGCCGAGGTCGCCACCCTGCTCCATGCCCCCGCCGATCATCCCGATTGGGAGGCTCGGCGCTTCCTCGACTTCGATCTCGACGAGCCGCACGTCGTAGAAGCCCCGCTCGATCTCGCCGCGGGTCTGATCGCGCACGCGCGCAGCATCGGCGGAGACCGCAGCCGAGGGCGTGGCGTGCGATTGCTGCTGGCCGGAATAACCGCTGCCGAAGATCGAACCGAGCGCGGCGCCGAGCGAATTCCCTTGGCCTTGTGCCGAGGGTGGCCGCGTTTCGGGATGGAGGACGTCGATGACGCGTTCGACCGCGTGCCGCGCGGCGAGCTCGCGGACCTCTTCGCGGCGCTCGTTGGTTACGCTGCGGATCGAAGCTTCTACGAGATCGCGAACCATCGACTCGACGTCACGTCCAACGTAACCGACCTCGGTGTATTTCGTCGCTTCGACCTTTACGAACGGCGCACCGACGAGCGCCGCCAAGCGGCGCGCGATCTCGGTCTTTCCGACGCCGGTCGGACCAATCATCAAGATGTTCTTCGGCGTAATTTCCTCGCGCAGATCCTCGCGCGCTTGCGCGCGGCGATACCGGTTGCGCAGCGCGATCGCGACGGCGCGCTTTGCCTTGCCTTGCCCGACGATATACTTGTCGAGCTCCTCGACGATCTGCCGCGGGGTCAGGCGCGCGGGATCGAGACTCGCCGGCAGCGCGGTCGTCACGGAAGGGTTTCCACGGTAATGTCGCCGTTGGTGTAGATGCAGATCTCCGAAGCGATCTCCAGACCTTTGCGCGCGATTTGCGCCGCGTCAAGTTCGGTGTTGCGCAGGAGCGCGGCGGCGGCGGCTTGCGCGTATGCGCCGCCGCTCCCGATCGCGGCGACCCCTTCGTCGGGCTCGATCACGTCGCCGGTTCCCGAGAGCAGAAAGAGATTCTCGCCGTTACCGACGATCATCAGCGCCTCGAGCCGCCGCAAAACTCGGTCTTGCCGCCAGTCTTTCGCGAGCTCCACGGCCGCCCGCCGGAGATCTTTGAACTCGCCGAACTTCGCCTCGAACTTCTCGAGCAGCGTGATGCCGTCGGCCGCCGAGCCGGCGAAGCCCGCGATCACCTTGCCGCCCGATACCTTGCGGACCTTGCGCGCACCGTGCTTGACGATCGTCTTGTCGAGGGTGACCTGACCGTCGCCGGCAATCGCGAGCTTTCCGTCGCGGCGGACCGCCAGAATCGTCGTGGACTTCATGCTAGCGTGAGTACCCGGCGGGCGCACAGAGGGTTTCAGAGGCGATCGAATCGACGGCCGCGAGCGCGCGCTCGGCAAGCAGCCGCCGCCGTTCCCGCTTGTTTCCCCCGTGCGAGTGCTCGGGGAAAGCTCCCCACGTCACGTTGGAGGGTTGGAAGTCGGGCGTCTCGCGGTTCTGCAGATGCGCGAGTACGGCACCGAACGCGCTCGCCCGCGGAAACTCGATTCGGGGCAGACCGAGCATCACACGAGCCGCGTGGATACCGGTCATCACGCCGCAGGCCGCGGCTTCGACGTACCCTTCGGCACCCGTAATCTGACCCGCAAAGTATAGCGCCTCCGTTCCGCGCAGCTTCAAGTTTTCGTCGAGCAGGCGCGGTGCATCGATGAACGTGTTCCGGTGCATGACGCCCAAGCGCAGCCACTCGGCGCGCTGCAATCCCGGCAGCTTCCCGAAGGCTTCACGCTGCGCCGGCCAGTTCAAGCGCGTTTGAAACCCCACCAAATTGTAGGCGGTGCCTTCGCGGTTCTCTTTTCGCAGCTGCACGACCGCGAACGGCGTATTCCCGGTCCGCGGGTCGCGCAGACCGACGGGTTTGAGCGGACCGAAGCGCAGAACGTCATCCCCGCGATCCGCCATCTCTTCGACCGGCAAGCATCCCTCAAAATAGCGCGTCTCCTCGAAATCCTTCGCCGGATGGCGCTCTAGGGTACGAAGATCGGCCAAGAGCTGCGCGTACTGGTCGCGATCGAGCGGAATGTTGAGGTAATCGTCGCCGTCGCCTTTATCGTAGCGGGACTTGCGGTACATCGCCGACTCGTCGATCGAGTCGGCGGCCACGATCGGGGATGCGGCGTCGAAATAGTGCAATCGCCTGCCGACGACGCCGTCGAGGTTTGCACAGAACTCCTCGCTCGGTAACGGACCGCAGGCCACGATGACCGGACGGTCGAGCGGAATCGCTCGCACTTCTTCCCGATGGAGCGTGATACGTGGCTCGCCGGCAATTCGCGTCTCCACGAGCTCCGAGAAACGATTCCGGTCGACCGCAAGCGCCCCGCCGGCGGGCACCGCCGTCTCGCGCGCCGCCGTGACGATCAGCGAGCCGAAGCGCGCCAGCTCCTCTTTGAGCAGACCGACGGCATTCTCGAGCGCGGCACCGCGAAACGAATTGCTGCAGACGAGCTCGGCAAGAGCCCCGGTTTTATGTGCCGGACCGCTGCGAAGCGGCCGCATTTCGAACAGATCGACCTCGACGCCGCACCGTGCCGCCCGCCACGCCGCTTCGCATCCGGCCAGCCCACCGCCGATAACGATCAGGCGTTCCACGTTGCCGCCTACGAGGAGGCTGCCGGCGCGAGGCCCGAGACGTCGTGCGTTCGGTCGGCCGCGCACTGCAGCAGCACGTTACCGCCGCGCCGCTTTGCCAGAACGTGCGAACCGCAGGCGGGACAACGTTCGGGAACGACCGCATCCCACGAGATGAAGTCGCACTTCGGGTAGTTTGCACAGCCATAAAACACGCGCCCCTTCTTCGAGCGGCGCTCGACGATCGCACCGGCGCAACGCGGGCACGCCGCTCCCGTCTCCTTGACGATTGGTTTGGTCGTCTTGCATTCCGGATAGCCGCTGCACGAGATGAACTTGCCGAAACGTCCGTGTTTGATGACCATCGGCCGCCCGCAGGTCGGACAGATCTCGTCGGTCGGTTCGTCGCGAAGCTCCAGACGCGGCAGCTTCTTCTCGGCGGCTTCGAGCTCGCTCTCGAATGGCCCGTAGAAACGGCGCAGCAGCGCGACCCAGTCTTCATTCCCCTCGGCGACCCTGTCGAGATCGCCCTCCATCCGCGCGGTGAAGTCGAGATTGACGATCTTCGGAAAGTGTTCGACCAGCAGATCGTTTACGGCGCTGCCGATCGGCGTCGGCATGAAGCGCCGCTCCTGTTGGGTGACGTAGCCGCGAGCCTGGATCGTCTCGACGATCGTCGAATAGGTCGACGGCCGCCCGATGCCGTTATCCTCGAGCGCTTTGACGAGCGCCGCTTCGGTATAGCGCGGCGGCGGTTCGGTGAAATGCTGCTTCGGTTCGAGCTTGCGACACTCGAGCGCCTCGTCTTCATCTAACTCCGGGAGGCGCACGCGACCCTTCGTCTCTTCCTCTTTCGGTTCGTCGTAGACGCGGGTGAAGCCGGCGAAACGCATGATCGTTCCGGTTGCGCGGAACCCGTACTCCCGTGCCGCGACGTCGACGACCGTCTGGTCGAAGAGCGCCGGCGACATTTGCGAGGCGACGAAACGTTCCCAGATCAGCGAGTAGAGGCGCAGCTCCTCGCGTTTCAGGACTCCGGCGAGGCGCTCGGGCGAACGGAGCACCGAGGTCGGACGAATCGCTTCGTGGGCGTCCTGCGCGCCCTCTCGAACGCGATGGATCTTCCCGCCGTGGAACTCTTGCCCGTACGTCGCCGTGATAAACTCGCGCGCGGCATCGCGCGCTTGGTCGCTGATGCGCGTCGAATCGGTGCGCATATAGGTGATGAGGCCGACGGTACCCTCACTGCCGCCGAGATCGACGCCTTCGTAGAGGGCTTGAGCGACCTGCATCGCGCGGCGCACCCGCATCTTGAGCTTGCGCGAGGCCTCCTGCTGCATCGTCGAGGTGGTAAACGGCGCTGGGGGATTGCGGCGAACCTCACGCCGTTTCACCGACGAGACCCGATAGGCCGCGCCTTCGAGCGCGCGCAGGATCGCGTCGGCCTGGTCCCCGTTTACGATCTCCAACTTCTCGCCGCGATAGGCGACGAGATCGGCGGAAAACGCGATCGGCTCGCCCTCCGTTTGCGCGCTTGCAAGCAGGGCCGCAATCGTCCAGTACTCCCTCGGGACGAATGCCTCGATCTCGCGCTCCCGGTCGACGATCAGCTTCACCGCCACCGATTGCACGCGTCCGGCCGAGAGGCCGCTACGCACCTTCGACCAGAGTAACGGCGAAATCTTATAGCCGACGAGCCGGTCGAGAATTCGCCGTGCCTGTTGCGCGTTGACGCGATCCATGTCGATGACGTGCGGGTCTTTCAGCGCCGCCAGGGCGGCCTCTTTGGTGATTTCGTGGAGCTCGATACGCTGCGGGTCCGGCAGTTTCAGGAGCTCCGCCAAATGCCATGCGATCGCCTCGCCTTCGCGGTCCGGGTCGGTCGCAAGATAGACGTCGGTCGCACTTTTTACGGCGCCGCGCAGCTCTTTGATGATGTCGCCCTTGCCTTTGATCGTGAGGTATTTTGGCGTAAAATCATGCTCGACGTCGACTCCGAGCGTGCTCTTCGGAAGGTCGCGCACGTGCCCCACCGATGCTTTCACCGCGTAGCGCGCCGGCAGAAATTTCTTGATCGTCCGGGCCTTTGTCGGCGACTCGACGATAATCAGGGGCTTTTTCACGGGGCCTAGTATACCGCCGGGGTCAACCCTGGGCAACTTTCTTCGCTCCGGAGGCGACGGCGCGGTGCCGCGATTCGGTTCACAACGTGCGTGCGCGCGTACGCGAATTTGCATCATTTTGCGAAATCCTCTATGATTTGTTCAAAAGCGCGCAATGCGCTGTCCACTGAAAGCTTATCGTCCCCGGGGACGAGGAGGAATGAATGGACTCCGATTCCACAATGAATGGCGGCCCGAAGCCGGAAGCGCCGGCTCCGCGTCGCAAAGCGCGGCGAAAAAAGGCCGTCGTCGCCGTCGCCTTGGCGAAGGCCGCCGGCGGCCGCAAGAAACGCAAAGCCGCAAAGAAAGTGCGCAAGGTCCGCAAGGTCGTGCGCAAGGTAGCGCGCGCGAAGCGCAAGGTAACGCGCAAGGTCGGGCGCAAAGCCCGCAAGGCCGTGCGCAAGGGCGCGCGCAAAGCACGCAAGGCCGTGCGCAAGGGCGCGCGCAAAGCGCGTAAGGCCGTGCGGAAGGGCGCGCGCAAAGCGCGCAAAACCGTCCGGCGGAAGGGCGCGGCGAAAAAAGCCACCGTCCGAAAGACGGTCCGCAAGCGCCGGAAGGCTACCCGCAAGAAGAAGTAGCCTGCGCGTTTGAAATCGAGAACGGGCAGTCGCGATGCGACTGCCCGTTTCGTTTAGTGAGTTCTCCCAGCACGGCTCTTACTAGGCGGTGAGGTTTGGTCCCTGACCGCCGTGCTCTTCGACCCAGTGGCATGCGGCGAAGTGTCCCGGCGCGTATTCGCGTAGCGGCGGTTCCTCGGTGCTGCAGCGGTCGAACGCGACCGGACAACGGGTGTGAAAACGGCACCCCGAGGGCGGATTTACCGGCGACGGGATATCGCCCGTCAGCACGATCCGCTTGCGCCGCTGCTCGATCTTCGGATCGGGAATTGGTATCGCCGAGAGCAACGCCTGCGTGTACGGATGCAGCGGATTCACGTAAAGCTCGTTCCGATCGCCGATCTCGACGATCTTCCCCACGTACATCACGGCGACGCGCGTCGCGATGTGCCGAACGACCGAGAGATCGTGGGCGATGAAGAGGTAGGTCAGCTTGAACTTCGCCTGCAGGTCCTCCAACAGGTTGATGACCTGCGCCTGAATGGAAACGTCGAGCGCCGAGACGGGCTCATCGCAGACGATGAACTTGGGATTGACGGCAAGCGCCCGCGCGACGCCGACGCGCTGGCGTTGGCCGCCCGAGAACTCGTGCGGGTAGCGGTTGGCGTGATACGGTTGCAGACCCACGAGCCGGAGCAACTCGATCACCCGATTCTCCAGCTCCTTGCCCGAAGCGAGTGCGTGAATTCGCAGCGGCTCGGCCACGATCTCGCGGATGGTCATCCGCGGATTGAGCGACGCGAATGGATCCTGAAAGATGATCTGCATCGAACGACGCAGGCGGCGGACCTCCGTACGGTTCATCGCCAGCACGTTTTGGTTCTCGAAGAAAATCTCGCCCTTGGTCACGGGGAGCAGACGCAGGAGGAGACGTCCGACCGTCGTCTTTCCCGACCCCGACTCACCCACGAGCCCGAGCGTTTCGCCCTCTTGGATCGTAAAGTCGACGCCGTCCACCGCGCGGACGTCGGCGACGTGCCGCGACGTCAGGCCGGCATAGATCGGAAAGTACTTGAAGAGCTGCGTCGCACGGACCAGCGCACCGTTATTCATTTACGCCGGACCGCCGGCGGGAATGGTCGGCAGGTCCCGGGCCGTCTCGGGGCGTTGATCCCGCGCGCGCTCGTCGTAGAGATAACAGCGTGCCACGTGACCTTGGCCAAAATCATAGAGCGGCACGGGATCGGCGCAAATCGGCATCCGGTACGCGCAGCGCGGCGCGAAGGCACAGCCGGGTGGGAGCCGCAGCAGATTCGGCGGCTGCCCCGGAATCGGTTCGAGCCGGCGCTGTTCGGTGTCGTCGAGCCTCGGCAGCGAGGCGAGGAGCCCCTGCGTGTACGGCATCCGGGGCTGCGCGAAAAGCTGCTCCGCGGTGCCGTATTCGACCATGTTGCCGCCGTACATGACGAGTACGTTGCGGCAAAACTCAGCGACGACGCCCAAATCGTGGGTGATCAGAATGATGGCCGCTCCCGTTTCGCGCTGCAGCTCGTTCATCAGCTCGAGCACTTGAGCTTGGATGGTCACATCGAGCGCCGTCGTCGGTTCGTCGGCGATGAGGAGCTGCGGGTTGCACGAGAGCGCCATCGCGATCATGACGCGCTGGCGCATGCCTCCGGAGAACTGATGCGGATAGTCGCCCAGCCGCTTCTCCGGCAAGGGGATCCGCACTTTGCGCAGCATCTCGACGGCCCGATCGTTCGACTCGCGCTTTCCCAGGCCCAGGTGCAGGCGGACTGCCTCGGCGATCTGCTCGCCGATCGTAAGGACCGGATTGAGCGAGGTCATCGGATCCTGAAAGATCATCGCGATCTTATAACCGCGAATTCGCCGCATCTCGGCTTCGCTGCGCTGCAGCAGGTTCTCGTTGTTGAAGAGCACGCGATCCGCGGTGACCGTCGCGGTCCGTGCGAGTAGCCGCATGATCGAGAGCGCGGTCACCGATTTCCCCGATCCGGACTCTCCAACGATGCCGAGCGTTTCGCCGGCATCGAGTTTAAAGGAGAGGCCGTTGACCGCCGTCACCGGGCCGTCCTCGGTTCGGAAGGTGGTCCGGAGATTCGCGACCTCGAGGAGCGGCACGCTCGTCCTAGTTTGCTAGATGCCGGTCAGCGAGAGAATGAATCCGAAGACAACGAACGAGACGGCCACGATACCGGTCCAGCGTTTGAGCTGCTCTTCGGCGCCGAGACGGCCACGATACGTCGACTCAACGCGCCCGCCGATCGATCCGGTGAGCCCCTCTTGCTTTGTCGTTTGAATCGCGAGCAAGAAGATCAACAGAATAGCCGCGAGGATGAAGAGACCCGCGAAGGTGTGCGTGAGCCACGGCAAGTGGATGGCAAACCACGTCTTCGGCTCCGGCCCAGCGGGCGGAACTGCGGGCGCGCCGGCCGGAAGATTCAACGGCAGGGCGCCTCGCGGCAAAACCGTCGCCGCGGCCGTTGGTACGACCTTGGCCGCCGCCGCAGCGGCCGCTAACAGGGGGTGCATTGCGGCATCCTTTTTACGACCGCAGGCCTCGTCGTGCCTGCACGAGGGCGCCGCCCTATTTGCGACCAAAGACGCAGAGGTGCCCGATTCAGGTCGGTTGGAAGAGCCGCATCAGACGATCGTCCCGATCAAAAAGCGCGGCGTCTGGCGCGATTTGGCGCGCAGCCTCTCGACGATTTTCAACCCTTTCCTGACGGCGTTCGGGCTCTTCGCAATCCTCGCGCACATCGGCGCGAAGGACACGCTCGATTTCTGGCGGCTGCTCTTTATTTCGACCTTCTTCGTCTCGATCGGGCCGATGCTTTACGTCTTTTGGCTGAACGCTACCGATCGAATCTCCGACCTGGATATGTCGGTGCGCGCCGAACGCGAACTGGTCTTCACCGCCTTCGTCGTTTTCGACGCGCTGGGAGCTGGGGCGCTCTGGCTCGCCCACGCGCCGCGCCTGATGATTGCCGCGATGCTCGGATATCTCGCCTCGACGCTCATCGTGCAGTACATCACCCGCTACTGGAAGATCAGCACCCACGCTATCGGAATTACGGCTCCGCTGGCGGCGTTGACGCTGCTCTACGGGCGGCAGCCGCTTCCGTTCATGGTCCTGATTCCGATGGTTTGCTGGGCACGCGTCTATTTAAAGGCGCACACGATCGCGCAAGTCCTCGCCGGCGTCGGGCTTGCAGTCGCGACGACCGCGTTCTTCTTCTCGCTCTTCCACGTGGGATTGCTCTCGGCACACTGAGAAGGACTTATTAATGAGTACGAACGTCGCCTCGGCCAACGGTCCGCTTACCTACGCGGACGGTAATCCGCACGATCGCATCCAGTTCTTCGATGCCAAGCTCATCTTGAAGCCGGATTTCTTCTACAACATTCGGGGCTTCAAGGGGTTTAACGACCTGGTTGCGGAGGCCGCCGGCAAGGTCAAAGGCGTCAGCTATGCGCCGCTCGACTTGACGAAGCTGCGCCCGCGGATTCGCGAAGTGATGTTCGTCGATACCGCCGACTTCCGGCTCTATAACAACTCGTACATCCTTCGCCGGCGCGTCGCCTACCAAGACGGCTTTCCGATCGAAGACCCCGAGATCGTCTTCAAGTTCCGCAACCCCGACATGGCGCTCACCGCCGCCGTCGACGTCCGCCCGAAGATCGCGGGCCCTTACCGCGTGAAGTTCAAGTCGGAGGCGCTGCCTCTGAAGGATCAGATCGGCGGCTTCCGGCTGCTCTATTCACATAACTGCATCTTTCCCCTGAGCTCGGTGCACGAGCCCGATCGCACGAGCCTGCAAACCATCGCGAGGGTCCTGCCCGCGATCGCCGGCTTGATCGGGTCGCAAGAGGGGAACGTCGAGCTCGTCAATTCGACGCTCGTTGAAGAGGTGTTGATGGATCTCGGCACGCTCGATTTTGGCAAGGGACTCTCGGCGAAATGCAACATTTCGCTCTGGCGCTCGCTCGGCGATCATAAAGTGATGTGCGGTGAGTTTGCCTACCAGACCAAATTCGATCGCCGCGAGGACGTGCACGACCTAGTCCGGCAACGGGTCGAAGAGTACTACATCAAGCTCCAGCTCATTGCGACGGGCTGGCTCTTCCTCGGTACCACGAAGACCGGGCTCGTCTATCAGCTCCACGGCAATCCACCGCAAAGCCATGAATAAAAAGGCTTCCGTCGGCGAGATCTTTCTGACGTTTCTAACGATCGGTGCGATCAGTTTCGGCGGCGGAGTCGTAGCCTATCTTCGCAACTCGCTCGTTAAACAGAAAAAGTGGTTCGACGACGTCGAGTTTCTCGAGATCACCTCGATCAGCAATACGCTGCCGGGACTCAACGCGACCAACGTGGCGATCCTCGCCGGAGACCGGCTCGCCGGATGGCTCGGCGCGACCGCCGCACTCGTCGGCATGTGCATCCCGGCCTTTGTTTTCATGACTGCCGCGGGGATGGTGTACTCGGAGCAGCACGTACGTCCGATCGCGAATGCCGCGCTCCGCGGGGTCGCAGCGGCCGCTACGGGGCTGCTCGCGGCGACGTGGTTTCAGATCGGCAAGAAATCGCTCCGCGGCGTCTACGACGCGATCTTCGTCGTCGCCGCGATCCTGGGAATCACGTATTTCAAAATCGGCGTGCTCTACACACTGCTGATCGTCGGAGCGCTCGCGATCTTCGCCTATCGCCCGCGCCGCTCGCCGCCCAAGCCCGCGGAGGAGGAAGAGGAATGGCTGAAATCCCTGCACTGATCCGCGTCTTCGCCTACCTGTCGTTCCTCACGATCGGCGGCGGCATGGCCGCCTTTCCCGAAATGAAGGTACAGATCGTCCAGGTGCATCACTGGCTGACGAGCGAGCAACTCGTGCACGTCTACAGCACCGGCCAGATGTCGCCGGGACCAAACATGATGATGGTCGCGGAAGTTGGCCAGCTCGTCGCGGGTCCGCTCGGCGCGCTCGCCTGCGCAATCGCCTTCTTCCTTCCGACCGGCGTCCTTACGTTCGGGGTCGGGCGCCTCTGGAACAAGCTCGTGAACTGGCCATGGCGTGCGTCGATTCAGAAAGGCCTTGCACCGGTCGCGATCGGTCTCGCGTTAGGCGGGTTGATCATCTTCGGCAAGGGCGCGATCACGAACTGGGTGACGATCGCTCTAGCGTTGCTCACCTTCCTGGCGGTCAACCGCACGAAGATCAATCCGGTCTTTTTCATTCTCGGTGCCGCCGTCGTCGGGGGCTTTGCCCTACGATAGCCGGCCCCGCGGTCCCGCCACTCGCAGCCCTATTCCGACTCCCACGAATCCGATCGCGGTCGAGAGCAGCCACCCCTCGACGGCCATCACGATCAGCACTTTCATCGTCCAACCCGGCACGTATCCGGGCCCGATGAGCGCGGCAACGTACCACCCCGCCGTCGCTTCGATCGCGGCCGCAATCGCGATCGCGACGACGCCGCGCCCGCGCCTTTTACGCCCGGCATAAATCCCCATAAAGAAGATCAACACCAGGGAGAGCACGAGAAACGAATCGTACGAAATGGTGAGCGACCGGGCGATCAGCGCGGCGACGGCGTCGTAGAGGACGAGGACGACGGAGAAGAGCAGCGCCATCTTCACGGCGTCACGGTAGCCCCGAGAATTCGGGCGATCCCTGCCTGGAATGCGGCCTCGTCGCCGCTCGTTTCGTACCTGGTCGTGCCGTTGCCGCGCGTGCGACCGCGCAAGAGCGTTGCAGCGCGCTCGGCTTGCACGACCGCCGGATCGATGAGCGTCACATCCTGGGCAAGTGCCGCTCTAAAATGTGCGCCCAGTACCGGATAGTGCGTGCATCCGTAGACGACGGCGTCGAGATCGAGTGGCAGGTGCCCGCAGACCTCGGTGACCGCCTCTCGAGCTTCGTCGCCGGCGGTTGCGCCGGCCTCCACGAGCGGAACGAGCGCCGGCGCGGGAACTTCAACCACGTCAATTCCCGCGATACGCGAACGAAGAGTGCGCCCGTACGAACCGGCTCCGACCGTCGCCGCCGTCGCGACAATTCCGACCCGGCGGAATCCGCCCGCCTCGACGGCGGTCGCTGCGGACTCGATCAAGTCGAGCACCGGCGCGCGGGAGCTCGGCCAACCGTATCGTTCGGCGACCGCGCAGGACGTGTTGCAGGCCATCACGATCGCCTCGACGCCGTATTCGTCGAAGCGGGCCAAATTCGCGCGCAGCAATCGCAGAAGGTCGGCGTGGGTGCGATCGCCGTACGGCACGTGAGCCTGATCCGCAAAGAAAATCACATCGGCCTCGGGCAGGACCTCGCGCAGCCGCGCGAGCACCGTCAGGCCGCCGAGGCCAGAGTCGAAGAGCCCAATCACTACTGGGCGGGTTGATTCGGCACTGGGTAGGCGCGCGCGTACTCGCCGATCCCGTCGGCGATCTCCTGCGCGACCTTTTGCCGCCACTGTGCGGATGCAAGCAGCGCATAATCGCTCGGATTGGTCAGAAACGCGGTTTCGACCAACACGGCAGGCATTCGCGTGTGATAGGTAACGTAGAGGTGACTCTTGATGACGCCGTCGTCCTTCGTGCCGTCGGCGGCTAGGTGGGTCTCTACGCTTCGCGCAAAGGCAACGTCGTCCGGCTTTGAGATGTAGCACGTCGTTCCATACGGCCCGGAATTGATGTATGCGTTGGCGTGGATGCTCACGAAGAGGCGCGCCCCGGCGTTATTGGCAACGTCCACTCGGGCCTGCAGTTCGTCGCGCGCGCTGTCGTTGGGAGCGTAGACGTCGACGTCGCTCTCGCGCGTTAGCTTCACTTGCCAGCCGCGTGCGATGAGGATATCGCGCAACCGCTTTGCCATATCGAGCGTTAAATCGGCCTCTCGGAGTCCGCCGTGTTGCGTACCGACGTCGCTCCCGCCGTGGCCGGGATCGATCACGATCAGGCGCGGATTCGTCGGAACGTAGCCCGAGCGAGGTCCGAACTTCCAGTTGTTTTCGTCGGGACTCGCGAGGTCACCCGACGAGGTGTCGGCCGGTGCGGGCGTTACGGGCGTTACGGGCGTTACCGGCGATGCGGCGTTCGGTCCGCTCGCGGAAATCAAGCTGCCGAGACTACCGCCGCCCGATCGCGGCGCGTCGGCAACGTCCTCGCCGCCGACCTGGAGAGTCAATCCAGTCACCGAGGGCGTCACCTCGATGGGTTTAGAACCGTCGAGCGAGAGCGCGATACGCACGGTCGATGGATCGGTCTGGCGGGCTCGTACCGACACGATCGGGCTCGACGTGCTCAATTCGATTGGCGGTCCCGCAAGCTGCGCGTTCTTGATATCGACCCAAAACCGATTGTCGGGATCGCGCAACCGGTGCCATTCGTAGATGGCGCTCCCGTTCACCGTAATCGTGACCGTCGCGCCGTCCGCGTTCGGTTCGGTGGTAACGCCGGTGACGGTCGCCGCGCTTGAGGCCGATGGCGCGTTATCCTCCGGCGGCGCAGGCTCGGGCGTCGGAGACTCCTCGGCAACGGCTTGCGGCCCCGAACTTGCTGCGCTGAACGAGAGCGCAACGTCGCGGTCGCCATTGTTTTGCGGCGCTTGCGCAGTGGCGCCTGTTTCGAGGCGCACGGTGACGAGCGTGGTAGGTTCGCTAACGGTGCCGGAAACGGAGATCTGAACGCTGCGAACGCCTCCCGCACCGATCTTGCGAGTTCCGCTCAATGTGGTGCCGACGCCGTCGAACGCGTACGTCATGGCGGCGGCACTCTGTTGGACGACGCGCAGATGGAGCGGTCCGCCCCCGTGTGCTGCGAGCGTAACGCGGCCGTCGCTTTCACGAACGTCGAGCGCTGCAAGCTGCGGCTGCAGCACCTTGACGTTGCCGTCCTGGCGCAATGCGAGGCCGAGCGCTCCCAGGACTTCGTCGAACGGAAGGTAGACTTCGTTTCCTCGCTCGTACGGGGCAAAGGCCGCCTGCAACGCGATCGGGCCGGCGTCGTACCGGCGGTCGCCGAGCGCGAAGCTGATAACGGCCGGTACCGACGTCGTGATCAAGACGTAGCGCTCGCCCGGCTTCCAGGTGAGCCAGGCTCCGGCGTTGTGCAGCAGCGCCGCAAAGCCGGGATCTTGCACGCCGATCGCAAGCCTGCCCGAATTCTGAGCAACGTGCGTGAAGCGAATCGTCTCTCCCTGATAAAGCGCGACGAGCGGCGCGTCGGCGCGGGCGGGAATCGTCGCCAGCAGAACGAGCGCGGCCGTCGCGGCGGTGCTAGAAGTCCGAGCGATGAAGCGGTTGGTCAAGCTCGAGATGTCCTCCGGGCAGCGTCTCCAGCCGAGAGCCGTCGACGGTAACCTGGACGGCGTCGATCCCGGCAATTCCGGTTACCGTGTAGACGAGTGCTTTGAACTCGCCGTTCTCGCCAAACGTGCCGCCGGCTTGCTGCGCGACTTCCTTTGAGAGATCGACCGTTGCCGTCGATCCGTCGACGGCAGCCCCCAAAACGCGCGTGCCGGGCGCAAACCGAATCGCGGCGATGCCGTTGGGAGGGCCGGCGACCGCTTCGACGGCGGCGTAGAGCACTGCGTTATGCCGATGTTCCGCCGCGCTCTCGCCTGGGAGCGGCGGCCGAAGCGAGACGCGCACGTCGGAGAGCGACGTGCCATCGAGCTTGGTATAATAGACGGCGATCGTTTCGGTATTGCTCGTCACGCGCTGCGAACGATAGTACCAGGACGCCAACGCAACGACGACGAGCAGCACGAACAGGACGGGCAAACGCGTCGATCTCACAGCGGAATTCCTGCTTCGCGAAGGTCGGTCGAAAGACCCCCGTCGAACCGGCTGCCATGAATGGCAAGCCACGATGAAGTGGCTGACGAAAACCATCCACCGCGAGCAGCATGCGCTGGAACGCGCGCGAAGGCGGTTTGTCCGCAAGCCAAACGAACGGCGCTTACACGACGTCCGCACGACGGACCGCCGGTTTCTCTCGTTGCTCGAGGACGTCGCGGGCATCTCCGAGTCGGAGCGGCTGCGCCGCCGCGTCAAGCGCGCGGCCGCAGCGACCGACGCCGCACGGGATGCGACGATCGTTCTGCGGCTCCTCGAGAGCAGCGTCGACGGCTCGGAGAGGTCGTTCGCCCGTCCACTGCTCGAACGTCTATACCAACAAGAGCGGATCGCGACGCGAACGGCCTCCAAAGAGCTGCGACGCATGCGCTTCGATCCATAGCTATCATGAAAGCCGGACGAATCGACCTCGAGGGCGTGGACGACGTGCGCGAGTTGGCCGAGCGGGTCGTCGCAACGCGTCTGCGGGAAGCGCATGCGCTCACGAGCGGTCTCGATCGCCGCGACAAGCAGGGTCTCCACGATTTTAGGATCGCCTGTAAGCGCTTGCGTTACGCGCTCGAGCGCTTTGCGGCGCTCGACCAGTCGCTGGAAGCAATCGCGCAGCGGCTTGCGGCGCTGCAGAACGCGCTCGGTGAAGCGCACGATCGCGACATGCTCTTAGCGATTCTTCCAGCGGCGATGACTGCGACCGAGCGACGGCTTCGCTCCGATCGTGAAGCTTGCGTCGACCGAGCCGTCGCGAATTGGACGGAACTCCAGCAATTGATGCAAGCGCTCGACTCTCATCGGATCGCAATGGTGCTTTAATCGCTTTCCTGAGAGAGCAGCGCCGTATGGTGGTAATAAGGAAGCATGATGAACTTACGAAATCTTCTTCTTGCGTGTGCGCTCGGCGGAGCGGTCGCCGGTGCCGCGCTCCCCGCGGCCGCACAGGTCTACGGGGGAGTATACATTCAAGCCGCACCGCCCGCGGCGATCTACGAACCGGTTCCGGCCGCGCCGGGCCCGGGCTACTATTGGGTAGCGGGATATTGGTCTTGGAACGGATATCGTTACGTCTGGGTGCACGGACGCTACGCATATCCTCCGTACTCGGGCCAGACCTGGCATCCCGGCCATTGGGCTCACCGCGATCGCGGATGGGTCTGGGTTGCCGGTCACTGGGGACGCCCGTACTAACCATCGCGTAAACCATGCCCACCGCCCTGCGACTCCGTAGGGCGGTGGGCGATTCTTTGCTTCCCGTTGAACTCGCGCGTGAATGGGGCTACGGCGCTCGCTGGGTTTGACCGACGTCGTTCTCTTTTTCGTCGTCGCGAGTTCGAACTTGCAATGGGTCGCTACCGCGGCCGCGGCGGGACCGAGTGCGATTCCGGTTTGGGTCATCGGCGGCTTGGCAATGTTCGCGCCGCTCTCGATCTCGGTCGTTTTCCTCGCATCGCAGTACCCCGAAGAGGGCGGCCTCTACGTTTGGAGTAAGCGCGCGTTCGGGCCGTTCGCCGGATTCATTACCGGCTGGACGTACTGGGCGAGCCTGCTGCCGTACTTTCCGGCGTTGCTCTATTTTGCCGCCGGAAACGCGCTCTTCATCGGCGGAACGAACGGCGGATCGCTCTCGGCATCGCCTTGGTACTACATCGTCGTCGCTCTCGCGGCGCTGTTGTTCGCGACGATCGTCAACGTTTACGGCCTCGAAGTCGGAAAGTGGCTCAACAACGCCGGCGCGGTTTCGCGATGGACCGTCACGCTGCTGCTCGTTGCGCTTGGGGCGGTGGCGTGGTGGAAGTTCGGCCCAGCGACGCCGATCGACACGACCACGATGCGGCCCGGCCTGCAGCTCAAAGACATCATCTTCTGGTCGGTGATCGCGTTTGCGTGGACGGGACCCGAGGGCCTGCCCTTGGTGGGTGGCGAGATCAAGAACCCCCGGCGCACGATTCCGCTCGGGCTTATGCTGGCAGCACCCGCGATTGCAATAATCTACATCGGCGGAACCGCCGCCGTGTTAGCGGCGCTCGCTCCACAAGCGGTCAACCCCTCCTCGGGCGTCATGCAGGCGATCGCGACCGTCGCGACACGGATGCATTGGAGCGCGCTCATCCCGGTCGCCGCCGTTTTGGTCGCGCTGAGTTGCTTTGGAAGCGCGGGTGCGTGGCTCGGTGCGGGCGCGCGACTTCCCTTCGTGGCCGGCATCGATCGCTATCTTCCGGCTAGCTTCGGGCGCGTGCACCCACGCTGGGGATCGCCCGTCGTATCGCTCGTCAGCCTAGCGATCATCGCGGCCGTCTTCATTTTTCTCGGCCAGGCCGGAACGAGCGTTCGCGGCGCCTACAACGTATTGGTCAGTTCGACCGTAGTCGTCACCTTGGTTCCCTTCCTCTTCTTGTTCGCCGCAGCAATCAAGCTTCGCGACGAGCCACGGTCGCCCGAAATGATCCGGATTCCCGGAGGAAAATGGACCGTCGCGATTGCCGCGCTCGTCGGCTTGCTCACCACGCTATCGGCGATCGTCTTCGCCGGCTTCCCGGCCGACGACGATCCACATAAAACACTCGCGGTCGTTAAAGTCGTGGGACTCACGACGGTTACGTTGCTCGTCGGCGTAGCGATCTATCTCGCCGGCCGCGGAAGGGAAGCACGAGGTTAGGGTAAAGCCAGGTTTTCACACCGGCTTTACAGATCGGAAAAAGGAGCTTTACGTGCGTACTACTCTTCTCGCTGCCGCGATCGTCGCGACGCTCGGACTCGCGGCTTGCTCGAGCGGCGGCTCACAAGCAATACCCGGCTCGCAGTCGCTTGCACCGATGGGCAGCGGTTTCTCGACACGTCTCGCCGTCGAAGGCATCGCGCCCGACAACTGTCCGTCATCGAAGTACATCGGTTGCATCACGGTCGCCAAGGGTCATCCAGCCAAATACACGATCTGCATTACGACCACTACCAGCTGCAACTCCGGCTCCTTCCCGGGAGAGAAGTGGTCGAGCAAAATTCTCACGCTCAAGAAGAAACTCTACAAAGGAATCGTTGGAACGTTTAAGCCGAACCCCGGCGATCCGACGAACGGCACGGTTACGGCGAAGGTGAAGCTCAAGAACAGCGGCGGTAAAGTCGCTTTCGTGCAGGCCGTCAAGGCTTGTCCGACCGCCGGTGGAAGCTGCTCTACGAACGACATCGGCATCATAACGAAGTAACGCAAGCGCCATGAAGCCTTCGTGGGTCTCTCTCGCTCTCGTCGCACCCTTCCTTGCGGGCTGTCTTGGATCGAGCGCGGCCCTTCCGAGCGCCGCGCATGCTACGGCCGGCGCCGCGGCGACGCGCGAGAGGGGAGCTAAACCGCGCGCGAGCTACGTCGTCGTGGTGATCATGGAGAACCGCGACTACGACCTGGTGATCGGCAGCTCGCAGGCGCCGTACATCAACGGCACGCTCGTTCCGCAAGCTGCTTTGATGACGAACAGTCACGCCATCACGCACCCGAGCGAGCCGAACTACCTCGGCCTCTTCTCCGGCTCGACGCAAGGCGTCACCGACGACTCGTGCCCGCACAGTTTCAGCGCGGTCAACGCGGGCCAGGAGCTAATCGCGGCAGGTCTGACGTTCGCCGGCTATTCGGAGTCGATGCCCTACGACGGCTACACCGGCTGCTCGTCCGGTGAGTACGCGCGCAAACACAATCCTTGGGTCAACTTCACCAACGTGCCCGCATCGTCGAACCTCGTCTACAACGGTTTCGTAACCCCGCCCTCGACGTTGACGATCGTCGTGCCGAATCTCTGCGACGACATGCACGATTGCAGCACTCAGACCGGCGATACGTGGCTTTCGAAGAATCTGCCGGCGATTTTGAAGTACGACAAGAAGCACGACGGCCTCCTTATCTTGACGTGGGACGAAGCCGATCCCGATTCGAACGGTCAAAACCAAATAGCGACGCTCCTGATCGGTCCGATGGTCAAGCCGGGCAAGTACGCTCAGAAGATCACCCATTACTCGACGCTGCGCACCATCGAGGATATCGACGGCGTTGCCTGCACCGCGAGCGCGTGCCAGGCCTCCGACATCAAGAAGATCTGGCGCTAAGCGTCTGAGCTACGCGGACGACTCGCCGTAGACACGGCGTCCACCGAAGTACGTTGCGAGAACCTTCGTGGCCGGTATTTCTTCGAGCGCTGCGTTCATCCAGTCCCGGTCCATCATGACGAAGTCGGCGTACTTCCCGGGCGCGATCGACCCGATCAGGCTCTCCTGAAAGTTTGCGTACGCTGCCCAAATCGTCATCGACGCTAGCGCCTCCCGCCGCGTCATGCGCAAGTCGACCGCGCCGTGCTGCGCGATTGAGGCTGCAAACGTCCCTGCGGTGCTCGCCGATTCGACCGGCGCGTCGGTTCCGTTGGCGATGAGCGCGCCTGCATCGAGAATGCTACGCCACGGGTAGGCGCGAGCGATACGCTGTGGTCCCAGCCGCGCGGGCACCCACGGCATGTCGCTGCGCGCGTGCGACGCCTGCATCGACGCGATGACGCCGATTTCGGCTAAGCGCGGCACGTCATCCCCAGAGATTACCTGCACGTGCTCGATCCGCATCCGCGCGGCCGAACCGCGGCCGCGCGGCAGAGCGCGCTCGTACGCGTCGAGCACCATCCGGTTCGCGCGGTCGCCGATCGCGTGCACGCAGACTTGAAAGCCGCTGCGCAGCGCCTCGGTCGTGACCGCTTCGATTCGGTGCTGCGGCGTGACGATGAGTCCGAGGTTCCCCGGATCGTCGGCGTAGGGTTCGAGCAACGCCGCTCCGCGCGAGCCGAGCGCTCCGTCGGCATACATCTTGATCGAACGAATCCAAAGCCGGCCGTTGTAGGCCGCCTCGACGATACCGCTTCGCGCGCGCTCCGCAATCAGCTCGGGATCGTCGTCGAGCATGGCGTAGTTGCGGATCGAATATTCGCCGCTTTCGATCAGATCACGGTGAGCCGCGAGCATCGCGGCGCTACACCCCGGCTCGGCGACCGCCGTCACGCCCCATCGGTTACACTCGGCGATTCCCGCGCGTATCGCCCCGACCAGCCGATGGTGCTCGGGTTTCGGAACGTGGTTGTAAATCAGCTCCTGCGCGGCGTCGATGAAGAGGCCGGTCGGCTTGCCGCGCTCGTCGCGTACGATCTGCCCGCCGGGCGGATCTGGCGTCGACTCGTCGACGTGGGCAATCGCCATCGCCACCGCATTGGCGAGCAACGCATGTCCGTCGACGCGCGCGAGCGCGACCGGGCGATCCGCGATCGCCGCGCTCAGCGCGTCGTGCCTCGGAAAGGCGCCGCCCGGCCAAAGATTTTGATCCCAGCCCCTCCCGAGCACCCACGGATCGCGCTTCGCCTTTGCGTGGGAATGAGTTCGGGCGACGGCTTCTTCGAGCGAGCGCGCACCGTCGAGTATTGCTTGCTCGAGCTTGAGCCCGAGATAGGTCAGATGCAGATGCGCGTCGATCAGACCGGGAAGCACCGTGAGTCCGCTCGCGTCGATTACCGTCGTTGCGGGACCGCGCAGCGCCATTGCCTCATCCGTGGAGCCAACGTAACGGAAGCGGTCCCCGGCGACTGCAAATGCTTGGGGAGCCGGATAGCGATCGTCGACCGTATGAATCGTACCGCCGGCGACGATGAGGTCGGCCTTGCTCTCGATCACAAATCTCGACGCTTCGACGATCAGCCGCAAAGACCGGCGGCGCCGCGCGTTTTTACCGCCTCGCTTGACGTCAGCGCCGGCGACGGCTACTATATCGCTACGCGGTATAACGTGAGGTGGAGTAATGGAGCGTGGCACAACGTTGCTCGTCGAACCGGCGTTACTGATCTTGATCAGCCTTGCCGACGAGCCCAAGCACGGCTACGCGATCATGCAAGACATCGAATCGCTCGCGGGCTGGTCGATGCGCGCCGGAACGCTCTATGGGGCGCTGAGCCGAATGGACCGGCGCGGCTGGATCGAGGAAATTCAAACAGAGGATTACCGGCGCCGTCCCTACGCGCTGACCTCGGCCGGTTACGCCGAGCTCGCACGCCAGCTCCCAATCCTGAGCAGCCTCACTCGAACCGCGCTGAACCGAACCAAGCACCAAAACGTCAAGCGCAGGAGAGCTCACTCATGACTAGCATCCTCTCGACCCAAACGCAATATAACGTCAGCTTCGTGACGATTATCGTATCGGACATGCAGCGCTCGATCGATTTCTACACCAAAGAGCTCGGCTTGCCGCTCAAAACCCGCTACGGCGACGAGTTCGCGGTTGTCGAGGCTCCCGGCGTAACCATCGGCTTACATCCCGCTAAGGAGGGCGGCGCGAAGCCCGGCTCGCTCTCGATCGGCCTAGGTGTCGACGACGTCGCCGCTAGCCGGCAGCAACTCGTAGAGCGCGGCGTGACGTTTAACGGCGACATCGTCAGTGATCTGCCGATGCGCTTCGCATTCCTGCGCGATCCCGACGGCGTCGAAGTCTATCTCGCCGAACAGAGCGAGTGGGTTTAGGAGACCTTACATAGTAACAACCTTCCAGTTAGCCCCAGCGAGATTCGGACTCGCAGCTAGCCGTCCCGGCTGATCCCCGGCAGTACTGAAAAGCCTTGTTTTGACTCTCCCAACCCAGCATACGTGCGAGTAACTCGCCGCGAGCTAAGGCGAGGGCAGCAACTCGTAGTAGAAACCGCCGGTGCGCGAGATTTGCTTTAGTCCGCGTTTCGGCGACGTGGGGGACACGCCGGCGAACGCTGCCGCGGCGTCTTGGAGTACGCGGTGGTCGAGCAAATAGCCGTGCCCTGATTTACCGCCGCTCTTAAGGTAGCTCACGTCGACCGTGTCGACGCCGTTGCACAAGATGAGATCGCCGCCGGCTTGCCCCGCGCGCTGATTTCCATGGAACTTTTCGGATTGTCTAAGCGCTCGGTCGTTGTTCGAAGCGTACAAAAGCACGGACGCGGAAGCGATCGGATTCGTTAGGGGCTTTCCGGAGCACAGGTTCGAGGCCGTGAGCGCGCTGCGCAAGTCCGCCGTGAAAACGTCCGGTGCGAACAGGACGGCGCGCCCGAAGCAGTTGTCGCAGCCTTCCCGACGGAAAAATGCGATTCCCTCGCTGACAAAACGCGAGCCTAGACTATAGCCGGCCAGAGATACTGGCATGCCGGGGAACGCCTTGTTGATGTTGGCGAGGAACTTGGTGAAATGCGGCATCGACCACCTCGCATTGGCCTCGTCGGTGCGGTAGGCTAAGGCGCTAGTCTTCCTCGAGGGCCACGAATAGACGATGACCGGACCTGGAAACTGCAGCCCCTTTTTCAGAGCCAGAGCTGTTTCGACCGCCGTTACAAACGACGTATAATACCCGTGAACGTAGACGAGAACCTGACGCGGACGCTGTGGAATGAACTGCGAACGTAACGCAGTGATGAGCGCTTGTTTCGTCGAGCAGCGCGCTTCGTTGACTTTGCCTACCGGCGCCGATATGACGCCGGTGGTGATCAAGGGATTGTGGTTGGCATCGGTGCCCCACTCGCCGCTGAAGAGCTGATTATCGTCCAGCGGCTGGCGATCGGTAACAAAAAGGATCGATCCGGAATTCGCGACGCACTCGGCCTGCGCGGGAGCGTAGAGAAAGAGCGCAAGGCCTAGCGCGCAAAGAGCGAACAGCGCAGGGCGGTTCAATCGACGCGGCACAAACTGGCCTCTCGATCTGTGGAAGGCAGCGATCCCTTTACTGCGCTAGCCGGCGACGAGAAAGCGCTTGCGGAGCAACTGCTGGGTAGCGCCGTCGATGCTAAGCCCGATCTCGAAGTAACTCTCCATCGAGCCGTACCGCCGATCCACCTCGTCGAAGGCCGCATCGAGATATGCTTTCCGTACACCCAAGACGGCGCTCGTGATTTGTGGGTCGCCACCCTTTGCCACGAACGCATCTATGACCGATTTGTATGCCGGAAGTATGTATTCGTTGCTACGGAGGTAATCGGCATAGACTTGTGCTTGTGAGACGCCAAGCAGCGTCAGGAGAGAAGCCGCCGCCCAGCCGGTTCGGTCCTTACCCGTCGTGCAATGGAAGAGCGCTGGCCCGTTCCCCGGATGGGGCAAAGCGGCGAACAAGCGATGGTAAGCGGATTTCGCACTCGTCAGCGAGATGAAATCTCGGTAGCTCTGGATGAATAACGCCTCCGCTTTTCCATTTCCGAGCGTGGCATCGGCCTTCTGGGGATCCTTCAGAAGACTCCCGAGTTGAGCCGCGCCGGCGCCAGGCGCGTCTTTCAGAACGTCGAGCCAGACGTACTCCACGCCAGGAGGAATCATATCGGGAGCGTGGTCGCGTTCGGCTTTCGTTCGGAGGTCGAAATCGGTCTTGAGCCCGAGCGCAGCGATCTTGTTTAAATCTGTGGAGCTAACGGGATTGAGCTGATCCGAGCGATAGATCAACTTATAGGCTACGACGGAGCCGTGCTTAGCGGTGTAGCCGCCTAGGTCGCGTAGGTTCGGTACCGACGCGATGCCGAGGCTGACGCCCGGATGATCCTCTCCTGCGACAGCGAGCGTCTCTCTGCTGCTTTGTGCTAGTGCGTTTGCACCCGGCGCGGATGCTATTAGTAAGCCGCCCAATCCTCCGAATAAGAAACTCGGCCGTTTCATAGCGTCTCCTTTACGCGAGATGCTCCCGTGGGACGGTCCTTTTCGAGCCCCCGCTGGTGATTCCCGGCGTTGCACGTACGATCCGGCCGTCGCGGATTACAAGGTTCACGCATACGGTTAGGTCTCGCGGCGTGAGAATCATTTTAGGTTGGATAACTTTGGACTGCGAGCATCAGAGGACGTACATGGTTGACGAAACGAACGCGATGGTCCGTGCGAAGGTCCTCAATCACGCCAGCTACGCGGGTTGATAAGTGCAACAGCTCGTCCAAACCGGTCAGCTTCCTATAATCGCCCGCACCTCGGCGGCGCGCCCATCGACCGGGATCACGGGGAGTTCGCCCACGCTTTTCACAGGCAGACCGCGGATGTGGTCCATGACCGCCTGCCATTCTTTGATCTCAAAGACGGCGCCGTTCTCCACGACGGTGTCGACACTCTCCACATCTGTCGTCGCCGGCGGCGGCAGCAGGTCGGGGGTGTCTCTGCGAGGATCGGCGAGCGCGTCGGTGCTCGATTTGAGCGGCTGGCCGTTCTTGTTCTTAGCTACAATCGCAAGCTCGCCTTTGCTATATTTCGGTATGGCCGTGATAACCTTCCCCATGTATAGCGAGGTTGTGACGCTGTAGAGTTGCTCGTTATTCGCGCCGATGTCGATGGCCCGGTAGCCGCGATCAAGGTCTCCGATCTCGATCGCAGTTACGACGTCGTACTTCGGACGCGCCGGGTCGTAGCGGAACCTCATGCCGGACGCACGGGGGAATAACTCGCCGCTGTCGGGGTTGTTAGCGAGCATGAATTCGAGCAAATTCTTTAGTTCGAGGCCCGTGAAGTAGGCCGTCACGAGCGCGCTTCCGGCCGTCGAATCCACGACGCCGGCGCCGATGGGCGCCACGGCGAATACGTCGTAGACCGTTTGAATGCCCGACTTCCCTCGCGTAAGGCCAGTGCGGATCAGCGCTGCCGCGGTTATCCCGATGTCGGCCTTTGTAGCGTTTCGGAACGCGTCCGTAACGAGATTGGCGAGCGGGGTGCTCGCTGCAATGTCGGTGTACGTGCAGGACACGTCTCGCGGCGCCACGGCCAGCGGCTGATCGAAGGTGTAACCGCGGGACGCGAACACGACCTCGGTGACGGTCTTCTTTAACTTGTCGATCTCGTCTTCAATGACGCGATCACCAAGGACGGTGTTGTCAATCGGATGGATCTGGTAGGACTCCACCGTCAGCCTGCCGCCGTCCACAGTGATCACGAGTTCGCCAAGGTGTTCTCCATACTTTCCGGCCTGGACGACCGGCGTGCGGTCGTTGACTATAGTCGGCTCTTCCAGCGCGATGTGGCTGTGACCGCCGATCACAACGTCGATGCCCGGCGCCATTTGGGCTACGCGGATATCGTCGCCATCGCTGTAGCGCCCGTCCTTCCCTTTCGCAACGCCCCCGTGGCTGAGGCAGATGACCACATCCACATTTTCGGTCTCGCGGAGAACCGTAACCATTTCCTTGGCGGTTTCAAAGGGATCGGAAAACGACGTGGCCCCCGCCGCCGAAGCAAAGAATATTGCTTCCTTCCCGAGCAACCCGAAGATGCCGAAGCGAATGCCCCCGCGCTCGATCACGAGGTATCGGCGGATCACGCCATCCCGGGCAAGCCGTTGGAGATCGGCGAGCGTTGGATCATGCCCGAGGAAGTTGGTATTCGAAGCGACCACCGTCGGAACGCGGCCCGCCTTGGCGGCGACGCCGACGGACTGGCCCAGGCCATCAGACCCGAGGTCAAAATCGTGATTGCCCAAGGTGACGGCGTCGTAACCCATTTGAAAGAGGAGCTGCAGTTCTGCCCCGGTCTCGCGGGTGGCGGCGCCGAAGGCGGTCCCCATACTGTAGTCCCCGGCATCAACCACCAGCACCGGACCCAGATCCTCACGCGCCGACTTCCTCTCGGCGATCATAGTGGCCAGACGCGCGAACCCTCCCAGGGTCTCGTCGTCGTCATCATTGGTCTTGGCCGGGGCGTAGTCCAGGACCGGAGCCATCCCGATCAAGTTGGAGTGAAGATCGTTGGTGTGCAGGATGGTGAAGGTCTTCTTCCCCTCCGCCGCCACGCCCAAGTTCGGATATAAAAGCATTGTCGCAGACGCCACCACGGAGCGAGCCACGAACTCGCGACGGGATGGTCTTGCACTTCCCACAAGGTGTTGTTTCTCTCTGGCTTTCACTGCTGTGGCCTTTCAGTGGTGGCTTCCATTCGAGGTTCAGGATTCCGAATATGTACGGCGCGGTCGCGTGTAAGATACGGGCTGTCGTTGCGGCAGCCCTCGAAGACCTCGAAGTCACCGTCGCGAGCGCCCGAGTTGGCCTGCGTGTATCGGCAGCACCGAGAGATTAAACTGCGCCGCGCGGGAGCGAGGTGTCGCAGCGGCTCGAACGGCGGAAACTTCCTATCGGGGTCCTTCGCATCGTACGTCCTAACGCCGACGAAATATCCGACGCCAGCCGTACTTCAGCCAAATATCGTTTCATCTCGAGTGGTCGACTGGCGGAGTCGGCCGAATTCGCTATCGCGGCCCTTCAACGCCTCTGGCGTCGCGGCCGCTTGCCCCTTACAGCATATACGTCTTCGGCGGGTCGGTCATTTGCAGAATCGGCCGGTCGATTTTGAAGGCCGCTATATCCGAGCCGGTCGCACCATCGAGCGCAAGTTCGCTCAAGATGCGGCCGATGACGGAAGCGAATTTGAACGCGTGCCCTCCCCCGACGGTGATGCAGACGTTCGGATGGCCGGGCAGCATATCGATGATGAAGTCCCGATCCGGAGTCAGCGCGTAGAGACAGGTCTTCATGCGCACGATCGGACCGAACGCGCTCGGAAGATAACGTTCGATGAAGCTAGTAACGCGCGCCGTGAGTTCGCCGTCCTCTTCGAACCCACGCGTATCGGCGTCGACTGCTTTTCCCCCCGCATCCTGCGTGATCTTGACCGCATCGGGCTCGCCGAAGACCGGGAAACCGTAGAACGAGGGATCGTCCATCCAGATCCAGATCGGGAATCGGCCGAATGCAAAGCTCGCGAGGTCGCGCGCCGCAAAGTATAGTACCTGTTCCTTCGTTACTTCGAAGGGTATCCGCATTCCGAAATGCGCGAGCGCGCGATCGCTCCATCCTCCAGCAGCGATAACGAGCTTGCGCGCGCGGTAACGTTCCCCGCCGGCGTCGACCTCAATCTCCCCGCCGTTATCGCGCACGGCCGAAATCACCGTATTCTCACGCAGCGTCGCGCCAAACTCGGTCGCGGTGCGGCGCAGCGCGGCCGTCGCACTGTCGGCGGCGACGATGCCGCTATCGGGCTGAAAGAGTCCGTGAATCTCGTCGCCGATCTGCCAAACCGGCCATCGCCGGCGGATCTCGCCGGCATCGAGCAGTTCGAACCGAACATCGCAAGCCTGCATCGAGTCGGCGTAATTCGCAAGCGGAATCGCGCCGTCGCGCGGTCCGATATCGAGGCCGCCGGTCTTGAAAACGACTCGCTCGCCGGCGTCGTGCTCGAGCGCCTCCCACGCCGTATACGCCTCCTTCGCCAATCGTACGTACCCCGGCGTGAAGTACGAGAGGCGGATAATCCGCGACCAATCATGCGAACTGCCGCGAGCGTGCCCGAACTCGAACTGTTCCAAACCGAGCACGCGGGCGCCGCGCTTCGCGAGCCAATAGGCCGCGCCGCTGCCGAGTGCGCCCAGCCCCAGCACGATCACGTCGTACTCGCGATTCATCGTAGGAGTCCGCGCGAGGCGAGATAGCGACGTATGTCCAGGCTCGCGTCCTCCATCGGCGCATAGTATCCGTGGTGAAATGCGCGTGAACGCATTCCGGCCTGCACGCTCTCGCAGATCTTCCAGTCTTGCCGATTGACGAGATCCCAGAAATCGACGACGTCGCCGGGATCGAAGCCGGGCTTGGCCATCTCGTCGGGATGAAAGAGAAAGTCGCAGACGATCGTCGTCGACGCCGGTCCATGCGGCTGCAGCGAGAAGGCGGCAACGTGTTCGGCGGCAAGACTCAGCATGAAATTCGGATAGATCAGCTCGCCTTTGTGCCGCACCTTCTCGTCGTCGCTCAGCGTTGCGAATGCGGTTCGAACGCTCGTACCGCTCGCGGTGAAGGTCCAAGCTCCGTCACGGTGCGCTATCCCGCGCTCCCAATCGAGCTGCGCGCCGCCACGACGCTTAAAGTCCGGCACGAGGCGGCAGAGTTCCGGATGGACTCCGGCGCAATGGTAACACTCGTTGTAGTTTTCGAGCAGCACCTTCCAGTTCGCTTCGACGTCGTATTGAATCGAGCGCGCAACCTGCAGCCGCGCGAGCGGATAGCGCTCGACATGTTGGGGAATAGGTCCTAGCTGCGACGCGAGCGTCGCGCCGCCGGCTTCGGCACGCTCCGGCGAAAGGTGCACGAAGAGAAAGCCGGCCCACTCGGCGACGCCCGCACGATGCAGACGGCGAGACTCCGGCGGGACCGCATCCTCACCAACAAAAGGGGAGGCGACGAGCCGGCCGTCGAGCGCGTACGCCCAGGCGTGATACGGGCAGCGAATCGTGCCTCGCACCGTGCCCTCTCCGCAGAGCAAGCGACTACCCCGATGACGGCAAAAGTTGAGATGTGCGTGGAACCCGTTCTCGGCGCGAACGAGGATGACGCTCTCGCCTGCGACGTCGAGTACGCGATAGGCTCCGGTCTCGCGCAGCGTGTCGGCCCGGCCGGCGTAAAACCACTGGTCCCAAAAGATCGCCTCTTGCTCGCGAGCATAGAAGCCCGGGTCCCAGTACGCCTCCCGCGAAAGAGAGGCCTCAAGCGGTAGATTCTCCGAAGGTTTCATCGCTAGATTTACCAAAAGGCCAAACAAATCGCTGGTTAGAGGCGGATTACGTCAAACAAGACAGAAGCCCCTCCGTCCTTTGCGGATTAGCGGCTCGCCGCAATAATTCTGGAGAACTGTTATGCAGACATTCGTGAAGCCGAACGTGAGCGCCGGAGCGATGACGCTGCCGGCGTCCTGGTACTTCTCGCCCGAGATCTTCGCGCGCGAAGAGCAAGCGATCTTCGGTCGCGAGTGGCTCTGCGTCGGGCGCGAAGAGTCGATTCAAGCGACGGGAGACTTCTTCACGATCGAACGCGGCGGTGAGAACCTCATCGTCACGCGCGACGCCGGCGGTAGCGTCCGTGCGTTCTACAACGTCTGCCGCCACCGCGGCACGCGAATCTGCAGCGCCGAGTCGGGACGCTTCCAAGGTTCGATTCAGTGCCCGTACCATGCGTGGACTTACGCTCTGGACGGCGCGCTGAAGGTTGCGCGCAACATGAACGAAGTCCCCGGCTTCGATCGAGCGCAGTATCCGCTCAAGAGCGCCGCGGTCTCGTGCTGGGAGGGCTTCATATTCGTCAACCTCGACGACGATTGCGTTGCGTTCGAGCAAGCCTACGCGCCGCTTATCGGGCGCTTTGCGCGCTGGGAGATCGCAACGCTGCGGACGGCGCGGAGCCTCACGTACGAGCTTGCCTGCAACTGGAAGCTCGTCTTTCTCAACTATTCCGAGTGCTACCACTGCCCGCTGGTCCACCCGCAGCTTGATAAGCTTTCGCCCTCCGATAGCGGGCGCAACGATCTCTTGGAAGGAGCCGTACTCGGCGGTTACTCGGAGATGCGTCAGCCGGGAATGGCGTTGACGATGAACGGCCATCGATCGCGACCCCCGCTGCCCCGCGTCGACGGCGCCGACCTCGACCGCGCCTACTACTATACGATCTTTCCGTCGCTGCTGTTGAGTCTGCATCCCGATTACGTGATGGTGCATTACGTGAAGCCCCTCGCCCCCAACCGCACCGAAGTCGTCTGCGCCTTCCTCTTCGATCCGAATAGCATGACGCAATCGGACTTCGATCCGAGCGACGTCGTCGATTTCTGGGACTTAACCAACCGGCAAGATTGGCACGTCAACGAGCTGACGCAGCTTGGACTACGCTCGCGTGCTTATTCGCCCGGACCTTACTCGAATGCGGAAGGGCTGCTGAGCGCTTTCGACCGTCACTACCTGCGAGCCATGGGAGCGTAGCGCCACGCTGGCGCTCCTTCTCGCTGCGGGCGTCGCGTTGCCGCCGCTGCAAAGCTTGACGTGGCGAAACGTCGGGCCGGCGGTGGCGGGCGGACGTACCTCGGGCGTTGCGGGCACCGACGCGGATCCGTACCTTTATTATTTCGGCGGCGCAGACGGCGGCGTTTGGAAGACGGTCAACGGGGGGCTCACCTGGCAGAACGTCTGGCCGCAGGATGCGCCGGGTGCCGTCGGCGCGATCGCCATCGACGGGCACGATCGTAATACCGTCTGGGCAGGCACGGGCGAGCCGAACCTGCGTAACGACATCTCGTACGGCAACGGTCTCTGGCTCACGCGCGACGGCGGCCTCCACTGGCGCAACGTAGGCTTAGCGCAGACGTGGGCGATTTCGCGAATCATCGTCGACCCCACCAATTCGCGGCGCGTCTGGGTCGCCGCGATTGGAAATCCCTATCGCGATAGCACGGCGCGCGGCGTCTATCGTACCACCGACGGCGGAAGAACGTGGCAACGCACGCTCTATCTCGGCCCGTCGAGCGGTGCGTCCGATCTCGCGATCGATTCGCGCAATCCCGCGACGGTCTACGCCGGAATCTGGCAGTTTCGCCGCCGCCCGTGGAACTTTTCCAGCGGCGGTCCGCTCGACGGTATCTTCAAGTCGACCGACGGCGGCGCCACCTGGCGGCGCCTGCGCGCAAACGGATTGCCGGACGGAGTGATGGGCCGCATCGGGTTGACTGTCGCAGGTCACCGCGTTTACGCGTTGATTCAGTCGAAGGAGGGCGTCATGTGGCGCTCCGAGGACGCCGGCGCGCACTGGCGCCTGATGACGCGCGACACGCTCGTCAACCAGCGCCCCTTCTACATGAGCCGGCTCGCCGTCGATCCGTCGAATCCCGATAAGGTCTTCTTCTCCTCGGAGGACTTGATCGAAACGCGCGACGGCGGCGTGACGTATCGCGACGTTCTCGGCGCCGTTCATCAGGATCACCACGGGTTATGGATATCCCGCGACGGGCGGCGTATCATCGAAGCCGACGACGGCGGGGCGCCGATCTCGATCGACGGCGGGACGACGTGGGATTGGCGCTTCAACGTGGTACTGGCGCAGATCTATCGCGTCGGGTACGACGACGAGAATCCGTACCACCTGTGCGGCGGCATCCAGGATAACGATTCGTACTGCGGACCCTCCGATTCGCTGAGCCCGCTTGGGATCGAGAACGCCGACTGGCGTGACGTCGGTAACGACGGCGACGGCTCTTGGGTTTGGCCGCAGCCCAACGACCCTTCGTCAATTTGGAACGTGGGCGTCAACGAGCTCAACGGGCAGCTCGGTATCTATAGCCTTCGCTCGCGTCAAAACTACGACATCACGCCCGACGTGACCGATACGAACGGGCGCACGTTGGAAGGGCTGCCGTTTCGATCGAACTGGGAAGCGCCGATCGCTTTCCAAGGCGACGCCGCGTACTACGGCGGGAACGTCCTCTTTCAGACGCGCGATTTGGGGCGAACGTGGACGCCGATCAGCCCCGATCTCACGCGCAACGACCCGAGCAAACAACAAGTTGCCGGTGGCCCGATCAACACCGACGTTTCCGGCGCCGAGTTCTACGACACGATCTTCGATATCGCGCCGTCGCCGGTGGCGTTGGGGCGCATCTGGGTGGGAACCGACGACGGCCTGGTACAGCTCACGACCGATGGAGGCGCCCATTGGCAGAACGTCACCCCGCTGGAGAGCGCGGTCGCCGCGTGGGGCCGGATCGATACGGTTGAAGCATCGCGTGCCGACGAGCGGCGCGCGTACGTTGCGATCGATCGGCACGTTATGGGCGACCCGGCACCGTATCTCTTCGTAACCGACGACTCGGGCGCGACCTGGCGCAAGATCGTCGACGGCCTACCCTCCGATGAATACGTACACGTGGTCCGCGAGGATCCGGCAAATCCCAACGTGCTCTATGCCGGGCTCGAGCAAGGCGTCTGGTTCACGCTCGACCGCGGCGCGCACTGGCAGAGTCTTCGATTGAACATGCCGTCGGTCGCGATCCACGATATGCGCGTGCAGCCGACGCGCCACGATCTGATCGTTGCGACGCACGGACGCGGATTTTGGATTCTCGACGACGCGAGCACGATAAGCGGATTGAGCGCCGCGATGGCGGGTAACGCGCCGCGGCTCTTTACGCTGCCGACGGCCTACACGTGGTATCGCTGGTGGCCCTCGTATTACGGAACGCAGCCCGACGAGTGCTGTCTTTCCGCCGGCATGTACGCGGGCGACAACCCGCCCGACGGCGCGACGATAACATACTATCTGCCCTCGCGCAGACGCGTATGGATCGAAATGCTAGACTCGAACGGGCGGCGCGACCGCTGCTTCGACGCTCCCGGCGAGGCGGGCGTGCAGCGTGCGGTGTGGGATCTTACCGAAACGCCGCCGGTGCAATGGCGGCGCGTGCGCGAATGGAATCGCGGCGGCGCGGGGCCGACGGTCGTTCCGGGGCGTTACGCCGTCATGCTCCACGCCGGTGCGGGGACCGTCTCCGAGACGCTCGAGATTCGGCCCGATCCGCGGGCATCGTGGACGCAAGCGCAGTACATCGCACGGTATGAGTTTCTCAGGTCGCTCGACGATCAGCTCTCGGCGATCGACATCGCTCTGAACCGCATGGATTCTCTGCCCTACCACGACCCCGCACTCTATTCGACGTTTACGTCGGGCGTCGTCAACTCCGAGGACGATCAACTGAAGCCCGACCGCTTGCGCGAGCGGCTCACGATTCTGCAGGGAGCGGTCGCGCTCTCGCAGGGGCCCCCGCTGCCGCCGCACGAGCGCGAGGCCGCCGCGATTCACGCGCAGTTCGAACGCGCGATGACCGCCTACCGCGCGTTTTTGGCGGCGCACAACCTACCACCGGATGCTAAGCAGGAGGTGTGTTCATGAGCTCGAGCCGTTGTTTGTGGCTAATGCTCGCGCTGTCGCTGGCGGTGACGCCGTTGACGCCGGCCGTCGCCGGAACGACCGGCGGGATCAGCGGCGTCATAATGGTGGTCGGAAACACGACACCGATCGACGGAGTCAAGGTGACGGTGACGAGCCCCTCGCAGACCGCCGTCACGACGACCGATGCGCGCGGTCACTTTGCATTCGTCTCGCTCGCGCCCGACGAATACACGATCTCCCTGCAGAAGAACGGGTACGAACCGCTCTCCTACGCGGGCGTCGCAGTGCTTGCCGACGCACAGCAGACCCTCACGCTGAACATGCGCATCGCGCTGCGAACGATCGCCAACGTCACGTCCCGCAGCGCCGCGAGTCTCGTGCGCCCCGGCACCACTGCCGACATTTACTCGATCAATGCAGCGCAGGCCCAGCGCACCGCGGTGCTCGGCGGAGGCGGCGCGCTCAACAGCGCCTACTCGGCGATCGCTTCGGTTCCGGGCGCCTACGTTCCGGCGAATCAAAACGGGTACTTGCAATCGGTACACGTCCGCGGCGGCGACGCGTCCGAGGTAGGTTACGAGTTCGACGGCATTCCGGTCAACCGCGCCTTCGACAACTATCCGTCGAGTTCGCTCTCATCGCTCGGCCAGCTCGAGCTTCAGGTCTACACCGGCGCGACCCCGGCGAATGCCGAGGCTCAGGGACTCGCAGGTTTCGTCAATCAAGTCATCAAGACCGGAACCTTTCCCGGTTACGCGACAACGAACTTGAGCCTGGGCTCGACGATCTTCTACCATAGCGCCAACGTGGAAGCCGGCGGCGCGACGCCCGACCGAATGTTCTCCTACTACGTCGGCATCGGCGGCTACAATCAAGACTACCGATACGTCGACCAGTTCGGCGGCGCGGCCTACACGGCGGAGTTCGGCCAACAGCTCGGCCAGTGTCCGGCGCCCAGTGCCTTAGCGGGCACCGTTCTGCCGTCGTGCTACACCAACGGCAAGCCGAACGTCGGCCCGAACGGCACGCCGGGATGGATTCTCGGACCGATCGGCTTCGGATCGATCAACGCGGCCGGTCTGGCAACCCGCACCGCAGTCGTCAACTTTCATATCGGCATCCCGCATAAGAACGGCGGTCTGCGCGACGACGTCCAGCTGCTCTACGACAACGACGAGATCTTCACGACGTTTTTGAGCTCGGTCAACGACGAAGGTTACGACAACTGGATCAACACCGTCGGTACGTTTCCGCCCTACTACCTCGACGCGTACCAGTATCGCGGCAAGGTCGGCACCTTTCTGCCTTCCAACTACGCGTCGCTTGTCACGCCCTATCTCTACCCGTCCTCGCCACAGCATGAGTTCGACGGACCGATCCCCGATCCGTACAATCAGCGCGACCGCGGCTACAACGGACAGGCAATCGTCAAGCTCCAATACCAGCGAAACTTTAGCTCGAACGCGTTCCTGCGGCTCTACGGCTATACGTATTATTCGGATTGGATCGAGAACGGGCCAATGATGTCGCTCCAACCCTACGCCTACTACGACTCGGGCGATTACGAGATCAACAACCACACGCGTGGCGTGAGCCTCTCCTTCACCGATCAGTTGACGCCTCAAGATCTGCTCGAAGCAGAGGCCTCTTACACGACCTCGACCGGCGCACGCATCTATAACGAGCAGATGTTCCAGTTCGGAAAAGCCTACGGCAATGCGTTTGCGGTGCTCGTCAACCGGAACGCGCCGTTCAGCGGAACGTGCTACCACCTCTCGGGAGACGGCACGCGCACTATCGCAACGACCTGCGCCGACGGGCAGGGCGGCGGCGTCAGCTACGGATTGCTGCCGACCTTTCTCGAGCTCAACAATCCGGGAGCGCACGCCGGCATCACCGGCTTGCAGTGCGGCACCGGTCCCTGCGCCTACTTCGCGGTCGAGAACGGGGCGTACGGATTGAACAACACCGTGACGCCGTACTTCTCCGGCTACTCAATCACCGATCAATGGCGTCCCAACGACCGCCTCTTCTTCAACCTCGGCGTCCGCGTCGACAACTACGACTACGTCGGCGCGAACACGGTGACCGGCGCGGCGCGGAACTTCTGGTTCAACGCCTTCAATCAAGACACGTGCTACGACACCCAGACGCTCACGCTGATCGACCGCAGCGCACTCGCGGGCTCCGGGAGCAACTGGAGCACGAACAATCAGAAGCCCTGTTCCACGTTCGGCAAGCAGTACGTCAATGCCAACCTGCAGAACGTGCCCGGCGCCTTCGACTACAACATTCCCCAGCCGCGCTTCGGCGTGACCTACACGGTGAATCCCAACACGGTGCTGCGCGCGAGTTACGGCCGGTACAACGAGCAGCCGAGCGCGGCCTACGAGCAGTACAACTCGCTGGAACAGAATCTGCCCGATACCCTCGCACAGTTTTATTCGCTCGGCTTCACCACGCCCGGGCATCAGGTGGCGCCCTCCGTCTCGTACAACAGCGATCTCTCGCTCGAACACCATTTTCCGGGCACCGACATGTCCTTTAAGCTCACGCCCTTCCTGCGGCAGACGCAGGACCAGGTTGAGAACTTCTACATCAACTACACCGCCGGAATCACCTCGGGACTCAACGCCGGTTATCAAACCTCCACGGGCTTCGAGTTTCAGTTCGACAAAGGCGACTTCAACCGTAACGGCTTCGCGGGACAGCTCTCCTTCGCGTACACGTACGCGACGGTCAAGTTCAGCACGCTTCCCAACGGCACGAACGTGCTTTCGCCGATCAACTCGTCGATCGCGCAGTACAACGCCTACACCAAGGCCTGCGCACCGAACGGAAGCTCCTACGGCAAGAAGCAGTTCGGCGAAAACCTCTGTGGCTATACGACGAACGGAACCTACGCCGCACCCTGCTACCGCCCCAACGGCACCGCCGACGCCTCGTGCAAAGCCGGAGACGTCGCGAACCCGTATTGGCTCTCGCCGGCCTTCTCGCTCTTAGACCCGGCGGCCGCGTATCTGCCCTACTCGATCTTTCCGGGTCCGATCGGATCCGGGGTCAACGCATTTAACTATCCCTATGTGGCGACGCTGCTCCTGAACTACAAACACGACCGGTTCACGATCACGCCGTCGTTTCAGTACGTCGCCGGCAACCGGTACGGCGTGCCGCTCACGACGCCGGGAATCGATCCGGCTGCCGGGTGCGGAAAACCGTTGACGAGTCGCATCGCGGGCGATCCGCGCTATCCATACGGCGCCGCGGGCGGAAGTCCGTTCAACGCCGATAACCCGGCCTGCGCCGCGACGCTCGCGATCCCGGATCCGTATACGGGCCAGTTCGACGGCATCGGCGCCTTCCGCGAACCCGCGCAGCTCTTGGGACACTTGCAGATCTCGTATCAGTTTTCGCCGCGCGTTACCGCCTCGGTTACGCTCGCGAATCTTCTCCAGACGTGTTTCGGCGGCCAGCAGACCGCCTTCACATACTTTTGGAGCAGGAGCACCTGCATCTATACCAATCTCATCGGCGGTCCGTCATCGCCGCCGGTGGGCAACGCCTACAATCCCGGCACGAACGTGCAGACCTTCCTGCGCTATCCCTACGAACCGTACTTCGGGACGTACAACGATCAGACCAGCTCGCTCGCCGAGCCGTTCAATGCCTACTTTAGCTTGAGGTTGAGCATCTAAATTGGATTACGACGCAATCATCGTCGGCGGCGGCCACAATGGCCTCGTCACCGCCTGTTACCTCGCGCGCGCGAAGTGGCGCGTTCTCGTTCTCGAGCGCCGCTATGTCGTCGGGGGCGCCTGTGTAACCGAAGAGGTCTTTCCCGGCTTCAAAGTCTCGACCGCCGCCTACGTCAACAGTCTCTTCCGGCCGGAGATCATTGCCGATCTGCGCCTGGGCGAGTACGGTTTTGAAGCGATCGAACGCAACCCGGCCTCGTTCTCGCCGTTCTTAGACGGGCGGTACTTGATGCTCGGGCGCGGCATCGCGCAGGATGCCGACGAGATCGGAAAGTTCAGCAAACGCGACGCCGCGAAGTACCCGGAATACGAAGCGATGCTCGAGCGCGTTGCATCGGTCGTCGAGCCGACGCTCACTCAAGTACCGCCGAACCTCATGCGGCCGAGTCTCGGCCAGCTACTCGAAGCCGGGAAAATGGGGCGGGCGCTGCAGCGGCTCGGACCTGCAATGGGCGAAGCCATCGAAGTACTCACCGGGGCCGCACGGCCTATTCTCGATCGCTGGTTCGAGAGCGAAGAAGTCAAGGGAACGATCGCAACCGACGCGATCATCGGCGCGTTCATGGCGCCGTCGATGCCCGGCACCGCGTACGTTCTCTTCCATCACGTAATGGGCGAGACCAACGGCAAGCGCGGTGTGTGGAGTTACGTGCGGGGCGGCATGGGCGGCTTGACGCAGGCCCTCGCCGCAGCCGCGAGAGATCTCGGCGTCGAGATTCGCACCGAGGCCGAGGTCGACCGAATCCTCACGCGGCGCGGACGCGTCACCGGTGTCGCGCTAACCAGCGGCGAGGAGTTCAAAGCAAAGCGCGTCGTGAGCGGCGTCGATTGCCATATCACGTTCGAACGGCTCCTCGAAGCCGCCGATCTTCCGACGGAGTTTCGTGAAGCCATCGCACGCATTTCGTACAGCAGCGCTTCGTGTAAGATCAACATCGCGCTCGAACGGCTGCCGAGCTTCACCGCGCTGCCCGGTCACGAACCGGGGCCGCAACATTTCGGAACCGTGCATCTTTGCCCCGATCAAGATTTTATCGAGCGCGCTTACGACGATGCGAAGTACGGCTCGATGTCTCGCGATCCGGTCGTCGAATGCACCATGCCCTCGTCGCTCGACCCGACCGTCGCGCCGCCCGGTAAGCATTTGATGTCGATGTTCACGCAGTACGCGCCGTACGAGCTCAAGGAAGGTCCCTGGACCGACGCGCTGCGCAACGAATACGCGGACCGCTGTTTCGACGTCGTCGAGCGGTATGCGCCCGGCTTCAAGGCCTCGGTGATCGACCGGCAGATTCTCACGCCGGTCGATCTGGAGGAGAAGTTCGGACTCACCGGCGGTAGCATCTTCCAAGGTGCGATGCCGCTCCACCAGCTCTTCGCGTTTCGCCCGGTGCCGGGCTACGCCGGATATACGACGCCGATCCGCGGTCTTTATCTCTGCGGAGCGGCGACGCATCCAGGCGGGGGCGTTATGGGCGCGTCCGGCTGGAATGCCGCCCGCGTAATGCTGAGCGGTAAATAACCCCGGCTTCGGTACGGTTAGGACTTCGTACAGCTCTCCTTGACCGTAACGACCCGGCCGCTCGTTTCGGTAAACGACGTGCTCATCGTCTTCTTCGTGTTGCTCACCTTGGTGAAGACTTCCGGCGCGTAGGAGGCGATGCCCGGCGCCGTCGTTTGGATAACGTACGTATAGGTCTTCCTCGCTCCGGCGGCCGGCATCGGCGCCGTCGCGACCGAAAAGGTCCCCCGCTCGCCCGTCTGGATCCGAACCCAATGCGTGGCTCCCGCGTCGTACGTGTACTTCGTTTGGCTCTGAACTTCGCGCGGAATCCACGACGCCGTATGGATCGTTGAGTCGCGGTTCATCCAGTAGCCGCTCGAGTCCATCGAATAGACCTCGGTCGTGGTAAAGGGACCGGGCCGGCGCGAGCTGAGATCGGTGCACGTCCACGTTCCGACCAGAAAGCTCATCGATGAAAAGTCTGGTTTAGGCCGTATCGGCGCGGGCGTTCCTTCGATCGTGACCGTGGCCGCAAACGCGGTGCCGCTCGTCACGAGCAACAGCGCGACGGCACCAAAGAACTGACGAAATGAAATCATAACGCGACCTCCTTACGCGCCGAGTTCGCATGGAAGCAATTGCTTCCTTTATCGAGTCGGTGTTACGATGGACGCTCCACAAAAAAGGAGGTCACAATGAGCGACGACGCGGCAATAAAGATCGCGGAGCTGTTGCATCAGGTCGGCGAGATTCACCACCTGGTATTCTCCGACACCGACGGAAACGACGAGGATTGGGCGACGTTTTACTCCGACTGGCTGCTCGCACACTCAGATCTTCCGCATCTCCTCGCGCGACGGCCGGTCCGAAGTCACCTCACGCGCGATTTGGTCGAACTCGACGAAGCCTACACCGCGGCGGGCCCTACGGACCCATGGCCGGCGTGGTACGCGCAACGGTTGATCGCCAAGTATGTCTGACGTGCTGCAGCACTTCTCGCAGCTTCATCCACTGCTTGCGATCGGGGTCGCGCTCAGTACGGCGGCGACCGACGCCGTCTACGTCTTCTTCACCGCCGCCGTATCCGGACGGCGGCGCATCTCCGCGGCGAGCTGGAGCAGCGTTTGGTATCTGCTCTCTTCGTTCGCGGTGATCACGTACACGCGCGACTGGACATACGTACTCTTTGCCGCGCTCGGTTCGTGGATCGGCGCCTATTTCTCGATGACGCTGCTGCACCCGCCGGCGCGCAACGCGCCGGCGTCCGTCGCTCCTCCGCTCGAGTAGCTTAGTCTTGTTCCTTTGCCGCTGCGCTGGGCGTCACGTTCGGGTTGTGTTCGGCAAACGCGCCCAATGGATTGGGAACCAGCCACACCTGCAAGTCCCAAATGGCCGGGAAGCTAAAGACGAATGCGACGTCTGCCGCGCTTGCCGGCTTCGGTATTCCAAGCTTCTTCCAACGGCTCAGCTTGCTGATCTTGACGACGTCCGCAGCGGTCGGGTTGTCGACCGAGCCGCCGACTTTGGTTATCGACTTTGAACCGGCGCCGCCGAAAGCAAGCCCGGTGGGCGTTTTGATCGCGAAGTGAACGTGCGCCGGCGAGAAGTCGAGGAAGCGCGACGGCGAGACGCCCCATACATTGGGTCGTCCCGGCGAACTGCTTTGCAGCACCGAGAAGTCGGCGCCGATCAGCCGGCCGTTGGCGTCGTACCATAACTGGCTCGGATGCGTGGCGTCGCTCTGCCAGCTCTTCGTATTCACCCAGCTAATCGCGCCGGTCTGATCCTCATTCGTGTAGCGGAAGTAACCCGCAGCTGAGGCTTTCGCGGTCGTCGAGAAACGGTCTTGAAGATCGGTCGTGACCGACGCCACGAACTGCTGCTCCGAGGCCGATTCGGGCGGCGCAGCGGTCGGCGCGGGGCTCGCGGTCGGCATGGCGGCCGAGGCCGTCAAAACGACGGCTAAAAGGACGGCGGTGCGATTCATCAACGTATTCATGACTTCAGCGATTCCGGCTTCTTAAGACGCCATCCTCGTTTGCCTCGCGGGATGTTCGTGCGCCGGCGCCAACGTCCGTAAGGTGGATGCGCGCCGCCGAACGACGCTTCAGAACGTCGTTGCCACGTTTGCGCCCGCGGACGCGCGCGTCGAACGCGTGACCGCGCTCGCCGCCCTTGCGATCGACGGCTTATCGCCGCGGCGCCGCGCCGAGCTCCACCGCCTCCTCGACCTACTATGGCTCCCCATGAAGTCCGGCGACGCTCGCCGCGCCGCGGTCTTGAGGACGCTCGCGAAATCGCCTGCCGGAATGCTTCGTACCGGATTTGCCGCAATGAAGCGGCTCTCGCTCTTTCTGACCTATGCGCAGAGCGAGCCGGGGACCGAACCCGGCTTGGAGGCGCATCGGTTATCCCGGCCCTCGTCACGACGCCGCCGCCACCGATTCGCCCCTTCCGCATGCAACCGCCGTTGACGGCGACCGTCTTCGCGCGGACGTCGTCGTGATCGGCAGCGGCGCGGGAGGCGGCGTCGTCGCCTCGGCCTTCGCCCGTGCCGGCCGGCGCGTTATCGTGCTCGAAGCCGGCGGCGCGTACGGCTCGCTCGATTTTACGCAACGCGAGCTCATGACGTCCGAGCTCTACCTCGAAGGCGGCCTCGCCTCGAGTCGCGATCTCGGCGTCGTCATTCTCGCCGGCGCGACGCTCGGCGGAGGAACGACCGTCAATTGGTGCACCAGCCTGCGATTACCCGAGGCGATCGCGCACGAGTGGGAAGCGCGCAGCGGCATCGCCGGCCTTGGCGCGGAGCTGGCGCCGCACTATGCGGCGATCGAGAAGCGGCTCGATATCCAGCCGGCCGCACACCACAATGCGAACAATCGCGTCATCCTCGACGGCGCGCGGAATCTCGGCGTCCACGCTGCCGCGACACCACGAAACGCCGCTGCCGATTGCGGCGACGGCTGCGGCTACTGCGGCTACGGCTGCGCGTATGCTAAGAAGCATTCGACGGCCGCGACCTTTCTGCACGACGTCGCGCAGAGCGACGGGGCGATATACGCCAACGCGACCGCCGCACGCATCGCAACGAACGGAGCCCGGGCGCGGAGCGTAAGCGTCCTTCAACGTGGCGCGGTCGACGAATCGCGAGAGTTCGAGGTCGAAGCCGACCTCGTCGTCGTCTGCGCCGGCTCGCTTCGCACGCCGGGAGTGTTGGCGCGCAGCGGCATACGGAGTCCGCTGCTCGGTAAGCGGCTCTTCCTGCATCCCGTCGCTGCCGCAATCGCCGAGTTCGATTCTCCGATCGAGCCGTGGATCGGACCGATGCAGAGCGTCTACTCGGATGCATTCAATTACCGCGCCGGCAATTACGGTGCGAAGGTCGAGGTCGCGCCGGCACATCCCGGCATGGCAGCGCTCGCACTTCCGTGGGAGAGCCGCACGCGCCATGCCGAGCTCATGGAACGCTTTCGCAACGTTTCGACGATGTTTGCCCTCACGCGCGACCGCGACCCGGGTTCGATCGATCTCGACGCCGAAGCCGCCGTCCACTATCGCCCCTCGCATTTCGACGGAGAGAATCTGCTGGCAGGTCTGACCGGTCTCTTCGATCTCGGGTTCGCGGCCGGTGCCGCGCGCATGATGACGCTCCATACGAATCCGATCGAGGTGGAGCGAGCCGCTTGGACCTCGAGCTATCGCGATGCGTTTGCGAAACGTCTTCGCGCGATCGGCGTCGCGCCGAATCGGCAGATTCTATTCTCCGCGCATCAAATGGGAACGAGCGCAATGGGCTCCGATCCAGAGCGATCGGTCGTCGACCCGACCGGCCGCGTATGGGGCTACGAGAATCTGCTCGTCGCCGACGCTTCCGTCTTTCCTCAATCGAGCGGCGTCAATCCCATGCTCACGATCATGGCGATGGCCGGTCGCATCGCGGTTCAACACGGAGGTGCCGGTTGACAACTTTAATTTCAGTTCGATGCGCATCGATCGTTTGCGCTGGCGCGGCGATGCCGGCAGGTTGCGGCTTGGCGGTTCTACACGCACACTCTACGGCACGACCCGACGTCGGCGGAACGAACGACGACGGAATCCTCTTTGCCTTAGCCCCGTAGCCCCTCTGGGCACGGAGATTCGAAAGGAGACTCAAACGATGTCACAATCCACCACTCGGCTAAATCGCTCGGCGGTAATCGGAATGATTGCCGTCGGCGTGGTCGTTGCGTTCTCGAGCTTCGCTGTCGTTCGCGCCGAGCGCGCGCTACCGGCGAGGAATAAGACGTTCAGTTGCAGCAGCGGCACGGCGTGTCTCGAGGGCAGTTCCACCGGCAGCAGCACCTGGGGCGTCTACGGCACGGCCGAAAGCGCCGACGGCGTTCACGGGGTCACGAGCGCCACCAACGGAAACTCCGGTACGTCGGGCATCAGCACCGGCACGAGCGGCTCGGCTCACGGCGTATACGGGCGTTCCTCAAATGGCCAAGGAGTCTATGGTACGTCGTCGAGCAACAACGGCGTCGAAGGCCATTCCACCGCGTCAGCGGGCTCTGGCGTTGCGGGTATCCAGTCCGGCAAGTCGTCGGGCAGCGGCGACGGCGTCTATTCGGAATCGGCCGATACTACCAACCTCTATGAGGCGCTCGAGGCGAAAGCAGACAGTTCGAGCACCTACATCTTTGAGGGGTACAACGCCTCAACCGACGGGCTATGCACCATCGATTACAACGCGACCCTAGCATGCACCGGGGGCGCAGTTGTCAAAAGCGTTCGCACTCGGCATACTAACGGCAACGGTCAGCACGTTCTCGCTTACGCGGCCGAATCGGCCACGGCCACCATCGAAGACGTCGGCACTGCGCGACTGGCCGCCGGCGTCGCGAACGTCGCGATCGATCCGGCTTTCGTTGCAGTGATGGATCATCGCTGGTATTACGTTTTCCTTACACCGCTCGGAGAGACACGCGGCCTCTACGTGAGCTCGAAGGCGGTCTCGGCTTTCCAGGTACGCGAGGGCGAAGGTGGACGCTCGAGGGTGGAGTTCGACTATCGAATCGTCGCTCATCCGCTCGATGCGAAAAACGACCGCTTGCCGGTCGCCCCAGCGATGCGGATGCCGCGAGAAGGTATGCGGCCAAACTCGCCCGTGCTATGACGCGCTACTTGAGAACGTACTTCTCGATCAAGCAGTCGTAGCGATAGTTCGGTCCGTGGTCTTCCTCCATCACGCCGCGACCGAGCGAGTATCCATAGTTGTGCGTCGCGTTGCTCTCGAAGTACGCCGCCACCCAAAAAGTTCCGAGCGGCGTCTTGTTCGTAGCTTCGAACTCCTTGAAGATGCGCTCGACCGTACTGCCCTTGGGAGACGGATAATTATAATGCTTGCCCTTGACGGGCGACGCCGCCACGACCTCATGCGCGGTTACCGGGTGCACTTTGCCGGCGACGAGGTAGCCGTAGATCCAGGTGTTGCCGTGCACGTCGTTGGCGAGCAGTTCGACGATCTTCGTCGACTTCGTGGGCGAACTCGGGATTTGGAGCGAGAGCGCGAACGTCGCGTGCTTTCCGACGTCGTACTTTCCGACGACCCGATCCTCGATCTTGAAGAGATTATTGCAAGTATACGTCCAGAAATCGCCGGCCGCCAGCGGCTGATAGACGCTCGTCGCAGCACGCGAAATCGTTTTCGACGCGACGCTCGCGTTCGTAACGGTTCGGGCGGGCGCTACGGCAGAGTTACAGGCGGCGCACGAGAGTACCAGCGCGGCGGCAACCAGCCGCATCAGGGGGAGACCGCCTCCATCCATTCGCGCACGTGCCAGCGTTCCACGACGCCGTTGAGCACGAACGGATCTGCCGCCGCGAACTCTTCGGCCGCTCCACGTGTCGTAAAGATCCCGAGGGCGCCTTCACGCGGATTCGAAAACGGCCCGATCATCAAGAGCGTCCCGTTCGACAAGAACGACTGCCAGTGCGCGCGATGGGCTGCCCCGTGGATCGGCGCCTTCTCCAGCACCTCGGGCGACGACTCGTAGAAAAGCACGTACTTCACGGCAACGTCGCGCTATTGTTGTCGCGTGAAGTCCGTCGGAATGCTGAAGGCAGCGTCGTTCGCAGCGATCGGTCGCAGGTTCCCGCGTTCCGTTGAAACCGTAACCGAGTGCCCGCTCTGCCCAAACGTCATCGCGTCGTACATCGCGAGCTTGCCGAGCGGAAGTGGCGGACCGCTCTGCTTGATGCTGAATCGCGAACTCATGCCGCGAGCGGCGAGCGCGCGCATAGCGAGCGCGTACTGGCCCATCATCGCCATGCCCGCAGCGCCGCCGGCCGGCGCACTCTCCCCTCCGCCGGAGCAGTTGAGAGCCGGACTTGATTCGTTGGAGTAATAGCCAAGCAAGTTGCCGTTCACGGTCTGCGACTCACCCGAAGGCTTCGTCGTGGTCATGACCATATCGGAACGGTAGCCATTCGTCGCCAGCCCTCCGACGTCGCGCGCGCCGAGCGCGGTGTTGGTCACGGATATCGCCACGCGGCTGCCGTCGTCGGAAAATTTCCCTCCGCCCGATCCGCCTCCGCTGGAGCCCGATGACGACGAGTCCATCGACTCGACGCGGTAGGTCTTACGGCGCAGATCGAGCGTCGTAATCGTCCGAGCGGCGCAATCGACGATCGTCGCGGTTTGAAAGGCGAGACGGTCGATGCGCTCTTTCGAACCGGCAAGGTAATGGTGCTCGGCCGTGCCGGTTTTCATCATCTGCTGCATGGCCTGCGCCATCGCCGCAGCCTTGTGCATCTGATTGAAGATCCCGCCGCCTCCGCCCTGATCCGGTGCTTGGACCGCCGCCGCGGCGGCAAAGTCGGAATCGAACGAACCCGGCTGTAACGACGACGGATCGGCATCCATCGAAAACTTCATGACCGCATCCCACGCCAATCCACTTGAGGCTGCGGTCGCGCTAATCGGCAGGGCCGTCAACGCGAGGATCGCGGCGAACGTGCGTATCATGGCGTTGGTGTCGGACTAGCCGGAGCGAGTGCGTCGGCCGCGCTGCGCGGGAGATCCTCCGGCGTTGGGTTCGCGACCTTATCGGTGTGAGCACCCATCTTCCAGAGCACCAATGCGGCTTGGCCCCGCGTTACGGGCTGCTGCGGGCGGAACATCGCGATCGCTCCAAACGTGCGCGGAACGTTGTCGATGACGAGGTTTGGATGCGACCAGTTGATGACCGCCGTCCGATCGAGCCCGTAATCCTCCGCGATCGCCCCGCGGAACTGCTTGTTGATTTGGCCCTTGTCCTTCCAGTTCGGCATCGTCGAATCCCAATTCGCTACGTAGTACTGCTGCACGCCGCCGCGGTCGAGACTCTCTTTGATCGCGATCATCTGCTCGTGCGTCAGCAGCGCATTTGGTTTGAACGTCTTGTCCGGAAATCCGATCGCGAAGCCGGCGTCGTACATGCCTTGGATATACGGAAAGTCGGGATGGGACGTGGCTACATCCGGATAGGCCGACGCGGTCGCCTGCGAGGCTGCAATCTGCTTGCCGGAAGCGTTCGAGAAGATGGCGTTGTTTGCTAGAACGAGCCACTTCACGAAGTCGCCTCGCGTAATGGTGCCGGTCGGGTTGAAGGCGCCGCTCGGCGTTCCAAAAACCCCCAACGCGGCGAGTTCGGTAATCTCTTTCTGCCCGAACGTTCCCGCGATGTCGCTGTAAGAGACCGGCGTTCCTGCGTTAGCCTCGGGAGAGGCGGCGGCCGCTCCTCCCATCGAAGCCGACGACGCTGTGGGCGATGACGACTCCATCGGGGACGCTTCAGGCGGCGCGCTCGCCGAGGTTTCGGGAGAGGCCGAAGACTCGGCGCTCGAGTTACTCGAACCGGAGCACGCGCTCAACAGCAACGATGCAGCAAAGAGGGCGGCGATGGCCGCGCGATACGGGTACATGGTGCGCGATTCGTCGCGGGCCGTCCCCGCCCTGCCTTGCCTGTATTGCTTACATGCTCTGCATCTGGCCCATGCTGTTGAGATGGTAGGCGGCTGCGAGATCTTTCATCGCGGTGGTGAGAATCGCATGGTATTGCGCATCGGCAGCTAGACCGTACTTCGCGTCGATATCCTTCATCACTTGGACGTGAATCGGATGCGAGACGGCACGATCGAGCATCACCTCAACGTTGAAGCCTTCGCCGCTCTGACCCGCCGCCCACAACGCACCGGCAAGCGCCGCGCCGTCCTTCGGATCGGGACTCGGCTTGGCCGGTAGGGCGATCTTCTTCGCGGTAACGATCTTCAGCGAGTCGTTCACGACGAAGTCGAACGTTTTGAGAAATTGGGCGACCTGGTCTTTGCCATACTGGGTCGTCAGCTTCGCGACTTCGGCATCAAAGTGCGAGCCGGCCAACGTCTTGAGCAGCGCAGCGGTGCTGAAACTGCTGGGGCCGCCGCCGGCCTCGACCATCGACAGCGTTACGGCGAGTGCGGGCGCGCCGGTATAAACGCAACACGAACCTGAGAAGCGGGTCGGTTCGTTGACGACGTTCGGCATGAGTTTCGCCCAAGCGACACCCGTGCCGATCGACGCCAGAACGACCGCCAACGCGGCGGTCAATCGCAAATTCTTCATGGGTTCCTTTCCAAGCAGAGGCTCTAGGGAGTAAGACATTCCTCAATAAAACGCGCGCGCGGCCGTCTTGGATTGCGCCGCACTGGCGGACCCTAGGAGTCTATCCGACTCCTAAAGGGTAACGAGGGCGATCGGCTTGGTCGTCGGCTGCATCGAGCCGCCGGCCGGTTCGACGCTGACGGCGACGGCCGCAAGCGTCGTCGCCGCTTCGGGAAGCGGCACGACGGCGACGCCGCCCGCGCTCGGTTCGAAGGTTTTTGACGGCGCTACCTTCTTCGCGCCCTTCGCGAGGGTCCACGCCTGGTAGACGTGCCCAGCGGGGGGCGCGGGGAGGCCATGCATCGTCAAATAGAGCCGGTCGCCATGCGTAAGGACCTCGCCGCCGGCGAACCGATGGCGCCGCGCATCGGGGGCCGTAAGGTCGGCGATCGTCTGTGCCTGCACGGCGCTCTGCGCGCGGTCGCGGTCGAGCTTTCCGTTCAGCGAGAGATCGACGAGGCCGGTAGCGATCGCAATCGCCAGACAGGCGGCGGCCACCGCATAGGCCGGCCAGACCCACGTCGTTCGCCGCGGCGCGGCCTCGGAGCGCACCTGTTTCATGATGCGCGCCTTCATCAGCGGGCTCGCAGCGGTGGCGCCGGTCGCCGGATCGGCGCTGGCTTCGGCCGAGTATGCGAGCGCCGTCACCGCCGGATGAAGGAACCGGTACTCCTCCCGGCACGATTCGCACGTCTCCATATGCGCGGCGACGGCGGCCGCTTCTGACGCCGGCAAGAGACCCAGCGCGTACGCGGTGACGTTGTCGAGCATTTCGTCATGCGAGATCATGCCGTCACCGCCCCTTCGAGGGCGCTGCGCAGCCGGCGCAGGCCGGTGCGAATCCGCGTCTTTACCGTTCCAAGCGGCAAGCCGGTCTGCCGCGCGATCTGTTCTTGCGTGATTCCCCCAAAGAACCCAAGCTCGATCGGCTCGCGTTGTTCGGGCGGAAGCTGCGCGAGCGCGTCGCGAACTCGCTCGCCGTCGATGCGCGCCAGAGCCGTCTCTTCGAGGGCATCGTCGACCGGCATCGATTCGGGAAACTCGCCCTCCGCCCGCACCGCGCGGCTTCGCACCAGATCGAAGGCGCGGTTACGCGCGACCCGTGCGATCCACGCGCCGAAGTTGCCCCCGCGAAAAAGGCGCGGCTCGCTCCAAACCTTGAGAAACACCGCTTGGGTTACGTCTTCGGCGGCGGCGGGGTCGGAGAGCACGCGCATCGCGAGTCCGTATACGAGCCGGTGGTATTGGTCGTAGAGGACCTCGAATGCGGCGGCATCACGGGCCTGCACTCGGTCGAGGAGCCGGCCTGCCTCTTCCACGGCGCCATCCTTCGCTGCGGTTATGGTTCTGCACTGCCCTTGATTAACGGGCGATCGAGGCCGGCAGATTGCGGGCGGCGGCTCCCCCTGCCGCCGCCCTGAGGCTACTCACTCGAATTAACGCGTCGCGGAACGGCGCGTGACGCGAGCGCGACCGCAACGACCGCCACGAGCGCGGCGAGGTTGGAGACCAGTGTGAACCGGTCGTTGATCGCCATCGAGCCCATGGCCGTGCCGCCGAGCGTGCTGCCGATCAGACGCTCCATCGCGGCACCCGCAAGGATCGCTCCAATAGTGAACAGTCCGACGAACGTCCACGTCACCCGCGCCGGAAACGATTTTCGGTAGATCGCGATCAGCGGCAGAATCAACAGGTCGCCATAGATGAAGGTCGTGTTCGCGCCCAACGGTATGCCGGCGTTAGCGAGAAAACGCGCGACCGGTACGTTTCCCATCGAGCAGACGAAGGTCGCCACCGCGATCAACAGTCCGACGATCAGCAGTAGCAGGTAACCCACGAATGGAACGGATCCGACCGCGTGCAGTGCGCCGGCAAGCCACCCCGGCGGCACGAGCGCCGCAGCGAAGCCCGCGATCAAGTATCCGACGACGAGTTCGGTACGCAACATGCGTACGTCGGCGATCGCGGTCGCGGCGACCGCGTCCCACCCACGTACCTTCGATTCGCCGCCGTGGTGCGCGCACGATCCCTCGGCGTCTTCGCCGCCCGTCGACTCGCTCAAATACTCCCGTTGCGCGTTCGCGAGCTCGCCGTTGCGAAAGAATGCCGTGAATCCGAGCGTGACGACGACGATGATGATGATGCCGCCGAAAAACTCCGCGAACGCGAACTTCCAGCCGAGCAGCGACCAAAAGAGAATCAGGATCGCCAGGTTCATGTTCGTCGAGGCGACGAGGAATGAGAGCACCGAGCGAATGTCGGCGCCCATTCGATAGAAACCGCGGGCGGCCGCGGCCGCTCCGTAGGAACAAGCCGACGAGATGATGCCGAAGCCTGCGCCGTAGAGCACGCCTTTGATGCCCGGGCCGAGGTAGCGGTGCATCGTCGCGGGCGCGAGCATAACCTGGACGATCGCCGAGACGAGAAAGCCGAAAATCAGACCGAAGAGGCTGTCCCAAAAGAAGAGACCGGCTTGCGCGAACCCGGCGACGAGCGCGTGCGCGAGCGCCGCCATCAACCGCCGACCGAGACGGGTGCGTGTCCGAAGAGCGGTGGAATGAAGTGGCCGGCGAGATACGAGATGATGAAGACGCCGCAGCCATAGAGCGCGACTTCGATGCCTCTACCGAGCGGATTTCGCTCGCTGAGCATTCCCGCGTAGTAACCGACGCCGAAGAGTCCCGCGAGCGCAAAGAGCAACGAGGCCAACGCCGACGCACCGATTGAAAGCGGAAGCATGAACGCGATGATCGGCAGCAGCGAACCGAGCGCGAACGACACGCTCATCGATAGAGGACCGCGCAACCCCGCGTCCTCGGCTTCGCGCGGATCGATTCCGAACTCGTCGCGGACCATCTCGTAGAGATAGATGTCGGGATGCTGCGTCAAGCGCTTGACGATCATCTGGGCTTCATCGGCGCTGAAGCCCTTGAGCTTGTAGAACGCGACCTGCTCGGTGAACTCTCCCTGCGGATCCTCGGCCATCTCGCGCTTTTCGAGGTCGATCGTCGCCCGAACGACTTCGCGCTCCGACTTCCGGCCCAGATACTCGCCGACGCCCATCGAGAGCGCGCCGGCCAGCAGTGCGAGAAAGCCGCTGATGAAGACCGCTGCGCGCTCGCCTTCGGCCACGCCGACGCCGGTGATGATGCCCAGCGTCGTCAGAATGCCGTCTTGCATGCCGAAGACGATCTCGCGGATGCTGCGGCGCTTCTCCAGCGTCCGGCGCTGCTGCGTGTCGGGGATGCGGGGGCGAACCTGCTGCCAGCCCGGAACGTCGACGACGACTTTCTCGACCGGCGGCGTCATATCGCGAGCGTCGCCCTCAGCCATACGGCGAGCTTGAAGCTCGGCGCGCCTAAATCCTACGCTCCGAGGGGCTTTGCACAAGAACCCCGGGTCTGCACAAAAACCCCGCATTGGGAGCCGAGTGATGCCCAACGCGGGGGAGCCCCGAGCGGCTTGGCGGATAGGGGCGGCATGGGAAAACTTACTACGGGTAGTCCGATCTTGGACGGTGCCATTGCGATCATCGTCAGTGGCGGGGTGCTCGCCCTCCTTCAGTTGCTTTGGGCCAAGGCTCACGACTGGGGCGCTATGGTAGCGACTACGTCGCCCTGGGTCTTAATCGCGTTATCCGCTGTCATTTTTGGGGTCTCAGTCGGTTTTGCTTCGGCCAAGAATCGTGACGCATCGCGCACGACCGCGACCATTGAGGGCCTGGAAGCCGACTTGGGGAGAGAACGGCTAAAAGGCGTCGGTCTGTCGCTACAGCTTCAGGAGAGCGCGGCGTCTTTGGAGCAAAGCGAAGGAGATCGCAAGGACGCTCTCACTGAGCGTGAAGCGGCTCTAAGCAAAGCAGCAGAGTGGGAACGCAGAGCGACCCCGACGAGGCTTCGGGCGGCGGCGCGTTTGCTCGCCAAAGAAATCCGCGACTTTGCCGACGAATGCAAGGATGTCACCGAAGCGTCCGGTGTCATTTCGCGCGAGTTCTTTTCACGATTCCGATCACAGTACCAAAAGATTAAGGATCGCATGGAATCTGAACTTGCAGGCGCCAGCACTAAGAGTTGGGCAAGCGTTTTCCCAAATACCATCGGGCGCCTTCGCGAGATTGCCGACGACCTTGACTCGGACGCGCGGCGCGTAGCCGAGGACGCGTTGCTTTAGGCGACTGATTCGATATGCCAAAACTTCGCGTCGATTCCAAGCTCGAAGATCGCGCTAACGAGGCAGCAGAGGTTATGACAGAGGACCTTTGCGAGAACCTCATTGACCTGGGCGGTCGGCGTCTTGGCGCGAACGCGAGAGCCGAACTTGGCCTTTATCATCGAGAAGGTGGCCTCCACGTTAGACCGCTGATGGTAGTGCTTGAGGAATTCTTCGCGGTTATAGGTGAAAAAGTTAAACATACGCTGCCAGAGGGCTCGGCTCTCCGGGGAGTAGCGCCGCTTCCCGTCCCGCGTTTGGCGCGCTCCCGTGGGGTTGTGGTGGGACTTAAACGGAATCAGCGGGAACGCGCCCGCCGCGTCGATAGCATCGAGGTTGTCGTGACTGATATATGCGCGGTCGGCAGCGAGGGTCTTAACGGCGAACCGCTTTCCGGTCGCGTTGAGGAGGGCGGGTAGTTGCGGACTATCCGCGCTGCGAGAGCCCGTCACGCGAACACTCGTCACGACGTTGGTGGTCGTTCCGATCATAACGTGCGCTTTGACCCATTGGGACCGCGAAAGCTCCCGACCGTACTTGTGGCTAAACCAGCGGTCGTAGATACAGCTAGAGAAGCCGGACGAATCGACCGCAAAATCAGTTTCGATTTGCTGGAGCGGTCGCGCACTTTCCTCGATCAGAGCATTGAGAATCGGGGTAACCTCCGGGTTGTCCAGGATGCTCAGGATGCTGTTGAAATGGGGAGCCTTGTCGATATATCCGCTCTCTGCGTACTCTTGCATATCGACCATAGCGCGGCGTCCCGACGTTCCGCCGTAGACTTTCATAACGGCGCAGAAGATCGCGTCGGACAGCGGAAGGCGCGGACGCCCGTTCTTGTTAACCGGGTTGTCGATAGCGGAGCAGAGGCCATGCAGAAGGCCCGCTACGCGCTCCTTCTCGACGGTCTGCGCGGCGTTATACGCGGCCCAATTCTGGCGATACGTCACCCGCATCGTCTGTTCGACGGTCGTTTCGCCGTTGGAGTTCACCGAGTGGCGGACGGTGTATTCGACCGCGTAGAGGTGCTTGCACTTGATTCCCCGCGTTTCGTAGTCGGGGCAGGTGCAGTTGGGAAGCTGGCCGTTCGGCTCCACGACGTAGGTGCTCGCACCGCTTTGCGAGGGGACGACCCAGAGGGCACCCTTCTGCTTGAGGGCCTTGGCCTTGGCGAGAGCGATTCCGCGTTGTTCCCGAGTATCCATACGAATATATTACCACTAGGTATATATCTAGTCAACCCTTGGAGGTCATACTTGACGGATATTCTCTTTAGGTATAGCATGAGGCCATGCCGAAGGTCAGGATTTGGGGTTACCGCTGCGAGCGCTGCGAACACGAATGGGTTCCTCGCAACAAAGACGAGGAACCGATGGTCTGCCCAAAGTGCAAGAGCCCGTATTGGAACACGCCGCGTCGTAGGTAGCGCCGTAGAGGCCGCGGTATGAGCGGTTTCAGCGACGAGGCTTTTAGTCTCGACGGCCTTCGGGGTGCGCCTCCGGCGCGGGCGCTGCCACCTGGGGGCTTGGATGATCTTGCTTGCGACCTGCGCCTTCAGGGCTTGTGCGATGAGATCGACGATTTTCTTGAATCATCTGGCGGAGAGCTTTCACGATCAGCCTCTGCCCCCGCTGAAGATCGCGTAAGAGGGTCCAATTATCGGTCTGCCCCTCCCGAAGGGAATCGAGGCGAGCGATGATCTCGTTGTCGGCTATATCCATCCCTTCAAGAAATAGGTCGTGCGAGAGCGTTTTCCTAGGAGTAAAGAACGTAAGTCGCAGCAGCAGTAGGGCGGTGCAAAATCAAAGGGGACCAGTTTTCGCCGATCCCCGCCAGGTGGAAGCGTGGCCTCCTCGCTCGATCTTAGCACTTTTTGTGCAGACCTGGGGTTTATGTGCAAAGCCGCTCCGAGGCGTTTGTCGCGAGCTCGTCCAATCTGACGCCATGGCTAGAGTGTTTTCGATGCCGGCCCTCGTCGCCGGCCTGATCGCCACGACGCTCCTCCCCGCAGGCGCGACCAATTGGCCCGTCTTCGGATTCGATCCGGCACGCAGTAGTTTTAACTCCGACGAAAAGATGCTGACGGTCGGGAACGTTCATCGGCTTCGCGAGAAGTGGCAGACTTCGCTCGGATCGGTCGCCGACTCTACGCCGATCCTCGTGCAGCACGTTCGCGTCGGGCGTTTCTATCATACGATGCTCTTTCAAACGACGCTCAGCGGCGAGACCTTTGGGATCGAAGCGTCGTCGGGAAAAATCTTCTGGCACTTTGCAACGCACGGACCCAACTATACTCATTCAACTCCTGCGGCCGAACCGGGCGGCAAGGCGATCTTCGCGCCGGGGGTCGACGGCCGGGTTCACAAGCTCAAGGCAAACAACGGACACGAGATCCATGCCGGCGGCTTTCCGGCGAAGATCACCCTGATACCGGCGACCGAAGCGAACGAATCGCCGCTCAACGTCGCCAACGGTTATCTCTACGCCACGATCTCGGGCTACAACGGCGACGGCACTCCGTACGACGGGCACGTCGTCGCGATCGACATTAAAACCGGCAAGAAGACCGTCTTCAACTCGCTCTGCAGCGATAAGCACCAGCTGCTAAGCGGCGGAGGCTGCGGGTCGCAGCGCTCGGGCATTTGGGCGCGCGGCGGCGCAGTCGTCGACTCCGACCCATCCATGAACGGCCGCGTTTACGCCGCGACGGGCAACGGCGACTTCGACGCCAACACCGGCGGTGTCGATTACGGCGATTCGGTCGTGGCGCTCAGCGCCGACCTCTCCGATCTTGTCGGCAGCTACACCCCAACCAACTACAAGCAACTCCAGGACGGCGACGTCGATCTCGGGAGTACTTCGCCGACGATCTTGCCGCAGCAGCCGAATAGCCAGACGCCGTGGATGATGACCGAAGGCGGTAAGGATGCCGTTCTGAAGCTGCTCAATCGCGCCGCGCTACCCGGCGTCGGGAACGAGCTGCAGCTGCTCGACCTGCCGGGGGCGCTCTTTTCGACGCCTGCAGTCTGGAGCGACGCTTCGAGCAACACATGGCTCTTCATGGGTTTCTCCGACGTCGTGCAAGCATATCGTCTCGAGACGAACGGATCCGGGCAGAGCCAGCTCGTCGGCATCTGGCATGCGAGTCCCGCGCAGACTGGCGGCGAGGGCACGTCTCCCGTCGTCGCCAACGGCATCGTCTTCGTTGCGTTCGACAACGCGATTGTCGCGCTTAATGCGACCAACGGCACCGAGCTTTGGAGCAGCGCGACGCACCCGAAATCGATCGGCCCGGTGCACTGGCAGAGCCCCATCGTCGCAAACGGCTGGGTCTACTGCTCCGACCAGAACGGTAATCTAACGGGCTTCGCGCTGCAGTAACGCGGTCTCGTCGCCTGCGAGCGACGCTTGGGGCGGCATCGCGCGCTCCCAGGCGGGCTCGCCGCGTTCGCGTGCGACGAGTCTACGCACCGCCGGAATGAACGGCAGGCCGTCGAGCGAGTTCCGATGCTCCGTGAGCTCGCGATCCTGCGACTCGTTGCCGTGCTCGAAGACTGCCGCGGCCAGCTCCGGCCAGAGCGCGACGCTGCCGGATATGCAGCCGGCGACGCCGCGACGCTTCGCGGCGAGCAGATCGCTCTCCGACCCCGGCAACACGGCAAAGTCCTCATGGCGCGCGAGCAGTTCGCTCTGGAGCCGCGCGTCGTTCGAGCTATCCTTCATGCCGGCAATCGTTTCGGGGAAGTGCTCGAGCAGCCGCTCGACGAGTGCCGGGCGAAATGCGATCCCCATCCGCGGAAAGTTGTAAAGCAGCACGCCTTTCCGGGGCGGATTCGCTCGCCCGAAGAGCCTCTCGAAGAATGCAAGGACTCCGTCGTCGGTGGCGTCGCGAAAGAAGAACGGCGGCATGACGAGCGCGGCTGCGAATCCGCACCCGAATGCACCGCGCGTTAGTTCCACCGCATCCGCGATCGACGCCGCGCCGGTACCGGCCATGACGCGCCCCATCGGCAGACCGCTTGCGGCGATCGCTTCCATAAACCGCAGGCGCTGCGGCACTCCGAAGGACATCGCCTCGCCCGTCGTGCCGAGCAGGTTGATTCCGTCGCAGCCGCGCTCCAACAACCCCCGGTAGTAAGGAACCGCGAGAGCGGCATCGGGCGAGCAATCGCGATCGATTGGGGTGAGAACGGCCGACCAGATGCCTCGTATCACTAATCGTCCTTTGTTTTTCGGTTACGTGTTCGGAGAGAACGCGCCCCTGAGAAAGAACGCGACGTTCGCCGGGCGTTCGGCGAGCCGCCGCATGAGGTACGGAAACCAGTACTCGCCGTACGGGATCGAGAGCCGGATTCGATAGCCGCGATCGAGGACTCTGCGCGCGAGCGGGGTCGCAATCCCGTAGAGCATCTGGAACTCGAAGCGGCCCTTCTTGGGCAAGCCCCGGGCGGCGGCGAATCGGGTGACGTGCTCGACGATCCGCGGGTCGTGGGTGGCAATCGCCGTGTAGCCGTCGTTCGAAAGCGCGAGCTCGGCAAGCTTGAGGTAGTTTGCGTCGACGTCGCGCTTGTGGGGATACGCGATCTCCGGCGGCTCCAGATAGGCTCCCTTGACGATCCGAACGTTGGGTCCGAGCGAAATCGTCGCGGTGAGGTCGCCCTCGCTCCGATAGAGATACGACTGCAAAACGAAACCGGCGTTGGCGCGATCGGCGCGCAACCGGCGATAGATCTCGAGCGTGCGGTCGACGTAGCGCGATTGTTCCATGTCCATCCGGACGGTGTTGCCGTACTTCGCCGCGGCCGCAACGATGGTCGAGGCATTCTCAAACGCCAACTCGGTGTCGATGTCGAGCCCGACGTGCGTCAGCTTAAAGGCGACGTTTGCATCGAATCCTCCTTGCGCGAACGCTTCGAGCAACCGGCAGTACTCGGCCGTCACGGCCAACGTTTCGTCTCGATCGCGCACGCTCTCACCCAACAGCGTTGCGGCGACCGCGAAGCCTTCGGCGTTTGCGGCGTGCGCCGCCGCAAGGAGCTGTGCGACGCTCTCGCCCGCTACGAATCGCCGCGCGCCCAAACGCATTCCGTATCGCGTCACGGCGCGGCGAACGAACGCGTTGTCGGCCGCCGCGAGTATGCCGGCGCGCAGAGGGCGATCGAGAATCGAGCTCACGCGCCGGTACTTCTGCACGCGATAGGAAGCGACTGCATCACCGGGAAGGCCGGAGACGTGAAGATTGCCTGGGTGCTGATCGCCGCGATTCTTGGCTCGGCGATGGCCTTCATCGACAGCACTGCAGTCAACGTGTCGTTGCCGGTGATTCAACGCGAGCTCCACACGACCGCCGGGCAGACGCAGTGGGTGATCGAAGGGTACGCGCTCTTCCTCTCGGCGTTGATTCTGCTCGGCGGCGCGCTCGGCGATATCTACGGACGCAAACGCATCTTTGCGATCGGCATCGGTCTTTTCGCGATCGCTTCGCTCGCCTGCGCCCTCGCGGGCAGCATCGAGGCGTTGATCGCCGCGCGCTGCATTCAGGGCATCGGCGGCGCGCTCGCGACGCCGGGAAGCCTATCCCTTCTCAGCGCGGCCTACGACGAGCAGTCGCGCGGCCGCGCGATTGGCCTATGGTCGGGCTTTAGCGCGCTGACCTCGGCGCTCGGACCGGTTATCGGCGGTTGGCTCACCCAGGACTTTTCGTGGCGATACGTCTTTCTGATCAACGTGCCGATCGCGATCGTGGTGCTGCTCATCCTTGCCCTGCGCGTCCCCGAGAGCCGCGACGAGTCCGCCGTCCGAAGGATCGATGTAACCGGCGCGACGCTCGCGACGCTGGGCTTGGCGCTGCTCGTCTACGGATTGATCGAGATGAACGCGGGCCGCTTCTCCGCCCCGGCGCTGGGGGTCGCCGTGGCGGGTATCGTCGTGCTCGCGCTCTTCGTACTCGCCGAGCGCCGCGCGACCGATCCGATGGTGCGCTGCGATCTCTTTGCCTCTCGCAGCTTCAGCGCCGCCAATATCTATACGTTCCTGCTCTACACCGCGATCGGCGGAAGCCTCTACTTCATTCCGTTCGTGCTCATCAACGTGCACCATTACACACCGACGGCCGCCGGCGGTGCGCTCCTCCCATTCATCTTCATCATGGTTATCTCGTCCCGCTGGTCGGGTGGACTCGTCGCCCGGATCGGCGCCCGGACGCCGCTGATCGCCGGCGCCGCGCTCGCCGCTCTCGGCTTTCTCGCATTCGCGCTCCCCGGAAACGACGGGTCGTATTGGACGACGTTCTTTCCGGCCGCCACGATCCTCGGCTTCGGCGGCGCGCTCTTCGTCGCGCCGCTCACCACCACCGTGATGGGCGCCGTGCCGGTCGAACATGCCGGGGTTGCCTCCGGCATCAACAACGCGGTGGCGCGAACCGCGGGTTTGATCGGCATCGCGGCGCTCGGCATCCTCGTGACGAGCGCCGGCTCGTACGTCGCCGGGTTCCGCGGCGCGATGATCGTTTCGGCACTCTTGGCATTTGCAGCCGGCGCCGTCGCCGCACGCGGATTCCCGCCGCACGCAGATTCCCGCCACGCCGCGATAATCCGCGGTTGAATAAATTTACGGTTCGTTAACGAGCCGCGCGGACCGTTGCGACGAAGCCTGATCGAAGGTCCCTTTTGTTCACTTCGCCGCATGGAGCAAACGAATGCAACTTCGACGCTTCACCACATCGTTGACGGCGACGGCAATCGCCGCATCGATGCTCGCGGGCTGCAACGGCGCGTCTTCGGCGCTCCCCAGCTCGATCGCCGGTACGAGCGAATCGGCGCGTATGACATCGCAAACGCACGTCATGCTCGTCCAACGCCTCAACAAAAAGATCAAACACGTCTTCGTGATCTTCCAAGAGAACCACTCGTACGATAACTACTTCGGAACCTATCCGAATACCGAGAACCTCGGAACGAAACTTGCAAAGACGCACGGCTACTCGCAATACGATTTCGTCGCCAAGCAGATGCAGAGCGTCTTCAAGATCAACAACCCCGACGTTTTGGGGCCCGATCAAGACCGCTACATCCTCGAGAACAAATTCAACGGCGGTGCGATGAATAACTTTCTCGCGGGCGAGGAGCTCGACAACATCAAGAACTACGGAGTCAAGCGTAGCATCGCGCGCCAGTACGGCTTGACCACGATGGCGGTCTACGATTGCGACACGATTCCATATCTCTGGATGTACGCCAAGAACTTCGCGCTCTTCGACCACTACTTTCAGTCGGAGACCGGACCGTCGTCACCCGGGAACGTCGCGATGTTCGCCGGCCAGGCCGGCATCTCTCAGCAGAAGCGCTTCCCGAGCGAAGGCTCGAATTCGAGCGAAGGACCCGGCGTCCCGATCAACGGCGACCTCGACCCCTGGGCAGGACCATATACCGGAAACGACTCCACGGTCCAGATTCCGCAGAGCTATGCGACGCTCGGCATGACGCTCGGAGGAGCGGCGGCGGCGAGCACCGCGGAGAGTAAGCCCGGCAAGGTGATCGACGACTTGAAGGTTGTCGCCGATTCGGGTGCTCCGGCGATCCCGTGGATGTGGGCGCAAGAGGGCTTCGTCGACAGCCGCGGTGCCAAGGCCAACCCTGGCTACGTCGCCCACCACAATGCGCCGCAATACTTCGACTACATTCGCAAGAATGCGGCCTATTGGTCGAACGTCGGCACGACCGAGAGCGTCCTATCGCAAATCAAGAACGGAACGTTGCCCGCCAACGGTCTCTTCTTCATCAAGGGCTCGAAAAAGAATCACTTCGGCTGGAAGCCGGCGAGCAAGAATCCGCTCGTGCAGCAAGATTATCTCGGTGACGATGACCATCCGGGCCCCGGAAATACCGACGCGCAGCTCGGCGAGGCCTTCGTCGCGACCTATGTGAACGCAATCGCCCAGAGCAAGTACTGGAAGGACTCGGCGATCCTGATTGCCTGGGATGACGGCGGTGGATTCTACGATCACGTCTCCCCGAATGCCTTCGAGCAATGCAACGATGGCTTCGCCTGCGGTGACGGGCAGCGGCTGCCGTTCATTGTTATCTCGCCGTACGCGCTTTCGGGCGGCGTGGTCACCGACTACAGCGATACGGCATCGGTAGCGAAGTTCGTCGAGGCCGTTTTCGGCGTTCCCTCGATGGCGTCGCTCCCCGATGAGGCCTCCGTCTCACCGTACGGGCCGCGTGATTATCGCAGCACGGCGATATCCGATCTCGCCGGCGCGTTCGACCTCTCGAAGCTGGACGGCAGCGCGTTACCCAACTCACCCTCGCTCGCCGAGATCCCCGGCACGATGGTCAACGCGTTCCCCTCACCGATGAACTGCAAGACGCTGCACATCCGGCCGCTACCGATACCAACGCAACCGCCGTATTACAACCCCGAGCGGGCGCTCAAGGGAAGCTTCAATGCCGTGCACCGGCACGTGGGGGAGAGCGACTAAGCCCGTGGCCCCGGCAAGGGACTAACCGAGCCGGGGTAAAGTAAAGAGGAAAGGATGGCGAGGAAGTTCGGGCTGAGGACGTATTGCGCGCAGCTGATGGTGGCATTTGCCGCTCTCTGCACCGCGTCGTGCGGAGGCGGATCGGCCACGGCGCCGATACCGCAACAAGCACCCGCACCCTCGCCTCCGGACCACCACGGCTCCACCGTAATCAAACACATCGTAGTGATGATTCAGGAGAACCGCAGCTTCGACGATCTCTTCGCCACCTTTCCGAACGCGTACGGAGCGACGCAAGGACGGATAAAAAGCGGGAGCGGCTATAGCTACATCGCGCTCAAGCAAGTCGATCTCTCCGAACGCTGCGATTTCGGCCATGGTTATGCGGGGTTCTTGAGAAACTACGACGGCGGCAAGATGGACGGGTTCGTCCTCAACGGCAACAAGTGCAGCGGAAACCACACTGCCGCCTACCAGTACGTCAATCCGTCAGAAATCCAACCCTATTGGACCATGGCCCAACAATACGCCCTGGGCGACCAGATGTTCCAGACTCAGGGGAGTGCCAGTTTTACGGCGCACCAGGATCTGATTGCCGGCTCGACGCTCATCGATCAACCGAGCGACACCGAGAGCATCGTCGATTTTCCGACGAGCTCGCCGTGGGGATGCGACGCTCCGTCCGGCACGGTCACGTCCTATCTGAAGTGGACCGGATCCACGATCGAAATGAAGTACAATAAGGGTCCCTCCCCGTGCTTCACTTACGCAACGATGCGCGATCTGCTCGACGCCAAGTCGGTCTCGTGGAAATTCTACACGCCGTTGATCAACACGCCCGGCGGCATTTGGAACGCCTTCGATGCGATCAAGGCGGTACGCTACGGGCCCGAATGGACCAAGAACGTCATCAGCCCGGAGACCAACGTTCTCAAAGACATTTCCAAAGGGCACCTCCCCGCGGTTTCCTGGATCATCCCGGACCGCAACAACTCCGATCATCCGCAGTCGCCAGCCTATAACGGCCCCTCGTGGGTTGCTAGCGTCGTCAACGCAGTCGGCGAGAGCTCGTATTGGAAGAGCACGGCAATCGTGATCGTCTGGGACGATTGGGGCGGCTTCTACGATAATTACGCGCCGCCGTCGTTCGATCACTGGGGCGGCCTGGGTTTCCGAGTGCCCATGATCGTGGTCTCGCCGTACGCGCGCGAAGCGCAAAAAGGCCAGCCCGGCTACATCTCACACACGCAGTACGAGTTCGGCAGCATCTTGAGATTCATGGAAGATACGTTCGACCTCGGCTCGCTGCACACGACCGACCAGCGCGCGACCAGCATCTCCGACTGCTTCGACTTCACCCAGGCGCCGCGTAAGTTCGAGCAGATTCCCTCGAGTCACACCGAGAGCTTTTTCCTGCACGAACGCTCTTCGCGTCTGCCCGTCGACACCGAATAACTCTCGGATTACGAGGCTTCGAATCGCGCAATAGAGTCGAGCGATTCGATCGCGCTCGCGAGGGTGCGACCCGCGATCGCGTCGGCAAGCGCCCGCATCCGCGCAGACCTTGCGAACCGATGCCCGAATCGCCGGGCGACCGCAATCGCCACGAGTATGAAGGCGACGCCGAAGAGCGCGTTTGCGGCCAGCCAGCTCCAGCCCGCAGCGTAGAGGTCGACGCCGAGTGCGCGCAGCGCGACGATCGCGAACGGCACCCACATCAACGGCGCGAAGAGCAGCGTTGCGAGCGTCGTCCGGATGCGCTGCAAGCGCAGCATCTCGAGCCTTCTCTGGATGGCGACGACGGGCTCGTCGTAGTCGATGCCGCCGATTGCGGCGAGCTGCCGGGCGCCGGCGATCACGAGCGCGATCGCATAGGCGTCGAGGAGCGCGGCCGGCACCAGGAAGCGCGGCTCTTGCAGATGCGCCGCGATGAATAGGCCCAGCAGCAGAATTCCGATCGCGTTGACGATCAGCTCGGCGGCGATGCCGCCTGAGAGCCATCGCAACGACGTACCGGTCCTGCGAAGGTTCAACTGCCCGAGTAGCACCGTGTTGAGGCGCATGCTCGCTTCGAGTCTGCGGTTGCTCTCGCGCCACATGTTCTTGACTTCGTCGATCTCCACGTCGTTCTCCACTCTTTACGGCCGCCGTTCGGCGGCGAGGGTGCGTTTGAAGCGCTCCTTGATTCGGCCGATCTTCGTCCCCACGTTCGTTTCCGAGATCCCGAGCATCGAAGCAATCTCGCCATACGAGTAGTCGTCGAGATAGAAGAGCATCAATGCGCGGTCGAGCGGTTCGAGCCGGTCGATGAGCTCTCGCAAACAAACGAGCCGGTCGTCCTCCGGCGGCGGTTCCGGAGCGGCAATTCCTTCGAGCAGCGAGGCCTCGGCCGGCACGACGTTGCGCCGTTTACGATCGTCGCTGCGACAGAACGCGATCGCGACGTTCACCGCGATTCGGTACATCCACGTTGAGAAGGTCGAACGGCCGTCGAAGCGCCGGACGGCACGCCATAACTGCACGACGATCTCTTGAATCAGATCCTCGCGATCGGTCGCGTCGCGGCAGTACGCCCCGGCGACTTTCAGAAGGATCCCGCGATGGCGGTCGACGAGGCCGGCGAACGCTTCGTGGGGGAGACTCGTGCTCATTACCACCCGTTAGTCGCTCGAGGGCGCACAAAAATCACAGGCTCGCGCTTCACGACCCAAGGGCGGCGTCCATCCTCCCCGGAAGGGAGGCGTCGCATGAAACCGCTTCCGTACGCATCGGCGGGCATCGCCGCGGCAATCCTCATAGGATGCGCCTCATCCTCGCAGCGGCTTGGCTCCCTTCCCGTCACGTCACAAAACGCCGGCTCGTGGATGATGCGGGGAGCAACGGCCTCCGATCTGCTCTACATATCCGACGTCGGAACCGATGACGTGTACGTTTACACCTATCCGAATGGAACGCTGGTCGGAACCCTTACGGGCTTTCACTCGCCTCGCGTCTGCTCCGATACGGCCGGCAACGTCTACGTAAACAACACGAACGCGGAGCAGATTCTCGAGTACCCTCACGGCGGGACGAGTCCGATCGCGACGTACAACGATAAAGGTTTTCTACCGGTCGATTGCTCGGTCGACCCCACGACGGGCGCGCTCGCGGTCACGAACTACGGGCCGAAGGGATCGAACACCGGAAGCGTTGCGATCTATAAGCGCGGAGCGACCACGCCGAAGATCTATCACGCCGCCAACGTGCAGGCCTATCTCTTCTGCGCATACGACGGCACGGGCAATCTGTACGTCTACGGCCTCAACTCCTCGTACGACACAGCCTTTATCGAGAGGCCGAAAGGGGCCAAGAAGTTCGATCCGATTGCGCTGGACCGGAAACTCCCTGGCTGGGGCGGAGTTCAGTGGGACGGTAAGTACGTCGCCGTCGGCGACGGCATTTCGACGGTCTACGATTTTGCAATCGAGAAAGGGAAAGGGAAGACCGTCAAAACGATTCATCTCGACCGCGCCGTGAACGTCGTGCAGTTTTGGCTCGACGGTTCGACGCTCGTTGGCCCCGACGGGCCGAACGGCGCCCGGCACGACGCCGGACTCTGGCGCTATCCGGCCGGCGGCAAGCCGCGCAAGACGATCGGAGCCGGCGGTTTCAAAAACCCGAGCGGCGCGACCGTCAGCCTAGCGCCGAAGACTCGTTGAAGATTCCCTTTTACCAGATCGACGCGTTCACGCGCGAGCCGTTCGGTGGAAATCCAGCGGGCGTCTGCGTGCTCGAGCGACCGCTCGACGAAGGCACGATGCTCGCAATCGCCGGCGAGAAGAATCTGCCGGCGACGGCATTTCTCGTTCCCGGGCCGACCGGGTTTGGGATCCGGTGGTTTACCGCCTCCGGAGAGCTGCAGCTCTGCGGACATGGAACCCTCGCGAGCGGATACGTCGTTCTCAACATCCTGCAGCGCGATCGTTCGCGCGCAGCGTTCGATGCGGGCGCCGGCCGTCTAGAAGTGCAACGCGACGGCGATCGCCTCGCCCTCGATTTTCCGGCGATGGCGCGGTTGCAGCAACACGATCCCGCACTGGTAACGGAAGCCATCGGCGTGGCCCCTTCGGCGCTCTGGGAGGCGGCCGGCGGGCGCGGCATGGCGGTGCTCGCCGCTGCCGATCAAGTTCGCGAGCTGCGTCCCGACCCCAGCGCAGTCGCGGCGCTCCCCTTCTCAGCGCTGATCGCGACCGCGCCCGGCTTCGAGGGTGACTGCGATTTCGTATCGCGCTACTTCGTTCCAAAGTCTGGGATCGCCGAAGACTTCGTCACCGGATCGGCCCACTGCGTGTTGACGCCGTACTGGGCAGGCGTGCTCGGCAAGCCGAAACTCTTCGCGCGCCAGCTTTCGTCGCGCGGCGGAGAGTTGTGGCTCGAGGATCGCGGCGACCGCGTCACGATCGCCGGCGAGTGCGTTCTCTTCGCCGAGGGAACGCTGACGATTCCCTAGGACGGCTCTTAGTGGCTCTGGATTCCGGAGTCTTTAAGCAGTTTTAGCCCGACGACGTCGTTGCTGTTCACGCTGCGATACGGGATGTGGGTGCGCTGGTCGGTAACGACGACCGCCAGCCTTGCTGCCGGTTCGTAAGCGATCGTCTGCATCGACTTGGCCTTGAGATACGTTCCGCCTTGCTGCGCGAGCGTGCCGTTCGCATCGACGAGTACGAGCGACGCGGCGTTCTTCATCGGACCTTTGCCCTGGAAGTTGTAGGAGCACTGCCAGTTGTACGGCGTGCCGGCGAATCCCGACGCTCCCGGGACGATCGCAGCGTAGACCTTGTAGCTGCGCGACCAGGTCGACGTCCCGGCGGCATTGAGCGACTTGAAGACGCCCACCGCGAGTAGCGGAAAGATCGTTAGCTGCATCGGCGATATCGCATTGGGTGCTTGCGAACACATTACGTTGCCGTTGGGATGGATTTCACACGTGTTCGTCGCCCGCGCGCGTACCGTGTTCCACCAGAAATCGGTTCCGCTAATCGAAAGACCGCCGTCCTTAGTGGGATACGAGATGTCGATGGTCGTGGTTCCGGTGCCTTTACCGGAGCTCGCCACCGGCGTGTTGTAACCGAACTGATAGACGAGATGGCGCGTATACTTCGCTCCCGCCGGCGCAACCGCCGACGTCTGTGCGGTCAGCAAAAAGATGGCCGTTACGAGCAGGCCTAACTGTTTCACGTTCTTCAAACCCTCCTGTGAAGAGTGCTGCATTCGCCAACCAGCCGGTCGCCAACTGCCGCGGTCCTTACTCGCGCAAGGCCTCCAGCGCTCGTTCGATGTCGGCGATGAGATCGGTGGTCGATTCCAGCCCGATGCTAAAACGCACGAGCCGGTGGCCGTATGACGGCCGGTCAGGACCCGAACCAATCGTATACGCGACCGCGAGACTCGTCGTTCCGGCCCAGCTATACCCGACCTCGAAGAGCTGCAAGGCATCGACGAAAGCAAAAACCCGTTCTCGCGCCGGGCCCGGCCGCAGGACGACGGAGAAGACGCCCGACGAGCCGGTGAAGTCGCGCTTCCAGAACTCGTGGCCGGGACAGGACGGCAGCGCCGGATGCAGGACGCGTTCGACCTCCGGACGGGCGGCGAGCCGGTGCGCGATCTCGAGCGCCGACTTCTCGACGGCGCTCAACCGCACGCCGAGGGTTTGAAGGCCGCGCAGCGCCAGACTGCAATCGTCCGGCGAGACCGCGCAACCGACGACCTGACGCGCCGCGCCGAGCTTTTGGTAGAGCGCGTCGTCGCGAACGGTAACCGAGCCGAGCAGCAAGTCGCTGTGGCCGCCGATGTATTTCGTGATCGCCTGCATCGTGACGTCGACGCCGTGCGCGAACGCGTCGAAGAGCACGCCCGCCGACCAGGTGTTGTCGAGCACGACCGTGACGCCGCGCGCGTGCGCCGCTTGCGCAATGGCCGCAACGTCTTGCACCTCCATGGTTACCGATCCCGGGCTCTCGACCCAAACCAGACGCGTCTTGGGTTCGATCAGGCCGGCAATACCGGCGCCGATCAGCGGATCGTAGAACGTCGTCGTGACGCCGAAACGCGCCAGCATCGAGATTGCGAGCAATCGGTTCGGATGATAGATGCTTCGCGGCACGAGCATGTGATCGCCGCACTCGAGCAGCGCCAAGTCGATCAGCGAGATCGCCGATTGCCCTCCCGGCGTGAGGATCGTGTGGCGCCCTCCCTCGAGCGCGCAAATGCGCGCGGCGAGCTCGAGCGTCGTCGGCGTCCCGTAAAGGCCGTAGGTATAGCCGACGCGTTCTTGGTCCCATCGATCGCTCACCGCCGCGGCCGACGCAAAGAGCGTCGTCGAGCCGCGATAGACGGGCGTCGCGAGCGAACGATATCCTTCGGGTACGCCGACGTCCGGATGAATGAGCCGCGTCTGCCACGATTTGCCCATCACCGCGTTTTCATAGAGCCGAAGGCTCAAGCCTCTCGTCGCCGTACTCTGTCGCGGTGAACGTGTACTTTTTACGACACGGCATCGCGGTCGACGGCGCCGCCTGGAACGGCAGCGACTTCGATCGGCCGCTGACGCGTGAAGGCTCCGATCGGATGGAACGCGAGGCTAAGGCGATCGAGGAGCTTTCGCTCGACTTGAACCGCATCGTTACGAGCCCGCTCGTCCGCGCGAAGCAGACGGCCGCGATCGTTGCCGAGCGGCTGCGCATGCAGGCAACCACGTTCGAAGACCCGGGCCTTGGCGGTAGTTTTAACTTCGAGCGGTTCCGCGGGATCCTCTCGGCCCACGCCGGCGCGGCGGCGCTCCTGCTCGTGGGGCACGAGCCGTCGATGAGCGCGACGATCGGCCGCGCGATCGGCGAGGCGAGTATCGAGCTCAAGAAAGCCGCGCTCGCCGGAATAGAGATCACCGATCCGTCCTCGGCGCGCGGCACGCTGCTCTTCTTGATACCGCCGAAGCTGCTGGTCGCGCTCGGCAAGCGGTAGCAGCGGCGGCGTCGAAAATCTCTTATATGTACATGTTGAATTTCGGCGACCTCTTCGCAAAGTAGCGGGGAAGAGCTGAGGTGAAGCGTCGGCGCGCGCTCGTCGCCGCAACGATCGCGGCCCTGCTGACGAACTGCGGGCAGCTTCAACCCTCGCTCGTCGTGCCGGCGGACCGGTACGCGCAGCCCTATGCGAAGGGACACGGTACGTGGCAATCGATCGCCGACGACGGGGCCCTGCAGGCGATCGTGCGTTTGAAGAACGGCGATTTTTGGATTACGGGCGAAGACGTCGAAACGTTATCGCGTGTGACGCCAAAAGGGCACGTCACGACGTATCCGATCGGCTACTACGCGGTCGAAATGACGGCGGATAGAAACGGCGATCTCTGGTTCACAAACGCGAGATCGTTGCAGGTAATCGTTCGAGCGACGCTCGGCGCGACGCTGCACCTGACGCCGTTCTCCCTGAGCGACGAGGCGTACGGCGGAATCATCCTCGGCGGCGACGGCAACATTTGGTTTACCGAAGGGTCGCACGTCGGGAGGTTAACGCCGGCGGGCGCGCTCAAGGAGTACCCGACGCCGCAGACGATGGGCGCTTCGGGCCTCGCGTGGGCTCCGAGCGGCCTCGTATGGTTCAGCACCTACAATGCGTCCTATCATTCCTACGTGCTAACGAGCCTCGACCCGGCCACCGCAAGCGTCGAGCAATACGACGTTCCAACGACTTCGAGCGCGGTAGCGATGCTCGCGACTTCCGATGGGGCGCTGTGGTTTGAACTCACCGGCCAGCGCGACACGCTCGTTCGGTACGACCCCGCGACGCAGCAGGAAGCGAAATTCATGGCGCCTCGCGACTTCGGCGGTTCGCCCTGCCCAGGGTCGATAGCGGTCGCTCCCGACGGCTCGATCTGGTTCGCGACGCAGCGTTTACGCGGCATCCGTTTCGACAAGCGCGTGGTCGGCGGCGGTTTCGTACGTTTCGACGTCAAAGCACACCGCTTCACCGCGTACGCTTCGCCCCACGGCTATCACTGGAACTGCGATCTGATTGTCGCGCCGAACGGAAAGGTCTGGGGAACGTCGGACGAGGCCGTTACGACGCTGTCGGGCGGTTAGCGATCCTCTGCCGGCTCAGTTGCCGGAAACGGCGTCGCCGACGATCGGCACTTCGCTAGCTTCCTCTCCGAAGAGCGCGCGATAGCAAACCCCTGCAAACCCGCCGCCGACTAGCGGCGCCAGCCAGAAGAGCCAGAGTTGCGAGAGCTCGGCGGGACCTGCAAAGAGCGCCGGGCCGGTGCTTCGTGCCGGATTGACCGATGTGTTGTCGATCGGGATGCTGATGAGATGGATGAGGGTCAGCGCGAGACCGATCGCTAAGCCGGCGAAGCCCACGGGAGCGCGCTTATCGGTCGCGCCGAGAATGACCATGAGGAATGCGAACGTGCAGACGATCTCGATGATCAGCGCCGATCCCATGCCGTAGCCGCCCGGCGAGAGCGCCCCGTAGCCGTTGCTCGCAAATTGCCCGGCGACGAAGCCCGGCTTGCCGTTGGCGACGGCGTAGAGCACGGCCGCCGCGGCGATGGCGCCGATAACCTGTGCGATGACGTACGGCAGAACGTCGCGTGCCGGAAACCGCTTCGCAATACAGAGCCCGAAGGTGACGGCCGGATTGATGTGACATCCCGAGATCGGTCCGATCGTATAGGCCATCGTCAGCAGCGTGAGCCCGAAGGCGAGTGCGACGCCCGCAAATCCAATGCCGAATTGTGGAAACGCAGCCGCGAGCACGGCGCTGCCGCAACCGCCGAAGACGAGCCAAAAGGTGCCGAGGAACTCCGCAGAAACGCGTTTGGAGAGTGGCATTAACCCGTTCCTTTCCGCGACTTCGTGTAGTGTGGCGGCGTAGTTGCGCACGGCGAGCCGGCGCTCCTCCGCTTGCCTTGCTTTTCGTGCTATGATGCTTCCACGTGAAAGGCGGTGGAGGTGAAAACGCACGTCTACGGCACGCATCTGCACTGGACCGCGGCAGAGGGTGAGGGCACGCAGACCTATCGCAGCTACTCCCGCAATCATACCCTCGGTGCGAACGGAAAACCCGATATCGCGGCCTCGAGCGACCACGCCTTTCGCGGCGATTCGTCGCGATACAATCCCGAAGAGCTGCTCGTCGCGTCGCTCTCATCGTGTCACATGCTTTGGTATCTGCACCTCTGTTCGGTCAACGGAATCACGGTCGTAGACTATCGCGACGACGCATCGGGTTCGATGGAGGAGAGCGGTGAGGCAGGGCAGTTCGTCAGCGCCCATTTGCGCCCGGTCGTAACAATCGCCGCCGGCGACGAGCACGCAAAAGCCCTCGAACTCCACGAGCGGGCTCACGCGATGTGTTTCATCGCGCGGTCCGTGAACTTCCCAGTGACGGTCGAGCCGGCAATCGTATGAGCGTAACGGCCACCGCAACGGCCGGTCGCAAGCAGCTCGACTCTTTCGTCGCGCGATTCTCACCCGCGATCGCTAAGCGCGCACGCGCTACGCTCGCAACGATGCGCAAGCGATTACCGGGCGCCTTTGAGCTCGTTTACGATAACGCGTACGCTCTCGTCGTTGGTTTTGGCCCCAGCGAGCGTCCGTCGGCGGCGCTTTTTTCGATCGTCATTCATCCGCAGAAGATAAGTCTCTGCTTCATCTACGGCGTGGATGTACCCGATCCGGAGGGGCTGCTCCAAGGCGGCGGCAATCAAGTGCGCCACATTCGGATTGAAGATGAGAAGACGCTCGAGAAACGCGGCGTTCGCGCCCTCATGAAGGCCGCCATCGAAGCGGCCGGTAATCCGTACAAAGGCATCGGGCATGGCCGCACGATCGTGCGCGCCGTCTCGGCCAAGCGCCGGCCACGCCGCCCCTAAAAAGCCTTGAAGAACGCGGAGCCTCACCGCGAGCTCTTCGTCTTGGGCCTCCTGCGGCGTCAAGCGCTCTCGGCTTATGAGGTCGAGCAGATCATGCGCGAGCATTTTCCACTCTACCGGCGCTTTCGCCGCGGAAACATCTACCAGCTCGTCGAGCGTCTACGCGAGGACGGCTATCTGCTTCAGCGCAGCGCGGCTACTCGTCGCGGGCCGCGCGAATCGAAGGCCGTCTATCGCTTGTCGAGCGCCGGTGAGGCGCGTTTTCACGAATTGCTTCGCGGTGTGATTACCGACGTGCAGTCGAGCGACCCCGCCTTAGAGACGGCCTTCGTGCTGCTCGGACAGCTTCGCCGCGACGAAGCGCTCGCGCTGATGCTCGAACGGATGCGTGAGATCGAGGGCCAGGAACGGCGATTAAAGCGCCTCTTTGGCGACGCGCGCGGACGCGGGGGTGCCGGCTACTTTGCGGCCGCCCACGCGTATCACCGCATGCGCAGCGAGCATCGCTTCCTGGAAGACATGGTCCGACGGTTGCGCGATCGCACCTGGGAACCGAAGTGGGTCCTCGATGACGGTCCTATATCGTGAGTGCGATGTGACCGGCGATGAGAATCGCGACGCCGAGCGCGGTGACGAGGTGCCAGCGGCGTAGGACGCCTCGGTAGATGCCCGGCGCCTGAAGGCTCGCGCCGAGGTACGTTTGCAGCGCTAGTCCGCCAAAAGCCAGAAAGGCCAGCCATCCACCGCCCGATCCCAGCACGCGCATCGCGCCCATCGCGAGCATGCCGTGAAACGCGGCGAGCGCGAGCGCAGCGTAGCCCAGTACGAAGTGCGGACGCAACCGTACGGCGATGGCACCCGATAGGAACCTGCGTAGTATCCATCCAGCCAAGGCCGTCAACACAACGAGTCCCGCCGCCAGCCAAGCCGCCGCGTCGCCGCCGCTCATGACGCTACTCTACGACCTTTCGGCAACGTCCGGCGCGCCGCGTGGCCGGAATTTACTCCGGCGCGTAGCAATCTCGATCGCCACAGCGCAGCATCGCCGTCGCAAACCGGTAAATCGTAGCAGCAATGTTCCTGACGACCTTCTCGCTGCGAAATCCCGTGGTAGTGACGCTCTTCTTCGTCGCGATCGTCGCGGCCGGACTCATTGCGATCGCGCGCATGGGTCGCAGCGTTCTCCCACCGATTGCGCTACCGGTCGTGAGCATTACCGCGGCCTATCCCGGCGCGAGCCCACGAGAGATCGAACGGCTCGCGATCGAACCGATCGAGCAGGAACTTCGCGGCCTTCCCGAGGTCGATCGCATTTCGTCGTCGGCGCAGAGCGGCATCGCGGAGATCGTCGTTGCGTTTCACTTCGGCAGCAATCTCGAGACCGATCGTGCAAACGTACAGAGCGCGGTCGATGCGGCGCGCGCGAACCTGCCGCTCGATCTCGTTCCACCCGTTGTTTCGAACCAGGATCCGACGCAGGCACCGATCTTGGAAGAGGCGATCTCGTCGGTGCTGCTCTCGCCGTCGCAGCTCGCGGAAAACGTCACTACGCAAATCCTTCCGGCGTTGCGCGCGACCGCCGGTGTGGGCGCGGTGCGCGGCTCGGGCGCGGTCGTGCGGCAATTCACGGTACGCCCGCAAGTCGCCGCACTCGATGCGCTCGGCGGAACGCCGCTCGACGTCTTTAGAGCGGTTGCCGCAGGGAACGATCTGCTTCCGGGCGGATTGCTGCGGTCGCGGCTGCGCCAGTCGACGATCGGCATCGATGCGTCGGTCGCATCTGCCGATGAGATCGCACGCCTTCCGGTCGCGATTCCCGGCGCACCCTCGACGCGCGTCGCCGACGTTGCACGCACCAGCGACGGTCACGCGGACCGCACGGTGATCGCCCGCGCCGACGGCGATGAGGCGATTCTTCTCTCCGTCTCCGCGGCGCAGGGCGCCGATTCCCTCGGCACGATCGCGGCGGTGCGGCACGCCTTCGCCGCGCTCGCACAGCGCTACCCCCAGATCCGTTTCGTCGAACTGCGCACCGACCGGCCGTCGACGAATGCGGCGATAGCCGGCGTGCTCCAGACGCTTGGCGAGGGGGTCCTCCTCACCGTTGCGGTGATGCTCCTCTTCCTTCACGCTTGGAGAAACGCGATCGTTGCAGCGATCTCGATTCCAACCTCGCTCTGCGCGGCGTTCGTCGCGATGTGGGCGATGGGCTTCACCCTCAACGTCCTCTCACTCATGGGCCTGTCGCTCACGATCGGGATTCTAGTCGACGATTCGATCGTCATCATCGAAGCGATCGCGCGCGCGGCATCGCGCGGGCTGCGCGGCGACGATGCAGCCTCGGCGGGACGGCGCGAGATCGGCGGAGCGGCATTCGCGATCACGCTCGTCGACGTCGCCGTCTTCTTACCGATCGGAGTGATGAGCGGGATCGTCGGCGAGTTCATGCGCGAGTTTGCGCTCGTAATCGTCTTCGCGACGGCCTTCTCGCTGCTAGTCTCGTTCACGCTGACGCCGCTGATGACCGCTCGGTGGGCCCTCGTGCGCGCCGGAGCGCCGCTCGACGGCATGCAATACGCGTACGTCCTCGCCGAGCTGCAGGCGCGCGCGCGCAGGTTCCCTTGGACGATGCGCAGCCGCGCAATACTCGCCCTCTTCGCTGCTTGGCACGCAACGATCAACGGGTTCAATGTGTGGGAACGCCGCTTCGCCGGCGCCTATGCGCAGCATTGGCTGCCTGCAATCGTTCGTCGACCGCGTCTCGTTGCCGCCGTTGCTGCGACGGCCTGCGCAGCCTCGCTGGTGCCGCTCTTCGCCGGTGCGATACCGGCAGAGTTCTCGCCGGCGACCACGCGCGGCAGGCTGACCTTCAACCTGACGATGCCCTCCGGAACGCCGCTCGAGGGGACAGATGCCGCGGCGACTCGCGTCACGCGGGCGTTGCTCGAAGATCCGGAGATCCGGCACGTCGAGAGCAGCGCCGGTCGATCGTTCGACGGAACGGCCGACGTCTTTGCGAGCAACGTCGCCGAGATCTCGATCGTCCTCCAAGATCAAACCTCGAGCGGCGCGGAAGTGGAGCGGCGGGTCCGTGTGGCGGCGGCGCTGGTGCCGTCGGGTAGAATCGCGGGCGCGGGCAAAGGCATGGGCGGCGTGCCGGCGGTGAGCTACGACATCGGCGGCGATCCAACCCAGCTCGATGCGGCCGCCGAACGCATCGCGTCGCTGCTGCGCGAAAACCCATACGCGATCGACGTGCGCACGAGCGACCTTGGGTTGCAGCCGCGCCTCACGCTCATCGTCGACATGGAGAAGGCCCGGCTCCTCGGCATCTCTCCCGACGATGCGGCACAGACGGCACGCATCGCGAGCGGTGGCGCGATTGCGACCAAGGCGCGCTTGGAATCCGGATTGGTCGACGTCGTCGTCCAAGCCGACGCCGCCGAAGCGGGGGACGTCGACGCGCTCGAACGGTTTCCGGTGCGAAGCGCGGGCGGTACGCGCGTACCGCTAGGGGACGTCACGCAGGTGCGCGCCGAGCAGGAGCCCGCGATCGCGCGGCGCGAGAACGGCGAGCGCGTCGTCTCCGTTAGCGCGAACGCCGCGGGCGACGCGCCGATCAGTCTTGCGGCATCGCCGGTCGCGCGCGCCTTACGAAACCCGGCTTTCCTTCCTCCGGGAACGCACGTCGAGCCGCGCGGCGATATCGCTCAGTTCCTCGATACGGCGACGCGGATGCTCGGAGCGCTGAGCCTATCGGTCGTCGCGGTCTACTTCGTCCTCGCGGTGCTCTATCGAAGCTATACGCTGCCGCTGGTCGTCATGCTCACGGTTCCGCTGGCGTCGATCGGCGCCTTCGGCAGCCTTTTCGTCTTCAGAGCGCCGCTCAATCTCTACTCGATGCTGGGGATCATTATGCTCGTCGGACTCGTTGCAAAGAACGGGATCCTGCTCGTCGAGTACGCGGAGCGCGCGGTCCGCGACGGAAGCACGGCCGCGCAGGCAGTCTCCGGCGCGGCTCGGGTACGCTTCCGCCCGATCGTGATGACGACGCTGGCGATGATCGCTGGAATGCTGCCGCTCGCGCTCGGCCACACCGCCGGCGCGGAGTACCGTCAAGCGCTCGGCATCGTGGTGATCGGTGGTCTGGTGACGTCGCTGCTCCTGACGCTCTTCGTCGTGCCGGCGGTCTACGTTTGGTATCGGGGGCGCCGCCCTTTAGTGCACCGTCACGTACTTCGTGTCGACCACGACGCGCTTCGCGTCGACGTGACCGGGTTTCGTGAGCACGCCGTAGACGTAGAGTAGAGCGCCGGCCGTCACGTCGGAAGCCGAGCCCATGATGACGGGGGTCCCATCCGGAAAGTAGATCGTAACGGAGATCCCGGTCGCCTTCGCTAGCGTATCGGTTTCATGGGCGAGCAACTCCGTGTAAAGCGTCGAACGGTCGACGCGCTTCACGCGCACCGCGATCTGCACGTTCGCACCGGCGTTCGATTGGGCGAACTCCGCCGGAGACATGGGTATTGGGGGTGCGCCCATTTGGGCAAGGGCGGGTATGGCGAGCGCGAACAACGCCGCGCAGGCTAAGATCGCGTAAATTTGTTTCATGAAGAGATCGTATTGCGTGCGTACCACTCGGTTCAAGGAGCCGCGAAGCGGTATTTACTCCACATCGCAGCAATTAGATTTCGTTCTCGCCGAAGCCCTCGATGCGCCGGTAGAGAACGTACGAATAGGCGATCGGCACGACTACGACGACCGCGATAACGCCGAGCACGAGTGGGCCCACGGCCCTTCCAAACAGGCTCGCCGCGACGAGCGCGACTCCACCGATGATGAAGAGCGTGCCGCCGAGCCGATTGGTTCTCAACCAGACTTCGTCGCTGGCAAGCGTCCACGGCGTTCGGATGCCGATCCAGAAGTTCTTCTTCAGCTTTGCCATCAGACCGCCGAGCACGATGAAAAGCAGACCGATCGGAACGATGAAGAGCGACCCCGAGGGAGCGCTCCCGCTTAGCTGAACCCGCAAAATTCCAACGTGCAGCACCAGCATCATGACCATGATCGCCAGAGTGCTGATGTAGAACGGGGCCGACGACTCTTCCAATCTAAACCCGCGAGGCGATATCGCCGGCAACACCAGCATCAAGAGCCAGATGAGCGTGATGACCGCGGGCATGAGGATCGCGGCAAAGAGACTCGACGAGTACCCGTTCGGTTGGCCGGCGAGATTCCAATGCGTCGCGACGCGCGGTGGCAGGGAGGGATACGCCCACGCGGAGATCGCACCGGCCGCGATCACGAGAACGAGACCGAGCAGCAGCGCACGATTACGCGTCATGCCGTCGCGCCCGGTCGAGCACAGCGTTCGCGCTCGCACGCAATGTAATCGAGGAGAACTTTTCCGAACTCACCGACGACGACCAGCGCGGAGAGATCGATCGGCGTAAGCGGCATCTGCAGCCGCAAGGAATCCCGGCCGCCGAGCATCCACGGGCCGACGCCGGAGAAATAAAAACCGAGTGACTCCATTGCCTCGCAGAGTGCCGGCGCGCCCGGGTGCTCCAACGGAAGCGATGCATAGATCGCGCCGAGACGGCACGTGCTGCGCAAGTCTTCAACCACTTGACCGAGAAGCTCCGCGGTCTCCGCGCCGATCTCCTCCACTGCGATCGTGGCGATGCAATCGCCTCGCGTAATGCCGGTGTGGAAGATCCCGTGGCCGCTCGGCACGCTTCCCTCGGCGAGCGCGACTTGAAGACCGAGCTGTTCGTAGATGCTCCCGACGATCGAGCGATGACGCGGCGGTGCGTAGATCGTGCGCCGCTCGCGCGGTCGGAGCGGCTTGACGTAGAGCATGCAGCTCTGCCGCTGCGTCGTCGTCGAGAGTTCCATGTGACGTGCGATGAAGCCGCGCGGCGCTTCGCCGAGCGTGATGCCGCAGGCCTTAGCGCCGAAACTCTCGCTAGCATGCTGCGTGCGGGGATGGTCCGTGACGGGCTCAGAGAAGTACGCCGCGAGTCCGAGCGCGATCGCTTCGCGTTCCGCGCGATCGCGCAAACGGTTAAGAAGATCTCGACCGCGATGCGCGGGGAGCACGATCGCGCCGGCCGCATCGGCGATTGGCTCGTCGCCCTCTCGGGCGAGCGCGTAATGACCGACCACCTCTCCGCCGGTGGTGAGCGCGACGATCGAAACGTACCGCCCGCTCGCGTTGAGCTCGATAAGGCGCTCGGGCGCGTAGACGGCGCAGAGATCGTAGGCGTAACCGTAGGTAAGGTAAAAGGCGCGAGCGATGCCGGGCGCGTCCGCCGGTTCGAAGCGACGAATGACGTACTCTTGCTCGGGCGCGAGCGGAACCTCATCCTCCGCGACCGCCGGAGAGGGTTCCGTCACGGCGATTCCGTGACGGCGGTCGACGCGCAACCGCAGCTCGCTGCCGGCGCTTCCATGCGAGCACCAGTGCGCTTCATCGACTTCACCGATCAGCTCGCTCCACTCCGAGTCGCGCCGGGCGAATGCGTCATCGATCGGCAGGCCGCGCTCGAAGAGCGAGAGCGTCAGATGGAGCGGCGTGCACGATGCAACGATCCGAATTGAATCGCGCGTTCCAACGAGCGCATGGTTCACGATCGTCGCGAAGCCTCGCTGCGCGGCGGCGGCGGCGCCCTGCTGCCCTTCTTCTGTAAGGTCGCTCCGTCGTGCCGCATCGGCCGCGAACGCGGCCACGAGCGAGACGAACTCGGCCTGAGGTGGAACCTTGAGCTCGGCAGTAAAACTCCCGCTCATTACGCGAGGAGTTCGAGGCGATCGCGCGAGATGCTTGCGCCATGCTTCCAATCGGCCTCGCGGGCGTCTGGGCCGCCGCTTCGCCTGCGATCCTCCAGCGGCGATGGATCCCGGCACCGCCGGCCTTCACCGAGCACTACTTCCTCGTCGTTTCAAAGGGATCCGACGGTTCGCTGCATGCGTTCATCCGCAATCCCGAATCGAACTGGGGCGCCTCGATCGGCGCGCGAACGCTGGTCGCTTCGGGGGACGGCGTCGCGTTGCTCGCCTCCGGCGAACCGGAGATCGCCGGCTTTATGAATGCCGACGAAACGATGACGCTCCGCAAGATCAGCGCGAGTGAAACGGATCTCACGTTTCACCGGGCGACGCCGGTCGATCTCCAGTGGTTCTACCCGTTGCAGACAACGCGTTGGAGCTATCGAGAACCCGGCGATGCCGGTGACGGGTGGCGCGTGGGAACGTTGCAAACCGCCGGCATGCGCGAAGAACCGATCGCGGCCGTAATGAACGCGATCGCCGCGTTACGCGCACCGGAACTGCGCTCGCCCTACATTCAAAGCGTCGCGGTGGCGCGGCACGGCACGCTCGTGCTCGACCAATACTTCTACGGGTTTTCGGCAGCTCAACCGCACGACGTTCGCTCGGCCGGAAAAAGCGTAACGACGCTGATGACCGGGCGAGCGATCGCGGATACCAACGCCTTCTCCCCATCGTCGCGCGTGCTCTCCGTGCTCCGCCGGTACCTTCCGGTGCGCAACGACGATGCCCGCAAGGAGCGCATGACGGTCGCCGATCTTATGACGATGTCGTCGGGATTGGCCTGCGACGACAACGACGACGCATCGCCCGGAAACGAGGACTCGATGCAGAACCAACCGGCCGGCGCCGATTGGTATCGCTACACGCTCGATCTTCCGATGGCCTACGATCCGGGCACGCACGCGGTCTACTGCACCGCCGGGATCAATCTGCTCGGGGCAGTGATCGAAACCGCGACGGGGACTCCGCTCGATCGCTATTTTTACGACCGGTTTGCGATGCCAATGCAGTTTGGCACCTACGCGATCTGGCTGATGCCGCCGCCGGCCGATGCGGCCTATATGGGAGGCGGCGATTTCATGCGGCCGCGCGACTTCTTGAAGTTCGCGGAGCTCGTCCTCGACGCCGGGCGCTGGCACGATCGCCAAATCGTCGATGCGGCGTGGATCGCGCAGTCGATCGAGCCGCGCAGCGCACCCGAAGGTGAAGGCGACCGTTACGGCTACGGTTGGCATCTCAGTCGTGTCGACGTGGATGGACGAACGTACGACGTCGTCAACGCCGGCGGAAACGGCGGACAGCTCGCGATCGCCGTTTCCCAGCTCGGCGTCGCGATCATGGTGACGGCCGGAAACTACGGGCAGTATCCGGTCTGGCGCACCTTCTTACCGGAGATCGTTACCGCGGTCGTGCGGTCGTGCCGTTGACCCGGCGAAGCCGCTACTCGCGCATGACCTGGTGAACGAACGAGATCGCGATCGATCCCTCCCCGACTGCCGACGCGACCCGTTTAACGCTCTCGCTGCGTACGTCGCCGACGGCAAAGACGCGCGGCAGGCTCGTTTCAAACAAGTACGGCGGCCGCAAGAGCGGCCAGTGTGCGGCGCTCAGATCCTCGGGCGAGAGCTCGGGCCCGGTCTTAACGAAGCCCTTTGCGTCCATCGCAACGCAGCATACGAGCCAATCGGTGTTCGGAACGCCGCCGGTCATCACGAACACGTGCCGAACTCGATGCTCCTGGGTCTCTCCGCTTTGATTGTTGCGCCATCGAACGGATTCGAGATGATCGTCACCGATCAGCTCGGCGATCTCCGTGTTCGGGTGAAGTACGATGTTCGGTGTTTCCTCGATGCGGCGAGTAAGGTACCGCGACATGGTGGCGGCGAGCCCGTTCGCTCTGATGAGCACGTGAACGAGGCTCGACGTTTGCGACAAGAAGACTGCGGCCTGTCCCGCCGAGTTTGCGCCGCCGACCACCACTACCTCATCGCCGCGGCAGAGTTCTCTTTCGACGTGGGCGGCTCCATAGTAGATTCCCGCACATTCGAACTCGGAGAGATTCGGCAGCGAGAGCCTTCGATACTGAACGCCGGTGGCGATCACGATACTCCGGGTCGGTATACTCGCCCCGTCGCTCGTCTCGACGACGTACGGCTCCCGATCGCAGCGAAGCCTGACGCTCGTCGCGGTGAGCATTTGCGCGCCAAACTTCTCCGCCTGAACGAGCGCGCTCGCCGCAAGCTCCTCGCCTGAGACACCCATCGGAAATCCGAGGTAGTTTTCGATCCGCGAGCTGGAGCCGGCCTGACCGCCCGGTGTGCCGGTCTCGAGTACCAAGACGTCAAGCCCCTCGGAAGCGCCGTAAACGGCTGCCGCCAATCCCGAGGGACCCGCCCCGACGATGACGAGATCGCGCACTTGCTCTAGGTTGATCGAGTCGTTGAAACCTAAGCAGCGCGCGATCTCCTGGTTCGACGGTTTGCGCAGAGCCGCTCGACCGCGGCAAATCAAGACCGGTACGTCTTCGGACGAGAACGCAAAGGCTTCCATGAAGCCCTGTACGTCGGTGTCGCGGTCGAGATCGAGATAGGCGTGCGGATAGGAGTTGCGCGTGAGAAACTCTCGGATACGCAGCGTATCCTTGGAGTGCAGCGATCCAATCAGCACCACGTCGCCGACGCTCGAGTCCACTAATCCCGCCCGGCGCCTGATGAAGGCCCCCATGATGATCTCGCCGATCTCGGAGTCGCCCTGCACGAGTGAGAGCAAGCTCGCGCGGTCGAGCTCGATCGCTTCGCCCGGCTTCGTGACGCGGATTCGAAAGAGCGCCGGACGGCCGACCAACAAATTGATCTCGCCCGTAAACTGCCCGGGTGCGGTGACGCTCACCAAGGTCTCCGCGCTGGAAATTGCCCGTACCGTCTGGAGTTCGCCCGATCGGACGACGAAGAACGGAAAGACCGGCTCGCCCTGCTCGATCAAGACGTCTCCGATTTCAATTGCACGCACGTGGCCGCGCGCCGCAACTCGCGCGATTTGCGGATCGGTCAAAGTGGGAAAGATGAGCTCGGGAGGCCCCGTGAACCGGACCTGCCCCATCAAGGCCATTCCCTAATCGAGTTTATCCCCGGCTGGGTGAATCCTATCGCGGCCCGAAGCATCGGGCGAGGAGGGTCATCGTAATGGCAAATGAGGACGCCCTGGGTTTCGAAAAGGATATTCGTCCGCTCTTCACCGAGACGGACGTCGCGCACATGAAGCCCTTCGGCATCGATCTCGCCGATGCCGCCGACGTGAAGGCAAACGCCTCGGCGATCTATACGACCGTCAGCAACGGAAGCATGCCGCCGCCCAGTTCGGGCGAAACCCGCTGGTCGGAGGAAATGTGCGAGCGTTTTAAGCGCTGGATGAGCCAAGACTTCCCACCGTAAGCCGTGACCGCGATCATCGTTGTTTTCATCGCGATCATCGTCCTCGTGACGATCGCGAACCGAATCAACGTCGCGTATCCCATCGTCTTGGTCCTCGGCGGAATGGCGATCGGCTTCATTCCGGGCGTGCCGACGTTTCCGCTCCCGCCCCAGCTGGTGCTGGTCGTCTTTTTGCCGCCGCTGCTTTATTGGGAGAGCTTAACGGCGCCGACGAGCGAGTTCCGGGCGGGGGCGTTTTGGATCTTTCAGATGGCCTTCGGATTGGTCATCGTCACGACGATCGCAGTCGCCGCGATCGCGCACGCGATCGTCCCCGGCATGGGGTGGGGAGCGGCATTCGTGCTCGGCGCAATCGTCTCGTCGACCGACGAAGTTGCATTCGCGGCGATCGCCGATCGCCTCAACGTGCCGCGCCATATCATCGGCACGATCGAAGGCGAAAGCCTGGTAAACGACGCAACCTCGCTCACGCTCTACGCAATCGGCATCGCCGCGGTTGTCGGAGCATCCTTCTCGCTGCTGCACGCGGCCGGTTCCTTGGCGCTGACGATCGTCGAGTCGGTCGTCATTGGCCTCGCCGCCGCCGGGCTCGCGGCGATGGCGTGGAGAACGCTCAAGGACGAGACCTTGCAGGCGACGATCTCGGTCGTCGTGCCCTTCCTGGCATACCTACCGGCCTATTATATCGGAGCCTCGGGAGTGCTGGCCACGGTGACGACCGGCGTTGCCGTCAGTCGGTTCGCGCCCAAAGTGCTGCAGCCGCGGGCGCGAGAGCTGCTTACTGGGTTCTGGGTCATCGTCGTCTTCTTGCTCAATGCGTTTATTTTCGTCGAAGTCGGCATTCTCTTTCATCAGATCGTATCGTCGCTTCATCAGTACTCGGCTCTCCAACTGATTTGGTGGGGCTGCGCGATCGCAGCCGCCTGCGTTGTGGTCCGCCTACTCTGGACCTTTGCGCAAGGACTCTTGCCTGCGACCAACGAGCCAGAGCACGTCAGCGGCAAGGCCGACTGGTCGCACGTCGCTCTCCTGAGTTGGACCGGCATGCGAGGCGGCGTCTCGCTCGCAGCCGCGCTTGCGATCCCGCTAGAGACCGTGACCGGGCCGTTCCCATTTCGAGATCTCTTGATCTTCCTCACGTTCGTCGTGCTGCTCGTAACGCTCGTCGGACAGGGCGGAACGCTGCCGTGGCTGATTCGTTGGCTTCGAATTCGAGACGACGGCGCGGCGGTTCGGGAGGAACGCCTCGCGCTCATGGCAACCGCCCGCGCGGGAATCGAACGACTCGACGACCTCAAACGTCAAGGCACGTATCCTTCCGACGTTTTGGAACTGCACCGGAGAAGGCTCGCCGCGCGGCTCGCCGAGTTCTCGTCGACCGGCGACGAAACCGGGGCGGCGCGAAAGACCGCGATGTTTCGGCATATACAACGCGAGTTAATCGCGGCAGAACGACTCAAGCTAATCCAACTGCGCGAGCAAGGGAAGATCGACAATACGGTGCTGCGACGACTCCAACGGGCCTTTGACCTCGAGTCGGTTGAGATCCAGGTACTGGACTCTACCGGGCACGTCGATCTGGGAGAGTAGTCGGCGCAGGCGAGAACGGGCGGCGTGCGGAAGGCGCGCGCATGATGACGCGTTGTTTTGCCGTCCTTTCGCTCTTAGCAATTGCGGGCTGCAGCTCCGGGGGCCCGACGGCGATACCGTATATGCGTGGCGATACTGCCTTGCGCTCCCTCACCGGCACGGGGGCCGGGAAGATTACGCACGTCATCTACATCGTGCAAGAGAACCGGAGCTTCGACAATCTCTTCCAAG
>DAINBY010000006.1:0-166574 GCA_036732685.1 Candidatus Cybelea sp. | reverse complement strand
CCGGACCCCTTACATGCGAAGCAAGTGCTCTACCAGCTGAGCTACATCCCCACGGCGCGACCTGGAGGATTGTACGTGCCGGCCTGGGCACCTGTCAAAGCAGATGAGCAAGCTCCCATACGTCGCGATCCTTCTCGCGGGCCTCGGATTCTTGCCGGCGGCAGCGCTGGCGAATGCGCCTGCACCGATCGAGGTTGCTGCGAATCGGTGCAACGGCCAGATGGTCGATGAGTCGTCAGGGCGCGTTCGCGATTACGACCGGCACTCGGCCGGCAACGGCTCGACACAGTTGCTGCAGCGCTATGGCGCGCTGGGTGAGATTATCTCGGTACTCAACGAAGAGCGGGAGATCCTCAATAACGTCTGCGCGAGCGACGCCCAAAAAGCCCCGTTTTTCGCACAAATTGCGGCGACTTCGGCGTGGGCACTCGTGCTGCAGGCCGATCTGGCCGCACGGCTCAGCGCGTCGTGTCCCGCGGCGGCGACGGCACTTCCGACGATGATGATCTCCGATGCGTGGCTCGCGCTCGCCAACGTCGTCAACGACGACGGCGGCGTGGTCCCGGCGTCGTTCCACGACGTCATTCCCAAAGTGCAGTCGCACGCTCAAACGCTAGGGCTCGTCCTCCCAGCTTGGTCGGAAACGTCGGCGTACTGGCGTGACCAGGTGCACGTCAAGGAGAAAGCAGCGATCTCCGACTGCCCGTCACCGCCGCCCACCCCTACGCCGGAGCCGTTACCGACCTAAACTCCGCCAGAGGATTTTGCGAACAGTTCGCAAATAATCCCGCCCATGGGGATTCGGGCCGATTACGTGACGCGCCCACGCGAGCTGATCGCGTCAATCTTGAAGCGGGAGCCGCGTTTTCTTTCGGCGGCCACGATTCACGAGCGGCTTTCGCGCGCCGGCGCGCGCGTCTCGCTCTCCACGGTCTATCGCACGCTCGATCGCCTGCGAGCGAAGGGCGAAGTTACCGAACGATCCGATGCCGACGGCGAGGCGACGTTCATGCACTGCGAGCCGGCCCATCACCACCATCATGCCATCTGCGCGGAGTGCGGACGCGTCGAGGACGTCGACTGCACGGCGATGGAGCAGTTTGCGAAGTCGCTGCGCGCGCTTCACGCCTTCGAGCTCGACGGTCACGCAATGGAGTTCTCCGGGCGATGCCGGGAATGCCAATGAAGCGCGTCGCCTCGATCGCGCTGCTCTGCCTACTGGCGGCGTGCGCGAGTAAGTCTGCCCTTCGACAGGCTCAGGGTGACACACACAAGATCGCGGTGGTGACGACGATTTCGGTGCTCAACTCGTTCGTTCAAGGGGTCGGTGGCGAGCACGTGACGGTCACCAACATCGTTCCGATCGGCGCCTCGCCCGAGACCTTTGCTCCGGCGCCGCAAGACGTTGCGACGGTCGCCGATGCCAACATCCTCGTCGAGAATGGCGCCGACCTGGAATCGTGGCTCGACCGGCTGCTGCGCGATGCCGGCTCGCGCGACCTGCGTGTCGTCGTTTGCGCCGACGGATTGCCGGTGAAGGATCTCAACCCTCATCTTTGGATGGATCCCATCCTTGCAAAGCATTACGTCGCCAAGATTCGCGATGCGCTGGTCGCCGCCGACCCGGCGAATGCCGCCGATTACCGGCGTAACGCGACGAGCTACGACGCGCGCCTCGACGCGCTAGCGAAAAAGATTCGGGCGCAAATCGCGACGGTACCGCGGTCGCACCGGTATATGATCGTCTTCCACAACGCGTGGCTCTACTACAACGATCGTTTCGGTATCACGACCCTCGGGTTCGTCGAGCGCAATCCGGGGCAGGAGCCGAACCCGCAGCAGATCGCCCAGCTCATTGACTTGGCAAAGCTGCACCACGTGCGCGCGGTTTTTAGCGAGCCCGAGTACAGTCCGAAACTGCTCTATGCGATTGCGCAGGGCGCCGGCATCAAGGTCGTCGAGAACCTCTACGACGATTCGATCGGAACCGATCCGCGCGTCGCCAACTACGTCGCGATGCTCACCTACGACACCGGCGTGATCGTGGACACGATGAAGTGAAGCACGAGGCCGTCGTCGCGCGCGATCTCGTGGTGCGTTACGACGATTTCACCGCGCTCGTCGGCGCGACGTTCGCGGCGCATTACGGCGAAGCGCTCGGCATCGTGGGACCGAATGGTTCCGGAAAATCGACGCTGCTCAAGACAATCGCTGGCCTGTTGCAGCCGTCAAGCGGCGAGCTGCGCGTGCTCGGCTCGCGGCCGCGGGATCTCCCGGCGGGATCGATCGCCTACGTGCCGCAAGTCGAGGCCGTCGATTGGTCGTTTCCAGCGACGGTCTGGGACGTCGTGGCGATGGGCCGCTTCACGCGCCTACGTTTTTGGCAGCATTTCGGTTCGCACGATCGGCAGGCCGTTCGCCGCGCGCTCGAGCTGGTCAATATGACGGAGCTTGCCAACCGGCACATCGCCAATCTCTCCGGGGGTCAACAGCAGCGCGTCTTCGTCGCGCGCGCCATCGCCCAGGAGCCGAAACTCTTGCTGCTCGACGAACCGACTACCGGCGTCGACGCGGCGACCGAGGAGGCCTTGCGCAAAATCGTGCGCGAGCTCGTCGCGGGTGGATTGCCCGTGCTGATGGCTACGCACGATCTCGACCGCGTTGAGGAGTGGTTCGACCGGCTGCTCGTCGTCGACCGGCGCGTGCTCGCGTTGGGAACGCCGCGCGAGGTGGTTGAGTCGGGCGCCTACAGCGCGATCCGCGAACACACCCATACCCACGGCCATCTCCGTCACGACCACGAACCGCACACCGCTCACGCCGCGCATCCCGAGATAAGAAGGTAATGCCGTGGAAATCCTGACGGTGCCGTTTCATTACGCGTTCATGCAGCGCGCCTTCGTTGCGGCGCTGGCGGTCGGCGTGCTCTGTTCGACGATGGGCACCTACGTGATCCTGCGCCGGCTCTCGTTCATCGGCGACGGCATCGCCCACGCCTCGTTTGCCGGGATCGTCATCGCGTACTTACGCGGTGCGAACTTCTACATCGGTGCCGGAATCGTCGCGGTGCTCACCGCAATCGGGATTGGGTTCGTCCACCGTCGCGGGCGCATCTCGCTCGACACCACGATCGGCGTGCTCTTCACCGGGATGTTCGCGCTGGGCGTCTATCTCATGAGCCAGCAGCGCAGCTATGCGGTCGACCTGCAGAGCTTTCTCTTCGGCGACATCCTCGCCGTACAGCCGCAGGATCTCTGGCTGATCGTCGGGCTTAGCCTCGTCGTTGCGTCCGCAGTGCTCGTACTTTTTCGCGGCCTTCTCTATACGACGTTCGATCCGGTCGTCGCGGAGGCGAGCGGCATCGCAGCCCCGGCTTACGAGTACGCTTTGCTGGTGATGCTCGCGCTCACGATCGTCGTCGCGCTGCAGGCCGTAGGGATCGTGCTCGTCGCCGCGCTGCTCGTTACGCCGGCTGCGGCGGCCTATCAGCTCACGTCGCGCTTTGTGCCGATGATGGCGCTGTCGGCGCTTCTGGGTGCGGCGAGCGCGGTCGGCGGCCTCTATCTATCGTACTACGTGCGCGCCTCGAGCGGCGCAACGATCGTGCTGCTCGCGACGCTGCTTTTCTTCGCAGCCGTCGCAGCGAAGCGTCTGCGGAGCGTCAGCGCACGAGTAGCGTGAACGGCGCGGTATAGACGCGGTCGCCGCCGCCGCGAAACTGAATCCACAGCTTATAGGGAGCGGCGGGGAGGCCGGGCAGCGACATCGTCATCGACGGGCCCGCCGTCGCGTCGCTCATCTCCATCTCCGCACCCGATGCCATGTGCATCTCGCCCTGCGCGCCGCGCACGGTCGGGTGCACGTGAACGTACGCCAGCGTTCGCGTGTTGATGAAGACGGCGTGCGCGGCCGCGCCGAGATAGGTTCCGAGATCGCCGGCGGGCTTGCCGTCCTTGAAGATCGTGAGGCTCACGCTCTGCGGCTTGTCCGCCGCGAAGGTCGCGGCGCCGAGCGTTACGGCATACGGCCCCGCGGTCGCGCTCGCCACCGGCGCGTCGCGCACGACCGGTGCGGTCGTGACCGGCCCATCGCTATCGAGCATGAAACGGAAGACCTGCTGGCCGATCCCGCGCGGCGTCGTGTCGGCGTAGATGTAATAGCGATGCTTCGGCTCCTTTGTGAATGGCTGCCAAAACGTCCCGGTCGTTGCGTCGAACGATGGGTGGAGGTGTGCGAAGGTCGCAAAGTCGTCGCGAATCACGACCAGGTGCATTAACCGCTGCATGTCGATCTCATAGTGGAGAATCGGCTTGCCATCGGGCTGGAACTGACGAACCTTCAGCGTCGCACTCAACCCGTTACTGTGATCGGTCCAGAAGGTCGAGATGATACTTGGCGATCCGCCGAGCAGTGCGAATGCACCGCTCTGCGTCTCGGTCCGGATCGCGCCAAGCGAGATGGCGGCTAGCCCGCTCGCGGCCAGCGCTCCGATCAGCCTGCGGCGCGTAAAACGCTCCACGTTTCCTCCTCCACACGTTCCAAAAAACCACCCGCCTCGAGCGCCTCGAGCGCTTCGCGCAACGCGGCGCGCTCGTTCTTGTTCGGCATGCCGGCCCAGCGCATCGCCAGCGCGTTGAGCTCGAGCGTCGAGCCCGGAGCGAGTGCTTCGCGCAGGAAGTTCGGCGATAGCTTCACGCGTTCCATCCGCCGCGCCACCGGCTCGAGCGCCTTCTCGAATGTGTCGTCCAGGATGACAGGTTCGGTGGCGACGCTTTCGGTATCGCGCGGTGGTTGCGGTTCCTCCATCCTCTGTGCGGTAAACCGGCGCACGACGATCGGGTCGGCGAGCGTTCCCGAATACTCGCCGAGCGCGGCAAACGCGGTCTGCCATGGAACCGCGTTGACGACCGCGCGGCGCCGCGCGATGCCGCGAAGGATCGCGCGAGCGACGCGCTCCGCGTCGGCGGCCCACCTTGGCGGACGCGCAACGCCGAGGCGCGAGTGAAACTCGGTCGTCACGACGCCCGGGTCGACGTACGTGACGCCGATTCCGCGTGGACGCAGCTCGCGACGCAGTTGAATCGCTGCGGCGCGAATCGCGGCCTTTGCCGGCGCGTAACCGCCTTGCTGCGCCAACGGCACGCGCGCGACCCCCGATCCAACGAAGACGAGCTGCCCGCGCGTCGTTTCGAGATGGGCGAGTGCCGCGCGCGCGAGGCGTAGTGGCGCCGCGACGTGCACCTGCCAGGCTGGCGCGAGGTCGGCATCGCTTTGCTCGAGCAAGAATCCGCGGGCGCCCCCGCCGGCATTGTTGACGACGACGTCAATTCGTCCGAATGCGCGTAGCGCCGCGTCGACGATTCGAGCCGGAATCTCGGGCGCCGCAACGTCGCCGGTGACCGCGACGCACGCACCGCCTGCCGCCGTAATCCCCGCTGCAACTTCTTGAAGACGGGCCTCGCGCCGCGCCGTGATCACGACGCGGTAGCCCGCGCGCGCGGCGTCAAGCGCAAGCGCCCGACCGATGCCGGAACTGGCACCGGTGACGATCAGCGTCCGCGGATCGTCAGGCATACGTCTCGCAGTACTCGCGGTACTCGGCGCCGATGCTCGCGGGAAGCCCGGCGTAATGCTGCGCTTCATCGGCGATGGGAGCCGGTAACGCGGCGGCGACCTCGCGTGCTTCGCGCGCGAACGCGGCGAGCGTCTGCGCGACCGGTTTCAGGCTGCCGTCGCTGCGAACGATTCCGAAGCGCAGTTCGTGCGGCGCGCGGTCGAAGGGCGGGAGTGCGGCGAGCGACGGATCGTAATCGGCCCAGCACCACCAAAACGCGCCGAGCGCGCCGCGGGCGCGCAATCGCTCCATGACGGCGCTTGCGTACTCCGCCATCTCGTTTTCGTTGAGGCAAGCGAATCCGTCGATGCGATCGACTCCGGGCGGACATTGGGGGTTTCCGAACTCGCTGAAGAGCACGGACTTGCCGCTGAACGATTGCTGCAGCTGGCAGAGGAACGGAACGACGTCGGGATCGAGGCGATCGCGCGCGAAGCTACTGTAGACGGAGTAACCGTGCATCGTCGCAAAGGACCACGGCCGCGCGATACTCGAGGGTCGCAACCGCCGGTCGTGATCGAAATCCTCGCCGTGCATTCCACCGGTCACGGCGGCGCCCGAGGTCTCGAGCAGAGCCTCGGTCAGGCGTTCGCTCCACTCGGCGGCATCCTGCGCCGTCGCGGGCTCGCGAAGGTTTGAGAACTCGTTCCCGAGATCCCAGGCAAGCAGCGCGGGGTGGTCGCGCACGCGTTCGCCGACGCGTCGTGCAAAGAGAAGCTGTGCGCGCACGAGACTGGGATCGGCGTAGAAGTCGCCGATGGCGCGGTCCACGATTTTTCCGTTGGCGATCGTGCGAAAGCGTCCGTTCGAGATTTCGGGTTCGAGCGTCCACGAGGGGAGCCAGTTCACGCCGCTCATATGACCGCAGAATAGCGTCGGCATCGCGCGCATACCGGAGTCGGCAACGCGTTCCATGACTGCATCGAAGTGGCGAAGCGCGGTCGAGTCCATGGCATTCGGTTCCGGCTGAAACGCATCCCACATGAGGAAGAAGCGGATGACGTCGAGGCCGAGTGCTTTCATGCGCGCGATGTCGTTGCCGATCTCCTCGATGTCGAAGCGCTGCCACATGTACATCGCGCTGCGCCGCGGCCAATAGTTGATGCCGAGAAGAAAGCGTGGCATAGGCTGTCCTTCGACTTCGCCCCTACGGGGCTCCGCTCAGCATGACAAGGCTAAGGAAGAAGCGAAGCGCCTCGGCAATGGCGCAAGCGGAGAAACCGCCGATCATCGGGATCATTATGGGGAGCCGTTCGGATTGGCAGACGATGTCGGCCGCGCGCGATACGCTGGCCGAACTCGACATTCCCTGCGAAGTGCGCGTCGTCTCGGCGCATCGTATGCCCGACGAGATGTTCGAGTACGCCGCGACTGCGGCGCGGCGCGGCCTCGTCGCGATCATCGCCGGCGCCGGCGGCGCGGCCCACCTCCCCGGCATGACCGCCGCGAAGACCCTCGTTCCGGTAATCGGCGTCCCGGTGGAGTCGCCGCGAGCGGCCAGTCTCGATTCGTTGCTCTCGATCGTTCAGATGCCGCCCGGGGTTCCCGTCGCGACAATGGCAATCGGAGGCGCCGTCAATGCGGCGCTCTTTGCCGCGCGCATCGTCGCCCTTCGCGACGCCGGCGTCGCCGAGCGGCTCACCGCATACATTGCGCGGATGCACGACGCCGCTACTTCCAGCAAGCTCGATTGAAATCGGTCGAAACGATCGGTGTGATCGGCGGAGGCCAGCTCGGCCGAATGTTCGCACTCGATGCCAAACGCATGGGATACTCGGTGGTGACGCTCGATCCCCAAGAGCACTCGCCTTGCGGGCAGGTCGCCGACGAGCAGATCGTTGCTGCGTACGACGATCTCGCGGCGATTGAAGAACTTGGCCGCCGCAGCGACGTGATCACTTATGAGTTCGAGAACATTGACATCGGCTCGGTGCGACGCCTCGAAACGCTTGCATATCGCGTCACGCCGGGGAGCAGCGTGCTCCACGTAACGCAAGACCGCTTGCTCGAAAAGCGGTTCGCCCGGGATGCCGGCATTCCCACGACCGAGTTCGCCCGCGTTGGCAACGCCGAGGATCTCGCCGCGGCCGCGGAGCGTATCGGCTTTCCGGCTATTCTCAAGACCGTCCGCGGCGGTTACGATGGAAAGGGCCAATGGCAGGCCGACTCCCTCGAAGCGGCGCGCGCTGCGCTCGACTCGGCCGGCGGCGCCGAGCTGATCTTCGAAGCGATGGTTCCGCTTGCAAGCGAGCTGAGCGTGATCGCGACGCGCAACGCCGACGGCGAGATCGTCACCTATCCCGTTGCCGAGAACTTCCACGACCGTGGAATCCTGACGATGACGATCGCGCCGGCTCGCGTCGACGAGCCGAGGGCCGATGCCGCGCGAGAAATGGCTGCAAGAGTTGGGCGCGGGCTGCGGATCGTCGGCACGTACTGCGTGGAATTTTTTCTCTCAACCAGCGGCGAGCTGCTTCTCAACGAGATCGCGCCGCGTCCGCACAACAGCGGGCATTACACGATCGACGTCACCCCTTGCTCGCAGTACGAGCAACACGTCCGCGCGATCTGCGAGCTCCCGCTCTCGCCGCCGCGATTGCTGACCAACGCGATCATGATGAACCTGCTTGGAACCGGCACCGGCGATCACTTGGCGGGCGTCGCGGAGCTGCTGCGCGATCCCTCGATCGTGCTTCACGTGTACGGCAAACGCCACGCCGTGGCGAGGCGGAAGATGGGACATTTCACCATGCTCGTCGATGGTCCGGTCGACGATCGCGCGATTGCGCGCGCGCAAGCCGCGCACGCAAAACTACGGTGGACGGCATGACGAGCGCGGTCGTCGACCAGGCGCTCTACGCGTTCGTCACGCTGATCGCGCTGGTCAATCCGATCTCGGCCGCAGCGGTCTTCGTGACGGTCACCGAGGGGCGTACGCCCGCGGAGCAAGCGCAGATCGCCAGACGCGCGAGCATCGTCGCCGGCATCACGTTGATTGGCTTCGCGTTTGCCGGCGAAGCGCTGCTCAATGCGCTGAGCGTTGAAGTTGGAGCGTTTAAGATCGCAGGCGGCCTGCTGCTGCTCAAGGTCGCATTCAATATGGTCTTTGCGGAGGCGCCGGATCGCGAGAAAGCGGCACGAGGCAGACGCAGCGGACACACCGCAATCGATCCATCGGTCTTCCCGTTGGCGATTCCGATGATCACCGGTCCCGGCGCCTTGACGGCCAGCGTGACGCTGATCAACCCTGAAGCGGGACATCAAGTTCTCAACGAAGTCATCTTCGTCGTGGTGGCCATCGTCGTCATCGCCATTACCTACGTCTTCATGCGTGGCGCCGAAAAGCTGATGAAGTGGTTTGGAGAGACGGGGATCGATGCCGTGAGCAGGATCGTCGGTATCATAGTCGCGGCGATCGCCGTGCAGCTTATCGTCAACGGTGTGAGCAGTTTGACGAGCTTGAAGTTTCATTAACGAGATGGAGGGAGCATGATCGTACGAGCCGGAGTTCTTTATGACGGCACGCTCGAGCCGCCAAAGCAGCGCGTCGACATCGTGCTCGATCGCGGACGCGTCGCCGAGCTTCGGACGGCAACGGGGGAGTGCGATCTCGAAGCGGCGTGCGTGACCCCCGGCCTCGTCAACGCGCACGCTCACCTCGAGGGGAGCGGCGAGCCCGACATGATGGGGATGATCCAAACGACGACGCCGAATCAGCGGCTGCTTCGCGCGGTGGAGAACGCCAGGAAATCGGTCAAGGCCGGCATCACCACGATCCGCGACGTCGGATCCTCGAACCGCATCGCTGCCGACGTCCGCGATGCAATCGAAGAAGGGCGCGTTCCCGGACCCCACATGCGTGCGGCGGGCGCGGTGCTCTGCATGACCGGTGGCCACGGCTGGCCGATCGGCCGCGCCGTCGATTCACCGTGGGATGCGCGCAAGGCGGTGCGCGAGCAAATGTGGGCCGGCGCCGACTGCATCAAGATGATCGCGACCGGCGGCGTATTGACGAAGGGTGCCGTGCCGGGTAACGCGCAGCTCACCTTCGACGAGCTTGCCGCGGCCATCGACGAGGCGCATCGCCACGGCCTGCGCGTCGCCGCGCACGCGATCGGAACGCAGGGCATCAATAACGCGCTGCGCGCCGGCATCGACTCGATCGAACATGGGACGATGCTCGACGATGAGTCGATCGCGCTCTTTAAAGAGCGCAACGTCTACCTGGTGCCGACGCTGAGCGCACCGACCTGCATTCTTGCGCACATCGAAGACGGCCATCAGCCGAAATACATCGTGGAAAAAGCACGGGGGTTGAATGAGGCGATGCTTTCGAATATTCGCCGCGCCTACAACGGCGGCGTCCGCATCGCGGGCGGATCCGATGCCGGGACGCCGTACAACTACCACGAGAACTACGCGCAGGAGGCCGAACTCATGTGGTCGCTCCTCGGCATGACGCCGCAGCAAGCGCTCCATGCAGCGACGAACGTTGCGGCCGAGCTCGTCGGCTTGCATCGGGGAATTCTTGCGATCGGCGAACCTGCCGACTTGCTCCTCCTGCCGAGGGACGCCGGTGAAGACGTACGCGCGCTGCGCGAGCCGCAACTCGTGCTCAAAAATGGTGCGATCCAATAACGTGCGAAGTCTGGCTTTCGCGAGCTTGCTGATTCTGGCGGGAGCGCCGGCGACGGTGCTGGGCGGTGGTGCCGTTGCGCCGGGCGCAAATGCGACGCTGCTCGGTCAGCAAGTCGCGGGCAGCCCTATTCGGCACGTGATCGTCCTGGTCCAAGAGAACCGCACGTTCGACGATCTCTTCGCTTCGTCGGTACTCGCCGGGGGCGGCCCCTATCCCGGCGCCGATACTTCGCAGAGCGAGAGCGTCGATGGCGAAAGCGTGCGTCTTAAACCGGTGCCACTCGAAGATCCCAGCGATCCGAGCCACAGCCATCCGTCGCTCCTTGCGGAATGGAACGGCGGCAAGATGGATGGCTTTGCGGACGTTCGGGTGAGTACCGCCCCTGGATTTCCGGTGCCGGGCCGCGGCTTTGCTTACGCCTACGTTCCGGCAGCCGAAACCACAATCTATCACCTGCTTGCCGCGCGCTACGCATTGGCCGACGCGAACTTTGCGCCGCGCTTGGTGCCGACGTTTCCGAGTCACTTTACCCTTGTGACCGCGCAGAGCCGAATCGCCGGCAATCCCAACGGCAAGATTTGGGGTTGCGATGCGAAGCCCGGTACGAGCGTTCCAATCTTCGGCCAAGGCGAATCGACGATCCCGGAAGCGGCCTTTCCGTGTTTCGACCAGACCTCGATCGCCGATCTGCTCGACGCGGCGCATGTGAGCTGGAGGTACTACACGGGACCGTACCTCGACCTCATCAATCCGACGGTCAACATTTACGATGCGTTTCGAAAGGTTCGGTACGGTCCGGATTGGCGGCGCGACGTCGTCGCGCCATCCGGCCGGATTCTGAGCGACATTCAAGCGTGCCGGCTTCCGCAGGTCTCGTTCGTGATGCCCAACGCTCTCGATTCCGATCACGCGGGGACCTTGAGCGCCGGCGGACCGGGGTGGGTCGGTTCGATCTATCTCGCGCTCGTGCAGAGCCGCCATGCGGCTTCGCAGTGCAACTACTACAAGGACACCGCGATGATTCTCACGTGGGATGATTCGGGCGGGTGGTACGATCACGTTGCACCGCCGCAAGGTCCGCAGGGAACGACGTGGGGATTTCGCATCCCAATCGTCGTGATCTCGGCCTGGGCGCGCTCGGGCTACGATCCGAATCGCCCTCACGCTCCGCCGTACGTTTCGCACACCCGTCGCGAGTCGACATCGATCACGAAGTTTATCGAAGAGAACTGGGCGCTGGGGAATATGGGGCAGCGCGACGTGACCGACGACGACCTCAGCGACATGTTCGACTACACGCGCGCCGCGCCGGTGCCCCCGTTTCCGGAAGTTTCGCTTGAGAAGCTGATTCGCAGCACGCACTTTGCGCTGGCGGTCGCGCAGCGCGACGGGCGAATCGTGGACGACGATCGTTAGGTGCAGCTAAAAGGGCTGCGGCTCGCGGTGCTTGCGGCAATCTCTTGGCCCGCGCCGCCGCCGGGCTACGGACCGTGGGAGCAGATGGCGTTCAACGTCGCCGACGGGATGCGCCGCCGCGGACTCGACGTTACGCTCTTTGCAACGGGCGACTCGCACTTCGACGGCAAGCTCGCTTCGGTCGTGCCCGTGGGTCTCAACGAAGATCCCGCACTCGACGGCGAGGTCTTCGGCGCGCTGCACATCGGCGAGCTTTTCCGGCGGGCGAGCGAGTTCGATCTCATCAACAATCATTTCGATTGGCGACCGCTGACCTACGCGCTCGGCTCGGAGTCACCGCCGATGCTGACGACGATTCACGGCTTCTCGACCCCGCAAATTCTCGCCGCGTACTACGCCGCCGCCGGGCGCAGCTTCTACGCTTCGATCTCGAACTCCGACCGCGATCCCGGCCTCGACTACGTCGCAACGACGTATAACGGCATCGATCCGGCGCAGTTCACCTTCAGAACAACGCCGGGCGAGTATCTCTGCTTCTTGGGCCGCTTCCATCCGGAGAAAGGCACGCATCTCGCCATCGAGATCGCCAAACGTGCCGGCGTGCGCTTGAAGATCGCGGCAATTCCGCAAGACGATGCATACTTTCGCGAGTGCGTCGCTCCGCACATCGACGGCGATCGCGTCGAATTTCTCGGCGCCGTCGAACGCGATTCCCGCAACGAGCTGCTCGGCAACGCGCTCGCGCTCGTGCACATGACCACGCGCCCCGAGCGCTTCGGGCTTACGATGATCGAAGCGATGGCCTGCGGCACGCCGGTCCTCGGCGCTCGCATGGGCTCGATTCCCGAGATCGTTCTCGACGGCGTGACGGGCTTTCTCTGCGACCGCGTCGACGAGGCGGTCGAGCGCGTGCCGCTGCTTGCCGGGCTCGACCGCGCGGCGTGCCGGATGCGCGTCGAGCGCGAGTTCAGCGCCGAGCGAATGATCGACCGGTATCTCGACGCGTATGCGCAGGTGGTGGAGCGGCGTGTTCCAGCACCCCCGAGCGAAGAACGCCTTCGCGCGCGGCGTCACGATTGGTGGGACCGGCCGATGGGCTATACGCAGACACCGCCCAAGCCGCCGAGTCTCGGGTTTTCGTGAAGCAGAAGGCCGAGCGCGATTACTCCGGGCGATCGCTTTTCGATAAGCTCGGTCTCTTCGCCGCGGCGCGGGCTGCCCTCGTTGGCGACCACGACGAATGGTTCGCGGCCGCGCTCGCCGTGGAACTCGACAGTGCAGCCTCGCGGTCGTTGCGCGCGCAGTACGATCTGATCTTCCTGAAGGTGATCGCGTCGCGCGACCTTGCCCGAGTTGCGAGTGCGGCGGCCCATCTCAAGCCCAACGGCGCGTTATGGATCTTTCATCCCAAAGGCCGCGGCGCGACACCAGGCGATGGCGAAGTGCGCGCGACCGGCCTCGCCGCCGGATTGGTCGACAACAAAATCAGCGCCTACAGCGATTCCCACACGGCGACGCGTTTCGTCATCCCGCTCTCCCGCCGCGCTCCGTCACGCGATTGAGGCGGCGGCCTCCATCGCCTGGTACGCTTTGCTGGTCAGCGCATGGTCGATGACGCCGGCGATGAACCGCGAGGCTGCACGGACCTTCGCGAGATCGATGCCCGTTTCGATGCCCATCTCGTGAAGGAGATAGAGCACGTCTTCGGTGCCGACGTTCCCGGTCGCGCCCGGTGCATAGGGGCAACCGCCCAAGCCACCCGAAGAAGCGTCGAACTTCGAGATCCCCAGCTGCAGCGCGGCGTAGACGTTCGCCAGCGCCGTCCCGCGCGTGTCGTGAAAGTGCATCGCGATCGACTCGAGCGGTATCCCTTCGCATAGCAAAGGCACGAGCGCATTGACCTGACTCGGAACTCCCACGCCGATCGTGTCGCCGATCGAAAGCTCGTCGCAACCCATCTCCATCAGCTTGAGGCTAACGTTGACCACCATCTCGGGCGTTACGCTGTCGCCGAAGGGCGAGCCGAAGGCCGTCGAAACGTAGCCGCGCACCCAGCAGCCGTCGTTTTTCGCAAGGCGGACGACGTCGCGAAAGGTTTCGAGGGACTCGTCGATCGTCATGTTGATGTTGCGTTTGGTGAAGCGTTCCGAGGCGGCGGTGAAGACCGCAATCGCATCGGCACCCGCCGCACGCGCGCGTTCGTACCCTTTGAGGTTCGGCACGAGCACCGGGTAGTGCACGCCGGGCGCCTTCCGAATCCGTGCGAAGACGTCGACGGCGTCGGACAACTGCGGGATCGCCTTGGGGCTCACAAACGAGGTCGCCTCGATCCACTGCAATCCGGTCTCGGATAGCAGATCGATATACCGTACCTTGTCGTCGGTCGAAATGCGTGCGCCTTCGTTTTGCAATCCGTCGCGCGCCCCCATTTCGAAGATCGTGACGAAGTTTGGAAGCTTCATTGCTACGATAAGATACGCAGCCGCATAGACGCGTATTGTTGGATCCGAGCGTCGGTCGTCGCAAGGGTTAGTTCGCCCGCGATCGCCTGAGCGATCAACGCGCGGTCGAACGGATCGGCGTGAATGGCCGGCAGGCTGTGAATTTCAGCAACGTGCTCGGACGCTAGCGCCATCGGCGTAGCCGCAAGATCGTCAACTGCGGTCGCCCACCAGCTTCGAGGGTCGCCGACGTCGAGCTTTCCCTTCATACTCTTTAATACAACTTCCCAATAGGAAACGATGCTCAGAAAGACTGGCCGCGTTTCCACCTCTCGCGCAATCTCCGAAGAGAGCGCTTCGGGACGAAACGTTGCTAAGAGAAGAATATTCGTATCGAGCAAGCATCCGTTCACAGATCGCCTTCGAGAAATCGGTCGAGGTCGACCGGGTCATCCCAACCCGGATAGAGCTTGATACGGTCGCGCATGGTGCCAAAGCGCACCCGCCGGCGCTCCGGCGGAGGTGCGGTCAATTGAGCCACGGGCTTCCCGTGGCGCGTAATTACGATGCTTTCTCCGCTCTCGACGGCCCGAATCAGCTCGGGCAGGCGATTCTTGGCGTCGGCGATGCTTACGTCCATAGCCGCCCTATTATAGCTAGAATTTATGGCTAAAACAATCTAGCCCAACTCGACGAGCGCGGTGCCGCTTGCCACGATTTGACCCTCTCGTACGAGCACGGATTTGACGGTCGCGGCCGCGGGCGCTTCGATGCGGTGCTCCATTTTCATCGCTTCGAGCACGACGAGCAACGCGTGTTCCTCGACGCTTGCGCCGTCGGCAACGGCGACTTTGACGATTCTTCCCGGCATCGGTGCGGTGACGTGCGCGCCGGCGACGGCGCCGTGACTTCCGGCAGCTCCATCGGTCGACGGTGGCGCAGCGAACCTAAACGGCCACGCGCGTCCATCGAGATGAACGTTGAACGTGCTCGCGTCATAGGTGACGGCGCCGGCGAGCGTCGTCTCGCCGAGTTCGGCGCGAACGACGTTTCCGCGGCGCTGAGCATAGAGCGTGCCGCTGTGGTCGCCCGAGATTCTCCAAACGCCCGGCTCGCGCGTCGCGTCGGCGAGCAGCGCGACCACCTTTTCACGGTGCTGCAGCCGAACCGGGACGCTCACGTCACCAATGCGCCACGGTGCGCGACCGTCGGCGAGCAGCGCCGCGGCGCAGAGCAGCGCCGCTTCGCCGGGTGGCTCGTGCTCTTTAAAGATCGACTCGTCGAGCCGTGCAGCGAGAAAGCTCGTCGTCGTCTCGCCGCGCGCGAAGGCTTCGTCGCGCGCGATCCAGAGCAGCAGCGGCACGTTGGTACGAACGCCGTCGACCGTGAAGTCCGCGAGCGAACGCTCGAGACGCGCCACGGCCGAGGCACGATCGCTGGCGTAGACGATCAACTTGGCGAGCATGGGATCGTAATAGTGGCTGACGACGCTCCCGCTGGTGACGCCCGCGTCGACCCGAACTCCAGGTCCTTGCGGCGGTGACCAGTTGGCGATCCTTCCGGTCGACGGCAGCATATCGTTCGCCGGGTCTTCGGCGTAAATGCGCGCTTCGATCGCCCAGCCGCGCGGGCGCACGTCGGTCTGCGACAGCGCAAGCGCTTCGCCGGCGGCGATGCGCAGCTGCCACCGCACGAGATCGATGTCGTAGACGAGTTCGGTGACGGGATGCTCGACCTGCAAGCGCGCGTTCATCTCGAGAAAGTAATAGGCACCGTCGCGGTCGAGCATGAACTCGCACGTCCCGGCGTTCGTGTAGCCGACCGACTCGGCGGCGCGCACGGCGGCCGCGCCCATCTCGGCGCGCAGCTCCGGCGTGAGCGCGACCGATGGTGCCTCCTCGACGATCTTTTGGTGGCGGCGCTGAATCGAGCATTCGCGCTCGCCGAGATGAATGACGCGTCCGTGGGCATCGGCGAGAATCTGGAACTCGATGTGGCGCGGGTCGCGAAGATATCGCTCGAGCAGAACCGCGTCGTCGCCGAATGCGGCACGCGCTTCGCGCTTCGCACTTTCGAGCGCCTCGGCGAAGGCCCCGGCCGATTCGACGACGCGCATCCCGCGGCCGCCGCCGCCCGCGCTGGCCTTGATCAAGAGCGGGAATCCAACCCGATCTGCCTCTACCTGGAGCGTTTTCAGCGATTGATCGTCGCCGTCGTAGCCCGGAACGGTCGGTACGTCGGACGTGCGAACGCGCCGCTTTGCTTCGATCTTGCTGCCCATCGCGGCCATCGCCTCGGGCGACGGGCCGACAAAGATCAGTCCCGCATCGTGGACCGCGGCGGCAAAATGCGCGCGTTCGGAGAGGAATCCGTAGCCGGGATGGAGCGCATCGGCCTTCATCGTCAGCGCCGCCGCGACGATCGCTTCGGCATTGAGATAGGATTGCGCCGCCGCCGCGGGTCCGACGCAGCGCGCGTCGTCCACGAACTCGAGATGGTATGCATTTGCGTCGGCTTCGGAGTAGATGCCGAGCGGAACGATCCCCATCTCGCGGGCCGCGCGCGCGACGCGCACGGCGATCTCGCCGCGATTGGCAATGAGCAGGCGTTTAATCACTGAACTTGGCGGGGCGGCGTTCGAGGAAGGCGCGCAGGCCCTCTTGGCCTTCTGGGCTCACGCGTTGCCGTGCGATCGCCTCCGTCGTGATCGTTCGCGACTCGGAATACGAGTTATCGAGCACGCGCCGCACGAGCAGCTTTGCCGCGGCGATTGCGTTGGGACCGGCTGAGTGCAGTTCGGCGAGGCGCCGCTCGACCGCAGCATCGAGTTGCGCTGACGGTACGACGTCGTGCACGAGTCCGATCGCCTTGGCCTGCGATGCATCGAAGCGCTCGCCGGTGAGAAAGAGCGCGCGAGCGTGCGATGCGCCGATCTTCGCGAGTACGAAGGGCGAGATGGTAGCCGGAATAATGCCGAGCTTGACCTCGGTGAATCCGAAGATCGCGTCTTCGGCGGCGACGGCGATATCGCAGACCGCGGCGAGCCCGGAGCCGCCACCGAGCGCGGCGCCCTGAATTCGCGCCACGACCGGTTTGGGGCAGTTGTCGATCGCGCGGAACATGTCGCTCATCAACTCGGCGTCGGCGACGTTGGCGTCGAACGAGAGGTCGAGCGAGGCGCGCATCCAGTTCACGTCGGCGCCGCCGCAGAATACCTTACCCTCGCCCGCGAGAACAACCGCGCGCACGTCGTCGGCGGCAGTGATGCGCGTGAAGATCTCGTGCAGCCGCGCGATCACCTCGGCGTTGAACGCGTTGCGTACCTCCGGGCGTGCAAGCGTGACGCGGGCGATGCCGCTGCTGACGGTAAGATGAACGCTCTCGGCCATATTTCCGGCTTCGCGCCCTCATCCGTGCGGGCCTCGCAAGCGTTATACTGTGAGGGAATGAAGGAAGCAGCAGCAGCGCCGGCCGTCTATCGCTACGCGTTCTTGACGCGGGCGAGCCACTGGGTCTGGCTCGTTGCGTTCTTCGTGCTCGTCGGCAGCGGTCTGCAGATCTTCAACGCGTCGCCCAATCTCGACGCCTCCGACAAGAGCGACCCGGCGCGGCGCGTGCTGGCGATCGGCTCCCCGCGCGACGGCGTTGGAACGACGTCGATTTTCGGGCGGACGATCGTGACGACCGGATGGCTCGGTTGGACCGGCGACGGCATGGGTTCGCGCGGCGCCCACGCCTTCGGCGCATCGATGACGATCCCGGGCTATCAAGATCTCGCAGGCGGCCGCCGCTGGCATCTCTTCTTTGCCTGGATTGCGACGGTTTGCTGGCTGGCTTGGCTCGTATCGAGCGCGATCAAGGGCAGTCTTCGCGAGATGATTCTGAGCCCGGATGACGTGCCGAAGCTCTGGCCGATGCAGATGTACTATCTCAAACTTCGCAAGACGCCGCCGCCGCACGGCATTTACAATCCGTTGCAGAAAGCCGCCTACACGCTCGTGCTCTTCGTCATCGCGCCGCTTGTGGTGGTCACCGGCCTCGCGCTCTCCCCAGGCATCGACGCAATCGCTAATCCGCTCACGGTGGTATTCGGCGGCCGTCAGTTCGCGCGGCTCTGGCACTTCGCCGGAATGCTCGCGTTGCTGGGCTTCTTCGCGATCCACGTCTTCCAGGTGGCGACGCAGGGCGTCGTCAATCAGATGCGCTCGATGATTACCGGATGGTATCAGCCGCAATGAAGCGCCGGCTTTTCATCGCGTCGAGCCTCTCGACCCTTGCCGGCTGCGGCCCGATCAGCACGGCCCTGAGCCAGAACCAGAGCGTGCAACGAGTTCTCGCATCGGCCGAAGGATTGAATCACGCCCTGATCGGAACGCGCGGCCTCGCGCGCGAGTACCGCGATCGCGACGTCGATCGCAACTTCCGCGTGAACGGATTCGCGACGCCCTCCGACGCTCATTACGCGGCGCTCGCCGCGGGAGACTTCTCGGCGTACCGCCTGATCGTCGAGGGGGCCGTCGAACGGCCTCGTGCGCTGAGCCTCGCCGAGCTCTACGCCATGCCGCAGCGCACGCAGATCACACGCCACGATTGCGTCGAAGGCTGGAGCGCGATTGGAAAGTGGAGCGGCGTGCCGCTCTCCGCGGTGCTCGATGCCGTCATCCCGCGCGCCGACGCGCGCTACGTCGTCTTCCGTTGCTTGGATAACGACGGTGCGGGCAATCTTTATTACGAGAGTCTCGATCTCCACCAGGCCCGCCATCCCCAAGCATTGCTCGCGCTGCGTCTAAACGACGCGCCGCTCGATCCCGACCACGGCGCGCCGGTGCGCCTGAGAGTGCCGACTCAGCTCGGCTACAAGAGCGCGAAGTGGATCGGCCGGATCGAAGTCGCCGGCAGCTTCGCGAAGATCTATTCGGGCAACGGCGGATACTGGGAAGATCAAGGCTACGAGTGGTACGCGGGCATTTAGCTCAAGCCCAAGTCTGCGTCACAAGCGCCGGCGCTCGAGCGTTGAAAACCTTGTCATGACCGGGGGCGCGCTGGTCGGCACCGCAACTTTCGCTCTCCTCCTAGGGAGCACCGCGGGCGACCTGCGCGTATCCCTGAGTACCACCGCCGGCACCTATCTTGCCGATATCGCGCCGATCGCGCGCGTCGCCGGGCGGGAGACGACCTTCGATTACTACGCGCGGCTCATCGACGATCTCGAAGTGCTCGACGCGCAGGTTCCGCAAGGATACACATCCGAGGAATGGCTGCAAACCGCCACTCGTACTTCCAATCTCGACATCAGCCTCGCAACGCAACTGATCGATCGTTCGTATCGCCCGATGGCGGCGGTGCGCGGTTTGGGTGAAGTCTTGGTGCGTTCGTCGCGCGATGGAACGATGCAGCCCGTCGCCGTCTACGTGCCGCCGAGCTATGTGCCGGGTCGGGCCGCCCCGCTGATCGTGATGCTTCACGGACATCCGCAATCGGAAACGCAGCTGCTCGCATCGCCGTATATTACCGCGCTCGCCGATCGGACCGGCACGATCGTGGTCGCGCCCTGGGGCCGCGGATACTACGACTTTCGCCGTTCGGCGTCCGACGTCTACGACGCGCTGCACGAAGCCGTGCACGCCTTTGGGACCGATCGGCACAAACAGTTCTTGGTCGGCTACTCGATGGGCGGCTTCTCGGTTTTCGAAGTGGCGCCGAACTATCCCGACGAGTGGACCGCCGTCATGTGCATCGCCGGATCGCTCTTGGGATCGGATTCGGAACGAGTGCTCGCGCGGATGCCGCGTACGCCCTTCTACATTCTCACCGGCAGCGCGGACGAAAGCATCCCGAGCCAGTATCCGACGTCGACGGCCGCCTTCCTTAGTGCGGCGGGGCTCGACGTCTCGTTCTACGCGCAGCGTGGCGGAAGCCATCGTTTGGGGTCGCTGATGCCGATTCTGACGCAGTCCTGGAACGACATGCTGGGCGGCATCGTGCGCGCGCCGCCACCGTCGTTCGGCAAGATCTCGCTGCCGTCCGCGATCCCGATGCCTGCATTGAAGCCTTAGGGGGCTCGCCGCCGAATCACCGAGCATGAGAAGATTGCATGGCCGCGCGGTTACGGCCGCCGCCGTTTCATTCTGCGCGCTCGCGGCAGCGGCGCAGCCGGCAGGCGTGACCTGGTCGCCGCCGGTCCCGGGCGCGCTGGTGCAGCAAACTTCCGTCGCTTTCCACGGCGAAACCGGCGCCGTGCAATGGCGCGCGATCGTCAGCAAGCAGCTCGCCGGATCGGGGAACGGGCAGACTTTCTATCAATGGTACCTCTCGCTCTATGCCATGCGTTTGGGAACGTATCGGTTGCGGTATCAATCCCCGCGGAACGGCGGACCGCTCTCGCACGTCGAGCAGGCACATGGCGCAAAGATGTGGTTTCCGGTTCAGGAGATGCGGATCGTCGGAAGCGCGCAGCTCATGGGCTTCGGCGCTCGCCAACTCGTCGTGCAGTCGCATGAGATGGCCGCCGATTGTGGATCGGCAACCGTAACGATCTTCGCCTCAAAACCGGGCGATAGTGCCGGTCCCGCGGCGACGATCGCCAACTCCTGCGATCTGAGTGCGAAGATCGGCTCAGACGGCGCGTCGATTGAGTTGACCGGTCCGTACTACGCGCCCAACGCCGCGCTCTGCTGCCCGACCAAGACGAAGGCAACCGCGACGCTGCGTTACCGCGGCGGCAAATGGATCGAGTCGCCGAACTACTTCAAAATCGAATAGCTACATTCGGAAGACGCCGAAGTGCGTGCGCGGCTGCGGCGCGTGCGCGGCGGCGTCGAGGCCGATCGCGATCACCCGGCGGGTATCGAGCGGATCGATGATGCCGTCGTCCCAAAGGCGCGCCGTCGAGTAGTACGGATTCCCTTCGCGTTCGTACTTTTCGAGAATTGGGGCTTCGAAGGCGGCCTTTTCGGCTGGCGTCATCTCGCCTTTGACCGTTGAGAGCACGCTTGCGGCCTGCGGGCCGCCCATCACGCTGATGCGCGCGTTGGGCCACATCCAGAGCTGGCGCGGCGCGTAGGCGCGACCGCACATCCCGTAGTTGCCGGCGCCGAAGCTGCCGCCGATGACGACCGTAAACTTGGGCACCTCGGCACAAGCGACGGCGGTGACGAGCTTCGCGCCGTCCTTGGCGATGCCGCGGTTCTCGTACTCCTTGCCGACCATGAAGCCGGTAATGTTCTGCAAGAAAAGCAGCGGCGTTCCGCGCTGGGCGCAGAGCTCGATGAAGTGGGCGCCTTTGAGCGCGCTTTCGCTGAACAGGATGCCGTTGTTGGCGAGAATGCCGATCGGGTGGCCTTCGATGCGTGCGAATCCGCAGACCAGCGTCGAGCCGTAGCGCGACTTGAACTCGTGGAACTCCGAAGCGTCGACGAGTCGTGCGACGACCTCGCGCACGTCGTAACCGACCCGGCTATCGGCGGGGATGACGCCGTAGAGGTCGCGCAGTTCGTATTTTGGCGGTTGTGGGTCGGTGCGGTCCCATTGACGCGGCAGCTCCAGATGGAGATTGCGCACGATTTCGCGCACCATGGCGAGCGCTTGCGCGTCGTCGTTGGCGAAGTGGTCCGCGACGCCCGAGATGCGCGTATGCACGTCCGCGCCGCCCAACTCCTCGGCCGTCACTTCTTCGCCCGTCGCCGCCTTCACCAGCGGTGGCCCACCCAAGAAGATCGTGCCTTGTCCTTTGACGATAACGGTTTCGTCGCTCATCGCCGGAACGTAGGCGCCGCCGGCCGTACAAGATCCCATGACCGCAGCGACCTGCGCGATGCGCTTGCCCGACATGCGCGCCTGGTTGTAAAAAATTCGGCCGAAATGCTCGCGGTCGGGAAAGACTTCGTCTTGCAGCGGCAAGAACGCGCCGCCCGAATCGACGAGATAGATGCACGGAAGATGGTTCTGCTCCGCGATCTCTTGCGCGCGAAGGTGTTTTTTTACCGTCATCGGGTAGTACGTGCCGCCTTTGACGGTCGCGTCGTTGGCGACGATCACGCATTGCTGCCCTTCCACGGTGCCGATTCCGGTGACCATTCCGGCCGCAGGCGAATCGTTTCCGTACATCTCGAAGGCGGCGAGCGCGGAGAGTTCGAGAAAGTCCGAGCCCGCATCGATCAGGCGTTCGACTCGTTCGCGCGCGGTCAATTTCTTGCGCCGTCTATGCTTTTCGACCGCCTCCGCGCCGCCCCCGGCGCGCACGGCGACGAGCCGGTCGCGCAATTCCGCGACTAACCGTTCCATCCGTTGCGCGTTTGCGCTGAAACTCTCGGAACGCCGATCGAGGCGCGATTCGAGCACTGCCATCGCCGCGCCCATTCGGCACCTCGCGCTTAGAGCCCGGTTAGACCTGGCAAAAACTCAAGGGTCGAGTTGCCGCCGACTCGTAGTTAGACGCTATGGCCGCGCAGGCTCAGGTCGACGTCGGCGGGATTCGGCGTCCGCTGGGAAGCCCCGATTACTCCGTCGCTTTGCAACCCTACCGCGATACGCTGGGCGAGCGCGGCGCGGCGCACTTGTTGCGGCGTGCGGGATTCGGTGGAACCCCGGCCGAGGTGCGGCGCTTCGCCGGCATGCGCGCGGCGCAGGCCGTCGCGACGCTGCTCGCCATCCCACCCGCGCGATCGATTCCGGCGCCGCGCGACGGCGAACTCGACGGGCCGCTCGGCATGCGCGAGGCGCGCGACGCCGTCGCGGGCCTCCAACTCTGGTGGCTCAATCGCATGTTGACGACGCCGGCGCCGCTGCAAGAGAAGATGACGCTCTACTTTCACGGGCACTTCACCTCGCGCGCGACGCCGCGGTTTCCGCGGATCACGTACAATCAGAACGCGCTCTTTAGGGGCTACGCGACCGGAAATCTTCGCGAGCTCACGCGTTCGGTCTCAAAGGATGCCGCGATGCTCGTCTATCTCGACGGCGCGAGCAACGTCGCGGCGCATCCTAACGAGAACTACGCGCGCGAGCTTATGGAGCTCTTTACACTGGGCGTCGACAACTACACGGAAGAGGACGTGCGCGAATCGGCCCGGGCGTGGACGGGTTGGCGCGTCGTCCGCAAGACCGATACCGTCGTCTTCGATCCGGCACGGCACGATGACGGGAGCAAGACCTTTCTCGGCCGCACCGGCGACTTCACCGGCGACGACATCGTCGACATCATCTTCGATCGGCCGCAGTGCGCGCGCTTCTTCGCAACGAGTCTGTTGAACTGGTTCGTCTATAACGATCCCGAGCCGGAACTCGTCGGCCGCGTCGCCGACTTGCTTCGGGCCCACAACTACGAGCTGATGCCGGTTCTCTCGACGATCCTGAGCAGCGACGTTTTCTTCAGCCCGCGTGCGTATCGCGCGCTCGTCAAGAGCCCCGTCGAGTTTGTGGTCGGAACGTACAAGGCGCTCGGGCTCCCGGCGATCGACGAAACCGCGTTGATTGCGCTGCAGCAAATGGGCCAGCACCTTTACTTTCCTCCCAGCGTCGCCGGCTGGCCCGGCGGCGAGAACTGGCTGACGAGCGGCACGATGATCGCGCGGCAGAATTTCCTGACCCGGCTGCTCAGCTCGCAGACGCTCGGAGCGTCGTCGTGGTTGCGCGGATTGCCCGTCGCGCCGAAGAACGCGGCCGAGTCGATCGCAGGAAGCCTCTTGCAGGGCGACGTCGCGCCCGCGTCGCTCCTGGAGCTCAACGGATATTTGAACGGCAACGGTAGCGCGGCGCTGGCCGCCCTGTCGGTAGAGAACTTCGATCAGCGCGTGAGGGGAGCGGCGTATCTTGCGATGGCGACGCCCGCGTATCAACTGAACTAATGCAACGCAAAAACTTCTTGCTCGCAACGGCCTCGGGCCTCGCGGTGGTCGCGAGCACCGAGCACGTTTTCGCGCGCGCGCTCTCCCAAATGCCGTTGCCCGGGCTCCCGGGCGGCGATGGGAGATGTCTCGTGCTGATCAACCTCTACGGCGGCAACGACGGGCTGAATTGCGTCGTACCGCACGGCGACGACCGCTACTATCGTCTGCGTCCCAATCTTGCGATCGATCGCAACGACGTGCTCGCGATCGACGCACGGGCCGGTTTGAATCCCGCGATGCGGTCCTTCAAAGCCCTCTACGACAAAGGCATGGTGGCAATCGTTCAGGGCGTCGGCTATCCGAACCCCGATCATTCACACTTCCGGTCGACCGAGATCTGGCAGACGGCCGTACCGGACCGGTACGAGCACACCGGGTGGCTCGGGCGTTACTTCGATGAGGCCGGTCCGGCGCGCGAGAGTCTTTTCAAAGGCGTCGCCGTCTCGAGAGTCTTGCCCGAAGTGCTCGTCTCCGATCGAACCGACATTCCGGCGGTTCCGGGCTTGGGCGCCTACTCCATGATCGCCGATCGCGACGCTGCGGCGCGCCAAGCCTTCTCGCGACAAGCGCACGATCGCAGCCTGCCGTTTGCGTCCCCGTACTTGGCGCACATCATGGAGATCGAGGCCGACGCGCAGCGCAGCTCCGAGGAGTTGCCGAAGCTGGTCGCCGGATATGTGACGAAGGCCTCGTACCCCGCTACCGGCCTGGGGCGCAGCCTCGCGCTTGCCGCGCAGATCATCGGAAGCAATCTTGGCACGAAGGTAATCTACGTCGAGCACGGATCCTTCGACACTCACGTGAGCCAAGGTAAGACGCAGAACGCGCTCTTACTGCAATTCTCTGATGCAGTCGCCGCGTTCTACGAGGATCTCGCCGCGCACGGCAACGAGCGGCGCGTTTTGACGCTGACGTTTAGCGAGTTTGGCCGGCGTATCGAAGAGAACGGCAATCGCGGAACCGATCACGGTGAAGCCTCCCCGCTCTTCCTGATCGGCGGCGGCGTCAAAGGGGGCATCTACGGAGCGGCGCCCGACCTGGGCACGACGAACATGGGTAACGTGCGCTACGCCGTCGACTTTCGCAGCGTCTACGCAACCGTACTCGAGCGTTGGCTCGGGCGTCCCTCGGCGACCGTGCTCAACGGCGAGTTCCAGCAGCTTCCGGTCCTCGCGTAGCTTGTCTTCGTCGGTCCTCTTTCTTGGCAGCGGCGGCGCGCGTTTTGTCGTCGCGCGGCAACTACGCGCCTCGGGCGGCATGTGGATGCGATTCGGCGATACGCAAATTCACGTCGATCCGGGCCCCGGTGCGCTGGTGCGTGCACTCTCGCACGTACCGCCCTGCAATCCGCGCGAGCTCGAAGCGATCGTGCTCTCGCACAAGCATCTCGACCATTCGGGCGACGTCAACGTGCTGATCGAAGCGATGACCTCGGGCGGCTTTCGCCGGCGCGGCGCGGTGCTCGCGCCGGCCGACGCGTTCGACGACGAACCGGTCGTGCTTCCCTACGTGCGGCGTTTCGTCGAGCGCGTCGAGCGTCTAGAGCCGAGCAGCGGACCCTATCGAATCGGCGCGGTCGAGCTCTTCACGTCGATGCTGCACGTGCACGCCGTTGCGACCCACGGGCTGCACTTCGCTCACGAGGGGCTTCGCGTTTCGTATCTTCCGTGTGGACGGTATTTCGAAGCCCTCGCCGCCGATTACGCCAAGCACGAGCCCGACCTTCTGATCGTCAACGTGCTGCGCCACCGCGACGATCTGCAGGTCGATCACTTTGCGTGGTCCGATGCCCGCCGTGTCGTCGCCGACGTGCGGCCGAAGGTCGCCGTCTTTCAGCACTTCGGAACGAAGATGCTCGAAGCCGGGCCGCCTCGGCTCGCCGCCGAACTCGAAGACGAGCTCGGGCTACGCGTCATCGCCGCCTACGACGGACTCACGTTGGATTTCGAAACGGAGATCGCGGCCGCGGCGAGCGGCTAGCGCGGCGGCGGCGGCCGCTCCTCGCGCGGCGGATGCGCCGGCGTTTGAATCGGCAGGCGCGTGCTACCGCTGAGCGCTTGACGCACTTGCGGGTGCTCGTTCATCGAGCCGTTGTAGAGGTACACGGAACCATTCTTCGAGGTCGCGGTCACGACGGGTCCGCCGCTGCCGACCGTCGCCTGTTTCGTTGCCGGATCGCCGCGTACTTGGGCGTCGTCGTCGAAGCTCGATTCGACGTGACCCGAGCCGCTGTGCGCGCCGATCTGCGCGTTGCCGCGGACGCCGAGCGCCACGTTTCCATGCTCCGATTCGAAGCGCGCGAGTCCCGGCTGAAAGACGCCGTCGTCGTAGACGATCGAGCCGTACGCACTCGTCGCTTGAATCTGCTGCGAGGTGCATCCCTTGAAAAGCATGTCGCCGGTTGCGGTGCGAACCCGCAGGCGATCGAAGGTTGAATCGTTTGCGACGATGCGGCCGCGCAGCGATTCGACGAAGCCGGTCCCGCTGACGTTATCCAGCGAAACGCCGGCGGCGCGGGCGTGCGCGAAAAAGATGCCGTGATAGTTCCGAATCGTGAGATGGCCGCCACGCTGCTGCGCCATCACCATAGCGGTACCACGCGGAATCATGATCGTCATTCGGCCGCTTCCGTGGGCGACGATTGCGTCGTGCCCTCCTGGCGGCAACTCGGGAACGACGAACGACTCCTCGGGAAGCGTGACCAGCCCGTGGTCGGTCTGAATCTGATCGGAGGCGATCTGGAGTTGCTTGGGGATCTGCGCGTCGACGGCCGAGGGCGCGACGTGGTGGACGTCGATCGGGTTCTCCGCGGAAATGAAGACCTGCGGGCGATCCCACGTCTGGATCGTCACCTGGCCGCGGCTCACGTGGAGGTTGACGATCGGCGATGGACCGACGTCGAATTGCTCGTCGGCACGGGCGGGGGCCGCAAGGGCCAGAGAAGCGAGCGAGGCGACGAGCGCTACGAGTGCTCCTCGCCCCAATCCAGAACGCACGAGTCTATTGTATCGGGGCGGCCGCGCCGCCATCATGAGAAGTCGGTGAACGGAGGGAGAAGGCGCGGTAAGACGACGCGCATGAGCGCCCCTCCCGAGGGGGATTGGCCGGCCGTGGCCTCCCCGCCGTGGACTCGAGCGATCGAGCGAACGATGGCGAGGCCGAGCCCGGTCCCGGGCACGCTGCGCGAGCGCGCCTTGTCGGTCCGGTAGAAACGCTCGAAGATGTGGGGGCGCTCGGTCTCGGGGATCCCGGGGCCGCTATCGGCGACCTCAATCCAGGCCGAATCGAAATTCTCGCCGACGCGGACGTCGACGCCGCCGCGCTCGGTAAACTTGATCGCGTTGTCGACGAGATTTCCGATTAGCTGGCGCAGAAGGTGGGCGTCGCCATAGACGATCGGCGTCGCATCGTATTCGAAGGTGAGCGCGATCTGCTTCTCGGCGGCACGGGGCTCGGCGTTTTGGGTTACTTCGCTCGCGATCTGAGCGAGCGAGAGCGGCTCCTTTGGAATCTCGTCGCCGCGATCGGCCTTCGCCAGGGTGAGCATCCCATTGACCATCGCAGCTAGATCCGCACTCTCACGCGTAATCGTCTCCAAACTCTCGCGGCGAACCGTTTGGTCCCGATCACCCCAGCGCAAGAGGAGCTGCGCGTTTGCGTTGATTGAAGTAAGCGGCGTTTTGAGCTCGTGCGACGCGTCGGAGATGAACTGCCGTTCGCGCGCGAAGGCTTCGGCGAGGCGCGCGAGCAGATCGTTGAAACTTCGGGCGAGCCGTCCGATCTCGTCGCGCCGGCGATCCAAGTCCGGTCCGCTGCGGCGTCCGTCGAAGGTTCCGGCGGCAAGGGCGAGCCGGTCCGAGCTGATCTCGCGCATCTCGCGCGAGAGTTGATTGATCGGCGTCGTCGCTTGAGACGCAAGGACGATCGAGAAAAGAACCAGCGCCGCCGCTGTCGTTCCGAGCACGATGACGATTGCTTCGCGCGCGCTTGCGAAGGTGCGCTGCAGCGTGTCGAGCGGCTCGGCAACGTGAATGATGGCCGAGTTCCCGCCCTCTTTCACGAAGCGGTCTTCGATCAAGAACGGGCGTCCACCGATCGTCTCGTCGCGAAATGCCGCGTCGTGAGCCGGGGAGATCTTCGGGTTCGGCGGAATCGTCAGACCGCCCAGATTTGCCGTTTTTGCGAGCGGATAGCCCGCGCCCGAGTCGACCTGCACGTAGCTATTCGTCGAGTTCCACGTGGCAAGATTGGCGCTGTTGAAGAGCAGCTGCAGCGTCCCCAGCGACGAGTCTTCGAGCGAGAACGGCGTCGCCGACTGTTGGGCGAACTGCACGATCCCTCGCATCGTCGCGTTGACGCTCGTCCGTGCCTGCTCGTATAATATCTGCTGAAAACGCCACGTGATGATGCCGCTCATCGCCGTGATCGCGACGATCAGCAGCACCGAATACCCCAGCGCAATCCGCCACTTCAAGGACACGGCTAACCCGTCCCGAGCGTCGTCTCGTCACCCACGCGCAGCGGTCGGGACGCGCCTCTCACGCTAGTCCTTGATGGTATAACCCACGCCTCGGACCGTCGTGATCAGTTTGTCGTCGAAGCCGTCGTCGATCTTGCCGCGCAGGTAACGGATGTAGACGTCGATGAGGTTCGAGTCGCCGAGGAAATCGCTCCCCCAGACGCCGTTAAAGAGCTCGTCGCGCGTATGGACTTTGTTGCGGTGGAGCAGCAGGTATTCGAGAAGCGCGTACTCCTTGGCGGTCAGCGCGACCGGCTTGCCGCCCCGGTGCACCTCGTGACGGTCGCGATCCATCACGACGTCGCGGTACGCGATGACGTTGCCCTGCGGGACGCGTTCGCGCAGCCTCGCTCGAACGCGTGCGAGCAGTTCCTCGGTCGCGAAGGGCTTGGTGATGTAATCGTCGGCGCCGACGTCGAGTCCGGCGACGCGATCTGGAACGCGGTCCTTGGCGGTCAGCATGATGATCGGAACGCGGCTCTTGGCGCGGATGCGCTTGCAAACCTCGAGGCCGTCCATGCGTGGGATCATGAGATCCAAAATCACGAGGTCGGGTTCTTTGAGGGCTTTCTCGAGACCCGACAATCCGTCGCGCGCGACTTCGACGTCGTAGCGCTCGTGCTCTAGTTCGAGCTGCAGAACGCGGCTGATTGCCGCATCGTCCTCGATGACGAGGACTCTATATTGACGTCGCTCCTGCGGTACCTGTTTCTCCATGACGGTACATTATCGTCCGGCACTCCGTTCGGACCTGTGCGAGCCAACCAGAAGGGGTTGGGATCCGGTGAAAAGGGTCAGCCAGAGCGCCGTCGCACCGCCGGCCGCGAGCCACGCCAGGAAGGCGTTGTTCGAGAAGGTGCGCGAGAGCACCGAGCCGATCACGGCGAGGGTGTTGACGAAGAGCGTCCCGCCGCCCAAAACGAGCAGCACGACGAGCCAGAGCGCCACCGCTCCGAGCGCCCCCAGGGCGGCAAGCTCGAGGAAAGAGAAGGCCGGCGCCGGCCGGTAGGCGGTCGTAAGCAAGATGGAGGCACGCAGCCCCTCGGGCGGCTCCTCGAGCGGCAGGTCGAGAATTGCGCGTTCGAGCTCATCCATGTTCATTATTCCGTTACCCCCATTCCGCTTAGAAGCCTGCGGAGCTGCTCCTTCGCGCGAAACAAATGTGTCTTTACCGTACCCATCGGCAGGCCCAATACCGTCGCTATCTCCTCGTACTGCTTGCCCTGCAGGTGGAAGAGGGTGACGACCGTGCGATACTTCTCCGGCAACGCGTCGATTGCGCAACGCAGCCGCGAAGCCTCATCGAGGGCAATCACGCGTTGCTCCGGCCCTGCAGCCGCATCGGCACGATCGGGGAGTTCCTCACCGCTATAATGCTTGCGCCGACTGAGCCGGTCGCAACAGGCATGGTACGTGATGGCGAAAATCCAGGTCGAAAACTTGGCCCCGGCTTTAAACGTCCGAAGGCTGCGAAACGCCTTGAAAAATGCCTCTTGGGTCACGTCTCGGGCCTCCTCCGTGTCGTGCAGCGTGCGGTACGCCAAGTGATAGACGGCTCGGTCGTATCGCTCGACGAGCGTGGCGAAAGCCTCCGAGTTGCCCCGAAGCGTCAACGCGACCAAATCACCGTCCGGCGGCTCCGCTCTCACCCGCTGCCGCGGAGCCTCCGCCAAGAGTGCCGACACGCTCGTCGTACGCGCGGGCGGCGGTGATTGTTTCGCTTCGGGCGCCTCGCTCGGCCTCGAAACATCCCGATGGCCCCGGCGTAGCTAGGGCAGGAACTTTTCACGGAGGCTCAACTCGCAGATGACCACGATTCCCAACAAAACCCTTCCCGGCGGCGCCGGCCACGATCGCACGCTGCCCGGGCTGCCCAGCGAAGAGCGGAACTCCGCCCAATCGCTGCGGCCTACCTTCGACGGCTGGGGGCCGCGCCTTTAAATGTCGCGAGCCTCAATCGTCGCGATGCTCGTCGCAGCCGAGATCGTAATCGTCGGAATGGCGATCTACGCGGTCGGTCACGGCGGAACGTCCTTCGCGGCCGGACTGCACCACATCGATTTCGCGGCGGCGCAGATCGCACCGATTGCCGCCGGCGAGAGGCCGCACGTCGTGGTCGACGATGCTAACTCGCGCGTTCACGTTGCGGTCTCATCCGATGCTCTCGTCCACGTGCGCGACCTCACGGAGATACGCGGGGGGGTCTTTTCGAGCGCGAAGTACCCTCAGCTCCACGTTACCCGCACGCCGGACGGCGTGAGTATCGAGCGTCAGCCGGCCACCGATCTCTCGATAGGCATCTTCGGCTTCAGCACTCAATCGATCGAGGTCGACCTTCCGGCAGGCGCGCATCTCGAGATCGCTCGCTGCGCGGGCGCCGACGTCGATGGAATCTCGGGCGGCGTTAGCGTCCACTCGGTCGACGGGCACGTAACGCTGACCGATTTGCAAGGCACGGTCGACGCGCGCAGCGACGACGGCTACCTTAAAGCAACGAACGTACGCGGCGACCGCCTCGCGATCGAATCGAGCGACGGTCATCTCACGCTCGAGAACGTTGCGGTCGCTTCGCTCTCGGCGACGACGCGCGACGGACGCATCGAAGCCGGAGATTTGAACGTCAGCGGCGACGCGACGCTCCAAACCGACGATGGCTCGGTGCGCGTCAGTCTCGCTCCAAATGCCGATCTCACGATCGACGCCTCAACCCGCGATGGGCACGTCTACGTCGACGGAAGCTCCAGCGATGGCGGGGATGGAGCACAGCGCACGATCCGCGTCGGCTCCGGCACGGGCCACTTGAAGCTCGCCTCCGCCGACGGATCGATTCACATTTCAACCAACGGAGAACTCCACAGTTATGGATCCTAGCGATTTCGTACCAGCGATTGCGATCATTTTCATCTTCGGAGCGCCGATCGCCGCATTCATCGTCACGCGAGTACTCGCGCATCAGGAACGCATGGAGATGCTGCGCCGAGGTATCGCGCCGCCACCCAACCCGCGCGATATGCGCCGCGCCATGAAGTATGGCTGGACGCCGAATGCAGCCGCTCAGCCCATGCCGCATCCGTACGGCTATCCGCCGGACTACTATCCGCAGCAGCAACTGCGTCGGGGGATGCAGGTGGCATTCTGCGGCTTGGCGCTGCTCATCGGACTCGGATTCATCGGGTACCGCGGCGACGGGACCTACGTCTACGGTCCCTGGCTCTTGGGCGGCCTGATTCCGCTCTTCGTCGGCATCGCCCAGATCATCGGCGCGGTGCTCGGTGGTGCGAGCTTCGGACCGCCCGCGGCTAGCCAGCAGTTCGGGCCTGGCCCGGGTGCCGCGCCGAGCGCGGGACCGGCTCGCGAGGCCGGGAGCGCGATGCCGGGGCCGGCCTACGGCGGCTGGCGTCCGGGGCCGACGCCGGAGATCGAGAAGCCCGCCTCGCCGCCGGATTATCGGGGCTGATCGAACGGAGCTGGAAAAACAGCAATGCCGCCGGTCGGTTGACCGGCGGCATTACGTATCGAATAAAGACGATATTACTTGCAGGAAACCAAGGCCATGGCCCAACCCGCGGCCGTGCGAGTCCTGACCAGATATCCGTCCGCAGTCCGATCGTAAACCTGATAGCCCGCTCTGAGTGCGTCGGCTAGCGATTTGAAGACGATAAGACCTGCCATCGGTGAACCTCCTTTCCCTCGTTATTTACGCTCTCTATACAGTATAACGGACCAAACGGCAAGGGCGTGCACCCGTTTCCAGAGATTTTCGTAAGAATTTGTTGAAAATACCTGAAGAATGACGACGCTCGACCCGAACGCCGGTGTGCACGCGACTACGGTCGTCGAACGTCGCGTACTCACCCACGACGTCGTCGTCCTAGCGCTCGATGCGCCGGAACTGGCGCGTGCGACGCGACCGGGGCAGTACGTGATGGCGATCCCGCCGAGCGCACAAACGGCTGCCACCGCGCTCGCCGTCTATGAAGCAGAGGGCAAGCTCGCAAGCTTGCTCTTCTTTATTACGGGAAAACGGACGCGCGAGCTAGCAGATCTGCGCGCGGGCGATCGACTCGACGTCGTCGGACCGCTCGGCAACGGGTTCGACTGCTCGGGGGGCGCACGCGACGTGGCAATCGTTGCCGGCGGGGTCGGCATCGCTTCGGTCTTGCTCTGCGCGCAAACGCTTCGCAACGCGGGCGCGCGCGTCCGGCTCTTCTACGGTGCGCGCACGGTGGATTTGCTCGTGGAAGCGCGGCGTTTTGCCGATGCGGGTTGCGAGGTTATCGTAACGACCGACGACGGCAGCGCGGGAGAACGTGGATTCGTGACCGATGCGCTCGCACGCGCGCCGAAGCCCGAACTGATCTTTGCCTGCGGCCCATCGCCGATGCTGCGCGCGGTCGCGCGCGTTGCCGCCGAGTTCGGCGTGCGCGCCCAGCTCTCGCTCGAGGAAACGTTCGGATGCGGAGTCGGCGGATGCTGGGGCTGCGTCGTGCCTCTCATTCGCACGAGCGCGCAAGCGCCAAGCTTTCCGCCGGCTGAAGAAGGCGGCAGCGACGTCGTCTTTGCGCGCGTCTGTCGCGAGGGTCCGGTCTTTTGGGCCGACGAGCTACGATGGTGAACGCACGGCCGAGTCTAGCGACGAAGCTCGGCAAGCTCGAGCTCTCCTATCCAACGCTCATGGGGAGCGGCTGCTACGGCACCGGCGAAGAGTTCGCACCCTTTGCCGATCTTTCGATGATCGGCGCAATCGTGCTCAAGAGCGTCACGCGCCTTCCGCGACTCGGCAATCCCGTGCCGCGGATCGTTCACACGCCGGCCGGGATGCTCAATGCGATCGGATTGCAGAACCCCGGCCTCGACTGGTATCTGGCGCACGAAGTTCACAAGTACGCCGAACGCCCGTGCAGGGTGATCGGCAGCGTCGCCGGTTTCTCGATCGACGATTATGCGTACGTCTGCGAGCGGCTCGCCGCGCGCGCGGAGATCGCGGCCGTCGAGCTCAACGTCTCCTGCCCGAACGTCGCGAGCGAGGGTGAGACCTTCGGTTGCGACGCCGGTTTGACCGCGAAGGTGGTCGAAGCGGCGCGCTCGACCACCGACAAAACGCTGATCGTGAAGCTCTCTCCCAACGTTACGGATATTCGTTCGGTCGCGCTCGCCGCGCAAGCCGCGGGCGCCGACGCGTTAGCCGTCATCAATACGGTGCGGGGCATGGCCGTCGATGTCGAGTCGTGGCGTCCGCGTTTGGGGAACGTCTCGGGCGGCCTCTCGGGGCCCGCGATCCGCCCGATCGCCGTCCTGGCGGTCTACGAGGTGGCGCAGGCGGTCAAGATTCCAATCGTTGGCCAGGGAGGCATCGAATCGCTGACCGACGCACTGGAGTTCTTCTTAGCCGGTGCGACCGCGATCTCGATCGGAACGGCGAACTTCATCGATCCGCGGATTCCGCAACGCATCGTCGCCGAACTCCAAGCTTATCTCGCGCGCCGCGGTCTTACACGTATCGACGAGATCGTCGGCAAGGCGAACGTCGGGTTCGCAACGCCGTATGAATACGAAGGAGACGAAGGTTGAGGTTCCAGCGATGGCCCAGTTGATCGTCGCGCTCGACGTGCCGACCGCGGAGCGAGCCGAGGAACTCGTGGACGCGCTCTACGAGCTCGACGTAATCGTGAAAATCGGCCTCGAAGCGCTCTACGGCTATCCCCAGCGAATCCTGTCCTACTGCGAAGCTCGCGACGTTCGAACGTTCGTCGATGCCAAGTTTCACGATATCCCCCGAACCGTCGGGGCGGCGATGGCGCAGGTGCTGCGTCCCAACGTGCACATCGTCAACGTTCACGCCGTCGGCGGTCTCGAGATGATGCGGGCAGCGGTCGAGGCGGCCGAGTCGCGCGCCGCCGAGCTCGGTGTCGCGATGCCGCACGTCTTCGCGGTCACGCTCCTGACGAGCATTGCCCCCGAGGACCTCAACGAACTTGGATTCCAAGGCGGCCCCGGCGAGAACGCGATCCGGTTGGCGGCGCTGGCGCGCGACGCAGGCTGTGCCGGCGTCGTCTGCAGCGCGCAGGAAGTTCGCGATCTCAAGCGCTTTTTTGGCGACGACTTCCTCACGCTCACGCCGGGCATCCGCCCTTCCGGAAGTGCACACGGCGACCAGAAACGCGTCACGACTCCGGCACAAGCCGTCGAAGCCGGCACGGATTATCTCGTCGTCGGGCGACCGATCGTTGAAGCGGCCGATCCGCTCGCCGCTGCGAAAGCGATTCTCGACGAGATGTCCGTCCGCGCATGAGCGAGCTCGAAGTCGACCTGGGAAACGATCTCGCGTCGCGGGGCGCGCTCCTCGAAGGACACTTTCGACTGAGCTCAGGGCGCCACAGCGACCGATTCGTGCAGAAGTTCCGCATTCTCGAGGATCCCATGCTGCTCGAGCCGGTCGCACGGGCGATCGCGCAACCGTTTCGCTCGCTGGATCCGACGGTCGTCGTCGGTGCGGCCGTCGGTGGAATACTGCTCGCGTACGAAGTCGCGCGCCAGCTCGGAACCAAAGCGATTTTCGTCGAGAAAGAGAACGGCGTGCCGGTCCTGCGACGCGGATTCACGCTTTCGCCGAGCGATCGGGCACTGATCGTCGAGGATGTGATCACGACCGGGCTCTCGGTGCGCGAAACGATTGCGGTCGTGCGCGGTTACGGTGCGCGGATCGTCGGCCTCGGCGTCATCGTCCTTCGACAACCCTTCGAAACGCTCGCGGCTCAGGATGACACGATTAGGGTGCATGTGTTGCTCGATCTCCCACTGCGCTCGTACGAGGAAGCCGAGTGCCCGATGTGCCTGGCCGGCGAGCCCATCGCCGATCCGGGTTCGCGCCGTTCGTGACGATTGAGATCCGGCGAGGTGCGCGCGAAGGCGCGCGAGCGGCGCAAGACCGCGCCTTCGTCAAATCGTTGGGCCGGCGTTGCGTCATGTCGAGCGTCGCGTCGCTGCGACCCACGAACGAAGCGAACGCGCGAACGGCCTTCGACCGTCTCTGCGACGTCGTCGAGAGTCAATCGCACGTCACCCTCATCGCGGCCTGGGACGGGGAGCCCGCCGGCTTTCTTCTGTTGCTCGACGACCTTCCCGACGAAGTGACGCTCCTGCCTCAGGCGTTCGTCGCCTACATGGCCGTCGAACCGAGTGCGCGGGGACGGGGAGTGGGCACGGCGCTTCTCGCGGCGGCAGAGAATGAGGCGAGAAGGCGTGAGCTACCGTATATTGCTCTTATGGTGACCGAAGAGAACCAGGCGGCGCGGCGGCTCTACGAGCGCGACGGCTACCGGACGGAGCGGCGTCTGCTATGCAAGCCCCTGTAGCCACGGACCTCATGCGCCGGATCGCGGCTATCGCGGGCGCCGTGGTGCTCGCAGTACTCGCCCTTTGGCTCGCGCGCCACATTCCGCGGACGATCTCGATCTTCGTCATCGCGGCATTCATCGCGTTTGGAGTAAGGCCGATCGCCGCGCGATTGGAGCGGCGAATGCCCAAACCGCTGGCGATCGGGATCGTCTTCTTCGGGCTCTTGGTGGTCGTCGCGCTCTTCTTGGTCATCGTCGTCCCGCTGACGATTAGCCAAACCCAGCTATTGGTGACGAACATTCCGGCGTTCGCCACCGCCGCGCAGAACTGGCTGCTCTCCGTGGAGGGCTCGCTCGATCAGCACTTCCCGATGCTGAAGATTCCGAGCTCCGGATTCAACGTCGGAAAGCTCGGCGGGACGCAGATCTCGAACTTCGTAAGCACCGCGATCGCTTCGATCGGAGCGATTGCCCTCAATACCGCGACGGGCTTCTTCATCGCCTTCTCGGCGATCATTCTTTCGGTCTTGTTTCTGCTCAACGATACCCAAATCGCCGAAGCTTTCGCCTCGATGTTTCCGCCAAAACGGCGCGATACCGCGCGCAAGCTCGCCGCCGAGGTGACCGAGCTCTTCAGCAATTACATCTCGGGTCAGGTCGTTGTGAGCGCGATCACCGGCGCCGTCATTGCGATCGCCTGCGCGATCATCGGCTTCAAGTTCTCGCTCATCATCGGCATTATCTCCGGCGTCGCTTACGCGATCCCGATCATCGGAATGCTGATCGCCGAGCTGATCGCGATCCCGATGTGCGCTCCGCAGGGTCTGGGGATGATCGTCTGGGTTCAGGTAATCATGTTCGGCATGGCGCGTATCAGCGACAACGTGCTCGTTCCCAAGATCATGGGCCAGTCGGTCGGAGTCTCGCCGATTGCGGCCATGTTCGCGGTCTTCGCCGGCGGCGAACTCTTTGGAATCCCCGGCTTGATCTTGGGCATACCCGCCGCGGCGCTGATCAAGATTCTCTGGCGCTACTTCATGGCGCCTTGGCTCACCGCGCGGCTCGAGAAGTCGTAACGCCTCACGGCTGCACGGCGACGCCGATCGGGTCGGCGTAGAGGCTTGCACCGCAGGCGCGTGCCGCACGCAGACGCTGCGCGTTCGCATCGAACGAACGATCGCTCTGCGCGACCGCAACGAGGAGAACGGCCGCGCGGCGCGCCTGCGCGCAGGCCTGCGCATCGGGAAGGTCGAGCGTGCGCGTGTTAGGTGAGAGCACGTTGACGACGCCGAGTCGCACTCCCCACCCCCCGATTGCCGGCGGGTGCGTCGTGGCGATCCACTCATAGATGCCTGGCGAGGTTCCGCCGACGCGCAACGAATCGGCATAATAATCGAGCGGATGGCGTGCCGCGAGATGCGCCGAGACGGCGACCGCCGCCCCCAACGCGACCGCACTTACCCACGCGCGTCGCGTGCGCGAAGCGATTGCGGCCGTTGCCGCCGCCAGCGCGGCCACGACGAGTGCGACGTGCGTCCCGGCGTCGTTGTAGAAGATCGCAAGCACATACGCGACGCCGAAGATGGTCGAAGCGAGCAGCAAGAGTGTCGCGACGGCGCCGGCGCGCCGCGCGGGGCGTGCGAGGATCACCGCGCCGACGGCGAGCGCGGGCGCGGCGAATCGGAGCGACGCTCCGGTGGCGAGCTGCGCGACCGACGTGGCGTATCCGAAGGGGAGAACGAAGAAGAGCAACGCGGAGGCGCAGGCGGCCCATCCCAAGCCCGGTTCGCGCCGCGCAATGAATGGACCGAAAAGCGCCGCGACGAGCGCGACGAGCGCGAAGGGCGCAACCGTCGCGCCCACTCGCACGAGCATCGCGAGCGCCGGCGCTCCGTGCGCTAGAATCGTCGATGCCGCGATCCCGGCGAATGCGCCGTCGCGCGGCGAAACGCTCGCCAATCGCCAGAGAATCGCATCGTGCAGGATCCAGAGCGCGAGCGCTCCCGCCGTGACGAGCCAGAGTCTGCGCCGCGCCTTCCCCGCAATCAACGCGATCGCGGCTAAGAGCCAGCCTTGCGGCTTGATCAACGCGGTAAGCGGGAGCGTTCGCATCGCAGCGGCGCCGGGAGTTTTGGCGCGTAACGACCAGAGGCTCTCGAGCCAGAACGCGGCGAGCCAAACGTCATTCTGCAGCGTACCGCCTTGAATCGCGATAGGATAGGCCGTTATCGTCGCGCCCGCGAGCGCGTCGGCGAGCAGCGGTGGCGCGGCGTACGCCTCGCGTGCCCACGCGGCGATGCGAAGGCCGAGCAGCGAGAGGGCCGCCAATCCGCTCCACGGGAGCGCGAACGGGCCGCTCACCGCGTAGAGCCCCGCGCCGAAGAGTTCCGAGGCCGGCGGATACCACCAGTAACGCGTCGCTGCGCTCCAGAGCGAGTGCGCGTGCACCCACGCCGCGGCGTTCGGAAGATGGTAGGAGAGCGAATCGCCGTCGAGCAGCGGCCGCATCAGCTGCGGCCACGCGACCGCACCGAGCGCCGCAATCAGGACGTACGGAGGTTGCGCCGTCGAATCGCGTGACGGCTTGGTCGGGGTGACGAAACCGCGCGCGTACGCAATCGCGATGCAGATTGCCAGCGCGGCCCAGCAGGTCGCGGGATAGAGCGCGTGCGCGAGCCCCAGCGCGAGTGGAATCGCGATTCCCAGAATGAGTCCGTCGCGTAGCCGGTCGGGAAGTTCGTAGCGCCCGCCGGTACGCAGCGAGGGCGCGGCTGCGAAGAGGCCGAGCAGCCAGAGCGCCGCGAGCAAACCTGCCACGAAGACGGCGCTACATGGAGTCGGGCGCGCCGACGCCGATGAGCGCGAGCGTTCGCGCCAGCACGCTCTTTGCGGCCAGGCAGAGCGCCAGCCGCGCCAGCCGTACGTCGCGATCCTCCGCCAGAATCTTGCACTCCGTGTAGAACTGATGGAAGTCGGCTGCGACGTCGCGCGCGTAACGCGCTAAACGGTGCGGCGCCAGATGCGCCACGACGCCCGCAACGACGTTGGGGAACTCGGCGAGGCGGCGCGCCAGCGTTAGCTCCGCTGGATGAACCAACGGTGCGAGTGGGGCGGAGCCGGCCGCCTCGACGTCGCCGGCGAGCGCGCGGCGCAGCACCGAGGCGATGCGCGCGTGGCCGTACTGCACGTAGTAGACTGGATTCTCGCTCTCTTTTTCAACGGCCAGCTTCAGGTCGAAGGCGAGCGGCGATTCGACCGCGAGCATGACGAAGAAGAACCGCGCCGCATCGACGCCGACTTCGTCGATGATATCATCGAGCGGGACGATCTCGCCGGCACGCTTGCTCATGCTGATCTGCTCGCCGCCGCGCATGAGCGCGACCTGCTGAACGATGGCGACGTCGAGTCTTCCGGGAAAACCGAGGGCTGCCGCCATGCCTTTGAGCCGATCGATGTAGCCGTGATGGTCGGGGCCGAGGATGTCGACGACCCGATCGCTTCCCTTGAGCTTTTGGTAGTGGTACGCAACGTCCATCGCGAGGTAGGTCGGCCGTCCGTCGCTGCGCAAGAGCACGCGATCTTTATCGTCGCCGAACTGCGTTGCACGAAACCACAGTGCGCCTTCGCTTTCGTAGGTCAAGCCGAGCTGCGAAAGGTGCTCGATACCCTCGCGGACGCGTCCGCTCGCGTGCAGCTCCTGCTCGCTCTGCCAGTGATCGTAGACCACGCCGAACCGGCGCGCGCTCTGCTGTTGCTCGGCGACGAGTTCGTCGCGACCGACCTTGGCGAAGTAGGGCAGCCATTCCGGCTCATCTGTCGCGACCCAGCGGTCGCCGTCGCGCTGCGCGATGTGCTGCGCGATCGGTATCAGATATTCGCCCGGGTAGCCCTCTTCGGGCAAGGGATAACCGCCGCCGAACATCTCACGATAGCGTGCGTAGATCGAACGTCCGAGCGCATCGAGCTGACCGCCGGCATCGTTGATGATCCACTCGACAAAGACGTCGTAGCCCCGAAAACGCATCGCGTTGGCGAGGGTCGCGCCGATCGACATCGAGCGTCCCTGCACGACGACGAGCGGTCCCGTCGGATTCGCGCTGCCGAACTCAAGCGATATGCGTTCGCCGTTGCGCGCGGCCTCCCCGAAACGATCGCCTTCGCGCAGGATGCGCGTAAGGATCGCGTGCCATACGGCCGGCGCGAGCCGCACGTTGATGAAGCCGGCGACGGCTTCGATCTTGCTGAAGCTGCGCTCGAGCTGCGGCGCATGGCTCGCCAGCTCGGCGACGAGATCTTCGGCAATTTGCTGCGGTGCGCGTCGCACGCTCTTTGCCAGCGAGAACGCCACGTTGGTTGCGAAGTCGCCGAACTCGGGGCGGCGCGGCGCCTCGAACGCAACCGCCGGCGCCGCTACAGAATATCTTGCCGCCGCCGCTAGCGCGGCGGCCTCGGCAAAATCGCGTAGCGCAGCGTCGAGCGGCGACGCTGCATCGATTGCGCGAGCATTCATCTTCCGTGCTCTTCGCCGCGCAATGCAGCCGCGACCCGCGCGTACGCGCTCGCACCGCGCGATTCAACCGCACCTTCGAGTTCGAGCAGGGTCAGCGCCGCTAGCGCGACCGGCGGGGCGAGCCTGGCGGCCGCGACGAGATCGTCGAAGTCGCGTGCGCCGCCATCCAGGGCGGCGAGCACCGCCGCAGCGGCGCTGTCGCGCGGCCGGCCGGGCGAAGTGACGGCATGCGGCTGGAGGTTGAGGCGTCCCAGCGCTTCCAGCACGTCTTCGGGCGATCGGGCGAGGGTCGCCCCGTCCCGGATCAGCGCGCCAGGCAGCCCGCAACGTGCCTGCGGTCCACATCGCCCGGCACCGCGAGGACCGGAACCCGCCCGGCCGCCCAGCTTGCGGTATTGAGGGCGCCGCTGCGAGCCGGCGCCTCGATGACGACCACCGCGTCTGCGAGCGCGGCGACGACTCCGTTGCGGGCCAGAAACTGGTGCCGGAACGCAGGCTGGTCGGGCGGATAGGGTGAGAGCACCGCGCCGCCTTCCGCGAGCATGCGATCGGCCAGAGCGCGGTTGCGCGGCGGGAAGAAGTGCCGGTGGCCGCCCCCCAGGACTCCGATGGTCGGAGCGCCGGCCGCCAGGGCCCCCTCGTGGGCGGCGCCGTCGACCCCGAGCGCGAGGCCCGAGAGAATGCAGCAGCCGGCCCGCCCAAGGTCGGCGGCGAAGCGGTGGGCTAGGCGCCTTCCATACGCAGTTGCGGCCCGGGTGCCGACCACCGCGACACACGGCCGTCCTAGGCCCTCCAGGTGCCCGCAAACCCAGAGCCCGGGGGCAGCTGCCTCGAAACCGCGCCCCTCGCGAGCGGCCGCAATCCGCTCGCCCGTCTCGTAGGTCGGCTCCACCTGACCCCATCACTCGCTCTTGGTTGAGCGCTAGGCGGGGGGAATCGAGGGCCGCCACGGAATAGCGAGGCCCCGGAGGTACCAGATTTGCCAGCAGAAGCGTATTGCGTCAAGTGCAAGGCCAAGCGCGAGATCAAAGACGCAGTTCAGATACAGATGAAAAATGGTCGGCCGGCGGTAGAAGGCAAGTGCCCCGTCTGCGGCACCAAAATGTTCAAAATCGGCGCAGCCTAAGCGCAAGCTCGGCTGGATCGGCGCAGGGTCCCAACGCTCAGGAACGCGTTGGGGCTTTTTGCGTTACCCACCCGTAGTGACGTATAATACGGGCACCCACAAGATATGCCGTGGGGAGAGGGTTTCCGCTGACTTGCCCGACCTGCCGCAAGAGTGAGACGCGCGTTGTAGACTCACGCGACGACGAGACCGTCGTTCGACGGCGGCGTGAATGTTTGGATCCACGCTGCAAGCACCGTTTCACCACCTACGAGCGGATGGAAGTTCCTCGCCTTTTCGTCGTCAAGAAAGACGGACGCCGGGAGCAGTATAGCCGCGAGAAAATTTTGGCCGGGCTGCGCAAAGCCTGCGAGAAGCGGCCAATTTCCGAAGGGCGAATGGAGGCCGTTGCGGCCGATCTCGAGCGCGAGCTTTTCGCTCGCGGCGAGAGCGAGGTCGCCTCGACGCTCGTCGGAGAGAAGCTCATGGAAGCACTGCGCGCGCTCGATCCGGTGGCGTACATCCGGTTTGCGAGCGTCTACCGCTCGTTCCGCGATATCGAGAGTTTCCGGGAAGAGCTGGCGCAGCTCTAGTATCCCACTACGCAATGCAAAACGTGCGCGTCGCGCTCCAGCGTCTGCCGCAGGGCGAAGGATTGCCGGTTCCCGGATACATGAGCGCGCATGCGGCCGGCGCCGATCTCTGTGCCGCCGTACGCGAGCAGTTGACGCTCTTGCCGGGGGCACGCGCGCTCGTCCCAACCGGTTTTTCGATCGCGCTTCCGCCGGGATATGAAGCGCAAGTCCGCCCGCGCAGTGGTCTTGCGATCCGTTCCGGTATCACCTGTTTGAACTCGCCGGGCACGATCGACGCCGACTATCGCGGCGAGGTGGGAGTCGTACTGGCGAACTTCGGCACGGAGCCGTTCGTCATTCGGCGCGGAGACCGCATCGCGCAGATCGTCGTCGCGCCGGTCTCCCGCGCCTCGTTCGAGATCGTGGACGAGTTGCCGCCGACGCAACGCGGCGACGGCGGTTTCGGCTCAACGGGCGTTTCGTCGTGAACGTGTACATCGTGGGCAAGGGCGCGGTCGGCACGTACTTGGGAGATCTTCTTCGCAATATCGGCGTCGACGTCGAATATGCGCCGCGGGCGCTCGGTGACGTGCGCGCTTGCGATGCCGACGTCGCGATCGTCGCGACGAAGGCGTACGATACCGAAGGCGCGATCGAGACGCTGCGCAAGGCGATCGCGTATCCCGAGAAGTGCGTCTTCGTTTCGCCACAGAACGGCGTCGGCAACGAGGAACGCCTCGCCGCAGCCTTTGGCGCCGACAACGTCGTCGCGGCCGCGCTCACGACGCCGATCGATCGCGATCGCGACGGAAATGCCCGCCCGGCCAAAGACGGCGGCTTGGCACTCGCACCGGCCGGTGCGAACGCGTATAACTGGCTGGCAGCGACGTTTGCCGGTACGGGCCTGACCGTGAAGGTCGTGGAGGACTGGCGAGCGCTGAAATGGAGCAAGCTCGCGCTCAACGTCGTCGCGAATGCGAGTTGCGCGATCCTCAACGTGCTGCCGAACCGGTTCGTGCACTTCGACAAGATCTTCACGCTGGAGATCCGCATGATTCGCGAGGTTCGAGCGGTGATGCAGGCGCTGCGCGTCGTGCCGATCGATCTTCCGCGCTATCCGGTGCGCGCGCTCTTTGGCGTCGCCTCGCTGCCGAGCCCTCTCTCGCGAACGCTTCTGGCGCATAGCATCGCCGGCGCGCGCGGCACCAAGCCGCCGTCGCTGCTGCTCGACCTGCGGCGTGCGAAGCCGCAAACGGAAGTCGACGTACTCAACGGCGCGGTCGCAGCGGCGGGTCTCGAGCTGCGCGTGCCGACACCGGTGAATTCGGTCTATGCGCGCGTGCTCAACGACATCGCGCATACCCCGCCGCTCTGGGCAAAGTATCGCGAACATCCCGACCGGCTGGAGGCCGAAGTCGTAGCCGAGGTGAAACGCGCGAAAGTGTTGGCGCGTTGAAAGCGGCTACAGGCCGCTAAAAGCGCCGGAGGCTATGCGCGACCCGAACGTTCCCGAATCGCTCGAAGGCTGGTGGATTCTCCACCGTATTTTTGCGTTCAACCGCCGCGCTTGGGACGCGCTGCCCGAGAAGCGGCGCGACAAGTACGCCGGGCATGCCGCCGATCTCGTCGATCACCTCAAGGGCAGCGACGACGGCGACGTCGGGCTGACGCAGGTCGTGGGTCACAAGGGCGATCTCATGCTCACGCACTATTCGCGCACCTTCGACGGCCTCGCCTACGCGCAGACGCTCGTCGACAAGCTCGAGCTGCGAGGCTTTCTCGTCCCGCGAGGATCGTACGTCTCGGTCTTGGAGCTCGGTCTCTACGACGCGACCGGAAAGATTCACGCCGAGCTGAGTCAGCGCGGTCTCGCACCACAATCGCCCGAATGGATCGCCGGTTTCGACGAGCTGGTACGCAAACAAGCCGAGAGTCCGTACATCGGGCCGCGCCTTTGGGCGAAGATCCCGCCGCGACGCTATCAATGTTTCTATCCGATGAGTAAACGGCGCGGCGAGGTGCAGAACTGGTACATCCTCGGGTTCGAGGCACGCGCCAAGATGATGAGCGAGCACGGCGTCGTCGGGCGTTCCTATCACGGCCGCGTCACGCAGGTCATATCGGGGTCGATCGGATTTGACGATTTCGAGTGGGGCGTCGACCTCTATGCCGACGATCCTCTCGTCTTCAAGAAGCTCGTCTACGAGATGCGCTTCGACGAAGCGAGCGCGCGGTACGGGGAGTTTGGAGAGTTCTGGGCGGGTCTGCAATTCTCGCCGAGCGAGCTGCGCGCTTTTCTCGACGGCGATGCGATCCCGCAACTCGATTCAATCGAGCCGACAGACTCTTAGGGCACCGCGATCGTATAAGGCCCGATTCCGAGCGGAATCGGGCGGCTCACGCGTCCGCTCTCGAGGTCGAGCATAACGCAGGAGTTGTCGCGGTGCGAGACGATCGCCGCGATCCGTCCGCCGGATGCGATGCCGATACCGTATGGGGCGCCGCCCACCTCGATCGGAGCGCCCGCGCTGCCAGTGCGCAGATCGATCGGCGTAATCGTCGAGTTCGCGTAGTTAGTAACGTATGCGACGTTTCCGTCCGGCGCGATCGCGATGCGCATCGGATCGACGCCGGTGGGAATGCGGGCGATCGTGCGCCCGCCGTTGGGGAGATCGATCGACCGGATGTCGTTATCGGCGCTGTCGGCGACGTAAAGCCGTCTGCCGTCGGGCGTCACGGCGAGACCGTTGGGCCGTGCGCCGACCGGAATCGCGGTTTGCGCGGTTCGCGACGCAAGGTCGACCGGCGTGACGGTATTCGAGCCTTGGTTGCTCACGTAGAGCGTCGCGCCGTCGGGCGCGATCGCTATTACCCGCGGATTGCGGCCGACGGCGATTGCCGGTGAAAGTTGCAGCGAGCCGGTGTCGATCGCCGCGATCGTTCCGTCGTCGCCGCTCGCAACCCAGAGTGTTTTCCCGTCGTGAGTCAGCGCGAGGCCACCGGGCGAGGCTCCCACTTTGACGGTGGCAATCGTTCGTTTCGCGATCGTATCGACGACGCTGATCGTAGCGCTCCCTAGATTCGCAACGTAGAGCCGCGTGCCGTCCGGACTGAGCGCGGCATCGCGCGGCTCTTCGCCGACGCGAATCTCCGAAGCCGTCGCACCGGTTGTGAGGTCGATCGGCGTGACGCTGTTGCCGAAGAGATTTTCGGCGTAGGCGAGTTCGGGACGATCTCCGCCACCCAAGACGTGAACGTTGATGGTGAGGTGCTCGAGCGCCGCACCGTTTGCGGCGACGCCGTCGATGCGGCCGTTGTAGTATCCCGCCGCAAGCGACGAATCGGCGGAGAGGTGCAGGTTGACGCTCTGGGTCGCTCCCGCCTCGAGCGTGACGTGTCCGCGAACGACGTCGAGGTGAAGGCGATCGGGAAGCGTCGCTCGCCAGATCACGTTGACGGCCGTCTTTGCGGTGCGATTGGAAACTTCGAACCGCAACGGCGTTTCGCCGCCCGCGCCGAGCGCGGCGTTCACCGACGTGGGATCGAACCATGCGCCCGTTGCGGGCGGCAACGACAACGGCATCGTGGCATACGACGGCGGCGCCGCGGCGGCACCGCTCGCCCAACGCTCGTTCGGTCGTGCGCCGGCGGAAAGGTCGAGCCGAAGGCTGCCGCGCAGCGGAAGCGACAGCCAGCTTTGGCCGTTCGTGCGTCCGTCGACGCGCAGCATTTCGACGTAAGCGTTCTCGTCGGAGCTGCGCGGTGAGTCGATCTCGATCATGGGACCACCGGGTGCACGCAGCGTCACCGAGTTGAAGAGCGGCGTTCCGACGTCGAGAAAGCGAACTGCCGGATTCTGCGGATAGAGGCCGATCGCGCACCAGACGTACCAGGCGCTCATCGTTCCGAGATCGTCGTTTCCGGGGAGTCCGTCGGGTCGATCGCCGTAAAGCGTCGTGAGCGCTTGACGGACGACGCTCTGCGCGCGCCAGGGTTCGCCCGCGGTGAGATAGACCCACGGCGATCCGAGGCTCGGCTCGTTTCCCAACCACGCGTACGGCTTGTCCTGTCCGGCGTCGAGCTGCGAGAAGAACTCGTCGAGTTTCGCAACGGTTGCCGTCGTGCCGCCCATCGCGGCGACGAGGTCGCGCAGATCCTGCGGTACCATCCACGTGTACTGCGCGGCATTCCCCTCTTGAAAGCCGCTCTGCCCGTTCTCGCCGATCGGCGTCTGCATGAAGGCGCCATCGGGATCGCGTGGCGCAATCCATCCCGTCGCGCCGTCGAAGAGCGTCATCCAGTTCGCCGAACGGCGCATGAACTCGGCGTACGTTCGCCGATCGTGCAGCGCGTATGCGAGGCGCGCGATCGAGAAATCATCGAGCGCGTACTCCAGCGTCTCCGACGCGCCGTTGGGGCCGGGCGAGACCGACGTGGTGTGCGTGTTGACGACGTATCCCCGGCGCAGGTACTCATCGTCGAGCTCCCATCGCGGGATGTACCAGCCTTGGCCGGGTGCGCCGGCCGTCGTCGACGCGCCTTTGACCATCGCGGCGAGGGCCGCACTCGCGTCGAAGTCGCGCGCGCCGAACGCGTAGGCTCCCGCGATGACGGGATCGATCGAGTCGCCTCCCATCACGCTCGTCGGGCCGTTGGCGAGCGCCCAGCGCGGAAGCCAGCCGTTCTCCTGGCGCGCGGCGTCGACGAGCGATTGCATCATGTCGCTCGTCTCACCGGGTGCGAGCAGCGCGAGCAGCGGCGCCTCGGTGCGGTAGATATCCCAGTCGGAGTAGTTCGCATACTCCGAGTGCCCGGCGCGCACGCGGTGGACGCGGTCGTCGAATCCACGATACGCTCCCGTGACGTCGCTGATGAGATTGGGATGGAGGAGCGTATGATAGAGCGCCGAGTAAAAGGTGCGCTGCTCTTCCGAGGTGCCGCCCGAGATTTCGATTCGGCGCAGCATCCCGTTCCATTCTTCCGTCGCGCGGTTGCGCACCGCGATGAGGTCCCACCCCGTTCCTTCGGCGTTCAGGTTTGCGCGTGCGCCGGCGAGATCGACGAACGATAGACCGACCTTGACGATCACGGCGCGCGAGCGCGTCGTGTCGAAGCGGAGCCACGCACCGGTCTGCGAGCCTTGCGCCGAACTCGAGCCGCTCGATAGCTGCTTGCCGCTCCACGTACCATAAGCCGCAAACGCGCGGTTGAAGCGCGCGACGAAGTGCACCGTATACCGGTCGGGCATGCCGCAGAAGAAGCCGCTCGAGGCCGATCCGGAAATCTCCGTCGGCGAATCGATGCGAATGCTTGCATCCGTGACGCCGGCCTGATTCGACGACGGGTTGAAGAGTAGATTCGCTTGCGCCGATGGCGGAAACTCAAATCGCGCGAGGCCGGTGCGCGCCGTGACGCTGAGCTCCGACCGAATTGACGGATCGCCGAGCGAGACCGCATACCATCCCGGCGCGCTCTCTTCGGTCAAATGCGAGAATGGCTGACGCGCCGATCCGGGATCGGCCGGAATCTCTCCGACGACCGGTAACACGCCGAAGTCGCCGAAGACGTTGCAGCCCGGCCCGCTGAGGTGCGTGAGGCTGAATCCCGTGATCTCGTGGTCGGTATATTCGTAGCCGCCGCCGGCGTTCTGCGACGGTGTGTCGGGGCTCCACTGCACCATCCCGAATGGCACGTCCGCCCCGGGAAAGGTGTCGATCGGACCGCCCGCCGGCGTACCCGACGTTCCCACGAAGGTATCGACGAGGCTCGTCGGCGCGCGCGACGCGGCCGCGCCGGCCCACACCGGAACGCATGCGCTGCATACGGCGAGCAGTAGTGCGGCACGTCGCATCGAGCCTCTCTTTACGTTATGCTGCCGCTCCCAGCCTTTCAAGGCTCCGGTACTGAATAGCCTCGGCGACGTGCTCGGCATAAATCGCTTCCGCGCCGCCCAAGTCGGCGATCGTGCGTGCGACGCGCGCGATCCGGTCGAGCGCGCGTGCCGAGAACTGTCGCTTTGCGCTGGCGTGCGCGAGCAGCCGCATCGCCGCGTCGTCGAGCGCGCAGTACCGGCGCATCGCATTGCCGGGAATCTCGGCATTGCAGGCAAAGCCCGTCTCGGCGAATCGCGCGCTCTGCCGTCCGCGCGCGGCGACGACGCGTTCGCGAATGGTGGCCGAACGCTCCGCGCCCTCGTAACGGACCATGTCGTCGAACGGCACGCGTGCGATCTCGATCTGAAGGTCGATGCGGTCGAGGAGCGGCCCCGAGAGTTTGCTCACGTACTTCGCAACCATGGCGTCGTCGCACCGGCACTCGACGCTGCGCGCTCCGCGGTAGCCGCACGGGCATGGATTCATCGACGCCACGAGCTGGAAGCGCGCCGGATACGTAAACGTTCCGGCAGCGCGCGCGATCGTCACCGTGCCCTCTTCGAGAGGTTGCCGCATCACTTCGATCGCGCTGCGCGTGAACTCCGGAAGCTCGTCGAGAAAGAGCACGCCGTGGTGCGCGAGCGAGATCTCGCCGGGCTTGGCGAGTGCGCCCCCGCCAACGAGCGCCGTTTGGCTGATGGTGTGGTGCGGAAAGCGAAATGGCCGCGCTCGCACGATGCCGGCGCGTCCGACGAGCATCCCCGCGACGCTATAAATCTTCGTCACCTCGAGCGCTTCGTTTGAAGACATCGCCGGAAGGATCGACGGCAAGCGCCGCGCGAGCATGGTCTTCCCACAACCCGGCGGCCCCACGAGCAGAAGATTGTGACCGCCCGCGGCCGCAATCTCGAGCGCGCGCTTTGCCACAAGCTGTCCGCGGACGTCGGCGAGATCGCCGTGCGCGTACTCTTCCTCGCAATCGAGCACGGGAACGGCGAGGCGACGCCGCCACTTCAGGCCGTGACCGGCGAGCACCGCGACGGCCGCGCGCAGCGAGTCGACCGCGTAAAGTTCGATGCCGGTGACGAGCGCGGCTTCATCGGCATTGAGCGCGGGAACGATCAGCTTCTTGAAGCCGGCGTTGCGTGCGCCGATCACCATCGGCAGTATTCCGCTCACCGGTTGCAGCTTGCCGTCCAACGCCAGCTCGCCGAGCGCGATGAACTCGAGCAGCGCCGTCCGTTCGACTTGTTCGTCGATGCCGATCAGCGCGAGCGCAATCGCGAGGTCGAAGGCCGGCCCCGCCTTGCGAACGTCGGCCGGAGAGAGATTGACGAGCAGCCGTCCCGCGGGATAGGCGAAGCCCGAGTTGAGAATCGCGGCCCGCACGCGTTCGCGAGCCTCACCCAGCGCGCGATCCGGCAATCCGATGATCACGATATACGGCGACCCTGCGGCGCTGTCGGCTTCGACGCGCACGACGTAGCCCTCGATGCCGAGCATCGCTGCGGAGAAGGCGAGGGAGAGCATCTGCGCTCTTCTGCGCACGCACGTCGCGATGTCTAGGGGGAGGACAGGCTCCGCGGTTCGTCTCTGAGAATGACGGTTGCCATGAACGCGACGACTGCGGCAGAGTTAAGCGCGATAGCGGAAGCCGGTACGCTCGTCGTGATTTTGATCAGCGTCGTTGCCGCAGTCATTCAGCTGCGGCACATTCGGACCGGCAATCAGCTTCAAGCGTTGCTTTCGCTCGAGCACGATTTTCGCGCCCCCGAGCTGCAGGCGGCGCTCACGTACGTTCAGGAGTACCTTTCGCAGCGTCTGGAGGATCCAGCCTACCGGCGCGAACTCGAGACGATCGGATTCGTCGACCCGGCGGCCCACCCCGAAATGGTCGCATGCAACTGGCTCAACGAGATGGGGACGCTCGTCAAACGCGAGCTCGTCTCGGAAGACACCTTCATGGACCTTTTTGCGCGTTTAATCGTCCATTGCTGGAGAGTCGTATCGCCGGCGATTGCGGTCATGCGCCGGACGCGCGGCGATGCGCAGTACCACGACTTCGAATACCTCGCGGCGCGGGCGGCGCAGTGGCTGGAACGTCACCCGTCGGGCCGTTTCCCTCGCGCGTTTACGCGCATGCCCTTACCCGACCCATGGCGCGACGCCGATCGACGCGCCGCCGCCGAAAGCTAAACGGCGCCCGGTTCTCCACAGATTGCACAAGATGAATGTCACAGCCTGTGGACAGGCCGAACAAGGCGCGACCCACGTGAGCGCCCAAAGGACGGCAGCTAACGCTGGATTCTCGAAGGAGAACGACTTGAAAAGAGCGCTTGCTCGAATTGCTTGCCTGCTCGTCACTGCTGCAGTAATTGCCGCTTGCTCGCATGGGTCGTCGCAGTCGGGCGCCGCGTCATCCTCCGCTCGCGGCGGCGGCGCGTCAACGGCACGTAAGACGATCGGCGTCTCGATCCAAAACCGCGAAGCCCAGTTCTATCAAGACATGGAATCGGGCATGCGTAGCGAGGCGGCCAAATACGGTTTTGCGCTGATCGTCGTCGATGCAAGCCGCGACAACGCCAAACAGCAGAGCCAAGTCGAGGACTTCATCTCAAAGCGCGTCGACGCCATCATCTTGACGCCGTACGACTCGCAGGCAATCGGCAGCGCGATCGTCGAGGCGAACACTGCGGGGATTCCCGTCTTCACCGCGGATATCGCCAGCGCGAGCCGCCAAGGGCGCGTCGTCGCGCACATCGCCAGCGACAACGTCCAAGGCGGCTACCAGGCCGGGACGCTCATCTGTCAGGCAGTCGGTGCGCGCGGCAGCGTTGCGATCATCGACGAGCCGGAAGTCACGAGCGTGCAAGACCGCGTTAAAGGCTTCAAGGAAGCACTTGCGGCGCATTGCCCCGGCGTGACGATCGTTGCCGACGTCGATTCGGGTGGAACGCGCGACAAGGCGAACAGCGATACGGGCGACATCTTGCAGGCGCATCGGGATCTCAAAGGCATCTTCGGGATCAACGACGACTCGGCGCTCGGCGCACTTGCCGCCGTGAAGGCGTCAGGTATGAATGGCAAGATCGCGATCGTCGGTTACGACGCGACACCCGAAGCCCGCGCGGCGATCGCGCGCGGCGACATGTACGGAGACGCGATTCAGTATCCTGCGAAGATCGGCGCGACGACGATCGACGTCATTAACGCGTATTTTGGCGGTAAGACGCCACCGCCGGCCGTGAAGATTGACGTCGGCAGCTTTACCCGGGCCAGCGCGCAATCATCACCATAGACTCGTGACGCCGCTGCTCGAGATGCGCGGCATCGGGAAGAGCTTTCCCGGCGTCCGCGCGCTCTCCGACGTTTCGCTCGAGCTCTCCGCTGGAGAAGTGCTCGTCCTCGTCGGGGAGAACGGCGCGGGAAAATCGACGCTGATGAAGATTCTCGCCGGCGCGCTCGCTGCCGACGAAGGCGAGATTCTTATCGACGGAGCGCGCGTACGCATCGCAAGTCCGCAAGAAGCGCAGCGTCTCGGGATCGGCATGATCTATCAGGAGTTCACGCTGGTGCCGCAGCTCAACGTCCCCGCCAACGTCAGCCTTGGCGCCGAGCCGACGCGTGCGGGTCTGATCGATGCCGCCGCCGTGCGCGCGCGGGCGCACCGCGTTTTGGACGAGCTCGGGTTGGAGCTGCCCTTCGACGTGCCGGTTTCGCAGCTCTCGGTCGCGGCGCAGCAACTCGTCGAGATCGCGAAGGCGCTCGCCACATCGGCGCGCATTCTGGTGATGGACGAGCCGTCCGCGGCACTCTCGGATCGCGAGATCGAACGCCTTTTCGAGATCATTCGCCGCCTGCGCGCCGCCGGCGCGGGGATCGTCTATATCTCACACCGCATGGAAGAGTTGCCGCGCATCGCCGATCGCGTCGTCGTGCTGCGCGACGGTAAGGTGGTCGCGACGCGCGAAGCACGCGGGTTTTCGCCCGACGAAATCATCGCGGCAATGGTCGGGCGTCGTCTCGACGCGCACTTCCCACAGCTTCCCGAGCCGGCGGCCGATGCCGCGATCCGTCTGAACGTGCGCGGAGTGCGGCGCGCCGGCATCGTCAACGGCGTGAGCTTCTCGGTGCGCGCCGGCGAAATCGTCGGGCTCGCCGGATTGATCGGCGCGGGCAGGACCGAAATCGTGCGCGCGATAGCGGGCGCGGATCCGGTCGACGGGGGCGAGGTCATGGTCGACGGCGAGGTCCTGCGCAGCGGGCGGGTCGGCGAGGCGATCGCGGCGGGCGTCGCCTTCATTACGGAAGACCGGAAGGCCCAGGGCTTGGTCCTCGCCATGACGGTTCGCGAAAACGTGACCCTAGCGCACCTTGCGGACTTCGTCGATCGCGACTTACTCATCGACCTCGCGCGCGAACGCGCTGCGACGGTGCGGATGATCGACGAGTTGCAGATCCGCACGCCGGGAACCGAGCAGTTCGTCGGCAACCTCTCCGGCGGAACCCAGCAGAAGGTCGTGTTGGCGAAATGGCTGCTCGGCAACGCGCGGGTCTTTCTCTTCGACGAACCGACGCGTGGGATCGACGTCGGAGCGAAGAGCGAGATTTACAAGCTCATGGTGGAGCTGGCCGAGCACGGGGCGGCGATCGTGATGGTCTCCAGCGATCTGCCCGAAGTCCTTGGCATGTCGCACCGGATTTTGGTGGTGCGCGGCGGCCGTATCGCCGCGGAGTTCGCGCGAGCCGATGCAACCCCGGACCGCGTCATCGCGGTCGCGACCGGAGCCGCAGCGTGAACGACCGCGCTCGCGTCGATTACTGGGTGCGGATCGCCGGCGCCGCGGCGTTCTTCATCATCCTCGTCACGGTCGTCGACGTTGCGTCGCGCGGATCGTTCCTCGAGCCCAGCAATCTCGTTCGCGTCTTGCGCCAGATCACGTACAATTGCATTCTCGGCGTGGGACAAACGTTCGTCATCATTACGTCGGGGATCGATCTCTCGGTCGGGTCGCTCGTTGGCCTGACGGGCGTCGTCGCCGCGCTCTTCGCAAACTCGGTGCATTTGACCGGGTTTCCGCTCATCGCATCGACGCTGATCGTCGCGGTGGCAGTCGGCTGCATCGCCGGATGGGTCAACGCGCTGCCCGTCGTGAAGCTCAACCTGCCGCCTTTCATTACGACGCTCGCGATGCTCGAAATGGCGGTCGGTGCGGCCTTCATTCTCTCGCACGGGCGCCCGGTTGCGCTGCAAAGCCCCGACTTTCAAAACACCGGAATAGGCTCGTTTCTCGGCGGGGTCACCGCGGCGCTGCACCTGCCGAGCATCCCCGTTCCGGTTGTCTGGATGGTCGCCGTAATCGTCGTCGCATCGATACTTCTGAACCGCACGCGCTTCGGACGCTACGTCTTCGCAATCGGCGGAAATGAAGAAGCGGCCCGGCTAGCCGGCATCAACGTCGTCCGCGTCAAGACCGCCGTCTACATGATCAGCGGCGCTTGCGCGGCGATCGTCGGGTTCCTCTACATGGCGCTCTTTTCATCGGGTTCGCCGCAGACCGGAACCGGAGACGAGTTGCTCGAGTCGATTGCCGCCGTCGTGGTCGGCGGCACGAGTCTGATGGGCGGACGCGGCGGCGTTATCGGCACGTTCTTCGGCGCGCTCTTGATCGGCGTGCTCTACAACGCGATGAACCTGCTCAACGTCGACTCGTACCTGCAGAAAGTCCTGCTCGGCGCGGTGATCTTACTCGCGGTCGTGCTCGACGAACTCCGCAAACGCTACCTCTCGCGCTAGCGGTCCCTAAAACGGGAAGTCGGCTTGCGTGAGGCCGGTGTTCGTTTTGAGATCGCCCACGGTTTCGTCGACGACGACCTGCGAGCCGTCGTACATGATCTCGCGAATCGGCCAATGCGTATCCTTGGAGAGATAGAGAATCTGCTCGGTCACGCCACCGTCGCTCGTTGGATCGGTGACTTTGAGATCGAGACGATCGGTGGCGACGCCGCCGACCTTTCCGCCCTCGGTCTGCGTGAGCTTCCCGGGAATCGTCGCATAGTTCTCGACGATTCGCTGCAGTAAACCCTCGGGAATCGTCGCGCCGCGCAACGAGACGGCGCGTGGGTCGTTGATCGAAACCTTGCGATGAATTCCCGAGAAAATGCCGCCCTGATGCCCGCTGACCTGATCGGTACCGATCCAAACGCCGCCCGAACCCTTGCCGTCGCCATCGAGGATGAGCGTTTTGGCGTAGTGAGGCTTCATGAACTGGTACTGATAGACGCGATCCTGAGTCTGCGTGCCCTTCGCCTCATGAACGTGCAGGACGGCCGTGTAATCGTTCGTCGCCGCAAAGACTCTGTCGAACTCGGTGATTGCCGGAGCGGAGTTGGCGGCGCGCAGCGCACCCAACGGCCAGAGCGCTGCAACCGCGAGCGCTGCAAGGGCGCGGACGAAAGCTGATGAACGGTAAAAGTTCACAAGTATCTCCTCGAGTTCAAACCGGCTGAGAGCTGGATTGCACGCTCTCGTCGATCAGGAGCGTACCGTGCTTTCCTTCGACGCCGATGAGGACATCGCATTTTGCGTCGGCGGCGATCTCTTCGATCGTGCGGCCGAGCGGTGCTCCGCTGTACTTACCCTCACGGAAGGAGCCGAGAATGATTAAGTTCGCTTTCTCGCGCTTGGCGACGTCGAGAACCGCTTGTTTGGTCGAGCGCGCCTTCACGATTTCGGTTCGAATTGCCACGTTGCTCTTGTTTGCGATCGTTTCGGCCGCTCCGAGCGCGTCGAGCGCAGCGCGCTCCTCGAACGGCATCTCGGCATCGGGCGGCAGCGTGTACGGCACCTCGACGACGTAGAGCGCGAGCAACTCCGAACGTTCGCCGCGCGCCAGCTTCGCGGCCAACGCCATCATGTGCGACGAGTCGATCTCGGGCGAAAAGGCGACGATGAGGCTGCCGACCATCCGCTCGAGCTCGCTCTCGGCCTCCTCGGCGATTTTCTGAACGTACGAACGCGGCGGATGCAGCATCCACCACAACGTCGCACCGACTGTGCCGGCAACGATGACGGCGATGATCGCACCCGTAATGGTGACGTGGACGACGCCTTGCGCGATCACGTTATCCCGCGTATCCGTAGGATCATCGAGAGGCGATGAACCCCAAGCGCAATCATCGCAGCGCCCAGCACGAGACCGGGAACGATCGCGATGCCCGCGCTTGCGACCACCAGCATGCGCGCCAGAATGACCAGCCCCAAACCGATCATCGCGACCGCGAGGACTGCCCGTACGTAGAGCACGCCTAGGTCTGTTGCCCCGAGCGCCGCGCGTCGCTCGCCTTGACGTTTGCGACGTACTCGTCCATCAGTTCGAGTTCGCCGGCTCGTCGCAGGATGTTCACCTGATCGGCGCGCCAGTTGCGCGGCTTGGAGCGTAGGAGCGGCAACCTGCGGTGGTTTCGGTAGACGAGGTAGAGGACGAGTCCCAACAGCAGCCAGCTTGGCCCGAAGATTCGTCCGAGCGCGTGCGTGCGCAGCGTAAAGAGCAGAATTGAGAAGATGCCGATGAAACCGATCACCGCAATAACGGGAAGCTCGACGCGTTCGCCGCGGAATTGCATCTTCACGTTGAACGGAATCTTGAACTTGCGGGGGCTGAGCGGGTCGTTCATGCGTAGCGCGATCAAACCGAGGAAGACGAACGAATAACTGGTCGCCGCCCCGAAGGCGTACAGATCGGCGAGAAACGCGAGGCCGTTCTCGCCGTGGAAAAAATGCCCGTAGAGCGAGCCGAGCGCTGGAAAGAGCCCCGGTGCCGCGGCGAAGAGGAGCTCGACCAGGGCGATCGTCGAGAAGAAGACGATTGAGATCACCGGCGTTCGAAACGTTGCGTGCACCCGCTGGAAGATCGACGGAAGCAGGTCGCTGCTGCTCATCGCGTAGGCGATGCGGGAGCTACCAAAGACGCCGGAGTTCGAGGAAATCAGGAGCAGCACCGCGCCCAGAACGGGAACGTAAAGGGCGGCAATGGCGCCGTAGTAGGGAACCTGCGCGGCAAGCAGCGCCACCGCTTTCCCTTGGTTGTCCGCGCTGTGCGGGAAGATTTGCCAGAACTGCATCGGATGGCCCGAAGCGTCGAGGATCGGATGCCAGGGGTGTAAGCCTAGGGCGAGATTCGAGTAGGCGAGTGCGAAAATCAGGATCGTCAGGATCAGCGCGACCGAGGTGCGCGGGATGACCGAGGCCGGACGCTGCGTCTCTTGCGCGGCTTGCGAAATCGATTCCAGCCCCACGAACGAGACGATCGCGAGCGAAGTGCCGAGCATTAGCTGGTACGGCGAGGGCCAGTTGAAGTGCATGGCGTGCAGCAGCAGTTGCGGTTGAAACGCGAAGAGAAATCCGAGACAAAGGATTAGCGTCTCGCTTAGAACGTCGAGCGCCGAAACGACGCCGTTAAAGGCCGTGCTCTCGCGCACGCCGACGACGTTGAGCAGGCAGAGTCCCATGACCAGGCCGAGCACCACGCCGAAATGCAGCCAGGGGTGGACCGAGTTGACGAGCGCGGGAACGAGCTGGCTCGTGTAATCGACCGAACTCCAGGCGAAGAGCGTCACGTCGATCGTGAAGTCGAGCAGCACCGCCCATCCTGCGATGAAGCCGAAGATGTCGCCGAGCCCGCGCATGACGAAATACTGGCCGCCTCCGGCGACCGGATAGGTCGCCGCCAGCTCGGTGTACGCCAGGCCGATGCAGACGTAGACGACGCCCGCAAAAAGGAACGCGACGTTGGAAGCGCCCGCCGCCCACGCGAGCACGAGCCCCAGACCGACGAAGATGTCGGCACCGACGTCTGAGTAACCCCAGGCAAACGATCCCCACGGCGTGACGCTGCGGCGCAGTTCCGGTTCGGGGCGGCTCCGAGTCGCTGCCATTTAGAAGGCGTTTCGGTGCAAGGTCAGGTGCCGGCCGTCCAGCGTGACGATATCGAATCGAATCGTCGCCGACGGCGCGACGATCTGCGCGTAATCCGCGGCAATTCGCCGAAGCCTCGCGCGCTTACGAGCATCGACGGCGCGTAAGGCCGATCCGAACGTTCTCGAGTCACGACGCTTCACTTCGACGATGACGAGCGTCGGCCCATCTAAGCAGACGGCGTCGATTTCGCCGCCTGGAAGGCGAACGTTGCGGGCGAGGACGCGGTAGCCGCAGGCGCGCAGAAAGCTGCTCGCGCGGTCTTCGCCCGATCGCCCTTTCTCGGTATTACTCTGCAACGCGTTCGAAGGCTTCCAGCGTATCTAATCCGAGCGCGAGTTGCGCGTCGCGAACGCGCGCCCAGCCGGACCGGTGGTGCACGCTCGGTCCGTGCGTCCGCAGTGCGGCGAGATGATGCGGCGTCGAGTAACCCTTGTGCAATGCGAAGCCGTAGCGCGAGTCTTCTCGATCCAGCGCGACCATGAGCGCATCGCGATGCACCTTAGCGAGAATGGAGGCGGCCGCGACGACCGCGCAGCGTGCGTCGCCGTGAATAACCGGTTCCTGCGGGCCGGCGTACGACCGAATGCGGACCGCATCGGTGATGAGATACTCGGGCGCGGCAGCGAGCGCCGCGATCGCACGTTCCATCGCGAGAATGCTGGCCCAGTAAATATTCAGACGATCGATCTCCGCGACGCAGGCGCTCCCCACGGCCCAGGCGATCGCCTGCGCTTTGATGACTTCGGCGATTGCCACGCGCGTCTCCGGGCGCACTTGTTTGGAGTCGTTCAAACCCCTGATCATCAGCGGTTGCGCGGCAACGACGCAGGCGGCGATGACCGGCCCCGCCAGCGGTCCGCGCCCGACTTCGTCGACGCCCCCGACGAGCGTGAAGCCGCGCTCGCGTACCGCGTACTCGAAGCTATGCAGGCGATGAAGCCGCCGCCGCTCGCGTTCGTAAGCATTGCGCGCCTTACGCTGCTTCGGGGTCATCGGGTCCCTCCAACGATATTCGTCCGAACGCACCATCGTTGAACGCGCGAATGTACGAGTGTGCGGCGTTGTGGTAATCGGTCTCGCCGTGGCGGCGCATGAATCCGCGCTTCGCCGCAAAGGTTGCGAGGTCGGGAACCGTACTCTTGGGGTTGAGCGCGAGCAGCCAGTTGTGAAAGGCACTAGCGACCTCAGCGGGGTCGTAGAGGTCGCGCGGCACGGCCCCGCAGAGCGCGAGCTTCCATTGGGCGTCGGGCGTCGCAATCTTCGGAGGCAGAAGACCCGGGGTATCCAAGAGCTCGACCTCGGGCGACAAGCGAAACCACTGAGTGTGGCGCGTGATGCCGGCCTTGTCCTCGGTCTTTGCGGCGGCCCGGTGGAGCAGTCCGTTGACGATCGAGGATTTCCCTGAGTTGGGCACGCCCACGATCATCGCGCGCGAGATCCCGTCGCGGCTCGCGGGAGAAGCGGACGAGGCGATCGCGGCGGCGACGCGCCCAACGCTGCCCTGCGAGCGGCCGTCGACGGCCACGGCATTCGTCGCACGATCGGCGAGATAGCGCAGCCACCGCTTCGTCGTGGTGGGATCGGCTAAGTCTTGACGGTTGAGCGCCACCACGCGAGTGCGCCGCTTTCCGAGTTCGTCGAGCAGCGAATTGCGTCCGCTGCGTGCGATCCGTGCGTCGACGACCTCCACCACGATGTCAATCGAGCGCAGGTACTCGCGAATCTGCCGCGCGGCCTTCGCCATATGACCCGGATACCACGCCACTTGACGCTGCAATTGTAGCTCCTAATTCCCCCCGAGCATCCGCGGCGGCCAGATCCCTGCGACGGCGCGGCCCACGAGCAACGAGTCGCTCACGGGTCCGAAGAAGCGGGAGTCTTCGCTCTCGGCCCGATTGTCGCCTAAGACGTAGACCGACGCGGACGGCACGACGATCTCGCCAAACGACCGCGCGTCGGCGTGGCGCACGTATGGTTCGTCGAGCCGCGCACCATTGACGTAGACGGCGCCGCGATCGATCCGAATGCGGTCGCCGGGGATGCCGATCGCGCGCTTGATGAAGATCGCGCGCGCATCCCCATCGTGGCGAAAGGCGATGATATCGCCGCGTCGCGGGGCGCCCAGCCGATACGCAAACGTGTTGATGACGACGTACTCACCCGAGCGTATGTGGGGCTCCATCGAGAGGCCCGAAACCTGCGGCAGGCGGACGAAGAAGGCCGCGATGAGCGCTGCGAGCACCGCGAGTTGCAGGGCGAGGTTCGCAACCGGTCGCCAGCGGACGAAGCGGACCACGTCGTCTCGACTTCGCTTCGCGTGCTAAAGAATCTTGGCTTGCGACGGCGGCCAGAAGATGAGAAAGGCGCGGCCGGTGAAGCCGGCGCCGGTGCCGGCGCGCGGACCGCTCGCGAAACGTCCGCCGTCCTGCGCGAAACCCCAGATATGCGAATCCTCGGAATCGTTGCGATTATCTCCGAACATCATGTAGCAGTCCGGCGGGATTCGATTCGGCGCGCTCCACTTCGCGACCGGCGGAACGTTGGCATCGGTCGAGTCGAGGCGTTGCCAGCCGGCGCCGTAGCTGACGTAAACTCCGTAGTTGCGGATTTCGAGGTTGTACGACGGCCGCTCCGCGACGTACGGCTCGACCAGCGCGTGCCCGTTGAGGTAGACCGTGCCGCCCGCGACACGGAGCGTGTCGCCCGGCCGGCCGATGACGCGCTTGATGAAATCGTCGGGCGTGGGAACGGGCGGCGGGAAGACGACGATGTCGCCCTCGTTGGGGCGACGAAACCGGTACTCGAACTTGTCGACCAGCAAGACATCGTGGATTTGAAGGGTCGGCAGCATCGATCCCGAGGGTATGTAGTAGGTGCGAGCGACGAACGTGATAAGGATCCATGCGGCGATGCCCGCGATGATGAACGGATCGAGAAACTCCCGAGCAATGGCGGTACTTCGTCCCGCCGAGCCGGCAACGACCGGGCGCAGGGAGAGAATCACGCGTGCGACTGCGATAACCGCTACGATCGTCAGGAGCTCGTAAGGAGTCACGCGGCTGCTATTTCTCCAAAGCGTGTAGCCGGTCGAGCGGCCACAGAATCAAGAAGGCCCGGCCGACAAACGCCGAGCGACCCACAAATCCCCAGACGTGCGAATCGTCGGAGTAGTTCCGGTTGTCGCCGAGTACGAAATAGAATCCGGCCGGAATGCGATCGGGAGCCTGCCAGAGCCCGGGCGCCGGAATCTTGGCGGAATTTGTATCCAGGGCATTGCCGTTCACGTAGATTCCGTACTTTCGGATCGCGAGATCGTAGGATGGCGGCTGGTTCTCGTAGGGCTCGCGCAGGGCCGTACCGTTTCGATAAACCACGCCATCGTTAATCGCGATGGCGTCGCCGGGCGTACCGATCACGCGCTTGACGAAGTCGCTATGGATGGAGCCGACGGGCGGCGTGAAAACCGCGATGTCGCCCTCACCCGGCGGCCGTAGCCGGTACGCGACCTCGTCGACCAGGAGAACGTCGCCGATCTGCAGGGTCGGCACCATCGAAACCGACGGAATGTAGAACGTCCGGGTGACGAAGGTGATCAGGAAGAGCGCGATTAGCCCCGCGACGATCGCGACGTCGAGGGCGACACGCGCGCAGCCCGGGCGGCGCGCCAGGGGCCCGACCGAAATTGCGGCTCGCGCGATCGCCAGCACGGCGATGAGGCCTACGAGCTGCAGTGGTGTCGCGGGTCAGTTCCCTTTGGCTTTCTTTTCCTTGATGCGCGCGGCTTTGCCGACCTTTTCGCTCAAGTAGTAGAGCCGGTTGCGCGAGACGACGCCGCGCCTACCGACCTCGATGCGCTCGACGCGCGGACTCTGGATCAGAAACGTTTTCTCGACGCCGACACCGTGGGCGATCCGGCGAACGGTGATCGATTCTCCGGTGCCTCCGCCCTTGCGCACCGTCACGACGCCTTCGAACATTTGGGTTCGTTCTTTGCCGCCCTCGAGCACTTTGGAGAAGACCCTGACGGTATCGCCGGGACGGAACTCCGGGAGGCCGTCCTTGAGCTGTTCGCGGTTGAGTACGTCGATCACGTTCATTGCTTTGTCATCCTGGATCGCTGTCGGCTGCTGGGCGCAAGGAATAGCCGGGCGAGGAGCCCGGCGGAACCCACGTATGCTATCACGGAGCTTGCGGACCCTGCAAGGCGCCGGGATCGTCGAGGAGATCGCGGCGGCGCGCGGCCGTTCGCAACTGCGACTGCTCGCGGCGCCACCGCGCGATCTTCGCGTGGTCTCCGGAGAGCAGGACCTCCGGCACGTCGACGCCGCGAAAAGTCGCAGGCCGCGTGAAGCTGGGGTAGTCGAGCAGGCCTCCGGTGAAGGACTCGCTCTCGAGCGATTCGGGGCGCAGCGCGCCGGCCAGCAGGCGGACCGTCGCATCCATAAACGCGAGCGCCGGAATCTCGCCGCCCGTCAGCACGAAGTCTCCAAGCGACCGTTCCTCTACCGGATAGAGTCGCGCCAGCCGGTCGTCGATCCCCTCGTAGTGACCGCAGACGACGATCAGGCCGTCGAGCTCTGCCCACCGTTGCGCGACCTCGTGGGTGAACCGCTCGCCGCTCGGCGACGGCACGACGATCGCGTGCTGCTCGTTGCGCGGGAGCCGGCTGAGGATTCGGTCGAGCGCTCGCGCGATCGGCTCGATCCGCAGCACCATGCCGGGGCCGCCGCCGAAGGGAGCGTCGTCCGCCCGCTCCCCGGCCACGAGCTCGTCGAGGAGATGATGGTACCGCACGTCCACCGCCCCGCTCTCGACGGCCCGGCCGACGATCGAGAGTCCGACGAAGGGCGCGAAGAGCTCCGGGAAGAGCGTAACGACCTCGATCGTGAACATGGAGGCTCCGTGTTTCGGGATGAACCTCGATTTGCTTGCGCGCTCCGGGCGCTGGATCGCCGCGAGTTCGCGCGCGCCGAAGACGGTTTGAGCGAGTTACTGGCCGCCGAAGGACTCGATGCCCGCGAGCGCGCCTTTCTGCTCAACAAACGCGGCGTCGCACGAATCGGCCTGAAGTTGCGCGAACTCGCGCGTGCCGACTTCGGCGAAGCGCTCCACGCGCACGCCGGTCACGCACCCGCCTTGACGAATCTCGGAAATCTGCTGCTCGAAGATGGAGAGGTCGATGCGGCGATCGCTGCGTACGAGAGCGCGATTAAATCGGACGGCGATTATGCAATCGCCTACCTCAACTTAGGCGTCGCCTACAAGCGTGCGGGTCGCATCGACGAGGGCGTTCGCGCGTTGCGCCACGCGCAACGCCTCGAGCAGCGCGCTAACGCTTCGCGTGCTTGGAGGCCGGTTCGACGGCGGTAATCTCTTCGAGGTACTCGAAGAGCTGCGGCAGAGTGATCTTCTCGAGCGCCGTTCGTTCGTGAATCGCGTCGCCATCCTCACCTTCGTCGCGAATGTAGCAGCGCGTTTCGACGCCCTCGGCATCGCCGCTGATGAAGGAGACGGCGAATCCGCGTCCCGGCATCTCGTCGTAGATGCGCATCGTCTGCGGGTTCAGGATTTCGATCGAATGTGACTGGCTATTCGCGTCGAAGAACAGAATCTTGAGATGCTCGAAGTTCGTGACTTCGATAAGCCCGACCACGAAGACGTTCTTCGTGGAGAAGAACTCGTGTCCGCGTTTGCTGCGGCTCGAGATTTCGTAGAAGACGCGGTGTGCGACAAACCGGTTGAGGATCTTCCGCAGCGTCCCGAGCGAGGCCAGCGTTTCCGTGCGGTTGCCGCGCGTATAAATGATCTTCACGGGCGGGTCCTGATGCTTGCACGGCTACCCAGGTAAGCCCTCCCAGGCCATGTTTTCCGTTCCGGATATCCTCGTGCTCGGCGTTCTGGGGCTCTTGCTCTTTGGGCCCGACCGCCTCCCAAAAGTCATGCGGCAGGCCGGACGCTTCATGCGCGACGTGCAGAACACGTCTCACTCTTTCATCGCGGAGATGGAGCGGGCCGCGGACGCACACGAGCCTCCGGCTGCGCCGCCGTGGCGCGAAGCGGGAACCTACGACCCGCCGTGGCGCGAAAGCGCGCCTCCGGAAAATCAACCCGAACTGCCGCTAGGCGAACCCGATCTCGGGAACGATCCTAAAACAGAAAAGCCTTCCACACAGGCTTAGACTGTTCAGATTTGGTTCGCGACTTGGAGCCGAGGGCCGAAGTTTACTGCGGTAAATGAGGCCCGAGGCGACAAAGTCGCGGGCCGAATATGAGCCGTCTAAATATTTAGGTTTTGGCGGATTTCGCTTATCCGGGCCGCCACGGCCGAACGAACCTGCGAGTTGATTCGCTGTTGCTGCTCTTCGGGAAGTCGCCGATAGATCAGGTAGCCGGCGGCGGAGAGCAATCCGCCGAGGACGCCGACCAACAGGATTTTTCCGGCCTCGCCGGCATCGTCGGAGTCCTGCGACGGTGGCTCGCCGAAGCCGCCTTGGTGCCCCTTGCCGCCATTCGATGAGGGCGACCACGGTTGATCGGGCGGCGTGGTACGAAAACTTTCAGACATCGTGATCTCTCCTTCGGTCTGCTAGGGGTGTTACCCGCCGTGAAGCCTTGCCACCCAGCACGCGAGGCGCGCGAGCGCGCTTCAAGCGGACGTTTTCCGGAAAGCGGCGGGCGATCTGCTCGACGGCGAGCTCGGCTGTTGCCACGATTGCGCGGACGCTCTCCCGATCGCCTTCGTCCTTCGGCCACGCTAGCCTCAACTCACCGGAGGCTTGCCTCGCCGTCACGTCGGCCTTGGCGTAGGCGGTCAAGCCAAGCTGCGCGGCTTGAAGAACGGCGGAGACGGCCGCACAGACGATGTCTTTTCCGTGGCGTTCGTAATCGGCGTGACCGCGTGCCGAAAAGCCCGAAACGCGATCGCGTTCGTCCCGGTAAAACGTTACCTCGAGCATGGCTGGAGGTGTGCTTACGGCAGCGTGATCTTGGTGATCTTGACTTCGGCGTACGGCTGCCGGTGGCCGTTGAGCTTGCGGACGCGTTTCTTCGGCTTATACCGGAAGACCAAAATCTTCTTATCCTTCGCCTGCCGTAAGACGGTCCCCGAAACGCTGGCGCCGTCAAGCGTCGGCGTTCCGACCTTAACGGCCTCGCCGCTTCCCGCCAGAACGACCCGATCGAAGGTTACGTCCGAGCCGGCCTCGCTCGCGACCAGATCGCAGCGGATGACGTCGCCCTCGGCGACCCTATATTGCTTGCCGCCCGTCTCAATGATCGCGTACATAACCTAGGTACGATACCAGGGCGGGGGGCCAGCGTCAACGCGGCAAGCGAGCTGCGAGCTGGTGCCGCGAGCCGGGGAGAGCTTGACGGCGGAGGGTCATCCGTGGCATTATAGAGTAGTCTATGAAACAGATTATTCTGAAATCTCGAACTGCGACGTGGAACCAGGCGGCCTGCCCCGGGCGGCTCTTCACCATATGGGGTCTCTTTGGCATCGGGACTGCGATGCTGTGGCGGATCGCGGGCGCCGATTTGTGGGCGGAGACGGCCGTCTGGGTTGTGGCGCTCATCGCCGCTCTCGGCCTGCTGCTCGCTTCGGAGGTATGAACGTGGAGCGAATCGACGCTGCCCGAGCGCGCGACCACATCGAGATGGTCGAACGCATCCTGGCGGAGGCCCAGCCGCGACTCTGTTCGGGCGGTGAGTACTTTGTTGTCTGGGGAATCGCCTCGGCCTACGTCACACTCTTCGTGCACCTCACCAACGCCGGCTTAGTGCCGGGCGCCGCGATCTGGTCGACGCCGCTCGTTCTTGCCGCGGCGATTCTCTTCTCCATCCTTCGCGGTTGGAGGACCCGCAGCGCGTCGGTCCGCACCTCGCTGTTGCAGCGTGAGTTCTTCAACGTGCTGTGGCTGACGCTCGGCCTCGCATTCGTCTGCAACATCGCGATTTACCGGATCTTTAACGGCATCGCGGGGGCGGCCGTCTGGAGCGTCGCACAGGCGATCGTCCTGCTGTACATCGGTATGCACGGCAATCGTCGCGCGCAAGTCGCCGGTATTCTCGTCGTCGCTTCGCTCATCGTCGCAAACTTCGCTGCGCCCGGCATGGCCGCGTACATCCTCGCGGGCGGCATGCTCGCCGGTTACGGCGGTTTCGGCGTGAGCGAGTTGCTCGCGCGCGAATAAAGCGTCGCATCGAGTGGACGAACTGCTGCTTTCGAAGGTGCGGCTCGGCGTTGTGGCCGAGCTGCTGAACTTCGACTGGGTCGCGTTCTCGGAGCTGGCGCGCTCGCTCGACGTGAGCAACGGCAACCTCGGCGCGCACGTGAGCAAGCTCGTCGAAGCCGGCTACGTCGAGGAGGAGAAGAGCTTCGTCAACCGGCGCCCGCTCACGCGCTACCGCCTGACCAATCGCGGACGCGATGCGTTTGCGGCGCACGTTACGCAGCTCCAATCGCTGCTGAAGGAAGCGAAGTGATGGAGTCCGCGGTTCTCGACTTCGATCGCGCAACGAAATCGTTCGGCGAGATTCGCGCGCTCGACGCGTTCTCGTGCAGCGTACGCCGAGACGAGATCGTCGCGATGCTCGGTCCAAACGGGGCGGGTAAGACGACGGCGATCGAGATCGCGCTTGGCCTGCGGGCCGCCGATTCCGGCACGGTCGCGCTCTTCGGATGCTCGCCGCGTGACGTCGCAACCCGCCGGCGGCTCGGCGTTACGCAGCAAGAGAGCGGGTTTCCCGACATGCTGCGCGTCGAAGAGATCCTCGCCTTCGTCGCGGCGCACTACGCGCATCCGGCTCCGGTCGGCGAGACGCTCGCGCGATTCGGACTCGACGCAATGGCGAAGCGTCGCGCGGGGACGCTCTCCGGGGGCGAGTCCCGCCGTCTCGCGCTCGCCCTGGCCTTCGCGGGGAATCCCGAACTCGTCATCCTCGACGAGCCGACCACCGGACTCGACGTCGAATCGCGGCGCCGTCTCTGGGAGGTCGTGCGCAACCTCGGCGCGGGCCGGTCGATTCTCTTCACGACGCACTATCTCGAGGAAGCCCAAGAACTCGCTACGCGGATTCTGGTCATCGATCGCGGCCGGCTGCTCTTCGACGGTGCGCCGCAAGCGTTGCGCGAGCGCGTCGGCGGCCGGCGTCTGAGCTATATCGGCCGCGATGGCCCGGTCGCGGTGACCACCAACGACGCGGATGCATACGTCCGCGCGATGGTGGGCAGCGGCGTTGCTTTCTCGGAGCTCGAGATCGTGCGTCCGTCGCTCGAAGAAGCCTTTCTCTCGCTCACCGGAGGCGGCAGATGAACTCGCTCGCTCTCGTTCGTGCCCACGCACGCATCGGATTCCTCGATTTGCTGCGCTGGCCCGGCTACGTCGTTCCGACCGTCGTCTTTCCAGCGATGTTCTTCGCGCTCTTCGATCTGCCGTTCGCGCGACGGAGTGCCGGCGTGGCGAACTTCACGACGCTCGCCTTCGTCGTCTTCGCGATCGCCGGCGTTACGCTCTACCAATTCGGTGTCGGCATCGCTCAAGAGCGAGGACGTCCGTGGGAGCGTTACCTCCGCACCCTGCCGGTCTCCGCCGGCGTGCGCTTCGCCGCGCGCATCTTGACCGCGGTGCTCTTTGGGATGCTGACCGCGCTCGTCGTCGTACTCGTCGCGCGTGCCTTTACGCCGATCGATCTGACCGTCGCCCAGTGGCTGCGCGTCGGGCTCTTCGCGTTCGGCGGCGGGGTGCCGTTCGTGGTGATCGGAATCTCGATCGGCTATTGGACCTCGGCACGAGCCGCCGTTCCAATCGCAACCGCGCTCAACCTATTGCTCGCCTACGCTGGCGGCCTCTGGATGCCGCCGTCGGATCTTCCCAGTTTCGTGCAACGGATTTCGCCATATCTGCCGACGCGCCAGTTCGCGGATCTGCTCTGGAGCGTGATTGGCGATGGTCACGCCGCACGCGCGCTCGTCGGTTTGGCGCTCTACACCGTTGCCTTCGCGTACCTCGCCGCCATCGGTTACCGTCGCGACGAACGAAAGCGCTACGCCTAGCGAAGCTCGTTTGCGAGTTCGTGCGCGGCGCGGAGACCCTCCTCGAAGGCGCGGACGGCGTTGAGTTCGCTCGCCGCTTTGGCCCCGCCGGCAACGCGATACGGAATCCCGAGTGCACGGACCGGCACGAGCAACGTATCGTTGGGTTCTTGACCGGCGGCGATCACCACGGTATCGGCCTCGATCGTGCGCGTCGCGCCGCCGGCGGTGCGCACGCGGATGCCGCCCGGAACGATGGCCTCATACGAAACGTTCGGCAGCGCCTCAACTCCCGCGGCGCGCAGCGCGCGCAAGACCGCCCAGCGCGTCGTCTTACCGATCCCGTCCCCGATCGTCGCACCGCGGCGCATGAGCGCAACGCTCTTGCGGCCGGTCACGACCAGCGCGCCGTCATCCGGCGCGGCCAGGCCTTGCTCGTAAAGAAAGCGCGTGCTTTCGTCGACATTCGCCTCGCCGAAGCTCAAATAGTGTGCGAGGTCGGCGCCGATACCGCCCGCGCCGACGATCGCGACACGCTTGCCGACCGCGCAATCGCGAAGAAGAACGTCGGCATACGAAACGACGTGCGGGAGGTCGCTTCCCGTCAGCGCGACTCGCCGCGGCGCGACACCGGTCGCGATTACGGCGCCATCGAACCCGCCGAGTGCGCCGGCATCCTCGATCCGTCGATTGAGGCGCACGGCAACGCCCAAACGCGCGAGCTCGTTGGTGAAGTAGCGAATCGTTTCGTTGAAGTCGCGCTTTCCCGGAATCCTTCGAGCCATTCGAAACTGGCCGCCGAGCTCGCTCTCCGCTTCGAAGAGCTCGACGCGATGGCCGAGCGCGGCGAAGGCGCGTGCGCTCTCCATGCCGGCGGGTCCGCCGCCGATCACGGCAAATCGTCCCCGCCGTTGCGGCGCGCTCCCTTCTTCGGGGAACTCGCGCTCGCGGCCGGCGCGCGGGTTCACCATGCACGAGACCGGAACGTCGAGCAACGACAAATCGATGCAGGCCTGATTGCACGCGATGCAGGTGTTGACGAGCGCGGATTCGTTTCGCGCCGCCTTCGCGACGATCTGCGAGTCGGCGAGAAAGGGGCGCGCCATCGAGACAAAATCGACGCTGCCTGCGGCGAGCACGGCTTCGGCGGCGCCGAGCGAATTGATGCGGTTGCTCGCGATCACGGGCACGCTGCCGGCCACCGACTTTATCGCTGCGGCATAGCGAACCCAAATGCCGCTCGGAACGAGATGCTGCACGGTCGGGATCGACGATTCGTGCCAGCCGATCCCGACGTTGAGCGCGTCGACGCCGTCCTGCGCGAGTGCGCGCGCGAAGACGAGCGTCTCGCCGGCGCTCGTAGAATCCGGCATCAAGTCGGCACCCGAGATGCGGACGATCACGGGAAAATCGGAGCCCGCGTTGGCGCGGATCGCGCGCAGAACTTCGCGAGGGAGACGCATGCGCCGCTCCAAGTCGCCGCCCCAGTCGTCCTCGCGCCGGTTCGTGAGCGGTGAAAGAAACTCGTTGAGGAGATAACCTTCGGACGCCATCACCTCGACGGCATCGAATCCGAGCTCGCGCGCGCGCGCCGCACCCCGCGCGAAATCGGCGATCGTTTCGCGAATCTCATCGCCGCTCAGCGCGTGCGGCGGATCGGGAGAGAAGCGCGACGGAATCGCCGACGGAGCAACCGGCTGCAATCCGAACGACGCGTAGAGCGCGTAGCGACCGGCGTGAAAGAGCTGCAACGCGATCCGCCCCCCCGCGTCGTGCACGGCTGCCGCGGCTTGCCGCAGGGGCGGCGCTCCCTGCGGGTCGTTGACGAAACTATAGTTGCGGCCGCCCGCGCCGGTGCGGCTGACCGATGATCCGCCCGTGACGATCAAGCCGGCGCCGGCGCGAGCGCGATCGGCATAGAACGCGGCAAGGGCGTCGCCGTTGCCTTCGATGCCCAAATGCATCGAGCCCATCACGATTCGATTGGGTAGGCGCAGCGAGCCGATCGAGCCCGCCGCAAGGACGCGTTCGAACACGAGCGCCGCTTACGTCAACGTAAGCGGTGGCGACGTGTCGGAGTAAAACGGCGGCGCGATCACGCTCAGGCCACCGTCGACGCAAATCGTTTGGCCCGTGACGTACTCCGACTCCGCGCTCAGCAGGAAGGCGATGGTGTCGGCGACTTCCTGCACCGTTCCCATGCGTCCCTTCGGGATCTTCGAGAGCACCGACTCAATCGGCGCCATGCCGGGAACGCGTTCGTAAAAGTACGCGCACGACTCGGTATCGATCAATCCACCGTTCACCGCATTGACGTTGATGTTGCGCGGCGCAAACTCTACCGCCATGTAGCGGACGAAGGCCTCGACGGCGGCCTTGTTCGACCCGAGGTTCGCGTAGGTCGGATAGGCGCGAATGCTACCGTAACTCGAGAGCACCGCGATCCGTCCCCCGTCCTTCATCAGCTTGACTGCGCGCTGCGCGCCCAGGACGAAGGCGCGGACGTTCAGATCGAAGGAGCGATTGAGGTTATGCGCCTTCAAATCGGCGATCTTCTTGAACGAGCTTGCCGCCGCGTTCGAGACGAAGTGGTCGAGGCGACCGAACTCGGCTTCGACGGCGTCGAAGAGTAGATCGATCTCTTCGACCGTCTCCACGTTCGCCTGTACGGCGATCGCGCGCGACCCGAGGGCCTCGATCTCACGCACGGTCTCGGCGGCGAGGTCTGCGTTGCGAACGTAGTTGACGACGACCGCGGCGCCATCGCGCGCGAGCGTCAGCGCGAGCGCCCGGCCGATTCCACGCGAGCTGCCCGTAATCAGCGAGACCTTGTTCTCGAATCGCCGGCTCATGCACCCCCTCCCGCGCTTCCGAGCAGCGCGCGCGCGATGACGGTCTTTTGGATCTCGTTCGTACCCTCTTCGAAGCGCTGCGCCCGCGCGTCGCGATAGACGCGCTCGATCGCGTTGGGCTGCCAGAAGCCGATGCCGCCGTGAATCTGCAGTGCTTTATCGGTCACGCGCGTCAGCATTTCGACGGCCTGCAGTTTCGACATCGAGGAGAGCATCGTTGCGTCGGGGCTGCCGGCCTCCCATTGCCGCGCAGCATGGAACACGAGCCGGCGAGCCGCTTCGATGTCGGTTGCGTTCTCCGCGATCATGAACCGGATAGCTTGGCGTTCCTCGAGCTTCTTGCCGAAGGTCTCCCGTTTGCCGGCGTACTCGATCGCAAGCTCGTGCGCGCGGCGAGCCAATCCGACGCAGCTCATCGCGACCGAGATGCGGCTCGGCGTCAAGAAACCGCCGAGCGCGATCTCGAGGCCCTGCCCTTCGGCGCCGATGCGATTGGTTACGGGAACCGGCGCGCGATCGAAGCTCAGGCGCGCGTGATCGGTGCCGCGCACGCCCATAGATTCCTCCATCTCGACGACCGTCGTGCCGGGTGCATGGCGGTCGACGAGCAGCGCGATCGTTCCGTCGGCGCCGAGCGTCCCCGCCATCCGCGCGAAGAGCAGCCAGTAGTCGCAGATCGTTCCGAACGTGATGAGATGCTTCTCGCCGCTCAGGTAGTACGTCTCGCCCTCGCGCACGACGCTGCAGCGAAGGTCGGCCCCCGTACCGGCCGTCGGCTCGGTGAGCGTGAACGCGATCTTGAGCGCTCCTTGCACGGAGGGAATGACGAATTTGTGGCGCTGCTCCGGCGTCGCGAAACGATCCATCGCTCGCCACGTGCCGTTGACGACGTGGACGATCATGCGAATCGAGGCGTGCGACATCGAGAAGAGCTCGATCAGCTCGAGAAACTGCGTGAACGCTATGGCGCGTCCGCCGTACGCTTCGGGCGCCGCGAGCGCCAGATAGCCGCGCGCGCGCAAGTCCTCCCATAGTTCGAGCGGGACGCTCCGCTCGTGCTCGATGCGGCGCGACCATTCCTCGCCCGGGCCGGCGACGTAGGCCGCGACCTCGTCCTTCAAGGCGGCGAACGCCGCGCCGTGACCGTCGACGCGGTCGAGCTGCTTCACGACATCGCTTCCTTCACGCGCTCCTGCGGCCGTAATTCGCGAGCGCGCTCCCGCAGCGCGTACTTCTGCACCTTGCCCGACGGCGTTCGAGGCAGAGTCTCGACGATTTCGAGTCGCTCGGGCCAGTACTGCTTTGCAACCTGGCAGGCGTCGAGATAATGCTGCATCCGCCCAAAGTCAAACCTCGCACCGCGCCGCAAAACGACGAAGGCGCAGGCGCGTTCCCCTAAACGCGGATCGGGCATCGCGACGATTGCGATCTCACCGACCGCCGGATGGTCGCTGAGAAGCTGCTCCACCTCTGCGACCGGAATCTTCTCGCCGCCGCGATTGATGACGTCGCGAACGCGGCCGGTGATCCGGACGTAGCCCGACTCGTCCATCACGCCGAGATCGCCGGTGCGGAACCATCCGTCGGGCGTGTAGGCCGCCGCGGTCCATTCCGGATGATCGGCGTACCCCTCAAACATGGTCGGCGATTGCACTTCGAAGTGCCCTTCCTCCCCCGCCCGTACGAGGCGCCCTTGCGCATCGGTAATGCGCAAATGAATTCCCCGCAAGGCGCGTCCGTCGGTTCCCCAAACCTTCGAGGCTTCGTCGCCCGGCGCCGATAGGGAGCCGAGACAGGATTCCGTCGTGCCCCAGCCGCCGCAGACTGCGGTGCCGAGAACGTGCGTCGCCCGTTCGGCAAGCCGGCGCGGCACCGCCGCTCCAGTTGCGACGAAGATGCGCAGTGCCGTCGGCGGGCTCCCGCCCTCGTCGACGGCTTTGACGAGATCGGCGAGAAACGGGGTCGCTGCCTGGACGAACGTTCCATTCCAGTCGTTGAGCGCGCGCAGCGCGCGCGGCGCATTCCAGATGGGCTGAACGATCTGTGGAACGCCCATGACGATTGCGAGCCACATGCCGTAGAGAAAGCCGGTCTGATGGGCGAGCGGCGACGGCACGAAGATCCGGTCCCTCGCATCGAGCGCCAAGTGCTCCACCTCCATTGCGGCGGCGCGCATGAGCACGTCGTTGCGGTGGAGCACGCCCTTCGGTTCGCCGGACGTTCCCGATGTGAAGAGCAGCTGCGCGAGCGCGTTGGGTCCGGCGCGCCGGGCGTCGAGCGCGCCGGCAACGACGTTCACGGCGCTGCGTGCCTCCTCGAGCCGAATCCAATTCACCGAACCGTCCGCGTAATCGGGCGCTGGTAACGGATGTTCGCGCCGCCCGCTCGCCGAGACGATCACGTGCTCGAGCCGCAACGGAAGTGCGCCGCCAAAAATCGAGGACTCGCTCAATATCGAGGTAATTTCACCCGCCGGGTGACGGCCGCGCGCCTCGTCTGGCACGACGAGCACGCGCGCTCCCGAACGCCGAAGGCAGAACGCGATCTCGCGTTCGCGGAAGATCGGCATGAGCGGGCAGCAGACGGCACCGATGCGCAGCGTTGCGAGCGAGACGGCGACGAACTCGATGCAGTTCGGAAGCTGATAGGCAACGTATTCGCCGGGGCGAACGCCGAGATCGAGCAGCAGCGTCGCGGTGCGCTCGACCCGATCGAGCAGCTCTTCCCACGTTACCGCCGCGTCGGATTCATCGCGCGTTTCGACGACGGCGAGTTCGTGCGGCCGCTCGCGCGCGTGCAGACGAACCAGCTCGTCGAGCGTCACCAGCGCGGCGCGATCCGGTTCGAGCATCGGCCGGTCCGGTTTCGCCGAGGAAGCGGGGCCGTTGGCCGGCGTCTTATCGATCGACATCGGTACGCCGATGCCGCGCATCGCCTCGAAAAACCGGGGATAGGAGATCCGGTACGCGTGCGGATAGGTGAGCGAGCTCGCTCCTTGCGCCCGCGAAGCGGCGACCGCCAACGACATGAGAATACGGTGATCGTTGAAGGAAGAGAGTCTGGTTCCGACGAGTTTTGAAACGCCTTTCGCGACGAGCCGGTCGTCGTGCAGCTCGAGGCGTCCACCCATTTTATTGAGCTGTAGCATCGCAGCGACGCGATCCGACTCTTTGAGTCGCACGTGCGCGATGTGCTCTAAGACCGTTTCGCCGTTCGCGAACGTGCCGAGCGTCGAAAGAATCGGCAGCATGTCCGGTATGTCGCGGCAGTCGACGCGCACGGCGCGAAGCTCGATCCCGTCGTGCTTTACTCGAACGGCTCGTTCGCGCGCGTCGTACGTCATCGGCAGTCCCATCTCTCGCACGATTTCCATGAATGCGCCCTCCGGGTGGTCGGGAAGCTCGCCCGGTAGCTGCTGTAAGCCCCGAAAGAGCACGTCGGAAGGATGAATAGCAGTTGCCGCGAGTCCAAATGCGGCCGAGCCGATGTCGGGCGGGAGCTCGACGTTCGCCGCGTGCGCCTGCTGCCCTGGCTCGACTTCGAAGCGCCGCCAATCCGGCGCCACACGCACGTGCAGATTGAACGCGCGCATCATCGCGATCGTTAGCGCGATATACGGGCGTTCGTTTAGCTCGCCTTCGAGGTCGATGATGGTCGGTTCGGCCGCGAACGGAGCCAGCAACAGCAAACCCGAGATCCATTGCGAGAGCGTTCCGGGGATGAGGATATGGCCGCCGTTCGGCCGGCCGGGCGTGACCGCGATCGGCGGGCATCCGTTCGCCGATTCGAATCGTACGCCCATCGCGGCGAGTGCTTCGAGGAGCGGGCCGACGGGACGCCGCCGGAAGTATTTCTGTGCGGTCAGCGTGATCGGCGCGTCGGCGAGCGAGGCCAAGCCTATCATAAAGTAGAGCGTCGAACCGGAGCTCCCGACCGAGACGACCTTCCGTTTGACGCGATACGGGCCGCCCGTGACGAGCAAATTCTCTCCGTCGACGTCGATCTTCGTGCCGAGCGCGCGGAGTACGTCGATCGTATACTCTACGTGACGCGCGTCGGAAAGGCCCAGAATCCGGCTCGTTCCCGGCGCGAGCGAGGCCAGAATCAACGCGCGATGCGCGTGATATTTAGAGCAGGGTACCTTTACCTCGCCCGCAAGCGGTCCGGTCGTGCCTTTCACGAGGAGATTCATCGTCGTCGCACTTTGGTCAGAACCGCGAGAAAGCTTCCTACTGCGGCGCAACGCGCCCTCCTCACCGCGAGATCACCAGCGATGCGTTCTGTCCACCGAAGCCGAACGCGTTGACTTGAAAGGACGAATAGGAGATCGCACGAGGCGCTTGGATCACGAGATCGAAGCGCGTTTGCGCCTCGATTCTTTGCGTTCCCATCGTCGGCGGAATCGAGCCGGCGTGCATGCCCGCGATGCCGGCAATCGCGCACATCGCGCCGGAACTCGCCATGCTGTGTCCGAGATGCCCTTTGATCGAGGTAACGACCGCGGGGCGATCGGCGTAAACGGCATCGATCGCTTTCGATTCGGCGGCGTCGCCGACGAGGGTGCCGGTGGCGTGCGCGTAGACGACTCGGCACTCCTTGCCCGCGTCGCCGGAGCGCTCGATCGCGTCGCGCATCACGCGCACCTCGTAGAGCGCCGACGGATCGGGCGACGTGATGTGATACGCGTCGGCGATCGAACCGTATCCGCGAATTCGTGCGAGGATCGGGGCCTTGCGCGCCGACGCACGTTCGGCGCGCTCGAGAACGAGGATGCCCGCGCCGTCGCCCATTACGAAGCCGTCGCGATCCACGTCGAAGGGGCGCGACGCCGTATCCGGATCGGGGTTGCGTGAGAGCGCGCCGGCCCGCAACAGGCTCTCGTAGACGATCGGCGCGAGCAGCGTTTCGCTGCCGCCGGCGATCGCAACCTCGATCTCACCGCGTTCGATCATTCCCGCGGCCAGCCCGATCGCATCGAGCGAGGACGCGCACGCGGTGCTGATCGCGAGCTGCGGACCGTGCGTCCCCCAATGCATCGCGATGCGCGCGCTTGCCATATTTGGTATGACGAGTGCCATGAGTTTCGGAGTAACGTTTCGCGCGCCGTCGAGAAAGCGTGTCTGCGATTCGGCGACGAAGGGCAAGCCGCCCATCGTATTGCCGAGAATCACTGCAGTCGTGTCGCTCGGCGGATTGAGTGCGGCTTCCGTCAGCGCCTCGTGCGTCGCGACCATCGCGTACTGAGTAAAACGGTCGGTATTTCGCAACGCGGCCCGCGGCAGCGAGCTCGATTGGAGAACGTCGTCGCCGACCGCCGCCCAGAAGGCGTTCCCGGTGAGGCTCTCTCCGCCGCATATCGGAGCGATCGCACGCCGTCCTTCGAGCAGGCGCCTCCAGAACGATTCGGTGGTGCTGCCGATCGGCGAGACGATCCCCAGCCCCGTAACCGCAACGTGCTCCACGGCGTTCACATTCAGTCAGCGCTACGTTCTCCGCCTGCCGCAGCAGGAGGATGAAGCCCTTATGAGGTGTCGAAGCGGGCCGGATGGAGCGCGGCGTCAATGTCCCGCAATCGTACCGCCTGGTCCGTCGCGACGCACGCGCCGGGCGTACCGTCGTACGGCTGCGCGGCGGTGCGACGTTTGGCGGCGATGAGATCGCGATCTGCGCGGGTCCGTGCGGCGTAGAGTCGGCGGAGCAACTCGAAGCGGCTGCGCGCGCGGTCGCCGCTGCCGGCGCAAACGTGCTGCGCGGTGGCGCGTTCAAACCTCGCACGTCGCCGTATTCGTTTCAAGGCCTCGGTGAAGAAGCACTCAAGCTGCTGCGCGATGCCGGCGACCGCTACGCTCTGAGCGTGGTAACCGAGGTGATGGATCCGCGCGACGTCGAGCTGGTTGCGCGCTATGCCGACATGCTCCAAATCGGCGCGCGTAACATGCAGAACTTTCCGCTGCTGCGAGAGGTCGGCGGGGGAGACTTGCCGGTGCTTCTCAAGCGCGGGCTCTCCGCGACGGTCCAAGAGTGGTTGCTCGCGGCCGAATACATCTTGCTCGCCGGGAACGAGGGCGTCGTTCTCTGCGAGCGCGGGGTACGCTCCTTCGACGTCGCTACCCGCAACGTGCTCGATATTTCGGTGGTACCGTTGCTCGAAGACATGACGCACCTTCCGGTAATCGTCGATCCGTCGCATGCGGTCGGAATCGCGCGTCTCGTCCCGCCGATCGCCGTGGCAAGCCTCGCAGCCGGCGCGCACGGACTCCTCATCGAGGTTCACCCGGATCCGGCGAACGCGCTCTCGGACGGCGCGCAGTCGCTGAACCCCGCGCAGTTCGAGGAGCTGATGCATCGGCTCGCGCCGATCGCGGCTCTCGCCGGCCGGCGGTTACCGAAACGCTATCGCGTCGTGAGTGCCAACAACGCTTCCAAGCCCGATTCGGCGGTGCGATCGAGCAAGAGCGGCGTCAAGCTGGCGTAGCCGGCATGCACGGCGCCGATGTCGGTGCCGAGCGTCTCGCGATCGGTTTCAAAGGGTGATTCCCAGGCGCGATAGTAGCGAGTCGAACCGTCGCGCTCTTGCCCGACGATACGTCCGCAGATGCGCTTGCGTCCCAAACGCGTGATCGCGATCCCGGCGATATCTTCCAAGGGGAGGTTTGGAACGTTGAGGTTCCAGTAGCACGCGCCGCCGCAAAGGTGCGCGTACGCTTGCGCGAGGCAACGCCGGACGATCTCGGCCGCGCTCTCCCAGTAGCGGCGGCCGGAAGGGTCGTCGTGATTCGAAGCAAGCGAGACCGCGAGCGCCGGAATGCCGAGGAGCGAGGCCTCCACCGCTCCCGCGACGGTTCCCGAGTAGTTCACGTCGTCGGCGAGATTCGGACCGTGATTGATCCCGCTGATCACCAGCTCCGGGCGCGCCGAAAGCTCGGTCGAGCCCAGAAAGACGCAGTCCGCGGGCGTTCCCGAGCACGCGTACGACGGCACGGCGGCATCGTGACGCCGCTCGACCGTGATCGCTTCGTCGGCCGTGATCGCGTGCGAAACGCCGCTGCGATTTCCCGAGGGTGCGACGACCGCGAGCACGTGATCGCCGGCGAGCGACTCGACGAGCACGCGGATTCCGGGCGAGTCTATCCCGTCATCGTTCGTGATCAGGATGCGCAACGAGAATTACGCGGCGCCGGGTACGAAATGCAGCGCGAGACCATCGATGCAATAGCGCAGATGCGTCGGCGCAGGGCCGTCGTCGAAGATATGACCGAGATGGCCGCCGCAGCGCCGGCAATGCACCTCGGTGCGTTCTTCGACGAGCGCGTAGTCGGACTGCGTTCGGGTGGCGTTCGCCATGACGTCCCAGAACGACGGCCACCCGTCTCCGCTATCGTACTTGGTCTTCGACGAGAAGAGCACGAGATTGCAGCCCGCGCAACGATAGACGCCGCGCCGAGTCTCCGTGATGAGCGGGCTCGAGAAGGCCGCTTCGGTACCGCCCTGGCGCAGAATCTCGAAGCGATCCGGACCGAGCATCGCGCGCCATTGGGCCTCGCTATGGGTCACCTCGTACGTCTCAGACGCGCCGCAGCGGCGCGTTCCGACGGCAAAAAGCGCGACGCCCGCAAGCGCCGCCGCAAATTCGGCGCGCTTCATCGAGCCGAACTCGGCACGATGTGGCATGCGCCGCCTCCGTTCTTTTCGAAGTACCGCTGGTGGTACTCTTCGGCGCGCCAGAAATGCGGAGCGGGAAGGATCTGCGTGACGATCGGACGCTCGCGATTGCGTTGCTCGCGATCGCGCGACGCGATCGCGAGTTGCTGCTGATCGTCGCCGTGGGTGAAGATTGCCGAGCGATATTGGTCGCCAACGTCGGGGCCCTGACGGTTGAGCTGCGTCGGGTCGTGAATCTGCCAAAAGACGTTGAGGAGCTCGTCGTAGGTGACGAGCTGCGGGTCGAAGGTTACTTCTACGGCTTCGGCGTGGCCGGTGGCGTGACTACAGACCTGGCGGTAGGTCGGGTTCTCGAGGCTGCCGCCGATGTAGCCCGAGACGGCGTCGAGCACCCCGGGAATGCGCCGGAAAACGTCTTCAACGCCCCAGAAGCAGCCGGCTGCGAAAGTTGCGGTTTGCGTGGTCATACGCTATCTAGAACGCCCGGCGCCCGCTGGCGGATTCATTGCCGAAATTGCTCCATGAAGGCGTCGATCGTTGCTTGCGCGATTCCGGCCGCCAGCAGCCGGGCCGCAAGCTGCTCCCGGTTCTCCGGCGGCGTTACGAACATGAAGGGCGCGGCGTCGCCGGCCGTCGCTCGAACCGAACACCACTTCGCCGCCGCCGGAATTAGGGTCGTTTGATAGCGGTCCAGCGTCACGGACGACTCTGGGGTGGCGACCTCGAGCGGCGCGTCGAGCGACATCAAGATCAGCGGACGCCGCTGCGTCGACATCGTCGCGGATTCGCTCCCGGCCACGATGCGTTCGACGACGAAATGCTCATCGGCGATGAGCGCGGTGCGCTCGAGGCCTTCGAAGTGATACGCAATCTGCGCGAGCGTCCCGCCGGTCGTGGCGCGATAATCCAGAACGTCGGCGGCCTTTTGTACGTGCAGCTCGCGTGGCTTACCGTCGAGGCCGACGCGGTTGTAGTCGAACATACGGTACGTCAAGTCCGAGGCTTGCTGCGTTTCGAAGACCGTTAATCCGGGGCCGATCGCGTGGACCATGCCGTGCGGGATGTAGACGGTATCGCCGGTCTTTAGCACGATGTGCCGAAGGATCTCGCCGAGCGTGCCGTCGGCGACGCGCCGTTCGTATTCGGCGCGCGACGTGTCGCGCGTCCAGCCGTAGACGATCTCCGCGTTCGGTGCTGCGTCGAGCACGTACCAACATTCGGTCTTTCCGAACGGCTGGTGCTCGACGCGCTGCGCGTACGCATCGTCGGGGTGGACCTGCACGGAGAGCCAATCGTGTGCGGTGATGATCTTCGTGAGAACCGGAAAGATTCGCGCCGGATCGATATCTCCCAGAAGCTGCGCGCCGAGCCTTGCGCGCAGATCCGCGACGCTCGATCCGCTCAGTGCGCCGTTCGTCACGCGATCGGCATCCCAGCACTCCCAGGATTCGCCCAGGCGCGCCTGCGGATCGCCATGCTTTCCATAGACTCGAACTAACTCGTCGCCGCCCCAGACCTGTGTGGTAAGCTTCGGATCGAGGACGTAGGGATAGACCGTATCGCGTTCCATTCGTCGCCTACGATACGCGGCGTTCGTGCGGAATTCCGGCCGCGCGGCTCGAATGGGAACGACGTGCACGACTTTTACGTCGGAATCGGCTCGAACCTCGGGGATCGGCAAGGGAACGTCCTTGCCGCGCTGCAGCGCCTGCGCTCGCGCGCAGAGATCTCGGCGGTCTCGTCATTCTATGAATCGGCCGCGGCGGGCGGAGCGGAGGGCCCGGCCTATCTCAACGTAGCGGCGGCACTTCGTTCCGAGCTCGACCTCGAAGCGTTCCGGCGATTCGCGCGCGACGTGGAGTTGGCCGTCGGGCGTTCGCGCTCGAGCGCTAAGCTCCAACCGCGCCCGATCGATCTCGATCTGCTCGTCTACGACGGGGAGGTCGTTCAGCCGCATCTCGAGAGCCGGCCCTACAATCTCGCACCGCTTGCCGAGATCGCGCCGCATCTCGCTACTGCACCGCACGACGGCGGCGTCCGGCGGCGCGAACGCAGCCTTCGCTTCGATACCGATCGACAATCGGAGGTGCCGGAGATACGGCTGGCACTCAATCGCGCCGGCGTCTCGCGGGTGCGGCGCGTCGTCCACCTCGAAGTCGACGGCCGCGACCGCGTCTACAACGGCGAGCTGACGATGGTCGCCGATTTGGCAGCCGATAAATCCGGCGTGCACATGTCGCGCTTTGCCGAGATCCTGGAAGAGGCGACGCTTGACGTGCTAGCTCGCGACGCGAGGCCGGCTCGAATCGAGCGTCTCGTCGAAGAAATCGCCCGGGAGATCGTGCGTAGCCAGCGTGCCGTGCGGGCCGACGTGCGGCTGCGGGCCGAGTTCGGATTAGAGCGATGGACGCCGGTCAGCGGCAAGCGTGGCGTGGAGACCTACACCCTGGTCGGCATCGCTCACGCCGACGCGGCGGGTACGCGGCGGGTGGTCGGCGTCGAAGCGGAAGGGATGACCGCTTGTCCGTGCGCGCAGGCGATGGTGCGCGAACACGCACACGCGGAGCTGCGCGAAGCGGGTTTCAGCGAAGCCGACGCGGCGCGCGCGCTCGACGCGCTCCCCGGGGCGACCCATAATCAGCGTGGACGTGGCGCGATTCTACTTGGCGTCGACGAGGCGCGCACGGAAGTAATTCGAGCCGAGGATCTCGTCGAGATCGTCGAAAACTCGATGTCGAGCGAAACGTACGACCTGTTGAAGCGTCCCGACGAGTTTTTCGTCGTCAACAAGGCGCACCACAATCCCCGATTCGTCGAGGACGTCGTCCGCGGTATTCTCTCGCGCGCGCTCGACGTGTACTCGGACCTGGGGGATGAAACGTTCGTCTTCGCCAGCCAAGTGAACGAAGAGTCGATCCACAAGCACGACGCCTTCGCCGAAGGCTACGGGCTCTTCGGCGAGCTGCGCGAGGAGCTTCGAACGGGATCGTCCACGAACCGGACCGATCTTGCGGCCTGGCTCCGAACCCGCCCATCGGGGGTTTTGGCTTAGGTAGCGCGATCCAGCGCTTCGATCCGTGCTCGCAGCGATGGATGTGAGGCGAAGAAGAACTCGTACCAGCCCGGCGGATCTTCATCGGCGAGATTCTGATCGCGAAGACGGCGAAAGGCCGACGCACCGGCGGCGGGATCGCGGGTGGCGGCGAGCGCAAAACGGTCGGCCGCCCATTCGCGCGATCGTGAGAAGGCATAGAGCATCGGCCTCAGCGCCTGGGTAGCGACCAGCATGATCGCGTAGATGCGCACCAGCAGCAACGGACGGTCGCGCAGCGCGTCGCGCTCCTCCTTCGTCGCCGCGGCGTTCGCGATGAGAAAGAGCGTTAGAGCGAGCGCTTCGCCAAGGCCGATGAGGCGCCAGGTATCTTTGTTGACGTAGTGGCCCAATTCGTGCGCGACCACGAACTCCGTCTCGTCCTCGGGAAATGCTGCGATGAGCGTATCGCCCAGCACGATCCGATGGGTTCGGCCGATGCCCGTGACGAACGCGTTCGCCTTGCGCGTCTGACGGCTCATGTCCATGCGCAGAATCGCCGCACCGCCGACGCCGAATCGCGCCGCGAGCCGGCGCAGGCGCTCTTCCAGCGATCCCGTGACCGGCTCGAACTTATTGAAGAGCGGAAGCACGTACAGCGGAACCACGATATTGCTCGCAATGAAAAGCGGAAGCGCGCCGACGCTCGCGAGCCACGGCCAGGCTCGCGGCGCGCGACGGACCGCAGCGCCGAGGAGCATTGCGAGAAATGCGCTCAGGCCCGCGCTCAGCAGCGCGCTCTTTGCGTAATCGCCGAGCCACGCACGTCGGGTCTGCTCGCTCAAACCGAAGCGGCGTTCGAGCGTGTACTCCGTTACGAATGAGGCGGGAAGCTCTGCGACCGCTGCCACGAGCGAGAGCGGCGTGAAGAAGAGCGCCGGGCGCAGCCAAGGCGGAGCGGGACGCGTCGCACGGTCGAGCGCCTCGGCGAGCGGGCCGTATGCAAAGGCGAGAAAACCGATCGTCGCGCGCGCGGTCTCAGCAATTTCCAGCCGCCGCCGGAACCCGGCATAGGCGGTTGCGTCGGGTTGCAGAGGCGCCGAGGGCGTTCGCCACTCGCGCGCCGCCTGAATGGAGCGTACCAGGGCATAACCGATTGCAACTCCGCTTCCGGCGCCGAGCAGAGCATTTCGCAGCTTTACGCTCAAACGATCGAGATCGTTTCTTTCGGTTTGGGGTGCGCTTCGATGGCGGTGAGCAGGCGTTCGCTCAGCGCGTCGCAGATCGGATCGTCGAGCTCTTCGATCCGCCCTTCGTCGGCGAGCCGCGCCTTGAGCGGATCGATCGGAATTCGCGCAAGCACCGGCGCCCGCGCGAGCTCGGCGACCCGATCGGCGTAGGAAGGGCCGAAGATCTCGTAGCGCGTTCCGGTATCGGGCGTCTCGAAGTACGACATGTTCTCGACGATGCCCAGAATTGGTTTCTTCAACTGATGGACGAGATTCGCGGCTTTGCGCACGACCATCGTCGCGAGTGCCTGTGGCATCGTTACGAGCACGACGCCGTCGATCGAGAGCGATTGCAGAACCGTGAGCGGCGCATCCGAGGTTCCCGGGGGGAGATCGACGAGCAAGTAATCGAGATCGCTCCAGGTTACCTGCTCGTAGAACTGACGGATCACGCCGGCCACGATCGGTCCGCGCCAGATCATCGCGGTGTCTTCATCCCCGGAGAGCAAGTTCGAGCTCACGATCTCGATCGCGCTGCGAGAGATGGCCGGAGCGATGAGGGGTTGCGGTTGCCCCTGCGCGGTCTTCTTCACCGGATCGGCCGTGATCGAGAGCGGCTCGCTCAAGCCGAAGAGCTTGGGGATCGACGGTCCGGTGATGTCCGCGTCGAGAATTCCCACGCGGAAATGGCGGCGGCGCAGGCCGATGGCGAGCAGCGCTGTGACGAGCGATTTGCCTACGCCGCCCTTTCCCGACATGATCGGGACCACGTGCGCGATCCGCGCGCGACCGTCGAAACTGCCGGGTGGCCGCCTGGCGGGCTGGCGGTCTTCGTCGCGAACCGGCGGCACGCGGCCCGAGCGACGTGCCGCTTCGAGCGCTTCGACGATGGGTTCGATACGCAATCCATGCGCGCGGGCCCCCTGCTCGATCGTCTCGTACTTGCTCACGCCGCAGCTACTGCACCCGAGTCCGAACGAATTCATCACGTCGGCGGCAATGGGAAGCTGTGCGACGAGCTCCTTGATGTTCGTCCGTGGGGAAATCTCGATCTCGAACGTGGGCATGGCTTCTCCGTTGAACCTTCGAATCGCGCGTCGGTATGCACCTTGTGCAACGCGCTCGAAGCGTCCTCGCGGGCGGCTGCGATTCTCCGGTGCGCTCGGGTTGGGGCGCGGCGGCGCCGATGTTCGTTCAATCGGCTGCGCGGGGCGCCTACGCCTACGACGAAGAGGGGCGCCGTTACGTCGATTACATCATGGCTTACGGACCGCTGCTCTTCGGCCACACCCATCCGGCGCTCACGACCGGGTTAGACGCGCTCGCGACCGACGGGTTTGTCTGGGGAAGCACGCACGCGCAAGAGATTCGGCTCGCCGAACGCATTCGCGGTCACATTCCGTCGATGCAACGCTTGCGCTTCGTGACCAGCGGCACCGAGGCGATGATGAGCGCGATCCGCGTCGCGCGCGCGTTCACCAAGCGCTCGCACGTTCTCAAGTTTGCCGGCAACTATCACGGCCATTTCGATCTCGCGCTGCTCGACGCGGGTGCGTCGGCCGGCGCCGGCCGAAGCGGAATTCCCGAGGGTACGCGGCGAGACGTCTCGGTCGCGCGATATAACGATCTCGCGTCGGTCGACGAGCTGGCGACGCTGATCGGCAGCGATCTGGCGGCGATCGTGGTCGAGCCGATCTGCGCGAACATGGGCTTCGTGCCGCCCGTTGAGGGCTTTCTCGAGGGATTGCGCATGCGCGCGCGCCGCTTCGGGGCGCTCTTGATCTTCGACGAGGTCATCACATGGCTGCGATTCGGTTTAAATGGAGCGCAAGGACGCATCGGTGTGAGCCCGGACCTCACGGCGCTCGGAAAGGTCATGGGCGGCGGCGCGCCGATCGCCGCCTTCGGCGGCCGCGAAGACGTCATGGCGGTGCTGGCTCCCAGCGGCGAAACGTTCACCGGAGGTACTCACGGCGGCAATCCGTTCTGCGTCGGGATGGCGAACCGCGTGCTCGATCTCCTCGAAGCGCATCCCGAATATTACGTGGTGATGGACGCTACCGCGAAGCGCCTGGCCGACGGCATTCGCTCGATATTCGCGCAGCGCGCGCTGCCGTACGCCGTCGTCCAACAGGAATCGGTCGTCGACTTCAAGTTCCGTCCGGGAACTCCGAACCGCGACTACGATGACGCGCGCCGCGCCGACCTGCGCGCGTACGCGGCATACTATCGCGCGATGCTCGAGCGGGGCATTCTGCTGCCGCCTTCGCAAAACGAGGTGATGTTCGTTTCGACTGCCCATTGCGAGCGTGACGTGGACCAAACGCTCGATGCGATCGCCGCGTCGTTAGACGACGTTCAGCCTCTGCTGCCCGGAACTTCGCACGATTCGAAGGCGAAGTCGTAGAAGCCGATGCCGCCGCCTTTGGGCGAGAGCTGCAAGGTATTCGTCCCGAACTTCGCGTTCATGATGAGGTCGTAGGCCCGCGGCGCGTCGACGGTAACGTACGACATACCGCGCTCGTCGTAGCGAATATCTTTGCCGGCGTCGCTCTTGGCGATGGGATGACCGTTCTGCGTAACCTCGACGGGAGTCGAACTGCCGTTATCGGGTTTGATTACGGCGATGACCTGGATCGCGTGATAGCGCAGCGTCAACGAGCCGCTGCTCTCGCCCGAGAGGGCGGCTTCGGGCGTCAGACGCCAGTAGCCTCGGAGATAGATTGCGCCGTCTTTTGGGTCGGAGGTTTCGCCGACGTAGTTTGCATTCTGCCCGGGATTCACGGAGGCGGGGTTGGCTACTCCTTGATGACCGACGAGGATCTCGGCCGTCATCGGATAGCAGACGGCGCCGGGCTTGTCGTAACTATCTTGCGGAAGCAGCGCCATCACCGGCGGGAGAACGACTTTCGGATCCGCCGCCTTGAGCAAGGCTTGTATCCGCGCTTCGGTCTGCGGGTAGGCCCCTTCGCCGATGACGCTTTCCACGAGTTCTCCGCGTTGGTTGTAGAGATACTCGTGGGGCCAAATCGAGTTGTCGTACCGCTTCCAGATGACGAACTTTGGATCGAGGGCGATCGGCCAAGTGACCTCGAGCCGCTTGGCGGCGGCCGCGACGTTCGCGCGTTCGCCCGAGAAGCCGAACTCGGGCGTGTGGACGCCGACGATCACAAAGCCCTTGTCACGGTATCGCTTGTACCACTCGCGCAAATAGGGGAGCGTTCGCAGGCAGTTGATGCACGTATACTCCCAAAAGTCGACGAGCACGACCTTTCCGCGGAGCTGCTCGGGCGTGAGAGGATCGCTGTTGATCCACCCGGCGTTCCCTTCGAAACTCTGCATTTGATTCGAGGCAGGGACGGCGGATTGCGTGAGCCCGGCCACGGCCACGAGAAACGAGGCCGCGGCGGCCGCTCGTACGCGCGCGGGGAGGCTCATGTTCGCCCAGCGCGCCGGGCCGGAATCTTGTGACACGCTACTCGCGCGTCGCGACCGGATAGACCGCGGGACTGCGCAAGCCGTTGGCGTCAACGCTCCGCACGCCCAGAATGTAGTCGTCCTTCGATACCGGGACCGTTGCCTGCGTGACGTCGCCGGTGTTGCTCGAATATTGCCACTGCGGCGCATCGGTCGTGCGCCAGAGAATCTCGTAGGAAACCGCATCCGCCGCAGGCTTCCACCGGAGCGTCGAGTCGTAACCAAGCTTGTGGAGAACCATCTGTACGTCACTCGGCGGCGCGGGTCCGATCGCGAGCGTTCCCAGTGCCGCGACGTTGGCCTGCGTTACGCGCGCGAGATACTGCGCGTCGATATACCGCGGGAGGTCGCCGTATTGAACGCCGTTTTCGACCCGAACGTCCTGATGCTGGTGCGCGAAGTTCTCGTGGGCTTCGACGAAGCGTATCGCCGCCGAGTAACCGGCGTCTTGAAACGACTCTTGATCGCCTCCGCGCAGGAAGCGATCGGCGCGGAAGATCTGCCGCACCTCGAATCCCGGCACGTAGACCGGGATCACCTCGGTGATGAAGCGCGAGAGCTCGCGCGACGGCGAGTCGTTCTCCGATCCCACCAAGTTCACGCGCTCGAGATCGGCGCCCGTTGGCAGCCCCTGGCTGAAGACGCGAACGACGTTTGGTTCCGAGGCGCCGTCGCCGCCGACCGTGTTGCCGATGATGTCGTTGTTCAAGACTGCCAAGACGGGAGCGTGGGCCGCGGCAAGCTCGCGCGCGTAGTGATTCGAACCCCAGAGCCCGAGCTCTTCACCGTCGAAGCATGCAAAGACGATCGTGCCTCGGAATTGCGTATTGGCCATGACGCGCGCCGCCTCCAAGACGGCCGCGACGCTCGAACCGTTGTCGTCGGCACCTGGGGCCGTTCCGGCGCCGTCGGTGCACCGGCCGTCGCAATCGTCGAAGTGGCTCGACATGACGTAGATTCGTCCGGGCGCCGTGCCTTGGAGCGTCGCGATCACGCTCGACTCGAGGACGGCCCGCGGCGTGCGCGGCGTCTTCGCCTGAACGTACGTGTCGAGCTTGACGCTCATCCGTCCATTCGCCGAGGCGGCGATCGCGTTGAACTGCTGCGCGATCCAGTCGCGCGCCGCAAAGACGCCGTGCTCTTTCGTCGAGGTCGTTTCCGAGAAATCGTTGCGGGTCTCGAACGCGACGAGCCGCTCGACGGAGCTCTTGAGGCGGACGGCCTGCACGGCGCCGACCATGGACGCGATCGGCGGGTAGGGCGCAAGTTGGGGAAGCGAGGCGTCGGCCCCGGTCGCACCGAGGAGCAGCGCGCCGCCGAGAACGATCATCTTCATGCGTTTAGCTTGTACAAGACGCATCGGAGCTCCTGACTCCGGCGTCGAACTTCCCGCGTTGTGAAGCCCTCGGTCTACGTGCTGCGGTGCCGGGACGGGTCGCTCTACACCGGCGCGACGACCGACCTAGAGCGGCGGTTATCGGCACACCGCCGCCGCAAAGGCGCGAAATATACGCGGGGACGGCTGCCGCTGCGCCTCCTCGCGTGGTGGCATCCAGCGAGCTTTTCAGCCGCGAAATCACACGAGGCACGCTTCAAGCGGCTCTCGCGCTCGGCCAAGCTTGCGACGCTGCGGCGCGGCGAAGCCTACGGCTGCCGGGTCTACCGCGCGCCGGGTGATCACAAGTAGGAGCGCGCGGCGACGGCGTAGGTCGCACGCGTAACGGCGTGAATGGCCTCGTACGCTGCGGCGTTGTCGTACGCGTCGGCCGTCATGATTGCGAGGATGTACGGCGAATCGCCATACGGTTCGACGATGGCGATGTCGTTGAGCGTCCCCTCGACCTGGCCGGTCTTGTTCGCGACGGGCGTCCCCGCCGGCAGCGCCGCCGGAATCCCGTCCCGATCGGTCTGTCCCAGCATGATGGTGACCATCGCGCGGCAATGGCGCGCCGATACGATCGTTCCGACTCCCTCACGTGCGCCGTGCTCGATCAGATAGAGCAGCCGCGCCATGTCGGCCGGGGTCGAGAGGTTATCGTTGTGATGGTAGATCGCCGCGAAATCCATGAATTTGCGGGCAAGGCGCGTGCGCTCCAGCCCGGCGCGCCGCCCGACGGCGTTGATCGTCGCGACGCCGAAGTGGTCGATGAGAAGATTGGCGGCGGTATTGTCGCTGAGCCGAATCATCGGAGCGATTAGCTGCGCGACGGTGAAGCGCTCGCCGTTTGCGGCGTGGCTCATAAAGTCCGAGCCGCCGATCAGATCGCCGCTATGGAACGTGATCTGCGCGGAGAGCGCTCCGGGATCGGCCTCGTCGACTGCATAAGCGGTCGTCATGATCAGCACCTTGATGATCGATGCGGTCGGAAAGCGATGCGATGCCTCGTAAGCCACGATCGGCCCACCTTGCGCGAGCGTCCGCGCGTAGACGCCGAGCCTTCCCGGCATCGTGCGCGCGATCCGATGAACCTTCGCGGCTACCGTCGCCGCATCGGCGCGCGCTGCGCGCGAGATCACCAGAGCAGCGCCGGCGGAGCTGAGGAAGGTGCCGCGCTTCACGAGCCCGTTCCCTGATAATGCCGTAAACCGACGAGCCAGAACGCGTACGCAGCGCCGAGCCACACCAGACCGATCGCCGGGGTGAGCAGACCGACGGCTGGATTGAGATGCAATCCGACGTCCGCCTTCTGTAAGAAGTACGTCGCGGGAAAGTAGTTCATAAACGCAAAGGGAAGGACGAACGCCAGCACGATGCGGACGCCGCGACTGTAAATGCTGATCGGATAGCGCGTGAAGTCCTGTTCGAGCGACATCACAACCCAGCGGAGCGTGTCGACGCGGATGAACCAGAACGAACAGGTCGCGACGACCAGCGAGATGCCGAGGTCGATTAACGCGCCGCCCGCAATCACCAACGGAACGAAGAGCACGAAGATCCAATCGACGCGCACGTTCGCCGCGACCGTCGCCGCGGCCAGCGTGGCGATTCCCAGAATCAGCGCGTCGGGGAAGCTTTGTTGCGGCACGGTGACCACTTGGAAGAGCGTGTCGAGGGGACGGACCAGAAATCGGTCGAATCGGCCCTCGCGAACGTACTCGGGAACGCTGACGACGGTCAAGAAGAGCGTGTTGTGCAGTTCGTGCCCGGCCATCCAGAGCGCGTAGAGGAAGAACATCTCACGGAAATTCCAACCGTTCATCGACGGGAACTGACGCATCGTCACGTAGAGCGCCCCCAACGCCACGCCGTGGTAGACGATCGTGAAGACGAACCACATAATGAAGTTCGCGCGATACTCGAGCAGCGTCAGCAGGTTGATCCGCCAGTACTCCCCGTAGGCTCGCAACATCGGTGAGACGATTCGGTGCGGCGCATCGCCTATCCGTGCGGGCGCCCTTTCGGCTGGATTTCACCGCCGATGCGCTACGCCGGCTCGCCGCCAACGTCGTCGACGTCGTCGACCCGGACGGCACCTACTACCGGGCGCTCAGCGACGAGCGCGGCACCGAACTCTTGGCGGTTCGCGCGGCCGGTGCGCGAGCGGTCGAAGTGCGGGCGACCGGGCGGGACGGCGAGCGCTGGCTTCCGGCTGTGAGCCGGATGATCGGAGCACGCGTCGACTTGACGCAGTGGTACGAGCGCAGCGCTCGCGTTGCGTGGCTGGCACCAATCGCAGCGAGATTTCGCGGGCTCAAACCCCCGCGCTATCCGACGCTCTGGGAAGCCTGCGCGCACGCCATCCTCTTTCAGCAAATTTCGATCCACGCCGCGGCCGCGATCATGCGCCGCGCCGTCGAGCTGCTCGGCGAGGCGGTCGCGACCGCGGGCGTTCGCTGCATCGCGTTTCCCGCCGCGCAGCGCTGGCTCGCCGCCGGCGATGCCGACCTACGGTTGGTGGGAATCTCGCGAAATAAGATCGAGCACTTGCGCTCCGTCGCCGGAGCATTCGCCTCCGGTACGATGGACGAACGCGAGCTGGAATCGCTGCCCACGCCCGAGGCGGCGGCGCGGCTCGCCACGATGCGCGGCATCGGTGCGTGGAGCGCGTCGGTCGTGCTGCTGCGCGGAATGGGGCGCCTCGACACCTTTCCGCTCCGCGACTCCGGTGTCGCGCGCTCGCTAACGCTCCTTGCCGGCGATGCCCACGTGGATCAGTCAGGCCTGCTGGAGCGTCTCGGGAACGTGCGCGGCATGCTGTACTATCACTTGCTGCTCGGCCGGATGCGCGGCTAGCCGCCCTGAATAACGACGCGGTTCGAAGCGGCGCGCCAGACCAGCGACGACAAGACCGCAAAGAGCGCGAGCCACGCGAGCTGCGCCGCGATCGCGATTCCCCACTGTGACGGCGGAATGACTCCAACGTAGATCAGCAGCGGCGTCGAGTAGATCGACGCGAAGGGAAGGGCGAAGACGATGCGGCCGACGACTCCGGGGAAGAGCGTGAGCGGAATGATCTGTCCCGAGAGGAGGTCGGAGACCCAGCGGACGATTAGCTGCGCGGCAAACGTCTCCAGCGTCCAGAACGCGATGCAGTTCATCAGAAAATTAACGAAAAAGTTCACACCGTAGCCGACGACGAAGGCGAGAACGAAGGCCGCGAACGTCGCAGGCGGCGGCACGTCGATGTGCACGAGCAGCAACGCGCAGAAGAGCGATGGTACGACGAGCAGTGCGTGCAGCAGCGTCTGTCCGATCCCGTCGCTGAAGAAGTAGAGGGGAACGCTGATTGGCTTCATGAGATCGGTGGCGATCGTCCCCTCGCGAATCCGTTCGCGGATCATTCGGGTTCCGTCGACTTCCAAGACGAGCGACATGAGCATCGCGACGGTGGCGTAGGTGATCATGCTGTGCAGCGGAAGGTTCGTCGGAGCGGCGTTCTGCGCATAGAGCGCGGTCCAGAGCGCGCGCAGGATGTAGACGCGCAGCACGAGTGACCCGATTTCGGTGAGTACCTCCATCCGGTAAGTCGCCTCGCGCGAGAACGCTTTCTTCGCGAACTCGACGTAGGGCTCGAAGTTCGTACTCAGCGAACCTCAGCCGCCCTTCTGGCGTTTGATCGCCTGCTGCCGCCGCAGCTCCATCTCTTCGAGTTCGAGCATCATGACGTCGACGACCTTATCGACCTGTGTGGCTTGCGTCGGCGGCGGTTCTTCCCCGGAGCGCCGGCGCGGGGTCGGCTTGAGGTTGCGATGCTCTTCGAGCGTCGCATCCTGCGCGTGGACCTTGCGCAGGAACTTCGCATACGTCTGCGCCGCACGCCCACGCACGTCCTCGCCGGGCTCGAGATTGAACACGTCGGCATAGAAGTCGATCTTGGCATGGAGTTCGGGCGCCTTTTCCGGCGGCACGATCGATGCCGGATCTCCATAAGCGACGTGCATCATCGGCACGCTCGCGCCGGATGGCAGGCGCGTCTTGACGTGGACGATCGCCCCGAGCGCGACGCCGCTGCCGTCGCCGAGCCGGGCGCCGTTAAAAATCTTCGCACCGCCGGCGACGAAACAGCCGTCTCCGATCGTCGCGCCGACGACGTACGCGTGCGGTCCGACGATACAGCGATCGCCGATCGAGAGCGGGTACTGCAACGCGCTCCCGCCGCTGGCTTTGAGCACCGCGTTCTCCATGACGACCGTCTGCGCGCCGATCGTTATCGGGGCTCCTTCGGCCGTGATGACGGCGCCGTGCAGCACCGCGCACTCCGCGCCGATCGTGACGTCCCCGCCGATCGTCGCGCCGGCGGCGACGTACGCACTCGAGTGAATCTTCGGCTTCTTCGTTCCGCTCGAGAGAATCATGACGCGTCCTCCTCCGGCCGTCGGCCGTATCCTTCGACGTAAATGCGCCGGATGATCGATTCGAGGTCGGGCTCCTCCAAACTCACGTCCTCGACGCGATAACGTTCGCTCGCTTGCCGCACGAGCAGATCGGCTCGCTGCAGGTTACGATCGAATCGGAAGCGCGCGCTCGAACCCTCAACGCCGGCGAGCTGCGCGCCCTCGAGATGCGGTTCCGCGATGGGCTCGCAGAAGCGCACGGTCAGCGTGCGAAATCGTCCGTATTCGCTCTTGATGCGCTCGATGTCGCCGTCGTAGATCAGCGTGCCGTTGTCGATCAGGACGATACGCCGGCAGAGCCGTTCGACGTCGGCGAGATCGTGCGTCGTCAAGACGATCGTCGCACCGCGCTCGGCATTGATGCGCGCGATGAACCCCCGGATCGCTTCTTTCGCGACGACGTCGAGACCGATTGTCGGTTCGTCGAGATAGACGATCTTCGGGCTATGAAGGAGCGCCGCCGCGAAGTCGCCCCGCATCCGCTGTCCGAGCGAGAGCTGGCGCACGGGCGTGCGCAGGAAGCTCGCCATCTCCAGTATCTCGACGAACTCGTCGAGGTTGCGCCGGTATTGGTCGCGCGGGACGCCGTAGATCGCGCGCAAGAGCTCGAACGATTCGATGAGCGGAAGGTCCCAATAGAGCTGGCTGCGCTGACCGAAGATCACGCCGATATTGCGGGCGTTCTCCCGCCGCTCTCTCCACGGCACGAGCCCAGCCACGCGGACCTCTCCCGACGTCGGCACGAGGATTCCGGTCAGCATCTTGATCGTCGTCGATTTGCCGGCTCCGTTCGGACCGATATACCCGACCAGCTCTCCGGGCTCGAGCGCGAACGTCACGCCGTCGACCGCGACGCGGTCCTCGTATTGGCGTGAGAAAAACGAGCGCAGCGCACCGAGGGTTCCCTCCGAGCGCTTGCGGGTCCGAAAGACTTTGCGCAAATCGCGCGTAGCTACGATCGGCAGGACACCAGCGTTCGGCACTCCGTACTCCTTCTCCGGTGGTAGTAACGGTTTCGAACGAGTACGGATCGGGGGCCCTGGAGGTAGCGCGGCGGGTCGCCGGGCGCCTCGGCTACGAGTACGTCGACGAGCAGCTTCCCGTCGTCGTCGCAAAGCGGCTGCGCGTGAATCGGGAGTCGGTCGATGCGAACGAGGATGCGAAGCGGTCGCTGGGGGAGCGTTTCCTAACGGTGCTCGAACGGGCCACGCCGGAACTCGCGGCCTCGACCAGCGAGCCGTTCGACGAGGAGATGCTGCGCGCGGTGCGAGACGCGGTGCGCGAGTACGCCGCGCGCGGCAACGTCGTCATCGTCGGACGAGGCGCTTCTGCGATCCTCGGAGCGCGACCCGAAGTACTGCGCGTTTTCATCCACGCACCGCGCGAGTGGCGTGTCGCGCGACTCGCTGAGGCGACGGGGACGCGACGCGAGATCGCCGAGGCCGAAGCGGATCGCGTCGATCGCGCGCGCGCGCAGTATTTGCGCGCGTGGTACGGGCTGACGTTCGGCGATCCGCGCAACTACGACCTCTGCATCGATGTCTCGCAGTTCGACGCAGCGGGATGCGCCGCGCTCGTCGTAGCGGCGGTAAGAGCCAGGGAAAATTGACACAAGGCGGGTCGATCCTCACTGCGCTTCGCTATCGCGACTTCCGGCTGCTCTGGATTGGGCTCCTCGTTTCGAATCTAGGCACCTGGATGCAGTTCACCGCGATGGGATTCTTCGTCGCTCGGATGGCCGGATCGCCCCACCGGGCCGCGTTCGATTTGGGCATCATTGGAGCGTCGCGCGCGATTCCGGTACTGCTCTTCTCGCCGTTTGCGGGAGTCGTAGCCGATCGTTTGCCGCGCCGGCGCGTGCTCTTCGTCACGAATGCCACGATGGCGCTCGCGGCGCTGCTGCTCGCGGTGCTCGCGACCGCCCATCGGCTCGAGATGCTCGGCCTCGTCGTGCTCTCTGGATTGAGCGCGGGCGCGATGGCGTTCGACTCGCCGACGCGCCAGAGCTGGGTGCCGCTGCTCGTCGACCGAGCGTACGTCGGTAACGCGGTCGGGCTCAACTCGGTCGCATTCAACGCACCGGCCGTCATCGGTCCCGCGATCGCCGGCGCGTTGATCGTTTGGATCGGCGTCGCGGGAGCCTTCTATTTCAATGCGGCGGCAACGCTTGCCGTCGTCGTCGCGGTGATGATGATGCGCTCGTCGCCGGCGTCGCAAGGGATGCGTGAGCCGGCGCTCCAAGCCGTTCGCTACGGGATCGCGTTCGTAACGCGACATCCGGTACTGCGCTGGATTTTCTTGGCGCAGCTCGTCTCTGCGCTGCTCGTGCGTCCCTATAGTCTGCTCGTCCCCGCGCTTGCGGTCAATCTCTTGCATGCCGGCGCGCGCGGGTTGGGTTGGGCGGTCTCGGCGATCGGCCTGGGCGGTTTGGGAGGCGCGCTCGTTACCGCCTACTTCGCGCAGCGCGAACGCCGCGCGATGCTCTGGCTCCAATCCGGATTGTTCATGTCGGTGGGCGTCCTCGTCCTCGGCTTCGTTCCAACGCTCGCGTTCGCGCTGCCGGTGCTCTTCGTCGCTGGAATCGGCACGCTGGCATTGCTCGGCGTAACGAACACCTTGATTCAAATGCTCTCGCCCGACGACGTGCGCGGGCGCGCGCTCTCCATCTATACCATGATCGCCATCGGCGTGGTTCCGCTGGGAGCCCTGTTCGATGGCGCAATCGCGACCGCAATCGGACTGCGGGAGACGTTCGTTCTTGCCGGGGGAATAAGCGTGGTGCTTTTCCTCGGTATTTGGGCGTTGCGTCCCATCGTGCGAACCGTATAAAAAAGCGAGTCGCGAAACGACGCGACTCGCTTAAATAACTCCGCCGGTGCTACACCGTGCGGAGTTTTTTGATCGTGAACTAGCCGGCTTTCTTTCGTCGGACTCGCTTGCGAACCGCCTTGCGGACGGCCTTCTTGCGAACCGCTTTTCTGGCTACTTTCCGGCGGACCGCCTTGCGGGCGACCTTTCGGCGTACCTTCTTACGAACGGCCTTGCGAGCGACTTTACGACGCACGGCCTTGCGAGCTACTTTACGACGGACTGCCTTGCGGACCACCTTGCGGGCAACCTTGCGGCGCACGCGCTTGCGAACCGCTTTGCGAACCAGCGCTCCAACAACCGCCTTTTTCACGGCGGCCTTGCGCGCTTTCTTTCGAACTGCCATCGTTAGTACGAGTCATCCTTTCTCTGGTCGGCAACCGACCAGGGGTGTTGCCTACCTTATACAGTATTACGAGCTTCAATGCAAGTTTTTGCCGATGACGGCGCGTGCATCGACGTATGCGTCGACGGTCGCAAACACGCGCGCGCAGTCGTTCTGGTCCACGGATTTCCGTTGACGCGTGCGATTTGGGAAGCGCAAATCGAGCGACTCGCGCGCAGCTCCTACGTGCTCCGTCCCGACTTACGCGGTGCCGGAGCGTCGGCCGTACCGGACGGTCCGTATCTCATGGAAAGGCTTGCGGCGGACGTTGCGGCGCTTCTCGACGCGCTCGCCGTCGAACGCGTTGCAATCGTCGGCCATTCGATGGGCGGATACGTTGCACTCGCCTTCGCGCGGATGTTTACCGAACGCGTGTCGCGCGTCGCGTTGGTTGCGAGTCGCTTGCGGGCAGACACGCCGGAAGAGGCGGCGGCGCGCTGGGCGCTCGCCGATCGCGTCGAGCGCGACGGGAGCGTCGAGCCGGTCATCGAGGCATATCTGCCGCGCCTACTCGCGCCGCGTACGGTTGCGCAGCGTCCCGATATCGCCGGCCGCGCCTACGAAATCGCGCGCACGAACTCGCCGGCCGGCGTTGCCGCCGCGTTACGCGGGATGGCGCTTCGTTCGCCGTCTGAGGATATCGCGGAGGATCTCGAGGTGCCGATGTTGCTCGTCACCGGCGGGAACGATCGCGTCGTCGGAATCAAAGAGGCGCGCTCGATCGTTGCGACCTTTCCGCGCGGGCATCTCGTCGTCTGCGACGAGAGCGGTCACCTGCCGATGATGGAGGAGCCCGAGCGCGTAACCGAGGCGCTCGAACGCTGGCTCAACGAATGACGGGAAGCTTCGAACGCCTGCGTATAAAGCTGTAGATATAGAACGCGCCGACGCCGATCGCCGCGATGACGGCCGCGATGACGACGATCTTGAGAAGGTTCCAAAGAAGAATGGACGCGACGATCGCAATCGCGACGACGGCGGTCACCTTGAGAAAGAGTGAGAGCATCGGATTGAGCTTCGGCCCCGTCACGTTTTTCATGGTACTCTTCGTTACCGGCGCCCCACGCGGTAAGTTTCAGAGCGCCCGCAGCTTGTCGAGTGCGAGATACCCGGCAGCGATCGAGCCCCCAGCGTCGATGCGGCCGTCCCCCAGCATCGTCCGGAAGAGCGCGAGCGGCGCGAGCTCGACGGCGAGGTGCTCGGTCGGGTCAGGGTTTGGCGCGCGCGCGCTGTGGGCGCCGGAGGCGAGGTAGACGTAGGCTCGGGCGTTCGAGCGCACCGGCTCGTGCAGAAACTCGCCGGCCGGCTCGCACGCCTCGACCTCGTAACCCGTCTCTTCGGCTAGCTCGCGCAGCGCGCACTCGCGCGGATCTTCGTCGGCGTTCAGCAATCCGGCCGGAAGCTCGAGGTGAATCGCGTCGGAGCCATAGCGATACTGGCGCACGAGTACGACGTGCCGGTCCGGCGTTAGCGCGACGACGACGGAGTATCCGCGTGACTCGCGGACGTAGTACTCGGGAACGATCGTTCCGTTCGGAAGCTCGATCTCGTCCGCGCGAAGCCGCATGTAGGGCGAATCGACGACGTAACGCGATGCGCGCAGGCGCCATCCCGGTTTTTCCATAGCACGTCATCTATGGCGAAGCGTTTGCAGCTCCTCTCGCCGAAGGCTCGAGCCGATGGAACGACTCCTCGTCGTCGGCGGTGGGACCATGGGCGCCGGTATTGCGTTCGTGGGCGCTCTTGGCGGCTACGCCGTAGATATCGTAGAGCCGCAAGCGGCGGCCCGCGAACGCGGTACGGCGCTATTCGAGCGCGAGGCGCAGCGCTCCGGAGATCCGGCGATTTTCGACAACATTGCCTGGCTCGATGCGATCCCGCAGCCATCGGCCGCAGGGATCGCGATCGAAGCCGTCCCCGAACGCTTCGATCTAAAACGCGACGTTCTCATTGCGCTCGCCGGCGCGCTAGCTCCGCAGGCGCTCATCGCCACGAACACTTCATCGCTCGCGGTCGGCGAACTCGCCCGCTCGGTCGAGCATCCCGAGCGCGTCGTCGGCCTGCACTTCTTCAATCCACCGGCGCGCATGGCGCTGATCGAGGTCGTCTGCACGCCGGAAACGAGCGACGAGACGCTCGAGCGCGCGTACGAGGCCGTCGCGAAGATGGGGAAGACCGCCGTGCTCGCGGCCGATACGCCGGGATTTATCGTGAATCGAGTCGCGCGCCCGTACTATCTTCAGGCATTGCACTCGCTGCGGGAAGGCGTCGCTTCGGCTGAGGAACTCGACGCGCTCGCGCGCGGCGCCGGCTTTCGGATGGGTCCTTTTGAGCTGATGGATCTCATCGGCCTCGACGTCAATCTCGCGACGAGCGAGTCCATTTACGAGCGCACCGAAGCGGCGCGTTTCGCGCCGGTCGATCTTCAGCGGCGAATGGTCGCGCAGGGATTGTTGGGCCGCAAGAGCGGCCGCGGATTCTACACCTATCACGACGGCAAGGCCGAGCGGTTCGATCCAGACGTGGTGCAGCCGCAGGGTGAGCGCAACGCGGACGAGCACGTCGCTGTCGTTGGGTTCGGCGGCCGAGCCGACGAGCTTGCCGAACGCATCGCAAACCGATACGTTCACGTGCAGCGCATCGAAAACGACGATTTGCTCGACGAGCTCTCGCTCGGCTCGACGATCGTCATCGACGCCGACGGCAGCGGTGCGGAGCGCGGCGACGTCGTGGACGCCCTCGACTCGCTGCTCGGTGCGGAAGCGGTCCTCTTCGTCGACGCGTACGCGACGGATATCGGTGCTTGCGCCCGGCGTCTTCGTCATCCCGAGCGTCTCGTTGGATACGGCGTCGTCGGCAGCTTCGAGGCGCAGCGCATCGTCGAGATCGTCGATTCGCAGGACGTTTCTGACGATGCGCTCGAGCTCGCCCAAGAGTTCTTTGCCGAGCTCGGCAAAGGCGCGATCTTGGTTGCAGATGCGCCGGGACTCTTTTTGGGGCGCACGCTCGGCTCCATCGTGAACGAGGCGGTCGTCGCGGTCAGTGAAGACGTCGCCTCGCCCGACGACGTGGACACGGCGATGCGGCTTGGAGCGAACTATCCCATCGGACCGATCGAGTGGGGGCGTGAGATCGGCGGTGCACGCATCAGCCGAATCTTGAAACGCCTCTCCGAGGCCGAAGGCGGAGAGTTTGCACCGCATCGCGCGCTCCGGGCGCTTGACGTCGCGACGGAACCGCCCGCCGCCGAAGAAGAGGCGGCGCAATGAATCGCGAGGTCTGGGTGATCGATGCGGTTCGCACGCCGATCGGGCGTTACGGCGGAGCGCTCGCGGGTGTTCGTCCCGACGATCTTGCAGCGGTCGTGCTTCGTGCGATCGTCGAGCGCACCGGTATTGCGCCGGCGACGATCGACGACGTCTATCTCGGCGCCGCAAATCAAAGCGGCGAGGATAATCGTAACGTCGCCAGGATGGCGGCACTCCTCGCGGGATTTCCGGTGGAGGTTCCCGGTGCGACCGTCAACCGTCTCTGCGGATCGAGTCTTCAGGCGATTAACTCCGCGGCGCAGGCGATAGCGTGCGGCGAAGGCGACCTGATGATTGCCGGCGGCGTCGAGTCGATGACGCGCGCGCCGTACGTTCTTCCCAAGAGCGACGCCCCCTACGGACGCAAACAGCACCTCTTCGATACCGTCTTGGGTTGGCGAATGGTCAATCCGGCGATGCCCGCAGAATGGACGATCTCCTTGGGCGAAACGGCCGAGAAGGTTGCGCAGCGTTACGCCATCACCCGTCAGGAGCAAGACCGCTTTGCCTATGAATCGCAATTGAAATGTAAGGCGGCGACCGAACGCGGCGTCTTCGATGCGGAGATCGTACCGGTGTTGGTTCGCGACGGCCGAACCGGCGAGAAGCTCGTCGCGCGCGACGAGCATCCTCGTCCGGAGACCACGCTCGAAGCGCTCGCCAAACTGGCGCCCGCCTTCAAGGACGACGGCACCGTAACGGCCGGCAACTCGTCGGGCATCAACGACGGTGCGGCCGCACTGCTGCTCTGCGATGCGGGCGCTGCTCGCCGGCTTGGCCTCGCGCCGTTGGCGCGATTCGTCGGCAGCGCATCGGCCGGCGTTGCGCCCGACGTTATGGGTCTAGGGCCGATTCCGGCGACGCGCAAGGTGCTCGACCGCGCCGGCATCGACGTCGCGCAGCTCGACGCCATAGAAATCAACGAGGCTTTTGCCTCGCAGGCGATTGCCTGCATGCGCGATCTGGAGTTTGACGCGGCGCGCACGAATCCCAACGGCGGCGCGATCGCGCTGGGCCATCCGCTCGGCGCGAGCGGCGCGCGCATCGCGACCACCCTGCTGCACGAGCTTCGCCGGCGTGACGGCCGCTACGGTTTGGCGACGATGTGCATCGGCGTCGGCCAGGGGATCGCAACGGTATTCGAGCGCGTGGAGTTGAAGGCAACGACATGACCACGACCTCGACGATGATGAAGACGCAGCTGCTGATAGGCTCGGAGTGGCGCGATGCGGCTGGCGGTGGAGTCTATTCCGATTCCAATCCCGCGACCGGTGCGAAGATTGCCGACGTCGCCGATGCGACGCGCGAAGACGTTGACGCGGCGGTGGTTGCTGCGCGACGAGCGTTTGACGGACGCTGGCCGACCATGGCCGCGTCGCGGCGCGCGAAGATCGTTTATAAGATCGCGCAGCTGCTCGCGGAACGCGCAGCCGAGATCGCGCTGCTCGAAGTGCGAGATAACGGCAAGAGCATCGCGACGGCGAAAGGCGAGCTCGGCGCGATCGTCGATACTTTCGAATTTTACGCGGGCGCCGCAACGAAGAATTACGGCGAGACGTTGCCGCCGCCGCTGCCGACTTATCTCGCGAACACCGTTCGCGAGCCCGTCGGCGTCGTGGGCGCGATCGTGCCGTGGAACTTTCCGCTGCTGCTCGCGTCGTGGAAGGTTGCGCCGGCGCTCGCTGCGGGCTGCACCGTCATCCTCAAGCCTTCCTCCGTCACGCCGCTGAGCGCGATCGAGTTGGGGAAGATCGCACTCGAGGCGGGTCTGCCCGAAGGCGTGCTCAACGTGCTGACGGGATCGACGCACCCGATCGGCGCCTGGATGGTCGAGCATCCCGGCATCGACAAGATCGCCTTCACCGGTTCGACCGCGACGGGAAAGAGCGTTGCGGCGGCCGCCGCGCAGACGCTCAAGCGCGTCACGCTCGAACTCGGCGGTAAGTCACCCGCGGTCGTCTTCGACGACGCCGACCTCGAAGGCGCCGTTGCCGGCGCGCTCTACGGGGTTTACTACAATGCCGGTCAATGCTGCGAAGCGCGCTCGCGGATTCTCGTTCAGAACGGAATATACGATCGCTTCGTGAGCCTCTTCACCGAAAAGGCGAAGCGATTGCGGGTTGGCGATCCCGAAGATGCCGCCACGCAGATCGGCGCGATCACGCTCGGCGATCAGTATCAAAAGATTCGCGATTACTGCGAGATCGGCATCGCCGAAGGTGCCACCGTTCTCTTGGGCGCTACTCCCGCGCAGCTCGGCGATGCTTTCGCCGCCGGAACCTTCTGGAGCCCGACCGCCTTCGAGGCGCAGAACTCGCACCGCATTGCGCGTGAAGAGATCTTCGGACCGGTCGCGACCTTCGTACGGTTTGCCGACGAAGCCGAAGCGATCGCACTTGCGAACGCGAGTGAGTACGGCCTTGCGGCGAGCGTGTGGTCGACGAATATTGGGCGCGCGAATCGCGTCGCCCGCGCGATTCGCAGCGGTTCGGTCGCAATCAACGCGCCGTACGCCGTCTTTCCGGGCGTGCCGTTCGGCGGCTACAAGCAGTCCGGATACGGCCGCGAGCTTGGAATGGAAACGATGCGGCTGTACAGCGAGACGAAGAGCGTGCTCACCTTCATCGGCGAGAAACCGATGGATCCGTTCAAGGTGTAGTTGGTTCGCCTATGGACCAGCCGTTAAAGATCGGCGCCGCGTACAGCACGACCTACGGTACGCTCTGGAAAGAGGGAACCTACTTTCCTCGCGGCACCGAAGTCACCGTCGTCGGTTTGCATCTCGATCAGGGCTTCTGCGTACGCTTTCCGGCCTCGGCCGACGGCGAGCCGTTGGAAACCTGGGAAGACTGGAGCGAAGTGGAGTTCCTCGCCGAGCAGGGTTCGGTCGAGCCGCCGAGCCGGCCGTTATCGACCGCCGTGCTCGCCGAAGCGCGCGACGTGCTTTCGGAAGCCGAAGACGGCTGTCATCTGCATTTGCACGATGACGATAGCTAGAGAACGATTGACCTAAAGGCTTTCCTGGTTCCGCTCCTCCCTCGGACGCCCCGAACCGGCACCCGGAATCAAGCTTTTAGGTTCCGAGGTCGATGTTGCTGCTTTGCCAGACTTCCCACGTGGCGCATGCCGACGATTTGAAGCTCGGGTTGATGATCGCAACCCAGCAATACGTCTTGCTTGGCTTGAGGTTGTGGAAGTGCGTGAGGCCCTTCTTGCCCGTATACTCGGTAGCGAAGGGCGTGCCGGGGCGCGGGCTTGCGGTGTTCTTTGGCGTGGATGCCTCTACGGGCACGTTGGCCGCTGGCGTTCCGTCAACCGAGACGAAGATGGTCGCCTTCTTAATCGAAGGATTTGGAAGGGGCGAGCCTGGCGAGACGGTCGGGCTCGGCGATGACGAGCCGCTACTACAGGCCACGATCGCGAGTGCGGCGGCGGCGAGCGCGAGGAGCAGGCGTTTTGGCATGGGCGGGTCGCTTCGACGCCTCGCCGCGCGCACCCGTTTCACACGCTCGTACAAAGATGAAAGTATCGTTGCGATTTCGCCTCGAGCGCCGCATAGTATTCGCGGAAAAGCGCCGCGGCGGCGGTCCCGGGCCAATGTGCCGGCAAGAGCTCGCTGGGTAGTCCGGGATCGACGTAGGCGAACTTCCGATAATCGTGGACGAGCCAGAGCCGCTCCACGAGTGCGGCCTCATCGCTGGAATCGGCGCGCTCCCGCTCCCGGCGGAGTCGCGGCTCGTACCGAGCGATAAAGGTCCGGTACGCGGCCGCAATAGCCTCGATATCCCAGCATCGTTCGAGCAGTTCCCGATCGCTCTGCGGGCCCCGATATTCGCTGGTGAAGAGATTGACCGCGTCGAGCGTGCGGGTCGCCTCTGCGGCCTCGCGCGCCGCGGTCAGCGTATCCGAGGGCGAGATCCACGTCGTCGGCGAGAGCTGCGCCCAACCCAGTGCACCGAGGTCCTTGCGAAGCCGCTCCCGCCGCTTTCGATGGGCCTCGCCGATCGCGTAGCTGAGCAGCCGCCAGCGGCCGTCCCATTCGATCACCGGACCGTAGATCCGCGGGCTGAGCTCATCGATCCGGCGGCGTCCTCGCTCCGTAACTCGGTAGAACGCTCGATTCCCCTCCCTGCGGGCGACCAGCCAACCCTGGCGTGCCATTCGTGAAACGGCTTGGCGAACGGCTGGGGCCGAGACGCCGAAGGAGGCCATCAGGCGGATGAGAGCGCCGATCCAGAGCGAGCCATCGCCCGAGAGGCGGCGCACCATGTCGCCGTAGAGCGTGAAGATAAAGGAATTGGGACGCGCGACCTCCCGCTCCGCCACTCTTGACACCTCCTCGCACGGCGCTTAATATGACGGTATTCCTGGCGAACGACAAAAATCCGTTATATGCTGAAAGGCACGTAGATGAGCCGCATTTCGACCTTTGACGACTGGATATCGATGCTCGACGAATGGAGGCGCGACATCGGCCTCGACCGCGAGCTCGTCGACCGCTTCATGCCGGGTTACACTTTCGAAGCGAAGTACGGCGAGCTGCCGACCAGCGAGATTTACTTCGGGGACTTCAAGGGAGAGCGCCGCTGGGAGCGCGTGCGGGAGATCCCGGATCAGCGAATGCGCGATGCGGTGCTCAACATGGTCGTCTATCAGGGCGACACCGAGTTCGCCTCCAACGAGCAGCAGCGATTCTTAGTCAACAACGCGCCGAGCGAGTACGATTTAGCCTCGCTCGTGCGAATCATGGTCGAAGAGACGCGCCACGGGTATCAGATGTGCCATCTCATGGTCGACCACTTCGGGAGCGAAGGGAAGATCGAAGCGCAAAAGATGCTCGAGCGCCGCGCTTTCGGCAAGAAGAACCGCTTGCTTAACGCCTTCAACGACGACGTTACGCACTGGCTCGATTTCTTCGCGTACACGAACTTCATGGACCGCGACGGCAAGTTTCAGCTCACGATGCTCTCGCACTCGAGCTTCGCGCCGCTGGCCGCTTCGATGGGCCCGATGCTTCGCGAAGAGTCGTTCCACATGGGAACCGGCATCACGGGACTCCGGCGGATCGCAAAAGCCGGCGTCGTTCCGGTCGAGATTCAGCAGAAATACTACAACAAATGGTTCTCCGGCTCGCTCGATCTCTTCGGAACGGACCATTCGGGTTCGGCCCAGTGGGCCTACACGTGGGGCATCAAAGGGCGCGTCGACGAGGATAAGGCCGGGGATCATCCCGACAAGGAACACCTCAACGAGCGCGCGCGCACGCAGTTCTACGACGAAGCGTTGGCCACCGTCGCTCGCGTCAACGAAGTGAATGCGAGCGAAACGAAGTTCTATCTTCCCGATATGCGCTTCAACCGGAAGATCGGCGACTATGCCTCGAAGCAGTACGCGGTCGACGGGCGCGAACTCACCGAAGCGCAATGGGCTGCCTACGCGCCGACCGTTCTTCCTACGGAAGCCGACGAAAAACTACTCAACGAGTACTTCAAAGATTCCAACTGGATCGCACCAAAGGGGAACCTTGCATGAGCACGACTGTAAACGGCGCAACCCTGCAGACTCCGTTCGGACGCGAGACGCGTCCGCTCGACGGCAAGCGCGTCATCAACTATTGGAAAGACGGACACGTCGGATTCATCGAGATGGACGACCCGCCGGCGAATACCTACACGCACGAGATGATGCGTCAGCTCGACGAGGCAATTTTAGATGCGCGATTCGATTCCGACGTCGAGGCGATCGTGCTCACCGGCAAGGGCGAGAAGTTCTTCTCGGCCGGCGCGAACATCGGCATGCTCAACGCGGTGACGCCCGAGTTCAAGTACATGTTCTGCCTGCACGCCAACGAGACGCTGCTGCGCCTCGAGCAGACGCCGAAGCTCGTGATCGCGGCGCTCAACGGCCACTGCGTCGGCGGAGGGCTCGAGATCGCGATGGCCGCCGACCTGCGCATCGCGCGCAAAGACGCCGGGAAGATCGGGCTGCCCGAAGTCGCGCTCGGAGTCTTACCGGGCACCGGCGGAACGCAGCGCCTGGCGCGGCTCGTCGGCAAATCGCGGGCGATCGAGATGATGGTGACCGGGAAGACCGTCAGCTACGAACAAGCACTCGAGTGGGGTATGATCAACGATCTCTTCGAGGGGAGCGCTCAAGAGTTCCGCGAGCAGATTACCGACTACGCCAAGCAGTTCTGCTCGCCGAACAAGGCGCCGATGGCCGTCGGCCACATAAAGCGCAGCGTCCAGACGGGCGCCGAGCTTCCGCTGCAGGATGCGCTCGCGCTCGAACGCGAGCTGCAATCGTTACTCTTCAAAAGTGAGGATGCGAAAGAGGGGCTCGCTGCCTACAACGAAAAGCGCGTCGCCCGCTTCAAGAATAAGTAAAGCTCTTCCGTCAGTCGACCGTAATGACGAGCTTGCCGTTGACGGCGCCGCGTTTGCTCTCGTCGAGCGCCGCGACGGCGTCGGAGAGCGGGCGTTCGCCGGCGATGTCGACGCGCATGCGGCCCTGTTCGACAAGCCCGAGCAGCGCGCGCAGCCCTGCGTGCGAGCCTTGCGGCGTGTCGCCCATATAGAGGTTCTGCGCGTCGATCTTTCGTTGCGCAAACCACTGCTCGTCGGCTGCGCCGATCGTCGAGACGATCGTTCCGCCGGCGTGCAGCACCTCGGTCATGGCCTTCATCGCCGTGGCATCGTCGACGAGATCGAGCACCGCATCGACGCCGCCTGGATGCACCGCCTTCACCGCGTTGACGACGTCTCCACGATCGTAGGCGACGAACTCGTCGACGCCGAGCGAGCGCGCGTATTTCTCGTTCGACGAATGCGCGGTACCGATGACGCGTGCGCCCCGATCGTGCGCGATCTGGACGGCAAAACCGCCGACGCCGCCCGTCGCTCCAAGCACGAGCAGCGTGGTGCCTTTTGCGACGTGCAGCGCTTCAATCGCCGCGAGCGCCGTCAAACCCGCCGTCGGTAGGGCCGCGGCATCTGCATCGCCGACGCTATCGGGAATCTTCGCAACGGGCTGGCCGGGGCCGTCTTCGGGAACGAGCGTATACTGCGCGTAGGCGCCGTGGTCGCGTGCGATTCCGAAGATCCGTTCGCCCTCGCGGTACTTCGTTACGCGATCGCCGGCCGCGCTGACGACTCCGGCAAAATCCTGCCCGAGCACGAAGGGAAAAGGGCGGTCGTCGCGCTCGCGCCGCTTCCAGTCGATTGGGTTGACACCGGCCACGGTTACGCGCACGAGAACTTCGTGCGATGCCGGGGTCGGCACGGGAATTTCGTCGAACGAACCGGCTTCGCCGCGATGCTCGATGACGATAGCTTTCATGCCTTGGTTTCTCCGCCGCCAGGGGTCGTCAAGATGGGAAGCATATAGAGCCTCTTCAATGAAAAGCTCCTGCGAGCGATGCGATCGGCCGCTGCCGAACCGTGCGGATGCTCGCATCTGCTCGTACGAATGCACATTCTGTGCGGAGTGCGCCGACACGATGAACGGACGCTGTCCGAATTGCGGCGGAACGCTCTCTGCTCCTACGGGGAACGCCTAACATGGTCACCGCGTTTATCCTGATGAACGTCGAACGCCCGCGGTTGCGCACGGTCGCCGACGATCTGCTCGCAATCGACGGCATCGCCGAGGTCTATTCCGTCGCCGGCCCCTACGATCTCATCGCGATCGCTCGTGTCCGGCAGCACGAGGAGCTCAACGATTTGGTGACCGAGCGCGTCGCCGCACTCGAAGGAATCCTGAGCACCGAAACGCTAATCGCGTTCCGTTCGTTCGCGAAAAAAGATCTCGGCTTGCTCTGGGATATCGGTAGCTAGACTAGGGTAGTTCGACGCGGTAGAGGGGTGTTGCGTCGAGCCAAACGCGCTGCGGCTCCTTTCCCGCGTAGGCGTCGAAGCGCACGACCGAGCTTCCGAGCGCGAAGTCACCGTTCGGGAGCGGCGTGAGCTCGTCGGTCCCGTCAAAGGTCAGCCGGTTTTTGACGATCACGACGCGTGAAATCGCCGGTTCGCCGAAGAACGTGTTCTCGTAACGACCGGTAAGCGCGTTCCACGACGACGGATGCGAGAACGTGCGCGGACCGCGATAGCGCTCGTTGGGATACCACTGCGATCCGTACGTCATCTCGACCACCGCTTTGCTCGGGTCGCGCCTAAAGACCAGCAGAAAGAGCGCGTACTTCGGATCGTCGGCCCAGAAGAGATCGTGTCCGCGCGGATAGAGCGCGATCGTGTTGGAACCGTCGAGCAGTTGCAGGCGGTCGCCCTGACTCACGACCCGCAGCCTCGAGCCGTCCGAAGACGTGTACGTGCCGGCATACTCGCTCGCATTGGCGACGTGCGCGGGATCCGGCGGCGCGGGCGGCGCCGCCGGAAGCGTCGTTCCGAGACTCTGCGCGCGAAGGACGCTCATAGCGTATCGCACGATCGCGCACGGATGGAGCGGAGCCTCGACCAGATTCGCAAACGCGATGACGCCGAAGCCGCGCGTTAAGTTCATCTGCATGCACGCGGTGTAACCGGAGATCCCGCCGGTGTGACCGACGAGATGATCGCCGCCGTCGTCGAAGACCGAAAGCCCGAATCCGTAGCTCCGGTAGAAGGCCGGCCATTCTTGCAGTTCCGCGCCCGGCGAACCGGCGGGCTTTCCATCGCTGAGACGATCGGGATGGGTCATGGCGGCGAACGTCTCCGGTGCGATCAGCCGCCGGCCGTTCGCGGCGCGCCCCCCGTTGAGATAGAGCCGCATGTAGCGAGCCATGTCTTCAGGCGTCGAGAGTACCGAACCGGCTGGATCGACGAAATCGAGCTGCGGCGAGGCAACCAGCGGAGGGCTCTGCGGCGCGGGCCGGTCGTTGTCGCGGAATTGATAACCGACCGCCGTACCGGTCATCTCGGCAGGGGTAAAGACTGCGGAACTGCTCGTCATGCCGATCGTGTCGAAGACGCGCGCGGTTAAGGCATCGGGCCAGGGTCGGCCGTCGAGCCGCGCGAGAATCGCTCCTGCCGTCGCGTATCCGTCGTTCGAGTACGACCACGATGTGCCCGGCGCAAAGAGCGTCTTCGCGTGACGCAGCGCGACGATGTCGTATCCGTATCCTTCCTCCGCGGCGTAATCGTCCGGAATGCCCGCGGTATGCGAGAGCAGCTCGTGGACGAGAATCGGTTTTCCGCCGCTCTGTATGGTGAACCACGGAAGATAACGTTGCACCGGGGCGTTGTAATCGAGGCGGCCGGCGTCGTGCATCTGCAGCAGCGCGAGGGCCGTCATCGATTTCGTGATCGACCCGATCGCGAACCGCGTCCGCGGCGTTACCGGCGCGTTAGTATCGCGATCGGCATATCCCAGCGTGATGACGCGCAGCGTTTGCGTGCGGTCGGTGATCGCGATGGAGAGCCCCGGCGTGCCCTGCTCGCGCATCGCTTGGGGCGCATAGGCGGCAATCGCATCGAGCGCGGCACCCATCGTCGGGGCAGCTGCCGCGGTTGCGGGTCCGGGCGTCGCACTCCACGAGAACGCGAGTGCGACGCATGCCGCGCGAACGATAGAGGAAGCTAGCCGCATGGCCGCTGATACTCAAGTGCAACGGCCGATTCCTAGTGGGGGTTAAGCTGGTACTATGGCACGCATCTATGAAAATCTCGCCGACACGTTCGGCAACACGCCGCTGGTCAAGCTCCCACGGTTGGGGCGCGATCTTCCGGCGACGCTCTTGGTGAAGATGGAGTCGTTCAATCCTGCCGGTTCCGTCAAAGACCGCATCGGCGTTGCGATGATCGAAGCGGCCGAGCGTGACGGTCGCCTGCGGCCCGGCGTGACGATCCTCGAACCGACGAGCGGAAACACCGGCATCGCGCTCGCCTTTGTTGCGGCCGCGAAGGGGTATCCGATCATCTTGGTGATGCCGGACACGATGACGATCGAGCGGCGGAATCTGCTCAAGGCCTATGGGGCGCAAGTCGTCCTGACGCCCGGCGCCGAGGGCATGCCCGGTGCGATTCGCCGAGCGAACGAGATTCTCGCCGCCGACCCTGCGAAGTACTTCGTGCCGCAACAGTTTGAGAATCCCGCAAATCCGGAGATTCACCGGCGCACCACCGCCGAAGAGATCTGGCGCGATACCGACGGGGCCGTCGACGTTGTCGTTTCGGCGATCGGAACCGGCGGCACGATAACCGGCGTCGGCGAGGTTCTCAAATCGCGTAAGCCCGGCGTGACGATCGTGGCGGTCGAGCCCGACGCATCTCCGGTGCTCTCGGGCGGCAAGCCGGGGCCGCATAAGATTCAAGGAACCGGCGCCGGCTTCGTGCCGAAGGTGCTCAACACAGGGATTTACGACGAAGTGATTCGCGTCACCGACGCCGACGCAATCGCGACCGCGCGCCGTTTGGCGCGCGAGGAGGGAATGCTGGTCGGCATCTCGACCGGTGCGAACGTCTGGGCCGCTCTGCAGGTTGCCGCGCGTCCTGCGCTGCGCGGGAAGACGATTGTCACGATCGGCTGCGACACCGGCGAACGCTATCTCAGCAATCCCGTCTTCGCCGAACAAGAGGCGACGATCGTCGAACCAGCGCTGGTTTGACCCTTCGACAGCCCTTCGACAGGCTCGGGGTGACAAGTGACTGCGCCGCTTTGCGTTGAGGTAACGCGAGGCGAACTCGTCGAGTCGACCCATCGCGTCGCCCTCTGCGTGGTCGATGCGGACGGCCGCGAGATTTACGCGGCCGGCGACGTCGAGATGCCGGTCTATCTTCGATCGACGGCAAAGCCGTTCATTGCGGCGGCGGCGATCGAAGCCGGCGCGCGCGAAGTCTTCGGCCTCGACCAACGGGAGATCGCGGTCATGGCCGCCTCGCACGTCGGCGAGCCGATGCACGTGGAAGCGGTGCGTTCGATTCTGCGCAAGATCGGCATGGACGTGTCGGATCTCCAATGCGGCACGCACCCTCCCTACGACGACGCGTCGGCGAAAGCGCTGCTGCTCGCGGGAGAGCGCCCAACCGCGCTGCACAATAATTGTTCGGGTAAGCACGCCGGCATTCTCGCGCTCTGCAAACTCGTCGGAGCCGATCCGGCGACCTATCTGAGCGCACAGAATCCCGCGCAACGGCGCATTCTCGAACTCTGCGCTCGCCTCTCCGACGAAGATCCCCAGACGTGGCCGCTCGGCGTCGACGGCTGCGGCATTCCCGTCTACGCGACGACCTTGCGCAAAGCGGCGCGCTCGTTCGCACGCTTCGCCTCACTGAGCGAGATCCTCGACAGCGATGCGCGGGCTTTGAGGGTTGTGCGCGATGCGATGGTCGCGCATCCGGAATACGTCGCCGGCACCGGCCAGTTCGATACCGAACTTATGCGTGCGGGGCGGGGGGCGATCGCCGCAAAGGCTGGTGCCGAAGGCGTTCACGGCGTCGCCGCCATCACGCGCGGTTATGGCTACGTCTCGAAAGTAATCGACGGCGGCTCGCGCGGACGAGGTCCGTCGACCGTCGCCGTGTTGCGCCGAATCGGGGTTCTCGACGAGCGGCAGTGTGCCGAGCTCGAGCGGTTTGCGCGTCCGGCGGTGTATAATCGGGCCGGAGAAGTGGTGGGAGAAGTTCGAGCGATTGTCTGAGTACCTAAGCAGGCTGCAGGAGCGGGTCCTGGTCTTTGACGGCGCCATGGGCACGCAGCTCATGGCACTCGAACTCTCGGCCGAGGATTTTGGCGGTGCGGCATACCTCGGATGCAACGAGGGACTCGTGCTCACCAGACCGCAGATCGTTCGCGCGATCCACGAATCGTATCTCGCTGCGGGGGCCGACGTGGTCGAGACCGATACGTTCACCGCTTCGCGGCTGAAGCTCGACGAGTACTCACTCGGCGAGCACACCCACGAGATCAATCTGCGTGCGGCCATCCTGGCACGCGAGGCTTGCGACGCGTTCACGACGCCGGCGCAGCCGCGCTTCGTCGCCGGATCGATGGGCCCGACCGGAATGCTCGTCTCCTCTTCGGATCCTTCGCTCTCGAAGATCACCTACGAGCAGCTCCGCGACATCTACGCCGAGCAGGCCCGCGCGCTCGTCGAGGGCGGCGTCGATCTCCTGATCCTCGAGACGATGCAGGATCTGCTCGAACTCAAAGCGGCGATTGCCGGGATTCGGCGGGAGTTCGCACGCGGCATGCGCCGCGTGCCGATTCAGGCGCAGCCAACCCTCATCACCGAGGGGCGGATGCTGCTGGGGACCGACATTCGCGCGGTCTGTGCGGTGCTCGACGCGCTCGAAGTCGAGATCGTCGGTTTGAATTGTTCCACGGGTCCCGCGCAGATGCGCGATTCGATCCGCTATCTCTGCGAACGCTCGCGAGCCTTCGTCAGCGTCATTCCCAACGCGGGCCTGCCGCTCATGGGACCGAACGGGGAGACGATCTATCCCGAAGGACCCGATGAGCTGGCGCGCGAGCTCGCGGCCTTCGTGCGAGATTTCGGGGTCGACGTCGTCGGCGGATGCTGCGGAACGACGCCGGACCACGTCGCCGCGCTTCGCCGGGCGATCGATACGGTCTCGCGCAAGCCGCGGAACTCGGCCGCGTACGACGGCGAGGAAGTCGCCTCTGCAATCACGGCCGTCGCACTCGTACAGGAGCCTGCGCCGCTGATCGTGGGCGAGCGGATCAACGCGCAGGGATCGCGCAGAATCAAGCGCCTCCTGCTCGAGGAACGCTACGACGACATCGTTCTCGTGGCGCGCGAGCAGGTCGAGGGCGGCGCGCACGTGCTCGACCTCTGCTGCGCACTCACCGAGCGAGCCGACGAAGATCAGCAGATGCGCGAACTGGTCCGCCGCCTCGCGCAATCGATCGAAGCACCACTGGCGATCGACTCGACCGAGCCGAGAGTGCTCGAGACGGCGCTTCAAAACTATCCGGGCCGCGCGATCCTCAACTCGGTCCATCTCGAGGCGGGGCGGGCAAAGATGGACACGCTACTTCCCCTCGCTCGAGAGCATGGAGCCGCGGTGGTCGCGCTGACGATCGACGAGAGCGGAATGGCGAAGACGGCGGCGCGCAAGCTCGAGATCGCGCGCCGAATCTACGATATCGCGGTCGGCGAATACGGACTTCCGCCCGGCGCGCTGATCTTCGACGCGCTAACCTTTACGCTCGCGACGGGAGAGGCGGAGTTTGCCGCATCCGCGGTCGAGACGATCGAGGGGATTCGCAGCATCAAGCGCGACCTGCCCGGCGTTCTGACGTCGCTCGGCATCTCGAACGTCTCGTTCGGTCTCAAGCCGAGCACTCGCGCCGCGCTCAACTCGGTCTTTCTGCACCATTGTGTCGAAGCGGGTCTGGACTGTGCGCTCGTTCACCCCAAGGAGATCGTTCCGTACTTCGAGCTCGACGGGACGATTCGCGAGCTCTGCGACGATCTCGTCTTCAATCGCCGCGCCGATGCGCTCACGCGCTTGATCGAGCACTTCGAACAAAGCGTTCCGCCGAGCGAAGAGCGCGGTGACGCGTCGAACGGCGCCGACGATACGCCGATCGAGCAGCGGATTCACCAAGCGATTCTCCATCGGCGCAAGGACGGCATCGAGGCGAAGATCGACGAGGCCCTGCAGCGCTACACGCCGGTCGACGCGCTCAACGAGATACTGCTTCCAGCCATGAAAGACGTCGGCGACCGGTTCGGCCGCGGCGAACTAATCTTGCCCTTCGTGCTGCAGTCGGCTGAGGTGATGAAGAAGGCGGTCGCACACCTCGAGCAGTTCCTGGAGCGGCGCGAAGGTGCGACGAAAGGCACCGTCGTGCTCGCGACGGTCTTCGGCGACGTGCACGACATCGGGAAGAATCTCGTTCACACGATCCTCGCAAACAACGGTTACACGGTCCACGACCTCGGAAAGCAAGTTCCGGTCAACGTAATCCTGGAGAAGGCAATCGAGGTGCGCGCCGATGCGATCGGCCTCTCCGCGCTGCTCGTTTCGACGAGCAAACAGATGCCGGTCTGTCTCCAGGAGCAGGATGCGCGCGGGCTACGCTTTCCGGTTATCGTTGGCGGCGCGGCGATCAACCGCGACTTCGGCCGGCGCATCGCGCTGCTCGACGAGGGGAAGCGCTTCTTCGAACCGGGACTCTTTTACGCGCGCGACGCGTTCGAGGGGCTCGACCTCATGGACGCGTTGACGAGCGATGCGGATCGACGGCGGGAGCTCGTCGAGCGCACGAAGCTCGAAGCGTTCGAACACCGCCACCGGCGAGAAGAGGTGCCGGCGCGCACTTCAGTTTCGCTGCGATCTGCCGTGAAGGAGCGCCGCGCCGACGTGCCGGTGCCGCCGTTCTGGGGAGTGCGCGTTCTGGATCGCATCGAGTTGCCGCAGGTGTGGCCGTGCTTCGATCTTCGCAGCCTCTACCGTCTTTCGTGGGGCGCAGCGAATACCAAGGGCGGCGCGTTCGAGCGGCTCGTCGCCGATGAGTTCGAGCCGCGACTGCGACGCTATCAAAACGAAGCGCTCGCGGGAAATCTGTTGGAACCGCGGATCGTCTACGGCTACTTCCCCGCCGCCGCGCAGGGTGACGACGTCGTATTCTACGATCCAGCCGATCCGCGAGCGGAGATCGCGCGGATGACCTTTCCGCGCCAACTCGGGGGCGAGCACTTGAGCCTCGCCGATTACTTGCGCGATCCGAAGGACGCAGCGGCGAGCGACGTCGTCGCGCTGCAGATCGTCACGATCGGACACTCTGCGACGCGGCGTACGGAGGCGTTGCAGGCTGCCGGGGAGTACGGCGAGTCATACTTTTTGCATGGCTTTTCGGTACAAGCCGCCGAAGCGCTCGCCGAATACTCGCATCGCCGCATTCGGCGCGAGCTCGGGCTGCAGGCCGAGCAAGGGAAACGCTATTCGTGGGGCTACGGTGCGTGCCCGAACCTCGAGCAGCACGAAATCGTCTTCCGCCTGCTCGATGCCGAAGCGAAGATCGGCATAACGCTGACGGCCGGGTTTCAAATCGTTCCCGAGCAATCGACGGCGGCGATCGTCATGCACCATCCGCAGGCCGCCTACTTCAACGCGGCCGCGACGCGAGAACTCGCTGCGTCCTAACCGGGATTTCTTCTCGGTAGGAGGCTGCGGCTCGTTGTGGGCGTACCGTCTACGGCAATGACGGTTCATACGGTCCTCTTCATGGGTCTACTGGCGGTCGCGCTGATGCTGATCGTCGCGATCGCTCTCGCGATACCTCGATACCATCCGCTCCCGCTCACGCCGAAGAACGGTGTGATTGCGACCGCCATCGGCTTCGTGACGAACTTCTTCGACACGCTCGGAATCGGCTCGTTTGCGACGACGACGTCGCTCTATAAGTTCCTCCGCTTCGTTCCCGACGAGCGCATCCCAGGAACGCTGAACGTCGGTCACGCCCTGCCGACGGTCGTGGAAGCCGCGATCTTCATCGGCATCATCGCGGTCGAGCCGTGGACGCTAATCTCGCTGATTCTTGCCGCGGTGGTCGGAGCGTGGCTGGGCGCCGGTCTCGTTGCTCGCTTACCGCGCCGTTACGTGCAGATCGGAATGGGCACCGCACTAGCCGTGGCCGCCGCGCTCTTTATCATGATGAACCTAAAAGGCAGCCAGTTCGGCCTGACCGGAAATGCGCTCGGGCTCGTGGGTCTGCGCCTTTGGATCGGCATTTTCGTAAGCCTCTGCCTGGGCGCACTCATGACCATCGGCATCGGCTTCTACGCGCCATGCATGATCATGGTCAGCTTGCTTGGCATGAACCCGATTGCGGCTTTTCCGATTATGATGGGTTCGTGCGCATTCCTGATGCCGTTCGCGAGCCTGCGATTCATTCGCTTCAATGCATTTTCGATGCTTGCGGCTCTTGGCCTGACACTCGGAGGCATACCCGGCGTGTGGATCGCCGCGCACATGGTCTACCGCCTTCCGATTCCAGCGGTACGATGGCTCGTCGTGCTCGTCGTGATCTATGCCGCCGTTACGATGCTTCGCTCGGCGGCGCGCGAAACCGCGCCGTCCGCGACGCCCGGTCAGCCGGTTGCGGCCCCGGAATCGTTAGGCTGACAGACTCCTAAACGGCGACTTCGATTCGGTTGTAGACGAAGCGACCGCCGACCATCGTGCCGACGACGCGGTACTCCTTATCCCAGAAAGAGAGGTCGGCGCGCGCGCCCCGCGCGATGCGCCCCATCTCGCCGTCGTGATGGATGAGCCGTGCCGGAGCGTACGTCGCGGCCACGATCGCTTGGGCGAACGGAATCTGCGCGTACGACATATAGTTGCGGAGCGCTTCGTCGATGCGCAGGGCGCTGCCGGCGATCGTGCCGTCGGCGGCGCGCATAACGCCGCCCTCGATGTGATAGCCGGGATCGGCCGCCGGCATATTGTCGGTCACCAGCACGACGCGATCGCCGAGCGTGCGATGCAGAATGTCGATCATCACGGGCGAGACGTGAAAGCCGTCGCAGATAACTTGAACGAGCGTCCGTCGATCTTGAATGAAGGCGGCCAGGATCGACGGGTCGCGGTGATCGAGCGGCGGCATCCCATTAAACGCGTGCGTCAGCGATCGGAAGCCCAGCCCAATCGCGAGCATCCCCTCCCGGTAGCGCGCGCTGGTATGACCTGCGGAACAGACGACGCCGTTCTCCAAAAAGACGCGCAAGGCATCGGCGGCTCCGTCGATCTCGGGCGCCATCGTTACGAGCAGGCACGCACCCTTGCACGCGTCGACCATCTCCTGCGCGTGTGAGGCGCTCGCTGAAAGGAGCCATTCGTGACGGTGAATTCGGCGGAACTTCGGATTCAGAAACGGCCCTTCGAAATGAATGCCCAAACAGCGCGCACCGGTTGGCGGCTCTTCTTCGAGCTGATTCGCCGCTTCGACGAGCTCCGACGCGGCGTGCAACATCGACTCCCACGGCGCGGTCATCACGCTGGCAACAAAGCCCGTTGCTCCGTTGGCCGCGTAACCCGCCCCCGCTACGCCGACGGCATTGCCCTGATCCCGATTGAAGAGGTACTCGCCGGCACCGTTCGTGTGGAGATCGATTAAGCCGGGGGCGATGCTGCTGCCCGGTGGGAGCGGAAAATCGGAAGGTCCGTCGGCCGCGAGCACGCCCGCGATGCGGCCGTTCTCGACTCCAAGCCGGCCGAACGTCGACGTACCGTCGCCGACGGCGATAAACGCGGGTCCTAAGAGTGTCGCAGGCATGTTCGACCGGTTAGCTCCGTATCAATGCGAGTGCTTCGTCGCGATGATGCACCATCGACGCTTCGGTGTCGCCCTCTACGTTGAGCCGCAACAGCGGCTCGGTATTCGAAGGACGCACGTTCATCCACCAATCCGGATACGAGATGGTTACGCCGTCGAGGTGATCGATCTCCGCGTCCGGATACGCTGCTTCGATTTCGCGCAGTTTCGCGCCGGTATCGGCGACGTGGGTGTTGATCTCACCCGAGCGGAAGCGCGTATCGATCGGCGCGATGACTTCGCTCACCGGTTTACCGGCCTCGCTGAAGAGCTCGAGGCACTGCAGAAGCGCGATCATTCCGGAATCGGCGTACCAGTTGTCGCGAAAGTAGAAATGTCCGCTGTGCTCGCCGCCGAAGACGACGTCCCGGTCGCGCATCACCGCCTTAATGATCGAGTGACCGACCTTCGATTGGATCGGGATGCCGCCGGCCCGCAGAATCAGCTCCGGAACGCTGCGGCTGCAGATGAGATTGTACAGGATCCTCGCACCCGGGTGCTTCTTGAGCGTATTGAGCGCGACCAGCGCGGTGACCGTGCTGCCGTCGACCAGGCCGGCCTTCTCGTCAACGATGAACATCCGGTCCGCATCGCCGTCAAAGGCAACGCCGAGATCGCACTGATGCTTTCGGACCGCGGCTTGCAGATCGATCATGTTCTCGGGTTCGATCGGACTCGCCGGGTGGTTGGGAAAGCTGCCGTCCAGCTCGAAGTACAGCGGGATCACCTCGCACGACAGGCTTCTGAAGACGTGCGGTATCGTTTCGCCCGCCATCCCGTTCCCCGCGTCGACGGCAATCCGGAAAGGGGCAATTTTGGCAGGGTTCACCAACGAGAGGCAGTGTTGCGCGAAATCGTCGAGAACGTTACGATGAGAACAGGTCCCCCCGGCGGCGCTCTTTGGAGGCAGTTCTCCCGAAAGCAGCCGATCCCGTATTGTCGCCAAGCCCGTGTCGAGCGAAATCGCCTGGGCTTGCGAGCGGGTGAACTTCATTCCGTTATATTGGGCCGGGTTATGCGAAGCCGTTATCATCACGCCACCGTCGAACTCGAACTTTCCGACCGCAAAATAGAGCGCGTCGGTGGAGACCATGCCGATATCGACCACGTCCGCGCCCGCGTCGGAAGCGCCGCGTGCAAAGGCGTCGGAGAGCTTCGCTCCGGAGGGGCGCATATCGCGGCCGACGACGACGTTCGTGCGCGCATCGTCCGCACTCCGGTCGGATTGGAGCAATGGTACGAACGTGCGTCCGATCGCATAGGCGACTTCGTCGCTCAGTTCGGACGGATAAACCCCGCGGACGTCGTAGGATTTGAAAATCGTGGGGTCCACTCGCACAGCCTGCGGTTCTTCGACCGCGCCTCGATGACGCCTTTGTGAAGAACGAACCGCTCGCAAACCTCACCGCGACGCTGCTCCTGACCGCGTTTCTGGTCGTGACACTCGGGTTCGCGATCGAAGGCACCTTCGAAACGCGTGCCCAGATTGCCAGCACCTTCGCGCGCCAGGCGCAGATTCAGCAAGCGCAACTCGATCTAGAGGAACTGTTGCGCCTGCAGATCGATGAGGAGAACTCGCTGCGAGGGTACGTGCTGACGCGGGATCCGTTTTACGTCGCCCAGTTCCGGCAAGCCGCCGCCGGATACGATGCGAAAGAGAAGACGATTCAGAAAATCCTGAGCGAAGAGCATCTGAGCGATCCCGGCCAGCTTCTCGGCGCGTACGGATACCTGCAATCGAAGTGGCGCGACGAAGTCGCGCACCCGCTTTTGCGGAATCCTCGGCGGCCGCTCGTCGAGTTCGACAAGCGCAACAAACTCTTCTCCGATTACGAGACGCGAACGGTCGCGTCGATTCGCGAAACCCTCGCCGGAACCGATGCGGGGCTAGCCCGCAGCACGCAGATCCAACTCGATCGCTCCTCGTATATGCGCGCCTTTTGGGTGCTCGTCTTCGGGCTGCTCGCGATTCTCTTCAACGCCTTTCGCTCGCGCCTCAACCGGGAGCTCGAGCACGAGCGCACGATCACCGAGATCTTGCAGCGGGCATTTCGCAGCGAATCGGTGCCGCTGCCCCATTGCGAGGTCGGGAGCGCCTACCTCTCCGCGACGAGTCATCTTGCGGTCGGCGGAGACGTCTTCGACGTCTTTCGTCTCTCCGCGAATCGCGCGCTGGTCTTGATCGCCGACGTGAGCGGAAAGGGCGTCGATGCGGCGGTACTCACGGCCTTCATCAAGTTCATGATTCGCGCGATCGCGCTGCGGCAGAGCGAGCCGGCGGCGATTCTCTCGGAGTTCAACAGCGCTTTCTCAAAGGCGGTGGGAAACCCGTACCTCTTCGTCTCGATGTTTGTCGGCGTGCTCGATACGACGACGTTCCGGCTCGAGTACGGCAGTGCCGGGCACGACTGCGCCTATCTGCGCCGCCGCGCCGACGTCGAGCAGCTCGCCGTGACGGGGCCCGTCTTAGGGGTGATGGAGGAGCCGTTCTACTCCAAGACGATCGACTTAGACCCCGGCGACATGCTCGTGCTCGCCACCGACGGTTTGACCGAGGTGCGCAACCGCGACGGAAAGCCGCTCCTTGGCGGCGGCGCGATGCAGCTCATCGCACGCGGCGCGGCGCACGCGCAACAGCTCGCCGACGAGCTCGCCGCGCAGGTGCGCGAGCGCGGCGGAAGCCGAGTGCACGACGATCTCGCGATCCTGGCGATTCGGATGATGGATATGGAGAGCGCGCGTGCGTAGCTTTGGCATCGCGCTGCTCCTCCTCTGGACGACTGCGACCGCAATCGCTTTGGCCGATTGCAAGGTACATCGGGGAGATCACGTCGTTCTGTACAGCACCGCCGACGATCCGTCGGTGCTGATCTGGGATTCGCGGGCGCGTCTACGCGCCTACCACGCGGCCTCCTTCGACGAAGCGCAGGCGATGCTGCCGCACGCGATCTTGGTCGCTCCGGGTACGCGCGCGATTGTGATCTCGTGCGTTGCCGGTTACATCGAGTCGCCGCTCGTCGCCGCGCCCGACGACGCGATCGGCATCACGATCTCGAGCGGACCGCAACGCGGCGTCACGCGTTGGGCGCTGGGTTCCGACGTTCGGTCGGCTCCGCCGGATCATCGGTAGCCTCGCACGCCGGTCGCGCAAAGACGCGAATTCGTCCGTCGCTGAGGCGAATCGACTCCATCGTGATCCCGTAGACGCCTTCGAGGAGCGGACCCGCGAGCAGCGCGTCGGGCTCTCCGAGCGCGAGGAGCGTTCCGTTGCCGAGCAGCCCGATGCGGTCCGCGTAGGCTGCCGCTTCATTGAGATCGTGCAGCGCGCAGACGACGGTCTTCCCACTACGCGAAAGGGCGCGCAGCAAGGCGAGAATTTCGTGCGATATTCGTACGTCGAGGTGGCTCGTCGGTTCGTCGAGCAGCAGAATCGGCGTCTGTTGCGCGAGCCCCAGCGCAATCCAGACGCGCTGCTGCTCGCCCGAGCTCAACGTCGAGAAGAGGCGCTCGGCAAAACCTTCCATTCCCACCGCTTCGAGAGCACGCGTTACTGCAATCGTATCGGAGCCGCGGGTCTGCCATTCCCACCAGCGATGGTGCGGAAAGCGGCCGATGGCGACGACGTCGCGGACGCTGAGCGCATCGAGCAGGAGCTCGTCGCCCGTGACGAAGGCAACGCGCCGTGCGCGTTCGAGCGGGCTTAGCTGCGTGAGCGCTCCTCCTCCGAGGAGAATCGTTCCCGTACCCACGCGGTGAAGCCCGGCGATGGCACGCAGCAGGGTCGTCTTGCCGGCGCCGTTGGGACCGAGGAGAGCGACGAACTCGCCGGTGTCGATGCGAGCGTCGACTCCAGTCAGCAAGGGACGTTCGCCGACGCGAAGGAGCACGTCGCAGAGGTCGATCATCCGCCGCGGTTTGCGACGGCCGGTCGCAGGTAGAGATAGAGAAAAGCCGGCACGCCGATGAAGGCGAGCAGCACGCCGATCGGAAGTTCGGCCGGCGCGACGATGCGGCGGCATATGGCGTCGGCGAACATGCAGAGCGCCGCGCCGATGACGATGCACGCCGGCAAGAGTATGCGGGCATCCGATCCGACGAGACGCCGCGCGACGTGCGGCACGATCAGGCCGACGAATCCGACGAGTCCGGCCAGAACCACGCTGCTCGCCGCGAGCAGCGAAGAGGCCGCGAGAATTACCCATTGCGCACGCTCGACGTCGAGGCCGACCGCGCGCGCTCGCAGATCGCCGACCCGCAGCGCGTTCAACGATGGCGCCGAGGCGAACGCGAGCAGCGCTCCGAGCCCGGCATATGGTGAGACGACCGCGAGATCGTGCCAGCCGCGCCCCGCCATCGAACCGGCAAGCCACGCGAGGATCGTGCCGGCGTAACCGATCGATTCGGCGCGCACGACGGCGAGCGCGACGATCGCCGCGAAGAGGGTCGAGAGCGAGACGCCGGCGAGGATTAGGCGATTCGGATCGATGCCGCTCCCGCGCCGTGCGAGCGCCGCGACGAGCAACGCCGCAGCGAGTCCGGCGACGAAACCGATCACGGGAAGAGCGCTCACCGTCGCGCCTGCGAGAACCGCGATCGCAACGGCCGCCGCCGCGGCCGCGCTCACGCCGGTGAGGTACGGGTCGGCGAGGGGATTTCGGAGCATGCCTTGCAGCATCGCGCCGGCGAGTGCGAGCGATGCGCCGACGGCGGCAGCGATGCAGACGCGCGGGAGGCGAAGCTGCCAAACGATCGTGTTGATGACGCCCGATCGGTGCGGATGGAACAGCTCCTCACCGATCTGCGCGGCCGAAAGGGGCGTGCCCCCGACGAGCAGACTCATTGCGCCCGCAACCGGCAGGAGCAGCGCGAGCCCGACGAGGGTGGCCGCTTTCAACGACTGCGCATTTCAAGCGCGAACGAACGTCCCGGCATCGGAAAGCCGGCGTAGATCGCGTAGCGATCGTTGCCGAGGTTATAGCCGCGCAACGCAAGGATGAGACGCGAGCCCAACCGGTAGCCGAGGTATCCGTCGACTAACGTGAACGTCGCGGGTTGATAGACGGCGTACGCCGGCGACAAGTACGGATCAACGTTCTCTTGCGGGCCTTGCGTCTGTGCGGTGAGATTGAATCCGTCGAAACGGCTCTTTGCCGACGCGACGTAACGCAAACCGAGATTTACCGCAAAAACCGGTCCTCTCCCGGGAAGGCGCGAGTCGGTATCGAGGTTTTGCGCCCGGTAGAGGTTCGTAATGCCGAACGTCGCGACGCATCCATTCACGGGGGGCGTCGACGCCTGAAGAGAGAGCCCGGCGATCGACGCGTGACCGACGTTCTCCGGAATGTAATCGGGCGGTGGTGAGACGATGAGGTTCGAACCGCTCATCGTAAACCAGCCGAGGCTGACGCCGCCCGCAATCGTGGGCGCGACTAGCGTGGCGTCGGCGACCCGCGTCCGCTCCGGTGCGAGGTTCGGATTCGAGAAGCCGGGATAGTAGAGTTCCTCGGCGGTCGGAGCGCGGAAGGCCGTTGCGGCGTTGATTTTGATCTGCAGCTCGTTTCCGAGCGGAGCGATGCCGCCGATCGAGGGCGAGTACGCGCCGCCTAGACCCCCGTCGCGCTCCGCACGCAGACCCGCGTAGAGTTGTTCGCCGCGTTCTCCAAACCACTGCGACTGCACGTATGCCGCGGTCTGCGCGTAATCGTCGAAGATGGGTGCGTCGTCGGCGGCGAGCGGCGAGCCTCCGCCGGTCCCTTGATCGACGCGTGCGATCCCGCGCATGAGATCGATCCCGTAGACGAGGCGTTGGTGGTCGTCGCCCGCGACGTTTCGCAGGCTGGCCATCCAGTGCTGGTCGTAAAGCGCCTGCGCGTACGGCGGGTTCGACGTCATTCCCGGCGCGGGCGTCGGATACGCGGCGTTGGGACAGTTGTAATCGACGGGCGTATTGCACGTATACGAAAGATCTTGTGACGAGTCGCCGAGATCGAGCGTCGTCGCAGAGCGCGAGCCCTTGTGTTCGAGACGCAGGCGCAGATCGCGATTGACGTTGTTCTGCTCGCTCGTCGGTGAAAAGTATCCCAGCTCGCCCGGAACTCCCGAAACGGCCTGCGTGAGATCGCCGCTCAGCGTTACGTCTATACGGCCGATCGCGTGCACGTAACGCGCCGTCACGCCGCTCAAACCGGCCTGCGCGTTTTGACGGTTTGTAGAGTTCACGACCGAGTAGTCGTTCGTCGCGTAGGTGCGTTGAAACGTGAGATACGGCGTCTGCAAGAGATAGGTCTGTTCGTCGAACGATCCGGTCGCAATCGTCGCAGCGCTTCCGGTGCGCGGGGCGGCGGTGATGATGTTGATAACGCCCCCAATCGATCCCGAACCGTAAAGTGTCGAGCCGCCGCCTTCCACGACCTCGATGCGATCGACGCCGCTGACCGCGAACTGCTCGAGATTGACGTCGTCAATCTCTCCGCCAGCCATCGGGAGCCCATCGACGAGAACCAAGATTTGCTGCGCGGAGCTTCCGCGTATCCCGACGGTCGCGGCAGCACCGAAGGCACCATAGCGAACGAGATTGACGCCGGGAACGGCTTGGATCGCATCGGCGACCGTGCGGTCACCATCGCGCGCGATTTGCGCGGCCGTCACGACGTAGGTCGTGCGCGCGGTGCGCGCGGCCGATTCGAGTCCGCGGTCGCTCGTGACCACGTGCGCGATCTCCGGCACGGCAGTGGGTGAGGGGGAGGGCGAGGGAGCGGCGACCACGACCGCCGCAACGATCGTTAAAAGCATGGCAATCCTTTCCTTGGCGCGAGGCGGATTATGCAAAAGCGTTTGCGACGATATCCTGACTCGCGGATCCTCACCGGTGCCCGAGCCTTCCCATCCTAAAGCTTCTTGAGGACAGTGGTTCGAGCGGCTCCCCGCATACAGTGGCGCGACCGTGCCGGCCTCACACCGGCTTCCCGCGCAAACGTAGAAGCGGAATTGCGCAAAGGGCCGCGCCCTCCTTCTTGCGTACTCGGTCGGGGTGCAGTCGATCGGGTCGTTCGTCCTCGCGTGCTGCGCCGCGGCATCACTCGCCGCGTGCGCGGCGCACACGGCTGCACGCGGCTCCGCGGCGTTCGCGCCGGGCGCGGCCGCGCGCGTCGTGACGCTCGTTCCGTCGTTTGCCGACGACGCGTACGCCATTGGCGCCGGAGCGCAGTTGGTTGCGGTCTCGGCATTTACCGACGCGCCGCAGGTAAAGGGACTCCCGCGGGTCGCCGACGCGAGCAGCGTCGATGACGAGGCGATCGTCGCGTTGCGTCCCACCCTGGTCTTAGGCATCCCGGCGCAAGAGCGCTTGACCGAACCGCTGCGGCGGGCCGGTATTCGCGTCGTGCTTTTGGCCGACGATTCCTACGTTTCGATCTTCGAGAACCTGCGCCGCATCGGCGCGCTCACCGGACACTCGCGCGAGGCGAAGGCAACGATCGCGCGGCTGCGGCATGAGACCGCGATGCTGCATGCGCGGACGGCCTCGTACCGGCGCCGGCCGAGCGTCTTCATCGTGCTCGGCAGCGGCCCGATTTGGACGGCGGGCTCCGCGTCGTATATCTCCACGCTGATCGCGCTCGCGGGAGGAACGAATGCGGCGAACGACTTGCACGCAGCGTACGGCGTCTATAGCGCGGAGGCGCTCGTGCGCCGACAGCCCGATGTGCTCGTCGCCGATGCCGCGATTCATATCTCCGGTGCGCTCGACCGCGAGCCGTGGCGAAGCTTGAACGCCGTACGGCAAGGGCGGCTCTACGACGTCGATCCGAAGATCATCGAACGTCCGGGGCCTTCGTATAATGAGGGGGTTCGATGGCTCGTCGATCGCCTGACGCCACTCGCGATCGCGACGCCGTAAGCGGCGGCGCGCTCGTGGTCGCGGTTGCGACGCGCGCGCTGCAGGATTCCATGGAGCCGGAGCTCGCCGAGTTCGAAGCCCTCGCGAACGCCGCCGGCGCGCGCGTGCTCGATCGCATGGTACAACGTCGCGAGAACGTCGATCCCGCGACGCTGGTCGGGAGCGGTAAGGCGGTTGAGATCGCCGAACGCGCCGCCGAGCTTGGTGCCGAATTGCTCCTGGTGCTCAACGATCTGCGGCCCCGCCAGCGCAAGAACCTCGAGAAGATCGTACCGTTACCGATCGTCGATCGAACGATGCTGATACTTGACGTGTTTGCGCGCCACGCGCGCAGCCGTGAAGGCAAACTCCAAGTCGAGCTCGCGCAACTGCGGTACCGTCAATCGAATCTCATCGGAGCCGGCGCCGATCTCTCGCGATTGGGCGGCGGAATCGGTACGCGCGGCCCCGGAGAGACTAAACTCGAGGTCGATCGCCGCCGTATCGGTGCACGCATTGCGGTACTCAACGGACTCCTCTCCGACGTTGCGCGCCAGCGGGCGGTGCGGCGTTCCTCACTTCGAAGCGAACCCCTCGTCGCGCTCGTCGGTTACACGAACGTAGGCAAGTCGTCGCTCCTCAACGTCTTGGCACGCAGCGACGCGTACGTCGCGGATCGTCCGTTTGCGACGCTCGACCCGACCATACGTCGCGCCTATCTCGCGCCGGGCAAGTACGCTCGGATCGCCGACACGGTCGGCTTCATCACCGACCTTCCGAAAGACCTCGTCAACGCGTTCCGCGCGACGCTGGAAGAGCTGCGCGAGGCCCAGCTCCTGCTCCACGTTCTCGACGCGAGCAATCCGGAGTGGCCGCGTCAACGCCGCGCCGTCGAAGCGATTCTGCACGAGCTCGACCTCGATCGCACGCCGCGGCTCTACGTCTTCAACAAGTGCGATCTAATGCCGGCGGAAGTTCCGCAAGAGCAAGGGGCATTCTATGTCAGCGCGCGGACTAAAGCAGGCCTCGATACACTGCGTGCCGCACTGATCGATTGCCTCACATGACGTTATCACTCGCGAGCCGGATTGCGGCGCTCGTACTTCTAGCCGCGGCCGGATGCGCCCGCGACACCGACGATTCATTCGTTGCGTCGGTCCAGCGCTTGCGCCCGGCGGTCGTACTCTTGTCGATGCGCGTGCCGCCCGAGCACAAGAAGGATCGCTACGACGACGCCTATGCGACAGGATTCGTCGTCGCCTCCGGCAACTGGGGCAGCGACATCTTGACGGTACAACACGCCATCGACGGTGCGTGGAATCTCCACATCACGATCGGAAATCGATTGCGTGCGCCGGCGCACGTCGTCGCATCGAACGAGGATCTCGACCTCGCGTTGCTTCGAACGCCACGCCGCGGTCTTCCCACGATCTCGTTGGGTTCGTCGGCGCATCTGCAAGGCGAGGTAGGCCGCGAAGTCGGGCTGCTCGGCTATCCGGTGCCCGACGAGTTCGACGACGAAGGTCTGGGCTTAGCGACCTCGCTCAATACCGGGCGTCTCTCCTCGATTCGCAAGGACGCACTCGAAGTGACGCTCTCGATCGTGCCGGGAGAGAGCGGCGCGCCGGTCTTCATCGCGACGACCGGCGAAGTCGTCGGCGTTGCCGAGTCGCGCTTCGACGAAGAACGCAGCATCGGCTTCGCGCTTCCGGTCGATGACGTCAAGGGGTTTCTGCACCGCTACGATCGCGCGCACGGATTTTAGCTAGGTCATCCACGCGAGGGCAGAGGATGGCCGCATCGGTCTCTGACGTTCAATATTATGCAGCTCCTTGCTGCGGAAGTCATTTCGACTGTACCCCTGTCCTTGCAGGAGCCAAGGATGGGTCCGTATGATTGGCACGCATGCTTGAACGTACACACCGTTCCTTTGCCACTCTCCTCGTTATACTCAGCGCGGTAGTCGTCGGACTTCTCGCGTTGCCTGCTCGGAGTACGGCGAGTCCTTCTCCTAAGCCGTCACAGAGCGCCAGCGCGCTGGTATTTGCTGGACCGTCGGGGTGGCATCACGTCCGAGGCACGAGCGACGGCCTCGGAGTTTGGGTGCGTCCTGGCGATACGGGATATTCGCAAAACATCACGGTGGAAACGAAGGACGGGTTCGGGTCGCTGAACGCGCTGCTCCAAGCGGAAGTCAATTACGTCGCCGGCCTTCCCGACCGGTTTGGTTACGCACCCAAAGATACAACCGTCTGCGGAAACCATCCAGCAAAATATTTTTCTTACACGTACACGTCGTCGAGCGGGTTACCGCTTACGTCAGAAGTCGTTATAGCAGTGTTCGGAAAGACCGCCTACTCCGCGCGCTACGACAAATCGATTTCCCAAAATGCCGATGCTGCGGCAGAGCGGTCGCTTCTAACGCTGTGCGGACGCGCCACTTCGCACTAACGCCTCCGGCAGCATCCACGAGTCGCCACGCTCGGCGTGTTTTTATTTCCATGCTTTGGGCTGAGGCGTCAACGCGAAGACTGTCCCGCAGCCTTCACTGCAACCCGAGTACCCTCCGCCTGTCGTCGTACCGTAGAGCGTACCGTTTACGCCGATCACGGAACGCGGATAGGCGCCGTGCGCCCTGCCGGTAAAGCTGTGTAGTACGGTCTCGCTACCGTTCGTCGTAACGCTGAATGCGGTTCCACACTCGAAGTGCGTACTCGACTCGCAGCCCGTACCGCCCAACTGGGTCGTGCCGTAGAGAATACCATTGATGCTGACCAAACCGCCGATCGGCTGCGATCCGTCCGGCAGTCCCTGGAAGTAGTACAGGACTTTGTAGTTGCCGGTTAAGCTCACCTTGTAAACGCTGCCCCGAGCAAAAAGGTTAGCCGTCGTTCCATACAGCGATCCATTGACGTCGACTAAGCCTCCGGTTGGGACCACCGCAGCTAAGTTGCTGCCTTTGAACCGATAGAGTACGTTCTCAGAACCGCTGGTGCTTATGCTATAAACGGTTCCACATCCGGCAGTGAAGGTTATCGTCTTCGTCCCACACGCGACGCCACCACCCGCGGTTGTTCCGTATAAGGTTCCGTTTACATCGATCAAAGGCGTGTCCGGTTCAGCCCCGTCTGGTATGCTCGCAAACGAATAGACCACCTTCTCCGACCCGCTGGGGTCGATGCTATAAATCGTTCCGCAGGTGAAAATACTGTCGGTACCCCCACAACCATAGCCAGTTTGGCCGCCGTGAACGGTTGTGCCATATAGCGTTCCGTCAACGTCGATGAGACTTGTCGTGGGTCCATCGCCATCGGAGCCGCCCTTAAAACTATACACGACTCTCTCGGCGCCACTCGTGCTCAAGCTATAAACAGTTCCGCAGCCACTACCACCGCATCCCGACCCCCCGCCCGCGAAAGTCGTGCCGTAAAGCGTGCCATTGACGTTGATCAAACCTCCTATCGGGTCTGCCCCGTCGGAGAGGCCGCCTTTAAACTTGTAGAGCACCTTCTTTAGACCACCCGTTGTAATGCTAAATACCGTTCCGTTTCCGCAGTGGTTCTTCTCGCATCGATTGGACCACCGCGTCGTACCGTACAGCATTCCGTTGACATTGAGCAACGGCGCCAGTGGCAACGCCCCGCCTTTGGCTTCGCGGCCGAAGCGGTGTAGCACTTGGAACGAAGACGAGGTGGCGCGATTGACTTGTGCCATCTCGTTCGACGTGGCCAATGGCGATTGCAATCCGCCGCACCCTGCCAGCACTGCCGTAACGGCAAAGCCGCCTAACACGTAGCGGGCGATATCCACGGTATTCATCTGGTTTGCTCCTCGTTGGACAAACGGATCGGCGATTGAGGCGTTCTAGCCTTACCGCTCAGTTCCACCTCAGCAAACAGGCCACGGCGGCCAAAGCGGCCTTGACGGGTACCCATTCACGCCACCGAAGATAGGTGGAGAGTTCTGGATTGTGGAGGTCAATGGAGCAGCGACAGGCTGATCGCCAACGCTTAGGAGCACGATCGCTACCAGCTCAAAATAATGAGTCCGTTGCCCGTTGCGTTTTTCCAACCGCGCCACATATGTATTTTCGACGCGGTCGCCTCGATATACGACGAGCCGCCGCCGCCACCGCCGCCGCTTCCGCCGACAAACGAGTCGCTGCCGCCGCCGCCGCCTCCACCGCCGCCGTAGTAGCCGCCGCCGGCACCGCCGCCACCGCCGGCTACACCGGACATGAAGCCTGCACCCGCGCCGCCGCTGCCGCCAACGCCGAGCGACCCTCGAGTACCAGGCTGACCCGCAACGCCGTTGTTGCCGGCTGTTCCGCCATGTCCACCGCGATGTTGCTTTCCACCGCCGCCGCCACCGCCGCTCGCATACGAACCACCATAAACGCCGCGGGCACCAATGCGCGCGCCACCGTCGCCACCGTTACCGCCGGCGGTGCCGTTGCCGCCATACCCTGCTTCACCGCCGCCGCCGCCGGCGACGAGAACGCGATCGGTCAGCTTATCGCCGCTCTGGCGAATGTCCGAGGAGCCGCCGCCGCCGTGTCCGTTGTATCCGGAACCCGAGGTGCCGCCATCGGCACCTCCATTAAAGCCGCCTCCCGGGCTGCCGCTCGATCCCGATCCCGCACCGCCGACGAAGAGTGCCAGCGTTTTTCCAGCGCGAACGGTAATGACGCCGCGGGTGCGTCCGCCGCGGCCGCCGAGTGCGCCCGCGCCGGCGGCGCCAGTGGCGTCTACCGAAATCGACGTTACTCCGGCGGGAACTTTAAACTTTTGTTCGGCGCCCGTGTACTCGAAGGTCCGGCTATGGTGAGCGGCGTCTATGGCTTGGCGCGCGGGGAGATCGTCCACTCCCGCGGCACTTCTTCCGCACGCGGTAAGCAGGGCTCCCGTTAGGCCGATGCACAAGTGGCGCGACGTCATGAATGTTCCCCACCGCTGCCTTCGAGGTCGTGTATCTTGAACTCTCCGTGCGGCGCGACGTGGATGGTCGAACGGTCGCCGATCCACTGCAACGGCGGAATCTCGAAAAAGTGCGCGAGGGCATTGAGGCGGCCGGCGTAACCGGCGCGTAGATTCGCAAAGCGTGTCCAGGCCTCGCCGCGCTCGTTCAAGGCGTAGCCCGCGGCTTCGAGACGATCGCAAGCATGGTCGAACTCCGCCCGCTCGATTCCGACGGTCTCCTCGGAACTGCCGACCCGAAAGTACCGGCTGAGATCGCGCGTCGCGTGGCGTCCCACGTTGTAGAAGATGCGAGCTTGACCTTCGCGCACGCCTTGGAGCGTCGTCATCATCAGCGTCGACGCGTCGAGTAGCGTGCCGAGCGTGCCAATCCACGACTGATCGTCGTGACTCGAGCGGAAGAAGGCGAGAACGGGGTAGGCGAGATGGCTTTCCATAACTGCGGCCGCCCAACGCTGCGCGTCGATCATCAACGGGGAGAGATCGTCATGGGTCCGAGAGTATCCGGCGATTGCAAGCAGATTTACGCCGCTCGGCGGCGCGCCGGCGCGCGCCCCGACCGTGACCACGAACGTTTCGCGTTGTTGGAACGATCCGAAGATCGCAAAGAGAAAGGCGGTCAAGATCGACAGAAACGAGAGTCCGGAGAGTGCCGCGAGGACTGAGGCGAGCCGCGGGAGTGCGGAGCGCGCGACGACGTCGCCGTAACCGATCGTCAGCAGCGACGAACCCGCGAAGTACAGCATCGTTCCGAAGGACGTATGCGAGGGTGCGACGCCGTCGCGCAATCCCCAGAGCACCAGTCCGAATCCGAAGATCAGAAGACCGATCCACAATGCGATCAACAAGATCAACATGAACGGTGCGAAGACCGCGAGGAAATCCTCGCGCCGGTCCGCATCGTCGGAGTAGAGGCGCCACGCCGCGCGCGGCCACAGCTGCCACATCACGCGCCAGACGTAGAAGCTGACGCGGAAGCTCCGCCCGGTTGCGCGAGGCATGACGACCGATTGGAAGACGTCGCTGAGGCTCAGCGCGATCACGATGAGACCGATTGCGATACTCGAAATGTTTAGCAACATCGTTCTTATTAAAACCAACTTCGTCGCGGCGGGGCTACAGGCCGCTCGAAGTCGAATGGCCGGTGCGATGGCCGTGACCTTTGTTACCGGACCGGTACGTTCGGGAAAGAGCGCCTTCGGCGTTCGGCTCGCCCGCGAGAGCGGCTCCCCGGTAACCTACCTTGCCACTGCGGCCGGCGCGCCGGAGGACGTCGAATGGCGCGCGCGTCTGATGCGGCACGTTCGCGACCGTCCGGCCTCCTGGCGCACCGTCGAAACCGCCGGGATGAGCCAACAAGCGCAGCTCGCGCTCCTTCGTGAGGCCGCCCCCGGAACGTTTCTCATCGTCGATGCGCTCGGCACGTGGCTTGCGGCGCGCATCGCGGCGCGCATCGATCTACTGGAGATCGATTATATGGTGCTCGAGTCGCAACTCGATGAGGAGGCCGCGCAGTTTGTCGACGCGATGCTCGCGTCGCCTGCGAACGTCATCGCGGTCAGCGAACAGATCGGCTGGGACGTCGTGCCGGTCGCCGCAGCCGCGCGGCTCTTCCGCGACGCGATGGGACGGATGACCCAGCGCCTGGCGAAGGGTGCCGACCGGATCTATCTCGTCGTGGCCGGATACGCCGTCGATTTGCGCGCGATGGGCGAACCTATCGAGTGCGAGGGCGATGACTGAGGCGCTCGTTCTCGTTACGTTTCTCGCCGCGGTCGTCGCCCTCGCGGTGCTGGCGAAGCGACTGCGGATTCCGTATCCGATCGCCTTCGTGATCGGCGGGGTCGGTCTGTCGTTTACGCGCCACCTTCCGCACCCGCACGTCGATCCCGACCTGATCATGCTGCTGGTGATTCCGCCGCTCTTATACGGCGCCGCTTGGTCGACGGATTGGGTTGAGTTCAGGCGCGCGGCGCAGCCAATCACCTTGCACGCCGTCGGACTCGTCATCGTAACCATGGCCGCAGTCGCGGCCGTCGTGCACTTTACGGTCGCGGAGTTCACGTGGCCGCTCGCGTTCACCCTCGGCGCCATCGTTGCGCCGCCCGACGCGGTCGCATCGGAGGCAATCTTCGAACGGATGGCGATTCCGCGGCGCGTTGCGGCGATCGTAAGCGGCGAGTGTCTGGTCAACGACGCGACCGCGCTCGTCCTCTATCGCTTCGCGCTCGCCGCGGCGATTACCGGAAGCTTTTCGCTGGCGCGAGCGAGCGTCGCATTCATCGTCGTGGCGGTCGGAGGCGCGTTGGTCGGCGTCGCGACGGCGCTCGTCCTTGAAGGCATTCTGCGCTACATCGCTGGGCGCGGCTTCTCCGATGCGATGATCGCCAGCGTCATCTTCCTGCTCGCGCCGTTCGCGGCGTACCTTCCGGCCGAGGCTCTCCACGTCTCCGGCGTGCTCGCTGCGGTCTCGGCCGGCATTCTGCTGAGCTGGCGCTCCACGTTCTTCATCGACTCGGAGACTCGCCTGCTCGGCGGCTCGGTTTGGCGGTTGCTCACGTTCGTGCTCAATGCGTTTGCGTTTTTGCTGATCGGTCTTCAACTACCGTCGATCTTCGAAGCGCTCGCGCCGCATGTGCGCGACTATGCGCTCTACGGATTACTGCTCAGCGCGACCGTGATCGTGGTGAGAATCGCATGGGTCTTTCCGGCAACCTATCTGCCGCGCATGCTGAGCCCGCGTCTGCGCGCGCGCGACCCGAGTCCTCCCTGGCAGCAAGTCGCGCTTTTGTCGTGGGCTGGCATGCGCGGCATCCTCTCGCTTGCCGTCGCGCTGGCGTTGCCGTACACGCTGGGCAGCGAGCCGTTTCCAATGCGAAGCGTAACGATTTTCTTCAGCTTTTGCGTGATCTTCGTTACGCTGATGCTTCAGGGACTCACGCTCGGTCCGCTGATTGAATGGCTCGGCGTCACCGAGACGAGCCGCGGCAAGAGACGCGAAGCCAGCGTGCGGATTCGCGCTCTGGAAGCCGGTGTTGCGCGACTGCAGGAGGAGGAGGTGCGCCGGCGGACGCCGCTCGAGCGCGAAATTGTCGATCGGATTCTCGAAGAGTACCGACAGCGCATCGACCTGTTACGCGGTAAGGCGCAGAAAGACGAAACGGATGAAGTGAAGGAGAGCCGCATCGATCGGGCGCTCCAAAAGGAAGCACTCGCAGCCGAGCGGCGCGAGATATCCTCGATGCGCAGCGCGGGAGAAATTCCCGACGAGATTTATCGGTCGATACAGTACGATCTCGACCTCGCGACGATTCGCCTGAGCTAGCGAAGCCTGCTTTAGGCACATCTCGTTGTCGCTCGGGCCTCGTTTACCGTAGTAAACTTCGGCCGTCGGCTCCTAGAGCTGCGCCTAAATCAGAGCTTCCCTACAAAGCTACGAACAAAAACTACGAGCGAACGTTCGGAGTAGTGCTCGGGGCCATACTCGGCGTTGCGCTCGGGGGCAGACTTGGGGCTACGCTCGGAGTCACGCTCGGCGCCGTCGATGGTGCAGCGGCGGTCGGAGAGGCTTCCGGCGTCGGCGTGGCAGGCGGCATAAGGGTCGGCATGCCGACGGGGGCGGTTAGCGGCACCAGCCGGATGTAGCCGATCGAGACGGTTCCGTCTTTTGGAATCGTCGTGTCGGCCGTCGCGGTCGTGTATCCGGCGGAGCGAGCGGTGACGGTCTGGTCGCCGGCGATGGTGCGCAGGCTGAAGGCGCCCCCGACGTCGGCGCGTGTGGTGTAGAGCGAACCAATCGAGACGAGCGCGTTGGCGATCGGGCGGTTGGTCATCGCGTCGAGCACGCGTCCTACGACGCGGCCGTAATCCTGGACGCCGACGACGTTAGGCGGCGCACACGAGTCACCGAGCGCGAAGAGCAAGAGTGTTCCTAGCACGGCGTAGCGCATCGCCGATGTTTACGCGCCGGCGCTGTGAAGTTCCCCGCGCCGAGGGTCGCGGCGAAGACGGCGAGAGCGGGGGGCGGTCTCCCGGACCCACCCCCCGCGGAGCGCTCCAACGCGCGATCGGCTCCTGGTTCGATCGCGATGAAATCACGTCGCCATGGTAACAGGGCGGGCGTTCGAAATCGTCCGCGTTAGCGGGGAGGGTTGGGCCAGCGGTCACTCGCAACCGCGGCGGCGATGTCTCGGTTCCAGACGATCGCGAGAAACCGGTCGCGATCTTCCGGATCGAGTTCGCTCGCGGTCGCCTCCATGATCCGCGCAGCCCGTTGGAGCATGCGCGCAGCGACGGCGGTATCGCCGTGGAGCCGGAAGACTTGAGCGGCCGACCAATAGCAGTACTCCGGCCACTCGGTGCTGCGGACGAAACTCTCTTCGCCGGCGAGCATGCGCTGCGTGCACGCGAGCGCCGTCTCGAGATTGCCAAGGGCGGCATGCCAAATCGCCAAATCGGCGAGTGCCTTCGACGACCAGACCTCCGATTGCGAGCGAACCCGAGCCTCCAGCGAGGCCTCGCCATGGGCGATAGCGTTGACAAAGTCGCCGGCGAAGCCCTCGGCAAAGGCGAGATTCTCAAGCGCCGAGGCTTCGATCAGACCGAAACCGAGTTCGCGCGCCGCGGTCAAAGCCTCATTCGCCGCGCTCCGCGCTCCATCAAGATCTTTCTCGCAACCGCGAACGAGCGCGAGGTTTGCCAGACCGGTGAGGCGGCCGCGCGCGTCCTGCAGGTCTTCAAAGAGCTCGACGGCCTTCTCGGTCGCAACCCGCGCACGATCGAAGAAGCCGAGCCGTGTCTCGAGGACCGACTGATTCAAGAGTTCGCCGGCCGTCGCGTTCACGTTCCCGTGGGCCGAGAAAATGGCCGTCGCCGTTGCGAAATGCTCGCGTGCTTCGGCCGCCCGCCCCCCGCCCGAGGCGAGGACGATGCCGAGGCGGCTGTGCGCGATGGCCTCACCGAACTTATCGCCCGACTCGGCGGCACGCTTGAGCCAGCGCGTCCCGAGATCGATGCAGCGGGGCATGTCGCGGCGTTGGTATGCGATGATCCACGCGCTGCGGAAGGTCTCCCGCTCCTGGACTGGATCGCTGGCGTCGGCAGCGGCACGTCCGGCTTCTTCGAGTAAGGATTCGGCCTCCGAAAGACGGCCGCGGTGCGCCTCGACGTTGGCGAGGCAACGAAGCGCCTGTGCCGCGCCTGCATCGTCTCGCGCTTCGCGACTGGCGGCAAGCGCGGCTTGCGCGGCGTCGTGCGACGCGGCGAGCTGACCGAGGGCATACGAGAGCTTGGCTTCGGCAACGTTGAGTGCGACTCGCCACTTTAAATCGCCGTCTTGTGCGCGGGCTCGCAACTCGCGAATCGCAAGCTCGTGAGTCGCGCCGTCGTTGGTGGTCAGCGCAAATTCGATCCGGCGCATGAGCGCGACGCGCTGCAAGTCCGAATCGTCGAGGTCGCGCGTCGCATTCTCGACCTCCACGAGCGCGGCGTGCCAAGCCCGGCGCTCGCCGCGTCTGAACTCGATCGTTTCGATCTCGAGCAAGAGGGCGGCCCGCTGTCGCGGATCGGTCGCTAGCGCGAACGCGCGGTCACACTGCGAGCGGGCTTCGGCCAGCGCGCCGATCGCGATCGAACGTCCCACCGCGGCGAGATAGCATCGCACCGCGTTTCGCGCATCCCCTGCGAGCTCGTAATGGAGGGCGATCGCCGGCGATAGCTCGGCGGCCGAGTCCGGATAGAGTTCTTCGAGCACGCGTGCAATTCGCTGCCGGCGACTCGCCGCGCGTTCCGGCGGCGCCGCGCGAAGAACCGCGTCGTGGAGCAAGTGATGCGCGAAGGCATATTCGAAGAGGCCGCGCCCGCTGGTCTCGCGCGCGATCCGCCGGTCGATCAGCTCGTCGAGCGCGCGGCCGAGCGTGCCCTCATCCCAACCGCTGACCTCACGCAAGACGTCGCGCGAGAACTGCATTCCGACATAGGCTGCAATTTCGGCCGCGGAGCGGGCGTCGGGAGAGAGCCGCTCCACACGATGCGATATCAGGGCTTGCAAATTCTCCGGCGCGAAAGCGCGGCCGCCCTTCCGATAATCATCGACGAGCTGTGTAACGAACAAGGGATTTCCGGCCGACGTCGCGAGCAGCGTTGTGGCCGGAATCTCGCGGATCTCGTGCATCGCGCCGGTCAGTTGCTCCAAATCGCCGATCGAGAGTGGCGAGAGCGATAAGCTAAGCGCGGATCCGGCCGCCCGCGATTCTTGTCGCAACCGATGGAGCGGATGCGGGCGCGGCGTGGCTTCGTCGCGGTACGTGACGACGATCATCACGCGCACGCCGGAGATGCGCCGCAGCAAGAATTGCAAGAGCGAGACCGATGCCGCCTGGGCCCATTGCAGGTCTTCGAGCACCACGAGCGTCGGCCGCGGCGTAGAGAGATCGGAGAGGCAACGAAAGACCGATTCGAACAAACGAGCGCGCTCGCTCTCCGCATCGATGCTCGGAGGATTCGGCAACGACGGAATGCGCGCGCGTATCTCCGGCAGAAGGGCCGAAACGCAGGCGAGCGACATCGTCGGTTTCAGCGACGCGAGTAAGGGCAGCGCGGAGCGCAGCGCGTCGACGACGCTCTCGTACGGGATAGCCTCCGGCGATCCCGTGGCGCCGATCATTACGCGTCCTCCACGTTCTTCGACGGCGTGAGCGAACTCAATCGCGAGACGCGATTTGCCGACGCCGGCTTCGCCGCCGACAAAGACGCACGCGCCGCGCCCGCGAGCGACGCGGCTCCATGCTTCGAGGAGCCGTTCGAGCTCCGAGCGCCGGCCGACGAACGGAAGCGTCGCGCGCGCCAGCATCGCCGGATTCGTCGCATCGTCGGCGGTATAGCCGTCGACGGGTTCGCCTCGCGCGATCGCTTCGCGCACCGTCATCGTCTCCGGCATCGGATCGACGCCGAGCTCGGTCCGCAGGAGCTGTGCGAAGCGCTCGTATTCGGAGAGCGCGCCGGCACGGTCGCCCGACTCGGAGCGAAGCGCCATCACCTGACGGACGATGTCCTCGCGCCACGGGTCTAAGGAAAGAATCCGCTGGGCCCGCTCGAGCCCGGCGTGGAAATCGCGGCGGCGACGCGCCTCGGAGACGAGTCTCGTGAGCGCCGCGAGGTAGAGATTCCGCCGGCGTTCGCGCTCGGGAAGAATCCATTCGTCGTACAGCGATGCAAGCAGGTCGCCTCGATAGAGGGCGGCCGCGTCGTCGGCGCGTTCCGGATCGGCGACGAGGCGGTCGAACTCTTCGACGTCTAGCCACAGACGAATGTCGGACCTGACGCCCACGCTGTCGGTAGTCACGAGCAGCGCGCTTCCGGCAAGCGAGGGCGGCAGGATCCGGCCAAGCTCGTAGAGATTCATGCGAAGCCTGCTGCGCGCCGACTCTTCCTCTTCGTCCGGCCACATGACGTAAGCCAGGAACTCGCGGGCGACGGGGGCGTCGCGATTCATCAGCAAGTAAGCGAGAATCGGCAGCGTCTTGCGCGGAGTCGCAAGACGAAACGGCACGCCGTCGACCTCGACGGCGACGTGACCGAAAAGCCGGATGCGAAGGTCGGGTTGTTCGTCGGCAACCGAACATCCCTGCGTTGCAGGGATGCGTTGAGTCATGGGCTAGGCTTCGTCGGCTCCGGGGTCTTCCTTGCTCGCCTGACCCCCGAGGGCCGCTTCGCACCCAGGTATGACGCGGCGCTTGTGAAAACTTTCACAAGCGATGAATCCATACGGCCCGGTCGCAATCTACCTCTGCGTCGCGTTCGCGGCTGCGGTCCTGTTTACGGTTCTTCCCGGCCTGCTGGCGCGAGCCCGGCCGAATCGGCATAAACGCGAAGCCTACGAGTGCGGCGTCGAGCCTACCTCACCCGTCGCCGGGCGCTTCCCGGTGCGCTTTTACCTCATAGCGATGCTCTTCGTCATTTTCGACGTCGAGGCGGCCTCGTTCTATCCGTGGGCGGTCAAAATGCACGCGCTGCGCGTCTTCGGTCTCCTCGAGATGGTCATCTTCATCGTCGTGCTCGCAATCGGCTACGCGTACGTGTGGAAGAAGGGCGGCTTCGTATGGCGTTGAGCTCATGACGCTCGGCCCGGGTCAGTTCATGCTCGCGCGGCTCGACGACGTCGCGCGCTGGGCGCAGAGCTCGTCGGTCTGGCCGCTGACGATGGGCCTAGCCTGCTGCGCGATCGAGATGATGAGCGTCACGGCCCCCGAGTACGACATCGCGCGGCTCGGATCCGAAGTCTTTCGCAGCTCGCCTCGCCAAGCCGACCTGATGATCGTCTCGGGGCGCGTCGCGCAGAAGATGGGACCGGTCGTCAAGCGCCTCTACGATCAAATGGCCGATCCAAAATGGGTCATCTCGATGGGCGCCTGCGCTAGCTCGGGCGGCATCTTCGACAACTACGCGATCATTCAAGGCGTCGATACGATCATTCCGGTCGACGTCTACGTTCCCGGCTGTCCGCCGACGCCCGACGGTCTGCTCTACGCGGTCAACCTGATTCAGCAGCAGATCCGCCAGGGCGGACGCGGCGGAATCTTGGCGCGAGCCTAACTCTTTACGTCGAGGGTGCATCCTGCCTAGCACGCAAACTCCGCCGATTGCCGGCACGGCGATCGATCCGCCGAGCCTGCGCCCGCCGATCGACGACGCGTCGATCGAGCGGGTCGTGCCGTCGCAGCTTCGCGCCCGCCTCGAGGCGCACAAGGCCGACGGATATGCCATGCTCCTCGATCTCGGGGCGGTCGACTATCTGGGGCGGACGCCCCGTTTCGACGTCGTCTATCATCTGCTCAAGCTGCCGGCAAAGAACGCGAGCGTCAAGGAGATCGGAACCCCATCGCGCCTTCGCATCCTCTGCGGCGCGGAAGAGGGCGAGCCGCTTCCGTCGGCCGTCGATCTTTGGAAGTCTGCCGACTGGGCCGAGCGCGAAGTCTTCGATCTCTTCGGCATCGTCTTCGAAGGACACCCGAATCTGCGGCGCATTCAGATGCCGTACGACTGGGAGGGGCATCCGCTGCGCAAGGATTATCCGATGCGCGGCCCGGCGCGGGAACGTGCACCGCGACCCAGTTTTGCGAACAAAAGCAACGTGGTCGCCGGAACGCCGCCATCGGGCCGCACCCTCGAGGCGTTACAAGAAGAAGTGAAGCGGGCGCGCGAGTCGTGACGGTATCCGCGACGCCGCTGACGCCGGACGTGGTCAGCATCACCGGCAACACGATGGTGCTTTCGATGGGACCGCAGCACCCGTCGACGCACGGCGTGCTGCAAATCGTGCTCGAGATCGACGGCGAGAGCGTCGTGAAAGCCGAGCCGGAGATCGGCTACCTGCATACGGGTATCGAGAAGACCGCCGAAGGCCTCTTCTGGACGCAGACGCAGACCGTGATGGAGCGCATGGATTACCTCGCGCCCTCCTCGAACGCGCTCTGCTACGCGCTCGCCGTCGAGAAACTCCTCGGCATCACGGATCGAATCCCGGAACGCGCGCAGATCATCCGGGTGCTGCAGATGGAGCTGACGCGCATTGCCTCGCACTGCGTCTGGCTCGGGACGCACGGGATCGATCTCGGCGCGATCTCGGTCTTCTTTTACTGCTTCGACCTGCGCGAAAACATCCTCGATCTGCAAGAAGCCGCCGGCGGCGCGCGCATGCATCCGAACTACATTCGCGTCGGTGGTCTCAACGGCGATCTTCCGCAGGGCTACCTCGCGAAGCTCGACGCACTGATCGAGAAGTTTCCCGGGCGGATGCGCGAGCTACGCGGCCTGCTGCAAGCCAACCCGATCTTTCAGGACCGCACCATCGACGTCGGCTACCTCGCGCCCGAAGCGGCGGTCGAATGGAACGTCACGGGGCCCGCTCTACGCGCCAGCGGCATCGCCTACGACGTGCGCAAAGCCTTTCCTTACACCGGATACGACAGCTACGATTTCGACGTACCGACGCGGAAAGAATGCGACGCGTACGCGCGCTTCCTGGTGCGTCTCGACGAGATGGAGCAGTCGATCCGGATCGTCGAGCAGGCGCGCCGGCGTCTCGATGCGCCGGGTCCGGTCATGATCGACGATCCGAAGGTCGCGCTGCCGCCCAAAGAGACGATCGCGCTCTCGATGGAGGCGCTCATTCACCACTTCAAGCTCATCAGCGAAGGCTTTCGGGTGCCGCCGGGCGACGTTTATCAGGCGATCGAATCGCCGCGTGGTGAACTCGGCTACTACGTCGTGAGCAACGGCGAGAACCGTCCCTACCGCATTCGCACGCGTCCGCCCAGCATGTACAATCTGCAAGCACTCAAGGGCATCGCTCCCGGAAATCTCATCGCGGATCTCGTCGTGATGATCGGCTCGCTCGACCCCGTCTTCGGCGAGGTCGACCGATGAGCGGGCGGCGTCGTGCGCGTCGCCCTCGACATGCTGCCGCAGAGCCGCTCGTCGCTCCGCCCTCCGGGCTGCGCTCCTGCTGCCGGGCTCCTCGCTCTCGCCATCCATGGCTCCGCTCGTCGTCCCGAGCCTCTGCGGCAGCATGTCGAGGGCGACGCGCATGACCGAGCGAGAGAAGAATTTTCCGGCGTTGCTCGAGCGGCTGCGGCCTGATTGCGATGAGATCATTGCGCGATACGAGGAGCGGCGGTCGGCGTTGTTGCCGATCACGCACTTGTTTCAAGAGCATGAGGGCTTCGTGAGCCCGCAGGCGATGCACGCGACGGCGGAAATGCTCGAGATTACTCCGGCTGAAGTCGAAGGCGCGGTCTCGTTCTACACGTTGTTCTACCGGCGGCCGGTGGGGAAGTACATACTGCAAGTCTGCCGGGGGCTCGCGTGCGCGATCAACGGCGCCGAAGATATCATGGCGTACTTTCGCGAGAAGCTCGGTATCGGGCACTTGCAGACGACGGCCGATGGTCTGTTCTCTTACGAAGAGGTCGAGTGTCTCGCGGCCTGCGATCGCGCGACGTGCATGCAAGTGAACCTCGATTTCGTCTACGATTTGACGCCGCAAAAGATCGATGAAATGCTCGTAGCCATGCGGTCGGGCAGTTATGCCGTGCCGCCGATGGCGCAAACGGATGCTCCCGGCGATACGTGGGCGATACCGCAAGATGCGCAAGTCTCCGATGGGAAGAAGTCGCGTGGTGCGGTCGGCGTCGCGCACCCGAACAACGCCGGCGGCGTCGGTGACGCGAGCGGCATTATAATGCTCGACAACATCATCAATCGTAACGTCTATCGTTTCACCGGTACGACGGAGCGTGCGGTCGTCGATTCGCGGGCCGTGGTCGAGAGCGTCGAAGAAGAAGAGGGCGCGCGTGCCGGTCACTAAGGTTCTCACGGACGGAATCGGCGAGATCGATATGCGCGGCATCGACGCTTACCGGCAGCGCGGCGGTTACAAGCAGTGGGAGCGCGTCGTGCGCGAGCTCAAGCCGGTCGACGTGCTCAATCTTGCCGAAAAATCTGGTCTGCGCGGTCGCGGCGGTGCGGGTTTCCCGACTGGCCGCAAGTGGTCGTTCTTGCCGGCCGACAAGCAGGTGCGCTATCTGGTCTGCAACTCCGATGAGGCGGAGCCCGGCACGTTCAAAGACCACATGCTCTTGGAGAACGTACCGCATCTGATTCTCGAAGGCATGCTGATCGGGTCCTACGGCATCGCTTCGCATCACGCGTTCATCTATATCCGCGGTGAGTTCAGGCGCGGTTACGAGATCTTCTGTGCCGCGCTCGAAGAAGCGCGCAAAGCCGGGTACGTGGGCAAGAATCTCTTCGGGAGCGGTTACGATCTCGAGGTCACCGTCCATCGCGGCGCCGGCGCGTACATTTGCGGGGAGGAGACGGGATTACTCAACTCACTCGAGGGCAAGCGAGGCGAACCGCGTCTCAAGCCGCCCTTCCCGGCGATCGAAGGGCTCTATCGCATGCCGACGGTCGTCAACAACGTCGAGACGCTCGCCTATCTCGTGCCGATTCTCCAACGCGGCGCGGAGTGGTTCGCCGCAGTCGGCACCGAGCGCAGCAAAGGGTACAAGATCGTTTCGGTCTCGGGCCACGTGCGTAATCCCGGAAACTACGAGGTTGCGCTTGGAACGACGGTGCGCGAGATCATCGACTTGGCGGGGGGCTTGCGCTCGGGACGTTCGTTCATGGCGGTTCAGCCCGGTGGCGGCTCGTCGGCGTGCATCTTCGAGGAGCATCTCGATTGGCCGTACGATTACGAAAGCATGGCGAAGGCCGGTTCGATGCTCGGCTCGGGCGCGTTCGTCGTCTTCGACGACACGACCGACTTCGTCAACGCCTCGTATAACCTCGTACGTTTCTTCGCGCACGAGTCGTGCGGACAGTGTACCCCGTGTCGCGAGGGCTCGAGCTGGTTGGAGCGCGTCCTCGAACGGCTCGTGCACCATCGCGGCGTGCCTGGCGATTACGAAATGCTGGCACGGGTCTCCGGCACGATCACGGGTTTGAATCTCTGCGCGCTCGGCGACTCGATCGAACCCTTCCTCAAATCGGTGATGCAGCGCTTCCCCGAAGCCTTCAAGTCGCGGATCGCCGGCGCGGAGGTTCCGCAGCCGGTATGAGTACTCCATTGCTTGCGCCCAGCGCCGAGATGGTCACGATCACGTTCGACGGAGTGCCCGTGACCGTTCCGAAAGGAACGCTCCTCGTCGAGGCGGCGAAGCTCATCAAGCAGCAGATTCCGATCTACTGCTATCACACGAAGCTGGGGCCCGCCGGACTCTGTCGCATCTGCATGGTCGAGATCGAGGGTATTCCGAAGCTGCAGATCGCCTGCAATACCGTAGCCACCGACGGAATGGTGGTTCGAACGCAGGGTGAACGGGTCGACGCGGCGCGTGCCATGGTCCTCGAGCTCTTCTTGGTCAATCATCCCCTGGATTGCCCGATCTGCGATAAGGGCGGCGAGTGCGAGCTGCAGGATTACTCGATGGCGTACGCGCGCGGCACATCCGACGTCGCCGATCCGAAGCTCTCGAAGCCGAAAGCGGTCGACTTGGGGCCGACGATCGTACTCGACGAAGAGCGCTGCATCGTCTGCCAGCGCTGCGTTCGTTTCGACGACATCATTGCGGGCGAGCAGCAGCTCGTCGTCAAAGACCGCGGCGCGCGCGACATTATCGCGACCGCAACCCGGCACCCATACCAGCACAACTTCACCGGCAACGTTACCGAGCTCTGTCCGGTCGGCGCGCTGACGTCAAAGACGTATCGGTTTAAGTCGCGTCCGTGGGATCTGAATCGTACCCAAACGACGTGCACGCAGTGCGCGGTCGGCTGCCAGCAGTTCGCCGACGTACGGTACGAAACGCTGTTGCGAACGATGTCGGTTGAAGACGACGACGCGATCTCCGACGGTTGGCTCTGCGATCGCGGCCGATATAACATCGGATTCTACGCGTCGCCCGACCGGTTGACGCAGCCGCTCTACCGTCGCGGCGGGGGCTTCGTGCAGATAGGCTGGGACGACGCCTATATTCTTTGGGCGAAAGCGATTCGCGAGGCGATCGCGTCGCACGGTCCGGCGAGCGTCGGCGCGATCGGTGGCGGCCGTTTGACGAACGAAGAAGCCTTCACGCTGCAAAGCATCGTTCGATCGGCCGGCGTTGCGAACTTGGATTGGCGAATCGGCCGGCAACGTCAAGCAACGCCCGGTACGCAGGGTGCCCCGCTCGACCGGATCGATTCCGTCAAAGCAATCGTCGTCGCCGGTCAATCGCCGCAGGAGCTCGCTCCGGTGCTTTGGCTGCGCGTTCGCAAGGCCGTACTTCGCGGTGCCGCGCTCGTGCACGCCGCATCGGCGAACGAGGCGCGAGATGCCGTCGGCGGCGCGTCGGCGGTCGCATTGGTTTGGGACGGTGCCGACCTCGAGGTAGGGCGGCAATACGCGGAAGCATTTGCTGGGGTTCCCGATCTCGCAACGTACGTCGCGAGCGAACAAGGCAACGCACGCGGAGCCGAAGCGATGGGCGTGCTGCCCTTTAGCGGACCGGGGTACGTTCCGGTCGATCGAGGGATCGATGCCTACGCCATGCTCGACGCGGCGCGCGCCGGCAATCTCGCGGTGCTCTCGATCTTCGGCGCGAATCCCGCTCGAAATGCAGTCGATCCGGCCGCGGCGGCGCGTGCGCTCGAAGCGGTTTCGTTCCTCGTCGTAAGCGAGCTCTTCATGACCGAGACGGCAGAGCGCGCGACCTTGGTGCTTCCGGCGAAAGGCGCGTTCGAAAAGAGCGGCACGACGCTCGCCTTGGGCGGCGAACTCCTTCCCGTGAACGCATCGCTCGCTGCGCCTGAATCGGTGCGCTCGGATTACGAGATGCTGCTTGGCCTCGCCGATCAGCTCGGCGTATCGGTATTGCCGTCCGACGAAATGCATCGCCTCATCGTCGGACACGTGGCGAAGGCCGCACCCGATTTCACCCTAGGCGACGAACGTTTTGCCCTTCGACAGGCTCAGGGCGACACGGTGCTGGCGCGAAGGCCGCAGATTCTCTCCGGCGGCGGAACGTGGGCGCACGATCCCACGCTCGCGGCGTTGAGGTCGTAAGCCAATGCCGTTGTGGATCATCGTCCTCGTGAAGTCGGCGATTCTGCTCCTGGTCGTCGTCACGTCGTTTGCGTACGCGATGCTTCTCGAGCGCAAGATCCTGGGTTGGATGCAGTTGCGGCCGGGGCCGAATCGCGTCGGTCCGTGGGGGTTGCTGCAGCCGGCGGCCGACGCCGCGAAGCTGATGCTCAAGGAAGATCTCACGCCGGAGACCGCCGACCCGCTGCTGTACAAGCTCGCGCCATTCATCTCGCTGCTGACGGCCTTTTCGGTCTATGCCATCATCCCGTTCGGTGCTTCACGATCCGGCGCAGCCTGGGCGATCGGTAACGTCAACGCCGGTATCCTCTTCATCCTTGCGATCGCTTCACTCGGGGTCTACGGAATCTGTTTGGGCGGCTGGGCCTCCGGATCGAAGTACCCGCTTCTGGGCAGCGTCCGTGCGACCGCGCAGATGATCAGCTACGAGTTGGCGATGTCGCTCTCGCTCATCGGCGTGCTGCTGCTGGCTGGAACCACCTCGCTCGATGGAATCGTGAACGCGCAGGTTCGGTGGTGGTTCGTTCTGCCGCAGTTCGTCGGCTGCATCATCTACGTCATTACCGCGGTCGCCGAGACGAACCGAACGCCGTTCGATCTCGTCGAGGCCGAGACGGAGCTCGTCGGCGGATTCCACACCGAATACTCCGGTCTGCGCTTCGGACTCTTCTTTATCGCCGAGTACGTCAACATGCTCACGATCTCGTGCATCGCGACGCTGCTCTTCTTCGGCGGCTGGAACGCGCCGTTCGGATTGACCCTGATTCCCGGCGTCGCCTGGTTCGTAATCAAAGTCGCTTGCTTCATGTTCTTCTACATGTGGATACGAGCGACGCTGCCGCGCCTGCGCTACGATCGGCTCATGGCCTTCGGCTGGAAGGTACTGCTGCCCGTCGCAACACTCAATCTGGTCGTGACGGCAATCGTCGTCGCGTACAAGGGTTGATGGCCGGCATGCCGTCGCGCAAACATCTGCTCAATGTCGGAGCGATCCTGCGGGGATTGTCGATTACCTTCGGCTTCATGTTCCGCCGTCGACCGACGATCCCGTATCCTTCGGTCAAGAAGCAGCACGCGCCGCGCTTCCACGGTCTGCACGAGCTACGCCGCTATGACGACGGCAAGGAGCGCTGCATCGGCTGCGAGCTCTGCTCGAGTGTCTGTCCCGCAAACGCAATCACGGTCATCGGCGCGGAGAACTCCCCCGAGGATCGCCGATCGCCCGGCGAGCGGTACGCCGCGCGCTACGAGATCGACGAGTTGCGCTGCATTTTCTGCGGGATGTGCGAGGAAGCGTGCCCGACGGACGCGATCGTGCTCACGCCGCGATTCGAGATGTCCGATTATCGCCGCGGCTCCTTCGTCTACGATAAAGACCGGCTGATCGTTCCGGTCGAGGCCGGCACCGGAACGCCGCCCGACGACCGTCCCGGCGGCATTCCCGGCGATCTCGGGCTCGTCGCGACGATCAAGTCCACGACCGATGTCGAACGCGGTTACCCGGCCACCTGGCGCGGCGACGTGCTGCTCAAACAGCGCAAGGGCCTCGCGCTCATCAGACCCCCGCGCATCGAGTCCGGCGAGGGTGAAAAGTCGTGATCGCATTCTGGGTGCTGGCCGTGATTCTGATCGTGAGCGCGGTTTGGACGATCTCCGCATCGAAGCCGGTCTACAGCGTCGTCGCGCTCTTGCTCAATTTCGCAGCGCTCGCCGTAACGTACGTCACGCTTTCGGCCGAGTTCTTGGCGGTCATCCAAATCATCGTCTACTCCGGCGCGATTCTGGTCCTCTTCGTCTTCGTGATCGCGTTGCTCAGTAGCGGCGTGGGACCGTTTGCCATGGGTCCGAACCGTCTGCCGAAGATTTGGGCGCCGGCTGGAATCGTGATCGTCGCCGCGTTCGCCTTTTTCGTCTATGCGATCTCGCAGGCGGCGTTCTTCGTACCCCACGTCTCGAAGGGCGCCGTGGGAACCGCGAACGCTTTCGGCAGCGTCTCCGACTTCGGCACGAGCCTCTTCACCGTCCAATTGCTTCCGTTCGAAGTGACGGCGCTGATTCTCATGGTGGCGGTGATCGGAGTGATCACGCTGGGGGGCGAAGAGATGAGCGACGCCGACGTTCGCCGCAACGAGGCGAAGGTCGAGCGCTCGATGCGCGAGGCGATTCTGCGTGAGGGCGGCGACTGATGCTCGTGCCGATCGTCAACTATATCGGGCTCGCCGCAGTGATGTTCTTCCTCGGCGTCGCCGGCGTCATCGTTCGGCGCAATCCGCTCGTGATGCTGATGAGCATCGAGCTAATGTTCAACGCGGCGAACCTGCTCTTCATCGCATTTGCGCGCGTCTGGCTGCAAAACGCGGGTCAAATCTTTGCCTTCCTCGTTATCACCGTTGCCGCGGCTGAGGCTGCGATCGGCCTAGCGATCATCGTGACGACGTTCCGCCCCGAGAAGTACGTCGACGTTGACGATGTTCGGAGTCTCCGTGGCTAGCCGGACCCGTTGGGACTGCGTGAGCGAGGCGTCGCGACTTTTCGGGGCCGGCCATGGATGGCCGCTTCAAAACTTCGTTGGCCCCGAAAAGCGCGCGAGCAGGAGCGGCACATGGATGTGCCGCGACGAGCGTCCGAGCGGCGCAGTCCCAACGGGTCCGGCTAGCCACGGAGGCGGACCGCCTCGATGACGCACGTGCTGGGCGTGAGCGCAACGTATCCGCTGCTCGTCGCGTTGTGGTTGCTGCCGCTCGCGGGCGCGGTGATTTGCTGGGCCTTCGGGCCGCAGTTGCGGACGGCGGCGGGATGGCTCGTCTCGGGGATCGTCGGCGCGTCGTTCGTGCTCGCGGCGCTCTCGTGGGGTGCTGGAACGCAGCAGCTCGACGGACGCCTAGGTGCCCATCAGCCGCTCGTGACGTGGCTAACAGGATTCGACTTCGGACTGCTGCTCGATCCGCTTTCGCTGCTTTGGACTTTCATCATCACCGGCGTCGGCTTTCTGATCGTCTTCTACTCGGTCGGCTACATGGAGGGCGACCGCGCGTACGCGCGATTCTTCGCCTACATGAGTTTCTTTGTTTTTGCGATGCTGACGCTCGTGCTCTCCGACAACTTCGTCGGATTGCTCGTCGGTTGGGGGCTCGTCGGCGTCGCCTCATACTTCCTCATCGGATTCTGGTTCGAGCGGCCCTCGGCCGTCGCAGCCGCGCGCAAAGCGTTCGTCATCAACGTCGTCGGCGACGTCGGCGTGATGTTTGCGATCTTTCTAATCTTCGCTAACGCTCATTCGATCGGGTTCGGCGACGCCTTCGCGGCCGCCGGTTCGTGGGCAGCGCCGCTGATCTTGGCGGTCTGCATCGCGCTTTTCATCGGCGCCGCCGCGAAGTCGGCGCAGGTTCCGCTGCACACGTGGTTGCCCGATGCGATGGAAGGCCCGACGCCGGTATCGGCGCTGATTCACGCGGCGACGATGGTTACGGCGGGCGTCTATCTCGTTGCTCGCTGTGCGCCGCTCTGGAGCCGGAGTCCGGATGCCCAGCTCCTGGTCGGTACCATCGGAGGCATCACCGCGCTCGCCGGCGCGGTCCTCGGCACCGCCCAATGGGACATCAAACGGATTCTCGCGTACTCGACGATGTCGCAGATTGGTTACATGATCATGGGCGTCGGCGTCGGCGCCTACGAAGGCGGCATCGCGCATTTCTTTACGCACGCGTTCTTCAAAGCGCAGCTCTTTCTCACGAGCGGTTTAGTCATTCACGCCCTCGCCAACGAACAGGACGTGCGGCAGATGGGCGGCCTGTGGAAGAAGATGCCGTTTGCGTTCTGGGCAATGCTCACCGGGGTGCTCTCGATCTGCGGCATTCCCGGCTTCAGCGGATTCTTCTCAAAAGACCAAGTGATCTATGGCGCCTTGGTCCACGGTCATCCGTGGCTCTATGCGGCTGGCGTTTTGACCGCCGGAATCACGGCGTACTATATGTTCCGCCTGCTCTTCCTCGCATTCTTGGGCGAGTATCGCGGCACGCTCGATACCGGCCACCTTCACCTCCCGAGCTGGGTGATGAACCTCCCCGTCGGGGTCTTAGTCGTTCCGACCGTCGCGGTCGGCGGTGCGCTGATGTTCGGGGGAGAGAACTCGCCGTGGTCGCACTTCTTCGCGCCGCTCTTCGGCAGCCAAACGCAAGCGATTGCATCGATACCGGTGCCCCCGATCTCCGAGGGAATGACGTCGGCGCTGGTCTTCGTGCTCGTGATACTCGGCTTCGCGATCGCGTGGTGGCGGTACGCCAGCGCCGGCGCGCAACGCGATGCCGTAGAGCGTCTTCGGGTTGAAACGGGACGCATGCCCGCGATTTTAGCGAATCGCTTCTACGTCGACGAGGCGATCGAGCTGCTCGTCGTGCGGCCGACGCAACGGCTTGGTCTCTTCTTCGGTCGCGTGCTCGACCCGCACGTGCTCGACGGCGCGGTGCGGGAGCTCGTCTTTTGGGCGGGTTGGCTCGGCGCCGTCGTCCGCTCCTTCCAAACCGGATTCGTTCGCGCCTACGCGCTGATTCTGGTCGTCGGCGCAGCCTGCTTCATCGTTTACTACGCCATCGCGGCGGCGGGAGCGCTGCACTGATGGCGCTCGTTCCGATCACGATCCTCTTGCCGATCGTCGCCGGCGCGCTGCTCTTCGCGCTCCCTCGAAACGACCGGACGCTCTCGCGAGCGATTGGAACGGCCATCGCAATCGCGACCTTCGCAATGCTGGCCGTCTCCGGGAACCGCGAGTGGAGCGTGCATTGGCTCTCCCGTCCGTTCAACGCGGCGTTTCACTTCGGCGCGACGCCGGTCTCGTTCTGGATCGCGCTGCTGCTCGCGCTCTGTACCGCCTGCGCGATACCGGCGACGCGAATAAAGCGCGAGCGCGATTTCGTCGCACTCTTGCTCATGCTCGAGGGGACGATGCTCGGGCTCTTCCTCGCGCGCGACCTGCTCGTCTTTGCGCTCTTTTGGGATCTGATGCTGATCCCGGTCTTCTTCGGACTGCTCGGCTGGGGCGAACATCCGGCGACGGCGTGGCGCTACTTCATCTACAACTTCGCGGGAGGCCTGACGCTACTGCTCGCGACCGCCGCCTTCGGTGTGATCTACGGGTCGACCGACGTGATCGGCCGTAGCGTAACGCCGCTGGTCGGCGCCTGGGCGCCATGGATTTACGCCGGATTCGCCTTCGCGTTTTTGGTGAAGACGCCCGTGTGGCCGCTCCACACGTGGATGCCGCCGACCTATAGCGGGTTGCCCTCTCCGATGGTTGCTGTCGTTTCGGCGGTGCAGTCGAAAGCCGGACTCTATGGTTTCATCGCGATCGGGCTGGCGCTGCTTCCCGATTATCTGCGCGCGTACGCCGAGCCGTTGATCGTTCTCGCGGCAATCTCGCTCATCTACGGCGCCGCCATCGCGCTGGTGCAGAACGATGCCAAACGCATCGTGGCGTACTCATCGCTCTCGCACCTCGGCCTGATCGTCATTGCGATCGCTTCCCGAAATCCACTCGCCCTAAAGGGCGCGCTCGTCTACATCGTGGCGCACGGTCTCTTCTCGGCCGCACTCTTTCTGCTGATCGGCTATCTCGAAGAGCGCGAGGGGACGCGTTCGCTCTTGCGGCTCGGCGGCTTGGGCGGGAAGAACCCGCGGCTCGCCGGCGCGCTCTGCATCGCCGCACTCGCCGCGCTCGGATTACCGGGCTTGGCCGGGTTTGCCGGCGAGCTGGTGATCCTCATCGGCGTCTACCAAGCCGGATACGTCTGGCCGGTGGTCGTGGCGCTCGTTGCAATCGTCATCGCGTCGGCGTATATGATTCGTCTCTACCAAGATCTCATGAACGGACCTCAGGTCGAGGACGTGCCGGTTCGGGTCGATCTCACTTGGCTCGAGGGCCTCGCCGTCGCGCCGCTCCTGCTCGCGTTGATCGCCTTAGGCGTCGATCCGGCACCGCTGTTGCGCTTATGATCGTTCCCTTCACTAACGCCGATTGGCATGCGATCTATCCGGTGGGCGCGGTCGCGATCGCGGCGCTCGTCGTGCTGATCGCGGATCTCTTCTCGGTTCGCCAGGATCAGCGGTACGTTTCGATCGGAATCGCGCTAGCGGGCACGCTTGCGGCCGCGATACTCGCGGCGCGCCAGTACGGGCATCACTACGGCGCATTTTTCGGCGGCTTCATGGTCGGCGGTTTCGCGACGGTCTTTCAAGAGGTCATTCTGATCGCGACCGCGGGTTCGCTGATTCTCTACGGCGCGATCGGTTCGGCGAAACGCGTTCCGGCAATGACGGCGATGATGCTCTGGAGCGCGTGCGGCGCGATGCTCATGGCCGGCGCCGCGAATCTGATGATGATCTTTCTCGGCCTCGAGCTGCTCTCGCTCGGCCTCTACGCACTCTGCGGTGCCGTCGATCGCAAGACGGCACGCGAGTCGGCGCTCAAGTATTTGATCCTCAGCTCGACGGCCACCGGTTTTTTGATCTTTGGATTCGCGTTGCTCTTCGGGGCGACCGGAAGCGTTCGGCTCGCCGATTTCGTCAGCCCGTTGCTCGCATCGAACCCGCTCTTCTTGATCGGCGCGGGCATGTTCTTGATCGGTATCGTCTTTAAGCTCAGCCTCGTTCCGTTCCACACCTGGACGCCCGACGTGTTCCAAGGGGCACCGCTGCCGGTCACGGCGTTCATGAGCGTCGTCACCAAGGCCGGAGCGCTCGCCGTATTTGCGCGCTTTATCTACGCGGCGTTGCCCGCGGGAGTCGCCGGAGAACTCTTGATTCCGGTTTGGATCGTCGCGGGAATCTCGATGATCGCGGGCAACGTGGGTATGCTCGCGCAGCACGATCTCAAGCGATTGTTGGGGTACTCCGGCGTCGCACAAGTCGGGTACATTCTGGTCGCGCTCGCCGGAGGCACGCCGCTCGGTCTTCGATACGCGCTCTATTATCTCACCGCATACGCGTTCATGAATCTCGGCGCGTTCGCTGTAGCCGCCGCGATTTCGGACGACGGCGAGGAAGCGGCCGATCTCGCACGTTATCGTGGGTTGGGTTACCGCCGCCCGTGGCTAGCCGCCGCCATGACGATCTTTCTGCTGGCGCTGGCCGGCTTGCCGCCGACCGCCGGCTTTCTCGGGAAGATCTTGATTCTCTCGAGCAGCGTCGCGAGCGGATACGTTTGGCTCGCCGCACTGCTGATCGTGGGAACGGCGATCTCGCTCTACGCCTACGTCAAGTTCATTCGAGCGATGTACGAGCGCGAGCACGGCGAGGTTCGGGAGCTTCGTCCGTTCGTGCCGCTCGCTTGGGCGAGCGCCGCAATCTGCGCCGTCCTCGTGATCGCAATGGCCTTCTATCCCATAACGCCGAGCAACGTTCTCCCGCTGGTACGATAGGAGGGCGGGCAGGCGTCACGGCGTGGCGGGGCGGTGCGCTATAGTATGGTTGAGGTACCTGCCATGATTCGACGCACCCTTCGCGCGCTTGCCTTGGCCGCTCTGCTGCCGGGGACGATGCTTATCGCTTCGGCCGTGGCGCCGGCCCAGGAATCGATTATCACGCCCGAGGCCCACAAGCTTGCCGACCAGCGGGCCGCGATCACGTACGCGCGCGAACTCATCGCCGCCGGAGAGATGGACCGCGCGGTCGAGGGTCTCCAGCAGTTCGTGGCGACACACTCCGATGCCGATGAAGCGGCGCGCTTTCTCGGCGATCTTTACTATCGCCAAGGGCGATTCGATCAGGCCGAAGCCATTTACCGCGGCCTCTTGGCACGCAACCCCCACGACAAGGAGTCGCATAATCGCCTCGGGGTGGTCTATGCGACCCAAAATAACATCGATGCGGCGATCGTCGAGTTCCAGGACGCGCTGCCGGGAACCGATTCGATTCGTGACCTCGTCTTTCTCCATCTGCGCAAGGGTGATCTGCCGCAGTATGAAGCCGAGATGGCGCGCGCCGCGCGCGACAATCCGAACGACACCAACATTCAAGAAGAGTTGGGTGAGGTGTACGAAACGCTCCATCAGCCCAACTCGGCGATTCTCTATCTCCGGCGCGCGCTCGATAGTGATGGGCGCTCGATCGCCGCGCTCAACCGGCTCGGAATGGCATACTTGGACCTCCGCGACTATACAACGGCGGAGAGGTATCTCCGCGATTGCCTCAACATCGACGTCGTGAACTACGCGTGCTTGGACAATCTCGGCGTCGCGCAGATTCAGGCCGGAAGAGAAGACGAAGCGCGCGCATGGTTCAAGAAGGCGTACGAGCTGGAGCCCGAGCGCCCCGAAGCGATCGTCAACTTCGGGTACCTCGCGGACATGCACGGCGATTGGAAGCGCGCGGTCGCATACTACGTGCAGGCGATCTCGGTCAATCCGTACGTTCCCGAGTCGTACGTGAACCTCGGGATCGATTACGAGCACAACGGACTCTATTCGCTCGCGCTCTCGGCCTTGCTCAAGGGCGTAGCCGCCGCGCCGTACGACGGGCGCGTGCGGTATCTGCTCGCGCGTGCGTACGCTGCGCAAGGGCAGCGGGCGCTCGCGCTGGCACAGCTGAAGGCCGCGCAGACGTCCTTCGATCCCGACGTCGCGGAGATCGCAAAAGAGGAGTCGCAGCGGCTACAGCAATCGCCTGAGACTGCCCCTCAGTAACGCGTTACGTCCTAGCTATACAATCGATCTCGATGCGGGCGCCGCGTGGTAACGCGGCGACGGCAACCGTCGAGCGCGCGGGCTTCGACAGGCCGAAGTACTTTTCGTAGACGTCGTTTACCGCCGGGAAATCTTTCATGTCTATCAGGAAGATCGTCGTCTTCACGACGTCGGCGTAGTGGCATCCGGCGGCGCATAGTACGGCGCCAAGATTCTCGATAGCGCGCTGCGCTTGAGCCGCAGCGTCGCCGTCGACCAGCTCGCCGCTCTGCGGATCGAGCGCGATCTGGCCGCTGCAGTAGACCTCGTTGCCCCACTGGACTGCCTGACTGTACGCACCGATTGGTTGGGGCGCGTGCGGCGTCGTAATGTGTTCCAGTTTCATCGGGGCGTACCACTGAGAGCGGGTTCGGACTCGCTCCGCGTCATGGTTCCCTTGAACGCCATCGGCGGCTCGTCGAGGCCGAAGTTCGTGCGGTAAAGCTCGTCGATGCGGGCCAGCTCGTTCGCGCCCAGCGGCGGCGCTTCGGATACGGCGGCGAACTCGGCGAGCTGCTCTGCGTCGTAGATGTTTGGCAGGACCGTCATTACGCGCGGTTCGTGGAGCAGCCATGCGATCGCGGCTTGACCCAGCGTGCGATCGGGCCGCTCGAGAAATCGCAGCTGCCGCACTTTCTCGATTCCGTTGATCAGCCACTCGCGCGGACGGTGGCGGCGGTGATCGTTCTTGGCGAAGGTCGTTTCCGCGGTGTAGTGACCTTCGAGTATTCCACTCGAATGCGGAACGCGAATCATGTAGCCGGTATCGGCGCCCGCCTCGTATGCCGCGCGGATCTGTTCGTCTCCCGGGTACTGCTCGAGCATGTTCCAGATGATCTGCACGCTCGCGACGTTGCGTTTTCGCACTGCATCGACGCCCTCGTAGAGCCAGCCGATCGCCGGGCCGAGCGCGACGCCGTACATCCGGATCTTCCCCTCGCGCTTGAGCGATTCGAGGAGCTCCCAGAGCGCGTCGTCTTCGATCTGCGCCATACGCGCGTTGTGCATCTGGTAGATATCGACGTAGTCGGTCTGCAGACGCCGCAGCGATGCCTCGAGCGCCGAGCGAACGAAGGCCGGCGAAAAGTCTTGGGGCAGTTCGGATTGCCCGCGCCGCACGTCGTCGGCGGCGCTCGAAAAGTCGTAGCCGAACTTCGTCGCATAGACGACGCGATCGCGACGGCCGGCGAAGGCTTTGGCGAGTTGTTCCTCGCTGCGACCGTTACCGTAGGTGTCGGCCGCGTCGTAGAACGTAATGCCGAGGTCGTGCGCGGCGTGGAGCATCGCGACCGCCTCCTCATCGCTTTTCTCGCCCCACCAGCCCGTCGACGTCGTCCAAAGACCGAACCCGACTTCGCTGACGGTCACGTTGCCGGCCGGGTAGGTGCGGTACTTCATGCGCGGGCCTTCTCCGTCCGAGCCGCCAACTCCCAACGCAATGGACTCACCGGAGGCGATCGCCGACGCGTTCGCACGCGTCGGCGCGTGGATCGAGCGGTACTTCGAGCACCCCGAGGCCTATCGCGTCATGCCGCAGGTGCGCCCCGGCGAGGTCGTCGCGGCATTGCCGGTCGAGGCGCCCGAGACCGGGGAGCCGTTCGAAGCAATCCTCGCCGATTTCGAACGGATCATCGTTCCTGCGACCACCCACTGGAATCACCCGCGCTTCTTTGCCTATTTCGCGACGAGCGCCGCGCCGGCGGCGATTGCGGCGGAGGCCCTAGCGGCGACCCTCGACGTCAAGGCGATGCTCTGGCGCACCTCGCCGGCGGCAACCGAGCTCGAGGAGGTAACGATGCGCTGGCTCGGGCGTTTGCTCGGGTTGCCGGCGCAATGGACGGGCATTATCTACGACACCGCCTCGATTGCGGGATTTACGGCGTTGGCGGCCGCTCGCGAGGCGCTCGATCTGCAGATTCGCGAACTTGGCATGACCGGACGCACGCTGCCGGCGCTGCGCATCTACATCACCGGCGAGACGCACTCGCACGTCGAGAAGGCCGCGATTGCGCTCGGCATCGGGCGAGAGAACGTCGTGCGAGTCGGCTGCGACGACGCGCTGCGCATGCGGGTGGTCGCGTTACGTGCGGCGATCGAAGCCGATCGCGATGCGGGGATGCGGCCGATGGCCGTCGTCGCAACGGTCGGCACGACGTCGACGACCTCGGTCGATCCGCTACGCGAGATCGCCGCGGTCGCGCGCGAGTTCGACGTCTGGCTGCACGTCGACGCCGCCTATGCGGGAATCGCGGCGATGATTCCCGAGTTTGCCTCGATCTTCGACGGCGTCGAGTTCGCCGATTCGCTCGTCGTCAACCCGCACAAGTGGATGTTCGTTCCGATGGACCTCTCCGTGCTCTTCTTGAAAGACGAATCGACCGTTCGCCGCGCATTCACTCTGGTGCCCGAGTATCTGACGACGCCGGAATCCGACGGCGTGAACTATATGGATTATGGACTACAATTGGGGCGGCGCTTTCGTGCGCTCAAACTCTGGTTCGTGCTGCGCCGCTTCGGCGCGGAGGGTATTCGGCAGAGATTGCGCGACCATATTGCGCTCGCGCAAGAGTTCGCGTTGTGGGTACGGAGCGAGCCACATTGGGAGGTGCTCGCTCCGCATCCGTTTTCGGTCGTTTGTTTCCGCTATGCGCCGCCGGGGCTCGACGAAGCGGCGCTGGAAGTGCTGAACGCAGGGATCATGCATGCCGTCAACTTGACCGGAGAGATCTTCGTTTCGCACACGAAGATCGATGGCCGCTACGCGATCCGGCTCGCGATCGGGAATCTGCGCACGCAACGCAGTGATGTTGAGTTCGCTTGGGAAATCCTGCGGCGTGAAGCACAGAAGCATAACACGCAGCGCGATTGCACTTAGAGTGCCTTGTGGGTGCGAACGGCGCGAAGAGCGGCTCGGCTTAAGACGTTCGCGTACGTCGGGAACGAAATCAGAACTTTTGCTAGGTCGTCGACCACCATCTTCGCAGTCATCACGATTCCCGCCATTTGGGCAACCTCGACCGCTCGTTCGCCGACGATATGGCAGCCGAGTAGTAACCTCGTCGAGCGATCGATCACGAGCTTACAGAAACCGCGGGTCCGCCCGTCGACGATCGGTCGCGTTGTTTCTTCGTACGAAGCGCACGAGATCAGCACGTCGTATGCCGAACGCGCCTCTTCTTCGGTGAGGCCGACTTTGGCATATTCGGGGTCGGTAAAACTGCCGATCGGCTCAACACCAAGCGGTACCTTGAGCCGACTCTTCCCGCCCGCGTTGTTCCCCGCAATGAATCCGTCGCGTACTGCCTGAGGGACGAGCATCGATCGCCCAAGTATATCGCCTGCGGCGTAAATATGCTCGGCGGACGTACGTAGGGTGTCGTCAACTTCGATAAAGCTATTGGCGTTCGTTTGGACGCCGGCGACCGCCAAGTTTAATCCCTCGCTGTCGGCGATCCAACCGATCGCGCAGACCGCGTACTCCGCCTCGACAGCGATCGTATCCGGACCTTGGCCTACCATCATTCGGACGCCCTCCGGGAGGCGCTCAAAATGCGAGATCGTCCCGAAGTTCTCACGGACATCGATCCCATCCTCACGAAACGCGCGCGCAACTTCGCGCGACACGTCGACGTCCTCAGTGGGGACGATCCGCGGCCCCGTCTGGCACAGAGTAATGTGTGAGCCGAGTGCATTGAAGATCGAAGCGACCTGCGCTCCGGTCGAGCCGGCACCTATGACGATCAGTGATTTCGGAACGTCGTTCAGACCGAAGGCGTCGGCAGGCGTCACCGTCAGGTCCGCGCCGGGGACGATTAGCGCGCGGCTGACTCCACCGGAACAGACGATGACTCTGCCCCCACGCACCGTTGGACCGCGCTCGCTTTCGATCGTTCGCTCATCCGCGAAGCTTGCCGTCCCCGCGTCTTCGAAGAGCGCGACGCCGGCCTTTATCGTTTGTTCGAGAAGCGTGGAGTGCGCTCGCGCTTCCCCGATGACCTCGCGCGCACGCCGGACCAACTGCGTGTAGTCGATCGAAGGGCCCGTCACCGCGATTCCGTACCGCGAGAGCTGACGCGTTTCGCGTACGAGCCGCGCCGCGTGCGCGAGCGTGCGTACCGGAATGGGGCCCTCGTTGGCTGCCATACCGCCAAATGCGCCACGGGTGACGAGCGCCGTCTTTGCACCAAGGTCCGCAGCACGAAGCGCCGCGGTTGTGCCGGCCGGACCGGCGCCGATGACGACGACGTCGAACTCTCGCGCGTCGGTCATCGTGAGGGAAGCTCGCTGTGGCCGATCAGGTAGCTCACGCCGATGGTAAACGACCTACGATACGCCGTTCCCGTCGGCCGGCCGATGTCTTCGATAGGGTTCACGTAGTCGACCGACGCGCTATTGCCGCCATATGTCCCTTGAAGCTGGAAGTTGCGCGTAAGGAGCTGTGCCGCGTTAAGGGTCAAGTAGAGGGTGTTGGAAGAAAAACCGTACTGCACGACGGCTGCCAGGAGCGTACCGCCGGGCGAGCGCCAGAACGTGACTGCTTGCGGCGAAAAGTTCCAAGCGCGGATCGATGCATTCGAGTTCGTCGCCGGAACGTTGTCGAGCGGGAAGGAAAGATTCTCTCCAATCGATCGAGACTGGTTGAGCGCGATGTTCAGCAGCGGATTAATCTCGTATGACGGCGCGGGGGCCGTCAATCCGGGCGATCCGGTCGGGGCTTGGTACGTTGCGAGGACGCCGCCCAGAATGCCCCGCTTGGGATCGGAATAGACCAGCTGCTTATAGCGGAATTCCATATCGGCGGTGCCGGCGGTGGTTCCAGCTTGTGAACTGTTGATCTGCGAGAACGACGGCAGGACAATGGTCACTTGCGACGTCGGAGTTAGACCGATATGAAGCAGAGCGCCCGGATAACCAAACGAGTGGCTTGACTCCGTTAGCGTGTGAGTGGCTCCTTTGGTTGTGTAAGAGAAGATCGCCGGAACGTTCGTCCCGGCGTACGTTGCCTGAATACTCGCCTGTCCGCGCACGAAAACGCACGGCGAGGCCGAGAGATATTTCTTAAGAAGCTCTTGCGCGCCCCCGCATGGGTCGGTGAGCGCCGCATAAGGCCTGCTGGTGGCGGACGGAGATGGAGAGGCAGCTGTCTCCGATTGCCCTCCGCAAGAGAGGGCAGCGATAAGCGCGCAAGCGACCCCAATTTCTGCCACTCCATGACGCCGATATGCCCGCCGCGGTCTAATCACCTGCGTTCCGGAGGGCCGATGCACCGTAAACCGAACGTCCTCGTCCCGCCACTGCTACAAAGGAGATCGTCGCTATGCCAACCCAGGAGCCCGAGTGGTCCAAGCCACAGGCGATGGCGATACCCAAAGGAGGATATTTCAAGCTCGAACAGGGCAATTACGGTCCGGTCTTTCCGAAGACTCCGGCTTGCTACGGCTTCACCATCATCGCGAAGCTGAAGCCGGGCCGCGAGGAAGCAATGCGAGGCTACGCCGCTACGATCGAGAAGACGTTGCCGACCGCTCCGGATATCCTAGCGCCGCTGAAGCTGCATTACTTGAAGTGGGTGCTCTTTGACATCGGCGCCGATACCTATTTCATGTATCAGGGAATCTTCGATACCGACTTTGATAAATACACTGACGACGCCGTAGCGCTTTTTACGAGCCTTGGCCTGAACACGGCTTTTGAAAACCTCGAGGGCTTTCCCGAAGACTGGAAGACCAACATTCCGGCGTTCATTAAATTTGTCCGCGATCACCATCGGCCAAGTTTTCTAGAGTACGCCGAATATCCATACGTCAGCGCCGACGAGATCAAGAAAGCGTTGCGCGTAAAGCACGCGTTGGGCGAAATGCTCGATCAAATGCAGTAAGCCGCTATCTGAGGACTGAGCGATGAGTACCACGCCGGTTACGGGCCGAACGTATAACCAGTTGCACGTCCCGCGCAAATACTCGCGAGGACAGCGCCGCTTCAGCGTCTACTGGACGTGGAGCTATCCGTGGGAGGCCAACCGCGACGTTACCGAGCTGGACAACCGTTTTTCGACGATAACGGAGGTTCGCCGCGTTGCATGGCCCGCTTACGAAACCGAGGAGTATTCGGAGCGGCTGTTCCTGCAGGGAATCGAAGGGACGCTCGAGCTTTTTCACCTGTCGCTCGTCAACTTTCAAGGCGTCGTCGGAGAAACGGCGGAGCAGCCGGTCGCGGTATACCAACGGGTCGACCAAGCCGGACAAAAGCTGCCGATCGACGATCGTATTCTCGCCGATACTGATACGCTGATGGTTTTCGGCCTCGATCACATGGTTACCGAACAAGAGGCGTCACCCGACGAGATCTCGGCGATCGAGAGATTTTTGGAACGCGAGGGAACCTGCCTAATTCTCGGACCGCACCACGACGTGGGCGCGTCGCAAGATCTAAAGGAACGCGATCAGGAGTATCATCACCACGGCGACGCACTCGTTCCGCGCCAGCAGCGTTTCGGAAAATATACGCGCTCTTTAATGCGAGGGCTCAACGTGCCGGTCGAAAACCGCTGGGGTCTTCGCCCGGCCACGCTGCCCGGAACGACGCAGACCGTCCCGCTGTTGACTGCCAACGACCTCGACGACCGTGGCTGGCTCAACGGAGTCAAAACCTTCGTCTTCCACATGCATCTGCCGCACTACGCGGTGACGAACGACGACCCCAGGGCGATTCGCGTCCTTGCACGCCAGCCGATCGACATATCGAGACCGCATCCGTTCAGCGCGGCCGGCAATCGCGAATTCAATATGTTCTTGTGGATGCCGCCTTCCGGGAAGCGTGCCGGCGACATTCTACTCGCAGATTCCACGATTTTCACAACCTTGTTCGGCGGTGACGAAAGCCTCGTGCGTTTCTGGAAGAATCTCGCAACGAAGTAGGAGCTAGGCGATGCTCGAGCTCAACGACATTCAGAGCGGCGTCCTTCGTCCGCGTCCGACCCCGTTTGACGCTTGCTACATCATCGTGCGCATCGACGATCGCGTCGCCGGCCGAGCGCTCATGGGACGGTTGAGCACCGTCGTCTCCCCGGCTGCGAATCCGGAGAGTCCGGAGCGCGATACGTGGGTTAGCGCCGCTCTGAGCTACCAGGGATTGAAGGCGCTTGGAGTACCCCAAGAATCGCTGGAAACGTTTTCTCCGCAATTCCAGCAAGGCATGGCTGCGCGCGCGACCCAACTTGGCGATGTTTGCGAAAGCACCCCCGAACGCTGGGAGAAACCGCTTGGCTCGCCCGACGTGCACGTCGTCCTCACGGCGATATCGAAGGACGCAACCCATCTGGAGCCTGCGCTGCGCCGCGCTCGCGCGGCCATAGCCGATGTTAAGGGAATCGAGCCCATTTGGCGGCAAGATTGCCACGTTCTTCCCAACGAGACCGAACCGTTCGGTTTCAAGGACGGCATTAGCCATCCCGCGATTGAAGGCAGCGGCATTCCCGGCACCAACCCGCAGGAGGTGCCTTTGAAGGCCGGCGAGTTCGTGCTGGGCTACCCCGACGAGATCAGCGAGTCGCCTCCAATACCTCAGCCTAACGTGCTCGGGCGCAACGGCAGCTACGTCGCGTTTCGCAAACTGCATCAGTGCGTCGCTGCTTTCCGGCGTTATCTCAAAGCCAACGCGACGACCTCCGACGACGAGCAACTCGTAGCGGCGAAAATGATGGGTCGCTGGAGAAGCGGCGCGCCGCTAGCGCTCTGTCCGGATCGCGATGATTCCGAAGTTGGATCAGATTCCAAACGCAACAACGCGTTTCTCTTTGCCGACGATCCGATCGGCTACAGCACGCCGCTTGGGGCGCACATACGCCGGTTGAATCCGCGGGATTCGAAGATCGCCGGTGTTATGCGGATCCACCGCATGATTCGTCGCGGAACGGCCTATGGCCCAACTCTCCCCGAAGGCGTCCTCGACGATGATGGAGTCGATCGGGGGCTGATGTTTGCTTTTATTGGCTCGAATCTCGGCCGACAGTTCGAGTTTGTGCAGAGTGAGTGGATGAACAGCAGCGCGTTCTTTGGCGGAAGTACGGAGCGCGACCCGATCGCGGGTGCGGCGGACGGCGCGGAGACCTTCTCGATACCGCACCGGCCCTTGCGAAAGCAGCTGATCGCTTTGCCGCGATTCGTAATCACCCGCGGCGGCGAGTATTGCTTCCTTCCAAGCCTGAGCGCGCTGCGGTGGCTCAGCGCGCTAACGACTTAAGCTGGGAGCTGAGGGGCAAGCCTCCGGACGACACGAGATCTACTCGCGAAATGCCTCCATTCCCCTAGCCTCTGCCGCCGATTTCAGCGCGATGTAGTCGCGCTCGGCTTGATCGGCGTAGGCGGTTGCGAATCTGCCGAGCGCTTCATCAAACTCGCTGCTCTTGCCTAAATAGGAAGCGACGATCGGTGCGTTTCCGGATTTTGCGTGAGCGCGCGCAAGATTCCAACCGCACGCGCGAGCGTACGCTCCGAACAACCGCGCGTCAAACCTTTCGACGTTAGCAGATATCTTCGCGTCGCGCAGCTGCCGCACGTAAAAATCCCCATTGGGACCCGTCGTCCACCCTAAGAAGATGTCCGATGCGGCCTGCATGAGCCGCTGACCCATCACGACGCGTTGGCCGTGATGAACGTACGTGCTCGTGCCGGCATACGCTTCTAAGACCGACGCGTGTGCCTGTTTGATCTGCAAAAACAGGGGATCGTTTGCACCCGACATTAGTAGGACGATCCAGCATCGCGTGCCGACGCTGCCTATTCCCACCACTTTGATAGCGGCGTCGATGAAACGATATCGGTCAAAGAGCATGCGACGATCGTCGGCGAGGCTCTCGCGATACTGCTTGAGTATGTTTTTGATTCCAAGCGCAAAGGCGGGCGTTTGCACGACATCGGGGTGGAAGATCAACGGCGGGCTATCGTGGATACGGGTTTCTCCGTTCACGACCTCGGCGAGCCGCGGGTAATCGACGTCGGCGCCCCGTCTTGCAGCGACCTTCGTAATGCGGCGTTCGATCCGCTCGCGCTCGACCGCAGGCATCCACGATAAGAAGTCCTCAGCCCTGAGCTTCGCATACCAGATGGCGAGCGGATCGAACTCGGCAAACTCGCGGATCGCCCGGCGGTACGCGCCGACGCAGGCGAGTGTCGCGTCGCGCTCCACCGCCTTCGGTAGGCGGTTCTCCCGAACGGCGAGGGCGAACGATGCCGCGAGCCGTTTGACGTCCCATTCCCACGGTGCCGGCAGCGTTTCGTCAAAATCGTTGATATCAAAAACGATGTTTCTTTCGGGAGTAGCGAAGCCGCCAAAGTTTTTGAGGTGACAGTCACCGCACGCCTGAACGGTGACGCCGATTGCCGGAGTGTGGGCGAGATCGGCTGCCATGACCCCCGCGGCTCCCCGGTAAAAGGCGAACGGTGACGCGAGCATGCGCCCATAACGAATCGGCACGAGTTCCGGTATTCGATCGGCATCGGTGCGCCGGAGAATCCCGAGCGGGTCGCGGCTAGGCGAAAGCGGCAACTCCGCGTGAGATGCTCTGGGGACGCGCCTTCGGAGCCGCTTGCCTGCGGCCCGCAAATCGCGGTGAAAGTTTACTCTCTCCGACGTCATTCCCGGCCCATTCTGCACCGCGTGCATCAATACTCTCATCGAAACGACCGGCTTCGAACGGGAGACGATTGCGTGTCGAGGAGCACACGCTCGGCGCTATCTCAAAATGTTGATCGAGCGGGCGGCTACGATCACGATCGTGATCAGCGAAATGCTGCTCTGAACGATGACCAGAATTTTAGCACGCGGCGTCAGCGGCATCGCTTCGGTCGGGCTGAATGCGGTCGAGGTAGTGAAGGCCAAGAAGAGATAGTCGACCATCCCGGGCTGCCAGCCCGGGGCGACGTGCGCGTCGTCGTCCATCGCCGGGAAGTCGAAGTCGGGATAGTGCGAGGTATGGTTCAACCGGGCATCGGGACCGCCGCCATCGACCAGCCAATAGATCAAGGTGAAGATCAAAACGTTGCCGGCCCAGATTCCAATCGACGTGTAAAACAGGGTCACCGGCTCGAGTTTGCTGGGGTTCTCGACGAGATTGTACGCGGCCAAGAGCAAGTTTGCCGAGTTGAAGACCAGAGCGCTTCCGGCTGCGACGAACTCGACGAGCCGTTCCGTTCGTCGCCAAAACGCCTGTCCGTGCGTGAGCGAGACGAGCGTCATCGGAACGATGAGAATCACCGCCTCCACGTAGCCGAGCCAACTCGGTACGATTTGGTACCGCTCCGGAAGCACCGCGATCACGGCAACGATGGCGCATACGATGAGGACCGCGCCGTAGCGCGGAGCGATACGATCTGACGTCATTGGCGAGTCTTTCTTCGCGGGTGGCGCCGGCACCGCCGGGCGCTTTGCTCGAGAGCCCCAAGCGTGGTAGAATACCCGAATATGAGGACTCCGGCTTTGTGCCGCGTCTTGCTTGGCGTTTGCGCCACGCTGCTCGCGGGCTGCGGCAGATCTTTGCCGTCGGCCGTACTCGCATCGAATAGCGCGCAGGCCGTTTCGTGGACGGCTGCGCACGCGAAAGCGCGGGATTTGCTCTACATCTCCGATCTCGGTGCGAACGCCGTCGACGTCTTCACGTATCCGGACGGCGTTGCCGCCGGAGAGCTGACGGGATTCGGATCGGTCGCGGGACTCTGCGCCGACAAAGCGGGCGACGTCTTCGTCGTCGACGAGGCGGGTCCGGTCGTGGTCTACGCGCACGGCGGCACGACTCCGATCAGAAAACTCACGACCACCGGCGCGCCGTACGGCTGCTCCGTCGATTCGGTTACCGGGAATCTCGCGCTGACGCAGCTCTCGTCATTCTCCGATGGCGCACTCGCGATCTATCCGAAAGCGAAGGGCAAGCCCTCGATCTATCGCGACAAGGACGTCGACGCCACGTGGTTTTGCGGCTACGACGGAAAGGGCAATCTCTTCGCCGACGCATGGGACCGCTATGGAAACGTTATCTTGGTGGAGTTGCCCAAGGGCGGCAAGGCGCTGCAGAAGTCCAAGCTGGCCCAGAAGTTCGCCAATCCTGGCGGCACGATGTGGGACGGGACCTACGTCGCCGTCAGTAACCGTGGCGCCGGCGTAATTTATCGTATGGGCGCTACGGGTCACGTCGCGCACACCATCACGTTAAAGGGCGGCACCAACGTCGAGCAGTTTTGGATCGACGGCTCGACGCTGATCGGACCGAACGCGCAGAGCCCCGGAACCGTCGGATTCTGGCACTATCCGGGCGGCGGCGCGCCCTTCAAGACGCTCAAGGGATTCTACTATCCGTTCGGCGCTGCCGTCAGCGTTGCTCGGTAGCGCCCGCGGGACTAGTGGAGTAAACCCGAAACGACGTTGACGACGAGCGCCAGGATCGCGGTGTTGTAAGCGAACGATATCAGCGCGTGTCCGAGCACGAACCGGCGAATGCCTTTTGAGGTAATTTGCACGTCGGAGACTTGAAACGTCATGCCGATCACGAACGAGAAGTACGCGAGATCCATATAGTCGGGCTCGTCCTTCCCGGGAAAGGTGAGCCCGCGGTCGCTCTCCTTGTCGCGATCGCTATCGCGGTAGTACAGATGGGCGTACCGGAACGAAAACACGGTATGGATCAACATCCAGCCGAGTGCGACGGCGGCGAATCCAACGGTGTCGCCGACCGCGGTATGCTGCGCGGATGCGTCGTGCGGACCGCGCGCGAGAATCTCCAGTGCGGCGACGAATCCGAAGGCAACGGCCATCAACGTGAGCACGAAGACGGCGTCGCGCCCGGGATCCTCCGAAGCGGCCCAGACTTTGGCTTGATCGGCCTTCGCCCGTAGGATCGTCCGCCAATACCAGATCATCATCGCAATCACACCGGCGTCGTAGCACGCCACGATTCGCACTTCTCGCCGCAGCCAATCGGGCGCGAAGAAGAGCATGGCGAGCGCGGCGAGCCCCGCCGTGAAGACGAATACGGCGATGGGCAAGAGCGCTCTACTCTTCATCGGGTTTCGATTCGCGGTCGCCGCTCAATACAGCCGCAGATACTGATCGCGCTCCCAGGGATGGACGGCGCGACGATAGCGCTCGTACTCCTCGAGCTTCGCATCGCGGAAGGCGTGGTAGAGATGATCGCCGAGCGAGGCGCGGACGACCGTGTCGGCGTCGAGCTCCACGATCGCCTGGCGCAAAGATTTCGGGAGCGTCCGAATCCCCTGCTCGCGGCGTTCTTTCTCGGTGAGGTTGTAGGTCGAGCCGACGAGTGCGGGCCCGGGCAGCGTCCGCTGCGCGATTCCGTCGGATGCCGCACCGATTAAAACGGCCAGCGCGAGGTAGGGATTGCAGGCCGGATCGGGACTGCGCATCTCGATCCGCGGGTTCTCCTGTCCGGGCGGAACGCGCACCAGCGCGTTCGCGCTGCGCTCCGACCAGACCGTATAAATCGGCGCATCCCACGCGGCGACCAATCGTTTGTACGAGTTGACGGTAGGATTACAGATCGCGGTCGTCGCGGCGGCGTGCCCGAGCAATCCGCCGACCACGTAGAGCGTGCTCTCTTCATCGCCCGATGCGGCAAGCCGAAAGTCCGCGTGGAGACCGCTGCCGGCGCATTCGGCGAGCGGTTTTGGCATGAACGTCGCTTCGAGACCGTAATCTGCGGCGATATGTTTTGCGATCGTGCGCAGCGTCAGCGCGTGATCGGCCGCGGAGAGCGGATCGTCGTGCGCGACGTCGATCTCGTGCTGGCCGGCACCGTGCTCGTGATGTGCCGAAGAAATTGGAACGCCCATAGCCCGCAAGGCGGCCACGATTGCGTTGCGTGCCTCCTCGCCGCGGTCGTTCGCGGAGAAATCGAAGTACGAGCCGACGTCTGAGGTGGCGGTCGATGCGGCCACGCCGTCCTTTCGTTCGAAGAGGTAGAACTCGACTTCGAGGGCTATGCGTACTCCGTCCAGCGCGCCCGCGCTCTCGATCGCGCGCCGTAGCGTCGTGCGCGGACAGCCTTCGAACGGCGAACCATCGGGCATCGCGATATCGCAGATGAGGCGAGCCTCGTAGGCATCGCCGGCCGCGCGCCAAGGATAGACCGCAAACGTGGAGGGATCGGGCCGCAAGAGCATGTCGAGCTCTTCGCCGCGCACGAACCCGTCGATCGACCCGCCGTCAAAAGTAACGCGACCGTCGAGGGCGGCTTCCAGCTCGTCGATCGGGATCGAAACGTTCTTGCTTACACCGAAGATATCGGCGAAGACCAAGCGTACGAAGCGCACGTCGCGCTCGCTCGCCAACCGGATGACCTCGCGCTTTGCCGAGGGCCGGCGCCATTCACTTCGAGTCGTAGAGCTCATCGATTGCAACCGCCAGACGAAGGGTGAGTTGGTCGTGTGGGCTGTCGAACGAGCGCGCCGAAATCTCGCCGATCTGCCGCAGCCGGTAGAAGACCGTATGGCGATGAACGTTCAGCTCGGCGGCCGCGGTCTTCACGTTCTGCCCTGCTTGAAAGTAGAGTTTGAGCGTTCGCTCCAGTTCCGTCTGATGCTTTTCATCGTAGCCGCGCAACGGCGCGAGCGTCTCAGAGGCAAAGACCCGCAACCGTTCGACGTCGGCGCCCTCGTAGAGAAGCCGGTAGGCGCCGAGCTCTTCGTAGATTGCCACGTGCCCGGCTCCGTGAATGCGCCGTCCGATTGCGAGCGCCGCTTCGGCGCATTCCACGCTCCTTCGGATCGCCAGCGGCGGTTCGACGGTGCCGGCGCCTCCCGATATGCGAAGCGGCGGTTTTCGGCGTGCGGCGCTCTTGGGCAGTAGGCTTGCCGCCGTCTTCGCGTTGCTCGCGTCGAGCGTGCGCGCTGCCGGTGCTAAGAATAGGAGCGCGGCGCCGCGCGCGACGATTCCGACGTCACCTCCGGCCGCGGCAATGGTTGGGGTTGCGAGCGATCGCAGCGCGGTGAGATCGTCGGCTTCAAGTGCGATCGCGATGTACTGGGGCGCCAACGCAATTCCGCGCGCGGCGGCTTCGTCGCGCACGGCACTTGCATCGTGAAAGGTCCCCGCGAGCAGCGCTTCCCAAAAGCCTCCCTTGCGCTCGCGGACGATCGCGCCGTTGCGCGAGAGCTCGAGGCCGATCGCGGCCGCGGTCAGTCGCAGAAGCAGATCGGTCTCGGCTGCACCCCCGCAGAGCGAGAGCCACCCGAGATTCGTCTCTCCCGCAGTGACGCGCTGCGCACGTCCGCGAGCGCCCGTTTCGACGATCCCGCGGGCGCTTGCGGGAATCTCTCCCGCGCCCGCCGTCGCCAGCGGGCGCCACTGCGAATCCTCCAGCAGCACGCCGCCGCCGGCGGCTTTAGCGAGGTGCGCGGCGAGCGCTTTCGCGCCGCCTCCCGCAGCGGCGATCCGCGCGAGCGCTTCGCCGAATTCGACGACCTCCTCGGGTTTCACGTTACGGCATGTCGCGGACGGTGCCGGCGCACGCGCGGGAGTTTCTTTGCAACGTCGTCGGGCATGATCGCGTCGATGGCATCGTCGACCGTGACGATGCCGAGCATCGTTCCGCCGTCGTCGACGACCGGAACCGCGAGCAGGTCGTACTTCGCTATCGTCGATGCGACGTCGACCGCGGGCGCGTCGGGGGCGACCGTCACCAAGTCCGTCTCCATGATCCGGTCGATGAAGGCGGTCGGCAGTGCGAGCAGGAGCGCGCGCAACGAGAGCGCGCCGAGCAGACGGTCTTCCTTGTCGAGCACGTACAAGTAGTAGATAAACTCCGAGGCAGGCGCGATCTCGCGAATCTTACGAATCGTCGCTTCGGTCGTTCGGTGCGGGTAGATCCAGACGTAATCGGTCGTCATCATGCCGCCCGCAGTATCTTCATCGTACTTGACGAGTTCGCGAAGCTCGCCGGCGGTGTACGCGTTCATCTCGGCGAGCAACTCGGTCTGCTGTTCTTCCGGAAGATCCGCGAGAAGATCCGCGGCGTCGTCGGCGTCCATCTCTTCGATGATGTCGGCGGCGCGTTCCGTGCCGATCTCGTCGATCAGACTCTTGCGCGTCTCGGAGTCGAGATGCTCGAATGCGTCGGCGGCGGTTTCGTCGTCGAGCTGTCCGACGACGGCGAGCGCTTCGCGCGACGAAAGATCGCCAATGATCTCGGCGAGCTCCGACGGGTGGAGCCGCGCGAGGCGGCTTTGCTTGACGGAAAGACGGACGTGCGACGGGTTGACTTCGCGAATCGGCGCGACCGAGTCCCAGGCGATCATCGAACGCGGTGCGTTGTGGATGCGCGAGATCCAGCCCCGCCCCAACGATCGCAACCCGAGACGGCGCAGCAATCCCGCCAGACCGACGTCGGCCGCGACGACGCGTAACCGGCCGCCCGTATTCGCCACCTCGATATCGTTGATACGCACGACCTTACGGCCGTCGACGTCGACGATCTGCTTGTCGAGCAGATCGGCGACGAGATAGAGCT